>NZ_JAEOXH010000002.1:663205-1465536 GCF_016632315.1 Oxynema mangrovii CENA135 | reverse complement strand
CATTGGTCGTCTCGTAAAGCGTAACGCCGTTTCATCCCGGTTTTGAGCTATCTTGAGTGAACGGGTAGCAGGCTACACACATTTCACTATTTTTGTCAATTTTCTTAATTGATGACAGACCCTAAGTAAGATAGCCGATCTAAATTGGATGAATATGGACGATAATGTCAAAATAGAGGTAGAAAACTAAAAAAAAGAAATTATTCTTTCAAACTCAAACCTCGATTTTGATGGAGAACCGATCCAAATTACCCATATAAACCGATTACCAATAGAGCAAGCAAGGTGTTTGTCCGTGAACTCCCTCCATTCAGAGCGTTCTAAAATACTAGTCGTCGATGACCATCAAGCCAGTCGCATGACCGCAGTCGCATTATTATCTGTCGAAGGTTATGAAATGCTCGAAGCAGATAGCGGTCCGGCGGCCCTTGAGTGCATCAAAAAAACCAACCCCGATCTGATCCTCTTAGACGTGATGATGCCAGGAATGGACGGGTTTGAAGTTTGTCGTCATCTCAAACAAGACGAATCGACGCGGTTAATTCCAATTATTTTCATTACCGCCCTCAACGATCGCCGATCGCGGATCCGAGGCATCGAAGCAGGCGGCGATGACTTCCTCACCAAACCCTTCGACCACCTCGAACTCTCGGCGCGGGTTAAATCCCTAGTGCGCCAAAAGCGACTCAACGAAGACCTCGACCACGCCGAAAAAGTCCTCTTTTCGATTGCCAAAACCGTCGAAACCCGCGATCCCAACACCGGAGACCACTGCGAACGACTCGTCGCCCTCGGTCGCGCCTTCGGCACGTATCTCAACCTGTCACGACCGCAAATTCGCAATTTAGAATGGGCCGGATACCTGCACGACATCGGTAAAATCGGCATTCCCGATGCAGTGTTGCTCAAAAAAGGCAAATTCGACGCCGAAGAATGGGCGATCATGAAACAACACGTACTCATTGGCGAAAAAATCTGCCAACCCCTGCGAACCATGAGCGGCGTCCGACCGATCGTGCGCCATCACCACGAACGCTGGGACGGAAGCGGCTATCCCGACGGACTCGTAGGCGATGCGATTCCCTATATGGCCCAAGTCTTTCAACTGCTCGATATTTACGACGCCCTCACCAGCGAACGGCCTTATAAACAAGCCTTTTCCCCCGAAAAAGCCTTAGAAATTCTCGACGAAGAAGTCGAACGCGGCTGGCGCAACCCGAAACTAGTTGAAAGTTTTAAAGATTTTATTTGCAATATCCACTTGCAAAACGCCGCCGCAATTCCCGAGTCCGAACGCAGTCCACTGGTTGCCACCGGGTAAAGTATTCGACCCGATTGCCCCTGACGGTCACCCCCACCGGAACCCGCCCAGAATAGTTTAGCTGGGATCCGCCTTGGGCGCGGATGGATCCTAGAGCGCGATCGCCTCGGCAGCGAGAAACATCCTAGAGGCAAGAAATTCTTGGGGAGAGGAAACCGCTACGGTTGTTGGCGAAAACCTGCTTCACTAGGTTCTATCGTAGAACTAAGAATCCCCCGTACTTGAGGCGGGGGAGTGTCAATCATAAGTAGATCGGCTCAGAAAAGAATGGTAGCAGTAGCGATTTTAGCCGCCGGACGCGGAACTCGTATGAAGTCTAACTTACCTAAAGTCTTGCATTCTTTAGGTGGGCGATCGCTAGTCGAACGAGTGCTAGACAGCTTATCCCAAATCCAACCTTCCCGGCGATTAATCGTAGTCGGTTATCGTAGCGAGTCCATCCAAAGCGCCCTCGCACCGATTGCCAACCTCGAATTTGTCGAACAACGAGAACAGTTGGGAACGGGTCACGCCATCCAACAAATCATTCCCCATTTACAAGACTTTCAAGGCGACTTACTCGTCTTGAACGGCGACGTACCCCTATTGCGACCGAGTACGATCGCCTCGTTACTCGCCACCCACAAACAGCAGAAAAACGCCTGTACCCTGCTGACCGCCCAAATGCCCGATCCCCAAGGATACGGGCGCGTTTTTTGCGACAGCCAAAATCACCTGCAGCAAATCGTCGAAGATCGAGACTGTACCGACGCGCAAAAGCAAAATCGGCGGATTAACGCTGGAGTGTACTGTTTCCACTGGCCCGATTTGGCCGACGTACTGCCCAAACTGAAAGCAGAAAACGACCAACAGGAATATTATTTAACCGATGCGGTCAATTACTTAAAGCCCGTGCGCGTCGTCGAAGTCGAAGACTATCAAGAAATTCTCGGGATTAACAACCGCAAACAACTCGCCACCGCTTACGAAATCCTGCAAACCCGGATTAAAGATAAGTGGATGGCGGCTGGCGTCACCCTCGTCGATCCCCACAGCATCACCATTGACGATCCCGTAGAAATCGGCACCGACGTCACCATCGAACCGCAAACCCACTTGCGCGGTCAGACCAAAATCGGTTCCGGGAGTCGCATCGGTCCGGGCAGTTTAATCGAAAACAGCACCATCGGCGAAAACGTTACCGTTCTCTATTCCGTAATTGCCGACAGCGAGGTCGGCGATGGAACGCGGGTCGGTCCTTACGGACACTTGCGCGGTCGCGCCCAAATCGGGGGCGAATGTCGGGTCGGCAATTTTGTCGAGATTAAAAATACCACCCTCGGAGATCGCAGTAACGTCGCCCACCTGTCCTATCTCGGGGATACCACGACGGGCGATCGCGTCAACGTCGGCGCCGGAACGATTACCGCCAACTACGACGGCTATCAAAAACACCGAACCGAAATCGGAAGCGGCACCAAAACAGGCTCCAACAGCGTCTTAGTCGCCCCGGTTCGCATCGGCGAAAACGTAACGATCGCCGCCGGATCCACCATCGTCGAAGACGTTCCCGACGATTCCCTCGTCATCGCCCGTCCCCGTCAAATCGTCAAACCGGACTGGCAGCCCAAATCCGCCCAACCTCAAGGGGAATAAGCTGCCGAACCCGGCATTTAACGGGCACTCGACTGCCAAAACGTTTCCACAGTCCCGTCCGGCTTGAGAACCAGGCGCAACTGCCCGCTTGGGGCGCCCTCCCACGGCGATACAAATGGTTCTCCGAGTAAGGGAATCCCGGTAATATCGATATGAGTTTTCGAGGCTTCCCCCAGGGGGTCGATCGCCGCGATCGAGCCGTCGGCATTGAGCTTGAGCCGATATTCTAACGTCGGCTCGAACCCGGACGGCGGTTGCCAGCGTTCTTGAAAATACTGCTGGGCTTCGCGGACGGAAGAGGGTTCGTTAAAGACCGGGGGCGGCCCCGAGGGCGATCGCGCCGGAGGGAAAGCGGCGGCGTCATTCGGGGCATTTTCCTCCGCAGACCCAGCCTCACTCGTCGCTTCAAACTCTTCCGGCGGAACCGCCGCCACATCCTCGCTCAAATCGGGGACGGGAGGAGGCTCCTCCCGGACTGGTGACGGCGAGGCGCTGGTGGGCGTTGGCGGCGCACTGCCGATCTGGTCTACCGTCGGGTCCCCTGAAATTCGAGGGGGATTGGGAGGCGAACTTTGCCCCTGGCTTTGCCCTTGGCGCGATTCCGAGGTCGAGGCATTCCCCCTGTCGGACTCCGGTGCGGGTTCGATGCGTAACTCCACCCCCCCGCCATTTTGAGGCGTTCCCGTAGCGTCTGGAGGCGGTGTAGGCGATCCTCCTGGGGAGTCGCTGCGCGAACGCCCTTCCCGAGGAGCCGGACGGGTGGCCAAGTTTTCCGGCGGTGCTGCCGCTTCTGGGGTTCTCTCCAGTTGGGGCGCGGGTTGAGGCATGGCGATCGGCGGAGGCGGTGGGGCGCTCGGTTGCTCCGAAGGCACCGGAATCGGACTGGAAAAGGTCGTCGGCGGTTGAGTCTGCTCGGGTGTCGTCCCCGGGGACGCGGGAGGTGAGGGCAGGGAAGAAATCGTTTCCGAACTCGCGGGTTCTTCGGCGTCCTGGACGGGAGATCCGGCGGTTTCCCCGACGGGATCGAAGGGACGTTCGATCGCGTACCACGTCGCGGAGCCGACGCCGACCGTTAGTAAGGCGATCGCCGCGACCCTCAACCAGACGGGGGACGGGCGCCGTCGGCTCGTGTCTCCCCAGTCCGGTAGCGCCGTTAATTCGCTGGCATAACTGTCTAAAGCACTGGCTAAATCGAATAGTTGTAAGGTGCCGAGATGAACCACCGCACCGGATTCTTCCGTCGCCAATTCTCCCAAATGCAATTCGTGGGCGACCAAGCCCTTGGGATGTAAGGAAATCTGCGATCGCTCGGCCACTCCAAAGGAGGATCGCCGCTCCTCCGGGAGTTCGCTCGGGGACTGCAAAGGAGGATCGCCGCTCCCTGACCCCTCCGGGACGAGTTCCAAATGGCGATCGGCGGCTTCCTCCTCGGTCGGGGGCGCCGCACTCCCCTGGGCGATCGCCTCTCGTGAGGGATCTTCTCCCGCATCCCCCCGCACTAAATCCGCAATCCCATCGCCACCTTGGGCGGGGACGGGCGATCGCCCTATGAAGTCGCGCACGTAAGTCGATACTGCTTCATAAAGATCTTGGAGACTGTCGCCGTCGCCGCGCAAGGTGACTTGTTGCTCTTCGGGGATTTGCGGGGCGTCGAAGCGCAATTGAAAGTGCACATTCTTGACAACAGGTTGACCGACCCACCGCGACAACGGCGAACTCGTCGCCCGAATTTCCAACGTACACGTCGGGGGGGTGTACCGTCGCAAGACCGAATTAAACGAAGGCATAAATTAGGATAGGTTGGAGAACGAATAACGAATCGATCGGGGAACTAGACTCAAGACTCGTTCGATGTTTAGGGAGGCACGACTTTCTACGGTAAAAAACAGGTCAGTCATCTCTTGAAGGTTGTTATAGCAATTCTCACTCGCGATCGGGGACGCCCCTCAAGCTCTCAAGTCCCCCCTGCCAACCCCGGATACAGCCCTCGGGGACGGTCTTGGCCGCCATTGAGGGCGGAGATATTCTCGAAATCCAAGGAAGAATTGCAAAGGAACTGGGGATAAAAACACGCTCGGTTAACTGTTATCTCGATCGTCGATTTGAGAAGGTTTTTGATATTTTTGATTCTCAAAATTCTCAAAATTTTCAAGATTTTCAAGATTTTCAAGATTTTTAATCTGTTATTTCGATCGCGATCGAAAATCGCCTTGTTTTAAAAGAAAAAAACACAAAAGACACCCAACCCACACGAAACCCACTTATTTGACGGGCAACGAGGGATCGATCAAGGCCAGCCAAAGATGGCGATGGCCGTTAGAGCCACTGTAAAACAGCAGGTCGATTAATAATTTTAAAGCTAAATGACTTAAATAATCCGGGGAAGTTTCTTCTCCATCTTCCATCCGTTCTTGATAGGTATTGCAAAACTTATCGAGATAGTCACCGAGCAGGGAAGCTTCGTGGGGTTCACGGTTGAGCTCGGTGAGTTGTTCGAGTAAGGCAACGGCGCGGCGGATCAATTCTTGATGTTCCCGGGCCAGATGGCAGATCGCCAAAACGAGCGATCGCGCCTCCTCGACATCTAATTTCTTGCGTCCTCCCTGACTTTTGCGTAAGGGATTGGACTGGCGCAGCCGCCACAGGGAAACCCGATCCATCAACATCGCTTCGAGTTTTAATTCCACGGCGGCACGCAGGATCGCCTCGGACCCGATCCCGGCCAAAGATTCCAACGTCAGCAGGATCAGGTCTAAATGGGTTTTAATATTGTCGAGTTCGGAGGCGGACGGAGGCTGGGCGTGCGCCAATTCCTCCCGTTGGATCGCGGAAGTTGCAGACAATTGACCGGGCGTTTTCTGGCCGTTTTTGCCGTTCGCCGCCCCTTTTAAAATTGAGCGCATCGCGTCTAACTCCCCTCAAAACAGTCTCCAGCACCCTCGCACTTCCTCTATCTTCCTCGGCTCGCCTCTCATTTGAGATAAGCCACCGTCACCCCACTGCCGCCTTCTTTTTGGTCGGCCAACTCGTAGCGATCGATCGCGCCGTGTTGTTTCAAGAACTCGTGGACTCCCTGACGGAGTTTGCCCGTCCCTTTGCCGTGGACGATCCACAATGCTCCGCCGATAGGGATCTGTTCGGCGATCGCCCGTTCGAGTTCGAGTTCGGCGTCGGCGACCCGAGATCCGCGCAGATCGAGGGTATTGCGACTCGTTCTCACCGTCGGGGCGCTCGGCGACGGTGCGGGCGGCGCCGAGCGGGTGCGATCTGCGGGGGGTTTCGTTTTTGGCGGGGCTTCTACCTTTTCTCCGTCCAGAGATTCGATTTCCGCAAAGGAAACATTCATTTTCATGATCCCAAAGCGAACGCTCACTTCGCGATCGCCCTCTTCGACTGCGAGCACTTCTCCGGTTTGCCCGATTTGGGGAATGCGGACGCGATCGCCCACTTGGGGACGAAATCCCGGTTTCGGACGGCGGGCGCTCTGCTGTCGCGACGGCAAATAGCGCCGCGCCACCTCATCGACTTCCGCAGTAGCGGCGTTCGCCTCTTGTCCGGTCGGGGTGCCTTGTTGCAGGCGGCGGATCGTGCGGGCGATCTGAGCTTTTGCTTCGGCGATCGCCGCTCGTACGGCCTCTTCTTGCGACTGTTGCAATTGTCGTTCCCGATCTTGGAGCGACTGGGCCCGGGCGGACACTTCGCGATAGAGACGCTCGGTTTCGGCGAGCAGTTCCCCAGCTTCTTCCGCTTTGGTTTCCTGGCGTCGCCGTTCGTCTTCCAACCCGGCGATCGCCCGGTCGATCTCTTGGCTGCCCGTCGGCGCGATCCGGGCCGAAGCGCGATCGATAATCTCTGCGGCGAGTCCCAAGCGGCGGGCGACGGAGAGCGCGTTCGAGCGTCCCGGAATCCCCCATAACAAGCGGTAGGTCGGCTGCAAGGTGCGATCGTCGAATTCCACCGAGGCATTCTCGAAGCGCTCGTCTTCGTATTTGAGAACTTTGAGTTCGCCGTAGTGGGTCGTGGCGACGCACAGACGGACGCGATCGGCCAGGGACTGGAGTAAGGCGATCGCCAAGGCACTCCCTTCCGACGGATCCGTACCCGCCCCCACTTCATCGAGCAACACCAGGGAGCGATCGCTCATCGCTTCCCAAATACGAGTAATCCGACGGATGTGACCGGAAAAGGTGGATAAACTCTGTTCCAGGGATTGCTCGTCTCCGATATCGGCGAGAACTGCATCGAACCACGGCAATTCTACAGGTTCGCGCGCGGGGACGAATAGCCCCACTTTCGCCATCAGCGCCACCAGTCCCAGGGTTTTCAAGGTCACCGTTTTCCCCCCGGTATTCGGTCCGGTAATGGCGACGACGCGCACCTTCGGGTCAATTTTGACATCGATCGCCACCACCGGATCCCCGTGTTCGTGTCGGTGTTGCCAGACGAGCAAGGGATGGCGCAGTTGGCGCAGCACGATCGCCTCCCCCGCTTCCGGGCCGTCTTCGTCGATAAAGCGCGGCGGATTGCCTTCCAGCCATAAAGAATAACGCGCCCGGGCGCTGGCTAAATCGATCGCCGTCACCACGGCGAGCAACCGTTCGAGATCTTCTTGGACTTCGCCGACTCGTTCGGTCAGATGGCGCAAGATTTTTTCTTCTTCCGCTTGTTCCTGGCGGCGCAGTTGTCGTGCTTGGTTGTTCAGTTCTACGGTGGCGTGGGGTTCCACGTAGAGGGTCGCGCCACTGGTGGAACTGTCGTGAACGATGCCGGGAATTGCATCTTTTTGCGGTGCTTTGACGGGAATCACGAAGCGATCGCCCCGTTGGGTGACGATCGACTCTTGCACCGCATGACTTTGCCGTTGCAAAATCCTTTGCAAGGTTTCGTAAATTCGGTTGCGAACTTGCCGCGCCGCGCTGCGAATTCCCGCCAGTTTGGGGCTGGCGCGATCGGCCACGGTGCCGCGTTCGTCGATACAGTGGTTGATCTCTTGTTCGATTTCCGGATAAGTCCGCAACGGTGCCACCAAGGCTTGCAAAAGCGGCACCTCATCCGCACTCTCGATCGCCCGTCGCAGTTGTCTGGCCCCGGATAGGGTCGTGGCGATCTCCAGCAACTCTTCTCCAGAGAGCATTCCGTGAATAGCGGCGCGTTCTAACGATTCGCCGATATCCTCGATGCCCTCAAAAGACAAGCCATTACCGAGGCGACTTTCGAGGTCGTAAACTTCTTGGGTTTGGGCGAGCAGTTCTCGGGAACGCTCTCGATTATCGGGTATGGGTAACTGTTTGGCCGCCAGCGCGCCCAGTTTGGTCGCCGCAAAGGTTGCCAAATGCTGGCACAGGCGCGCCCACCCCAACAGTTCTAAGGTCTCGGACTGAATCAAAGCTAAAAGACTGAATTGCAGTTGAATGAACTGACCCACTTCGCGATCGGCGATCGAACTCGACCTGGGCGATCGCAAGAGTGGCTTCCTACTCTCAGACCAGGACTGAGATCTGGGCGATCGGCTCGCCCCGGGGTCGCGCAGGTCAAGCGTCTTAGTCCCTCTTCTCTGAGGTGGCCCGAACAATATTGCTCAACCCACTTGGCCGATCGCTTCGGACAGATTGCAATTCCTTAATATAGCAGAAGTCCCTGCTGCGAGAATCGGGCAAACGAAGGGATGCGGACACCCCGTCCTCAGTTGAGGCGTCTGTCCGCATCCCTTCGGCGATCGAAACTTTCCAACTCGATGCCACGGTAAATGACGCTTTACCGTGGCGTCGATGCTCTTCAGTTCCCGCGATTATGGCTCTGGCACGTTACAGCCTTCGATTTCGACCGAGGCTGACTCGATCCTCTCCCCTGAATTAACCTGCACGAATCGTGCAAGTGACGTGCGTCCGACTCCCCTGGATGCCCTGTCGCCCTAGGTGATTTGGCCTTAGTGTTAAGGCTTGACCGTTCCTGTAAAGGCTTTGTGGCGAGGAGCGACGTAACGGTGTAGGAAGGCTTCAATTTCTCCAATTTCGCGCCCGTCACATTCGGCAAACATTGCTTCGAGGGCTTGAGTGTCTCGCTCGTTGAATGATGCAACGAGTGGGTTTGAAGACTGGCAGGTCATGGTAGACATACTCGATTTCCTCGCAGACGGACATGAAGTTTTCGTGAAATATGAGCCGACCTTTTTTAAAGATAAGGTAAAGCAGACGGCGATCGCCTCAGTGTAAGCACCCAAGTTTGTGCGATCGGTAAAATTGCTCAAAATCTCCGAGATAATACGGATGTCGCTAAAAAATAAGCCGTTTTCCGGGTGGACAGCCTTGGGAGCGGGGGCGATCGCCCCGGCGCGGGTCGAGAGAGCGGAGCGGGGAGGGGTGATTCTCCTGGGGAGACCCGACGCGATCGCAGCGTGGCAGCGCTCAACTCCTTTGTGGGTCTGCTTTTGGCGATCCGTTCCCCCGCCCTTGTCTCCAACTCTATTTGCCTTCCCGGCAATTTTGTTGCAAATTTGATAGTCTAGCTTAAATAGTCTTGGGAAAGCGAGTAGAAGCAGTGGATATTCAAATTGGTCGGGGCAAAACAGCTCGCAGAGCATACGGAATTGATGAAATTGCCCTGGTTCCCGGCAACCGAACCCTCGATCCGGCGTTGGCAGAAACGACCTGGGAAATTGGCGGTATCCGCCGGGAAATTCCCATCATCGCCAGTGCGATGGATGGTGTCGTTGACGTCCGCATGGCGGTTCGACTCTCGCAACTGGGCGCCCTGGGGGTACTCAATCTCGAAGGCATTCAAACCCGCTACGCCGATCCCAACCCGGTTCTCGATCGCATTGCCTCGGTGAGCAAAGACGAGTTTGTCACCCTGATGCAAGAACTCTACGCCGAACCGATTAAGCCGGAGTTAATCGAGAAGCGCATTCACGAAATCAAAAGCCAAGGCGCCATCGCTGCGGTCAGTGCCACCCCGGCTGGAGCGATTCAATACGGGTCGGCGGTCGCCAAAGCCGGAGCGGATTTATTTTTCGTACAAGCGACGGTGGTTTCGACGGCGCACCTCTCTCCGGAATCGGTCGATCCCCTCGATTTAGGCAAATTCTGCCAAGATATGCCCGTTCCGGTGATTTTAGGCAACTGCGTCACTTATGAGGTTGCCCTTAATTTAATGAAAGCCGGAGCCTCCGGTATCCTCGTCGGCATCGGACCGGGAGCAGCCTGCACCTCTCGCGGGGTCTTGGGAATTGGCGTTCCCCAAGCGACCGCCGTCGCGGACTGCGCGGCAGCACGAGAAGATTTCCATCGCGAAACGGGTCGCTACGTCCCGGTGATCGCCGACGGCGGCTTGATTACTGGGGGCGATATTTGCAAATGTATTGCTTCCGGCGCCGATGGCGTCATGATCGGCTCTCCCTTTGCTAGAGCGGCTGAAGCCCCCGGACGCGGCTATCACTGGGGGATGGCCACCCCGAGTCCGGTTCTGCCTCGCGGGACGCGAATTCGGGTCGGAACCACCGGAACCCTCGAAGAAATCTTGCGCGGTCCGGCGCGACTCGACGACGGCACCCACAATCTCCTCGGCGCCCTCAAAACGAGCATGGGAACCTTGGGTGCGAAAAACTTGCGGGAAATGCAGCAAGTTGAAGTTGCGATCGCCCCTTCGCTACTCACGGAAGGGAAGGTCTATCAGAAAGCCCAACAATTAGGAATGGGTAAATAAATGTCGGGCAAATGTCGGGCAAATGTCAAGCAAATGTCAGGCAAATGTCAGGCGATCGCCGATTCTTTCAAAAAGTTTAAGGCGAATTCCAAGCATGACAGCGATCTGTAGCTTAGAATAGAATATAGCGGAGACGCATGTTTCCGTTCACTCCTCACACCACACTCCGCCCGGACTTTTGTTCGGGCGGTTCCTTTTGTGGCCGTCGGCGATCGCCGTGTCCGACGACTCGCCGCCATTTTGGAAGCCAATGCCTGATATCAGAAGGCTTTGCTCGCAGAGATGGTAAAATTACGAAGTGCAGGCGTAAAGCCCTCGTTTAGAAAACGGGGGATGTCAGCGCGAGACTGAATCAATTCAGTCGCCCGATGGCACTATAGTTCTTATCAAGGCGGTTGGGGCATCAACCGCCGGACCGGGAGGCAACGTAAGACGGGCTTTGCCTGCGGTTGCTGTTTGACCGGAGAGTCCCCCGTTTTCTAAGCGGGGGAATATGTCAAGGGAGAAAGAACGGGAGCTTGAAGTCCTTGTAGCGCCAGCTCGCGGATGGAAGGCAAAACCGGGGGGTAGTTCGACCTGCCGATTGTCAAAGCTCGTATCCGTCACGGTAGTATCGAGATCTCAACCGCGCCCGTCTGCGGTGGGTTGAAGCTAGACCCGAACCCTTCCTCGCAGAAGAACCTTTCGGGCGATCGCGTGCGACCCACCCCCTCATAAGGAAGTAGGGCCGGGATTCGTCTACATTCACCCGGGGTGAGATCTCGCCTCAACGGCGGTCAGACATCACCCGTCCGAGCTAGTGAAATCCGCGAACCCACAATCCCCGTCTCTTGAGGCCAGGGAGTGTCAATCTCTTAGAAACCCTATAGTAAAGGATTCAAAGGCATGTCAGCAGCCGCACAAGTTACAGACTCTACTTTTAAACAAGAAGTGCTTGAGAGCAACGTACCTGTTTTGGTCGATTTTTGGGCGCCCTGGTGCGGTCCGTGTAGGATGGTAGCTCCAGTGGTCGATGAAATCGCCCAACAGTACGACGGTCAGGTGAAGGTTGTCAAAGTCAATACCGATGAAAATCCCAATGTCGCCAGTCAGTACGGGATCCGGAGTATTCCGACCCTGATGATTTTCAAAGGCGGTCAACGGGTCGATATGGTCGTCGGTGCCGTTCCAAAAACCACGCTGGCCAATACTCTAGAAAAATATCTCGATAAATAGAGTTCTATCCCTGTTTGTCAATGAGTACACTCTACCCAACTCAGCCTGTCGGGCGTATTGGCGAGCCATTTAAGTTTCCAGGGATCGCTCGCCCCACGGACATTCCCCTTCTCAGGAAGATTTTCCTGTAGACCCCGGCTCAGTTTGGTATGGTGGGCGTCTCCTCGGGGATCGCCATTGGTTCTCCCGCCCTGGCGTGCGTGCTAGGACGGGATTTTTTATGGACGACAGCGAGGCGATCGCCCGCTCCCAAGCCGACCGATCCCCGTTGGGGATCGCTTTTCGCTAAAATCAAAATGCAGCCTCGGACAGGTTTATGGCTCAATCGCTTTATTTTGACGAACTCGACACCCTTGAGGCAGATCTCAAACGCTTAATCGAAGATCTGCCCAGTTTGAAGCATAAAAAATGGATCGGGCGATCGCTCGCCAGCCTCGTCCGCATCGCCTCGGAAGACATCGATCGCCTCGACTGGAAAATTCTGAGTGCTTCGATCCAAGACCTCGAAAGCGGTTTCCAGATTTTTTACCCCTACCGTCACGTTCGTAAAATCACCGTATTCGGATCGGCTCGCATCGAACCAAATACCCCGGAATACCAGATGGCTCGCGATTTTGCCCGCCGTCTGGTCGGACAGGGATTCATGGTGATGACCGGAGCCGGAGGCGGCATCATGCAAGCGGGGAACGAAGGGGCCGGAAAAGGTCACTCCTTCGGACTCAACATCCAATTACCCTTCGAGCAAGATGCCAATCCTTATATCGACACGGACAACAAACTGATCGAATTCAAGTATTTCTTTACCCGCAAGCTCTTTTTCCTGCGCGAGAGCGACGCGATCGCCCTGTTTCCCGGCGGGTTCGGCACCCAAGACGAAGCCTTTGAATGCTTGACGTTGGGGCAAACCGGACGCTACGGCCCTTCTCCCATCTTACTGATCGACGCCCCCGGCGGGGACTATTGGAAAGATTGGGATGCCTATATCCGCAAGCACCTCTTAAAACGGGGCTTGATCGGCTCCGAAGACTGCAACATCTACACCGTCACCGACGATTTAGACGTGGCGTGCGACACGATTCGCAAGTTTTACCGCGTCTACCATTCCAGTCGCTACGTTAAAGATTTATTCGTGATCCGTCTCAAATCCGAACTCTCCGACGAAGCCGTCGAACAGCTCAATGCGGAATTTAGCGATATTTTAGTCAAGGGCAAAATTGAGAAAACGGGCGCCTTACCCGCAGAAATGGGAGACGAAACCTCCGAATTGCCCCGCCTGAGTTTGTATTTCAACCGCCGTGACGCCGGACGACTCTACCAATTCATCCACCGCATCGACGAACTCGCCATCGCCGATTCCGACGAGTTACTCCATCCGGAGCGCAAGTAAAGCCCGATTGATGAGAGAATAGGTCAACGTGTCCTTTACAAAACTTTATCTGAAAGATGGCTGAAATTCAGTTTTCCCAAGGCGTGAAAGAGGAAATCGTCCCCGAAGTCCGTTTGACCCGTTCTAAAGATGGTTCCCAAGGGACGGCAACCTTTTACTTTCAAAACCCCAATGCTTTAGCTCAGGACAGCACCGATGAAATTACCGGGATGTACCTGATCGACGAAGAAGGCGAAATTACCACCCGGGAAGTGAAAGCAAAATTTGTCAACGGTCAACCGGAAGCGCTCGAAGCGATTCACGTGATGAAATCGGAACAAGAATGGGAGCGGTTCATGCGCTTTATGGAACGCTACGCCCAAGAAAATGGTTTGGGCTTTAGCAAATCGTGAATCTGGCTCCCTTTCCCGTCGTCGCTCGCGATCGCCCGCACTCATGACTTCCATTCCCCACCCCGATTCCGAACCGATCGCCGTTCGTTGTGCGGCGATTACGGTCAGCGACACGCGCACCCCCGACACCGATCGCAGTGGTCGGATCGTCCGAAACCGACTGGTCGAAGCGGGACACGCGATCGCCGCTTATGAAATTCTCAAAGACGACCCGGTGGCGATCCGCGATCGCTTGATGACGTTGGCGTCCAGGGACGATCTCGACGCGATCGTTTTCAACGGGGGGACAGGGATTGCCCCGCGAGATACCACTTACGACGCGATCGCCTCCCTGTTAGAAAAAACCCTGCCCGGGTTTGGGGAGATCTTTCGCTCGTTGAGCTATCACGAGATCGGGTCGCGGGCGATCGCCTCGCGGGCGATCGCCGGGGTGTACCATTCCAAACTCATTTTTTCGATTCCCGGCTCTACAGGAGCCGTCAGCCTCGCCTTAGAGCGCTTGATCTTGCCGGAACTGGTGCATTTGGTCTCCCAGTTGACCCGTTCTCCCGCTTAGGAAATAGGGGCGATCGCCCTCGGTCGGAGTGGAACTACTGGGCCAGTCGGTCTAATTTTTCCTTAATTGCCAACCGCAATAACGAACGCAGCAACAGCAAGAAGGCGATCGCCGAGATCGCGAAGGCGACGATCGCCCCCGAACCATAGGGACCGAGCAACAACACCGCCCCGGCGAGAAACGTAAAGCCCGACAGACAAGCATAAATTAAACTTTTGACCGATAAATTCAAGCGATTTAAGGCGCGATCGCTCTCAATCGATCTCACTTGCAATTGCAACTCTCCCGATTCTAACCGCTTTTCCAAGCGGGTCAGCAACACTTCCGCCGCACTCGGTTTTTGAAAGCGCTCCTTGATAAAATGGCGCGTCTGTTGCGCCAACTCCGAAATCGCACCCACCTTTCCCCGTTCCAGAGTAATACTTTTCACGAAAGGCTGCATACAAGCCCTCAAATTATATTGCGGGTCGAGGGTTCGCGCGATCCCGTCGAGGGTCGTCAGGGATTTAATAATAAACGTCATTTGAGCGGGCAACCGGAACGGCTGCTGCTGGAACATCGAATAGATCTCGCTGCGGATTTCCCCAAATGCCTTGACGTCGATCGGTTTTTCTGTAAAGTTTTCTAGCAAAAAATTTAACAAGCGACGTACCGGACGCATATCGCTGACAGGAACGATCAAGCCCATTTCAATTAAAGCTTTCAACACCGCATCGGTGTCCTTTTTCAACACGGCGAAAAACGTGCGAATCATTCGATCTTTGGCTAAGGGCTTGAGTTCGGCCATCATGCCGAAATCGTAGAAAATCAAGCGTCCGTCCGGGGTAACCGCCATGTTACCCGGATGGGGGTCGGCTTGGAAAAAACCGTCGAGCAAGAGTTGTTTTAAATAACAAGAAATTCCCAGTCGATTAATTTCGCAAACATCCAAGCCCATCGCCTCGATCGCGTGGCGATCGTCAATTTTCGTCCCCGGCAGATATTCCATCGTTAAAATGCGTTTGGTGGTATAGCGCCAGTAGATTTTAGGGACGAGAACTTGACTGTTGCCTTCAAAGTTTTCTCGGAAGCGATCGGCATTTTTCCCTTCGATTAAATAATCGATTTCTTGGGACAGAAAGCCGATAAATTCTCGGTAGATCTCCTTGAGTTCGTACTTTCTCGCCCAGGGAAAAAAGCGATTGGCGAGTTGGACTAAATCGTAAAGAACTTTGAAATCTAAGGCGAATAATTGTTCGAGACCGGGACGTTGAACTTTGACGATCGCCTCTTCCCCGGTATGCAGGCGAGCTTTGTGGACTTGACCCAAACTGGCGGCGGCGATCGGGAAGGGGTCGAAATCCCGATAGAGGGCGTGCAAGGAATGGCCCAATTCCGACTCGATCGCGGCGATCGCCTCTTCAGAGCTGAATTCGGGAACCCGGTCTTGTAACGTCGCCAGGGCTTTGACGTATTCGAGGGGGAGCAAGTCGGCCCGAGTCGAAAGGGCCTGACCGATTTTGATAAACGTCGGTCCCAAGTCGATCAAGGTCGCGACCAGCCACCGGGCGCGGCGATCGCGCCGTCCGGCATCGCGAGGAGCGACTTTGTTATCCCACCACGTATAAAAGAGTAATTTACCCGCCGCCGTAAAAATATCGATTTGGCGCTGGAACAGCGAGTATTTAGAGCGCTGCCACCGTAATGGCTTGTTTGAATTGACCTTTTGGAGCATATCTTAGCGTTGTCGAGGGGGAAGTCGCGCCTGCAAGCGACCCAAAATTCCCGGAGAAGATACGATCTAGATTATCGATCGGATCGGGGATTCGCAAACGCCGTGGACGAAGATTGACGGGCCGAGGCGATCTCGGACGGGTTCAGGTCGGCGGCGTTTCCGTCATTTGCGGTAAGGTCAGGGTAAAACAGGTTTTCCAGGCGGAATCCTCGGCTAAGGGAACGCTGGAAACCTCGATCGTGCCATTGAGGTGTTGGACCAAGCATTTCACCAGGGCCAGACCCAACCCCGTACCGCCGATCGCTTGTTGGGTGACCCCCTGACCGCGCCGGAATTTTTCAAAAATATGGGGCAGGTCTTCGGGAGAAATCCCGGCGCCGATATTGGTCAGGGAGAGGATCGCCCGATTGCCATCCGGTTCGATCTGGTGGGTGGCCCTCAGGTAGACCGTGGTGTTGGGGTTGGAGTATTTGCCCGCATTGGTGAGCAACTCGACGAGAATGCGATCGAGGCTGTCCGCATCGGTTTTGAGTTTGAAATAGGTTTTGGCCAAGCCTTTAGGCGCCCGTCGCGGCAGGTCGATTTTGAGGCGCAAGCCTTTATCGGCCCATTTTTGCTCGAAGGGTTCGACCAACGCCGCCAAGATCCGTTTGAGGTCGAGCAGTTCGAGTTTGATGGTGGCGCGATCGGATTCTAACTCTTGCAGTTTGAGTAAGTCTTTAACGAGATTGCTTTCCCGGGACCATTCGGTTTCTAAGATATCTAAATATTTGGCTTGTTTTTCGGGAGGAATCCCCGGCTGACGCAGCATTTGGATGGCGACTTTCATGCTGGTGAGGGGGGTGTTGAGTTCGTGAGAGAGGGTGCTGAGAAACTCATCTTTCATTTGATTGAGTTTTCGCAGTTGTTCGATTTGCTGGCGGGTTTTTTCGTAGAGTTTGCCTTGGACGTCGAGAGAGCGCTGCAATTGGGCGGTTCGTTCTTCGACGAGGGCTTGTACTTGTTGAATGGTTTGGTTTTGGAGAATGGCGGTACTCAGTTGGGCGGCGATCAGTTCGGCTAATTTGAGTTCTTGGGGCAGCCAATCACGGGGGGTGTCGTGTTCGAGGGCGATCGAGCCTAAAATGCGACCGTGACCGAGACTGCCGCCACTAGAAGCGACTAACGGCACGATACACAGGGCCGGAAACCGTTCGGGATCGAAGATCGGCGCCCAGGTCAAATCGGGATGGCGGGCGATCGCGTCGGTGCGATCGGCGATCGTCAGAGGGATCGGGCTTTGGGCGAAGGCTTGCTGGCACCAGAAACAATCGGACAGCCAAAAGGAGCCGACGTTGGGGGTGTAGTTCGGCTCCTCTTCGTCGGAATGGTCCGGTTCCGAGCTTTGACAGGCGACGGTGACTTTGGCGCGCGGCAACGGCGGTAGGGAAATTTCGCCGTCCTGGGGGGAGACCGAGGCACTTTCGCTACCGCGTAGGGAACTGCGCGCGAACGAGCGACTTTTGAAAAAGGGGTCGGTGTATTTCAGCATCAAAATCGAACCCCTGCGGATCTTAAAGGTGCCGATCAAACTGTCGAGGGCTTGCTGTAGGATTCGATCGACGTCCGTCCCGCGATGGATGGCGAGGGTCAGTTCGTGAATCGAGTTTTGATAATGAGTTAACACGTTGACTTGCTGCTGGTAGGCGGCGAGTTCGCGGTTGCGAATGGCTTGTTCGAGTAAAGCCGCCATCGGTTCGGAAACCGCACTGAGTTTTTGCATGTCCGATGCACTCCAAGCAAAAGAAAGGCCGCGCGTTGACGGGTTCATGTCGTCTGCCGATTTTGTGGATATGGGGAGGGAGGAGGCGCAGCGATCGGGCGATCGCAACACCAGCAGGACTCCAGCGATCGCCCCGCGCAACCGAACCCCCATCCCGGACAGTTGCCGGATCGAGTGCGCCGCGACTCCCAGGCGCGCGTCCGTCGTGACGTAGAGATCGCTTTCTCCGATCGCCCGTTCCCAAGGGGTGCGCTCGATCGCCGCGCGCTCCCGTGCCGACAGTCGTCTTGACGAATCGGAGGAATACCAGTAGGTCGCCGTCGGCACGACCTGCTCTCCTGCGCCCGTCGATTGAGGCTCGGCGCCGCCGACGATCAGGGCGGTACAATCCGCATCAAAGGCTTCTCCTACGGTCCGTGCGATGCCATCGAGCGAACTCGGCGGGTCGTGCAGGTCGAGAAGTATTCGGTTAATCAGTTTTCCTAATGGGTCAGACTGAAACTGCTGCATGAATTGAGCTGGAACTTCGGGCGTCACGACGGCGGACACGAAAGGTATGGAAAATGACTCGGCCATTACGTTTAGGCTCTCGATTTCCTCGCTTGACATCTTCCTATTCGGAGTTGGCCCCTACACCCCCGATCCGGCGGGTGACTTCGGCAGCTTTCAACTCCCTGGCGAACCGTCAATGCTTTCCCCTCAATGGCCGTCTCGATTCGCCGATCTGTTCGAGTCCCTCTGGATTGGAAAGGGAATGGGGGAGGCACGGAGGATCCTGATGTCAACCCTATCGGAGAATCTGGGGAGTTTCCATTTTGTCTCAATCTTCCCCTGAATGACGAGTTCCGGACAATGGCGACGCAGAAATGAGCAGTGGCTTGTTGCGAAATGGGATGAGCCGGATGTCCGTCGAAGATTCAATTGGTTTTAGGTTACCCACCACACAGGTCAAGTAACAGGGGGAGGGAAGGGCGGGGGGATACGCCGGAGGCGTCGCTAAGCGCAAGGCGCACGCTGCGCGAACGCGAATGCGCGATCGCTCGTGGGGAATCTCTAGTCTACCCAACTCCGTGCCAATAAGGCACAATTGAGGGCAGAATCTGCTTTTCGTTCGGTAGAAACTCCTTTTGCTCGAATGCCAAACCCATGTTAGCCTCACCACCTTTTGATTATCCTCAAGAATCGAGTGCGATTGTTTTTGCTTGTAAGGGAATTATCTAAATGGGACGAATTTTTATTTCCGCAGGTCATGGTGGCTACGAGAATGGCTCGATCGATCCGGGGGCGATCGCCGGAGGGACGACAGAAGCCCGCGAGATGATTCTCTTGCGGGATTTGATCGTAACCGAACTGCGCTCGAAAGGGGTCGAAGTGCTGGCGGTTCCCGACGACTTGAGCATGATGCAGTCGATTTATTGGATTAACGCGCGCGGCACTCAAAACGATGTGGCGATCGAAATCCACGCCGATGCCTTTGCCAATCCCGCCGGACGCGGCGCCAGCGTTTACTACATTGCCAATAACACCGAACGCAAGAGCCATGCCGAACAACTGTTGATGGCCCTGTTGCGTCGCGTTCCCCAACTTCCCAATCGGGGCGCGAAAGCGGATACCACCACCAGTCTCGGCAGTTTGGCTTTCTGTCGTTCGGTGGCGATCCCTTCCCTGTTGATGGAAGTGTGCTTTTTAACCAATCCCGACGATCGCTATTTACTCCTCAACCGCCGTCGCGATTTTGCGATCGGCATCGCCGAAGGACTCGTCAGCATCTTACGCGGTACGCCGCTTCCGACCCCTTCGCCGCCGACGCCGCCACCCCAGCCCGTCGTCTATCCGCCGATTAATATCAGTATTAACGGTCAAAATTATGGCGAGCAAGGGGTCATTATCAACGGGAACGCCTACATCCCGATCGACTTAGCCGATAGTTTTGGGGTCAATTTATCTCAACTCTCGTCAATTCGACGGGTAACGTATAAAAACATTGTATATATCAAGGCGATCGAGCTGCGCGAATATCAAATTTCCGTCGGTTGGGAAAACGAAACCCGCACGGTGGTCTTGCGATCGATTTTGCAACTGTGTCCGGGATATCTCGATCGGATTATGGGACATGGCAATACCTCGGAAGTCCAACTGCTGATGTTCCTCAAGTCCAATAACGAACAGGCGATCGTCGATTTCCCCGACTTGCCCAACCTCTATCGAGAAGAAGCCAGCATCGAAGGAGTCAACTACGATATCGCCTTCTGTCAAATGTGTCTCGAAACGAACTTCCTCCGCTTTGGCGGCGTCGTCAAACCGATTCAAAATAACTTTGCCGGACTCGGCGATGTCGGCGGCGGACCCGAAGGCGCCTCCTTTCCCAGCGCTCGTGTCGGCGTGCGCGCCCACATCCAACACCTCAAAGCCTATGCGAGCAACGAACCCCTCGTGCAAGAACTCGTCGATCCCCGCTTTCGATTCGTGGCGCGCGGGATTGCGCCGTTAGTCGGACAGTTGAGCGGTCGCTGGGCCGCCGATTTAGACTACGGCACCAAAATTATGGCCTTGTTGCGGCGCCTATACGAATCCGCCGGGATGTTTTGAGTGACTTAGGGGCGATCGCCCCCACGCCCATCTCGCGTTGAAATCCAGCGCCGCTTCTCCCTACACTGGAGACTTGCAACGGGACTGCTGGCTGCAAAGCCGTCGGGGATAGCATCGTCATGTCAATAGCACTACCGTCGCTCGGGAGCGACCCATTCCCACGACGACTTTTGTATAGGGGGCCAGTTACGCTATGGGGGATAAAATCAGCGTCAGCGAGTTAATCCAACTCTACTCCTCGGGGCGCAGAAACTTCCGCAATACCGATCTGAGCGGATCGGACTTAAAACGGGTCAATCTGCGCTGGGCTGACTTGCAAGGCTCTAACTTGCGATGGGCCGAACTCCAAGGCGCCAATTTACAAGAAACCAACTTGCCCTGGGCCGACTTACAACGGGCCAATCTCTCCGATGCGACGTTGCAATATGCCATCCTCAAGGAAGCCAATTTGCGCGGGGCTTGCTTGCAATGGGCCGATTTGCTCGAAGCGGACCTCAAAGGTGCCACCCTGATTAAAAGCGAGCTGCCTTGTGCCAACCTGCGAGGCGCCCGCTTGCGCTTGGCCAAACTCCAGGGGGTCAATCTCGACAAAGCCAATCTCTACGGGGTTGACTTGCGAGTGGCCAACCTCGGCGAGGCCCATTTATGCCATGCAGAAATTCAATATGGCAAGTTGCAAGGGGCGCATTTATGCGGGGCGAATTTAACCGGAGCCAATTTACAACAAGCCAATCTTCAAGGGGCAAACTTGCAAGAGGCGAAGTTAATCGGGACGAATTTAACGGGAGCCAATTTACAACAGGCCAATTTTCAACAGGCCAATCTCGAAGATGCTAAGTTAATTGGCGCTAATTTGGAAGGGGCGAACTTGCAAGGAGCGCGCCTCCCGGCGATCGAAAATATGCAGGGCAGTTATTGGAAAGGCGCTCACATCCAAGGGGTACAATTACCCCGAGGCGAAAAACTCAACAGTGCGATCGCCGCCGATGGGTTCATTCCGGACTTGCGCTCCCTGTCTCCGGTCGAATCGGTCGATCCGGCGGCGATCGCGATCGCCCCGGGGGCCGATCCTTCCGATGCTGCCGCCTTTCCCGCCGATCTCGCCCTCCCGCCAGAGGCCGCCCCAGACCCGGAATCTGCCCATTCGCAGCCGATGGAGGCAGATCGGAACTTCTCGGCATCCGATGTCAGTAAAACTGTCGGGGAGGCGATCGCCCTGCGTCGCGGTCCGCTTCTGTTCCGTCAAACCCTGCTCGCCGCTTATAACGGACAATGTGCGATTACCGGATGCAATGCGGAACCCGCCCTGGAAGCGGTCTGTCTGCTGCCCGACTATCCGGACAACTTACAAGATGCTTCCAGGGGCTTGCTGTTGCGGGCGGATTTGCACAATTTACTCGATTTATCTTTACTGGCGATCGAACCGCACACCCATACCGTTCTCGTCGCCCCCCAACTGCGCCAGACCAGTTACGCCCAACTCCACGGTCAACTGTTGCGCCCGCCCCTCGATCCGAGTTCCGTTCCCAATCGAGAAGCCCTGCAATGGCGTTTCGATCGCTGTCCGTGGATTTGAAGCACTGCCGACGATCGCCCCCGCCTTAGATATACCCGGGGGGTTTCACTAAATAGGTCGCCCATTGCTGCTCGTCGGTCTCTTTATTTTTCTCTAACGGAACCGCCAAACGCCAGGTTTTGCCTTCCCGTTGACGTTGAAGATATAAATCGAAGGGATTGTCGCGCTCGCTAAAACGGCGATCGCCCGTTCGCCCGCTTAAATTGTAGGTGCCTTGCACGTGATAGGTCAGTAAATCCCCTACTTTTAACGGATCTTCTCGCCGGATCTCCACCCGTTCGATTTGATAGTCGGGAAGCCGACCGTCGCCGTCGGCATACTGACTTAAATGTTGTCTCAATTGGGCTTGAGTTTGATTTAATTGCAGGGCGATCGCCCGTTGCACTACGTCGCGGGTCGGCTGAAACCCGCCCACACTAAAACTGACCGTGCAAGCATTGAGCAAGCCGATTAAAACGGCAACGATCGCCAGTTTGACTATTGCTTTCATTCTTCGACCTCCCGCGCCCATCGGTTTCAAAATCGCCTATCTAAAATCGCCCATCAATTTGAGCCGTCCGCATTCAATGTTATCGCTAAAAATTAACCTGCCGTTAATAATAACGTCACCCCAAACAAAGCCACGATCGCGCCGAGTGTCGCCCGGGCCGTCACCCGTTCGCCCATCAAGCGCGCCAGGGCGATCGCGAATAAAGGACTCGTGGCGCTCAAGGTTTGTGCAATGCCTGCGGGAGCAAATTTTAACGACATTTGTTGTAGCCAGATTCCCAAATACGTCCCTAAAAAGGCGGCGATCGCGATCGCGCCGAACAGCCGTGGTGACGTTAACTCAAGCAACGATTGCCGGGTTCGGCGTTCGCGAAGCGGCTCCCTTGGAGCATCGCCGCAACTCAACCATGCCAGCAACACCAGCATCCCCGCACACAAGCGCAATAAACTACTCACCAACGGATCGATCGCCGTTTCCGCTAACGCCCCCCGGGACAGGATCGCCCCGGTCGCTTGCGCCAACGCCGAGATCGCGCCCCAAAGGATCCCGCGTCGGGCCCCTTGACGGTCGGCGGGACTGACCCCGACTCGTTCGGCGATCGCCCAAGCGATCCCCAACATTGTCAGGACAATGCCGAACCACGCCCGAGGACTGAGGGTTTCTCGAAGAACGGCGATCGCCAGTAGCGCACTCAGAGGCGGCGCCAGGGTTTGCAATAACAACGCCCGCCGGGGATCGAGGGCATTGAGTGAGCGAAAAAATGCCGTATCCCCCACGCCAATCCCGATGGCGCCACTGAGTAACAGGGATCCGACGGCGAGGCGATCGAGGTCGGCAACCCAAACCCCTCGGTCTGCGTCGATAGCGCCAAGGGCGATCGCCGTCCCCAAGGTCAGGACGATCGCGATCGCCCCTTTGGCTAAATTCAAAACAAGCGGTGCAATTTGCGCCCCAACTTTGCTGTAAATAACGGACGCTACGGTCCACACCATCGCCGCGCCGAGGGCGGCGAATTCGCCTTGAAATCTCAATTCATCCCTCGCTGCGCCGTTGACTGCATACTCGAACCGGGAACCGAATCGCGATATGGCGGAGCCGTCGCCCGGCGAACGGGGTCGAAATTTTCCGCGATTCGGTCAAATATTGTAAAACAATCTCCAATTCTTTTACAGTTTTTGAAGAACGGTAACAGATGCAACCGTTGGCCCTTTGACAAACTGCTATGAAATATTCACAATCATAAAAAAGACGATTTGTAGGAGGTGGAAATGACCTACACCTTTGACATTTTGGGCATTTCTCCTGTTATTTCTTTCTTTAACCAACAACAAGTGATTGCCGATCGCCCTTCTCCTTGTGGAGTTGAATATCTGGCGACCAATAAATGTACTTTAGATGCGTTTCTCGAATCGGTAGAAACGGTTTCGTCCCAAGCCGAATGGAATTTAGATCGGGTCGTCGAAACGGTGATCGAATTTTGGATGAACAATCCCGATAGTATTTGGTATTGGAAAGAGCGCTTGGAAGATGCGGGCGATCGCAATCTGCTCGTCGGTCGGGTGGCTGAAATGGATTCGTTGCGACATACATTTGAATCTCTGTTTCACGAATAAGATCGATACTTGAAAGTAGAAAAAAGCGATTGAAATCGGTGTCTAAACGAGCTTTTTTCCATGATTTTATCTAACTTTTTTATTCTCTAAGAAATCATCATTCCTGAAACGGCGATCGATTCTAGGCACCCTAGAATCGATCTTTTTTTCGCTCATTTGGCGCGGCGGTTACGGGCGATCGCCCCCCCGATCGGCGATCGTGCCGTCGGGTAACAGTGCGCCTCTCACATCCGTCCCGGCGAGGGCGTCGCGATCGAGGTGCGCCCCGAGCAGATCCGCCCCCAACAACCGGGCGCCTTGGAGGATCGCCCCTTTCAAGCTCGCCCCGCGCAATTGGGCGCGCCGCAAATCCGCATGGCGCAAATCCGCCCCGCGTAAGTCCGCCCGAGTCAGATCCACCCCCGCCAGTCGGGCGCGCTGGAGTCGGGCGCCGAGCAAGCGCACCTCGGGACCGAGCACGTAAACTCCGGCGGCGATCGCGTCGCACCCTTCGGGAAACCGTGTTTCCGCATCGACCAACGCCGCACTCAACTCGGCGTCCTCCAGGTCGCTAGCGCTCAAATCGGCCCCGCGCAGGTCGGCGCGCACCAAATAAGCGCCGTTTAACTCCGTTTCGGTTAATGTCGTCCAGCGCAAGTCCGCCCCCGCCAAATAGGCATCCCGCAAGTTCGCGCGCGCGGCGATCGCGTAAGCCCGCCTCGACTGCGGATCGAAATCCTTGGGAAAGCGAGTCTGCACGTCATAAAGCGCTTCGGCGATTTCCGTCCCGCCGAGATCGGCCCAGCGCAAATCCGCCCCGCGCAAGTCGGCCCCGCGCAGATAAGCCCCGCGCAAATCCGCCCCTTTGAAGTCGGCCCCGCGCAGGTCGGCCCCGCGCAAGTAGGCGGCGCTGAGGTTCGCCTCGCCGAAATGGGCATCGCTCAACTCGGCGCGGGCCAGGTTGACCCCACTCAGGTGAACGCCACTGAGGTTGACTTTGGGGAAGTGGCGATCGCCTTGGGCGTAGCGTCCCAGCAATTCGTTGGGATCGAGGGGAACGGGGACAGCCAGTACGGCGAAGGGGTCGGCGCTGGAGTCGGTCTCTTGGGTTTTGGAATCTATCTGTGTCATCGTTCTCTAAAACTTAAAAGCGATCGCTCATCGTCAAGTGAGCTTTGGCATCGCCATCATCGTTCAAAGCAAATTCCAAGCGCACCGGACCGAAACGAGTTAAAGCGCGCACGCCGACGCCAAAACCGAACCCGTTACCCGGTTTGTTGCGCACTTCGGCGGGTTCGCCCACAACGGTATCGCCGGAACCGAGATCGGTGGCGTAGTCTACGAAGACGGTGCCCCCCAAACGCGACACCAGGGGCACGTTGAGATCTTCGACAATCGGAAAGCGATATTCGGCGGTTCCTTGCACGAAACTGCGCCCGGATCCGACTTCGCCACCGCCGTAACCGCGCACGGAGTTGGTTCCGCCCAAACTAAAAGCGTCGTAGGGGGGAACGTCGCCGATAAAGGTGCCGCCTTGCAGGTTGAAGGCCAAGGTATGGGAACCGAGGGGGACGAATTGGCTGTAACTGGCGCTAATGCGGTTAAAGAGGATTTCTTCTTCGCCGATGGGAACGGACTGCTCGGTTCCCAACCGGAAGCGGTAGCCTTGGGTGGGCCACCAGCGATCGTCTACGCGGTCTTGAGAGGCGGCGAGGCTGACGGTGAGGATGTTGTCGATCCCTTCCTCGTTGAGGGTGAGGCGATTGCCGAATTCGTCTCGGGAAAAGACTTTATCGGTGGCGGCGGCGTTGCGAATGGCGACGCGCTGGTAACCGACTCCGGCGGAGAGGGTGAGTCCGTTTTCGGAGATCGGACGAAAGAGTTCGATTTTACCGCCGAGGCGATCGACGAAGGGGTCGTGGTCGTGAATCAGTTCGGCTTCCGGGTCGCCTTCGCGAAAGACATCTTCGGGTTCGCGGGTGTTGAAGATTTGGACTTGGAAGCCGGGATCGAAGGGATTGCCTTCGGTCCAGGGGTCGGTATAGGTCAATTTGCCGCCGAGGGTGCGTTCGCCGCCTTCGAGGTCGAGTTCGACGCTGTGATGGTTGTCGCCGATCTGGGAAATGTCGAGGTCTAATTTGCCGTAGATGCCTTTGCGAGAACTATATTGCGGCAGGACGAGAAAGGAGACTTGGGGGCCGGGTTCTTCTTCGGTGGCGATTTGGGATTCGTCGATTTGGGCGATCGCCCCACCACGATCGCGCTGCTGGGGAGGGCGATGTTCTCCGGCGACATCGGGGAAACGAGGGCGCAGTGGCAGGCTGACGGATAACCCTTGGGGGTCGTCTCCGGTCAGATCCCGGGCGGAAGGGGATCGGTCGATCGCGGGGGCTTGAGAGACCCTCCCCGAGAGGGGGGGCGCGATCGACCGTCGGCTCTCTCCCAAAGGATCGGCGCTTTGCGATCGCCCTGCTAAGGGACAAGCTAAAACTAAAGCACTGGTGCTGGCGGTCAACGCAAGCCATTCGATCGCGCGACCCACTCCGTTCTTGACGCTCATGCCGTTCACTCCCTCGATGTGTGCTAGATGCGCTTAGCGAATTGATGAGGATACCAAGACTAAGGTTAGCCCACCCCGTCCCTAACTCCTAGCACCCCACGCACAAAATGGAAGCGACCCCTCGCGATCGGGTTCTTAATTCCCCGGGTTGGCTGCCGCTTTCTGTTGCAATTGCAACAGCGATCGCCAATCTTGCACCGCTTGTTCCGGCCACATCCAATTTTTCCCGAGAGCGTCCGGCTGGAAGGCCGTAGGCTGTGTAAGCAGGATATATTGACGCTGTTCTATAGCCCGACTCAACAGCTTCTCTTGCTGGGGTAGCGATTGAGTTCGGGCTAATTTCATCTCTACTAACGCCAACCCGGCATAAGCGGTGAGGGCTTCGGGACTTTCTAAGGGAGTGGTTATCGCCCCGGTTGCGGTTAAAGCGGCGATCGGCTGACCCCCTTGGTTAACCGGAGAGGTGTCCACGGGTAAGTTTTCAAGGGACTTGAGCGCTTTGAACCAATTGATCTGCGCCTGTTCGAGTTGGCCGTCGGCATAGTACGCGAAGGCTAAAGCATTGCGATAAGCCGGGTATTGAGGTTGTTGTTCCACGGCCCGTTGCCAATAACGGCGCACGTCGTCCAAGCTGTATTTGGGATCGCCCACGTGCAAGGACTGCCACGCCAGACGACCGCGCAGGAAGTTGATCCTCGGTTCGTCTTGTTGCTGGGGCGGTACTGCGGCTAAGGCGGCGCTGGCATGAACGAGGGCGCTGCGTTCGGGTTTGAGCAGTTCCTCGATCGCCGCTTGAGCCTCCAACAGTTGGCCTCGATTGAACTGTTCGATCGCCAATCCGGCAATGTCCCGACTCGGTGCGGTAGAAAGGTTGGTTTGCACCAATTCCGGGGAGAAGTGTTGGGGTAAGTCGAGCGGTTCGTAGGGGAGGAACTCGCCCGGTTGCGGTTCGTTGTCGTTGCCTTGTTTGTAGGCAGTCCAGCCCCCGAGCAGGGCGATCGCCAGCACCCCCAACGAGGCGATCGTGGCGACCCCTTTCGACTTCCAAAACGAGGACTGGCACCAGCGTAAAGAGAGTGCGGGACGCGGGCGCTTTGGCTCCGGTTCCTTCGGCGTTGGCGCCGGGGCGACGGCGGCGGCAGCTTTCCCCTCACTGCCCGACACGACGACAATTTCCCGAAATAAATTCTGGATGTCGGCGGCGGATTCGTCGTCCTCTTTGGCCAGATCCCGACACACCGCGTCTAAATCTTCCTCTTCTTCCGGTTCGAGATCGGCCTCGCCGTATTCTAGAGGTGCCAGTTCGTGGCGATCGTCCTTGTCTTTCAAGGCCAGCCCGGACATCGGTGGTGAGGTTGCCTCCTCGGGCGCCTTTCCTACTGCCGTTGGCCGTTTTTGGAGGGGCACATCCCTTCCCGTGGTCTCGCTGCCATTTTGGGACACCAGATAGCCGTCAAACTCGGGATGCAGGTACAGTACGGGCAAGGCCCAATACAGTTGGCCGGAACCGTAGGTCGAGATCAACCCCTGTCGCGCCCGATTCAGACTCAAATCGACGGGATAACCTTGTTTGATATTGCGATAGAACAAGCGGGTCAAAATCAGGGCAACGTCGTCGGGAATCCGTTCCGCCATCGCCAAGACGCCGGGAATGCCGCGCCGGACGAGGACTTCGGCGAGGGTGCGCCCTTCGCTGCCGTTGCCGAGTTCTAAGTCAGTGGCACTGTGGGATCCCCGACAGGAGTTGAAGACGGCCATGCGAATGCCGTTGTTGACCAGCAATCCGGCTAAGTCGTCCCCGGTTAAAAATTCGGTCAAGCCCGTTTTGTCGTTGACGAGGTAAAGTTGTCCCCCACCTGCGGCAACGGTGCTATGTCCGGAGTAGTGAAAGACTTGATATTGGTTTTGTTCTAAAGCTTGGGTGAGTTTTTCGCGATTCGGTTGTTCTAATAGGGTCAGTTCGATTTTCGGCGGTTTGCCCCGTCCGGGGGTACCGCCGCGCCACTGTTTTTGCAATTCCTCACGCAGGTGCATGGCTTCTTGTTTGAGCGCGAGGTTGTCGCGGTCCGTCGGCGCCGAGAGCACCATTAAGATTCTCAAGGGTTCTCCCGTGGGATGGGGAAGATTGAGAGAGGCGCAGTTGGGTTGATAGCGGGAAAAGACGATATCTTTCCCGGTGGCGATCGGTCGGAGGTCTTCGTGGAGGACTTCCCACGGCAGCCGTGGCAGTTTGTCCCCTTTGACGCCCAAGCGCAATCGCAACAGGTTGCCTCGGTTGTGAGCGATCGCCTGGGCGTTACTGAGGCGATCGCGCAAGCTCCCTTGAAACAATTGCTCGTACAATTGCTGCCCGAAATCGACGAGGTTGGGCGATACTCCTGGGGAGTCGCCGTGCGAACGCCCCATCCCGGGAATCGAGGTGTATCCCTCTGATTGTCCCCCTCGGACGTTTCGCGTCGATCGCTTTTCCCTCACCGGACCGACGACCCCGCGCCGCAGCAAGCCGACGAGGGGATCGTCCATCAGGTAGGCGGCTTCTTGCAACCATTGTTCTACAGGCCAGATCACTTGTTCTTCAGCCGGAAGGACGCCTTTAGGCGAGTGTTCCGTGCGGACTAAAAATCGATCCTCCCCGAACGGGGTTACGGAAATATGTAATTCCTCAAATTGATGGGTCACAGCTTCACTGCACTCCTGCTCGCTCCTCAAATGGTCTTGGGTTCGTTCGCACCCCGAATCGATATTCACCCCGAAATCTGTTGCTCGACGCCGATCGTGACCTGTCCGATCTCTGTATTAATTATTGTCTACACCCCGAACGTGAGAATTTTCTGAGTCGGCCAGTTCTCAAACAGACCTCTGGTGCGTTCGCACGGCGACGCCGGAGGCGTGTCGCGGGATCGTCGCTCCAGTTCTGTCCTTTTCCATTCGTAGATGTTTTTTTAGCAAGGGGTTCGACTGAGCCGTCGATCGCCCGGGTTTGAAGTTTTAAATCGTCCTATCCCCGACGACAATTTTACCCTCGTCTCCCTGAATTTCTCTTCTCGAAGGACGGCCATTCGATGACTTGGTATTTAAGAGGCTCATTGCCTCTTTTTCTCCCTCCAAAATTTGGGAAATTCGCGGGTTTACTTCTTCTTCCTTTGTAAGAAGATTCGGTGACCTTTTGCTCCCTTTGGAGGAGTGAAGTTGGCGAGGTGCTGGGTTTTTAAGAACCGCGATTGCACCTCCTGGATCTTCAGACGCATTCGGGCTGAAAAAGTTACCGAGAAAGGAAAAAATTTTCACTATAACCTTATTCACGAACGGCTTGCCTGACGATCCGGATGGCAACAGATCTCGATTGAATTGTCTGATTTCTTGAAGTTTTTGCGATCGCCCCTTTCGGGTCATGGTTTCGGGAAATAGCAAATCAGTTGGCGAACTTTCCGGATTGAGCGATGAGTTATCGAAAGGTGAAATGGTAGATGCACCCTGATTGACGTTCCCCGGCTCCTCCGAGTCGGGTTTTTTTTTGCCCTCTCGGATGCGGTTCGGGTGCGATCGCCGTTCGTTTTCCTCTCGATCTTGGAAAATATCAACGATCGCTAACGGACTTAAAAATTTTTTCGATACTCCGGATCGAGTCCTCTTTTAAAAGAACTCTGTAGTGGTAGATGCACCTTGATTCATCTTCCCGGCTCCTGGGGTGCCGGGTTTTTTTTTGCCCTATCAAAAGCCCGATGTCAGGCTGTGTTCCTACGCGAGGGCTCATTCACCCTAACTGACGTTTCCCAGCTTCCATGCACCCACGATTTGTTTGAGTTTTAACACACCCTGGGCAGACGCTCCTAGCACCCTTGTATCCACCCCTAGGATTCGATGGCTAGATTCAACTCAGTTCTTTCTTCTCTTGCGGCGCCGACGAGGATCGCTTGCACCCCGCTCTATACCCTTGCTGACGCCTTGCAGAACTGTTTCGAGGAATCTAGCTAGCCGCTATTCTAGCAGCAAATTTTCCGGATCGGGTAGTCCAGTTGCGAAGATTACAGTGGTAGATGCACCCTGATTGACGTTTTCCGGCTCGCGAGAGCCGGATTTTTTTTGCCCGAAATTCTTCATTTTTACTGGGGCTAAAAAGATGGAGAGCATTGTGGCGATCTCGTCCATTTACTCGCTTTCTTTCCGAGCGATCGCCACGCTCTAAGATGAGGCAATTTAAACGCTCTCAATCCGATTGAAACTCTCTCGAATTTAGCAAAAATTTAATGCTTTTTCCCGGTCGAGATTGCCGTCGTCGCCGCCACTCTTTTGAACGGCATGTTAGGGCGTCCTGACGAGATGAAAAGATTTCCCCACGCCGGATCGCGTTTCTCGTTGTCGAAGCGAACTCTGCCCCTTTACAGAGATTTTTAAAGTCCTCGATCGGAACAATTTTGACGGAAATAAACTCGGGCGATCGCGTGCCACTCTCCAATTTGGCTACCTTCTTTCGCAACGCGATCGCGATCGTGGCGGTCAACTCACAAACCGAGGGATTTCCGGGTGGTTTGTTCGCCCGGTCGTTGGGGGGTCGAACCCCTCTGCGACCGCCGATCTAAAATGGCTGAAAAATGAGGAAAGGCGATGAAACTTTGGATGTCCCAAAATTTAACAAAACTACTGCGCTGGTTCCTCACGATCCTCGCTGTCGGACTGCTGGCGTGGCTGTGGATTTTACTGGGCGCCACTCCGGCGATCGCCTGCGGTTGAACGCTGGAAAGCGTCCCAATGAAGGACTTCTTCGAGCAAATCTTGATAGCCGCAAACGTTGGGATGCAGTCCGTCCTCGCCGATGCGGGAGCTGTACCAGTCACAACCGCGATCGTGCCAGCGCTCAAAAATATCTAAATAGGGAATTTGACGCGCCGCACAAGCCTGACGGGTTCGCTCTTTGTAGCGATATTGATCGTCGTGATTGAAGAACAAGCAGTCGGAAAAGGGCATTTTTCCTTCGTCTACGGGAACCATGCCGACGACTAACACCGGGCAGAGACTGGAGGCGCGATCGAGTAAGCGCTCGATATCATGACTGAATCGGTCAAAATCGGTGAAGTTTCGCCCGTTAAGATGACCCAGACGGGCAGAATCGTTGACGCCGACGGATAGTAAGATTAAATCCGGGACTTGATTGCGCAGTTCGCCGCGATGGCGAAATTCTTGTTCGAGGCGTTGGGCGACTTGGGCGGCGCGATCGCCGCGAACCCCCAGATTGTACAGCACGTGACCCGCACTCCCCGGTTCCATCCAATGACGGCGCAACCGTTCGACCCAACCCCCGCCGACCGGATCGCCAAAGCCGTAGATAATACTATCTCCAAGCGCGACGATTTTAAGTGGCTGACAGAGTTGGGCGGCAATGACCTGTTTCTCAGAGCGTTCTAAAACCTGCATAGTTGAGTCTTTCTCGGCTCGGATGAATGTAAAGACTTTTTACATAACTATAACAATCGAAATAAAAACTAACAAATATTTTTGAAATACATAAGCAGTTACGTGTATTATGGCGGTCCAACTGGAGAAAGCGCCACGAAATTGTTAGGGGGCGATCGCAGTGCCGCCAATGGGGGATACTGGCTAGCTTTGGTAAACTAGACAGTACCTTGCAAATGGCAAATACTTATGCACAAACGTCCTACAGTTGATACGACTCCGTTGATGCGTCGCGCTGAAGACCTGATCGATGCTGCATCTAACCGCTACCGGATTACGGTGCAAGTGGCCAATCGCGCGAAGCGTCGGCGTTATGAAGATTTTGATATGGACGATCCGACGGTCAAACCCGTGATGCGGGCAATTTTAGAGATGTCGGAAGAGTTAACCCAACCGGAAATTATCGGCGATTGAAGGATCGATAAATTGGGGGGTTGACTCCGACGGCGGGGCGCTCGATCCGGGATCTCGCCGGATCCCAAGAGCGTTCCACCGTGCAGTTTTAAGCGAAAATCGGCGATCGCCACCCCCCCGCGATCGCGGCAATCGTTCGGGAAGGATCGCGATGAACCAACAAAGATCGAATATGCCTGAGATTTGCTCCAATCGGGATCGAATGGCGATCGCCTGGCGCCGACGGACGAAGTGGGCGATCGCGATCGGATTGTTGCTCGGTTTGAGCGCCAGCTTTTTACCCGGATCGATCCCGGTCGCCGTGGCGCAAGAGCCAGAGGCGGACTGGCGCCGCCAGATCAATCCGCGTATCGTGTGGCCCCGCGTTTACGAGCAATTGCCGGAATTTCCCAAGGGGAACGACTATATCGATCGCGAAACCGGGGAAGTCGATGACAACAATACCCTAGTGGGTCGGTTGATTTCCTATCACGTGTTTGTCAAAAATCGGCTGCCGATGTTTCGCCTGGATTGGAAGTTGACCTTAGCGGACTATCTCGGCGCCAACGAGGCGATCGATCCTGAGAACTACCCGGGTCATCTCGATTTAGAGGAAAATCCGTTGGCAGGCGATCGCGACATTCTCAGGCAACTCAACCGCCAAGAACGGGAGCAGTTGATCTCGGTGTTGGTCAATATCTTTAATCCGAATTACAACAAACTGGTGGAAGCCAATTCGCGATCGACTCCCCCTAGCGAGGCGACCTCCACCCCGACTCGTCCTTCCGGTCCGCCACCGCTTCCCAAACCCGGCGATGCAGATTTGCTCAAACTCTAGGGTGGGGCGAACTCCTTTGCTGGCCTGGGTTTGACCGATAATTTCTAAAATTTTCCGAAATAGGGGTTGTTCGATCCTCGACCTTATGATACGATTAGAAATCGCTGACGGGGCGTAGCGCAGTTTGGTAGCGCACTACCTTGGGGTGGTAGGGGTCGTGGGTTCAAATCCCGCCGCTCCGACTTTCAGCTCTAACAAGAAGGGAAGCAGACTTTTATAGTTTGCTTCCCTTCTTCGATCGCGGGGCAATGAGAGTTCGAGGATGGAGCTAGAATCGAACCATGGCGCGATCGTGATGCTGTAGGTGAGGCGCTAGGCATTCAAATGTCGAGTTCAACACAAGCACGAACCTGGACCGTAGACGAATATCATCAGATGTTACAAGCGGGCATTTTGACATCTGACGAGCGGGTTGAGTTGCTGTCTGGATCTATTTTACAAATGAGTCCTCAAGAACCTCCCCATGCAGCAACCACCCGTCGAGCCTCCCGATATCTCGATCGCCTTTTAGACAATCTGGCCGATGTCCGCACCCAACTGCCGATTACGCTTTTACCCAACTCGGAACCCGAGCCAGATATTGCGATCGTTCGCCTCGATGCCAATGCATATGGCGATCGCCATCCCGGAGTTGAGGATATCTTTTGGGCGATCGAAATTGCCGACACCACATTACGTAAAGATCGCGAGATTAAGGCATTGGTGTACGCTCGGGTTCGAATCCGCGAATATTGGATTTTAGATGTAAACCGCCAACAAGCCTATATTTTACGAAACCCCAACGATCGCGGCTACAGTTCTGAGGCAATTTTAACTGCTAGCGATTCGGTTTGTTCTCTGGCGTTCCCATGGCTCGATATTTCACTGTCAGAACTGTTTTTACCGCAATAGGCGGCGAGATCGCGCCTACCAGGGATTGCCAATGGTCGTGAACGCCGACCAATAATAAGGATGGGACAAGAGGCGATCGCCCCGGTTGGCAATTTCTTCGGGTAACGGGAACTGACCCGATTCCCCAGTCCCGACTAACTGACCGTTTTCGATGCGAACCTCGCCGCGAATCATCGCCAATTGGGCGCGCCGCAGGGCTTCTGCTTTAATCGGCGCCAAGTCTAACTGACGGTAAAACTCCGTCATCAATCCTAACGTGCCTTCATCGCTGACGTACCAGAGGGAGGCCACGGCGGTTTTAACCCCGGCTTGGAATGCCAACCCCGCAAAACCCAATTCTGCCCGTTCGTCGCCGAGAGCGGTGCGACAGGCACTGAGGACGAGCAGTTCGACTGGGGGATCGTTCCATCCCAATTCCCGTAATTGGTCTAAGCCTAATTTGGTATCCCACAATTGGAGATAAGAATCCCCCGGTTCTCCGGCAGAAAATTGACCGTGGGTGGACAGGTGAATGGCGCCGAAACGTCCTTGTTGTCGTTTGTTCTTGAGATTTTCCAGGGTAAATTGTTCGTTGAGGTAATAGTGACCGGACCATAACTCGGTGGCGATCGCCCGTAACTCCGTAGGAACTGCTGGTAGGGCGTTTTGATCGGCGAAAATAGATGCCCCCATCGCCAACACTTGCGTCCCTTTGACCGTTCCGTAGCGGGTATCGGTCAAGCTCAAACTGGGCATCAGTCCGACGCTGTACCGTTCCAGGATAAAGTTATTGCCGTCGTGTAAAGCGGCAACCGGGAGCGATCGCAAACCGGAATCCATAATAAAAACTAAGTTATCGATCGCCCGTGCGTCTAATTCCGGCGTTAACGGATCGATAATCCAGTTGTAGAGTTGTCGCGCGGGTTCTAAATAACTGTTACTCTGACGCTTGCGGACGTTGGTAATTTCCCCTTGCAAGCGTTCAGTTGTCGCCAGAACTTGCGATCGCGTCACGCCAACGCGCGATCGCACGGCTTTTCCGTCGGTGGTGACTAATACCAAATCTAACTCGTCCGTCCCCGGATCGGCCCCGACGTAGGACGGGACGAAGTTAACGTAGATTAACGCAGGTTTAACCCCGGTGGCGTCTTCGATACGGTGCAGAATATTACGCGCTTGCGGCAAACTGACCGTGGGAGTTTGGGTACTGCTGGCTTGAGGATAGCCGAAATATTGCATCACTTCTGCACTAAAGGCGCGATCGATTTCGGCCATTCCCGGATCGACTTCAACCTCTGACGATGCTTGTGGGATTAGCAGTTCGGAAGGTTCCTCGTCTGAGGATTGCTGGTTCGGGGTTTCTCCTTGCAACACTAGGGTCACTTCGCTAGCTTGGGGAAAGGCGATCGGCGATGAGTTGTTCGTGACCCCAGTGAGGATTTTATTGACGATTTCGGGGGTTGGATCCTGTGGCGGATCTTCGATCGCGGCTGGAGAGATTATGGTAGGACTGACTGACGGTTCGATCGTTGTTTGAGGAATATCCGGACGGTTGGTACGGTCTGGTGGGGCCGTGGGGGGGATCGGTGAATCTGGATCGGTGGGACTGAGATTATCCGTTGAGAACTCGAGAAACGGTGTAGGTTGGAAAATTTCCCCAGTTGGCGCGATCGCGATCGGTTCTAAGGTTTTCGGTTCTTCTGGTTTGACGTCTTGCGCTTCTACAGGAGGACTTGGGGGAACGATTTCCCCGGTGGGCGCGATCGCGATCGGTTGAATTTCGGGTTGCGGTTGGGGTTGCGGTTGGGGTTCCGGTTCCGGTTCCGGTTCCGGTTGCGGTTGGGGTTGCGGTTGGGGTTCCGGTTGCGGTTCCGGTTGCGGTTGCGGTTGCGGTTGCGGTTCCGGTTGTGGTTCGGGTTCGGGTTCGGGTTCCGGTTCCGGTTCCGGTTCCGGAGGAAGTAGCGCCGAACTGGTTATCCCAATTTGACCGCGTGTAAAGTTGGCGGGCGGGAAAGGAATCGAGAACGGCGGTAAAATGCGATCGCCCGGGTCAGATCCGGCTAAAATTGCTCCGACTGTTCCATTTTGGCTGGCATCGCCAATGATAAACGGTCGGTTGGCGTCGCCGCCGTGAGCGATCGCGATCGCGCCACTCGCCGCCCCCCCTTGAGAGGACAGACTGGCGATCGTCCCGTCAATGGCGGTAAAGGTTCCGGTCACTTGCAACGAATCGGACGCCACAATTTCAATATTGCCACCACGTCCGGTGTGACTTTCCGCCCGAATCGATTCGACTCTCACATTTTCCGGATCGATCGTCACCGATCCCGCATCCCCGGACACGGAATGGGTATCGATCGCCCCGGTTGCAATCGCGATTTGGGCCGTGAGATCGACATCGCCGCCATCGCCACTATCCGCACTTGCCGTTAAATCTCCGGTAGCTATCCTGCTACTTTCTCCCGTCGCCGTCAGGGTTATCCCCCCGGCGTTTCCGGGCGATCCGCTTGAGGCGCGGGTGTCGATCGCCCCGGTCGAAATGCTCTCGGAAGCGGTCATCGTGACGTTGCCGCCGTCGCCCTCGCGACTGGATGTTATCACCTCACGAGTGATAATTTCCGAACCTGCGGCGATCGCCACGACCCCGCCGCCGCTTGGATTGCGGGTATCGATCGCCCCGGAGACGGACACCGCATCGCCGCGACTGTTTAAACTGACCGAACCCCCATCGGTGGCAATTTCAGCGATCGCGATCGCGCCTTCGGTATCGATGGCGAGGCGATCGGCGGTGGCGATCGCATTGAATTGACTGTTGCCCGTTCCGGCTTGTTGTATAAACGTGTCGGCGGCGATCGTCTCAAACGCGCTCAGATCCCCGACGCTGGCGACGGTCACCTTGCCCAAAGGTGTACTCGCGCCGACCCGACCTGTAAAGGTAATATTACCGATTCCCGCATCTAGAGTGAGATCGGCGTGACCGTCGAGATTGCGTGCAAAGCGCAGGTCGCCCCCAGAGGTTTGTAAGATCGTATTTCCGGTTAAGTCCACGCGATCGTTATAGGTTTGTCCGGCGGTTCCGGTCGTGGCGATCGTTGCGGCGAGTTCGGTTTGTCCCGGACTGTCGGTACTGAATTCGGTGGCGCGAATCTCGCCGTTTAAGCGGGTGGTTCCGCTACTGTAGGCGCGCAACATGCCTAATGGCGAATTGCCGGAAGTGGTGGCGAGGGAAAGATCCCCCGTTCCCGCTTGTAAGGTCAAATTGTGAGATCCTTGCAACGCTCCCGTTAGCTCGATGTTGCCGTTTCCGCTTCCGGTGGCGATCGTGATGTTATTTTGTAAGGTTATTGTTGCATCGGATCGTCCGAGGGTGATATTTTGGTCTTCCGTGCGAAGATTGCTATTGAGGGTAATTTCAGCCGCGTTTAAGCTCAAGCTGGCGTCGTCGATTCCTGCGAGAAATCCATCGATCGAAATTGTCCCCGAGGGAGATTGCAAGCGAGTCGGATCGCCGAAGGTCGCGCCATTGAGGGCGATCGCGATCGCGCCGCTTCCGTCGCTGCGTCCCACGGTCAGATTGGCAAAACCATCGGCGATCGCCTCTAAATCTGCGGTCGTCAACGTGAGAGCATCGGGAAGGTTGGCAGTAGGGTTGATGTGGATGGCACGATCGCCGTCGTGGGGTTGAATTAACAGGGTTCCACCCGCACTTTGTATGGAAGCCATACCGCCGTTGAGGTCGATTTCGTTGCCCGTCAGGGTAAGATTGGCGTTATTGTTAGCGGCGATCGGACCGTCAATGCTTAAAGTATTGGCTGCGTCTAGGGCGATCGCCCCTCCGGTTCCTGAAGACCAGGAAGAGGTATCAATTTCGCCTGTTGTCAGATTGCCCCGATCGCTGGTTATTGTAATCGAACCACTGCCGATTTCTCCAGAAGTAGAAAGATAATCGGTTTGTAAATTGTTGGCAGAATTAATAATGAGATTGCCGCCCGTTCCTGCCACTGAAAATGTTTCAATCCATCCAGTATTTACCGTGCCATTATCACTAGTCATTTCGACATTGCCACCGCTTATTTCTCCATAGGCGGCAATATTTTCGGTTGCCATATCTCCATAGGCGGTTAAGGAGATCGCCCCTCCGGTTCCCGAGTTAGAAAACGATTCGATTAAAAGGGTTGTTAGCGTGCCATTATCGCTATCAATTTCGACAGTCCCACCGCTTGTTTCGCCGTAACTTGCGATTTGTTCGGTTAAAATATCTCCATAGGCGGTTAAGGCGATCGCCCCTCCGGTTCCTGACTCAGAAAAAGCATCGATCCAAGTCGTGGTAATCCCGCCATTATTGCTAGTAATTTTAACATCTCCCGCTTCTGCTGGGCTGTAGGTTAACAGTTCTTGGGTTGAAATATCTGCGTTAGCGCTTAAAGCGATCGCCCCTCCGGTTCCGGTCGTTGAAGAACTATCGATCTTGTCGATATTTATTGCTCCCGCGATCGCCTCTAAATTAATATTTCCTCCCGAACCTGTCGTACTATCCGTACTCACTGCCGAACTATTTAAACTTCCATCAATCGTAATTCCATCGGTCGCCGTAATGTCGATATTTCCCCCATTATTCGCTATTCCTAAAAAACTTTCTGCATGACTGTCGATCCCTCTGAGACGGACAACTCCATTCGTGGCAGAAATTGTAATATTGCCGCCGTCGAACGCATCGCCTTCAGCAAAAACTGAGGAATCTACTTGTTTGTCTGGAGGAAACTCCGACAGGTTGATAATACTGCTATTGCTTGCAGTTAAGGCGATCGCGCCCCCACTTCCCGCCATTCCTTCCGAGTCGGAAGTCGATCGAATCGATGACCAAAGATTAATATCACCGTCAACCGTAGTTAACGTTATATCTCCTCCATTTCCTGCTTCGAGTGGTCCGTGAGAAAAAGATTCGAGATCGGCCATAAGATTCAAGCCATTGGTAGCACTGATGCGAATTTCTCCCCCATTTCCAGCATTTTGATAAGCTTCAGAACTAGAATCGAGACCCATCACCGCGATCGCCCCATTCGTAGCTGTCAGCTCGATCTGGCCACCATTTCCTGAATTCACACCCCCATAAGAAGATGCATTCAGATCTCCTAGGCTGGTTGTAATCTCGCCATTATCGACAGTTAAAGTAATATTTCCAGCATTATTGGCATCTCCTTCCGACTCGGACATCGAGGTAATATTTCTCGTGTCAATATTGCCAGCGATCGCCGTTAAAACGATGTCACCACCGTTTCCCGCTTCTTCATATTGATTACTAGAACTGGAATCGAGATCGCCAACGTTTAAATTGCCATTAGTTGCCGTAATTTCGATATTTCCCCCATCAGTTAGGAAGGATAACGTAGAAGTATCGATCGCCCCCGTGGTGACATTTGCACCAGAAATATCAATATCGACAGCTTCAGCTTGAATCTCATCTCCTTGAGTGGAAAAATTACCCACTCCGTCACCATCGCTGTCGGCATTTATAGATAGCAACCCTTCCGGAATTCCACCATTTGGGGTGACAATTCGTAAGGCGATATCGTCAGAACCATCCAGGATAATTCCCTCTGTCGCTTCGAGACGAACTTCTCTGTTCAGATCTAATGGCCCAGTTTCAATTAAACCGCTAGAAATGCTACCATTATTGGCACTCAAACGAATCGAACCACCAAAACCATCTACCGATGTAGCATCGAGACGGAGGGTTTCAATATTGCCATTTTTCGATGTAATATTGATATCCCCAGCATCGGTTTGTTCGTTCCACCACATCGCGGTTTCAATGAGACCTGTGGTGACATTTGCACCAGAAATTGTCAGGTCAAATCCCTCGACCCCAATGCGATCGCCTTCTGTGGAAAAATCACCGACTCCATCACGATCGCGATCGGCATCAATCCAAATTGAACCGTCTGACGGTGCCTGTTCTGGAACGATCCATAAAGCTCTATCTTCAGAACCATCGAGGGTAATTCCGTCTGTCGCTTCGAGACGAACTTCTCCATTCAGATCTAATGGCCCAGTTTCAATTAAACCGCTAGAAATGCTGCCATTATTTGCACTCACATTAATCGAACCGCCCAGACCATCGGAGGTGGTTGTATTGAAGCTACCCAGGGAAATATCCCCATTATTACTGGTGATTTCAATATTTCCCGCCCCAGTTGAACCAGAAGTATCTAGATATTCTATTGCCGTAATATTACCGTTTGCTGTCAGGGCGATCGCGCCACCCGTTCCGGACAGGGATGATGCCTCAATCGAGGTTATCGTAACAGTTCCATCACTGGTGATTTCAATCGTTCCGCCACTATTTTTTCCTACAGTCAAAAGCTGTTCTATAACAATATCCTGAGTAGCATATAGGGAAATTGCCCCACCATTTCCCACCGATCCAGAAGATGCATCAATTGTAGCTGTTGTGATTTTGCCGTTATTACTAGTAACTGTAAGATTTCCACCCCCAGTTTCACTAGAACTATCAAGATTACCCGTTACCGTAATATCCCCCGTTTGACTCAACAAACGAATATCGCCCCCAATTCCGATGGTTGCAGGCGTTTGAATTCCCGCAGGATCTGCTACGGAACCGATCGCAATTCCATTGCGCGCGTCCAAAGTTACCCCACCTTGACCCGCCGTAATTTGTCCGGTCGAAATCGACCCGCCGGGAAGGGAAAGATCGGGAAAATATTGATTGGTTAAAAACGCTTGTCCCCCATTGTTAATCGTAATATCCCCGATCGCGATATTCGCACTCGTTCCCGTTCCCCCCGTTCCCGGAGGTCCCGGCGTAAACCCGGGTGGAGTGGCGGGGGTCAGACCCGGGGTTCCATAAGCGGTGGTTCCGGCGCGAATGTCGAGGGTCGCTTCCGTACTCCCATCGATGGCGACGACGGTGGTTCCGTCGGAGAGGGTGACGTTTTCCTGAAGGGAGTTGGCGGCGGTATCGGTTCCGTTAATCGTGACGCCTCCGGGAATGGTCACGCTTCCCCCGGCCAAAATATGTAAAGATGCACCCGTATAACTCTCGAAACTTACGTCTCCACTCGCCCGCAGAATCGGGTCTTGAGGACTGAATAAGCTGCCTAAACTACCGTCGGGGCGTTCGATGCGGAAATTGCCGCCCGTCGAGTAATGGGCGTCCCCTCCCACGGGATTGGGCGATCGCACGATGAAATCGCTGCCGGAAAATAAGCCACTGTCGGGATGATTCAAAATCGCCAGGTCGATCGCGCGATCGCCTTGCAGTAAAAGCACTCCGCCACTTTGCACGATCGCCGGATCCGTGGCGCGATCGCGCATTCGCAGGGTATCCCCCGCCTTCAAGCTCAGATCTCCCGTACTTTGTAGGTTCGCACTCTCTAAAACCAAGTGATGACGGGCATCGAGAAGGCTATTGTGAGATATAATGGTGACCGACTCGCGATTGGCCGAAGCGGGGGCGATCGCCAGATCGCCGCGATCGATCGTGATTCCCGATCCGGTTAAGGCGATCGTTCCGTCGGGATTGACCGTCATTTGACTGGCGTGACTCCCACCGCCACTCAACAATTTCGGGACATCCGTCACCCCTAACTCGCTTAACCCATTTCCGTCTATTTCTAAACTGAGTAAATGTCCCGGTTGAGTCAGTCGAATCGTACTTTCTCCGGGAACGGCGACTAGGGTAATTTCTCCCCCGGGCGCCGACAAAACCCCTGTATTGACTATTGCACCCGCCAATAAACCGAGTTGGTGACCTTCTGGAACGCTCAACTGTCCAAAATTGGCGATCGCCTGAGGAAATGCGTCGAAAGAAAACGCTGTGGGCGTACCGACTAAATCCGTGTAATTATTGGCGCCCCAAACGTCAAACCAACCCGTTTCAAAACCAATTTTGCTCGCCGTCGTCGCCGTAAAGTCTCCGGGAACGTTTAAACGGGCGTCGGATCCGAAAACGATCCCGGCGGGATTGGTTAAAAATAGGTTGGACGACCCCCCAGAAACTTGGATTAAACCGTCAATGAGAGAGACTTGTCCCCCGGTGACTCGTCCTAAAATGTTTTCAATTTCTGGTAGAGTTTGAAAGTTGGCAATTTCGCCCGTATCGAGTCCGAAGTTTTGGAAAGAGTGAAATAAGTTACTGCCATCCCCCGATCGCCGTCCTCCCGTAATTTCGTAGCGGTTTCCCTCTGGTGTTACGGCGGTTCCCGTACCATCTGCCGCCGGGACGATCGACTGGGCGATCGCTGGCGAACTCGCTATCAAAATGGTAAAGCTTGGATAAAATAAGCTAAAAAGAATTAAAAAGCGTAAAAAAGTGTTATTTTTTGTTTTTTTTATTCTTTTTTCAGTTAAAGCGCGATCGCCGATCGTTTTAAATGAGGTCAATGACTCGTCTAAATCCCCACAAGCCATTGATGGAAAACTCCGAGCGTTCATTGCCGTTCCCCCCTGCTGGCATGGCTTTATTCGCTCCGATCGAAAAATGTTAAAGTTATTCAATTTTTATCTTTCTTTTCCAGTATCTCATCGAGAGTTGAATTTTTCGCGCGATCGCAATGTTTTTTTACAGGTCAATCCCGTCTTACTCTTGCTCAAATTAGGGGGATCGAAATCAAGGACGAACTAGGCCATTTGAGCAGAGATCTGTCAGCGATCGCGCCCTCGGCGATCGTGGGGTTCTCTCCTGCCTCGAATCTTCTCAAGAATATGAAGTTTTTTAAACATAAAGCTACAATTTATGACTAAAAAAGATAGCAAATTTTACGCATTGTAAATTTAGCAAAAATCCAGATCGCAATCCTTTTAAACTGTCCGGAAAGTTAGTGACTTATTCTGAAAATAAACAAATAATCAATCACTTCTATTGAAAGATGGATCCAAAAACCTATCAATTCGACTTACCGGGCGATCGCCGTCCGCAAAATGCGACCGTTCCCGAACGCTGGTATCCGGGAATTCGGGACTATTGGAGTCAATGTACCTCACAACGGGAGTACCACCCGATCGAAGGGATTCGGGCGATCGTCATTCACGCCACGGCGGGATCGAGTTCGGAAGGCGCCGTCTCGGTCATGCGCGACGGACGGGCCAGTTTTCACTGGCTAGTACCCGACGAAGACGAAGCGCAACACGGTAAAATCGTGTGGGCGTGTGCGCCGGAAACCCTTGCTGCGTGGCACGTTCGCAATGCTTGCTCCCATCCCGACGTTTGGGGCGGCCATACAAAAGTCAACCACTGGTCTCTCGGGATCGAAGTGGTCAACACCCAACGCAGCAGCGATCGCTTTTCCGATTGGCAGGTGGAAGCCACGGCGCAGATCGTGCGCTATTGCTGGGCGAAATATCCCAACCTCAAGCACGTTGTTTCTCACGCCAAGCTCGACCCCGAGCGCCGCTACGATCCCGGCGAACTCTTTCCCTGGGATCGGTTTAAAGAATTGGTCTTGAATGGGAAAGAAGAAGCGGTCGATCCGGTAGTCGAGGAAGCGACCCCCGCCGATCGGATCGCAAATCCGACCACGGCGGGCTGTTGTACCGTCGAAAACGGCGATCGCGGGGCGAAAGCGATCGCTAATGTGCCGTATTTCTCCCAACTCGACAACGAACTCGAACCTTATGCATCGTGTAATGTCACGTCGTTAGCGATGTGCTTGGCGGCGTTCGGAGTGCGATCGCCCGTAGCTCACCAACAGCTCGAAGATTGGCTGTTTCGGCGCGCTCAAACCCTCGGGTGCAGCCGCTTCTCGACCGCCGGACTCAAACAACTCGCCGAAGACCGTCCCGGGATTCGCGACGATTTCACCAGCGAAGGGAGTCTCGCCGATATCCGACGGGCGATCGACGAGGGTAAACTCTGTATCGTCCACGGCTATTTTACCGCGCCGGGACATATTATCGTGATTAAGGGATACGACCAAAAAGGGTTTATCGTCAACGACCCTTACGGCGAATGGTTCCCCTGGTATTACAAAACTAACGATCGCTCGACCCCCAAACGCGGCGAAAACCAGCATTATTCCTGCAAGGCGATCGCCTCGTGTTGCGACAGTTGGAGCTTTGGCGAAGCGCAAGTATGCTACCGTAGCATGACGCCGGAAGAGGCGGAAAGCAGTCGCACGATTTGGTTACACCGCATCTACAAAGTGTAAATTAAGTCTGCGATCGAGAACCGCGAGCCGTTCCTAACTCCTCGTCCAACATTTCCCAGTAAATTTCAAACAGGTAGGGAGTCATCGAATTGCGCTCGATCCCGTAACTGAGACTCGTCCAGGTTCCCGAGAGCAACCAAAACACCTCGTCTAAGTTCCCTTGGCGCAACAGGGCCGGAATATCCGCCCCCCACGCCGCGCGATCGCTCAACCAGCGATGAACTACCCGGTCTTGATATTCCGCTTCAAAACTGTACGAGCTCCAGAACAAAAAGTGGGACGGATCCGGGTGATAGCGATCGGCCACCTCTAACCACGTCGTGGTAATGAACTGATAGCGTCCGGCGGCGGTGGTACAGTTCCCCCAGTTCGGTCCGGAGACGATCGGAATACATCGATCCGGATGTTCGCTGAGGTCGTCGATGTACTCGCCGCCGTAGAGAACCGCGTAGGGGCGCCTGACATTCGATTCGCTGGCGGAAATGGTTCGCATGAGGGCGCGCACGTAAGGATCGCCCCCCTCCATGACTAGGGGGGCGATTTCGCCGTCAAAGGGTTCGAGGCGATCGCGACGATCGCCATGGCAGTATTGCAAAGCTAAGAGTAAGGCGCTGGCGGCTATGCCTAACAGCGCCATTTGCTTGAATTTTTGCCAATTGAGGGTTTTTTCCACCCGTGGGACTTCCTCCGTCAAGATTACTCAGAAGCGGCTACCCCAGCAAATAACTCGGCCAACGGGCGATCGGGCGCCTCCAAGCGAGTGACAATTTCCACGATCTTATTGTAAGATTCCACCTGAAACAGCGCTTCAACACAAGTTTCGGCGACTTTTTGGCGCGGGATGCTCCCTTCAAACAAAGTATCCGCCGACGACATGACGATCGCCTCGGGGGTTTCGTCGTTACGCAAGCCTCCCGGACGGACGATCGTGTAGGTCAGACCGCTTTGCTGTAGGTACTGCTCCGCTTGTTTTTTCCAGACGAGAATTAACCAGAAAAGGTTCAACGGGTGAAAGAGGCGCGACACGCACAGGGAAGAAACGAGGATGAAATGCTCGATCCCTTGAGTTTTGGCGACATCGACGAGGTTTTTCGTCCCTTCGTAATCGACCAGATACGGTTCGGTAAAATTCAAACTGGGTTTGGCCCCCGTAGCGCACAACAGTACGGTAGAATCGGCGATCGCCTCGGCTAACTTATCCCGATTTAAAACATCGCCGACGACCAATTCCGCTTGGGGGGGTAACAGTTGGCGACCGATTTCGAGATTGCGGACTAAAGCGCGCACGGGGATGTCGCGATCGACCAATTGTTGGACGATCCGACGTCCGGTTTCTCCGGTGGCTCCGGCTACAAATGCTTTCACGGATTTATGGTTCCTGACCGATTGAGTGGGTTACTATCCAAAATACGGCGTCAAGCCGGAGCGATCGACCCCTGACTCGATCTTAATCAAGTTCGATATCCTCATTTCGCCGTTGCTACGTTGATCTCGATCGCCAAACTCGGGATAGCTCGAACACAGTAGGCTTGCCGATTTCGGTTTACGATCGCAGTTAAATCCATCTTGTCGGATTTTACCAAACGCGCGATCGTCAAGTTTTTGCCACAAATTATCGCGAAATTACGGAGATCCGAGCCGATGGCAACAAGTTAAGGTAGAAACATGTAGGGTTAGGTGAAATCTGTCGAGCGGGTTTGCCACGATTCATTTAAGGTAGGGAATAGGGTTTATGCAGTCGAATTTTGCCAATGCAATGCCAAATGCCATCGACGCCGATCGCACTGAGGCAGCGACTGAAATAGCGAGCGAACCGACTTGGTTTCAAGTTCATTTTGTCGGTTGCATGGAAATGTATGCCGATGCGTCGGTGGTCGCGGACTATTTCGACGCCCACCAAGACTGGTTTCCACGCTGCGCCAAACCGATGAGCGCCGATCGCATTGGGGAAAACGGTTACGCACTGACGATCGGGCGTTTTGGCTCGTTTGGCTACGAAGTCGAGCCGAAAGTCGGTCTGCACCTGTTACCGCAACACGAAGGACTCTACCTGATCGAAACGATCCCCGTTCCGGACTACACCCCGCCGGGTTACGACGTCGATTTTAAAGCGGCCCAACAGTTGATCGAAGCGATGCCGGACTATAGCGACTACAAGCTCGATGGCGTTGACGCTTTGCCCGATCGCATGACCCAGGTGGAATGGAATTTAGACCTGAAAGTGGCCGTCTTTTTCCCGAAATTCATCCAAGCTTTACCGCAATCGCTGATTCAGAAAACGGGCGATCGCCTCCTCGCTCAAATCGTCAAGCAAGTGTCGCGACGCTTGACTTATAAAGTGCAAGAAGATTTCCATCAATCCCAAGGAGAGGCGACGTTCGAGTTATTTAAAAAGATCTGGTCGAAAAACCGCCGTCGGGAGGTCTGTCACGAATGCACCCGCGTTGACGAAAGTAACGGCGCGATCGCTCCAGAGGCGATCGAGTCGGTCAATGAGGCTTGAGCTCGCGATCGATTCTGTTCTCACCCCCCTCAGAAGCCTCCTTGTGGAGGCTTCGTCAGTTCGGGCGCTATTTTCATTCCCCCTAGTTCGAGCCACGTTTAAGCGAACGAACCGCTCGTGCGCCACCACGCGGCTCTAGCGACTACATATTGCTGAGAATCTTTTGAACGATTTGCATTCCGGTGAACGCCTGCCAGCCAAACAGGAGTAACAAACTCATATTGAGGCCGATGTGACCGAAGCGCGCCCAGTCTTTGCCTTGTTGCATCAGAGGTGCAAGGGCGGCAGAAGCGGCAATCAAACCCGTCATTCCCAGTCCGACTAGCAAATGAGGGCCGACGAACAGTTTGCCATTGGTAATATAGGTGACGGCCATCCCGCCAATGGTGCCGAAGACCATAAAGGCTAAGAGCACGGAACCGACTTGGTAATGCTTGATGTTGTATTTGCCCTTAATCAGTTCTTTTTTGGCGTCACCCGTGGCTTGGCGGGTCCGCTTGACTTTGATCCCGAGAAACAGGGCATATACTGAGGTGGCGAACAGCACCCACATGATCAGGGGGTGAAAGAACGGTAAGACCGTTTGTAGGGGGGCAGGAAGTTCGATCGTCATCGGGTTCTCCTAGGATCTCAAGGTTTCAGAATCTTAATAAAACTTAGCACGATCGCGACCCGACCTCGGTTTGCAAAGGTTTCATTTGGGGGTAAGTTGACAGTGCTATTTTTATGTGAAATGGGGCGTGGGTGATGGCCTCGAACCAGGATATTTTACTGTTGCAGGCGGCTGAAAAGGGTCAAATTAACGAGGTGAGACGGGCGATCGCCGAGGGAGCGGATCCGAACGCGAGCGATCGCGACGGCACCACGGCGTTAATGGTCGCCGCACAACGGGGGTTTGCAGAAATCGTTCGGGCGATCGTGGCGGCGGGGGGCGAGGTGAACCGGACGCGCCACCAACACGCCACCACGGCGTTAATGTTTGCCAGTGCCAGCCATCAAGCGGATGTGGTGCGGATCTTGCTCGACAACGGAGCCGATGTTAATGCGACCAATGACGACGGCAGCACGGCGTTGATGGTGGCGGCGTTGAAGGGCAATCCGTTTATCGTGCAACGGTTGCTCGACCGTGGAGCCGATGCCACGATTCAAGACCGGGATGGGGATACGGCGTTGCGACTGGCGATCGCCCAAGGTCATACCCCGATCGCGCGGATGTTATTGGAAGCGGGGGCGGCGTTAGAGGCGATCGCCGACCGCGATCGCTTGTTCGAGCAGGCGGTCGAACGGGGTAATAGTGCGATGGTCGAACTGTTGTTAACGCGCGGGATCGACTGCCAGCAGGTCGATTGCAACGCCGCCGTACTGAGGGCCTGCGAAGCCGGACAAACGGCGATCGTGCGGGCGTTACTGGCGGCAGGAGCGGATCCCAATTACGGCGATCGCGACGGCGAAACCCCCGCGATCGTGGCGGCAGATCTCGGCTATCTCGATGTCACCACCGCCTTACTCGATGCAGGAGCGGATCCCAACAGGGCGAACCCGGATGGGGTGACGCCGTTGATGGCGGCAGCCTCCGGGGGTCATGTGGAGATCGCGATCGCCTTACTCGATCGCGGCGCCGAGATCGATCGCCGCGATCGCGATGGGGAAACGGCGTTAAATTTGGCCGTGGTCGAAGGCTATACCGATATGGTGCAACTGCTGCTCGATCGCGGCGCCGAGTGCCGAACTCGCAACCACTTGGGCGATACTCCCCTGTTAGTGGCGGCGCTCCACAACCGGGCGGAGATCGTCGCCGCCTTGCTCGACCGACAAGCAGATCCGAATGTCAGTAACTTGGGACAAACGCCGTTATTGCTAGCAGTCGCCCAAGGCGGTCAGGAAACTGTGGCCCGACTGCTCGAAGCGGGGGCCGATCCGAACCGTCCCAGCGAGGAAGGGAAAACCGCGTTGATGATGGCGGGCGATCGCAATGCGATCGCGATCGTCGAACGGCTGATCGCGGCGGGGGCCGATGTCAACCAACGCGATCGCTCGGGGGCCACGGCCCTGATGTGGGCGGGACATCGCGGTCATCTGGCGATCGTCAAGCGGCTGATCGAAGCGGGGGCCGATGTCAATTTGAGGAATCAAGGGGGTTATACGGCTCTGGCGATCGCCGAATACAACGGGTTTAACAGTGTGGTTCGCGCGCTCCGAGACGCAGGCGCCTTGGAGTGAGGCGATCGCGCGTCCTGCCAATCCGGCAACATTGTAATTTTAAAACCCGCTTTCTAGCAGAAAACGGGTTGCAAACGATCGATATTTGAACTCATTGAAGGATCCGAGCATTACAGTTAAACGGTGCGGGAACGAGAGGACTGGCTAGGGAGAACGCCTTACTCGGCGATCTTGAGCCAGCCGCGCCGCACTGCATAAATCATGCGATCGATCGCCGTGCGCTCTTCATAGGGCAATGTTTCTTGGAGGAGAAACATTTTTAGGAACTGACGTTGTTCTTTAGTAATTTGCCCGTAGCGATAGACCTGGAAAAATAGCTCGGCAATTTGGGATTGGGGGAGAAGGGCGGTATCTATCATCATTTTTTATAAATTCTTCTATTCTTAGTATGGAGGAGAATTGACGATCGACTTGCGATCGATGCGGGAATCAGTTTGTGAATTCGATCGGTCAAATACGGCGATCGCGATCGCCTTTGCACGCGATCGCGATCGCACCCCCGATTCCCCTCCCGACTTTCGATCCAGAGCCTTTAGGGATCCCGTCCGCCTCCGATTTTAAAGGTTTGACAAGGGCGATCGACGGTTCCATTTACGATCGAAATCACCGATAATCTTCGCTATAAAAACAGTAGATAATCCCTAAGAATGAAAAAATCAGTAATTAAAATACAGGGATTTATTGGTTTTTTAAAATTATAAAATTCGTGGCGATCGCGATCGCAATTGTCCCTTAAAAAACGGGTGTTCAATAACGATTTAGCTCCTGGGTGGGGATGGCGATCGCCAAAAAGAACATTGGCAGGACCTACAGATTTGCGGATAGCATAAGTATCGATCGCGGAATTGTTCGAGATCGCACCTGCAACCTCAACCCCATTTCCGGCTCGCTACCCCCTTCGATCGACGATTCGCTCTCGATGTCAAAAGTGCCGCTTTTTGGTAACACTGCCCTTATTTTTGGGCAAAATCAGGGGAAATTTAATGGGTAGGACGGGAGGCTTCTTGATATAGGGAAGCCCCATTGCTTGCAGTGACAGACAACAAAGCGAAATCTTACGGATCTCTCAACAACCGCCGTGTTTGCTCGATCCGTAACCCCAAGCCTAGTGGAGTGCGAACCCACGCCAACACGAAGGTTTCGAGAAAATGTTCCTGACTGCTCGGCTGAAAACTTTATGATGGGAAAGACGACATTGGGGGAGCGTTAGCGAAACTAGAGAATCGCCTTTGTCTGTGCTCGTTGGAAACAGTCTATTTGTTCACGAAAGCAGGTTATGATTGCAAGCCAGACACGGTACGGGCAATACTTGACCCGCATAGCAGCTCTCGCCGCGAGCTACTTTGGCAGCGCCATTCTAGCCACTTGGATTCCCGGACTCGATCGCTACGTCTTACCCTTCGGCCCGCCGACGGGGATAGCTCTAGCAGCTCTCGTGTTATTCGGGGAAAAGTTGTGGCCCGGGATTGCGATCGCGGCGTTTGTGTTCGTTCAAAGTCAAACGATGTCCCTCAGTTTGGCACTCGGCGCGGTATTTAGCAGCGTCGTGCAAGCATTAATCGCCGTCAAACTGCTCAAACGGTGCAAATTCAATCCGGCCCTGGAAAACCTGCGCGATGTAGTTTTACTCTTAAGTTTGGGGGGATTATTGTCCACCGCGATCGGATCCGGTTTGGGAGCGAGCTATCTTTACTGGGGCGGATCGATCGCCCCCGAGGAACTCTCCAGCACGTGGCAGATTTGGTGGATCGAAGACTTCATGGGGATTTTGCTAATTTCGCCCCTGTTGCTCTCCTGGCGAGAATTACCGCCGATCTCAACCCGCCACAACTGGAAAAAACTACTTTTACGGATTCTCGAAGCGACCACCTTAGTCACGGTCCTATTACCGATCAGTTGGATCGTCTTTTGTTCGCGTACCCGGGTTTACGTCGCCGAATACCCGCTCGAATATCTACCCTTTCCCTTCATGGTGTGGGCGGCCCTGCGGTTCGGACAACGGGGTACCGCCGTGGTCAACTTGATGGTGGCGGGGATGGCAATTTGGGGAGTGGCGCGCGATAGCGGACCGTTTCTGAAACATGCCGACAATATTACCCAGGCGATCGTTTCCTTACAAGTTTTTATGGCGGTGGTGGCGGGAACCGCCTTAGTTTTGGGCGCCGTGGTCGAACAACGGCGACATTTCGAGCGCTTGCTGCAACAGAGAGAAGCGAGTTTGACGAACGCCCAACGGATAGCCAAAGTCGGCAACTGGGATTTAGACCTCAAAGAACAACAACTGAAATGGTCTGACGAGCTCTATCGACTTCTCGGAGTCGAACCGCAGGCATTTGAACCGAGTTTGGAGAAGTTTTTAAAATACGTCCATGTCGAAGATCGCCCCTTAGTCGAGCGTTCCTTTGACGATGCGGTCCGAGGTTACCAACCTTACGCGATCGAATATCGGATCGTCCCGCCGTCGTGCGACGAGCAAATTGTTTACGAACAGTGCGAAATTAAAGGCTCGAACGTGACGGGAACGGTACAAAACATTACCGAACGCAAAAAATCGGAAGCGGCGTTGCGATCGAGTGAAGAGCGCTTTTCTAAAGCTTTCGATGCCAGTCCCCTCGGCATTGCCATCAGTACCTTAATGGACGGCAAGTTTGTCGATGTCAATAATAGTTTTTTGCGCTTGTTCGGTTACCCGCGCGACGAATTAATCGGTCAGACTTCTTTCTCCTTGGGGGTTTGGCTCGACGATAACGAGCAACGGGCGAAACTGCTCGAAGTGCTCGAAACTTACGGTTCGGTGAGCAATTATGAAATTAAATTTTGTACTAAATCCGGGGAAGTGCGCGATGGGTTGCTGTCGATGGAGGCGATCGATCTTGGGGCGGAACGCTGCATTCTGACGATGATTAGCGATATTACCGAACGCAAGCGGGCGGAGGAGCTGCGGCAGGCGAAAGAAGCGGCGGAAGCGGCGAATTATGCTAAAAGTGCCTTTCTGGCGAATATGAGCCACGAATTACGCACGCCCCTGAATGCGATTATCGGTTACAGTGAAATTTTACAGGAAGATGCGGAAGATTTGGGACAGGAAGAGTTCGTCCCGGATCTAAAAAAAATTCACGGCGCGGGGAGACAGTTGCTCGCCTTGATTAGCGATATTTTGGATTTATCTAAAATCGAAGCGGGTCGGATGAGTTTGGATTTAGAAAAGATCGAGATCGACAAGTTAGTGTGGGAAGTGGTCAATACGATCCAGCCCGCGATCGATAAAAATGGCAATCAGTTAATCATCGATACTGCCGATGACATTGGGGAATTTTATGCGGATGTGGCTAAAGTCCGCCAAGGATTGCTCAATTTGCTCAGTAATGCGGCGAAGTTTACGGAAAATGGCGAGGTTAAACTGTCGATCCGCCGTGTCGAAAACGGGCATTGTTTGGGGGAAGAGTTTGTGGAAGACCTACCCCGCCTCGATTGCGAGTTGGTGGTGTTCGAGGTGAGCGATACGGGAATTGGGATGAGTCCGAAACATCTGGCACAGGTGTTTCAGCCGTTCACTCAGGCGGACGTTTCGACGACGCGCAAATATGGGGGAACGGGGTTGGGACTGACGATTACTCAAAAGTTCTGTCAGATGATGGGGGGGACGATTCAGGTCGGCAGCGAGTTGGGGAAAGGATCGACGTTTACGATCGCCCTTCCCGCGTCAGTGCAGCCCCTACCGACGCCACAGGTGCTACTGGAGGAAAGCTGAGCCGACGGATAGGCGGGGGTCGCGGATTGGATTATGATAAGAGGTTGAAATCATTAGCTATTTCGGGTCTCGACATAAGATTATGGATATTTTGACATTGGGTTGGTCTTCGTTGTTGGTGGTGTTTACCTTTTCGATTTCCCTCGTGGTTTGGGGTCGTAACGGCTTCTAAATCGCGATCGCGACGGGCGAATGCGTGAGGGTTCCACCTCGCGCGATCGCCCTCCATCATCTTGGGGCTAGCTTAATGCAGAAAAGTTAGCCCCATTTTTTGGATCGATTGCCCTGTAAATTTTCCCAGAGGACTCGCAAAATGACAGGCAAACAAATTTTGATGCTCGTCGGCGATTTTGTCGAAGATTACGAAGTGATGGTGCCGTTTCAAGCCCTGCAAATGGTCGGTCATACGGTGCAGGCGGTTTGTCCGCACAAAAAAGCCGGAGAAACGGTACGAACTGCCGTTCACGATTTTGAGGGAGACCAGACCTATAGCGAAAAACCGGGACATAATTTTACGCTCAATGCCTCGTTTGAGGCGATCGACCCCTCGGCGTTCGATGCTTTGGTCGTTCCCGGCGGACGAGCGCCGGAATATATTCGGTTAGAAGATAAAGTTTTAGATATAGTGCGACACTTCGCCACCCATGACAAGCCGATCGCCGCCATCTGCCACGGCTTGCAGGTATTGACGGCTGCGGGAGCGATCGAAGGCAAGCGCTGCACTGCCTATCCCGCCTGCGGTCCGGAAGTCGAGCGCGCTGGCGGAATTTATGTCAGTACTCCGGTCGATTGCGCCGTCGTCGATGGCAATTTGGTCACGGCCCCGGCCTGGCCCGCCCATCCCGCCTGGTTGGCCGAGTTCCTCAAGGTCTTGGGAACCCGCATCGAACACGGCGAAATGGCTCGGGTGTGAGAATTTTAAGTAAAAAATGAGGCAAAATTTGCCTCACTTTTGGGGTTGGGATGAGGTTAAGCATTAAGCTTGTGCAATTGTGGCGATCCCATTTGAGTGAGGGGCGATCGACCCTGTTTGAGAGGAGGCAATCGCCGGAGCATCAAAGGATACACGGCTGCCATCGGGTTATCTCAACTCTCTCGACCTTTTTATTGTACCCTGTAGGGGTTTGGTTACCAAACCCTTATACCAATTTTCTAAACCCTCGATGGAGAGAGATCGAAAGCTTAGAAAATCTCTCTCGACCTTTTTATTGTACCCTGTAGGGATTTGGTTACCAAATCTTTATACTTATACCAATTTTCTAAACCCTCGATGGAGAGAGATCGAAAGCTTAGAAAATCGATATAAAATCGTGCATTTTAAGTACAAAAATACTTAAAATGCACGATTTTATACCCCGATCGCTAACGCGATCCTAACGTCAATAACTGAGCTTTGCCATCAATTGCAAAAAAGACAGTTTCTTGGCGTAATTCCTGCAAAACTTCAACCAAGAAGTTTTCAAGAAATGATTCTGCTTGTTTCAAGCCTAAATCATTAGTCCACGCTTCAATCTCAAAGATTACTTCTTTCACTAAACCGTAATTTTTACTTTCGTAAAACCCTAAAAAATGCTTGCAGATGGTTCCGCCAAACTGCTGAGAAAATAGTAAATTAGCGCGATCGACAAAAGCCGATGTATCTGCTTCTCGATCGCCATCAACCGTTGTAGGAATGAGGACGCGCAGGTGATGGTTATAATGTTGGCAAACCTGCAGTTTTTGCGGTTCCAGAGAGACGGGAGCGATCGCCTCACCCAAGTTCAAAGAAGGGGCAAACAAATAAGATTGATTCGAGCTGTTCATTTCAACCTCTCAGATCGGTAAAGCCATTGACATCCGGCTAATTTCCGGTGCTATTTTATTCACCCTCAAATACAGTATTTTTTATGCAAACCGTATTCAATTCAGATCATTTGTTGGCTTTCTCCGGCAACTGCACCCCTCCCTCAAGAGGTTTTACGACGGGAAGGGTAGGGATTCCCCAAACGGAGAGAACCTACCCCTAACACCACCCCTAACGTTTTAAATGACCTCGTCCGTTCCTTCCCTCAAGGACCGAATAATTCGGCGCAAAATAGAGCGTAACTCCTCACGATCGCCTTGGGTTAATTCCTCCTCCTTTAATTGCAACTCAATTTTTCGACGACCACCTATAGAGTGAGCCATGAGTGATTCCAGTTCCTGGGCGGCACATTCCACTTGTAGCGGTTCCTTACTTTTTAATAATAAAGCACTTTCTAGTTGAGCGATCGCCGCCAAACGTTCCTGCTCAGACCAGTTGCCGTGACGTTGCCAATACGTTTCTAACTCACCGAGCCGATCGCTTCTCCCTAATCTTTCTGCATTTTCTAATAAATCGATCAGCCGCTCTCTTGAGAGTAACTTATTCCGCTTAATTTTGAGCCTCGGAAAGTCTACATTCAACGCAGGGACAAAACCGACGATCGCCCCCCAGGTTTCCTCGGCGTTGACAGCCACGGCAATATATGCAATGCGATCGCTCATCACCGCTTGTTCCGGAATTTCAAAAAACTCTGCATTCGGTGGCAGTTGCAAACATTCAACCGTTCCCAAAAACTGCTCCTCCTCAAAGATTTGTAAATCTGCCAAATCGCTCAAAACCTGTAAATAAGGATTCCAAGGACTACTTTTCTCGATCGCGCAATCATAACCCAAACGATTGAGATAGCGACTCACCACCCAAACCGCGATCGCCCGTTGACGAACCCCTTCAGCTTGCTGCGGACTCAGCCGAACGAGGGAGCGGTCTAACTGTGCGTAGAAACTCGGTGGAATCGCCACTCTTTGTCCAAATGTTTCATTCAGTTCGCCAATCATGATTCCCCTATTCAACTATTCAAACTCTCTAAATTCTGTTAAAATGACTCCAGATCTTTCATTGAAATGAAGCGGCTACAGTAGTTAACCGATCTTGGCTAAAGTTGTCGCCGAAGCCGATCGCCCATCTCCTCCAAGAGCGGTTTTAGCTTTCTCTTCCAAGTGGAATTCATCGAACCTGCGGGCAGATCGAACGCTTTAGCCAACTTGCTCAAAGTCCACTTTTCCCCGCAAGAAGCCAAATCGTACAACTTCAGCAACACCTGTTGAGCCGTAATTGGCGGCGGCGGTGTTTTACGAACCCAGGTCGTCTTCAAAACCCCCGTCGGATCGGTTTCTAACTCCTCACGCACCCGTTCTAACAGGGGTACGCTCTCTGGTTCGGCCTCCACCGTATTGATATCGAGAGCTTCTCCCGTTCTCGGATCTTTGGGATGTGGGTGAATCGATTCTTTCTGTTTTTGGCGCAGATCTTTATAGATGCCTTTACAGCGTCGATTCCAAAGAGTAAGGGGACTGGCATCGCCTTTATCCGGGTCGTAGGCTTTTTCTTGCGCCGTAGCTTTCCCGCGAATCCGGCCATTGATTTTGCGCTCTATATACTCCCACGCCTTGTCCGAAGCTTCTAGATAAAGTAGATCGTTGTCAAACAACGGAGCGTATCCGCGCCAAAAACACTCCTTTGGCGCCTGCATCATCAAGTGTAACCCCTTGCGGCGTAGGCGCTTGCGCTCCTTCGGTGACGAGGTATGCAGCGCTTGCCGAAAAATCTCCTTTAACTGTTCGTGAATCGGATGGGATTCGTTCGGGGTCATCTCAATCTTCCTCAACGGACTGGACTGGAGATGATTATCTCTCACAAATCGCATGGTTGACCTCCAAATTACAGAAATCAAAAATCTACTGCGGGCCTTATACCGTTTTTCTAAACCCTCGATCTCTCTGATGATTTTTGAAAAACGGTATGACCCGTCCCCAGCCCGCCGGGGAGGAGTTGGGTCCGGGTCGTTGCACGGGAGAGTTGACGTCACACAACCGCTCAATCCCCACTGGATGTCCTCTTAGCCCAATCCATAACAAGCCAATCCCGCCCAATGACAGGGATGCTCGAACGGACGCTCTCCTGCGGCAAACTCATTGATGAGTTTGGCCGCATCTTTCATCTCCATCAACTGTTTGGGGTCGTGATTGGGTAAATCAGCAATTCGGTTTTGTTCCGCCTCTAGAAACTCCCGCAACGGTTCGCCGTACTTGTCCTCAAACCCTTGACCACTCATTTCGCGCAGGTGGCGTTGGGCGCTTTGTAACGCCTGCAGACGATTGAGCCCCGCCTTACGTTGTTCGTGATACAAACTCGACAATAACGCCGATGAGAAATCGTAAATCGACCACTGACTGGCGATGACCCCCCGCGCCCCCGCACAGAGGAATCCAGTACTGAGCGCGACAGGCTCGTCAACGGCGCTCTTCGGGACAAATAAGCCAGTTTCACAACAGGAGAGATACACCTCCTCCAATTGCGGAAAACGCCAACTGGGCGCAAACAGTTGACTGACCGTAATCGTGCCGTCGCTGAGGCGTAAACCCGACTCTAGGGGATTGTCCGTGCGACTTTGGGCGTGGTGAGAGCTGACCAGACGATGGGTTTGAGCCAATAACTGGCGGTAAGCCGTCACCGTGGCTTGCGGACCGATCAACCGCCGCGTCGGATCGACATCGAACAATTGACAGACGGTCTCTCCCTCAAAAGAACTGAACAGCAAATCATCCGTCGTATTTTCGACCGTGCCGTACTCAGGCAAGGAGAGGGATTCGCGACGGCGGCAGAAGTTCAGGACTTGTAAGCTGGGAGCATAACGCAGGCGGAATCGATCGCCGAGATAGCGCTCCTCCCCGGAAAGGGGCAAGGCAGCGAAGGGAATTTGATGCAGGAACAAGTGAGGAACGACGACCAATTCTTCAATCCCTTGCAAGTATTCCTCGATCAGGCGATCGAGTTCCAGGCGTCGGGCCAGTTCGGCGAGGGTCTCTGGCATATGTCGCCGCCATCGGTTTTTTTTGTTGAGATAGGGAATCGCCCACGTTGTCCTCAACCACTGTTGTAAGTTCCGGTAACCCTGTCCTCGGCAGGTGAAGCACTCAGGCCGATCGCTTCCCGGACGCAAAATCAAGATGTGAGTATGGTCGTCGGTGGTATAGAAATTGAGCAAAGCAGTCTTTTCTGCCCGCAGACCTTCAAAATCCTGCAGTTGCGGCGGTTGGACTTGCTGTAGTTTGGCGACGACTTCGTCGATACGGCTCAGTTCGTCGAGGATGGCTTGTTTTTGTCGTTCCAGTTGCTCGATTTCCGCAGTGGCGGCAGAGATGGCGGCACGCTGGCGAGACCGCAGTACGGAACCTCGGGGCTGCTTTGCCGTTGTCGCCCCTCCGGAGTTGGGGTGAGTTGGCTCCGTCGGGGAAGCCTCTACCGGATCCTCCGGATCTTCCGGGGACGAAGGGGAAGCCTTACCCTCTTGTTGTTGTTGCTGATGCTCTGCACGGCATTGGGCAATCTGCCGATCGAGGTTGTCGAGTTGTTGCAACCTGTCTCGAACTTGTGGGGGAATCTCACCGTCGGCATAGAGGTCCGCCGTGGCCATTAAGTCTACAAGGCGTTTGGCACGAACTCGCTCGACGATTTCGAGGGCAGTGGCAAAGTCGTTGAGGTTAATCGCAGCTTGGATCGCATTTTCGTAAACAGAGATCGACTCGGCCACAATCTGCTGGCGGCGCTCCTCGCTGACTGCCGAACGGCGCGAACCCTCAATCGCTGAGATCGCCCGTCCATACTGGGTTAAGGCTTGTTGCCAATCTCCCTCTTTGAAGGCTAAGTTGCCCCAGTTGCGAGCAGTCTGTAGACACTCTAAAGGGAATAGTTCTGGAGTCCTGACCGTGAGGGCTCGCTCGTAGCAGGCGATCGCCCGTTCCAGGTTCTCCCCGCGATCGCCTGTGGGTAGGTTCGAGTAGGCAGTGCCGAGGTTGTTTTGGATCGTGGCCCACTGTATGGGGGCGCGATTGCGGGGGTAGGCTTCCAGAATCAAGTGATAGAGCCGAATCGCCATCAGTAGATTTTGTTCTCGACCCCCTCGGGGATAGTTTTGAAGACAAATAGCGATGTTTCCGATCTCTCCAGCCAGCCCCTCTTGCAACTCCCGGCCCTCCGATGCCGCCACGACCTCAAGCAGGTGGCTGGCATCATCGGCGAGGTGCGGGTCGAGTTCTCCCCCTCGCCGATCCAGTTCTCGATTGACTGACTCGGCTCCCCCGCTCATTTGCGCTTGCAGCAACAGTGACAATAACCCAGATCCTGCAGCTAATCGGATCTTTTCCCCGGCGTCCCTCGCTCCTGCTTCCCCAGTTGCCAATACCTGGCGCACTTGTTCCCGTCCCTGCTGCGCCAACGTCACGGTCTCGTGCAAGATCCGCCAAAACTGCCGCGCACTCAGTTCGCTATCTTCAATCGGCAGATCTACCTGTAAGCGCACTTCCCCGTCCGCCGGATCTCGTTGCCATCGCGCCAGTTGCGATCGCCAACCGAGATGCAGCAAGCTTTGTAATGCCGCTTGCCCATGGGGTTCGTCCCCAGCGATCCTCAAGAGTTCGGGAACCACAAACCGGATAAATTCTCCGTCTTCGTCAACGGCGATCTCGATCCTGAGCCCCTCCCGTTGCAACACGAGCCATTGTTCGTCCGGTTTCGGATCGTATTCCCAGTTTTCCCGGTCGAGAAATTCACAAATTTGGTTAAATCGCATCTTTATTGTTCCTAGTTGTTTCTATGGCGAAATCACGAATTTTTGCATCACACCGTCCCCGAAGAAGCTACCCCTAACCCCTGCCTGGAGGGGAGGGCGTGCGATCGCCTCTAGGCAGGGATCCCGTTAAAGACCGGGTGGGTCGGCTATTCCCCTTCCTGTAACTGTTCCCACTGCGTCTGGAGTTCGGCTAGACTCTCGCCGGGTAAGATCTCTCGTAGGGCTGCTGCTATTTGTGCGATCTGCGTACTCAGGGGTTGAAAGCCCGGGTCTTCCCCAGTGACCAAGACAGTGTTTAACCGCTCGATCGCGCGATCGGTCAGTTGAATCAAGGCACTCAACAGCCGATTGAATTGGTTTTCGCTCAAGGGTGCATCTTCCAACGCCAGAGCTACACTGGTTCGTACTTCGCCATCGTCGGGGTCGTACTCCCAGCGCAGTAATTTCACCTCCCAGGCAATGGCTAACATGGTCTGGAAGGCGACCCCTTTACAGACGTGGTCTTTGAGAAATAGCAGTTGGGGTGCACAGAGTTCTAAATATTCCCCTCCCTCGTGCAACTGGATAACAATCATGAAGTTCTCCACTACCTCGGATTTCACTCCGGTAACCATGCGGTTGCGTTCCGGTTCGAGGTGGTAGGACCAACTGCGACGATCTAGAAAATGGGCGATTTGTGTCAGGGTCGTTGCCATAAGTTGAACTCCTTGAGGAGGGTTGCGCTCCTGCTGTGCGGCTTTCTACAGGTGTTAACTCTGGGAAGGCATTTTTTTATGCACCTGTAGCCTCTCTGGAAGGGGAGAGCGAGTGCTCAAACTGCACTCATCCACAGCAAAATCGCGCTAAATTGAGATTTGTACCGACAAAGCGGGTTCAACCCGTTTGAATGCCAATGGCTGTATTTTGGCTATTTCTCGTCTTCTTTGTCTTGCTGCTGATTTCGGCAACGCCGTTGCTGGGTTCCTTTAACATCAAAGGATCCCTGGAATTCATGTTGATTCTGTTCGGGATCTTCTTCGTCGGCGGTTGGATTTTGTTTCTCTGTTTCCCCTTATTTTCATAAAAAAAGGACACGGCAGCGCCGTATCCCGAGAGTTTATATTTCAAATAGGGATGGATTAAGCGGCGGTGGTCGCGCCGAACTGGGTCAAGTAGCGGAAAGCTTTGACGATCGCCGTCGCACAAACGTAGGGGGACGTATCGTAAAAGGCGCGCCACGCGGCGGCTTTATCCTCGTCGTAGCGATCGCCGCGTTCGGGATGGCGCTCCAACCACGCCAAGCGTACCGCATGACCGATCAACACGTCGAGGACGATATACTCTTCAATCTGCAAATTCGGGTTGCGTTCGCAAATTGCCGCCAACTCCATCAGCGTCTCAATATTCACTTGGCGGTAGGCGGGGGCCTGAATCTTGTTAAGCAGGTGTTCCACCCGCAGGGCAAAATTTTTCTCACCCGGTGTCATCTCTGCCAAAATAAGCTCGCTGTCGATGCGGTTGCGCCGTTCCAACTTATCCCCGACGACAATCCCCTTGCAGTGACGCAGTACTTCCCACACCCGGGGATAAAAATCCTTGGGAACGCGACAGGCGGCCCCGTCCAACTGGCGGCGGCGGTGCCAACTTTCTAGGGTTTCGTCGGGGTCGTGAGGAGAGGGTAACACGACCCAATCGATTTCCTGTTCCGGCTGTCTCACGTGTAAAGATTCCTGTTGCTTCAACAGTTGATTCATCCCGGCGAAGCCTTCGAGCACTTGACGCAAGCGCGTTTTAATCTCGAACGGGCTCAATTCCATCAGTCGTTCGTAGGCTTCGTCCTGGGTCAACTTCAACTCTTTGGCGAGTTCGCTGGTCAACAGTAAGATGAAATAACTGATCCGCAAGATCAAAAATCCTTTAAACAGATGGGGGTCGGATTTGATCAGCAGACCCATATAAATGAGGATTTCTTGGGTCAAAACCCGTTCGCGGATGTCTTCGCTGCAAAATTCGGCGATTTTCTCGACGACTTCGGTGTGAGACATGGGGCGATCGATCGCGGAATCTTCGCTAAACGCTTTACCAACCGCAATCAATTTCTGGCGCACGAGAATATCGGTGACCGCATCGGATAAGCCGATATCGACTTTTTTCAACAATCCGGCGGCGTGACGGACGACGGCCCAATGAATTTTCGGTTCGCCGGGACTGTCTTTTTCCGAGGGGAGGCGATCGCGTCCGGCGGTCCGTTCGGCGAGCAGTTCGGAACTCATCGGCCTGCCGTTACCCGCTTTATAATACACTTCCTCGATTAAATCGGCGACGGTGACCGGGCGATCGCCCCGACCCAATCCAGTATCGAACTCCAACCCTTTGAGGCGCGATAACGTTCGCAACCATTCGATTTGTTCGTACAAGTTTTCCGACTGGCGCAAACTAGAAATCAACAGGTTCAAATCGGTTTCGCATTCGATCGCGAACTCTTGCGTATTGCTCAACGGCTGGTTTTTACCCGGATGATACGCCAAGAAATAACAGGCGGGTTCGGTTTTTTGTACCGGAGCTTCGGGAAACTCGAAATCGTGCAGGTATTCGATCCGCTCGATACTGCTCGTGAGCATCAGTTGATTGAGGCGGCCCAACCGCACTGGAGTTCCCTGACAGTTCCCGCTTCGCAGTTCTTTCATCAGTTCGAGCAACGCGGGTAAAATCCCTTCTCCGGCGCCACTGGTTTCGAGCATGGCGGGAGTCAGCAACAAGGTCACCGTGGGACGTCCGACCCCCTGACCGCCGATTTGCGGTTTGCGCCACCAATGGCGGTGAATGTAAGCCAGTTCGCTTTTAATTTGGGCGACCAGGAAATGATAATCGAGGGTGAGATAAAATTCCTGCTGGTCGAGGAAGGACGGTAAAAACACCATCGTTTCCCCGCGAATGCGAAAAATATTAGAGGTGGTTAAACTCCGCAAGCGCCGCAGGGGACGTCCGCTCAGTCCGAGTTGGTCGTTACGTCCGATCTGAGTATAGGCGGCGGCGAGTTCCCGTGCTTGCCGAATTTGGATCGGTTCGACTTCGGCGGGGGTTTGGGTGGCGATTCCGTGATAGGCGAGTTCCGCTTGCAGGTCTTCGTCTTGGGCCAGTAAGGCGATTTGCACTACGGGTTTGCGGTGTCCGGTGGCGTGGCGATGGCGTCCGAGGGGGTCGAGGTCGCCGCGATTGATTAAGCCGTCGGCGAGCAGTTGACCGAGAAAATAGAGGCTTTGAGCCCAAACCAGGGGGATGTTGTCGTTGGGGAGTCGTTCTTGGGAGTGAGGGTTGGCGCGTTCGGCTTCGACGCGATCGCCGCTCACATAGTACAGTTCCGGTAAGAGACGATAACCGTCGCGTTCCACTAGGACCGATTCGAGGCGCTCTTGGTATTCGGCGATCGCCGCGCGATCGCCCCGGAACAGGGCGTCTAACAATAAATAAGCAAAAAATAACGGCCACTCACATTCGATATGCTCGAACTGTTGCAGTTCCCACGGCTCGTAATGCAGGCGCTCCGTATCTTCTAAAACCGTTTGGTGTCCGTCGCGCAAAAACCGCTTACAGCCGTATTTCCCTTGCAGTTTGTCGATGATTTTATTGCGAGTGCGATCGATTAACTCTGCATCTTCCACGGCAAATGCGGGAAAGCCGATCGTACTTAACAACGCCGCATCCACTTCTTTAGAACTCGACTCGCGCGGCAATAGCGATTCTAAGGTCATCCGCGCCCGCGCGATCTCGTCGCCGAGGACGTGGATCGTCGATAAGTGAGAACCACGCACCCCAAACAAGTCGATCCCGTTAATCGCTTCTAACGCCGCCAGGGCTATCCCCACCGACGAGGCGTTGAGTTCGGGATTGCCTTTATTAATTTTATTTCCCCGTTCCCAGATGCCGTAATCTGGGGTGCGATAGGTACGTCCGATGTAGTAAACCAGATTTTGGATAAAGTTCACTTCATCGAGGGTATAGATGATGTTGAGCCCGGAGGCGGTCATCTGGGCTAACATCAGCAAGAATAAGGAGGTCGCGTCGAGTTGCAGGTGTCCCCACTCGTCATCGCCGACGACGGTAGTCCCGGTTCGGGTGTCGTATTTGGCGTGCAAGCAGTCGAGAGGGGAGTTGGTTTCTTTGAATTTCTCGACTTTTTCCGCTTGACTCATCATCGAGAAGAGTAAGCCGCGCATCAGTTTGACGACGCTATGTTCGAGTTCGTAGGTCCGCCCGTCTACATCTTTATTGTTGCGATACGCCAGGGCTAGCCCCCAAACGGCGAGGATACTGTAGACGTTATCTCGAACCCAAGCATCGGTGTAGTCGCCGTGGGCGTTGACTGCGGTACTGGCGGGGAGTAAGCCCGTAATCGGATTTTGGCGGACGAGGATGATGTCGTGAATTTGACGGTAGTAATACTCTAGACGTGCTTGACGTTGTTCGGTCGGTAAGGCCATAACGTTTATTCGGTGGTTGCCCGAGGATCGGGTGTGGGAAGGGGAAAGATCGAACAGAATTTAACAATGACGCGATCGAAGGCGGAACGGAATCGGCGCGATCGCCTGTCCGGCCTCAACTGTATTATCCGTTACATAAGAATTACCCAAAGTTACCCACAAGTGGACATCTTTGGAACCTACTTCCTGCTTCATTCTAGTAGTGTCGGCACTCACCAGTCCACAGGCTAACACCACCTAACTGGCGGCGATCTCCAAATTAATGGAGGCATTGAAATCCCGCTCAATTTCCAGACCACAGTTTTCACACCGGAAAACTCTTTCTGACAAGGGCATTGAGTCTTTTTTGGCGTGACATCTAGAGCAGGTCTTGGTTGAGGGAGTCCATCGGTCAACCACAATTAAGGTGGCTCCATACAACTGGCATTTGTACTCCAACTGCCGTCTGAACTCATAGAAGCCCATATCGGCGATCGCTTTAGCCAACTTGTGGTTGGCCAACATACCAGAGACATTTAAATCCTCAATCCCTATTCGGCTGTGGTTTTTGGCTAAATAGGTCGTGAGCTTATGTAATGTGTCTTTACGGATGTTGGCTATTTTTCGGTGCAAGCGGGCTATCTTGATTTGGGCTTTTTTCCAATTGGCCGAACCATACTCTTTATGACGATTCAGCCATTGCAATCGTGAGAGTTTGTTCTCATATTGGCGATAACTCTTAGCCCCTTCAAATCCCTCACCAGTTGATAGCGTAGCCAGTGCTTTAACCCCAAGGTCAACGCCAACAACAGCATGGGTTTTAGGCTCATTGGTTGGCTCGACTTCAATTTTCCAGCTAATAAACCATCTGTCGGCTTTACGACTAATTGTGAAGGACTTCGGTTGATATTCTGTAGGCAAGCGCTCGAATGTTTTAAGCCAACCCATCACAGGAACTTTAACTCGAAAATGGTCAACTGAGAGCGAACCATCAACAGTGAAACTGTCAGCACGTCCTTTTTTCTTAAACCTTGGTGGTTTCTTGACTTTCTTGAATGCTTGTTTCCAAGCGTCGGACAAATGCCTGAGAGCGTATTGAGGAGCGCATTTACTAACTTCGTAGTACCAGGGACATTCGGGCTTGACCATGGTCACCAGCCACTTATGCAGGTCAATCGCTGTGGGAAACTTAATTTTATCCTCTGGATTATCCCGATTGTACTCTAGTATTTGCTTGGTTAAGTTTAGTCCCCAGTTCCAAGCATGACGGGCAACTCCTGCGTGTTTGGCTAATGCTGTTCGCTCGGAATTGTTTAATTTCAGTTCAGTCTTAAAGCCTAAGAGCATACATCCCCCACCGCTTTGGCCATGCTATCAATAAGCTTCTTGTTTTTATGGGAACGAGAACCATAAAGACGTGCAGAGAACACGGTAATTAGTTCAAGCATGTCTGTTAGCAACTCTTGCTCGAAACTCACCTCTGAGGAAGATTTGTTGATAATTACCACTTCAGTTTCAAACTCTTCACACATAGCGAATACAATTTCATATCATGCTCTCGATCTAGACTACCCCACAATTGTTATCTAATTCGGTAATAATGTCTATAAGTGTCCAATTATTTAGTTACAACTTCTTCCCCTTAAACCTCGCGATCGCCCCCGCCCCGGGCAAGTATCTATACCAAATCTTTATCAAAATTGCAACCATCTTTTCCTGACCTTTACCACAAAGGGGGGTAAATAGCAATATCTTTAGAAGATAGAGTTAAAGACAATCTTTTGTCACACTCTCCGGCTTGGATGCCCTCAGCCCGCAAACGGAGAGGGAAATCACGAGCCGTTTCTTCTTTTTATTGCCAAGGGCGATCTTGCCCAGCCTGTTAAATCTGAGGTGATAGCTATGTCTTCTCGCTATAACGAACACAATGCTCCTTTCGTCCGCATTGTTTATTCTAAAGTCTACATTAACGGTAAAATGCAACTCGTTCCGATGGAATTATATGCCGATGGTTCTGTCAAACGCAGTGCTTGAGGTGTTGATGGCGCGATCGTCCTTTTTTTAAGTTTAAAAATTTATCGTATCCGAACTAACAAGGAATGGCAGGCACGCGATCGGCGTGCCTTTTTTTGTCCTGTTTTTCTCGATTTGACCCTTGCTATCTCTACGAATTGGGGCGATCGCTCCGATCGCTTTAGTTTTCTGTCGGTAATAATTCGATACGATATTGAGTGGCAACGTAATAAAAAAAGCGATAGTAATCGTCAAAAACTTCGCTCGGCGATCGCCCTCGCCATTGATAGCGAACGTCATCGCGAACGATGCTGAGCGTCATCGAACTTTCTCTGGTTCCCAACTCGACGGCGAGGGTGCCGTGTAAACCCTGTGCGGTGGTAAAGTTTTCCGGTTTGAGCGGCGCCGGATAGTCTTGGGTCGCATTCAAACCTTCAATGTTGTATCCTCCCCAGCCGCGAATTTCGACGGCGGGGTTTTTGGGGTCGAAAAATACTTGTCCGTCCCCATTACTGGGGATCGACCCGACAATCCAATTACTCGGATAGGGAAACTCGAAACCGTAGCGCTCGTTATGATAGGTCTTCCAATGAATCGCTTCCGATCTGTGCTGTGAAGGCGAACAGCCACTCAACAAGACGACCAGACCGAGCAAACAGCCGACCTCGGTCACCTTCTCTATCCATTTGGAGCTGGCAGAACCCTTCATGACCCGTATCGTTGCTCCCGTCGATCTCTAGATCTCTAGGTCGATCTTGGCATTAGTTCGGTTTCGCGGCGATCGCGCGATCGCGCCGTAAGTCTATCGGGAGCGGCGATTTCGGCTAATTTTTCTCTTCCCACGGCGAGTCCCCCGCCCCGGCGATCGCCCGGTTAATGTAACGAAATATTACAATAATGACGTTAAAGCGTCTTGCCATCTTGACAGCCACCGATCCCCCCGCTATGGTGTGATTCATACCCGGGTAAATCAATTCTGCGTCCTATGCAAGATAAGCAAAAGGTTACATTGTATCTGCCTCCCGAACTGCATCGTCAGCTCAAGATACGAGCGGCAGTAGATTCCGAACCGATGTCGGCGATCGCCGAACGGGCGATCGAGTTTTACATGACTCATTCCGAAGCGATCGAAGAATTGGAATCTTCTTACTACGGGCGAACCCACCAGGTTTACAACTGCCCCGACTGTGCCAGCTCCGTAGTGATGCGCGATGGCGAACTGGTCTCCCTAGGGAACCGACCGAGCATCATCGCTGACGACGAGTTACCCGTAGATAAAGTGGAAACCGTCAAATCCAAAAACGACCAGCAAGGAGAAGAGCAACTCGTCCCTTGCTAACGGCTCAATCTTCCAATCGAGGAGATGTTTGCTCCTGACTACCGAGAAGGGGCATTAGGATAAGCGCACTGTAGGCACCGTCTCTAATTAGGTCGATCGTCATGAAAGAAGAGCTCAGCATCTTAATCCAAGCTCAATATCCACTGATCTACCTCGTCACTTCCGAGGAAGAGCGGGCCGAGCAAGCTATCTCGACGATCGCTCAGGTCAAGCCCCAGCAACGGCTGTTCGTATGGACGGTCACCCACGGGATAGTTGAGTACGGTCAACCCTTGAACACGACCCAACACAACACCGTTTCGCCGGAAGCGGCGATCGAGTGGGTTATCCGTCAGAGAGAGCCAGGTCTTTACGTATTCAAAGACTTGCATCCCTTTATCGAGTCTCCGGCAACCACGCGCTGGCTCAGAGATGCGATCGCGAGCTTCAAAGGCACCCAAAAAGCGATTATCCTGATGTCGCCCATCCAGCAGGTTCCCATCGAACTCGAAAAAGAAGTCATCGTCTTAGACTTTCCCCTTCCCAATCTTTCCGAACTCAACGAAGTTCTCAGCCAAAGACTCGAAGGAAGTCGCAATCGGCGCATCAGTACCGACACCCGCGAAAAACTACTCAAAGCGGCATTAGGGCTGACCCGAGACGAAGCCGAGAAAGTCTATCGGAAAGCCCAAGTCACCAACGGACGGCTCACCGATTCCGAAGTCGAGATCGTACTCTCCGAAAAGAAACAGCTCATCCGACGCAACGGCATTCTCGAATATATCGAAGAAGACGAAACCCTCGACTCCGTCGGCGGACTCGAAGAACTCAAACGGTGGCTGAGGCAGCGTTCCAACGCCTTCACCGAACGGGCGCGAGAATATGGTTTACCCCAACCCAAAGGGATGTTAATCCTCGGCGTCCCGGGATGTGGAAAGTCCCTGATCGCGAAAACCACGGCTCGCTTGTGGAGCTTGCCCTTACTGAGACTGGACATGGGCCGCGTCTACGACGGTTCGATGGTCGGTCGGTCCGAAGCGAACCTGCGTAACGCTCTCAAAACTGCCGAATCAATTTCGCCAGCCATCCTGTTTATCGACGAACTCGACAAAGCCTTTGCCGGAAGCACCGGGTCTGCAGACTCCGACGGAGGAACCTCCAGCCGCATTTTCGGCTCCTTCCTGACCTGGATGCAAGAAAAAACCTCTCCCGTCTTCGTGATGGCGACGGCGAACCGCGTCGAACGCCTCCCCGGCGAATTTCTCAGAAAAGGCCGCTTTGACGAAATCTTCTTCGTAGACCTTCCCAACAACGAAGAACGCCAAGACATTTTCAACATTCACCTGTGCAAACGCCGTCACGATATCTCTCGCTTCGATATCGAACAACTGGCCAAAGTCTCCGACGGATTTTCCGGCGCAGAAATCGAGCAAGCCGTCATTGCCGCGATGTACGAGGCATTTGCTCAAGATAGAGAATTCACGCAGTTGGACATCATCGCCGCGATCAAATCGACGCTGCCATTGTCCAAGACCATGACCGAACAAGTCACGGCCTTGCGCGAATGGGCCCGGCAGCGCGCCCGTCCGGCTGCATCCTCCGTCGCCGAATACCAGCGATTGGAGTTCTAAAAGCTTTCTCCTGACTTCCCAATCAGGAGTAAAGGCTAGTAAGGATAACTTGCTAGCAGTTCCACAAAAAACGCCGCCCTCAATGAGCGGCTCCCTTGATAATCAAAACGTTGTCGTTTCTCTCGAAATCCTACTGGAGGAAATCCCAATGTCTCACTTTAGCACTCTTCGTACCAAAATCACCGATTCCGAAATCCTGAAAACCTCTCTGCGCGATTTAGGGATTGCCGTTAAGACGAATGCCGACGTCCGTGGATACAACGGTCAGCGCGTGCGTGCCGATTTGGTGGCCGTCCTCGAAGGCGAATACGATCTCGGCTGGTCTCGCAACAGCGACGGTTCCTTCGATCTGATTGCCGACCTCTGGGGTGTTGCTAAGAAGCACAACCAGACCGAGTTAATCAATTCGATCAATCAGAAGTACGCCGTCAATAAGACCTTGGCCGAAGTGCGTCGTCCCGGCTTGCAGAATGCCAACGTCAAGCTCGTCGTCCAAAAGTAATCTGACAGAGCGCGTTCCCAAACTGAGCGGGTTAACCAAGCGGGTTAACCCGTTTTTTTTGGGGAGTTAGAAGGCAAAAGGCAAAAGGTATTCGTAACGATCGCTTCTTCAGACACAAGTTAGGGGTCAGGAGTTAGAATAAATCGGTCTCGTCTCGACTCTAAAATCTCAAGTCTAAAATCCATTTCTATGCAATTTTTCAGCTCCGAGGTAGATCGACAAATCCGCCAACTGATTCGTCAGTGCGGTCAACAGGCGCGACAACTCGCTCAAGAAAATTATCGGGTTTCGCAGAAAGGACCGGACGATTACGTGACGAGTGTCGATCGCGAGCTGGACCGACAGCTTTCGGCGGGATTTTCGCTGTTATTCCCCGAGGACGGCACGATTACGGAGGAAAACGAACGATCGCGCGCTGCGTTTACCGCAGGATATCGCAATTTGTGGTGTATCGACCCTCTCGATGGTACCGAGGGCTTCATTCACGGCGAACCCCATTACGCGGTGATGGTGGGGTTGCTGCACGAGTTGCAACCCGTGGCGGGATGGATTTACGCCCCCGCGACTGACGAGCTATTTTACGGGGACGGCGATCGCGGCTTGTGGCAAACCCGAGGAGACGGCGATCCCCAAACCTTAGACCCCGTGGAACCTCTAGCCCCGGCTCGGAACGATCGCCGCATGGTCATCGGGGATAAGGACGAGCGCAATTTTGGCGAGGCGATCGCCCGCCAGATTCCCGGAGGGGTCGAGTTTTACTCCCTCGGCAGTTTCGGACTCAAAGTCATGGAAGTGATCTGCGGTCGCGCAGGTCTTTACATCTATCTCAACGGTCGCGTCAAAGTCTGGGATACTGCCGGACCGGTGGCGTTGGCGCGCGCTGCAGGCTTGACCTGTTGCGATTTAGACGGCAATCCCCTCAGCTTCGACCCGGAGGCGATCGCCCCGGATACCCTGGCTCACTTGCAACCGATCCTGATCGGGTGGCCCAGCTATATCGAGGCCTGGCGATCGCCGATCCGCGAAGCGGTGTTAGCGACCTCTCGACCCTAAGACTTGCGAACGACCACGACCCGCGTCTGAGTGGCAGGCGATCGCCCGCTTTCGGTCGCCCCCGTGGAACTGAAAACAGCCCGATTCTGAAATAAAATAAATCCCGCCATCGCCAGCAAAAAATAACCGAACGCCTTTTGCAAATGCTTCGCCTGCACGAAGCGACTCAAATAAGCCCCGGCGACCATTCCCAAACTGGCGGCGACTGTCAGAGAAAGGGTTAACCTCCAATCGATCGCCACTTCTCCAAAATATCCCATCAATCCGGCGACGGAATTGAGCGAGATAATCGCTAACGATGTCCCCACCGCTTCTTTCATCGGCGTTTTACCCAACAAGACCAACGCCGGAACGATCGCGAAACCGCCGCCAACGCCGACCAATCCCGTCAATACTCCGACTCCCAACCCTTCCGTCAACAACCACAACCAACAATAACGACACACCGGGCGCGGATACATCGTCAGGTCGTCTGGTTCTACAGATGCGCTTTGCTCTTTTTGAGTACTCTTGCGGATCGTGAATCCGGCGGCGACGAGCATCAAGATCGCAAATAACACCAGTTGAAACGTACCGCTTACGAAGGGCAAAGTCGCCAGTTTAGCACCGCCATAGGCTCCTAGCATGGTTGCGGAGCCAAAAATAGCCGCTTTTTTGACATTGACGTTGCCCAGCTTCCAATGGGGGATCGTCCCGAGCAAACTCACCGTTCCCACGATCGCCAAACTCATGACGATCGCACTTTTCGGTTCTACCCCCATGACGTAGACCAAAATCGGGACGGCTAAAATCGAACCGCCGCCGCCGAGTAAGCCCAAACTAATCCCAATCCCTGCGGCTAAAATGTGACCGACGATCCACGCAATCATTTCGATCGTTCCTCAATCTTTCCTCAAATTTGCCAAGATGGAAGCGGGCCGCTCAACTCGCCACTTTGCCGCACTGTTGGTTCGCAGGAACGGCTTCCATAATTTTCTGGGGATCGGGAAGCTTCAGATGATTCATTAATTCGATAAACGCCGCGCGATCGCGTAGGGTTCCCGGCCCCTGGTTGAGGTCTATAAACCGGGGGTTCCACTGCTTTTCCTCGCCGATGGTGGAGACGCTATGACCCCGATAGTCGTGACCGGGATAAACCCAGGTATTATCCGGTAATGCAAACAGTGTGCCGACGATCGCATCGTACAAGCTGCCGGGATCGCCACTTTGAAAGTCCGTGCGCCCGCAACCGCGAATAAATAACGCATCTCCAGTTAACACCCGATCGCCGTTGACGAGATAGGCACTATGGCACTGGGTATGTCCGGGAGTCGCGATCGCCCGAATTTCAACGGCGCCGACCTTCAACACTTCTCCATCGGCCAAATGGCGATCGGCACAAGCTGCTTGGGCGCGTTCGGGGACGACGCCCAAACAGCCCGTCAATTCGCGCAATTTCCCGGTTCCGGTGACGTGATCGGCGTGAATGTGGGTTTCGAGACCGTATTTGAGGGTCAAACCCAACTCCTGCAAGAGCTGGCGATCGCGATCCACCTGTTCCAACACCGGATCGACCAATACCGCCTCTTTCGTAGTTTCATCGGCGATTAAATAGCTATAAGTCCAGGTGTCTCGATCGAATAACTGACGGAATAACATCGAATGTCCTCCTACAAGCTGCGGACGAGCGGGTTTTTCGACCGCTCGGATCGTCGGTTTTCATCCTATATTAACACTATATAGCCAATTAGTAATTAAAAAAACTAAAGATTTCCTATAGTCTTCCGCGAAGATCCCCCGAACACTCTAGAGAGGCGATCGTCGGAGCGTGCCGGGATTGAAACTCATCAAAATCGTGAGAAAATAGGAGCCATTAACATTCCCAATCCAACGCCCCGAGATCGGCTGGGACTTTGACTGGCTCTCTGGCAATAGGAGAGAGCGAATCTCGATCGCCGTAACATCGGATCGGTGTGGGTCGTGCGAAATCGTGCAAAATCCCAGGTGTTTTCAGCCGTGAAATTGTCAATAATAGAGACCAATAAGATTACGATCTCGGTTGCCACTCCTGACCTGCAAGAGCGGCGATCGCGCGATCGCTACTGATTCCCTATCCTCAATATTATTCATGCAGACCGAAGCCTTTAGCGAGCTTTTCCCACTCTTTAGTGCCGCCAACCCAGAGACGCTGGAATGGCTCCTGTCCGTTGCCGTCGAACACGAATATCCGGCAGGTCGAGCCGTACTCATGGAAGATGCCTGGGGGAATGCCGTCTACTTCGTCGTGTCCGGCTGGGTTAAAGTTCGACGACTTTACGGCGATAACGTCGTCACCCTTGCAGTTCTCGGACGGGGTGACTTTTTTGGTGAAATGGCCATTCTCGACGAATCTCCCCGCTCCACCGACGTGATCGCCCTGTCTCCGGTCGAATTGCTCAGCGTTTCGGCCCAACGCTTTATCCAAACCCTGTTTAAAGACGCCCAGTTGCACCATCGAATGCTGCAACTGATGGTCAGGAGACTGCGACAAACCAACATCCGCTTTCAACTGAGGAACCGTCCCCCGGCGGTCAAACTCGCCAACACCTTAGTCTCCCTGGCGGAAAACTACGGTCAACCGACTGAAAAAGGTACGGAGATTTTTAACATTCCCTTGAAAGATTTAGCCGACGTGACCGATATCGGTCTCGAAGAAACCAGCAAAATTGTCGAAAAATTGCAGAGTAAAGGGTGGCTCAAAATTGACGAAGCCAACCAAGCGATGTACTTGATCAACCTCAAACAGTTGACCCATTTAGCCGGACACGTTTGAGTCCCCTTCCTGGCGAACCCTGACGGGCGTTCGCTTAGCGACGCCTCCGGCGTATTGCGCGCTCTCCCTAGCGCGACAGTCCCGCATTTTACCGTGGAAAAACACCCATTTTAGCTACCGCTTTCCCCGTCGAGTAGTTTTGACATTTATTTGCCGTCAAGCCCCTTAGCGATTGAAAATGACCCAAGCCAAGACGCATCCGAGTACCGATCGCCTCTCCCAAACCTCGCCCACCCTGTTCTATCAGGTGTCGATGTCCGAACCGGAATCTCATTTGTTCGAGGTGATGCTGCGGGTTAAAACATGGGACGCCTCGGTACTGGACTTGAAAATGCCCGTATGGACCCCCGGATCGTACCTGGTGCGCGAATATGCCAAAAACTTACAAGATTTTTCGGCGTGCGACTTGCACGAAAATGCCCTGAACTGGCGCAAACGCAGTAAAAATCACTGGCAGATCGACACCGCCAAGACCTCGGAAATCGTCGTGCGCTATCGGGTCTTCGCTCACGAGTTATCCGTGCGAACCAACCACCTCGATCGCACCCACGGTTATTTCAACGGCGCCGCCCTCTTCTTTTACATCCCCGGATGGGAACGAACCCCAGTTCACATTAAAATCGTCCCGCCGAAACCGGAATGGCGCGTGACCACCGCTTTACCCCCCACGGAAACCCCGAACACCTTCCGGGCTGAAGATTTCGATACATTAGTCGATAGTCCCTTCGAGATCGGCACCCAACAGTCCTATCATTTTCAAGTCGAAGGATTGCCCCACGAGTTGGCGATTTGGGGAGAGGGTAACCTCAACGTCGAACGGGCGATCGCCGATATCGAAAAAATCATTCAAGTCGAATCCAAGCTCTTCGGCGGCTTACCTTACGATCGCTACCTGTTTTTACTGCACCTCTCCGCCCAAGGTTACGGCGGACTCGAACATAAAAATAGCTGTTCGCTCAATTATCCCCGCTTCGGTTTGCGATCGCCCGACCGCTACAATCGCTTCATGCAACTGGTCGCCCACGAGTTTTTCCACCTCTGGAACGTCAGACGAATTCGCCCCAAAGCCCTCGAACAGTTCGACTACGAAAGCGAAAACTATACCGAGGCTCTGTGGTTTTGCGAAGGAACCACCAGTTATTACGATACGGTGATTCCCCTACGCGCCAAGATTTACGACGCCAAAACGTTCTTGCAAAATTTAAGCAAAGACATTACCCGACTGCAGACGATCCCCGGACGGCGCGTGCAACCGTTGAGCGAGTCGAGTTGGGATGCGTGGATCAAACTTTACCGCCGCGACAGTAACAGCGATAACGCTCAAATTTCCTATTATTTGAAAGGGGAATTAGTGTCGTTGCTGCTCGATCTGCTGATTCGATCGCGCCACGACAACCAGCGATCGCTCGATAATGTCATGCAGCAAATGTGGGAGCAATTTGGCAAGGCTGAAATCGGTTTTACCGACGCGCAACTTAAAAGCGTTATCGAGTCCGTCGCCGCCACGGACTTAACGGACTTTTTCGATCGCTACCTCCACGGAACCGAAGAATTACCCTTTGACGAGTATCTGGCGCCGTTTGGCTTGCAACTCAAAGCCAACGGGAACGGGAACGACAGCGCCCCCTATCTGGGGTTGAGCGCCCAACCGGATAACGGCAAGGCGATCGTCAAATTCGTCGAAATCGGTTCCCCCGCGCAACGGGCCGGAATTGACCCCGATGACGAGTTACTGGCGATCGGCGGCTTTCGCGTCACGGCAGAAACCCTCGAAGAACGGCTCAAAGATTATCAACCGGGCGATCGCGTCGAAGTCAGCTTATTTCATCAAGAAGAACTGCGAACCTACCCGGTTACCCTCGCCGAACCCCGTCCGAAAAGCTATCAACTGGTTTCCGTTAGCAATCCGACGGTGGAACAGGAGAAGTTATTTAAAGGTTGGTTGGAAACGACCCTCGATCGCCTGTAGTCGAGCTTTGCGGATCGCTAAGAGATCGTGAAAGCCGAGGCAACTGCACGGAGCGCGTGTTAGGGTATGGCCAAACTCGGGGCGCTTGGCTCGCGCGATCGCCCCGCGATCTCGTCCAACTCGAATGAGGGCAAACTCATGGCTGTACAACCTCCCCCACCGCCTTCGATTACCCCCCGTCAAATGAACTTATTACGGGTGGTCACCGCAATGGCGTGGGCTGATGGCGAACTGGCAACGGAAGAAGTCGATTTGATGCTCGATCGCTTCAGCCAACTGTTCGGTAAAACGACCGAACAACAAGAACGACTGCGCGAGGAACTGCACGATTACATGATGCAGAATATCCCCTTAGAAGAACTCATTCCTCACCTCGAAACTCAAGCAGCGCGCGAAGTCGTTTTGCAACTCGGTTACGAGGTGATCGCGTCGAGTGCGCGCACCCCGGACGAACCGAATATCAATGAAGAAGAAGCGCAAGCCTATCAAAAACTGGTGGCGCTTCTCGGATTGCCTCCGGAAGTGGTCGAGCGCGTCGAAGCTGAAGCCCGAGACAGTCTCAAGCGCAAAGACCGCAGCTTAATTGAAAAACTGGCGACGCGCCTGGAGACCTTTTTCAAGCGCTAGTCAGGAGTAAAGGGGCGATCGCCCCTTTCTCTTGGGTTGTTTCTCGCGTAGAGCCGCGATCGTAGAGCGGCGATTCAGCAACGGGGTTGCTACTCCCTAAACGGGTACCAGGGCCAGAAGAGGCGAGCCATTCAGTTTTGGGATTAATGGAATTTGATATAAAATTTAGTATAAAAACTTTTGGGGCAATCTAGTGGGAGACGCGATCGCCCGGGAGGGAAATGCGGAAACGCTCAAGCCAATTCCCGTCAGCCAGAACCGGGAGATCGCGATCGGCGCCGCACGCCACCCCGAGTTATCAATGGAACGCGGGTGAGGGGCGATCGCCTTAACCGAACCGTCCGCTCACATATTCTTTCGTCGCTTCTTCCTGGGGATTGTGGAAGATCGCTTCCGTATGGTTGTACTCCACCAAATAGCCGCAGCGTTTGCCATCTTCCGAGGCTTGGGCGTTGAAAAATGCGGTCATATCCGACACCCGGGAGGCTTGTTGCATGTTGTGGGTCACGATCGCGATCGTGTATTTTTCCTTGAGTTCTTGCATCAAGTCCTCAATTTTCAGCGTCGAAATCGGATCGAGAGACGCACAGGGTTCGTCCATCAGCACCACATCCGGTTCGATCGCGATCGCCCGGGCGATACACAAACGCTGTTGCTGACCGCCGGATAGAGCCATCCCGTTAGTTTTGAGCTTGTCTTTGACCTCATCCCACAGGGCCGCCGCACGGAGGGAATTTTCAACCAATTCGTCGAGATCCCCTTTATAACCGTTGACCCGCGCTCCGTAGGCAATATTGTCGTAAATCGACTTCGGAAACGGATTGGGCTTTTGGAAGACCATGCCAATGCGGCGGCGGACTTCCACCGGATCGACATTTTTAGCGTACAAATTTTGACCTTGGTATTCGATCTTCCCTTCCAAGCGAAAACTTTCGATCAAGTCGTTGAGGCGATTGTAGCAGCGCAGCAAGGTACTTTTACCGCAACCCGACGGCCCGATGAAGGCGGTAATCCGGTTTTTTTGGATGTCCAGCGAGACGTTTTGAACCGCCAAAAAATCACCGTAGTAGATGCTGACATTTTTCGTCCTCAAGACGACCTCGGGTTGCTTGTCAACCGAGGGAATGTAATTTGCTGATTGGCTATCTGAATGCATACAATAACTCGATCCGGTTTCTAAATTTACACTTAACCCTTGACATCCTCCCCTCCCTTCGCTGCGCTCAGGAAGGGGATTCCATCGTCACCGATGGAGTTTCCTGCTTCAGCGAGGTGACTGGCTCGACCTCTGTCTCCAGAAGACGAGTAGCGGTCTCCTCTCCACAGGCGTAAGTTCCTGTATGCCCTACAGTACGTAGCCCTAGTTCCAAAATGTTGATAGCTGCGTTGCGATCTGGGTCGAGTACCGTCCCACACTGACACAGATGAGTGCGAGCGCTTAGTGACTTCTTGACCAGATTGCCACAACACGAACATGTTTGGGAGGTATTTTGAGGTGGCACAGCTACGGTGGCCACGCCAAATACTTTCCCGAAATATTCCACCCACTGGCGGAATTGATACCACGCTGCATCAACAATAGACTTGGCTAACTTATGCGTTTTAACCAAGTTTTTGATTTGCAAGTCCTCATACGCCACCAGGTCTGCCGACATGACTGCGTACCGGGCCAGTTTTACAGCCCAGTCTTTACGCTGGCGTTGGACTTTTAGATGCTTTCTTCCGAATCTAAGCCTGGCTTGAACTCGATTTTTTGACCCCTTCTGTTTACGAGCGAGACGGCGTTGTTCCCGCTTCAAGGCTTGTTCGGATTTTCTCAGATAGCGTGGCGGCTTAACTGTATTTCCATCGGAATCGGTGTAGAAATGTGTTAAACCTACGTCCAAACCGATCGTTTTTCCAGTTGGTTTTCGCCGTTCTTTTCGTTGATGGTCAATGCAAAACTGCGCGTAATATCCATCGGCTCTCCTGACAACTCGTACTCGTTTGATTTGGGAGAGCCGATCGAAGTGCAAGTCGCGAGTTCCCCATAGTTTAAAGGTTCCCGCCTCGAACCCATCGGTGAAAGTCAAGTAGCGCCGACAATCGGAAAGTTTCCAACCACTGGTTTTGTACTCCACTGAGGCACGAGTTTGTAGGCGCTTAAACTGAGGAAATCCTTTCTTGCCTTGAACTTTTTGTTGGCAGTTGTTGTAGAAGCGAGAAACGGCTAACCAAGCCCGTTCTGCCATTGCTTGCCGCGCCATCGAATTGAGCTTTTTCGCCCAAGGATACTCTTTAGCTAAGACTCGGCAATATTTATTCAGGTTGGCCTTGCTTTTTCCTGGCCCGTCCATCCAATAGCGAAGCGCTTTGTTGCGAACAAAAAGACCCGTTCGCAGCGCTCGATCGAGCTGCTGATACTGGTCTTTAGTTCCTTGTAACTTGGCTTCGTAGACGAGCATTTTATCTACCCAAATTTGGGATAATTATACCAGAAGTTGATGGCGAGTCTTAGGGGGATCGAACCCCGGCGACTCGCACGGGGGAGTCCATGTATCCGAGTCCTTCACTATCGTTCGGGACGGGGTTTTATAGCTCCCCCGAAGCCCAACAATTCGATAAACTGACGGCTTCACTTGCAGGTTTCTCGAATTTGTGGCGATCGAAGCTCGCACAAAACTAATCCGAAAAACTCGACCGACCTGGGAGACGATCTCGGCAATTGTTGCCCTTGGAGATGCTTTTTTCGATCGAAAACTAGAAAAGCGATCGCGGAGTGAACCACAGACTTTAGAGACGACGAACGCGAAAGCGATCGCCACAGAGGAAACAAAAAGCTGGCTACTTGCTACAACAAACGGCCAAACGGAATTGTCTCCTATTTTACCAATTTCCTATGGCAAAAGTTGGAGAATTTCACAGTCCTTTCACCGTTAATAAATTTCGCGACGAGTGGCCAAACGGGCGAGAACACTGCTAATCAAAACGAGCAACACCAAAATCAAAGAAGCGGCCCAAGCCAATTCCTGTTGGCTTGCGTAAGGAACCGTGGAAAAGTTGTAGACCAAAACGGCGAGAGACGGGATCGGTTGAAAAATACCTTGCGGCCAGAAAAAGGTAAACAACGCCGTAAAAATTAACGGAGCCGTTTCTCCGGCAGCGCGGGCGACGGCTAAAGTTACTCCGGTAATAATGGCGGGCAGGGCTGCGGGAAGCACGACGCGCAACACGGTTTGATAGTCCGACGCGCCGACGCCGACGGAGGCCCAACGCACTTCGGGCGGGACGATTTGCAGGGCTTCGTCGGTCGTTTTGACCACAATCGGCAACATGAGGACGGCTAAGGCGACCCCTCCGGCGAAGGCAGAAAATTGCTGGGTGGTCAGCACGATAATGCCGTAAGCGAAGATCCCGACAATAATCGAAGGGACGCCACTGAGAACGTTGGAGGCAAAGCGAACCCAGCGTGCCAGTGTTCCCGAACTGAATTCGGACAAGTAGACGGCAGCGAACACCCCAATCGGGACGCTGATTAAGGCGGCCAAACCGACGACGATCAGGGTGCCGACGATCGCGTTGCCGATGCCGCCGCCCGTGGTTCCGGCAGCCGGAGGCAATTGGGTAAACAGGTCGAGATTGAGACGGTTAATCCCTTTACTGATGACGTAGTAAATCACCGCGAATAAAGGCAGTAGGGCCATGCCCAAGCAGGCGCCGGACAAGATCGTCATGATGACGCCGAATAAGGCCCGAGGATTTTGATAATTGCGGCTGAGATCGAACCGTTGGGAGCGAGATAGAGATCGATCCGATGGAGAAGTGGACATAGAACAGTAGTAAGGTAGGGCGATCGATGCAAGAGGAGGAGGCGATCGGCGTTAGAATTTTTTGACTTGACGGACGATATACTCGGCGCCGATGTTGACCAATAAGGTAATCGCAAATAAGACCAATCCGGCATACATGAGGGCGGACACTTGCAATCCCGAAGCTTCGGCGAATTGGTTGGCGAGGAGGGAGGCGATCGTATTGGCGGGGGCGAGTAAGGAAACGTTCAAGTCATTGGAGTTGCCGATTAACATCGTGACTGCCATCGTTTCGCCCATGGCCCGTCCGAGGGCGAGCATGACACCCCCGACGATCCCGGAAAAGGCGGCAGGGACTAAGACTCTAAAAATGGTTTCCCAGCGCGTGGCTCCCAAGCCGAGGGAGGCTTGGCGCAAGTCTGGAGGCAAAGAGGCGAGGGAGTCGCGCGAAATGGCGGTGATAATCGGCAGGATCATTACGGTCAGGACGATCCCGGCAGGCAACATTCCCGGTCCGATGGGAGGGGTGGAAAAGAAGGGAATGAAGCCGAGGTTTTGGTGCAGAAACTGGCCGACGGGTCGGATGGCAGGGATCAGTACGAAGATGCCCCAGAGTCCGTACACCACGCTGGGGATGGCGGCGAGGAGTTCGACGAGAAAGATCAGGGTGGTTCGCAGCGATCGCGGCAGAAAATTTTCACTTAAAAAGATCGCCGTTCCCACACCTAACGGGACGGCAAATAACAGGGCGATCGCCGACGAGACCAGGGTTCCGTAGATCATCGGCAAGGTGCCGTATTCGTCTTCAACTGGGTTCCAGGCACTACTGGTTAAAAAACCCAAGCCGAATTCTTTCATGGCCGGGATCGATTCGATCCCGACTTCGATCGCCATCCAAATTAAGACCCCAGCCACCGATAAGGCAAAAATGCGCGTCAACCAGACGAAGCCGCGATCGAGGATCTGCTCGCGGGGCGATCGCGCACTCAAATGCCGAGGCGCTTCGTTGAGGGGAAATTCTGTAGTCATTACCAATACAAGGGCAGCAAACGATAAAGCAGGGCAGAAAAAAAGTCAACCAGAAAATAACATCGAGAAGAGAAAGGAGCGAACCCAAAAAATTGCCAGATGTTGGCCAAATTTGCCCGAAATTGGTTAATATTGACGGACATCGCCATCAAAACTACCCGGTCAAGCCGAGGCGAGTCAGACTAGAGCGGGCGATCGCCCGTCCGTACCTGTCGCGCTTATTCAACCTCGATCTGATAATCGGGGCTGATCGCATCGGCTTTGGCGGCCACTTTTTCGCGAACATTTTGCGGTAGGGGAACGTAACCCAATTCGGCACTGACTTCTTGACCTTTTGTCAACCCGTATTCGATCGCCGCTTCCACCGCTTTTGCCGTTTCGGGGTTGTCGTAACTTTCGTAAGCCAGAATCCAAGTGTAACTAACAATGGGGTAAGATTGCTCCCCTTCCGGATCGGAAATGAACGCGCGCAAGTTTTCCGGTAACGTCACCGCCGCTAAGGTTTGCGAGGCGGATTCTTCGCTCGGAACGATAAACTGACCGGATTGGTTTTCTAAGGCGGCAAAGTTCAGATTGTTATTTTTAGCGTAGCCGTATTCGACGTAGCCGATCGAACCGGGGGTTTGTTGAACTTGGGCGGTAACCCCTTCATTCCCTTTGGCGCCGACTCCCGTGGGCCATTCGACCGTTTTGCCTTCGCCGACGCTATTTTTCCATTCTTCGCTGATAGCGCTGAGGTGTTTGGTAAACACCCCCGTGGTTCCGCTTCCATCGGCGCGGTGAACGACGGTAATCGGCTCGTCGGGTAAGGTCACTCCCGGGTTGGCGTCGGCGATCGCCGGATCGTTCCAATTGGTAATGTTCCCTAACAGGATATCGACATAGGCTTGGCGCGTCAGCTTCAATTCCCCTTCGACGCCTTCGAGGTTGTAAGCTAATACGATACTTCCTGCCGTCATCGGCAGTAACAAAACCCCTCGATCGACGGCAGTAATTTCTTCATCTTTCATGGCGACATCACTGGCGCCAAAGTCTACAGTTTTCGCCGTAAACTGTTTCACCCCCGCACCACTCCCAACAGATTGATAGTTAATTTGAAGTTGGGGGTTTTGTTGGCTGAAGTCTTGAAACCAACGTTGGTATAAGGGGGCGGGAAAAGAAGCCCCCGCACCGTTGAGGGTGACGTTGCTGTTGAGTGCGAGTTTGCTGTTGGCGGCTCCCTGTTCCGTGGCATTGTCTCCGGTGGGAGGGGATCCGGTGCCTGTATCTGCACCACTGCACGCGGCCAGACCGACGCTGAGGGCGAGGGCCGAGAAACAAGTCCCTAAGCGAGTTCGAGCGGTCGATTGGTGAAGTAAGACCATAACTGTATTCTGACGAGCTTCCTGTTTTCCGAGGATAACCCTAGCAGCATACCGCTTTACGGTAAAGATAAGGTTAATAAGAGGGAAAGCACGACAGGAGCGATCGCCGCGAGAGCGTTAGGGTAAATTTTATGGGGCAGAAGTTACCCCGCCAATCTCGATCGCGATCGCGGTTTTTTCTCTTGATTCAGCGCTCCGACCCGTGTTGAATTCTTTTAAAATTATTAAAAATATCTACAACAACTGAAAATTTACAAAATCAGTTAATTTCAATTGAACTATTCCGATAACGTTCGATCGTGTTTTGTGAAATTTGTCAATAATTTTGCGCGTTTCGGACAGTTTTGAGACGGCCAAAACAGCCTATTTCCACCGAAGTTACTGCTAATTTTTAGCAGTAACTTCCCGTTCGTTGAAAGCCCCGATCGCTCCCGCCCGGGCGAGCGATCGCACAGGACTGACGTAAGGTCGCAACCCGCTAAAATCTAAAAAAATTTTCGTTCGATTCCGGACAACTCGTGCGTTCGAGAACCTCGTAGACGGCGATCGCCTCATCTTTGCCCTTGACCTTGACCGCCTCGTCAATTAAATTGAGTTGCACCGCCTCGCGATCGCCCAAGGAGTCCACTACCGCATTGGTTACCAACACATTACAGCCATATTCTTTCGTCAACCCCTCAACCCGCGCCGCCACGTTCACCGCATCGCCGATCGCCGTAGACTCGATCCGGGAGACAAACCCCACGGTTCCCATGACCACCTCGCCGCGATGGATGCCGATTCCAATTTCGATAGGCGGGAGTTGTCGCTCCAAGCGGGTTTGATTGAAAGAAATCAAACGCTGTCGCATGGCGATCGCCGCTTGCACGGCGCCGTCGGTGGCGCGATCGTCAAACAGGGCCATGATCGCATCGCCGATATACTTATCGATAAAGCCGCCGTGACGGGCAATTTCTTGACCGACGATCTCCAAATAATCATTTAAAAAAGAGAACGTTTCCAACGGGGTCATCGCTTCCGAGAGTGATGTATAGTTCCGAATATCACAAAAGAGAATCGAGATCGTCCGTTTGACCGCTACCCCCACCTGAATATTCTCGATGCCTTCCGGGGCGATCGCCACCAAAAACTTTTCCGGGACGAAACGCTGGAACGATTCGATCGTCCCTTGCAGGCGATCGAACGACCCTTGCAACGCCGACGACATCTCGTTAAACGCCGTAGCCAATGCCCCTATTTCATCCGCCCGATAGATTTCGGCGCGGCGGTTCAACTCCCCGGCGGCAATTTTCGCGACGGTTTCTTGGAGACGACGGATCGGATCGCTGACTTGTTTGGCGAGGATATAAGCCCCGACCAAGCCGACTCCCAAAGCAAACGTCCCCACCAACAGGGCTTTACCGACCGCATTGGCGACCGCTCCTTCGATCCGCCGCAGGGAAATTCCCACCCGCAAGGTGCCGATTTTACTGCCCGAGACCAGGCGGATGTCCGAGGCGACCTCTAAAATCGGCTCGCCGCGCCGGGCTCGTATCTCCCCTTCGGGAAATTCGATGGTTCGTAACAGATAAGTATCTTGGGCGCGGGAGCCTTCAGAGGCTTGGAGAGCCTTTTTCGTCACCGAGACCGGGACGAGATCGGGGATGTAACGGTCTTGAAATTCCATCGGCGAGGCGGCGATAATGCGGTGGTTGGCGCGATCGTCGGAAATGAGAATATAAATAAAATCCGGATTGTGCCTGAGTAGGGAATCCAAACTCAACCGTAATTGGTTCCAGTTACTATCGCTCAGCTCGTTACTCCAGGACTGAGACAGGAGCATGGTGAGGGTTTTCGCTTCCTGGAGGGTTTGTTCCCGAAACAGTTCGCGTTCGCTGCTCGCCCACAACCAGACGATCGCGCCGACAATCGAGACGATCAGTAGGGTGGTGGTGGTCATGATGCGGGTACGGATCGAGCGGAACTTCATCAGATCGCAACACCGGGAAACAACAGTAGATAAACCAGGGGAAGATGGATTCGGTTTTCTCAAAATTCCGGCGCGCTCCACGAAGATTTAAGATTGCAAGGGGTTTTCCGGCTGGTGGATGTCGATCTCCTCGACGAAGGTGACCCAAGGCTGTTGAGTGGGGTAGGGACGCTCTTCTCCCGTGGTGCGATCGCGGCAGGTACTGGGAAAGGCGAGGGTGACCGGACCGCCGAGACGGGCGGGGATCGGTTCTCGATCTTCTCCCCAATGGGTGGCGAGGAGGATGTCGCAGTCGCGAACGTTGCGGGCGTCCAAGCGGATCGGATTGCCCGGATCGCGATCGACGGCGGCTTTACCCCGTACGACGACCGAACCGCCGGGAGGGACGTTCAATCCGGCGGCGGCGATCGCCTCTTGTAAGCGGACTCCGTGGAGTTTGACTTTTTCGCTGGGCCAATGGGCTTTGTAACCGACGCGCTCGTAGAGGGTGGTTTGGGGGAGTTGTTCGAGTCTGGCGGCGTCGAAATGGCGATCGCCCAATCGTACGTCGATCGGTTCGGTTCCAACGATCGCGTGGGTAACGTAAAATACCCAAGACTGTTCGGTGTATTTTTGGGCTAACTTGGGATATTGTTCTTGAGGAAAGATTAAGTATAACGGTCCGGCTTCGCTGCGCGGGATCGGCTTGCGATCGCGTTCCAAAGCGAGGGCGATCGGGTAGCGTTTGATATCGGCGATCGAAATGGTGGCGCGAAAGCTGTCAAAGGAGACAAAGGTGATTTCGTTGGTTTCGCCTTCGATTTGCAAGCGATCGAGTAAGTCGCCGATGACGATCCCGCGAAAGTCCAACACTGCATTGAGATCGGGGGTATAATGCGGGTCGGTGGTGCGAATGTGTTTCGTGGCTAAGGCGTCTAATTCGGCCCAGTTGAAGCGAAGGCGCCCTTGACGGATTTGTCCTTCGACGACGAATTCCCAATCTCCAATCGTGTCGCCATTGCCGTAAAGCGCGACTAATTGGGCGTTTTCGCGAATGGCTTCGTGCTGCCACTCGTTCAGTTGTCGCTCGCTGGGGCGATCGTGGCAACCACTCAAGAAGGCGAAGGTCGGGATGACAAACAGCCAGAGAATGCCTTTGAGTGGATTGAGATGCCATTGCATTGAGAATTCCTCCGTGGACGGGACGGCGATCGCCTGTGGAATAATACGGGTGAAGTCTTCGGGGACTGGGGATCTTTGAGTGCGAGTTTATCTGAGTTGTAACGTATTTTGGCGAGAGGCGATCGGGAGGCGATCCCGGATTGGTTAGGATAAGGGAGAAGCCTCATCAACCCTAACGCCCAATGACCAAGCCTATTGCCCGATCGCCGCAAACGATCGCTTCCGAGGATCTCCTATCGGGTTTTCATGCCCTTTCCGACCCCTTACGCTTGCAAATTTTAGAGCGGTTGCGCGATCGCGAATTGTGTGTTTGTGAGTTGTGCGAGGCCCTCGATGTCAGTCAGTCGAAACTCTCGTTTCACCTGAAAACCCTCAAGGAAGCCCAGCTCGTTTTGACCCGTCAAGAGGGACGCTGGATTTACTATCGTTTGAATTTATCTCAATTTATTACTTTAGAAGAATATCTAGCCGGATACAGGCGCTTTAGCACCGTCTTACCCGCCCGGTCTTGCCCCTGACGACCCAACCCCCATGACAAAAGGCGATCGCTTCGTGAAGGGCGGCGATCGCCCCTAGGGGGGATGTTTCGATTTTGTATTGTTTAATACAGATATTTTTAAAATCTTCTAACGAAAGCGATCGCCGGAACGGGCGTCAATCACTTCTTAACTTGCTTTTAGTCTTTTGTTATTACAATTTTAAAGCACGATCGCCGATCCAGACTTTAAGATAGACATGAACGATACAGTGTTGGGGCAAGTTTGGGCAACAGACATGTAGGGGATTGTCATGGGTTTTTGAGAAGAGAGAGGCGATCGCTCGTCAATATCTCGTAACCTTTTTTAAAAAGGTTACTCCACGAACAAACTCCAAAGTTCTTTTTTTGTCCTTAAAATATATTTCTTACTCTCTTGTTCTTCTCAATTCCTTAAATTTTTCCCGTTCTCTTGCCTTTTTGGCTCAAAAATAAACACCCTAATTTCTCGATTTTATAAATTAACTCATTCTTTTAAAAAATATGTTGTTAAAATCGAAAGACTCATTTAAAATCGTGAGTCTGTTGGCTCTGTGGAGCGCGATCGCCCTCGGAAGTTGCCAGAGCGGAGATCGCAGTCCCCTGAACGACGCCAACAGCCGGAATAACGGCAAAATCGTCGTGGACGGGTCGAGTACGGTCTTTCCCATTTCCGAAGCAATGGCGGAAGAATTCATGAAACAAAATCCCGAGGTGCGCGTGGCGATCGGTATTTCCGGATCGGGCGGTGGCTTTAAAAAGTTTTGTCGGGGAGAAACCAATATCTCCAATGCCTCCCGTCCGATCGATCCCTCGGAAATTGACTTGTGCCAAGAAAATCAAATTGAATATATCGAATTGCCGATCGCCTTTGACGGGATTACCGTCGTTGTCCATCCGAACAATAACTTTGTCTCCTGTTTATCCGTCGCCGATCTAAAAACCCTTTGGCAAGCCGACGCCCAAGCAAAAATCGAATATTGGAACCAAATTCGCGGGGAGTTTCCCCCGGTCAAACTCGCCCTTTACGGACCGGGAACCGATTCGGGAACTTACGATTATTTTATCCGTGCCATCGTCGGTCAAAATCAAGGCAGTCGTGGCGATTTTGCCGCCAGCGAAGACGATAACGTCATCGTCCAAGGAGTCGCGACCGATCCGGGAGGGATCGGCTTTTTCGGTTATGCCTATTACGAAGAAAACCGCGAAAAACTCAAAGCCGTCGCCATTGACAACGGTAGCGGTTGCGTGACGCCGAGTGAAGAAACGATCGCCGATGGGAGTTACACCCCCCTCTCGCGTCCGGAATTTATTTATATCAATCGGGCTCTCGCCAATCGCCCGGATATTCAAGAATTTGTTAATTTTATACTCGCCGAGGAGAATCAATATTTAATTTCAGAAGTCGGTTACGTTCCGCTTTCTCAAGAAACGATGGACGCAGTCCGACAGCGTTATCAAGAGGCTCAAAGCGGGTCGATATTTAACGGCGTTACCGTCGTCGGTACGGATCTGCTCGATCGCTTCGGCGCCGAGGGACGATCGCCGTAACGAGGACGCCAAACCGCTTGGGGATGACGCAAACTGGCTCTAAAATATCGATCGTAGCGATCGCCGCGTGTCGGTTCGTACCGTTGCTCGTTTTCCCATCTTCTCGGTTTGGCGCGATCGCGGGCTGAAGCGGACCGCCGAGATCGGTCGCGCCAACTATCGAGGTCTATCATGGAGTTCGACCCCTCCTCCTTACCGGAAGAGTCCCGTCCATCGTGGCGGGAAAATTTGCAAAGCAGTCAAAACATCGAGGCGATCGTCCGGGTAGTCCTGTCGGTCGTGGCGGCGATCCCGATCGCTATTTTAGTGGCGATCGTCGCGATCTTGCTCTACGAAACCACCTTATTTTTCCAGGACATTTCCCCCTGGCGGTTTTTCACCGATACCGAATGGACTCCCCTGTTTCCATCTCGCCAAGTCGGGATCGTCACGATCGCCAGCGCTACCTTACTCGTCAGTGGGATTGCCCTCCTCGTCGCCATTCCCATCGGTCTGCCGATCGCGATCTATCTCGCCGAATACGCTAACGATCGCCTGCGTTTCGCGATCGAACCGATTTTAGAAGCCCTTTCGGGCATTCCCACGGTGGTTTACGGCTACTTTGCCTTACTGGTAGTCACTCCCTTATTGCAAAAGGCGATCCCCCAATTATCCGCCTTCAGCGCCTTGAGTGCGGGGATCGTCACCGGAATCACCGTGGTACCGATCGTTTCCTCGTTGAGTAAAGACGCGATTCGCAGCGTTCCCCAAAGTTTGCGCGAGGGGGGCTACGCTTTGGGTTTGACGAAAATTGAGTCGATCTTGACGATCGTCTTGCCTGTCGCCTTTCCCGGGATTATGGCATCGTTTACCCTAGCGGCCTCCCGGGTTCTCGGGGAAACCACGATCGCGGCGATCGCGGCGGGACAAACCCCCCAACTCACCCTCAATCCCTTGGTTCCCGTCCTGACCATGACCTCGTTTATCATTCAGGTCAGTTTGGGAACGGTTTCCTTCGACTCCCTCGCCTTCCACACCATTTTTACCGTGGGAATGGTCTTATTTTTGTTGACTTTATCCCTCAATAGCTTCGGTTACTGGCTGGTTCGCCTCCATCAGCGACGGATGTCCGAGGGGGTCGCCCCCAGTGACGGAATCGTGCAAAGTTTCCCCAAACTGCCCGATTCCCGTTCCGACCGACCGACGGACGACGGCGTTGGCGGATCGACCCTCACTCCCCTGTCCGTCGGCGGGGCGCCTTTATTTCTCAGTTCCTCCCCTCACGCCACGCGGCGGGTCGATGATTGGTTTCCCTCTCCTCCGGTCGATCGCTTTCGCACCCGCTTGAGTTTTCGCAAGGGTTTGAATTACTTATTTCAAGCGATCTCCGTGGGGGCGATCGCCGCGACCCTCTTGGTTCTCGCGTTGCTGATGTTCGATGCGCTCAATCGCGGTTTGACCCATCTCAATGTGGACTTTTTGACCGGATTGCCCTCCCGCAAGCCCCAAGAAGCGGGGATTTATCCGGCGTTGATGGGGACGTTGTGGTTGTGGGGGTTGACGGTGGTGTTTGCTTTTCCGATCGGCATCGGAACGGCTATTTTTTTAGAAGAATATTGTCCCGATCGTTGGCTCAATCAAGTTATTGAAATTAATATTGCCAATCTCTGTGCCGTTCCGTCGATTATTTACGGTTTGTTAGGTTTGGAGTTATTCGTTCGCCTTTTGGAACCGATGACTGGAGGGGCGAGTATTTTATCTGCAGCGATGACGTTGAGTGTGGTGATTTTGCCGATGTCGATCGTGGCGACGCGCGCGGCGTTGCGATCGGTGCCAAACAGCCTCTATGAGGGCGGTTACGCGATCGGTATGACCCGCACTCAGGTGTTGTGGCATATCGTGCTTCCGGCGGCGTTTCCGGGGATGGTGACGGCGCTGTTGTTGTCTTCGGCGCGGGCGATCGGGGCCACTTCTCCCTTGATTGCGGTGGGGGCTTTACCGTTTGTTTCGTTTGCACCGCCCTTGTCTTGGGAAGGGCTTTACAGTCGCTTTACGGCGTTGCCTTTTCAAATTTTTAATTGGGTCTCGCGACCGCAACAAGGGTTTCACGATAAGGCGGCGGCGGCGAGTGCGATTTTGGTCGGTTTGTTGTTGTTGCTCAATCTCTTTGGGGTATACTTGCGCGATCGCACCCGCCAAAAACAACAATGAATCAGAATAGATGGATGAAGGGGCGATCGCCCTAGGTTTCCACACTCGATGCTCGCTCTTTTTTCTCTTTTACTTCTGCGACGATCGCTTATCCCTCGTTTCCCTCAGAGGTCCCTGTCGATGAATCTCGAACCTGTTTTGCCCGAATCCCCCGAAGTCGCTTTATCTTGTCGAAATTTATCAGTTTATTATGGCAATAACCTAGTTTTAAAAGATATCAATCTGGATTTATATGCTCATCAAATTACCACTTTAATCGGTCCGTCGGGATGCGGTAAAAGTACGCTCATTCGCTGTTTTAATCGACTTAACGATCTGGTTTCTCATGCTCGTATTCAAGGCAATATTTTATTTAAAAATAAAGATATTTATCGGTTTAAATCGGTGGAAATTCGCCGCCGCATCGGCATGGTGTTTCAAAAACCCAATCCTTTTCCTAAATCGATTTACGACAATATTGCTTTGGGTTTGCGAATTAATGGCTATCAAGGGGATATCGATGAGGTGGTCGAATATTCTTTACGTCAGGTGACTTTGTGGGATGAAGTGAAAAATAACCTCAATCGCAATGCGCTGACTTTATCTGGAGGTCAACAACAACGCCTCTGTATTGCACGGGCGATCGCCCTCAAACCGGAAATCCTCTTGATGGACGAACCTTGTTCTTCTCTCGATCCGGTTTCTACCGCAAAAATTGACGATCTGCTCTACGAACTCAAACAACATTACACGATCGTCATGGTCACCCACAACATGCAACAAGCTTCGCGGGTATCGGACATGACCGCGTTTTTTAATATTAAAAATATGCCGAATGGGATCAAAGTCGGTTACCTCTCGGAATACGACCTCACCGAAATTATCTTTCACAACCCCAAACAGTCCTCGACTCAGGAGTACGTGACGGGTCGCTTCTACTAAATCTCTGCCTCCGACACGGCGTTTGCGTAGCGTCTCCAGAGGAGAATCCCCCGTCGGAAATTGCATCAACTAAAATTGATTGATTTAGGTTGGCTCCCTTGGTTCAACTCCAGGCAAAATCCTAGGATTTTTGAACGATATTTGAGGTTTATTGGCTTAAATCTCGATAATATTCCCGTTTTTAACCCCGATCGCCCCTAGGCGATCTCCGCCGTTACCCCCTCTTGACAAATCAATTTTTTTTGAAATGATAGAAGGGTAGCCACTCGAAAAACACCTCTGAGGCGAGATCGAGTCGGTACTGCTGTTGACAGGCGATCGCCCCGGGAGATCGAGATCGATACGCCACTCAAAAGCACGCTCAATTTTAACTGGGCGATCGCTACAATTTCGATTAATTCAACTCATGAACACCTCCGATTCTAACCCTCCCGTCGTCCGCGCCGGGAGCAAACTTAGCGCTTTTGAAAAATATCTGACCCTTTGGGTATTCGCCTGTATTTTTGCCGGAATCGCCCTCGGACGGATTTTTCCAAAACTTGCCGTCACTCTCGATTCGATGAGTGTCTATCAAGTATCAATTCCGATCGCCATTTGCCTATTTTTCATGATGTACCCCATCATGGTAAAAATTGACTTCAGCCAAGCCAAACAGGCAATTAAAACTCCCAAACCCGTAATTTTGACTTTGGTGGTTAATTGGCTCATTAAACCCTTTACCATGGTCGTTTTTGCCCAATTCTTCCTCGGCTGGTTGTTCCGTCCCTTCCTCCAGGGAACCGAACTGCTACGCGGTGCGGAAGTCTCCCTAGCCAACTCCTATATTGCCGGAGCAATTTTACTGGGAATTGCCCCCTGTACCGCCATGGTTTTGATGTGGGGATATCTGTCTTATAGCAACCAAGGGCATACCTTGGTCATGGTCGCGATTAACTCCCTAACCATGTTATTTTTATATGCCCCCTTGGGTCGCTGGTTGTTAGCCGCTAACGATTTAACAGTTCCCTGGCAAACCATTGTTTTATCGGTGTTAATTTATGTCGGTTTGCCCCTGGTGGCGGGAACTTACAGCCGTTATTGGATTTTCAAACATAAGGGACACGAATGGTTTGAACGGCGCTTTTTAAAATATCTCAGTCCCGTCGCGACGAGTGCTTTGCTGTTAACCTTGGTGCTATTATTTGCCTTTAAAGGCGAATTAATCGTCAACAATCCCCTGCATATTGTTTTAATCGCCGTCCCGTTGTTTATTCAGACCAATTTTATTTTTGCGATCGCCTACGTTGTCGGATTAAAGCTCAATTTGACTTACGAAGATGCCGCCCCCGCAGCTTTAATTGGTGCGAGCAATCATTTTGAAGTCGCGATCGCCACTGCAGTAATGTTATTTGGTTTGAATTCCGGTGCTGCCTTAGCTACGGTCGTCGGCGTTTTAATCGAAGTTCCAGTCATGTTAATGCTCGTCGATCTGTGTAAGCGAACGGCTTTTTGGTTCCCCAGAGAACCGGAAAAAGCTTCTTTACCGGACCCGCGTTGTATCCGCCCTCTCGGATAATCTCGTGACCGATGTCAAAGGGAGAAACATCAAAAAATGACCAAAAAAGTAATGTTTGTTTGCAAGCGCAATTCCTGCCGTTCTCAAATGGCGGAAGGCTTTGCAAAACACTTGGGACAAGGTAAAATTAGGGTCAGCAGTTCCGGACTCGAAGCCAGTCGCGTTCATCCGACGGCGATCGCCGTCATGTCCGAAATCGCGATCGATATTAGCGACCAAACCTCGGATCCTTTAACTGAATTCAATCCCGAAGATTACGATATCGTGATTTCTCTATGCGGTTGCGGCGTCAATTTACCCGAAGCGTGGGTATTGCGAGAAATGTTTGAAGACTGGCAACTCGACGACCCCGACGGACAACCTTTAGAAACCTTCCGCCGCGTTCGTGAAGAAATCCGCGATCGGGTTAAACAGTTAATCGCTTCATTGTAGTGATTGAGGGTACCTAAATTTTAACCCCCCAAGCTCGATCGCGAGGGGGGTTAGCGCTGTTACTATTCGGGTTTAGATCCGCCTCTATCCGTTGAAAGTTGCCGTAATCCGCTTCATCGCTTCTTCGACATTCGCGCGACTGTTAAACGCGGAAATGCGGAAATAGCCCTCGCCTGCGGCCCCAAAACCCGATCCGGGGGTACCGACGACGTGGCAATTTTGCAGCAATTTATCGAAGAAATCCCAACTCGACAGACCGTTCGGTGTTTTGACCCAAACATAGGGCGCGTTGACGCCACCGTAAACTGTCAATCCCGCCGCCGTCAGTTTTTCGCGAATAATGGCCGCATTTTCTAGGTAAAATCCGACTAATGCCTTGACTTGTTCTTGTCCGCGATCGGAATAAACCGCCTCGGCGCCGCGTTGGACGATGTAGGACACCCCGTTAAATTTCGTCGATTGACGGCGGTTCCACAACTTCCATAACTCGACTTCCGACCCGTCCGCCGCTTTCGCGGTTAAGGTTTTGGGAACCACGGTCAAGGCGCAACGGGTTCCCGTAAATCCGGCATTTTTCGAGAACGAACGAAACTCGATCGCGCAATCTCTGGCCCCTTCAATTTCGTAAATCGAATGAGGTAAACTACTGTCGGTGATAAACGCTTCGTAAGCCGCATCGAACAGGATAATCGACCCGTTTGTTCTGGCATAATCCACCCAAGCTTTGAGGTGTTCCTTCGTCGCCGTCGCCCCGGTGGGGTTGTTGGGGAAGCACAGGTAAATGAGATCGACTTTTTCGCTGGGAATTTGAGCAGTGAAGTGATTGTCCGCCGAAATTGGCAAATAGACTAACCCTTCATATTCGCCTTTGTCGTTCGCCGGACCGGTGTGTCCCGCCATCACGTTCGTATCGACATAAACGGGATAAACCGGATCGGTGACGGCAATTTTGTTATCTTTGCCGAAGATATCGAGGATGTTACCCGTGTCGCACTTCGACCCGTCGGAAATAAAGATTTCGCTGGCGTCTACCTCGCAACCGCGCCCTTGAAAGTCGTGGGCGGCAATTTTTTCGCGCAACCAAGAATAACCTTGTTCGGGGCCGTATCCTTTGAAGGAGGCGCGATCGCCCATATCATTAATAGCATCGACCATCGCCGTCCGGCACGCTTCCGGTAACGGTTCGGTGACGTCGCCAATCCCGAGTTTAATAATTTGAGCGTCGGGATTCGCTTCGGCGAAAGCATTGACTCGCCGTGCGATTTCGGGGAACAGATACCCAGCTTTGAGCTTGAGGTAGTTGTCGTTAATTCGTACCATGGTTAAAAACCGTTACAAGCGCCGTAATCCAGCTTATAGGAATTTTAGATTTTAGATTTTAGATTTTAGATTTCAGCGAGTCGGCGAACGGTCTCTAGGGACTCCGCCGATACCGCATTCCGGGTAGCTGAACGACGACACCCAATAACTCTAATTGCAATAAGGCACTCGATACCGTGGCGGCGTCCATTCCCGCTTGTGCGACGATCGCGTCAAAGGGCGTATCTTCTGGGGGTAAGGCGTCAAATACTTGCCGCAGTGGCGGGTCGAGTTCGACGGACGGCGCGCTTTTCGGTTCGGCGAACAATTCTAACTGTTGTGAGGTATCCGTTGCTAACAGATCTAAGGGGGGCATCTCGCCGAGCATTTCTAAAAGGTGGTCTTCCCCTAAAATTAACTGGGCGCCTTTGTTAATTAAGGTCAAACAGCCGATCGCGTTGGGATTGTCGAGGGAACCGGGCAAGACGTAGACATCGCGCCCGTATTCGTTGGCAATGCGGGCGGTAATTAAGGCGCCCGATCGCGCGGGGGCTTCGATGATAATGGTGGCACGACACAAGGCGGCGACGATGCGATTGCGTTGGGGAAAGTGAGATTTATCTGGGGTCGTCCCGGCTTTATATTCCGTTAGTAATAAGCCGGATTGTTGAATCTCTTTATATAAATTGGCGTTTTCCCGGGGATAAATCACGTCGATCCCGGTGCCGAAGACGGCGATCGTTCGTCCTCCGGAGTCCAAACAGGCGCGATGGGCTTCGGTGTCGATCCCTTTCGCCATTCCGGAGACGATCGCGAATCCCCGTTGAGTCAAGGCTTTGGTAATCCGCCAGGTCCAGCGTTTGCCGTATTCGGACGGGTAGCGGGTGCCGACGATCGCCACGGCGGGAACGATCCCTTGATTCTCCAGGGGTTCGACCTGTCCGCGATAGTATAACACCGGGGGTGGGTTGGGAATTTCTAACAGCAGTCGGGGATAGTCCGCATCGGCGGGCGTCCAAAAGTGAGGGTTTTTTTGGAGGTGTTCTCGATAGACTTTTTGCGGGTCGAGTTGCGATCGCGCGATCGCGACTTTCTCCACCATCTGCCGTCCGAATCCTTCCACCGCACCGAGTTCGCGCGCCTCGACCCGCCACGCCGCCGCCAGAGAACCGAACTGTTGCCGAATCCGTTGCAGCAATACCGGACCGATCCCGGAAATTTGCGACCAAACTACCCAAAATCCCCGTTCTTCCATTTTAGATCGTCCCCTCGAACAAGCGCGCGTACAGGTAGGCGATCGCCTCGGAAATCACCGATCGCACCCCCGCACTACTTTTCCACCAACGTTGCGGATCGTAGTCCATCGGTTCGACGGCGATCGCCCCAACGCTCACGTCAATTTCAGAAAGTGCTAATTGAAATAACAGCCAACTGCGCCGGGTATGCGGTCCGAGGGAGATTAAATCGATCGCCCTCACTTCCGTTTCCGTGGCGATCGACCACTCGCGCAAGGCGACTGCCGACGCATAAGTGCGATCTTTCATCACCGCCGGACCGGGAACCGCCACGAGGCGATCGCGATCGGCCCCTACGGCGGCTAAGGTAGCGGCGGCTAAGGTGGCAAAATCGCGATATTCCACCAAGTACGATCCCCGTTCTAACGGCAATCCCGTAGTCACCAACTGGCGGTAATTGCCGCGCTCGAATTGTACTAATGCCGCCTCTAAAGCATAATCGGGCAACCAACCTTCAACGACCAAAATCTCGGCCTCCGGCAACGGTTCGACCGCCGCCAGAAAGGGATAAAGGCTGCCAAACAGCAATCTTAAAATTGTCATGACAATGGCGATCGCCACTCCCCAACCCCAAGAGGTTAACATCCATCGTTCTCGCCGCCGGATTAAGGGAGGACATTTCAACTTGAATGTCATCGATCGCTCTCCATAAAGCAGGCATCTCACCTGCTTTACCATAGCACGGGCAAGATGCCCGCGATCGCCACGAGATCTCCCCCGCTTTTGGTCACGACAAACCGACCGATCGGCGATCGCTATCTCCGACCATGACAGAAGAGGGATTAAAACACCCGGTTTCTATACTTTTCCCTCGATCGGTCAGAAACCGGGTGCTTCGATCTCGGCGCGGTCTCACACCAGGGAACCGCCACAACTCGAACCGCAACCTGCCGTGCAGCCGTAGCAATAGGGAGCCGTTTGCACGCGATCGCTCGCCTCTAGAGTTCCCCATTCGAGCAGTTTGGCGATCGTGAGCGCTTCACCACTTTTCGTGCGCGCCGGGAGTCCTTCCATTTGATTGAAATCGCAATCGTAAACATTCCCGAGATAGTCGATGGAGAGTTCGTCGCGACACATCAAATTCTCGACAGTGGCGGGGTTAAAATTGGCTTCGAGAAATTCTAAATAGGGGCGTTTGAGACCGTATTTTTCTAAGTGAAATTTCGTCCGTCCGATCGGTAAATTGGTAATCGTCAGTAAACGATCGAACTCGATTTGAAAATGCTGCCTTAAATAGGTTTTGTAAGCGGCTTCTAAGGGTTGTTGTTGTGGTGGTAAAGCAAATTTATCCCGAGCGGTGGGAACGGGAGGATTGTAAACTAAATCGAGGATTAAATTCGGGTCGCTGCCGTACCCCAATTGATTGAGCCATTGCAAAGCCCGAATCGAACCGTCGTACACCCCCGAACCGCGCATCCGATCGACGTTATCTTCTAAATAGCACGGCAACGAAGCGACGACGCGAACGTGATGGCGGGCAAAATATTCGGGAAGGTCTTGATATCCCGGCTCGAAATAAATGGTTAAATTAGAACGGACGATTACTTCTTTATTCGTTTCCCGCGCGGCTTCGACTAAAGGTTTGAAACCATAATTCATTTCCGGCGCACCCCCGGTTAAATCGACGGTTTCAATGCGATCGAAACGGCGGATGACTTCGATGAGTTGTTCGCACACTTCGGGGGTCATTTCTTCAGTGCGTTTCGGTCCGGCTTCTACGTGGCAATGAGTGCAAGCGAGATTGCAACGTTTGCCTAAATTGATTTGCAATACCTTGATGGATCGCTTGGTTAAGGGGGCGCCGAGTTGGGTTTGAAAGGGGGCGATCGAAGTCTGAATCATTGGCTGTACGGTTTGTGGGTGCAACAAGGGCGATCGCGCGATCGCTCTTGTGATGTTATCTCAATTACAGGTAACTCGAATGAGTTTTGCCTGAGAAATCGCAAATCACCCGATATTTGCCAAAATTGGGATAGGGCTGCGTATCAGTAGTTAGTTCATGGAATATGAATATTTTATACTCGGTTTATGCCAGCTCGTTGAAGCCTTGTGGAAGGCTAACCGCCCTATTTGGGTTCCCCGAGGGTCGATAGCGGCGAATTCTTTTGGCGGTGTTAGCGGTACTTAAACGGTAAAAAAGGTAAAATAAAATCAAAACCCTTGACTGACAAGGATTTAAGGTGGAGAGCGTCCCCATGAGAGAGACCACCCCAGCCGCCATGCCACCCTGCTTTGAGAAGTGGTGCAAGCGTTTCGACCCCGACTTCAAAACCCAAGCCCAAAAAAAGGGGTTTAGACACTATTTGGGAGGATTACTCGGAGAAAGCGAGCGAAAAAACATAACTCAGATGGCAAATGACTCGGTGGGAGTAGTTTACAACCGCTTACATCATTTTATAACGGAATCCCCTTGGGAGGAGAAGCGTATTAACGAACGTCGGTTAGCGGTGATGGACTGCTGCCATCAAACCCGAGTGGGTCGGGGATTTGCCTTATTGCTCGATGATACAGGACATCGAAAAAGCGGCAACTTCACCGCCGGCGTGGGAAGACAGTACATCGGAGAAATTGGCAAGCTCGACAACGGAATCGTGGCGGTAACGACCCATCTCTATGATGGCCAAAAAAATTTGCCTCTGGATGTAGAAATCTATCAGCCAGCCAGTTCCTTACCCTCAGGCCAGAAAGCGCCCTCTTTCAAAAAGAAACCCGAAATCGCTTTAGAACTAATTGACCGGAGTTTAAACAGAGGGTATCGACCGGGAATCGTCCTCATGGATGCCGGCTATGGTAACAACACAAATTTGTTAAAGGGACTCGAATCTCGCCGACTGAAGTATCTAGGAGCCGTCGCCAAAAATCGGACAATTTGGCTGAAGAAATCGGGAGAAAATCGACAAAAGATTCGCCTCGATGAATATGCCAAAAGCTTATCAGAAGAGGACTTCAGGTCAGTTTCTCTAAATTTAGACCAGCCCAAAACCCTGTGGGTGGCGACGGGTACGGCAGAGCTGTCACGTCTACAAGGAGAAAGAACCTTTGCTATCGTCATGAATGCAAGTTCTTATGCGGACGCGACAGAAATTGATTATTTGAGCTCGAATGAAGACTCCGAAAAAGTGACTGCCGAATGGGTCGTGAACACTTACTCAAAGCGAAACTGGATAGAAGTTTTCTATCGGGAAGCCAAAGGATGGTTGGGTTGGCGGGAATGCCAGGCGAGAGGTTTGAAGAGTTTACATCGGCATTTCATTTTGCTGTTTTGTGCCTACACTTTTATACTTTGGCAGAAGTTAACGGGCGGTTTACGAAGAAAGTGGGCGAACAAACCTTTAGAGACTTTTGTAGAGGCTTTAGAGGCTTTTCGTACCGCCATTTCTTTTCGCTTTGTGGAGTGGCTGACCTTCAATCGAGACCTCTTTGCCGCTTACAAAGCGCGTTTGGGCTTTATTTGGGGTTGAAATTTGTTTAAGTACCGTTAGATGAATCGATCGCAGAGAAATACAGAGGTCTAAAAACGTGAGCTCATCAATGAATCGATCGCTGTTTAGAGGTTAACGAGGTTTGAGAGCGGTTCGGTTGTTTGAGTAGACTTTTTTATTTCAAGAGTTCAAATCATTCAAATTATTCATTAACTGTACAAAATTTAATAATTGCGGGGGCGATCGCCCGTTGAATTTTTATGTTTGACTCGATGCTGGCGATCGCAAAATGGTCGATTAACAACGGAATAAATTTAAGAAAACATTAAGGTTGGATTAACCCCAATTGATTAAGCGAGAGTTATTTCGTGATTTTATTTAAGAAATATTGACGATTTTAAAAGACCGCTCGATCGCGGGGGTATTCTTTTAAAATCCAGAGGAGATCGATTATTATGGAAGTCAAGAGTTGTGCCAACATTTTGCATTATTGAGCATCTTTGAGTTGGGCAGTAGCCAGCCCCCGAGCGATCGCCTCAAACGAGCTGCGGGTCGGTAGATTGGCGATAGTTTTTACAAAAGTTTGCACGATCTCAACCCTGGAAATGCGATCGAAGCCTTGGGGAAAACTGTAGCTCGATTTCCTGACTTCCACTCATCCATTTCATTGAGGATCTGCATGTTGAGTCTCTCTACCCCGGACTTGTCTCGTGCGTCATTTTCCCGATTTCGCACGCCCACCTTCCATTTAGAATCCACCGTCCGCGAATTATCTCTTTATCAATTTCAGGTCGAATCCCATCGGTTGGGTAAAGAAATCGCCGAAGCCTTCGATCGCAATCCCCTACTTCCCGGCGTGGTTTTATTAGATAACGGCCAATTTGAAGGGATGATATCTCGCCGTCGCTTTTTCGAGCATCTCAGCCGTCCTTACGGACTCGAACTGTTTTTCAAACGCCCGGTTAAAAGCCTCTACCGTTTCGCCCACAGTGACGTTCTCTGTTTGCCCAGTTCCATGACGATTGTCATGGCAGCGCAAGCGGTCCTGCACCGATCGCCCCATGTGCTCTACGAACCCCTCGTAGTCGAAATGGCTGCGAACGACTATCGTTTGATCGACGTGCATCAACTCCTGTTAGCCCACGCCCAAATTCACCAACTGGCGACGGAGTTACTCAACAATCTCTATCAACAATTAGAGACGGCGAATCGAGAATTACAACGTCAGGCGAGTTTGGACGGACTGACCCAGCTCGCCAATCGCCGCAAATTTGACGAATATCTCCAACAAGAATGGTGGCGGATGACTCGGGAAAGACAACCGTTAGCCCTCATTCTATGCGATATTGATTGGTTTAAGTCTTATAACGACACTTACGGCCATCAAGCAGGAGATTGCTGCTTGCAGACCGTCGCCCAAACCTTACGTCATGGCGTGCGTCGCAGTACGGATTTAATGGCTCGTTACGGCGGCGAAGAATTTGCGGCGATCCTGCCGAATACCGATCTCGATGGGGCGTTCGCGGTGGCCCAACAGTTGAGATCGCGGGTCAAGGCACTCGATATCACTCATGGTGGTTGCGTTCCCCCTGGGGTCGTCACCCTCAGCGTCGGGGTCGCCAGTCAAGTGCCGAGTTCGGCGTCTTCCCCGCAAGATTTGATTGCGGCGGCGGATGGAGCGCTCTATCGAGCGAAAGAACGAGGGCGCGATCGCGTGGTAGTCTGCGACGAATGCGATGACCTCGCTCGCGATGCTTAAGTGACACCCGGCGGGCATTCGACCGGGATCGATTCCGGTGCAGTGGCGCCAATTCCCCAACGGCAAAGGCGGCGATCGCCCCTCTCTCATAAATCGCTCTAGCCCTTCCCCCGTAGGAGGTTGCGCGATCGCCGCCCCTCTTTTTCCCTTCCGTTAAATCCGTAAATATAGCACCCCCACCCCGGGTAAATGAAAATAGTGTTAACATTAATTAACAGTTAAAAGAAAAGGCACTCCCAAACGCCCTAGATCCAGTAATCCAGGAGGAATATCGGTGAATAAACGGTGGAGAAACGCCGGACTATATGTACTACTAGCGATCGTCGTCATCGCCTTGGCGACCGCTTTCTTTGACAAACAGCCGCAAACCCGCGAAACGTGGCGCTACAGTCAATTTATTCAAAAAGTAGAAAATAACGCCGTTGAAAAAGTCAGCATCAGTGCCGATCGCTCCAAAGCCTTAGTGCAAGTCGCCGACGGCAGCAAAGTCATGGTCAACCTGCCGCCAGATCCCGACCTGATCGACATCCTGACCCAAAACAACGTCAACATCGAAGTTGTCCCCCAAAGCGACGATGGTTTCTGGTTTAAAGCCCTCAGCAGCCTGTTCTTCCCAATCTTGCTGCTCGTCGGTCTGTTCTTCCTCCTGCGCCGCGCCCAAAGCGGTCCGGGTTCCCAAGCGATGAACTTTGGTAAATCCAAAGCTCGCGTGCAGATGGAACCGCAAACCCAAGTCACCTTTGGCGACGTCGCCGGAATCGAACAAGCCAAACTCGAACTGAGCGAAGTGGTGGACTTCCTCAAAAACGCCGATCGCTTTACCGCCGTCGGCGCCAAAATCCCCAAAGGCGTTCTGCTCGTCGGCCCTCCGGGAACCGGGAAAACCCTGTTAGCCAAAGCCGTCGCCGGAGAAGCGGGGGTCCCCTTCTTCAGCATTTCCGGTTCGGAATTCGTGGAAATGTTCGTCGGGGTCGGTGCCTCTCGGGTGCGCGACTTGTTCGAGCAAGCCAAAAATAACGCCCCTTGCATCGTCTTCATCGATGAAATCGACGCCGTAGGTCGCCAACGCGGTGCGGGTCTCGGCGGCGGGAACGACGAACGGGAACAAACCCTCAACCAGTTGCTGACCGAAATGGACGGCTTCGAGGGCAATACCGGGATTATCATCATCGCCGCTACCAACCGTCCCGACGTTCTCGACGCCGCCTTATTGCGTCCCGGTCGTTTCGATCGCCAAGTTGTGGTCGATCGCCCCGACTACGCCGGACGCCTCGAAATCCTCAAAGTTCACGCCCGAGGCAAAACCCTCGCCAAAGACGTCGATCTCGAAAAAATCGCCCGTCGGACTCCCGGGTTCACCGGGGCGGACTTGTCCAACTTGTTGAACGAAGCCGCAATTTTAGCGGCCCGTCGCAACTTGAGCGAAATCTCGATGGACGAAATCAACGACGCCATCGATCGCGTCCTCGCCGGACCGGAGAAAAAAGACCGGGTGATGAGCGAAAAACGCAAAACCCTCGTCGCCTATCACGAAGCCGGGCACGCCCTCGTGGGCGCCTTGATGCCGGATTACGACCCGGTGCAGAAAATCAGCATCATCCCGCGCGGTCGTGCAGGGGGATTGACCTGGTTCACTCCGAGTGAAGACCGCATGGATTCGGGCCTTTACAGCCGCGCTTACCTCCAAAATCAGATGGCGGTCGCCCTCGGCGGTCGGATTGCGGAAGAAATTATCTTCGGCGAAGAAGAAGTAACCACGGGCGCCTCGAACGACTTGCAGCAGGTAGCTCGGGTGGCGCGCCAGATGGTGACCCGCTTCGGAATGAGCGATCGCCTCGGCCCGGTCGCCCTCGGTCGCCAGCAGGGGAATATGTTCCTCGGTCGCGACATCATGGCGGAACGGGATTTCTCCGAAGAAACGGCGGCGGCGATTGACGACGAAGTGCGTAACTTGGTCGATCAAGCTTACCGTCGGGCGAAAGATGTTCTCGTCAACAACAAAACGGTTCTCGATCGCCTCGCGCAAATGCTGATCGAGAAAGAAACTGTAGACGCGGAAGAGTTACAGGAAATTCTCGAAACCTCCGACGTCAAAATGGCGGCGATCGCCTAAGTGCGATCGCAACCGTTCGGGAAGGCTGGCGCCCGGGGCGATCGCGCCGAGTCGTCAGCCCTTCCCCTCTGAAATCAAACAGACGGGTCAGTTCGGATCGAACCGAGAACTGACCCCATTTTTTTTGAATGGTTCGCCGACAGGCAGCCCTTTCAAGGTGAGCGACGCTCTCCCTCGAGAAGGCGCTGAGTAGACATGAGTAGACAAGTGGCGATTCACTATTCATTATTCACTTTTCACTTCAGTGGTTCGGAGGGGGCGCGATCCTCCTGACTCCTTTGGAGTCCCTGGGCGATCGCCCGGGAACCAACGACGGGCGATCGCCAGCTTAGTGCATCGGCTGAAGTATAATTTTGTCCTCCAGCCGTTCTCGGTCGGTCGCTCCTCCCCACTCGGTTCCGGACTTCCCCACTACTTCTTCACCCGATAGTCGGAAGATTTGAGATGGGGAAATAAAAAAGCGATCGCGATCGCGCCTAAAAGGATCGACAAACTCACCGAAAGAATGACGAAAACCAGCTCAACCATGAACCTAACTGCAAAACTGTCCACACCATAAATGGCCAGCCAGCAAAGCGTCAACTGAAGACCCTGCTGGCTGGCTCAAATTTATCGATTGATTTGAAAAACGTTAATGCCAAGAATTGGCAACGGTTATTTTAGATGGCGTTTCTAGGCGCTGACCGAAACCAATTGTTTCGCAGGTTCTTCCACGAGTAATTCCTCGTAGAGTTCGCTCAGTTGAGCGGCGACCCCTTGCCAACTAAATTTCTGCTCCACACGTTTTCTCGCTGCTTTCCCCAGTTGCAATTGCCAGTGAGGTTGGCTGAGAATGCGATCGATCGCCTTCGCGAAGGCTTCGTCATCTTGTGGCGGACAGAGTAACCCTGTTTTTTCACTGACGACGGTATATTGCAAGCCGCCGACGTCGCTGGCGACCACGGGGGTTCCACTGGCCATCGCTTCGATCGCCACCAAGCCGAACGGTTCGTAGTGGCTGGGAACGACGCAGACATTGGCCGCAGCATAGTATAAATGCAAGTCGTCATCGCCGAGACGTCCGGGGAAGCTGGTAAAGTCGCGCATTCCCAGTTCGTCTACAATGCCTTCGATGCGATCGCGCTCGATGCCGTCACTTTGTCCGGGACGAGATCCCCCCGCAATCGCGAGCTGGATATTCGCCAAGCCGCGTAACATCGACTGACCGACGGCCCGCACTAAGGTTTCGATCCCTTTGCGTTCGTCAAAGCGACCGACGTAAAGCACGACTAAAGCGGCGGGGTCGATGTCGAGTTGACGGCGGGCGTCGCGGCGGGAGACGTGACCGAAGCGGTCGATATCGGTTCCGCAGGGAATCACGTCGATATTGCCTTTGCTGGAAACGAGCGATCGCATGTGCTCGCGTTCTTGGGGACTGGTCGCGACGATGCGTTCGGCGGTTTCCAGACAAGTTTTCTCGACGTTCAAGCGAGTGGTGGCGATCGTCGGGACGACTTTCACCGAATTATACTTGACCGCGCCTAACGAGTGGTAAGTGTGGATTTGCTGGATCGACTGATGTTTTTTCAGTTCCATCCCCACTTTTGCAGACAGCCAGTAGTTCGTATGAACCAGAGGATAATAATATTGTTGTTGTTGTTGAAACTTTTGCAGTTGTTCGACAAACTCGGGCAGGTAGCCATATATTTCTTGTCTCGGGACGAACTCTTCCGGCCCTGCCACTAAGCGAATGGTTCGACAATTGGGACTGTGTTCGACGATTTCGGCATCGGAGGCACTGGCTTTGCGCGTAAACATATCCACTTGCCAGCCTTGCTGTCCGAGTGCTTCTCCAACTTGACGGACGTAGACGTTCTGACCGCCTGCCTCTTCTTTACCAATTTCGACGGCGGGGTCTCCATGAACGGAAACTAAGGCAATCCGCTTGTTGTCTCCCATGTTTTTCACTTGAATTCAACAAAGTTCGGTTCCCCCGTTTCGACTTGCGTCGTTCCGAGTACGATCGATCGCCCGATCGCTTCGGCGGCTATCCTTCCTGTGGGCGTGGTGTTCCATGCGTTCGAGATCGGATAACCCCTAGAACCTAGGCTGAGATTGAGGTGTTTTGCAATCGCGATCGATCGTTACCCCGATCGCACGCTTCACCGGGCATTTGCCCCGTCAATTCAGCCAATATCTCCGGTAGACCTCGCCTTGCGGCTAGCCGTCTAGCTCGGTGACATGCCAAGTTTAGCAGACTGATATGACAAAGAGATGACATTTCCTTGTCATTTGTATGTCAATTTTCACTTGGTTTCCTTAAAGTTCTGTAATGTTTTATACACTTGAGGGGGGTAGGGAGTCACTTCGTCGCGTCCTGCCGGGGTTTGGGCCGCTTTGAGGTAAAACTTAAACTGACTGCCGACGCCGAGTTCGCTTTCGACAAAAATCTCGCCCCCTTGCAGCTCGATCGAACGGCGGCAAATCGCTAAACCGATTCCCGTGCCTCGGGAATGGCGTTCGCGGGCTTTCGGCGATCGCCAGAAGCGCTCGAAGACATGGCCCAACTCGTCCGGGCCGATCCCTTCCCCCGTATCCGCCACGGCCACCCAAATCGACGACGACTCGCACCAGGCGCGCAAGGTAATCGAACCGCGCTCGGTGTAGCTCATGGCATTACCGATTAAGTTCACTAAAACTTGTTCGAGGCGATCGGGGTCGGCCAGCACGTTTGGCAGCTCTACCGGACATTCTAAAGCCAAACTCAGAGGTTCTTCAACCAGTTGCTCGGAAAATTTTTCCACCAAGGATCCGAGTAACCCCCTCAGATCGACCGCTTGCAAATCCACCGGAAGGTAACCTGCTTCCGCCTTCGACAGATCCTGTAAATCGCGCACCAAGCGTTCCAGACGCCGGGTTTCGGCGATCGAGCGACGGTAAATCGACGCCGACGGCGCGATCGCCCCATCCGCCAGTTTTTCTAAATTGCCCCGAATCACCGTCAACGGGGTTCGCAACTCGTGGGTCAAATCGGTGACAATTTCCCGACGGCGTTGTTCGACCCCTTCGAGAACCGTTGCCATTTGATTGAAACTGGCGGCGAGGCGGTTGAGTTCGGGAATATCGCTACTCGGCATTCGGCGATCGATCCGTCCTACGGCAAACTCTTGCGTAATTTCTTCCATCTCCAGCAGCAAACTCACCAAGCGTCGGGCGACCCAATAACTGAGTCCCGCCGCCGCCAAGGCGCCCACGCATCCCGATTGAAACGTGCTTTGGTGCCACGCACTTTTGAAGGCGACGAGTAAGGGAGTCAATTCGCCGAGGCTGACGCTATCGGTTCCCGCCAGTCGTTCGAGATGGACGACAAAGAAATCCGGCGCTAAAACTGTTCCGACGATTAAGGAACTCAGACCGCCGACGATCGCCACTAATAAATGCGATAAAAATAGACGAGATTGTAAATTTAACTGATTCACAATGGATTCACGAGAGTTGCATCGGGGAATCAGCGATCGGTTCGGGATTTGCGGCTTTTCACTTTTGCTTTGAGTTTGTAGCGCACCAGCTCGTAAACCGCCATATAAGAGGCATCGACGCCGAGTTCCTCTTTAAACCACTGCTGAATTTCCCCGTAGGTTGTAAATTCTTTTTTCTCTTTGACTTTTTTCTTTAATTCTTCGATCGCCCAATCGGGAATACTCGATTTTCTTCCCCCACTATGTCGGTCTTGTAATAATCCTTGCAATCCTTCTTTCTTATACAGTTTCAACCAATTTTGAACGGTTACCCGATGTTTGCCCAAGAGATTGGAGAGATCGGTTACGGTTTTGACTTGTCCGGTTTTGAGCAGGTAGAGCGCTTGCACGCGGAGAAACTTTTGAGAGGTTTTTTGTTTTCCTAACAGGGTTTTGAGTTCGTCAGCCGTTTCGGCTATTTCGATTTTCACGACTCCAGGCATAACCGTGCTTTCCGTCCGTCGGTGGGAATTTGCTATTTGTAGTCTAGCAACAATAAAATACGATAACGGGGGAAATCGTGAAAATTCTGGGACAATCGGGGATTTTCTCCGTCGAGGGGATAAAAGCTCCCTGGGGAGGGGCGATCGCGCGATCGCCTCTCCCTAATTGAGACTCGACGGCGTATCGTCTTCAAATTTGTAACCGACGCCGACCACCGTTTTAATAAAACGCGGTTGGCGCGGATCCGGTTCGATTTTTTTACGCAATCGGGCAATATGAGTATCGATAACGCGCTCGTTTCCGAAAAAGTTATCTCCCCAGAGATACTCGATCAGTTGGGCGCGATCGCACACCCGGCGCGGATGTTTGACAAATAACGTTAACAGTTTGAATTCTAAATGGGTTAAATCCAACACCGAGGCGGGTTCGTGATGGTAGTGGCGGTGAGCCACGTGGCGGTCCACATCGACGGTAAAACTGGCACTGCGGTACACCTGACTTTCGCCGCCGTGGCGCAAACTGCGCCGCAACAAGGCGCGGACTCGGGCGATCAGTTCCCGGGGAGAGAAGGGTTTGACAAAATAATCGTCGGCCCCGGTAGACAGTCCAATGATGCGATCGATTTCTTCCCCTCTGGCGGTCAGCATGAGGATGTACGGATCTTTAGGGATGTGTTGCTGTCGGATGCGGGCGCACACTTCCAAGCCGTCCAATCCGGGCAAGCGCAAATCGAGTACGATCAGATCCGGCGGCGAGGTGCGTACTGCTTCTAAAGCACTGAAGCCGTCATGACAAATCCGACAGCAAAAGCCTTCTTCTTCTAAAGATTGTTCGATTAACTCGGCGATGTCCGGTTCGTCTTCGACAATTAAAATGTCCATTGCCGTTCTCGCTGGATTCGCACTCAAGGGGGGAGTAGGCATGGAATTTAACCTTATGGTTAGGTGGTCAAGGGACGCCATCGATCGCGGGCGATCGCGAGATTTAGGAAGGGACGCGCGCCGATCGCTGTTGTTTGAGATACTCGAACACTGTTTTATCGCCGATATCGTCGGGCATGGCTTGAAATGCCTTTCTCAAGGCGAATACGACGAATAACACCGCCCAAAGCGCCAATAAAAACCGTTCCCCAACGGCGGGTAAGATACCGAAAAGATGGCCTAAAATCAGCATCGGCACCACGGGGGTGAGAATTTTAGTTTCCAAGCGGTTGAAACAAAAGGCTTCTTTAAAGTAAATTCCCGTAAGGGCGACGAAGGTAAAGCCCATGCCGAATAAGGCAATCGGGCGCTGATAAGCCGTCAGGGCGAGGGCTTCGGGATAGGACACAGCCGCCCAAACGGTGGCGATCGCCCCCGCACCCCACAACAATTGTAGTAAGCGATGCAAGGGAACTAGATAAATGTGAATGGTCAGCAAGCTGACGCCGAGGGCGAGGGAAAATCCCCCATACAGCCAGGTTAAAACTGGGGCGATCGCCTCGGTCACTCCTTGCCATAATACTAAGGTCGTCCCCACGGCGAAACACGCGGCGGCGATCGCCAGTCCCCCACGGTAAATCGCGACCCCGAGGCGATCGTCGCGATCGATGGTAAACTCACCAAACTGTCCTTGGTAAACAATCGGTTCGTCGGAATTTTCCTGAATCATTGTTTGTTCGTCAAACATTGACAGCAAAGTAACTGCACTCAAGATACACTTTAAAGGTGGAAACCTGCAAAGAGGCTCTCAAGATGTCTAAATCTAAAAAGCCCGCTAAAAATCAACCGTCAGCCTCGGCGATCGCTGGAGGAATTCAACTCGATGAGGGTCTCTTTGGCGTCAAGATTATCGATCGCCTTTCTAAAGAAGAGAGAAATATGGTTCTCTTAAAACGGGAAATTAAAGAGTTTGCCGAATTTCTCGAAGATTTTGTCGAACCCTTAGATCTAGAAGAGTTAGAATCTAAAGTTTCTAGCATCCTCAAGACGGAAGATATCGAGGTTAACAAAAAAAATCTTAAAACCTATCTGAATTATATTAAAAACAAAATCAGTTTGCCTTGCCATTTAACAGGTATCGAACCTTTTGCCTGGGAAGAAGACTATTTTGACTCTCCTCCCCATATTCAAAAAAAATCACCCAAGCCGAAAGCAACACTTCCCTCATTTGAAAATGTATTTCTGTTGTTGGGATTTGAAGAAAATGTTTCCCTTGAGGAAGGGATTAGAGTTCAACTCAAACGAACCTCCGATCGCCGTAAGTTTGTTTTACCTCTAGTGGATTTAGAGGTTTATGGAGATCTCGATAACAGTTATAAGGAAAATCACGAATTGCTCAATACGTATGAAATTTGGTTTGTGAATTATTAAACGAAAAAGGCAAAAGCCAAGAGGAGAAAAAGGGGATTCAATAGACGATGACAATATCCAAAAATCCCTCCCCTTTTAAGCAGATTTCCTAGATCTTTAGTGAAATCATCAAAAACATAAAAACTAAAATCTAAAATCTAAAATCTAAAATCAAATCAACCCTCGCCCCCACATCTAAACCAAAGCGATCGCGCGCGTTAGCGCCATTGACCGCTAATTCGACCCAACCGTGAGAACCGACCAGGGCGATCGCCTCATTCGATCCGACATCGGCATAAGTTTGGCCACTCGGAATCTGGCGATCGCCGAATGACAAAACCCAGGATCGTTCGCCCACGGCATCGCCGGGAATATTACTGATTAAATTACCAAAACGATCCACATATTGAATGCAACCGGAAAGTTGAGTCGGTCCGATTTGACAAGCAGGTAAGTCCGATCGGACTAAAGTTTCCGGAGCGATCGCCGTTCCTAAGTCGCTGAAGGGGACGCCACGGGCGAGATGGGCGCCGACCGGAGCAAAAATATCGCGTCCGTGAAAGGTAGTACTGGGGTTGGGGGTGCGCCAGTAGTGAGAATCCGTTAATTCGACGACGGCGATCGCCGGGTCGGCGCGATCGAGGATTCCGTCGAAGACGCCGTTATCGGGACCGACAAAGAAGGCGCCCTTACAGGCGATCGCGATCGCCCGCCGCCGACTCCCCACCCCCGGATCGACCACGACCACGTGAACGGTTCCTATAGGGAAGTAGGCGATCGCCGAGGCGAGAGCAAAACGGGCCGCCACGATATTTTGTGGGGCAATCTGGTGGGTGAGGTCGATGACGCGCAACGCCGGATCGATGGAGGCGATCGCCCCTTTCATGACGCCGACATAGGGATCGCTCAAGCCAAAATCGGTTAACAGCGTTATGAGCCCGTTTCCCTGCATGTTGCTCGTCTCCCGCGATCGACAAGCGAGGTGCGGAACTGTCCCACACCTCAACCACTATCTACGATGAATACTCCTCCACCTGCTACGCGAGGTGGCGGTGTCTTGATTAGAAGGGTTTATCCCTCCCGACAGGCGGTATTCTCGCCGTGTTCTGGGAACTTTTGCCCAGAGACACCCCCAAGTCGTTTCCGCTATGGGGCTTGGAGTGAAACTTTGACCCGGAGTCCGACGTGTATCAACCGACTCCACAGGATTTACAGGGTGCTTCTCCCTCAGTTGAGAGGTCGTGTCTCCGGGGTGTTCGGAAATCTCAGTTCCGCCCTTTACCGTACCGCTCAAGATGTATAGCATCCTAACATAGAAACCGCCGCTCCTTAACCCCCACCTGTTCCTAGGTGGGGGAATGCGTCGCTATTTTGGTTCAAAAACGGAGAGGGGGAGATTCGAACTCCCGGAGCCCTTGCGGACTCATCTGATTTCAAGTCAGACGCAATCGACCACTCTGCCACCTCTCCATTTGGCACTCTTTCAATCTTAGCGTGCCTGCCTCGCAAAGAAAACAGGCATTTTGAGAAAATTTCGCCTCAGAAGAGATCGAAATCGCGATCTAGAATCTAAACTCTAACCGCTAACCCCTAAAATCCGCTTAAGCCAGTTGACGCATGGCTTTACCGGGATTCTCGTAGAGAATTTGTTGGGCGATCGCCTGGAAATGGCGATCGAGCCAAACGAGACGAGCATCGGTGACGACGCCATTTTCTAAGGAAACGAGGAAAAAGTTACGTTTGACGTCGGTTTCGGTGACGATAACGCGCGGAACGCAGGCGCCGTTCAAGTATAAGGTGCCTGTGGCGTCCACGTGGGTCGATCGTCGCTGCCGTTGTTTGGTGTGGCGCAAGTTATGGTGCATGTGACCGAAAGTCACTAGGGGAATCGTTTTTCCGAGTTGGCGAGTGGCGGCGATCGCCTCTTGAAAATCGGGATCGCCGAAGTCGCCGCCGATCGGATTCCAATCGCGACCGCAAGGGTCTTCTGGTAAGGAACCCAAGCCATAGGGGCCGTTATGTCCGAGAAAAATAATCGTATCGCAGCTTGTTTCGCGAACGGCGGCGAGGATGCGATCTCGGGATTCTTCCATGCTGTTGACGCCGAAGCGATCGCGATAAAACTCGGCATATTTCCACTCCGGACCGCCCCAACTAAAGGGACGAGTCCCCACTACACTCAAACCGTACTCGGGAAAGTCCAAGTGAGCGTAACCGACGTGAAAATCATCGGTGATTTCTAGTTGGTCGGCGACCCAATCTTCGGTGAGGCGATCGTAAGGGCATTTTTTCCGCCCCCAGTGGGTGGCACTGTACCAAGCATCGTGATTGCCGAAAACCAGAGCTTTGGGTAAGTCCAGATCGGCGATCGCCCGCACGACACGAAGGCATTCGTTACCAAAATCGCCGACAAATAAGACTAAATCGACTCCTAACGCCTTCAGCGCTTCTGCATCTTCTTTTTCCCATTGTTCGTGAACGTCCCCGACGACAGCCACCGTCAAGGACTGTTGCTCAAACTGGCGATCGCTCATGACCCGTTTTACCTTACTTTTCCCATAAACCCAGCATAAGCAAGGGTTGGCTCGTTTCGCTAGAACTCCTGCGAGGATCCGACGGCGATCGCCTGTCATTTTTGGTAAAAACTACTATAATTTCCAATAACGATAACGAACGAGCTAAGTTCAGGCCATAACTGTGTTTACCTCCACCCTTGTTCCCCGAGACACGACCGGATCGAACGACCTGCCCGACGATTTATTCGAGGCGATCGCCGAACTGAAGCGAGAACTCAACGCCGTCATTCTCGCCCACTACTACCAAGATCCCGACATCCAAGACATCGCAGACTACATCGGCGACTCCCTGGGCTTATCCCGTCAAGCCGCCAACACCGAGGCAGAGGTCATCGTCTTTGCTGGGGTTCACTTTATGGCAGAAACGGCGAAAATTCTCAACCCGAACAAACTCGTCTTACTGCCAGATTTAGATGCGGGCTGTTCCCTCGCCGACAGTTGCCCGCCCGACGCCTTCGCCCAATTCAAAGCCGCCCATCCGGATCATTTAGTCGTCTCTTATATCAACTGTTCGGCAGCGATCAAGGCGATGAGCGACATCATCTGTACCAGCTCTAACGCCGTCAAAATTATCGAACAACTCCCCCCGGATCGACCGATTATTTTCGCCCCCGACCGCAATCTCGGGCGTTACGTAATGGAACGGACCGGGCGCGATTTATTGTTGTGGGAAGGCAGTTGTATCGTTCACGAGACCTTTTCCGAGAAAAAGATCGTTCAACTGCAAATCGAACACCCGGACGCGGAAATCATCGCCCATCCCGAATGCGAAACCCCGGTATTGCGTCACGCCAACTATATCGGTTCGACCACGGCCCTGCTGCAATACGCTAAAGAAAGTCCCGCTTCGGCGTTTATCGTGGCGACGGAACCGGGCATCATCCACCAGATGGAGAAAGAAGCGAAGGACAAGCAGTTTATCCCCGCACCTTCGACCAGTAACTGCGCCTGCAACGAATGTCCTCACATGCGTCTGAATACCCTAGAAAAATTATACTTATGTATGAAAAATCGCACCCCAGACATTAACTTGCCCGAAGACATTCGCGAGGCGGCATGGCAACCGATCGCGCGGATGTTGGAAATGAGTTAAACGATCTGCTGCCATCGATCGTGCGATCGATAGCAGCAGATCCCGCCGTAAGGGCGAAAAATTTTTCGCCCCGATCGCAAAACCAGCAACTGTCCAATTGACTCGGAGAAACTGGGGTTTCGATGCCCATTTCAACCCACTTTTAAGTTGTAAATTAGGGTAAACAAAAAAGTCAATTGAGCGGTTAGCGCCATTAAATAAACTACCGCACGACCTTTGAAGATCGACAGGAGTAAACCCAGGGCTTTTAAGTCAATCGTCGGACCGAATACTAAAAATGCCAATAACGATCCGGTGGTAAAGCTCGACGCAAACGAGAGGGCGAGAAAAGCATCGACCGTGGAACAAATGGAAACGACACTGGCGAAAGCTAACATGGCCAGAATCGAACTGACCGGACCTTGACCCAAACTGAGGATGATATCGCGGGGAATGCTGACTTGGACGATCGCGGCGATCGCGCTACCCACCACTAAAATACCGCCGAGTTCTCGCAATTCTTGCAGTGTATTCTCGACAAACAAGCGAATTCGCCAGCGATCGACCCCGGAAAACCGAAATAAACCGATCTGGGCGTTCCCCAGTTGAGGGAGCGGAGTCGTCTGGACGGCGGTCGTATCGAGCCGCATGGGCTGTTCCCCTTGCCCTAATAAAAAGGTTCCCGACTGTAGTAATGGCGAAATACTTTGGGCTTTTTTTGCTTCCGGCGTCGGTTCGGGAGCGGATTGCGGCATGGCCCGCAACACCGACGGCTGTAGCAGGGGGCGCAAGTCTTTCTGAAAGCTGAAGATCCAACCAATCGTCGTGGCAATGGCGAGGGAAAATAAGACGCGCCACAGAACCACTTCCGGTTGGTCGCGAAAGGCGACCCAAGTAGACCAAATGACGATGGGGTTAATGGTCGGTGCGGCGAGCAGAAAACCGATGGACACCGAGGAAGGGACGCCCTGGAGCAATAAGCGACGGGCCACGGGAATGTTGCCGCATTCGCAGACCGGGAATAAAAAACCGATCAAACTTCCGGCCAAAGCGCCGAGGAGGGGATGTCGGGGTAAGATCGCAATCAGCTTGCGTTCGTCTACAAATAAGAGCAATAAGCTCGATAACAATACCCCCAACAACAGGAAGGGCATTGCCTCGACCATTAAACTCATCCAAAGCGTGAAAGCATTATTTAACTGATTCATCCTTTCGGCAGGTGTGGGTGTTGAGGAGCCGAGATCGAATCGTCAAGGGTCTGTTGCGAGATTCGCAATGACGACGATCGATCGCTGCGGGCGAACAGGGAGGATTCAAGGGCGCTCGGGGAGAAAAGCCGAGCGGGTTATCCTAGGAAATCATATTGCGCAATTACAGCCGTTCGGCGAGTTAAGCAGCATAGGATTGCGATCGCAAAAAAAACTACTTCAACACTATACAAAATTGGGGGATCGGGAGAGAATGGGGGAAGGCACCCCTGTCCGTCGGCGCCCTGGGATCTCGTGAGGCTATTTCCCTACAGAGCAGAGGAAAAGGGCGCTCCAGTCGTTGCGCGATCGCCGTGACGTTTTTTTTTGAAGCATTTTTAGATGCGTTGCTCGGCGATCGATAAGGTGGACGAAGACCGCTTCGATTGAACCTTCGCCAACGGCGATCGCGCGGTTTTGCAAACGGGGGAGGTCAACGGTGGTGGTTCGCGTTGGCTGCGATCGCCGCGCGTCCCACAAACTGCAAGACGATCGCGGGCGATCGATCCGGATTGGCGAACAGTGGGGGTTTCCAACAGCGATCGTTCCCGGTTGAATTCTGTGGAGTTTTAAGGCTCGATTTTTGAGGGTTTTGCGCCTATATTTTCACTTTTTCCCGTTCTGAATTGTCCCTTAAATCCCCTGGACAAATCTAGGCACCGCGATCGCGCGGACAGATAACTGAGTGATGGCGATATTGCCGGAAAAACAAACATCGACATCGGTTCCTGTTTCCCGGGGGCGATCGCCGTAGCGCCCGCTATAGTGAAAATAATCCCCTTCAATGTGATAGTCAATGGGCAGGGGTTGGGAAGAGTTCTCACATAAAACAATTTCCGGCTCGCGATCGCCCGGTTCGAGATAGGGTAAATTGACATTCCAAAAACACCCGGGTTCCGGGGGGCGATCGAGCAGATCGGCCAAAATCCGACTGGCCCAATGGGTCGTTATTTCCCAGTTAACGGGTCGTCCGCCTTGACGATACTGAGAAATGGCGATGCCGGGAACGCCGTGAAAGGCGGCTTCGCGCACGGCGGCCACGGTTCCGGAAATGTAGATATCGACCCCCATGTTTCCCCCCGAGTTAATCCCGGAAATCACCCAACTCGCCTCCGGATATAAGTGAGAAAGAGCGATCCGGGTACAATCGGCGGGGGTTCCGGCGATCGCCCATGACGTACTCGAACGGCGATCGACGTGAATGGGGTTTCTCGTCGTCACTTGATGACCACATCCGGAGAGTTCGTCTTGGGGAGCGGCGATCGCGATCGCCCGTCCGTCCAGCGCTTCGCATAATGCCGCCATTCCCGGCGCGTCGATCCCGTCGTCATTGGTGAGAATTAAGGTCATAACTTTGGTGATTCCACAGCTTAATGAGAGATGCAATAATCAAGCTCAAGTTAATTGTATGATTATCGATCCCCTTCCCATTCAGCTTATTTTATGTAACCATAAAATAAGACAAAACAACCCCTCAATTCTACTATAAGAGGAGATTGCCAAGTGTACATATATATTACGCCTCGCTTTAGAGACAAAGAAGAGCTTTATTCACTCCACAGACCAATAGAACGACTGATCGAAGATAGTCAAAAGGCAGATGAAACCTTTGTGAAAACCAATTTATTTCAAACCCTGCGATCGTCTTACTTAAGAAAAGACCACAGGCGTTATCGATTCATCGGATCGATCCAACAAGTTGAACAAGAAAAGATTTTGTGTCTTTTAGAGATTTTCGACCACGATCGAGACTACAGACAATTTTCAGATCGATTGAGAGACACCGGAAAAACAGACTTAGAAGACCTTCTCGATCCTGAAGAGCTGAAAAAAGCAATAGAAGCGCAAAAAGCATCTAACCTTCCCTCATTTCGTTGGCGCGTTCCTCCGGATATGCAACCTTGGTTAGAACTCCCCGCTTGGGGGATAGATGCCAACGATTTAGTCATTTATGAAAGTGAAGAATGGGTCACCCGATTTAGAAAACCAAACATTAAAGATTATTGGCAAACCTACTATCAACTGATTGGTGATATCGCTCAAAACAGCGATATTGGCGAATCTTTACCTGGATGGCCTCAAGTTAGGATGTATGGTGAAAGCCAAAGTATTGTTTACAGTCAAATTTTGACTGCAGATACTCCCCCCAGGCATATTTTATTTTTAATTGCACCCTTTGAAAATCTACCTGCTGAAGCAGACATCTTGCAGTTAGGTCGTAAAAATAAATTTTATGAAAGTGCAAGCGATAATCTATTTAGTGGCGAAGTTCCTATTGAGAAGTTAACTGTTTTTGCCCAGCGCTCTTATCCGGATTATTTATTAGCTGACGATAAATGCTGGCTGGAGATCGAACGGGAAGAAGAAGCGAATCTAGCCCTTTCCGCAGAAGAAATGCTGCTTTTAGAGTCCGTGTCTAGTTTGACAACCGATCGCTCTTCTTTACCAATTTTTATTAATGGTCGAGCCGGGAGTGGCAAATCTACGATGCTACTTTATCTATTTTCTGACTATTGCCACCGCAAATATTATAATTCTCAGCAAACAGAGCTTTCAGGAGATCCTTTATTTTTAACCTATAACGAGCGGTTGCTCGAAGTTGCAAAAAAAGGTGTACAAAAACTCTTAGTGTCTCACCATCGTTTTCAGTCAGAACGCACGACCGACGATCCGATCCCCGATGTCAGTTCCTTTTTTAAGCCGTTCCAGAAATTTTTAATAGAACTGCTTCCCTTAGAGTATCAAAGAGAGTTTTCTGCTGAAAACTATATTTCTTTCTTTCGATTTAAGAAATTATATGAAAATAATTGTCGGTTACCTCAAGCCAAAAAATGGAATGCAGAGATTTGCTGGCATGTGATTAGAAGCTTTATTAAGGGATATCGACTAGAAGGAGAAATTTCGCCGTCCGACTATCAAACCACAGAAATTGTCAATCGCCGCGATCGCACGATAGAAATTAGTGACTATCAAGAAATTTACGAAACCATTTGGGAGCGATGGTATAAATCTACGGCGCAAGAGCATCAATATTGGGACGATCAAGATTTAATCAGAAAAGTTCTAGAACTCGATTCTTATGAATCGGATTATGCGGCTATTTTTTGTGATGAAGCTCAAGATTTCACGCGGATCGAACTACAGCTCATTATGAAGTTGTGGAAGCTTTCCCAATACGATTTACAAAGAATGCCAATTTTTTCGCTGCCGTTTGCATTTGCCGGAGATCCTTTACAAACGTTGAATCCCACGGGATTTCGGTGGTCTACAGTTAAAGCGGCTTTTCATGAAGCAATTCTGAACGAACTGGAACTAGAGATCGACCTCAACCTCAAAGAATTAGAATTTAATTATCGTTCAAGTCCTCCGATTGTCCGGTTTACCAACTTAATTCAATTTTGGCGTAGCATTATTTTTAATCTACCGGATTTGAAGCCTCAGAAAGAATGGAGAAAGGTAGATTTTCCCGATCCCCAAAAATTCATCTTAGATCGCCAAATTTCTTTGCAGCAGTTCAAAGAATACGTGAAAGACACGATTATCATCGTTCCCTGTGAAGAAGGGGAAGAAAATGAATTCGTGCAAAATGATGAAATCCTCAGTCAAATTTTTGTAGATATTGGAGAGGGAGAACCCGTTAAAAATATTTTGAGTGCGATCGCCGCTAAAGGATTGGAATTCAAAAAAGTAATTCTCTACAAGTTTGGAGAAGCGTGCAACCCGCAAATTTGGAATCAAGATACAGTCAACGATTGTCCCATTGAGTTTGAATATTTTTTCAATAAATTGTATGTCGCCGCCAGTCGTGCAATGGAGCGCTTATTTATTATTGATTCCGAAGTAGGGGATGCTCAACTCTGGAGGTATGCGAGCAGTCAAAGCGAACTCGATCGATTTTTGAGCCATTCGAGCAATAGAGAACTTTGGAAAAATGCCATTCAATTATTAAGTAGTGGCGGCGTAACGACGATTACAGATATTTCCGAAGACAATCCGCTTTTAATTGCCCAAGAATTTGAAACGAAAGGTTTAAATTCACAAAATCCAAGATTACTCAAACGAGCTAAACAGTACTATAGTTCAGTGGGGGAAAGTCAAAAAGCGGATTGGTGCGAAGCTTTAGCCTTACAATTTGAAGAGCGCTTTCGTGAAGCCGGACGAGCTTTTGTCAATCAATGCGAATACGAACGTGCATGGGATTGTTTTTGGGAAGGGATGTGTTGGGATGATTTGCTCGATTTAAGCGATCGCCACGATTACTATAAAGATCGTCTAGCGGTAAATTTAGCCGAGTTTATGGTGGATCGCGCGCGAACCGATCGCACTCTTTTAAAGTTTAATGAGTTTTTAGAAAAATGTATTGTTCAAAAACATATTGGGTCTCCTTTTTTACCGCAATGGAAAACAGCGATCGCCGAATTTAAGTCTCGCATTGCCAAGATCGATCCAGGATCTTTTACCCGAGAACAATGGTTGAAACTGGGTTCTACTTTTAGCGAATTAGATCGATGGGGATATTCATCGATGTTGCGAGCGGCGGGAGAAGCATTTTTTAAAGCGCAAGACTATCACAAAGCTGAAGATTGTTTGGCCAATGGTAACGCCACCGAAATTCCTCAGTATTATTTATCCCAAGCTGAAATCAATCCTTTCCCCGAAAAGATAGAATGGTTGGCGAAAGCAGGTGCGATCGATCGCATCGTTCGAGCATGGGAAGAAGCGGGAAAACCGACGAAGATGCAACCTGCTTCCTTAAAAACTGTTGCCTCGGCTTTAGAAAAGGAAAAGCAATACACCTGTGCTTTGCGTTTATATATTGAACTAGACGAACTTGAGAAAGTCAAAGAATGCTTTGCTCAGAGTCAAACTGAAGGGGATGAAAAACTGGAGATTCTTGGGGCTTTAGTGACCTATTTAATCGAGCGTAATCAGTGGATTGAGGCGATCGCAGACATTGACCGAGAGTTCTCGACAATCGCCGGATCCGAAACGCAAAAATTACGGCTAAAGTGCGATATCGTGCGCGCTATTGCTTACTCGGATTTAACCTCCATCGATATGAATGTGGAGAACCGCCAACGATACGAACAATTCATGGAGCAAATTTTAAGTCAGAACGATTGGGAATTCCATCTTTCCATGCAACAGATCGGTTCTGCGCTTGAAAGAATTGGGGGATTGGTTGCTACCCTCAAGTTCTACGAGCGATTTATTGGGGATTTAGCTACAGATCTCAAAGAATTTGCCCGACAACGTTGGATTGTCACGAAAAGAAAGCAAGCCGATTATTTTGCCAATCAAGGGCAGGTTTATCGCGCTGACGATATTCGGTATGACTTGGAAAATCGGTTACGCGAGTGGGGGATTAATCCCACGATTAAATTTCCTTTTTATCCGTCATTGCCTAAATATAATAACGATCGCGACGATCGCGTACAAGTTGACGGGTTATCTGCTGATATCGATCTTCAACGTCTTGATAATGGAAATATCAAGTTTAACGTTGGCGATCTCGAAATTAAAACGCTGGGGACGGCAGAAAATCGCTTGTTTGCAATTGAAGATCAAACGACGTTCGATAATTTCAAGTTTCACTTACAAAAGCGCCAACGAAGCGGGGATGCTAAGGTTCGAGAAAAGCATCCAAGTCGTCAAGATCGATGGGGCTTGGAAGTCATCGATAGTGGCTATGAGGTCGAGATCGATTTTACGCAAGAGCGCCCGACGATCGAACTCACTTTAAAGGCGATCGACGCCAAAATTCTGCTGTCATTTTAAGGGAACGAGTAGGGAGATCGCACTACCGTATCCGTCCCTCAATTTTTCTCAATTGTTTGAAAAACGGTATAACCCGTCCATTAGATCCAATCGAAACAGGGAGGCGATCGCCTCCCTTGCGGGTCGCTTTACAAACCCGTGAGATTTCTCAGGGTCGTGTGAGTTTTTAAGCCGACCACGCCATCGACTTTCAAACCGCGATCGCGCTGAAATTGGGAAACGGCTTTTTCCGTTTCCGCGTCAAACACGCCATCCATATTGCGATAGTCGAAATACTTGAGCGAACTCAACTGACGTTGAACCCGCAACACCGTGGCGCCGCGATCGCCGCGTCTGACCGTGGGTTGGGTATCCGGTTCGGGGGTAGCCGGATAGGTGGTTTGCAAAGCGGCTTCCGTTTGGGAACCGACGACGCCATCTTCTTTCAAGCCATTTTGCCGTTGAAAATGCTTGACGGCACTGGTGGTATAGTCGCCGTAATATCCGGTGGCGTCGGCTTGGAAATAACCGAGTTCTTGCAAGCGCTTTTGAATTTGAGTGACCTTGGCGCCGTAATCGCCATCTTTGAGGAGGGCGAATGCGGGAGCGATCGCCCCAAACAAAGAGAGGGCAATCCCCAAAGGCAAGATCGAGCGCAGCGATCGCCGTCTGACTTGGCGCCAGTTGACCTTGACGGGCTCGGGGGCGGGTAAGGGTTCGTCGTAAGCTTGAGCCAGATGGATAAATGCTAAAGAGTCCATTGCCGTTGCTGTCGTGTTATCTCATTAGGATCTAATCACGATTTTAGGAGCGATCGCCCTAGGGCGTGTCATCAATTATGTAGGTTGACAAAAGTGACCAAATGTGGAGGAAAGCGCCTGCGGACATTTAAGCCAGCCAAATCACGGATGCAGCCAGGTAAATGCCACCCAGGAAGTTCACCGAGCGCTTGTCATAACGAGTGGCAATCCCTCGATACTGTTTGAGCTTGGCAAAGAAGTTTTCCACCAGATGTCGGGTTTGATACAAGAATCGATCGTAATCGTGGGCTTGTTTTCGATTCTTTTTCGAGGGAATGACGACTTCAATCCCTCGCTCGTGCAACGGTTGTCTGACTCGTTCGTCGGCATCGTAAGCTTTATCCGCTAGCAGTGCCTGGACTTCCACTGATGGTAGCAACCGCTCGGCACCGACTAGATCGCTGGCCTGACCGGGAGTTAAAAAAAAGATATGGGATTCCCCAAAGCATCCACCACCGCATGAATTTTCGTACTCAACCCGCCTCGGCTACGACCGATATTTTCCTCTTCGGCTGAACTCCCTGATGCTCCAGCACTGTGCTGATGCGCTCGCACAATGGTGGAATCGATGGCAGCATATTCGTTATCGGCTTCCTCGCAGAGGACTTGGAAAACGCGCTCCCACACCCCAGTTTTTGACCAGCGAGTGAAGCGTGTGTGGACGACTCGAAAATCCCCAAAGCGTTCGGGAAGATCTCGCCAAGGAATCCCTGCTCGAAAGCGATACAACACGGCTTCGACGAATAAACGGTTATCTTTAGCTGTGACCCCAACTGTACCCGGACGACCCGGAAGCAGGTGTTCAATGCGTTGCCATTGGTCGTCTCGTAAAGCGTAACGCCGTTTCATCCCGGTTTTGAGCTATCTTGAGTGAACGGGTAGCAGGCTACACACATTTCACTATTTTTGTCAATTTTCTTAATTGATGACAGACCCTAAGTACCGATCGTCTAGTTAGAGAAATTTGCAAATTTCAACGTTTTTCAAGACTTCGGGAGCGAGTTTGTGGAAATCTCCACAAAAACCCCAATCGCTCAAATCTGCCACGGTACAGCGATCGCCCGCCGTCGTCACCGACCCGGAGGTAAAGGCTTGATATCGATCTGCACCCCGGTTTGCGAGTCCGGGACGTGGCGCCAGCAGCCGTAAGGCAAATGTTTGAGACTGTCCGAAGGCAACACCCCCGCGCCGACCAGACTGTCGAGAATCGATCCGGCGAGATTGTCGCCATCGCCGCGATGTTTGCCGTGCAGGACGACCTGAACCGCCGCCTGTTGGATCGGCAATTGCGGTTGGGGATGCATTTGCTGCAACTGCATCAAAATTTCCCCTTCGGCGCGCAGTCGCCACTGACGGTAAGGCTTGGGCAAATAAGTGCCGTTGGCGGTCACCCGAGGACGGGCTTTGGGGCTGACTCGTCCGGGAATCCAGAAACTGAACACTTCCGAGGCTTTGGGGCGATCGGAGCGTTTCGCTGGGGTCGGTTTCGCCGAGGTTGGGGGCGCTACCGGGTCTTTGGCGTCAAATGGTTGAGAACGATCGCTCGGATCGACGGGTTTAAGCACGGGTTCGGCCATGATTGCAGTAGGTGAGTGTAAATCACCTTTCTTTTCGTCCCCGGACCCGTCCGGTTTTTGGGAGGCGGGCGATCGCCCGGGGGGCAACGAGGGCGCCAGTTCCAACCCCGGCCATCCTCGGGCGATCGCGATATAGGTTTGAGCGGTATTTTCAGAAATCTGGCACGACTCGGCGAGCCAAACCGACCAGCGATCCGGCGGTAACTGGGCTTGAGCGCGAACCAAGCAAGCTCCCGCATCGTGGGCTTGGAGGAGACCGAAATCGATCGCCGCCTGACATTGACGATGAGCCTGACGAATCCGCTCCGCCAATCGCTCCAAAGGGGATAAACTCGGCTCGGTCGCAGCACTCGACGAGGGATCCCCCGCCTGTTGCGTGGGCGTAGCGTTCGCATCGAGAGAGTTGAGTGTAGAAAGGGAAGGCATAAAAAATAGCACTCGAATCAGGCAATCGGACAATGAACTTGACATTTCCGGCGGAAGCCGCCAAAAGCTATCGGCGATCGTAACCTGTCGGCGACCAGCTCTTTCAAGGTGGTGAGGCGATCACAAGATAGAGAGTGAAAGCCGTAGTGCGGAGAAAGTCATGATAGAGAGTACCACCTTCGAGCGTTTTGCCCAAGAAACCCCAACCAGCATTATGGTTCAGGGATTGATGGAGCATCTGTTTGAACCCGAAAGTCTCGACTCTCTGTTTGAAGAATATGCTCAAGAGCAATACACTCTGCAATTACTTCAATGTTGCAAGAAGGCTCCCGCCATAATCTTTGATTTGGCGGTGAGATGAATTGCCACCCACAAAAAAGAATGCAGGATTTGTGCTTATCCGCATTTCTCTGCGGTCAAATTAAGTCATGATAGTTAGAGAAGCCAAGCTACTAAACGGCTCTAAGGTACAAGATCGAGCCTTAGACAATGCCATCAGAACTGCTCAATTTATTAGAAATAAGGCAGTTCGACTATGGCGCGACGAGCCAAATGTCAATAAGGCTCGTTTATCCCTGCTTTGCAAAGAACTAGCCCGTGAGTTCCCTTTTGCCAAAAAGTTAAACTCAATGGCTCGTCAGGCATCATCGGAGAGGGCTTGGAATTCAATTTCTAACTTTTATCGCCGTTGCCACGAAGGCGCTAAGAAGAAAGGTTATCCTCAGTTTAAAAAGCATTCTCGTTCAGTTGAGTATAAAACGACCGGATGGAAGCTGTCAGAGGATTGCTTAGCAATTAACTTCACCGATGGCTTTAAAGCGGGTCGATTTTCTTTGTTTTGTAATCGCGAAACCCGAGAGGATTTATTCCGACTTAAAATTAACCGGGTCAGAGTGGTGAGAAGGGCTGATGGTTATTATGCTCAATTCTGTTTTGACAGTGTACGGTCTGAGCCGGGAAACTATACTGGAGAGGCGATCGGTATTGATTTAGGTCTGAAGTATTTCTATAAAGACCAGAACGATAATGCCGCTATCTACCCCAAGTATTTAAGACGAGCAGAGGCTCGAATTAAGAAACTTCAACGGCGACTATCTAGAAAATTTGTAAAAGGGGCAAAACCACAATCAAATAACTACCATAAAGCCAGAATCAGACTAGGTAAAGCACACTTGAAGGTTCAACGCCAACGTAAAGATTGGGCAGTTAAGTTAGCCCGATGCGTAGTGACATCTAACGATGTCGTGGTGTACGAAGACCTCAAGATACAAAACATGGTTAAGAACCATCACTTGGCTAAGTCGATTTCTGATGCTTCGTGGTATCAATTCACTCAATGGCTAGATTATTTTGGGAAAATCTGGGACAAGACCGTGGTTGCTGTTACTCCTAACTACACCTCCCAAGACTGCTCAAATTGCGGTCATCGAGTGAAAAAATCACTCAGCACTAGAACTCATCAATGTCCTCAATGCCAGATCGAAATTTGTCGAGATACGAATGCAGCATTAAATATTTTAAAAAGGGGCATGAACATTCTAGGTGTTGAGTGGAATAACAACAGTACCTTAGGGCATAAGGAAACTGCCGGGAGACCGGGAACGCTTGAGGAGAGTCCGACCTCTGTTGATGATGAGAAATCAGATTCAATACGTTGTCTCGCTGAATCAAGAATCACTATCTGTGAGAATCCCGCGCTGTAATCTTTGATTCAGCACCGGGAGTATGTCAAGCATTATTAATTTCAGCTTTATTACCCTCACCCCAAACCCCTCTCCCACGGTAGAAGGGCTTTTGCTGTTATCTATCATCGTATAAACAGTCAGCCTGGTTGAATGATACACGATCGTTGTTTAAAGTAAGTTTAACCATCTCACTTTTAACGTTGCTAAAATAAACATACAACGTGCAATTATTAGGATCGGGATCGGTTGCTTCTGCGAACCGCCACTCATAATGAACCCGTTCGCTCTGACTTTCGGGTTCTCCTAATTCCTGCAAAAGCTGTTCTAAAACAGCTTCAGCGTTCATACCTCTTTCAAAACGGGCTGCAATCTCTTTAAACTCAGTCGCAGGAACAGGAGTGGTAATATCAACAGCGACACAGCGAGGATTGTTGTCTTCACAGTCCCTAATCTCATTAACATTCCAATTATCCAACTGGTCGTCAGAAAAACTAGCAAAGAGGAAATTGCCATGCTCATCTCTCCACGTATATGAGGAATAAAGATAGTTTATTTTCCCCGGACGACCGATAATTGTAGCGACTTCAGCGTAGCTCATCCCGTATTCGATTTGCTCGTTATAGCTTTCTACACGATCGCTGAGGGGTGTTTCTTCAGTCTTGGGGAGCGATTCGTTAGTACAGTCATAATCTAACTGATGTACATCGCTTAACCCTGTTTCAGAAAGTTGTTGCAGGCGATCGCGATATTCTCCTAATGTAGTTTGACTGTTAGGATAATCTGAAATTAAATCGTCAAGGATCGCGATCGCGCCGTCCCAATCTTCCATACAAATAGCCTGATTGAGTTGGTCAGTGGTGTCGAGAACTCGATCGGGCGATCCCGTACAACTTACCAGACTTCCCAGTAAAATGCCGCTACAGACTTGTTTCCAGTTCATCATTGTGTTTGCAGTAATTTACAGTTTTTCTAGCTACAATAGCGAAAAAGTTAGTTCCGCGATCGCGAAGTGGCAGGCTTCGCCCGATCGCCTTTGTAGCTGTAAGGTACAATCATTCCACGACAGCAGAAAAGCTTTATTGCGGTAGCTAAATAAGGCGATGGCTAAAATTCTGGTAATATCCCGCAGTCATATCCCGTACCGGAAAATTCATCGTTAGAAAAATCAACGCTTAAGGTACAAACCATTTCTCCTTCTTGGAACTGCCACACATACACCACTAATTCTCGTTGTGAAGAAGGTTCTCCCAATTCTCGTACCATGGATTGCAAAACCGCCCGGTCTTTCATTCCTACCTCAAAGCGCTCGAGAAGACGCTCAAACTCAGCCGGAACCAACAAACCCGTTAACTCATTATTGGCGAAAGTTGCAGATATGTAAGTGTCGTCCTTAGTTTGCCAAGTATAGCGCGAATCAAGATTAGCGATTTTGCCTGGAAGTTGAAGGATATTCGTGACTTCCTCGTAGCTAATATCCCCATGGGTTCGATAGTAATTCCCGATTTCTTCGTAATACCCATTAACAAGGATGGTTAGCGGAGTCTCCTCTGAAGTTGGATTGGGTAATGTTGATAGTTCAGGAGAACAATATTGAGCTTTTTGTCTTTCGCTTAAGCCCGTTGTCGAGAGTTGTTGGACGCGATCGGTGTACTGTTGTAATGTAATATTACTGTCAGGATAATCTAGAATTGCACTATAAAGAATCGCGATCGCGCCTTCCCAATCCTCGATACAAATAGCTTGATTCAATTGTCCCGTGGTATCTTGGGCTTGACTGGGTAAGGCAAATAAACTCGCCAGACTTCCCAGTAAAATACCGCTACAGAGTTGTTTCCAGTTCATTATTGTGTTTTTTAGTAATTGATAGTTTTGCCAACTACAATCGCGATAAAGTCAATTCCGCGATCGCATTTGTAGCCGCAGATAGAAAAGTCACTCTATTCTGGTATTGAAATCAGAAAAAAGCTAAGATTCTGGCAACATTCCGCAGCCAAAACTTGAACCAATGACTTTATCATTAGAAAAATCAACGTCTATGGTACAAAACGTCTCTCCTTCTTGGAATTGCCAACTGTACACAACCGTTTCCCGTTGCAATGAAGGTTTTCCCAATTCTCGCACAATCGCTTGTAAAACCGCTTGAGCGTTCATTCCTACTTCAAAACGTTCAACAAGGCGCTCAAACTCAGCCGGAGGGGATATGCGATCGCACTCATTGTTTTCTTGACAGTCTATTACTTCATCGGCTGACAACTCCTCCAACTGGTGGTCAGAAAACGTGGCGGCTAAGTAAGTGCCATTCTCAGCACTCCAACTGTAATAATAAGAGAGATTAGAAATTCTCCCCGGAAATTCAACGAAAGTCGTGATTTCCTCGTAACTCCGACCATCACTATCGAAAGGTTCGCGCGAGGTATGGATGTAATCCCACAATTCTTCATCGTAGTATCTCGAAACGCGGCGGGTTAGTGAGTTTTCATTGAGTGGTACAGGATTAGGATTGGGTGATATTGGGTGTCCTGGAGAACAGTATTGGGCTTTTTGTTCTTCGCTTAAACCTGTTTCAGAAAGTTTTTGCAGGCGATCGCGATATTCTGCCAAGGTATTCTGGCTTTTAGGATAATCTGGGATGATATGATCGAGGATCGCGATCGCGCCTTCCCAATCTTCCATACAAATAGCTTGATTGAGTTTTCCCGTGGTATCTTGGGCTTGACTGGGTAAGCCAATCGAACTTACCAGAGTTCCCAGTAAAGTTCCTGTACAGACTTGTTTCCAGTTCATCATTGTGTTTTCAGTAATTTACAATTTTTCTAGCTACAACCGCGAGAAAATTAATTCCGCGATTGCTCAAGATTCAAGACGATAATTCGTAACTATTCAGGGGGTAGTGGCAGGAGAGAAGGAGACTGACCACATAAAGCCTGAATTAAAAAACTGATTGACTGACAAAAGTTGAGTGGGAGGGGCTAAAGGTGTTGCGAAAAACCGATTGAAGCGCTTGTGGAGAAAAAAGGGGAGCCAGCATTCTAAGCTTTAGATCCCACTCAAAAAACCGAAGGCTGTGAAAACAAACTCCCCTCTCTATAGCGGTTACATTTTAGATTTAAAATCAAAGCATTAGATATTTTGCTAAAATGATTGCGTGTTTAGTCCGCCCAACATTAAAGGATGTCATTAGAAATTGAGCAGCAGATTCAACAATTAGATGACTGGATTAAAACGAATCCCAATTCGAGAGAACTCAAGAGAGCCATCGCGGTTAAGTTTTCTTTACAAGGATGGGCTTATAGAGCGATTGTCCCAATACTTAATGGATCGCAAGTATTTGTCAGTCTATGTCTATAGTATTTTTAGATAATTTTTAGTGTTTGTATAATGATTAATAAATCTGCTCCAAATACAAAGAAATCATAGACTAACCTATATCGAGGGACACGATCGCCCTTTCGCAATCAAAGTCCACTAACTCCAATTTTCTCACCTTTTTCTCGCCCTTAAACATCAACCACCTTTTGATTTACAATTCACTATTGAATTGGCGACTCGATCCGCAAGTGCTGAAATCTCAGGTAAAGAGGTCAAACAATGGTTGTTACAACATCTTCTCGCGGCGATCGCGTGGTTCTGCATAACCTTCGCGAAATTCCCCAAATTCTCGATCGCCATCGCCAAGATGGACGACTCGCCACTCGTCGTCAAGTCAAGGAATGGGTACGATCGCAAATTGCCAAATAGGCGCAAAAGTTAATATCCTAACCTAATCTAGGACAGTAAAAAAATGGAGAATAGGAGATTCGAACTCCTGACCTCTGCGGTGCGATCGCAGCGCTCTACCAACTGAGCTAATTCCCCGTGGCCGAACCTTTGCTATCCTAGCATACGCTTTAGAAAAATTGAAAGGGCTGGCCGAAAATTTTTTCAAAATTCCTAAAATCGCTGCTAGATCGAGGCTTCCCCAGTCTTTCAAGCGACCGGGGCGTAAACTTGCTGGATGCGATCGAGTTCGAGGTCGCGCAAGTAATCCACAGTCCAGTTAGCTTGGCGCTGGAGCATGTGAAACGGGTAAGTATTGGCGACGCCGACCACGGCAATTCCGGCGCGTTTGGCGGCTTCGATCCCCGGGGGGGTATCCTCGATCGCCAGACATTGAGACGGCTTGAGGTGTAAGTCCGGATAACAATCATTCAGACGGGCGATCGCCCGTCGGTAGCCGTCCGGTTGCGGTTTGCTCGTGGTTACGTCATCTCCGGCGACGATCGCCGAAAAATATTCCGCTAAATTCGTTCGATGCAAAACTAACTCAACTTCCGCACGCAACGCCCCGGTCACGATCGCCAACTTCAATTGAGCGCCGTGCAACTGATAAATTAACTCCGCCACCCCGGGAAAAATTGGCAGTTGCTCCATCTTCTCCAACGCTTTGTGATACGCCTTCGCCTTGCGCGCCACCAGTTCGTCTAAATAATCGTCGGTGACGAAGCGACCGCGCGACATCAACAGCTCTCGCAAGCAGGCGCGATCGCTCCGTCCCAGGCAAATTTCGCGAAATTCCCCCGGTTTGGGACGTAAATTCTCCTCGATCAGCAACTCCCCGATTAACTGTTCGTGTAAAGGTTCGTCATCGACGATCACCCCGTTGAAATCGAATAAAACCGCTTTGATACTCATCGCTTTACCCTCTCACTCAATAACTCGGCGCACTCGCCCAAGTTGGTTCGGTTCGCTCCGGTTCGGCTTCCGTCGCCGGGGGTTCTCCGGGGGCGATCGGTTTGACCCCGCGCGTCAGTTGGTTCAACCCCCACACCTGTTCGGTTTGCACCGCGCCAAATCCTGCCGCTCCCATCCAGGCATCTACACTGCCTCGGGCGTATTCTTGGAGATACGGTTCTTCAAAAATATCCATCATCCACGGATTGTCCCGTAGGGTGTGCTGATGACCGTCGAGAATCAGCACTTCGCCGCCGACGCGCAAGAGGCGATAACTTTCCTTGAGGATAGCGCGGGCGATCGCCTCCGGGGTTTCGTGAAACAGCAGCGATGCCGCAACCACGTCGAAGGATTCGTCATCCAATCCCGTCGCTTCCGCTTTAGCGTGAACCCAGGCGATTTCGACCCCTGCTTCGCGCGCCTTGCGATCGCCCATCACCAGCATGTAGGGCGACAGATCTAACCCCACCACCTCCGCGTCTGGAAATGCTTGTTTCAGCATCAGCGTCGTCGAACCCGTCCCGCAGCCGAGATCGAGAATTCGTCGCGGACGGGCGCGGATCGAGTGGATAACGCTTTCTCTGACCCAAGTTTCGTTAGGGGGTAAAGCGTATCGAGTAATCGGGTCGTAAGAGGTCGCGGCGGACGCATTGAGGTAACCGCCTTCAATCCCGTGGAAGTTTTGACGCTGGTAGTACGCCGGATAGGTCAAGTTGGGCTGGCGGAAGCGATCGATTGCGCTCTCCCAATCGATACTACTTTTCAATTCGCGCACGCGATCCCAATCGACAAACCAGCCGCTAATTGGGGCGAGAAACTGTTCAAAAATTGTTTTTTTCTCGGACATCGAGATCGAGTCTCCAATTTTAAAGGTGCAAGTTATGGGAAAAAAATCTGGTGGCCGACTGCCAAGCCGTCCGGGCGATCGCCCGTCCCATCGGTCAGCCTCTATCATAATTTTAATAAACTTAGCGAAAGTTAACGAAATTTATTGCAAATTGGGGCGATCGGGACGAGATCGACCCCAGATCGACCATCAAAAAAGGTAGGCGCAGAGCCTACCTCAAAGATGCAAGATCGATTTTCAATAGGGACGGACGCCGTTAACGAACCGAGACCACAACCCCAGCACTCTCATTGGCGAGGCGGTCTGCCGCACAGAGGGCATAGGTTCCCGGAGCTAAATTAGCGCTCGTAGTTTGGGCATTAAAAATCTGTTTCAGTTGCCAGTTATTGCCCACCTGTTGGTAAAGCGTCCACGAACGCACCTCGTTGGAACTATCCCGATTCCAGGTCAAGTTACGACCGTTGAGGCTGACCCCCGTCGGACTTTGAGGGGGCGTGGCATCCAACCAAGGCATAGTCGGCGCCAGGGCGGGAGTCGTGTAGAGCTTGGTGCGGAAGCGATCGTTAACGCCGAGGCGATTTTCCTTAAACACCTTCATGCTAAAGAAAATATTCCCCAGAGAGAGCTTGTCCGCACTCGCGCGGGAGATTTCCACCTGACGCTCGAACTCGGAAATCGGCCAAGAGCTACCATCGAGTTTACTCAGATAATTTCCGGCGTAAATATGGCGGCGGAAGGGGTTGTGATCGCTCCACCACTGTAATAAAACCGGATAGCTTTGTTGGGGCGGATCGATGCGCCAGTACAGTTGAGGGGCGAGGTAGTCCACCCAGCCTTTTTCCAGCCACAGTTTGACATCCGCATAAATTGCTTCGTACTGATCCATCCCCACAATACCGGGGGCTTTTCCGGGACGGTAAATCCCGAAAGGGCTGATCCCGAATTTCACCGAGGGTTTTTCGGTTTTGATGCCTTTCCAGATGCGTTCGATGACCTGGTTGACATTTTGCCGCCGCCAGTCGGACACGGAGAGGGTTCCGCCTGCTTGTCGGTAAGCGTTATAAGTTTGCGAGTCGGGGAATTGAATCCCTTCTTTGGGATAGGGATAGAAATAATCGTCGAGGTGGATACCGTCCACGTCGTAGCGGCGCACCACGTCCATAATCACGTTGTAAACCCGGTCTTGTACGGGTTTGGCGCCGGGGTCCATCCAGATCAGATCGCCGTATTGATAGGCGTATTGCGGGTATTGGGCCGCCATGTGGTTGGGGCCGTAGGGATATTTTTCCCCGCCCATTTTGGCGCGGTAGGGGTTAAACCAGGCGTGCAGTTCGATGTTGCGTTTGTGGCTTTCGGCGATCGCAAATTCCAGAGGATCGTAATACGGGTTCGGCGCTTTGCCTTGGGTTCCCGTCAGCCAACCACTCCACGGCTCGATTTCGGAAGCGTAAAGGGCGTCCCCATTCGGTCGGATTTGCAAGATCAAGGCGTTGAGATTGAGTTCTTGCATCCGGTCGAGGATGTTGATTAATTCCGCCTGTTGTTGGCTGACCGACAAATCGGACCGCGAGGGCCAGTCGATATTGACCACCGAGGCGACCCAAGCCCCGCGAAACTCGTGTTGATGATTGACCCCGATTTTGGGCAGGAACTGGGCGGCGGGGGCGGGTGCGGGGGTAACGACAGGTTCCTCGGGTTGCTCCATCGGCGGGGGCGCGGGAAAGGGTACGGAAGCGGGATTCGGTCTCGCGATTTGGGTTGCCGTTTCTGGGGTAAACGGGACTGAGGCGGTCGGTTCGTAAGCGAAAGCGCGAGTGGCGCTGGTCGCGAGTAACAGCAAGCAGCCCCAAATCGCAAATTGGGCGGCGAAACTGGGTCGTTTCCGGAAGACCGTTTGTAAGGAGTGCTGGTAAATCGACCAAAGTTGTTGGAAAAGCCGGAATATGACCCTAAATAAGCGGGTAAGTCGCATAGATTTGGAATTTTTCAAGTTCGATCGCATCAATTTCATAAACCTTGATTGAGCGGTGTACCCCATATTGAAAATCGGCAATCGTTACATAAGTTAACCCACTTTGGGACGGGAAATATCGTTTTCGGGAAAAATCGTTTGGGAGGGAAAGGGAGTCCGAAGCGTGTGGGGAGTGGCAAGAGGGAAAATGGGGTATCGATGGAAAATACAGGCGATCGCCCTCACCATCCCGATAGTTTAACTTTTGAGGGGTTCGGGGAGCGATAAGTCCCGCGCTGTATGCGAAGCATCAGCGTCGGGATCCATGGACTCCTCGAGCTGGTCTCATCCCCACCCTGCGGGAAGGGCCAAGCCCTACGATGGGGATGAGACCAGCATTTACCAGCAGCTATAGCCTGTAGTAAATTATAGTCATGCTGACCATGAACTACACTTACCGAATCTATCCAAATGTCGTACAGCAGGCTGAACTGCGGTCGTGGCTTGAGACGTGCAGAGGCGTATATAACTACGCTTTACGCGAACTCAAAGACTGGATTGCTTCGCGTAAGTGTCAGGTAGACCGATGCTCGTTGGAGAAGGAATACATCATTCCTGCCGATGAACCGTTTCCGTCTTACCATCGTCAGCAGAACAACCTGCCCAAAGCAAAGAAGCAATTCCCGCATCTGGGTCAGGTGCATTCTCAGGTGTTGCAGACCACAATTCGCAGACTGCACGATACCTGGGAAGCCTTTCAGAAACGGGGACATGGATTCCCGCGTTTCAAAAAGTTCGGTCAGTTCAAATCCTTTGTGTTTCCCCAATTCAAGAACAATCCCATCAATGGCTTCACAATCAAGCTGCCAAAAATTGGGGAAGTACCCATCAACCTGCATCGTCCCATCCCTGATGGTTTCAAGGTGAAACAGGTAAGGGTACTGTCCAGGGTACGGGGGACGCAATGGTATGTCGTCGTTACGATTGAATCGGATATATCGGTTCCCGATGTCCCGGTTCACGGTCGGGCGATTGGGATTGACCTGGGATTGGAGCGATTCTTGACCGCTTCCGATCGCTCTTTCCAAGAGCGACCCCAGTTTTTCAAGTCGATGCAAGGCAAGCTGAAATTGCTGCAACGCAGAGCGGCTCGAAAACAGAAGGGTTCTCAAAACTGGGAGAAAGCACAAATCGAAGTGGCTAGAATGCACCATCGGATTGCGAACCGTCGTAAAGATTTCCATCTGAAGACGGCTCATCAGCTTTGCGACCGGGCGCAAACCATCTTTGCAGAAGACCTCAACGTCAAAGGCTTGACGCGAGGGATGTTGCGAACAGATTGTGTAGATGCTGCCTTCGGACAATTCCTGTCTCTGACGGAATGGGTGTGCTGGAAACGGGGGGTCTACTTTGCTAAAGTCAACCCCAACGGCACCAGTCAAACCTGTCCCAACTGCCTTGCTACGGTGAGCAAGGGGTTGGAAGTCAGAGAGCATCATTGTCCTGAGTGTGGGGATCGAACGCATCGTGACCATGCCGCAGCAGAGATGGTTTTGCATCGTGGACTAGAGAATGTAGTATCCCAGGGACTCTGGGGAACGGAAACCGCCTGTCAAGTCGGTCTGTCAGGGGTCTATGACCTAGATAAGTGGCGTGGGGCAGGAACACCCAATCGTGAGGCTGGGAAGCCCGCGCTGTAATCTTTGATTCAGCGTCGGGAGGATGTCACAGGGAATTTGGCAGCGAACCAAATCGGGATCGGTGGAGGATTGAATCACAAAGACGAGTCCAGTTGTTGCAGCAAGAGGGCTTCTTTGGGGGGTTTCCCGTTCGAGGATGGGGTTGCGCCGGATCGATTCAGGAGCTAAATCCAGGCCGAATCGCTTGTAGGCCGTGCTTTTCGGCGATCGCCATTCCCGCTCAAATGCCCGATGCCGCTCGAACCCCATCGATGGAGGTTGACCCGATCTTTTGACATTTTAGCTAACTCGTGATAGACAGATCGCCCCGGGGATTGCGATTGCGTCTTAGAGAGTGGCGATCGTGTTTTATAATGATAACTTAGATAGTTTTGATAATAAATTCGACAGGCGATCGACAACATAATTTTAATGGAAATAGCGATCGCGATACAGGAGTTCAATCAATGGCCGACCATAATACTGACAAAGATCCCAAAGATCGAGATCCGAATCAACCCGCCAGTCAAATGACGCGCTTGAGCAATCGTACTCCGCGTCCCCGTCCTGTGGGTTCCAACAACAATCAAGATGCGGAAAAAGATTTAATGGGTTATATCGACTAAAGTTTAAACGATGAAGTGGGCGATCGGCGATCGCCCACTTCTCAAATGAATGCTTAAATCATAGGGCGATCCTTGCAGAAGGCGATCGCCCTTATTTATCGACTTAACTTTTTTCGCAACTTATCGACTATCCCTCGTCCCCACAGTTTCATCATTCGCCATCGGGTTAATTCGGGAATGGTGGAACTCCACTGGTGACGACTATCAAAAAACTCGTTAATTTCTTCCAAAATTACTCGCAAGCGATTAAGAATATTATCCGTGCGGTATTCGGCGAGTAAAGATTCATCGAATAAGTTGGGATCGGGCTTTTCCAACACCCTTAAAATTCTTTGAATGTCGTAATCTGGAGAATATCCGGCAATTTTATAACTGTTAAATCCCGGATCGAGATAATCCGAAAGCCCGCCATTAATGCTAGAGAAAACATAACAGCCACAGGCGATCGCCTCCAAGGGTTGCAAACCAAATCCCTCGCTGACCCCTTGTAATGCCCAATATTGAGCGGAATCGTAAAGATAAATTTTAGCCCGATTGAACAATCCCGGCAAATCTTCAATGTAGGAATTCACCACAAAAACCTGACATTTGTTTTGCAAAGCTGGAACTAATCGATCGAGTAAATAATCGGAGGATTTACGCGCTTGCACTAAGACATCGATATCGCGATCGCGGTTGAAGTTTTGAAATTCATCGCCGATTTGATTGGGTAAATAATAAATTAAATTATGGGGTGCTTTTTGTCCCCAATATCCCATGGTATTGCGGCTAACTGTAATAATAGGAATATGAGCGGGAATGTCAAAGCCATACCCGGCACTATGAGCGTGATAAATGGCGGGATATCCTCGGAGGCGATCGGCAAGTTTGGCAACATCGAAGCCCCAACTCATGACAAAAATAATCTTATTTTTGATGTCGGTTAAACCCGGATCTTTTAAAAGATCGTCCAAAAAAATACGGTCTTTTTCTCGCTGTCGATAAGTAACAATTTCCGCCGGACAAATATGTTTGGCGAGATTAAAGGTTTTCAATTCCGCCCACAACCCACCGCAGGCAAATTGACCAGTAGTTCCGGGTAGTAAAAAATAGAGTTTTCTCACAGTTTTTGACAGACTTTTTTGGGGTTAGTCCAACTAAAGTAGTTTACATTTAATTGAATATAGCAATTCTCAGTTTGGCGAAATTCATCGCTATTTTAGTGGATTTCCGTTCCCATGGGAATGACAAATTAAGTAGATTTACTTATGATAAAAAAAGGTATACAACTAGTTGCAATAACTATATTCGCTTTGCGAAAATTACATAATCGTCAAGGGTATAGTGTGAATTATAAGCAAGGTTTAAATATTTAGTTTTTAGGGGATTAAGATAAGTTTGCAGGGGGAGATGATTGGATGCAAAATTGTAGAAATTTTTTATTTTAGTTCGGCTACCTGTTGACGTTAAATATTTATACCATTCAAGACGAAGACCTAAATTTTCTAGGAATTCAACGATAAGTGTTTGTTCTTTTTTTATATCTTTATTTTGATTTACAATGAAATTTTGAGATTTAAATAATTTACTTTTTTGAATAACCAACACGACTTTACCATTACTTTTTAAGCAATTCTCAATTATTTTACTATAAGCTTTATAGGATCTTTCTCTAAATTGGCGATCGCTGAAAAAACAATGGGAAATAAAAACAAAGTCAAAAAAGTCTCGTGGGAGTTTTTCTAAAAAATTTTCGTAATCAAAAATATTGGCAGTATCGAAGCGGAAATAAGTATTGGGAGGTTGAGGATGAGATTCGAGATAACGCCGCCAAAACTGCAAACCCCGATATTGTAAGTTAGCTTGAGCTTCTAAAGAATAATAAGAAATATGAAATAGTGGATTTTGCAAAAATTGATGACTGCTTTGCAAGAATAACGCCAACCCATAAGCTACTGTACCTGGTCCTGCAGCCAGATCGAGAACATTAAAATTAGTGGGTAACAGTCCAACTTGATAAATCAAAAACCATACTAAATAGTTACAGTAAACATTTTCTGCAAAATATTTCAGCAAATAGACATCAGGAGTGAAATTAAATGCGTATTCGGGATCGATTCCCTTTTTAAGCTTTTCCAGATCTTCGATCGCTTTTTGAATTTCTTCACGTTTCTTGGGAGTCGAATTTTTCTTAAATGCTTCGGTTAAAAACAAAGACAACTCATGTTCAAATGGATCGAAAACGGTTCGATCGATTCCCGTTACTTGCAATCTTGCGCGATCGTGTTCGACCACATGAAAGCTATTGGTAATAAAATCAATTAAATTAGAGTCTGGGGTTAAGAGTCCACGAGCATCCGTATTTTCAAAAAGCTGTTCGAGTTCTAAAAACTCAACCTTTTGACGAAATTCGGTGACTTCTTGTTTGAGTTTTTTGATTTCTTGCTTGGCATCTTCTAGCTCAGTTTCGGCTTGTTTCTTTTTGTTAAGTAATTTAGCAATTCCCGATATGGGACTTTTCTGGATCTTAAGCTTGGCTAATCGTCGTTCGGCAAGATCGAAGTTGTTATTGTTGAGTGCGGTAATCACATACAGGGAATTCCACCAGTTTTTAATCAGTTCAATCATAGCCAAATCCAGAGGCGCCCTCAAATACTTCTACATCAGATAAGAGAGATTTGAGCTTTTCCTTAAAGCTGTGATAATGCATGGCCTCTTCATTATACCACCATTGATACTTGTCAATGATATCTAGCGCTTGTTGACGGGTTCCCGCAACGAGGGATCGCTCACTAAATTGGTGAAAGGGTTGAATGACCACACGATCGACTGTTTGAAGCTGATGTATGAACTGGTTTCCATCTTCTGGAAAAGTAGGCAATAAGGGAGTAATCGTTACGGAGAAACGACTATCATATTCTTCATTGCACGGAATATTGTGTTTTAAAAAACCGATCGCGCGCAGTCTAGCTTTAATACTGGGGGAACGTCCTTCAAAATCTCTTCTCACTCTTTCGCTTCCCGTTGGAATACTCATATTAATCCGAATCCGTTTAAATTTCCGGAGGAGATCGAGATCGCGAACGATCGTGGGGGTACGGGTTTGAATGACTAAAGTCGGCTGGTATTTAATCATGATTTCCAACAAACTTCGCGTCAATTTCTTTTTAGTTTCAATAGGTTGGTAAGGATCGGTTACCGTACTCATATAGATACTGGGCGGGCGTTCGGGATGGTTGTTTGCCCATTTTTGTAATTCTTTTTCTAAAAGAGTGGCGGCATTTTTTTTGACCATCGCCCAATTTCCCCAATTTTCCCGCATTTTTGAATTAGGGCTAAAGGCGGCAGCATAACAGTAACTACAACCATACTGACAGCCTTTATAAGGATTTAAAGTAAAGTCATAAGCTTTGATAAATCCACTCGCTTTGTTGAGTATAGATTTGGCTTCTATAGATCGAATGGTTGTATTTCCTAATTTTTCTTCTTGAGGGTCATCAGAATGGGTTGAAAGATTCCGATCTTGAACCATCACTTATCCTCCTGTTGCAGTTCCGAAGCGATCGCGATCGTGAGGGTGGTGCAGTTGGGTGATGTCCGGTCCGGAGGGAATAATCCCGCCGGGATTGAGAGGAAATAAATTACCGTAATAGTCCCGTTTGACTTGCTCTAGATCGCAGGTCTCGGCAACCCCTGGAAGTTGATATAAATCGCGTAAATACGATCCGAGATGGGGATAATCTTGGATGCGGCGGCGATTGCATTTAAATAAGCTATAGTAGACAATATCAAAACGGAATAAAGTTGTAAATAGACGCACGTCGGCTAAAGTGAGGCGATCGCCGCATAAATACCGCCGTTCTTCCAAAGTGCGATCGATCCGGTCGAGCATCGAAAACAGTTCCTCGCAGGCGCGATCGTAAGCGATTTGACTTTGGGCAAAACCGCAGCGATAAACTCCATTATTCACCGCATGATAAATCTGCTCGTTCCAGCGATCGATTTCGGTTTTTAATGCCGACGGATACAGATCTAGTTCGGGATGCTTTGCAAAGTGGTTAAATTCGGCATTGAGCATCACGATAATTTCCGAACTTTCGTTATTGACGATCGCCCGTTTTTGCTTGTCCCACAAGACCGGAACCGTCGATCTGCCGTCGTATCCCGGTTGCGCTAACCGATACAGTTCGGGCAAGGTTTGGCAACCTTCCTGGGGGGTTTCAAACACCCACATGCCATCGTTAGGAGAAGGAACGACCAGACCGACAGAAATCGCATTCTCTAACCCTTTTAAAGCGCGAACGACGAGGGTTCGATGAGCCCAAGGACATCCCATTCCCACGAATAATTGATAGCGTCCCTCGGCGGGAGGATGGGGGTTGTCCGGTTCGGTGCCAATAGTTTTTCGGAATTGGCTTTGCGGACGGATGTAAGCCCCGGATTTATCCGACGGCGCCATATTAGACATCATGGTTTGCCAGAGGGTCGTCCAGACAAATTTTCCGAGTCGGATAATAGGGGTGGGGGGAAGGGCGAACAGCATGGGTCTTAGGATTGTAAAGTTTAGAGTTTAGATGGAGAGGGTAACCTTTGTGTTTTCAGGGGCTGGTGTTTGGTGGCTGGAGTGAAAGTCGTCTCGATGTCCGAGCCAGGGGTAAACTAGGGAAGATGGCAACCCTAGATCTCCCGCCCGCCTTTGGCCTGCTGAGTTCTCAACTGCTGCCTTTAAAAATGGTACGATTGCCTTCCGAGCAAATTTTGCCGCGTAAGAGCTGCTCAGTTCGACCATTCCACGCCAAATCGTAATACATCTATGAAATTCGTTTGCAAGCAAAGCGACCTAGGAACTAATCTGTCATTGGTGAGCCGGGCGGTACCGTCTCGACCGACGCATCCGGTACTGGCGAACGTGCTGTTAAGTGCGGACGAAGAAAAGCAGGAAGTCAGTTTGACGGCGTTTGATTTAAGCTTGGGTATCAAGACCACGTTTGAGGCTCAGGTGGAAACCGAAGGGACGATCGCCCTTCCGGCAAAACTCTTTAACGATATTGTATCCCGCTTGCCGGAGGGAGAAATTTTGTTCGATGACGAAGCGAAAGACACGGCAGAATCGTCATCGGAGAATGCGGCGATCGCCACCCTAACCTGTGCGACGGGACGCTATCAAGTCCGGGGGATGAGTGCGGATGAATTTCCGGCGTTACCGACGATTCAAGAGGGACAAAGCCTCGAAATCGCTATTGACGTTCTCATGGAAGGATTGCGCGGTTCGTTGTTTGCGACCAGTGGCGACGAAACGAAGCAAATTCTCACGGGAGTTCATGTTAAGGTTCACCCGGAAACGTTCGAGTTTGCGGCGACGGACGGCCACCGTTTGGCCGTGACGGAAACGGCGAGCCATTCGGAAGGTGAGGGGGAAGAAGAGGCGCCCAAACCGTCGGAACCGCGAGAATTTTTTGAAATGACCATTCCGGCCCGGGCGTTGCGCGAACTGGAACGGATGGCGGCGATGGGGGGTAAAGGAGAGGCGATCGCCCTGTCGTTGGATCCCGGTCAAATTGCCTTTGAGTTGTCGAACCAACGGCTGACCAGTCGAACTCTCGAAGGTCAGTATCCCAATTACGGACAGTTGATTCCCCGGTCTTTCGAGCGCCAAATTACCGTAGAACGGCGTAAATTGCTCTCGGCGTTAGAACGGATCTCGATTTTGGCGGATAAAAAAAATAATATCGTCAAATTCTCGATCGATAGCGAAGGGCAGAAATTACGCTTGTCTGTGGAAGCGGCGGATGTCGGCAGTGGGGAAGAAGCTCTCGACGCTCAGATTTCTGGGGAGAGTTTGGACATTGCTTTTAATGTTAAATATGCAATGGAATCGTTAAAAAATCTCGGGTCCCAGGAAGTTCAAGTCAAATTGAATACGGCGACTTCTCCGGTCGTCCTGACGCCGTTAGGGGGAACGAAAATGACTCATTTATTAATGCCCGTACAGTTGCGCTCTTGACAGAGTGCCGCCGTGGGGGTCAGGCTTTCAGAATGGATGTGCAGCTAGCTAAAAAAAAGTTAAGAGGGGGAGTTAGATGGGTCGTCGCATCGGGGGTGCTGACCCTGTTTTGCGGTGCGGGTTGGTGGCTGTATGCGAACAATTTCAGTACTCGATCGCAGGCGATCGCGGTGCGGGCGATCGATGTGGAACTCGGAACCATCGAGAAAAAAATTGACGAGAGTGGAATTGTCGAATTCGGCAACCAACAAACCCTCAAATCGCCGACCGATGCCACGGTAGACACCCTCTGGGTCGAGGTCGGCGATCGCGTGGATCTCGGTAGCGAACTGCTGCGCTTGCGCGATTCCCAGCAACAGTTAGGCTTGAACGAACAACAACTGAAAATCCGCCAGCAGGAACTCACCGTCGCTTACCACCGCGATCGCCTCCAAAATGCCCGTCTGGCGGTGGAGGCTGCCGAAACCGACCTCGCCGCTAAAATTGCCCAAACGACCCGCAGCGAGCAAATTCAACTGGAAGCCAAAGCCCTCGAAATTGAAAAACAACAACTGACCGTCGCCAATACCCAAGCGAAAATCGAAACGGCCCAAGGACAACTCGATGCGGCGCGCCAAGAACTCGAAGAAGTCGAAGCCTTGGTGGAAAAAGGCTATATTCCCAGCAACGAATTGCGCGCCGCACAAGATGAAATTCTTAATGGTCAAGACCGATTGCGCGAGGCTGAATTGAACTTTGCGATCGCCCAATTGGAGTTAAAAAATCTGCAACTCGATCGCCAACGTCTCCAGCAAGAACGACAAGACAAATTCGCCCAACAAGAGGCCGAAATCCGGCAGGCGCGATCGACCCTACGCGAAGCTCAAGCAACCCTCGCCAACGTTGAAAACGAGCTTCGCACCGCCGAAATCGAACTCGAAAACCTCGAACTCGAACGCCAAAGACTCGCTAAAGAACTACAAGCCAATATCATCACCGCCCCGATCTCCGGCGCCGTCCTCGACCTGTTCGTCAAACCCGGCGATGGCGTCGAACGCGGCAAAGATTTACTCGTCCTCGGCGACCCTAGCCGCGAAGTGGTCAAACTGCAACTGTCTACTCTCAACGCCAAACAAGTTGAAGTCAACCAAGCCGCGCGCGTCAGCCTCATCGGCCCCAATCCGAAAACCTTTGAGGGTCGCGTTCGCAGCTTGTCCCCCCTCGCCAGTACCTCCGCTACGGACTCCTCCGGTCGTCAGTCCGGTCAAGCCACGATCGCCGCTATCGTCGAACTCGATCGCCCCAGTAATTTTCTCATTCCCGGGAGTCAGGTCAGCGTCGAGATTATTTTGCAACGTCGTGAAGAGGTCGTCGTTTTACAAATGGAAGCGATTCAGCGCGACGAAACAGACCCTTATGTTTGGGTGCGCGCCGATGATGGAACCGCCCAAAAACAAGCGATCGCCCTCGGACTCGAAGGGATTGTCGAAGTTGAAGTCACCGAAGGTTTAGAACCCGGCGATCGGGTGATTTTACCTCCCGTAGATGTCCCTCTAAAACCGGGAGTTCCAGTGATTGAAGAAGACGAACAAGGTCAAAAATCGGCGATCGAACGACCCAACATAAAGAGTAAACGGCAAAAGCCAAAAGGCAAAAGGCAAAAGATAGACGAAGTTCTGATGTCTTGACGGCTTGCAGCGTAGAACCAGGATTTTTATGAATGTAGAGGCAGTGAGGAGTGAAATCCGAAGCGTTAGCCTTTCAATCTAAACTCTAAATCTAAGATCCAACCTCTAAAATCCCCAAAATTTCATGAGTTTAAAAACCTTAGACTTATTAACTTTAACCTATAAATCTTTAACTGGAAACCTCGTGCGTTCCACCTTAACCAGTTTGGGCGTATTTATGGGGGTTGCCGCCGTCAACGCCACCTTACAAGTCGGCAGTATTTCCGAACGAGTGATTGCCGAACAACTCTCCAAACGCGAAGCCCCTCAAATCAACGCCTATATCTGGTTGCGCGACGGACGCAGCTTGCGTTTGGAAGATATGGAATTTTTGCAACAGCGCCTCATTGGTTTCAAAGCGATTTCGACTTCCGCCGGATTTGCTTACGATTATGTCGTCTATCAAGACCGTTCCGAAGAAATGTTTGTCGAAGCAGTTTCGGAAGATTACTTACTGACCTCCGGACGGCGAGTTTTAGAAGGTCGTTTTTTTAATCAGGAAGATTTTAGTAATTTTCGCCCCGTCGTCGCGATCGATAACTTTTTACGCGGTCAGTTTTTCGAGCATGAAAATCCGATCGGCAAACGACTTTATATCGGAGGAAAACCATATATTATTATTGGGGTTGTCGAAACTAAATTACGCTACCAAGACGACGAACCGAAAGGTGAAATTTTCGTGCCGCTCTCTTTACGAACGGCACTGACAGGACGGCGCAACATTGGCGGTATTCAAATCCGTCCTTCTCACTTAGAAGATATGGAATCGATTGAAGAACAAACAGAAAAACTGTTACTTCAACGCTTCCCTGGCGGCGAATTTTATGCGTGGAATAATGCCTCGGATCTTTTAGAACAGAAAAAAACCTTAGAAATGACATCGCGCGCTTTGTTAGCTGTCGGTGGAATTGCGTTATTAGTCGGAGGGGTGGGTATCGCCAATATCACGATCGCCTCGACCATTGAAAGGACACCGGAAATAGGCTTGCGGCGCGCTTTAGGCGCGACTCGACGCGATATTATGTTGCAATTTATTTTAGAAGCCGCTTTATTAAGTTTACTCGGTGGAACCCTGGCGATCGCTAGTGTCCATAGTTTAACTGTTGTGGTCGCCAAAACTTTTGATTTACCGTATAATTTCGAGGAAAAAACGGCAGCGATCGCATTAGGATCGGCGGTATTGGTCGGTGTCGGTGCCGGATTTTTACCCGCATTAAAAGCCAGTCACCTCGATCCAGTGAAAGCATTACGCTTGGGCTAAAAAATAGGATGAAAATAAGATAATTAGATGGGGATTTGTGGTGCTGCGAGAATATTTATTCATTGCCAGAGTAATAGGTGGTGCGATCGCTCTTATTGGCATTGTCAACAGTGGCGAAGGGGGGGACTTTGCTCAAGCAGCTCGCCAACCACACGATCGACAAACAACATTAAATATGGTCGAACAGTCGGTGATTTATAGATTTTTTGAATTAAAACATAATCGCCGATTTGAAATTAAAAATAATTCTATTTTTGCAAATCGCGATCTTGAAAACAATAGCAGTATCGACGAATCCGAACTGCGATCTCTTCCCTATTTGAACGAAGAGGATCGGGCGATCGCTTTAACTTTGACTGACGTTGTCATTTTAGCCGTACAAAACAACCGGGATATTAAAAATGCCTATCTCCAGCGCATTGCCGATCGCGAAAATTTAGCCGTCGAACTCGATAAATTTTCACCTAATATCATTCCAGAAGTTTCTCTTTCTGTAGGCAGTAATGATTTGGGAAGCTTAACCACAAATAGCGCACAATTGGGGTTCGGCGCGATCGTGTCTGTCGCCTTACCCACTGGGGCTGAAATTAGCGCCGAATGGGAAACGAGTAGCATCGCTCAAAATAATAGTGAAGCGGCGATCGACGATGAAACGCGCCTGCAACAAAACATTGAATTGCGCTTCAGTCAACCCCTTTTAAGGGGATTTGGCAGAGAAGTAAATCTGGCTTCCATTGAAGTTGCGAAACTCTCAGAACAGGTTAACATTCTCAATTTAAAATCCACATTAATTGAAACTATCAGTAACGCGATCGTTGCCTATCGAGATCTCGTCCGCGCTCAAGAACAAGTCGAAATTGAACGGCTTTCTTTACAACGTGCTAAAGAATTATTAGAAATTAACCGAGTGTTAATTGAAGCCGGACGACGCGCTCCAATTGAAATCGTACAAAGTCAAACGAACGTTGCCAATCAAGAAGTTCGCGTTTTAGAAGCGGAAAATGATCTCGAAAGTCGCCAACTCGCTTTAATTGAAATTCTCGATATCGACCAGCAAACTAAAATTACGGCGATCGAACAACTCGAAATTGAAGAAGCTGAATTACCACAAGAACAGGAGTTAATTGATTTAGCCTATCAAAATCGTCCGGATTTCTTACAAGCTTTACTCGATCTAGAAATTGCTGAATTTGATGTATTACTGGCTGAAGATAATCAACGGTGGGATTTAGATTTAGAAGCCAGTTATATCAGTGGATTGCGAACCGATACCGACGATACCAATGACTTGCGAGCTGGACTAAATTTGAGTCGAGAATTTGGCGATCGCACTCTCCAACGAGATCTAGAAACCAGTCGCGTTAATATTTTACAAGAACAAAATCGTCTGGAAGATTTACGCGAAACGATTAAAATTGAAGTGCGCGATCGCATCCGGGATGTTAATTTATTACGTCGTCAAGTCGAACTCGCACGTACAGCGAAAGAATTATCTGCCCAAAAGTTAGCGAACGAGCGAGAACTCCTCAAACTCGGTCGTTCCTCGATCGCCGAAATTGTTCGTTTCCAAGAAGATTTAGTCGAAGCCACCAATGCCGAACTCAATGCTAAAATTAATTATCTCAACGCTTTAACCCAGCTCGATCGCACGGTTGGCATTACCTTAGATACGTGGGAAATTACCGTTCACGCGTTTCCTAAACTGGATTAAAACATTAAAGGAATCAGATCGGTAGCTTTTTTCACGATCGGGCGGGGAATTGATTAGGGGACTTTCTCCCTCGGAGTGCATGTCTGCCCCCTCACTTTGGTTCTTAAGTAAGATACAAATAAATGAATCGACTATTTTTGTATAATATCCCCAGATTTCGGGAGGGGCGATCGCCGGGTCGATGGAGCCTGCGATAAAATCGAGAAAAGCTTGGATTTAACCAACGATGAACCAACCTCAATCGGACAATCAAACGGCAACCTCGCCCACCTCGACCCCGCCAGGGAACAACTCGTCAAACTTTTTCAGTGACTGGCGCGTTCGAGTCGGCTTGCTCGTGGGGACGGTCGGCGGTCTTATTTTGAGTTTATTTTTGGTCGGCTTTTTCTGGCCCCATTGGCTCGCCGGACTCGGGATGCGCTCTTGGTCGTCTCATGCGAACGCCACGCCAATCGAGTGCATGATGCGCGATACCAATGACGACGGTTATGTCAGTTGCAGTGCCATGCTTAAAGGAGAAGTCGTTCCCTTGGAATGCGGCGCCAGCGTGTTTAATATCGGATGCCGGGTCAATTACGGTGCGGCGGCAGCTCCTCCGGTACGGGCGAATAAAGCGAATGGTCGGGGAGGTTAAGATCGAGGCCAGCCGCAATTTATCATGATTGTCGATCTCGGTTATGCTCAAATTACTACCGTTCGCACCGATCGCCGCTCTCTGCTTCGCTCTCACCTTGACGGGAATGGACCAACCGACGCGGGCCGAGTCTCTGGAAGGCTTAGTGCGTCAAAGCCTGTCTTCGGAAAGTGAGGAAGCCGAAAGGGCGATCGCCCGCTTGCGCGAACTCGGTCCGACAGGATTGCAAGCATTTCTCGATCGCCGTCCCCCGGATCTCGATCCCTCCGAGGCGGCGATCGCCCGTTGGCGTCGGGTTCTCGATCGCCTCTGCCAGCAACGGGACTGTTACGCCTCACAACTGTACTGGTACACGGATTGGGAACGAGCGAAAGCGGCAGCGCGCCGCAGTGGCAAGCCGATCTTATCCTTGCGCCTGCTCGGTCACTTAGATGAAGACCTCAGTTGTGCGAACAGTCGCTTTTTCCGGGTCGCGGTTTACGCTAACGCTCTCGTTGCCTCACGGTTGCGCGATCGCGTCATCCTCCACTGGGAATCCGTCCGCCCGGTTCCCACAGTGACCGTGGATTTCGGCGACGGGCGCACCCTCAAGCGCACCGTCACGGGCAACAGCATTCACTACCTGCTCGATGCCGAGGGACGACCTCTCGACGCCTTGCCCGGTCTCTACGGTCCCCAAGCTTTTCTCACTTGGCTCGATCGCGCCGTGCCGATGGCGCGCCAATTTGCCCGACTGTCGGCCTCGGAACGGGAAGGAGTTCTCACTGAATACCACCGCGATCGCCTCGAAACGATACAGCAACAGTGGCGAGGGGATCTGGCGGCTCTCAACGGATCTCCCTCCCCAGCTTTGGAACCGATTCCCGAGGGGGAACCCGATGCAGAAACTGCGGGTCGCTTGGCGGTGACGAAAATGGTGGTCGAGTTTCCGGTGTTGGAACAGTTGGGGGCGATCGAACGCAATCGTCAAACCCTCGAATCCCTTACAAATAGGGAGTTTTGGCAGCAAATTGCCCGCGATCGCGCCGACACGGCCCGCCTCGATGTCAATAGCTTGGCTCTGATGCGGGACAAAAACCCGGCCTTCGCCGATCCCGAGCAACTCGAAGCGGTGCAAACTCAGTTCGAGGCGATGATGGCTCTCGATACGGTACGCAACGAGTACCTGTTACATTCGCAAATCCATCAATGGTTTCTCACGGGAGACCCGACCGCAACCCAGGTTTCAACGCTCAACGATCGCGTTTACGAGGAACTCTTTCTCACGCCTAATTCGGATCCGTGGATGGGTTTGGCCCCCGAAAATATTTACAGCGCGATCGACGATGGCGGCTTGTCGCCTCAACCCGGCGATCGCGCGATCGATCGCTAAGCTGTCGATAAGCTGTCGAGCATTTAACGCTTTTTACCCAAAAAAAAATCAGGGGCAACTTGCCCCTAGAGTGGCGATGGGGTTGGATCGATCTCGAAACAGGCTCGATGAGTCAGCTTCGCTGCGGGCGATCGCCACTCAAAAGACGCGACCCTTAAACACCAATAAAAATTAACTTTCTTCGGAATGACCTGTTAACTGCAAAGACTGTTCTAATGCCATCCGTTGTTCGGCATTGCGCAGGAAATAACCACTCATCATGGCGGAAGCGAGCAGTTGACCTAAAGTATCGCGATTGGTGGTCACGGAAACATCAAAGCGATCGCCGGGTAAACCGCCCAAGATCCCTTTGAGATTGCGTTCCATCACTTGTGCGGCGGAAGAGCTCGGTTGCGAGAGTTGGGCGATCGTATCGGGATTGAGGGATTGAACGTATTTCCAAAGGAGGTTGCTGGTTTCGGAAGCTCCATCAAAGAAGTCGGGGCGGTTAGAGATAGGTTCTTTCACGATCGTCTCCTCTCAAATGACATCAATCTAGCTCGTTCTACGTTCTAAGTTAACAAGTTTGGGGATTGGATTGACAGGGAGTGCAACCGAACCATCCGGGCGGATTTTTCGACCTAATGACGATCCCCAAGGCGCTAACCCACGGGACGCCTAGGGGAAATCCGTATTAACTGATGTTTTGCAGTTGGCTTTTATCCACTTCGGGGGATGAAGAGGATTCGGAATTGGCGGAGTTGAAATAGGCTCGCACGATCGCCCGCGTCGCCGCCAAATCGGAGGCGAGGGTCAGTTGTTGGCGGTCGATGACGCCGAGGATCTGACGGGGATTGTCCGGTGAGACGACGGGTAATTGCAGCAAACCGCGAATCGCCATGCGTTCGAGGGCGCGGTCTGCCGATTCTTGGGGATAGGCGCAGACGATTTCGTTGGTGCAAATTTCGGCGAGGGTTTCCGGGGGGCGATCGTCGCTCGATCCGTTGTCGGTGCTTGACTCGGCGCTTTGACGTTGCAAAATGGCGCGCTGGATGTCGCTCAAGGTAACGATCCCGACGAGTCGATCGCGATCGTCTACGACTAAAGCGGTATGGGTGCGCCGTTCCAGCAAGGCGAATGCGGCATCGAGGAGGCTCAGATCGGCGGATAAGGTGAAGTAGGATCGATCCATGACCGAGGCGATCGCGATGTCGTAGAGCAAGCTTTTTTCTTCCTGTCCCTCGACGTGGATCCCCATTTGTGGCAGTTGCAAGCGGGGTAAGGGGCGGGTCGCGGCGAAGGCTTCCATCGCCCAGGTGCAGATGCCGACGGCGAGCATTAACGGCAAAATAATCAAGTAATTTTGGGTTAATTCAAACATCAACAAGATCGCCGTGAGTGGGGCTTTGGCACTTCCGGCGAGGACGGCGGCCATACCGATGGTGGCATAAGCGGCAGGGGGCGCAATTTCAATCAGTTGGGCGGGAATTAAGGCGTGCAAGATCTGCCCGTAAACCGTCCCTAAAATGGCACCGATAAACATGGCAGGGGCAAAGATCCCGCCGACCAAACCACTGCCGATACAAATCGCGGCGATCGCCAGTTTGACGACGAGTAAAAGAATGAGAAACGGCGGTGAAAAATGGGAGTTATTTAACAGAATTTCGAGGGTACCGTAGCCGATGCCGAGGATTTGGGGAAATTGCAGGGCCGCCAATCCGACGCAAGCTCCCCCGATCGCCGGATGCCAGCTTCGCGGCAGCGATCGCAACCACCCAAAACCCCGCCGTTGTCCGGTAAAGCAGTCTTCGGCGATCCGAACGGCTTGGGTGTAGGCGATCGAGACGAAGGCGGCGACGGTTCCCAAACCCAGGTAAAAAAAGTATTCCCAGTAACTTCGCACTTGATAGACGGGCAGGTCGAAGGCGGGATGTCCCCCCAAGGCGATTCGGGCGATGCCCGAGGAAACGACGGCACAAAGTAACACGAGGCTGACCGCCGAACTCGCGAAGCTGGTGCCGAGGACGACTTCGAGGGCGAAAAATACTCCGGCGATCGGGGCGTTAAAGCCCGCCGCCAAGCCCGCCGCCGCTCCTCCACCGAGTAGCACGCGATAGCGCTGTTTGGAGACTTGGAACCATTGACCGAGCGCGACGCCGAAGTTGGCACCGATTTCGACGCTGGGTCCTTCCGGCCCGAGGGACGCGCCGCTTCCGAGGGAAATGGCGGCGGCGAGCATTTTGATAAAGGGCCGCAGGGGGGAGATCGGTTGGATGACGGGCGATCGAATCGCTGGCGGATCGCTGAAAACGTCTCGATAGCGCCAGCGAATCAAGCCGACGATCGCCCCGCCGAGGATGGGGCAAATGGCGATCGTCCAAAACCCCCAAGGTAACAATCGGTTCATCATCGCTTCGAGGGTCAGATGCCCGATCGCGGCGATCGCTGCGTGAAAGAGAACCATTGCCAAACCGACACTGCTACCGAGTAACAGTCCGGAGACTAACACGAACAGGTTGGGCGGAATTTGCCAGCGATTGACAAAGCGGGTGACGCGATCGCTCGTTGGGGTCACTCCTGCGGGGGGTTCGAGGATCTGAGATTCACTCAAGACGGTGGTCATTGCAGGGGGAAGCAGGGAAATTAAGGTGAGATCGAGGCGGACGATGGCACGGGCTAAGTCTCTCACGTCTTCTTTCGTAGAGCGGAAAACGCAAGGAACCCGAAAGCACGGGTTTGACGGTCTCCACGTGCGGGTTCGGGGATGAGGAGGTTTTCTCGGTCTCGAAGCGATCGCCGGGGACTGGCTCCCGGTTCGCCCTTCCTTGGCGCTGTCGGGAGCTTTTCGGTCTCGATGGAGGGTTGCGATCTCCGACGAAACCGGAAGGGTGCGTCAGCAACAAAGAAAAATCGTTGGGGGAGGTCTAGCGGACGCGGGAGAAGTTCGCCAATTTAACTTTTGAGGGGTTCGGGGAGCGATAAGTCCCGCGCTGTATGCGAAGCATCAGCGTCGGGATCCATGGACTCCCCTTGAAAAGTCTCATCCCCACCCTACGGGAAGGGCCAAGCCCTACGATGGGGATGAGACCAGCATTTACCAGCAGCTATAGCCTGTGATAAATTACAGTCATGCTGACCATGAACTACACTTACCGAATCTATCCAAATGTCGTACAGCAGACTGAACTGCGGTCGTGGCTTGAGACGTGCCGAGGCATATATAACTACGCTTTGCGCGAACTCAAAGACTGGATTGCTTCTCGTAAGTGTTCGGTAGAGCGATGCTCGTTGTGCGATCGGGCGCCAACCATCTTTGCAGAAGACCTCAACGTCACGGGGTTGAAGCGAGGAATGCTGCGAACAGATTGTGTTGATGCCGCCTTCGGACAATTTCTGTCTCTGACGGAATGGGTTTGCTGGAAACGGGGAGTCTACTTTGCTAAAGTCAACCCCAACGGCACCAGTCAAACCTGCCCATCCTGCCTTGCTACGGTGAGCAAAGGGTTGGAAGTCAGAGAGCATCATTGTCCTGAGTGTGGGTATCGGACTCATCGTGACCGTGCCGCAGCAGAGATGGTTTTGCGTCGTGGACTAGAGAATGTAGTAACCCAGGGACTCTGGGGAACGGAAACCGCCTGTCAAGTCGGTCTGTCAGGGGTCTATGACCTAGATAAGTGGCGTGGGGCCCGAATACCCAATCGTGAGACTGGGAAGCCCGCGCTGTAATCTTTGATTCAGCGTCGGGAGGATGTCACGAGAATCTAATTTTGATTATATAGCGTTTTTTGATTATATAGCGTTTCTAAACCCTCGCGATCGCGTTGGCATCGGAGCCGAGATCGAGGGAACCGCTCTTCAGATTGGGGAGAGTCTTGGGGATGTTTAAAATCGGTGGTTGCTAGGGGAAAAAGGGCGATCGCAATCCGTTTCACGGGAGTTTTCTATACTTGCAACTTGGCGATCGCCTCATTTATCCCCGACGTTCCCCTGGGGTGGGGTGGATCTAAAGGCTCACCCAGGACGGATGCCAACCGAACAGAGAAAGACTAAAGAAAGAAATGTCAGACCTTCGAGGGAGGGGAGGCGGAGGTTGAAACTCAGTGGAATTGGCAACGACTTCGCCATTGGTATCGACGAGCACCCGGTCCGACGCGCGCACAGTCGTTTGACCGCTATCGAGTGCTTGACGTAACTGACGTCCGGTTTTCCACGCGGCAAATTTTACGGCATTCCAACGGGGGTTGGCCGGATATCCGGCAAAACCGGATCGTAACGCCGGAATGTTGACACTGGGGAGTGTCGTGCGAAATTTGATGCCATCGACTAATTCGACGGTAATAACGTGGCGATGATTGAAAATTTTAGACAATCGAACTCACCCCCTACTGATGAGATGGTTTCTCGATTAAGTTTGTGGTAATTATAATATAAAACCCCAATCTTTGAAATAAAGTTGTGTAAATATTTGGCTAAAATTGGCTAAGATTTGTCGGTTCGATCGCCTAAACTTTAAGAGAGGCGATCGAATTCAATGCGAATTTTTTGAGTTTCTTTTGGAGAGTTCGGATCGTTACCGTAGAGGTCGTAGACGATCGCAACTTCGCCGTCCTCGCGAACGATCGCGCGCACGATTCCAAAATTATTCTGACGGCAAATGGCCAATTTGCGGAAATGATAGGGGGGATTGCCTTGGCGGTCGCCCAAGGTGCCGCGATCGGGGACTAATTGTTCTAAAAGCCAGCGACCGAAAGGGGTCAATTCTGCATAAGTAATGCCACTAGAGGTCAATTGATAAATTTTGGCATCGGGAAAGCGATCGTGACTCAACGTAAACGCCGCGCCGATGTGAACGTCCCCACTTAAAAACACGACGGGTTTGCCCGTTTCTTGAGAAAATTCAAAGAGTTTATCTAACAAACAATTGCGTTCGTCCCAATTGCTGCGATGCTCCCAATGATCCCGTTGGTCGTCTTGATACCCCATTAAGGTCAGGTCGATATTATTAATAAAAAAGCTGTACAGGTGGACGACGGGAACCGGAGAAATAATAAACAAAGCCCGAGAATCGGACTGGTAATGAGAGTCCAACCACTGTTGGATGCGCTGCCACTGTTGCACTCCCAACGCCCCCCATTCTTTGCGGTTGAAGTCGTGGTTACCTCGCATGTCCAAGACGAAGAACGAGCAGAAGGCGCAGTCGAACTCGTAGTCGAAGCGATTCTCGGCGTCGTCGGTGGGAGGATTGTGCGAATGTTGGTATTCGTTATATACTTGCTTGGCGGCATCAAACATTTGATGGGCGAGGCGCAAATGTCGTTCGCGATCGCGCAGTTTCCAGGAAACGTCCAAGACTCCGGCGAGTTCGTCCGGGGTGTACGAACCCCAACCGTCCACAATTTCGTGGTCGTCCCACATCATATAATTGGGGAACCCGCGAAAAATACGCTGAACTTCGGGAATGCCCCAATAACCGCGATAAATATCCCGATACCACTCGACCATCTGCTCGCGGGAGGGGTTGTGGTCTTGAACTTTTCGCAACCAGTGCCAGATGCTCAACTCCGGGGTTCCGTCTACGTAGACTTGATCCCCGGTTCCCAAGACTAAGCGGGCGTTGGCGTTGTTGAGTTCTCGGTAAAACGCATCCCACATGTGAATGTTGACGAGTTCGCGGTTGTCGTAGGGCATGTGACAACTGTAGATCCCGAAACAGATTTCCGTGGCGGTTTCGGGAAAGGTGCGAAAGGTGAGCGGTTCGTCTTCCGGCAGTTCCCAAGGGCGATCGCGATGGGGATGAAATAAGCCGTAGTAGTAAAGGGTATCCGGTTCGAGGCGATCGAGATCGACGACTCCGGTGAGATCGGTGGTGGGGGTCATCTCGACGGCAGCGATCGCCACGGTCGGGACTTGCTCGCAGCGATCGGAGGCGATCGCCCGCAGTTGGTAGCGGTCATTTTCATCGACGACTAAGGGTCGCCCGTAGGTCGGCAGGGGTTCGCGCGAAACCGCGAGGACGTAATTACCCGCAGATGAAACGCGAAACCACAGGCGCACGCTCCTAGGCGTGGTGTGACCGACAATACTGGTGCGTTCTAGACGGGGATGGGGCCAAGGGCGTCGTTCGGGATCGTAAAAGTTGAGCTTGGGCGTCATGAAACTTTACGGGGTCGTCGTCACTACGAGTCCGGCAATGCCATTATTATCGACGATCGCCCTGGGTTTACAGATTTGCTCCGCTCAAAAATGAAAAAAGCCCCGGGAGGGGCTTTGCATGGGGTAAATCAAACCGTCAGCTTAGTTGACCGTCGTGGCGTTGGCCGTATAGCGTTCGATCGCCCCAGCTAAAGCCGGATTCGCTTGGCAGTTAAACCCGAGTTCGTGGGCGCGATCGAAGGCTTGCTCTAAGCTCAATCCTTCACGACTGACGAGATAGGCGATAACCATTGCCCCGGCACGCATTCCACTCGCACAATGCACGAGCGCGGGTTTGGGCAAATTGGAAAGCTCGTCGATGACCCGATCGATCGCCTCGTGGTTTAAGTTGGCAGGGGTAATGGGAACGTGAGCGTAGGCCAATCCGGCATTCGTCGTCAGCTCGGCTTGATCGTGTACGAAGCCGTTTTCTGACGGGTTTCGCAAGTTTAATACGGATTTGTATCCCGCTTGGGAGAGCTGTCCTAAGTTCTCCGGGCTGATTTGTCCGGCGATCGCCAATTGGTCGTTAAATTGCTTGAGGTTCTCCATTGATGTCTCCGAGATTTAAAGGTTACTACGATCGGGCGGTCGATCGGTTGGATTCGACCTTAGAATCACTATATTACTGATTAGCGATTTAGTCAAGTAAAAAATCGATCGCGTCGAAAACGGGAGCGGGACGAGTCCGAGTCACGAGCGCCCCTCAGTCAACGCCGTCACTGCAGCCAACCAGGCAAAATGAGGCAGGGCGAGCATTCGCCGCCAGCGCCAGGGTTCTTGATAGAGACGATAGGCCCATTCGAGATGCGCTCGCTGGATCCAACGGGGGGCGCGAACTTTCAGACCCGCCCAAATGTCGAAGCTGCCGCCGACGCCGATCCAGATCGACTGCGGGCAAAGGTGGCGGTGGCGGTCGATCCAAAATTCTTGGCGCGGGACCCCCATGCCGACGAGAATTAATTTCGGCTGTAGCCTTTGTAGGGTGAGGGCGATCGCCGCTTCGTCTTCCGGCTTGAGATAGCCGTTTTGGCAGCCCGCCACCGTCAATTCCGGGCAATGTTGCCGCCAGTAGGCCACCGCGCGATCGGCCACCCCCGGCGCCCCACCGAGGAAAAAGACCGATTCCCCCCGACGGGCGATCGCGCGGACCATCGATTCGGCCAATTCGATGCCGGGAGTGCGGCGGACGGTTTGGCCGCGAAGTTGCAAGTAAAAGACAATACCCGACCCGTCGGGAATCGCGAGATCCGCTCTTTGTAAGACTTGAGCGAGTTGGCGATCGCTGCGGGCTTGCATCGTCATTTCCGCATTGAGCGTGACCACGTGGGTTCCGAGACCCCGTTCGGCGCGATCGCACAACCATTGCGGGTAATCATCCAGTAGCTGCACGGGCATTCCCAACACGGAAAACGTTTGGGGAACGTCCGCCGTTTCCCTGACAGGCAAATCTTGGGCGTTTTGAGGAGTTGGCACGACCATTTAACTAAAGCAAAAGGTGAGCGCTTGTATTTTAACGAGTTTCTGAGCGTTCCTTGACAATCCGCCAAACTTCCACCAATCGATCCGCGACCTTTCCCCAAGCTCATATGTACCCTTAAATGCCCTTAAAGATGTCGTCGTTGCTGCCAGCCGTCGGGGCGCCCTCAAATCGACAGGCGATCGATTCGTTCCCTAATTCTTCAACCGTCGGACTTCGCGATCCACACTCAACCCAATTTGTAACGCTTGATTGAGCAATCGTCCGTATTCGCTCACCTCGTCGCTAATTTCCAACCCTCGTAGGGTCGCCAAATTACTTTCAATACTGGCAAACAATTCGTAACGGCGTTCGAGTAATCCTCGATGTTCTCTGAGAATGCGTTCCGTCCTCAAACTCCCAATTAAACTCTCTCGGGTCACTTGAAGGGCCGCGAGTACTTCCGTGCGATCGCGCACCTGAACCCGCGTATTTCCCGCCGCTTCAATGCGATCGATCGCGTCGATCGATTGAATCACTTCATTGTATTTTTCAACTTCTTCTAAAAACCCAAAAAAATTCGTTAACTTCCGGGACTTTTTCCAAAGATAAATATTAATTAAACCCGCGATCGCCGCCACGATCGCCCCATTAATCGCGACAAATGTCAACCCACTGCCCATGTCATTGCCCGAAAATCCCAAATAGCGAACCAGACTCAAACTAATCGGCGTACAGAGCATAAAAATTAAGGCGATCGCCAGCAAATGACTGACCAAAAAACCGATAAATTTCTGGCGATCGTGCCACAGTTTCGGGTGGTAAAGCAATCCTAAAATGGGATCGTTGATTTCGATGCCACTGACCTCTTCGATTTCTTCTTCTGTAACGATCAGCTCTTCCAATTCAGCGCGCATAGATATCGCCCACCACATACAACCACAACCGGACTGATATTCGACTGGCGATCGCCCCAACCTTGCCCTACCAAGGATCGAACAGACCACAAAGCACTTAACTCCAACCAAAAATTCGCCAAATTAAATAAATTAAATTTAAGTAAAAATTCCCTTCAATTTGGCGGAAAATTTGAAACTCTTCCCCTGGAAAACCGAAAAACGGTCTGAGCGTCCAAGCCATTTGCGTTCCGACAAAAGCATAGAGAAACAACCAAAACTGTAACAACTTAGTGCGAGTTTCCTGTCCCGGGATCTCCGGTTCCGCCATCAACTGCATTCCGTCATAGAAAAATTTAATACCGAGCAACCCCGACAACCCCATAATAGCCACATTTAGCAACAAAAAGAATTCATAACTTTGGGTGCTGAGCAGAAAAAATAAACTGACGGGAGCAAAGCCAAACAAAATCGCACTCATGATCGACATGGCCGTCATCAGTAACGCTAAATATTGTTTAAAACTGCGTTTTGAACCAAAAATTACACTAAAAATGTAAAGCGTTGGAAAGCAAATAATAAGGGTTAGCAGATAAAGAGCGGGCAGTTTAACAAACGAAGAAATTGACTGCAAAATGCTATGAGACGCCCCTAAAATCAACCCGTAAATTCCAAAGAAGATGGCACTGGCGAATAAAAGGGCAATGATTTTGCTTTGTAGTTTAACCCCTTTGAGGATTTCCTGTAAGAATTGGTTCCGATCTTGAAGCAGAGCAATCAAAACAGAAAAGCTGTTCATGATGGAATGAGAGAGTCGTTAATTTTCAAGCCACGACTCTAACACAGGTTTCGGGAAAATTCGGTGAAATATATGAATTTTTCATAAAATTTTGCTAAATTTCCTGCAGTCCTTCGATGAGATTAAAAATGCCTCCGGCGATCGTCAAAATTGAGAAGGTCGGAGGGGTCGGATCCAATGGCGATCGCGATTCGACCGTGGCGCGATCGCCAACAGACGCCATCGAGTCGAGAAGGGAAGCGTCGCCCTCTGGAGGAAGCCCATCGAAGCCGATCGCGGGCGATCGCATTGGTAAAGAATCGATCTAAAATTATAAAAGCGATTTCTATTTGTTGTTTTTGTAACTCATTCGAGGAGGTTAACTCTGAACCTTTCTGAAAACGCCCTCATTCCCGAAGCCCCCGAGGGATTCAAATCTGGATTTGTTGCAATTATTGGTCGTCCGAATGTGGGGAAATCCACGTTGATGAATCGATTGGTGGGACAAAAAATAGCGATTACTTCACCCGTGGCGCAGACGACCCGCAACCGCCTGCGAGGAATTTTGACGACCCAGAAGGCACAAATTATTTTTGTCGATACGCCCGGGATTCACAAACCCCATCACCAATTGGGTAAAGTTCTGGTTAAAAATGCTCAAATTAGTATCGATTTAGTCGATGTTATTTTGTTTCTCGTCGATGGTTCGACGGTGGCGGGGGGCGGAGATCGCTTCATTGCTGAATTATTGGAAAAAACTAAAACTCCTGTTATTTTAGGATTGAATAAAGTCGATCTCAGACCCGAAGTTTCTCAGGAACTCTCGGGAGACAAAACGACAGAAGAAAACCCGATCGATGCCAGTTATCGCGCGATCGCCGAACCTCACAACTGGCCGATCGTCAACTTTTCTGCCTTGACGGGCGATCGCCTCAACGAGTTGATGCAGTTGTCGATCGACCGCCTCGAACCCGGGCCGTATTACTATCCCCCCAACTTGGTGACCGACCAACCCGAACGCTTCATTATGGGGGAATTAATTCGCGAACAAATCTTATTATTAACTCGTGAAGAAATTCCGCATTCTGTCGCCGTCAGTATCGATCGCGTCGAAGAAACTGAAGCCATTACCCGAGTGTTAGCGACGATTAATATCGAACGTCAATCACAAAAAGGGATTATCATTGGAAAAGGCGGTCAAATGCTCAAAGCGATCGGTTCCGCAGCCCGCCAACAAATGCAAAAGTTAGTCGATGGCAAAGTTTATCTCGAATTATTTGTAAAAGTGCAGCCGAAATGGCGACAATCTCGCACCCGGTTGGCCGAATTGGGTTATAAAGTTGAAAGAGATTGAACCGCATCGGTGAATCGTTCGGTTCGGCCCGATCGAGATCGCCGAGTCAAGCTAGAATAAGAACGCGCGATCGCCGTCGGGAAAATTTCCACCTTTTCCGGAGCGATCGTGGCGATCGTAGAATCTCCTTGATTGAATTTATATCGTGCTTTATTGCGCTTTAACGGGGTGCAAATCGCGTCAGTCGGCAGGTTATTAAAGCCGATATACGTCTCCCGTCCCGTCAATTTATCCCCAACATTCCACTGATGCCCTATCCGAGAGGATGGAGTCAAAAGTAGGCGATCGCACGTGGATCTTCCATTAAAAATCGTCCTAGTTTTTGGCATACAAAGTTAAAAAATATTGCTCTTTTCAAGGGCTATTATTCGCATTTAATGGAATAAATGGTAAATCGGATAAATTTTTCTCGTTCTGTAGCTCCTTATTAACCTGGGTTTAAAGTCAACTCGATTCATTGTTTTTGTTGCTATGCTCTTTTCTCTTGACGGCTACCAAGTCCTCGAATTACTTTCTGAAACGACAGCCTCGAAAGTCTATCGAGGCATCCGCGAAGGCGATCGCACCCCAGTCGTCCTTAAACTTCTCAACAGTGAATATCCCACCCCCATTCAGTTAAAGCGATATCGACGAGAATATGAAATCCAAAAGAAATTAACCGGGGAAAGGATTTGTCAGGCGATCGATCTTGAAGAATATAAAAATACTCTGATATTAATTTCTGAGGATGCAGGAGTCTGTTTAAAACATTTCTTCAAGCGAGAACGGTTAACTTTGACGGAAAAACTCGAAATTGCGATTCAAATTTGCGAGGCATTAGCGGAGGTTCATCGAGCCAATATTATTCATAAAGATATCAATCCTTTTAATATCGTCATAAATCCTGAAACTCGGCAAGTAAAGCTGATTGATTTCGGGATTGCAACCGCTTTAACCCGAGAACATCCCACTCTCAAGAATCCTACAATTTTAGAAGGAACGTTACCTTATATTTCTCCCGAACAAACGGGACGGATGAATCGATCTTTAGACTATCGCAGCGATTTTTATTCTCTCGGCGTCACCTTTTACGAACTGTTTTCGGGACGAGTTCCTTTTGAGAGTGAAGATGCTTTAGAGTTGGTTCACTGTCATATTGCTAAACCGCCGACCCCTTTAGATCGCCTAGATTGGGGGGACGCTGGTGATTTTCCCCAACCCTTGAGCGAGATCGTCATGAAATTGCTCGCGAAAAATGCGGAAGAACGGTATAAAAGTGCGTGGGGAATCCAAGCGGATTTAGCAGAATGTTTGCAACAACTCAAGGCGACCAATAGCGTTCGACCATTTGCTTTAGGGAAAAAAGATATTTCCGATCGCTTTGAAATTCCCCAAAAGCTTTATGGGAGAGAAAAAGAACTAGAAAGGTTATTAAAAGCTTTTTTTGATGTAGCTTCCACGCCAGAAGAACGGGGCGATCGCCAATCGGATCGAACGAAATTGATTGTTGTTGAAGGATATTCGGGGGTAGGTAAGTCTTGTTTAGTCTTACAACTTTATAAACCGATTACTCGCCGTCGCGGTTATTTTATTTCGGGAAAATTCGATCAATTTCAGCGTAATATTCCCTATTCGGCGGTCGTTAGTGCTTTTCAGCAATTAGTCCGACAGTTGTTAACAGAAAGTGAAGCGGAATTAAAACGCTGGCGAGACAAAATACTGGCGGCGATCGCCCCCAACGCTCAAGTGATTGTCGATGTGATTCCCGACATTGAAAAAATTATTGGCAAGCAGCCCCCAGTCGCCGAAGTGGGGGCGTCGGAAGCCCAAAATCGGTTTAATTTAGTCTTTCAAAACTTCATCCGGGCATTTTGCGATCGCGACCATCCCCTGACTATTTTTCTCGACGATTTACAATGGGCTGATTTAGCCAGTCTCAAATTGATCGAGTTAATGATGAGCGACGATCGTACCGAATATTTATTACCGATTGTTTCGTATCGAGAAAATGAAGTCGATGCTACACATCCGGCGATCGTTACCATTGAAAAACTGCGTCAACAAGGGATCGAGATCGAGCAGATCGCCTTACAACCTTTAGATAAAGGCGCGATCGCTCAATTAGTAGCCGACACCTTACAGCATCCTGTCGAAAGAGTAGAAAGTTTAGCACAATTATTGTTGCAAAAAACGGAAGGAAATCCATTTTTTGTCAATCAGTTTTTACAGACATTATATACAGAAGACGCTATTTTTCTAGATGTCCACACCCATCAATGGCAGTGGGATATTGCCGAGATCGAGCGCATGGATATTGCCGAAAATGTCGTTGAATTAACGGTAAAAAATTTAAAGAAATTACCCGAACCCACTCAAAAAGTTCTCCATCTTGGTGCTTGTCTGGGTTCGGAGTTTGATTTAGATACTCTGGCTACGATCGATCGCCAATCGACTCAAGATCTCTTCAATCTCTTACTTCCTGCCGTAGAATCGGGTAGTGTTTTAACTCACAGCGATCGCGAAGAACGTCCCCGTCAAATCTATCAATTTGCTCACGATCGCATTCAACAAGTCGCCTACAACTCCTTTGAGGAAAACTACACCAAAAATATTCACTTGCAAATCGGTCGTTTTCTCTTGGAAGAAACCCCTCAAGAGAGTTTGCATGAAAATATTTTCGCGATCGCCGATCATTTTAATTTTGCTAAAGAACGAGTTACCGATTGTAACGAAATTGAAACGATAGCGAAACTGAACTTGATGGCTGGAGAAAAGGCGATCGCCTCGACGGCTTATCCTGCAGCTTTAAATTATTGTCAAAAGGCGATCGATTGTCTGAGTAATTCTTGCTGGGAAACACAATACGATCTGACCCTAACACTTTATACGAAAGTCACTAAAGCGGCATTCTTATGCGGTCAATTTGACAATGTAGCAAAATTTGCACGCATAGTTATCGATAACGCCAAGAATCCCTTCGATACCGTACCAGTATATTACATTAAAATTGAAACAGGAATGGCTCAAAACAAACTACAAAAAGCCATTCAAATTGGTTTGAGCATTCTCAAAAAATTGGGAGTTGATTTTGGAGAAAATCTCGAAGCCATTAACGTAGGTCAAAGTCTCGAAAATATTAACCGTCGCTTGGCACATATCGAGCCAGAAAGCTTGCTCGATTTGCCGATCTTAGAAGATTCCCAACAATTGGGGATTTTGGAAATTCTCACCATTGTATCTCCTTGTTCTTTTATTACCGCTCCTCAATTATTTATTGCTATCATTTGTAAGCAAATTGAAATTTACTTGGCGTCGGGAAATGCTATAACTTTTGCTACTAGTACTTATGCCTTTTATGGATCGATTTGCTGTGGAATTTTGGGGGATGTAGAACGGGGTTATCAATTTGGTAAGCTGGCTATCAATTTAATTGATAAGTTTCACTTAGAAGCACAACGAGCAAAAGTTTCAGTCATTTTTCATGCCACCACTGCTCACTGGAAAGATTCAGTCCAATCGAGCATTCAATCTTTGATTGACTCTTACAATATCGGACAACAAACTGGGGATTTACAATTTGCCGCTCATGCTTTGTATAATGCAGATTTAGCGGCTTATATGAGTGGATCGCCTTTGCCGGAGTTACTGGAACGAATGGAACGTACGAATAAAATTATGGTTCAACTGCGGCAAAAAACCTTATTAAATTATCATTCAATTCACCATCAATCGATTCTAAATTTACTGGAAAATACTAAAATAGAAAACTCGGAAAACAACAATCCTCGGCCCTGGATGCTACTCGGTTCGACCTATGACGAGGGAGAAAACTTTAGCCTGCACGAGCAAGGCAAAGATTTGACGGGATTAGTTCATTTTCATTTAGCAAAAACATTTCTGTTTTATTTATTTGAAAAATTCGATCGCGCCCGTGAATTTGCGGAAAAAGGGCGTCAATCTTTAAGTGGGGTGACCGGACTGCTTTGCGGTTCGGTGTTTCAGTTTTACGAAGCTTTAGCCTATCTCGCATTTTACCCCCAAGCTTCGCCCGCCGAAGGTCCTAGCTTACTCGAAAAAGTCGATGAAGCTCTGGCTAACTTTAAACACTGGGGAGAACATGCGCCGTCAAATTACTTGCATAAATATTATCTCATTGAAGCAGAAAAATATCGCGCGATCGGCGATCCGCTCAAGGCGATGGAAGCTTACGATCGCGCGATTGAAGTTGCGCGAAAATGCGCCTACTTGCACGAAGAGGCGATCGCCTACGAACGGGCCGCTCATTTCTATCTCGAATTGGGACGAGAAATAATTGCGAAAACTTACTTTTCTCAAGCTTATTATACCTATTTACGCTGGGGGGCGATCGCCAAAGTACGAGATTTAGAAACTCGCTATTCTCAATTTATCGCTCAAACCTCTACAAGTTCGACCCGTACTGTATCGACAAAAACAAGCGTTCATACCTCTACCAGTACCGGATCGGGAAGCTCCCTCGATTTGGCGACAGTGATGAAAGCCTCTCAAGCTATTTCTGGAGAGATTCTCCTCGATCGCCTCCTCGCACAATTAATGACAATTGTGATGGAAAATGCAGGAGCGCAACGGGGTTATTTGATCTTAGAAAGAAACGAAAACTTCTTTATTGAAGGGCGCGCCGAACTCGAATCCGTAACCGTTTTAGAATCTCTTCCCTTCGACGATCGCCTACCCATTTCCGTTATTAATTACGTTATCCGAACTCATGAAATAGTTGTAAAAACGAATGCGTTTCAAGCCGGACAATTCACCAACGATCCCTATATCCAAACTCATCAAACTCAGTCGATGTTATGCGCGCCCTTACTCGATCGCGGACAGTCAATCGGGTTAATTTATCTGGAAAACAACTTAACTCCCGGTGCTTTTACTCCAGAACGGATCGAATTGTTACAACTACTTTCGGGACAGGCGGCGATCGCGATCTCCAATGCGAAACTGTACCAACAAGTGCGCGACAACCAACAACAACTCAACCAATTTTTAGAAGCGATTCCCGTCGGTATTTTTATCAGCGATTCCCGAGGCCAATCTTACTATGCCAATCGCATCGCTCAAGAATTAATGGGGCGGGGAATTGCGCCGGAAGCTTCTTTAGAAGAATGGCCCGAAGTGTATCAAATTTATATGGCCGATAGCGATGCCAAATGCTCCATAGAAAATCTCCCGATCGCGAAAGCTTTAAGTGGCAAAACAATTAAAGTTGACGATTTAGAAATTGCTCATCAAAATCGACGAGTTCCTATTGAAGTTTTAGCAACGCCAATCTACGACGAACGGGGGAATTTAAACTACGCGATCGCCGCTTTTCAAGATATTAGTGAACGCAAACAAGCCGAAAAATTACTCGCCGAATACAACCGGACTCTCGAACGACAAGTCGCCGAACGCACCCAAGAACTACAACAAACTCTCGAATACTTGCAAGCGACCCAACAAGAGTTAATTCAATCGGAAAAAATGGCGGCTTTGGGTCAACTCGTCGCGGGAGTCGCTCACGAAATTAATACCCCCCTCGGTGCGATCCGTTCGAGTGCGGGCAATATGGGTAAATTCCTCAATCAAAGCCTCGAAAATTTACCCGAAATTTTACAATCCCTCTCTTCAGAAGAAACTCGCGAATTCCTCAAGCTGCTCGGTCGTTCGTTGGAACAAGAAAATACGCTTTCTGCACGAGAAGAACGCAAAATCCGCCGCAGTTTAATCCGCGAACTCGATGCAGAAAATATTGAAAACAGTACCCACTTAGCCGATACCCTCGTCGATATGGGGATTTATGATAATATTGGCGAACTTTTACCCTTATTTCGACGAGAAAACAGCGATAAAATCGTCGATCTGGCTTACAAACTGTCCGGACTGCAAAAAAGTACGACCCGCATCGAAATGGCGACGGAACGCGCCTCGAAAGTGGTGTTTGCACTAAAAACCTACGCCCGTTACGATAGTAGTGGGGAAAAAACGACGGCCAGCTTGAGCGAAAGCATCGAAACGGTTTTGACGTTATATCACAACCAACTCAAACATGGAGTCGAAGTCATCCGCAATTATCAAGATCTGCCGCCGATTTGGTGTTATCCGGACGAACTCAATCAAGTCTGGACGAATCTCATTCACAATGCTTTGCAAGCGATGAACTATCGGGGTCGGTTGTGGCTGACGATTGCTCGCTGCGGCGGCGAAGCGAAAGTTTCGATTACAGATAACGGTTGTGGGATTCCTGCGGAGGTGTTGCCGAAAATTTTCAATCCTTTTTTCACCACCAAACCCGCAGGAGAGGGGAGCGGTTTGGGACTCGATATCGTTAACAAAATTGTGCAGAAACATTCGGGTAAAATTGAAGTGGAAAGCGAACCGGGTCGCACCAGTTTCCATGTTGTTCTGCCGTTAGAAATAGACAAAGGGTGAGAGCGACGATCGCCTAAAAGCGATCGCCTAATTCCAAGGCAGACATTCTATATTTTGCTTATACTTGCTGACTTGAAGATTACCTTAAGTCGGTACTTGACCCGGCGCGTACTTGAAGCTTTATCAATTTTATCCGGTTATTCTCCCAAATGATTTGAGAGATCGATCTGCTCCCCCGTCCTGTCACCGTCTCGACGAATGCTCGTATTGAATAAGGAGACTTCTGCTCGTGTTGGCTCTTGAAGGTTATCAGATTCTCGAAAAAATTTGTGAAAGTCTTTCATCTACGGTTTATCGAGGCATCCGAAAAACCGATCGGCGCCGCGTTATTTTAAAAGTTCTCAATAGTGAATATCCTACCCCAATTCAACTCAAGCGATATGAAAGAGAATACGAAATTCTCCAACTCTTTGATACGGCGTTAGTTTGCCAAGCTCTCGGTTTGGAAGCCTATGAAAATACCCTCGTCCTCATTATGGAAGATGTGGGAATTTCGCTCAAAGAAATTATCAAAACATCCCCATTAACTTTAGACGATCGCCTCAAATTAGCGATTCAAGCGTGCGAGGCGATCGGAGAAATTCACGGGGTTCACGTCATTCATAAAGATATCAATCCTTCTAACCTAGCGGTCAATCCGGAAACCGGAGAATTGAAGGCGATCGATTTCGGTTTGGCGACGGTTTTAACCCGAGAACATCCGACCCTTAAAAACCCTTCCATTTTAGAAGGAACTTTAACTTATATTTCGCCCGAACAAACGGGGCGGATGAATCGCTCTTTAGACTATCGTAGCGATTTTTATTCCTTCGGGATCGCCTTATACGAAATGTTTTCGGGACGAGTTCCTTTTGAGAGTGACGATGCGTTAGAGTTGGTTCACTGTCATATTGCTAAAACGCCGAAACCGTTGTGTGAATTAAACGCGATCGCCGATGGCAAACCGATCCCGGAAGCTATTTCTAAGATCGTGATGAAACTGCTGGCAAAAAATGCAGAAGAGCGCTATCAAAGTGCTTGGGGCATTAAAGCCGATCTCGAACGCTGTGCGGCAGAACTGCAAGAAAACGGCTCGATCGAACCCTTTTTTATCGGTCAATTTGACTTATCCGATCGCTTCCATATTCCACAAAAACTCTACGGTCGGCAAGTTCAAATTCAACAATTACTAGATACTTTTGAGCGAGTTGCCGCTCCGAATAATTTCCAAGCCCATATTACCTTTATCACCGGATATTCTGGAATTGGTAAATCTGCCCTCGTCGCCGAACTCTACAAGCCAATTACCGCCCGACGGGGCTATTTTATCACGGGTAAATTCGATCAATTTCAACGCAATATTCCCTATTCGGCAGTGGTACACGCCTTCAAACAGTTGGTGAAATACCTGTTAACGGAAAGTGAAGGGGAGTTAGCTCAATGGCGCCAAAAATTACTGACGGCGTTGGGAACGAACGCGCAATTAATTATCGATGCTATTCCCGAACTCGAAACCATTATTGGTCCACAGCCGCCCGTTCCCGATCTGGATCCGTCGGAAGCACAAAATCGCTTTAATTTTGTCTTTCAACATTTCATTCGGGTGTTTTGTTCTCCGGAACATCCGTTAACGATCTTTCTCGATGATTTGCAATGGGCCGATTCGGCGAGTTTGCACGCGATCGAGTTGATGTTGTCGGATCTCGAAACGCGACATCTATTTATTATCGGTGCCTATCGGCATCAAGAAGTTGGGGCGACTCATCTACTGCGGACGACCTTAGAAACCCTAGAAAAAGAAGGGATTCCGATCGCCAATATTCACCTCAAACCGTTGAACTTAAAGCAAATCTGCCAACTGATTGCCGATACCTTACACGACGAGGCCGAAGCGGTCAGACCGTTGGCGAAATTGACTTTACAAAAAACTGGAGGGAATCCTTTTTTTGTCAGTCAATTTTTAAAAACGTTACACGAAAAAGGGGCGATCGCCTTCGATTTCGATCGCCACAGTTGGCAGTGGGATCTCAAGCAGATTCAACAGACAAAAATTGCCGATAACATTGTCGAACTCACCCTCGAAAACCTCAAAAAATTGCCGCCGCTTACCCAAGACTTGCTCAAAATGGCCGCTTGTCTCGGTTCCAGCTTTCAAACCCAAACCCTGGCGCTGGTGAGCGATCGCCCGGAAGCGGAGATCGGACGGGAGTTGATGAGTGCAGTCCGTTCGGGGGCGATCGCGACGACGTGCGACTTCGACGATCGCGGCTACATTCGCGAGTATCAATTCACTCACGATCGCGTGCAGCAAGCGGCCTATGCGTCGATCGCCCCTCGGGAACGTGCGGCGATGCATTTAAAAATTGGGCGGTCTTTGTGGCAGCATACGGACAATTTAGCCGAAAATCTGTTTAAAATCGTCGATTGTCTCGATTTTGGCGTCGATTCGATTCACGATCGCCACGAACGGGAACGGGTGGCAGAACTCAACGCGATCGCCGGAGAGAAAGCCAAAGCCGCCAATGCTTACGCCGCCGCGATCGGCTATTTTAACGTGGGCCTGCAATTACTCAGTACCGATGCCTGGGAGCAATACTACGATCTCACCTTGCGACTCTACCGCGAAGCTGCCGAAGTCGCCTATTTAGCCGGAGACTACGATCGCCTCGAAGAATTGGCGGAGATCGTCTGCGATCGCGCTCGCACCTTGCTCGATCGCGTCAAAGTATACGAAGTAAAAATCGAAGCCTATAAAGCCCGAGGTCAAAACCGCGAGGCGATCGCGATCGCCCGTCCCCTCCTCCAGCAATTGGGTTTCGAGCTTCCGGAAGCGCCGACCCCGGAACAAATCGGTGACGTTCTCGAAACCACGGCTCGATGCTGGCGCGATCGCGGCGTCGAGAGCTTACGGGACCTACCGCCGATGCGCGACCCGGAACACCTCGCCGCCATGCGGATCGCCAACCGCCTGTTTGCCCCCATTTTTATCACCGTTCCCACCCTATTACCCGTGCTGGTGGGCAAACAAGTTCAGCTCTCGATCGCCCACGGCAATGCACCGTCTTCGTGCTATGCCTACGTCAATTACGGCTTAATTTTGTGCGGAATCGTCGGCGAGATCGAGATCGGCTATCAATTCGGTCAGTTAGCGCTCAAATCGATCGAGCCTCCCAATATGGCACAATATATCGCTCAAGTACGCGGCCCCTTCCACGCGGGGATCGCGATCGGCAAAGAGCATTTAAAAGACTCCCTCGCCCCCCTGCGTGCCGCCTACCAAAAAGGGTTGGAGTTTGGGGACTTGTATTATGCAACTACCTGCGCTTTTGTATACAGTCTCCACGGCCTTTTTTCCGGGGTCGAACTCGATCGCCTCGACTCACAAATTGCCGCCTATCGCGACGCGATTGCCCAACTGCAACAAACCACGACTTTAACTTATACATCAATTTACCACCAAACCCTTTTAAACTTAGTCCATCCGAGCGAAACTCCCTGGCAGTTGTGCGGCGATGCGTTCGACGAACGGCAGCAATTAGGCGTCATAGTTGAAACGAAGGATCGCTACGCCCTTTGTGCGATTTTCGTCAACAAGCTCTTCCTCGCTTACTTGCTCGACGGCTCGGCTGACTTGAGCGAGCTACTCGAAAACAGCGCCGAATATTTAGACGGAGCCACCGGAACCCTGTTAGTGCGCCTGTTCCATTTTTACGGCGCTTTAACTCGTTTAAAACTCTATCCATCGGCAACAGAAAAACAACGACAATCGCACCTCGAAGCCGTCGAATTGTCCTGTCAAAAATTGCAAAATTGGGCGGAATTTGCGCCGATGAACTACGCCCATAAATATCATCTTGTCGCGGCAGAACGGGCGCGAGTTTTGGGAGGAAAAATCGAGGCGATCGAACATTACGATCGCGCGATCGAACTGGCGCGCCAACATCAATATCTCAACGAAGAAGCCCTCGCCAACGAACGGGCCGCCCTCTTTTATCGAGACTGGGGTAAACCGAAAATCGCCCGGGTCTATCTCGCCGAAGCTTACTATGCTTATCAACGTTGGGGCGCGATCGCCAAAGTCAAGCAATTAGAACGACAGTATCCCGACTGGATCGATTCGTCAACGGGGATAGCACCTCGCCTCGGCGTCAACACGACCACGACCCACCATTCCACCGCCACCGAATCGATTAAAGCATTAGATTTCGCCACCTTTATGAAAGCCTCTCAAGCCATTTCCGGCGAAATCATTTTAGAAAAACTACTCGTCGAACTATTAAAAATTCTCCTGGAAAATGCCGGGGCGCAAGTCGGCTATTTAATTTTAGAAACTGACGGGGAACTGCTCGTACAAGCGCGCGGGGAACGAGAAGGGGAAGATATCGCCGTTTTGGAAGCGTTACCGTTGGGCGATCGCCTGCCTCAATCGGTAATTAACTACGTCGTTCGCACCAAAGAAACGATCGTCAAAACGAATGCGACTCGGGAAGGAAAATTTACCAACGATCCGTACATCCAAACCCATCAAATCCAGTCGATGCTGTGTGCGCCCTTGCTCGATCGCGGGCAGTTAACTGGGTTAATTTATCTGGAAAATAACTTAACCCCCGGCGCTTTTACCCCGGAACGAGTCGAACTGTTGCAATTACTATCTTCCCAGGCGGCGATCGCGATCTCCAACGCCAAACTGTACCAACAAGTGCGCCAAAATCAACAACAACTCAACCAATTTCTCGAAGCGATTCCCGTCGGCGTTTTCGTCGTCACCGCCCAAGGAGAACCCTTTTACGCCAACCGACGCGCCCAAGAAATCCTCGGACAGGGAATTATTCCCCAAACCCAAAGCGATCGCCTCGGGGAGGTCTATCAAACTTACGTCGCCGGAACCGATCGCCTCTATCCCAACGAACGCAACGTCGTCCTACGCGCCTTGAAAGGAGAAACCGCCACCATAGACGACGCCGAAATTCACCAACACGGGAAAATTATCCCCATCGAAGCCTCCTGCACCCCGATTTACGACGGCGACGGTAAAATTGTCTACGCGATCGCCGCGTTTCAAGATATCACCCAGCGCAAACAAGCGGAACAATTACTCGCCGAGTACAACCGCACTCTGGAACAGCAAGTCGCCGAACGCACTCAAGAATTACAGCAAACCCTCGAATATCTGCAAGCCACTCAGCAAGAACTGATTCAATCGGAAAAAATGGCCGCTTTAGGCCAACTCGTCGCCGGAGTCGCCCACGAAATCAATACACCCCTGGGCGCCATTCGCTCCAGTGCGGGCAATATGGCCAAATTTCTCAATCAAAGCTTGGAAGAACTACCCGGGATCTTCCAATCCCTCTCCCCGGAACAAACCCGGGAATTCCTGGATCTGTTGAGTCGTTCCCTGCAACAAGAAAACACCTTGTCCGCCCGCGAAGAACGCAAACGGCGGCGCGCCTTAGTCGGCGAACTCGACGCACGATCCATCGAAAATAGTACCCATCTCGCCGATACCCTCGTGGATATGGGGATTTACGAGAATATCGACGAATTTTTCCCGTTATTTGAACGTCCCGACAGTCCCCACATCGTCGATCTCGCCTACAAACTGTCCGGACTGCAAAAAAGTACGACCCGCATCGAAATGGCGACGGAACGCGCCTCGAAAGTCGTGTTTGCGCTCAAAACCTACGCCCGTTACGACAGCAGTGGCGAAACAATGCTCGCGGATTTGAGTGAAAGTATCGAAACGGTTTTGACCTTATATCACAACCAGATCAAACACGGGGTCGAAGTCGTCCGCGATTACGAAACTCTGCCCCCCATTCCCTGTTATCCGGACGAACTCAATCAAGTTTGGACGAATTTGGTTCATAACGCCTTACAGGCGATGGACTATCGCGGTACTCTGACCGTGGCGATCGCCCGGGACGGCGATCGGGCCAAAATTACCATTGGCGATAGCGGACCGGGAATTCCCGAGGAGGTCTTACCGAAAATCTTCAATCCCTTTTTCACGACCAAACCCCCCGGCGAGGGTAGCGGTTTGGGACTCGATATCGTCAATAAGATCGTGCAGAAGCATTCCGGTAAGATTGAAGTGGAAACTCGACCGGGTTCGACCTGTTTTCATGTTTTTCTTCCTTTAGAGCCGCATTAGAACTTATGGAGGCGTTGACCATGTCAAAACCCGTTATTTTATGTGTCGATGACGAAAAAGTTGTGTTAGACAGTCTCAAAAGCCAACTCAAGCAAGCCTTCGGAGATAAGTATTTTTACGAAATGGCCGAAGATGGAGCCGACGCCCTCGACGCGATCCAAGAACTCATGGAAGATAGCATCCCGATTGTCATGATTGTTTCCGATTGGCTGATGCCGGGAATGAAAGGAGATGAGTTGTTAATTCGCATTCACCAACAATATCCGAACATCGTTAAAATCATGCTCACGGGTCAAGCCGAACCCTCGGCGATCGAACGAGCGAAACAAGAAGCCAATTTAAGTTTTTGTTTGCACAAGCCTTGGTCTGAAGAGGAATTAGTAACGGCAATTCAAGCTAGTTTAGCAAAGTTATGACGAAACAAGTCATTGTTTGTGTCGATGACGAACCGACAGTGTTGAGAAGCTTAAAAGCCGAACTCAAAGAAGCCGTCGGTGCCGATTATTTAATTGAAATTGCCGAAGGAGGCGAAGATGCGTTGGAGTTGGTTGAGGAATTACTCGAAGATGGTTATGAAATTCCCCTAATCGTTTCCGATCATATCATGCCGGATATTAAAGGAGACGAACTGTTAAAAAGAGTTCACGAAATTTCTCCATCTACGTTGAAAATTATGCTCACGGGTCAAGCCAGTATCGAAGCCGTGGGCAATGCCATTCAATATGCCCGCCTCTATCGTTATATTGCTAAACCTTGGCAGGCAGAAGATTTAAAACTGACGGTCAAAGAAGCGATTAATAGTTATTTTCAAGAAAAGAAATTAGCCGAACAAAACGTCCAACTCCAAAAAATGAACGAAGAGTTGGAACAGTTAAACCGAGAACAGGCGGCGTTAATTGCCAAGTTACACGAAAAGGAAAATCGCCTGACCCAGTTTTTAGAGGCGATGCCCGTTGGCGTGTTTGTGGTCGATCGCGATGGCCAGCCTTATTATATTAACTCTCGCGCCCAACAACTGCTCGGACGGGGGGTGGTGTCTAATACAGTTTTAAGTGAAATTCGCTCGATTTATCAGGTCTATTTGGCCGGAACGGAGCAATTATACCCCGAACAGAGCGATCCGTTATTGCAAACCTTGCGGGGGAAGAGTATGACTGTGGATGATATGGAAATTCACCACGGCGATCGCGCGATCCCCATTGAAGTTTGGGGAACGCCGATTTACGACGATGAAGGTCAAATTGCTTACGGGATTGTCGCCTTTAACGATATCAGCGATCGCAAGAAAGCCGAAGCAGAACGGCAGCAGTTTATTCAAGAACTTTTTGAACTCAATACCAACTTAGAACTGGCGTTAGATTCCGAACTCAAATTGACCGACGCCGCCAGTCGCTTCGTCCCGAACGAGTTTCTTTCGTTTCTCGGTTACGAAAGTATTGCCGAAGTAAAATTAGGCGATAGCATAGAACAAGAAATGTCCGTGTTTTTCTCCGATATTCGCGACTTTACTACCCTATCGGAGACGATGACGCCGGAAGATAACTTTAAATTTATTAATGCGTATTTATCGAGAATGGAACCCGCGATCGTCGATAATCAGGGGTTTATTGATAAGTTTATCGGCGATGCGATTATGGCCTTGTTTGGCGGGGAAGCCGACAATGCAGTGAAAGCGGGCATTTCGATGCTGCATTGCTTACACGATTATAACGAACATCGCGATCGCTCCGGCTATTTACCCATTTCTATCGGCATCGGTATTAATACCGGACGCTTGATGCTCGGAACCGTCGGCGGATCGTTAAGAATGGACGGTACTGTGATTAGCGATGCGGTTAATTTGGCTTCGCGACTGGAAGGGTTAACCAAAAATTACGGCGTCTCTTTACTGATTTCTCATCATACTTATTCTCGCTTACATAACGCCGACGATTATGCAATTCGCCTGATCGATCGCGTCAAAGTCAAAGGCAAATCGGAAAGCGTCACGGTCTACGAAGTTTTTGATGCCGACTTGCCGAAATTAAAAGCTGGAAAACTCGCCAGTCTCGATCGCTTTGCTAAAGCGTTGGATCTCTACAATCGCCACGTCTATCGCGAAGCTGCGGACCTCTTTCAAGCCTGTTTGGAACTCGAACCCGGCGATACGGTCGCGCAGATCTATCATAACCGAGCTTGCGATCGCCTTTAAAGCCCTGTTTTTATCGATCCGATCCCCCGCCGTTGACACGACACCCGACAGGGGACTCGGGACGACGTTCGCGGTGGTGCTTCCCTGTGCTGCTCGCAAGTTCTACTAAATTGTGGAAAACTTGCCTACGGACGTTGAAAGGCTGTGGAAAACTTGGGGAAAGATTGGGGAAAACTCGGGGAAAATACAAAATTTCCCACGGGCGTTCGCGTAGCGTCTTGAAAGGAGCATTGCGGCAGATCTCCCCTCGGATCGAAACAATCGGGGGTTTTCCACAGGTTTTCCACAGGTGGTGGGGCAGGCGTTCCCCCCAAATCCGGGAAAGATCGGTGATTTTCCACAAGTTCCACAATGGAGGATCCGGGGAAGCATCGATTTCTAAAAACCTGTCTCCAGCCCCAGGGGTGGCGCCTCCAGGACGCGATCGTGCTTTCAAACGGGCGATCGTCGTTCGTCGAGGATCTTCACCCAGTGCTCGATTCCCTTGCGCGTCGGCTGACCCGTGGCGGTAAAGGTCCACAGATCTTGTTTGTATTGGGAACTATAACTCACGTGGATCGGGCGATCGCTGCCGTAGAAATAGAGAGAATCAAAAGGTAATCGCGCTGCTAATATCCAATCGACCACGCGATCGCTCCCCACATTGAGAATGCGAAAGTCGCAGGCGGCCCCCAATCGAGGACAGTAATAATCGCCGTTGCGATTGCGTTCGCAGGCCATGTGTTGGTCGAGACGGGGCGCCACGCGCCCGTTTTTTTTACCCGTTGTCGGGTCTTTTCGTTCTAAAAAACGTTTTAAATTTTTAGAACAAAAACCGTAAGTCAGTTGGAAGTTCTCGAACCCAAACTGTTCGATGGTCGGATCGAGAATTTGTTCGTTTAAAGCGATTAAAGCGGGTAAAGTTTCTTCGAGATTGTCGGGATAAGGATTGATGCGATCGCGATATTTTTGATAAGTTTGGCTGCAGGTGCAAAAGGTTTCTAAGGTCAAATATTTGAACGAATAAGAAACGCTCATCGGCTGCATGTTTCGGCTGAATGGATCGAGTCGATCCCCTCCAAACCTATAAAAAAAGGGAAGTTTTACAGGGGCTTTGCCGTTATTCAATCGACGGACGATCGCGATGGTCAACAGGATGAGGTAGAGAATCCTGAAGTCCCCCTTTTCAAGGAATATTTAGGGGGATCTTCCCTCATAAGATTGAGAAATGCTCGATCGACGATCGCTGAATCGAGGAATCGAGCAGAAAGCGCTTTACTCGTCAATTTGCCACGGTTCGGCGGTAAAGACTTCGTCCAAGATTCTTTTCGGACGCAGGACGAGAATTAACTGACCGAGTAAGCGAGTTTCCGGTTGGGTTTCAAACCACTGTAATTCTAATTGACCGTTTTGTTCGATTAAAAAATAAGCGTCGTCTCGCCACTGGCGCTGGCGGCGATCGACGATCGCTAGTGTACGTTCGACTTTTCCCGGTAAGGGGTTCGGAAGGCGATCGCTCGCACAGGCGATCGCGACGGGATCTTCGGCTTTGAGAATGACTTGCCATCCCGGAATCGAGACCCAGGCGGCGTTTCCGCTCGATTTGACGATTCCGAACGGTCCGATCTCTTCGAGAATCGGAACGGCTTTGAGATCCTCGGCGGTTAACGGAAATTCGCCGACCACGGGGATCGTGCGCGGGAGTTCGTCGGAGGACTCCAGCCGGAACAGGGGCAGACGGGGGGCGCTGCGGCTTTTGACGACAGTGAAATCGGTGAGCAAGTCTTGCAATTTTTGGCGGGCGCCCTCGGTTTCGGCGTAGTTCAAGCCTTTGGCAATCAGGCGCGATCGCTCCTGCAGGTCGGACTTCTGGCGGGCGTGTTTCCAGCACTGATAGGCGATCGCCTCCCCGGGTCCGGGACTGAAACCGTCGGGAAATTCGGAAAATCGCGAGTATTCTTTGAGCGCTTTGGCAATTTCGTGGGCCTCGTCGGCGTTGAATTGGTGTTTGAGGATAAAATCTGCCGCCGCCGCGCGATCGTCTTGGGTGAGGATCCGCAGTTCGTAGAGAATATCGCTGGCTTTCTGTTGAAAATAGGCTTGGGTGGCGTCGGCGGCGCCCCCGGCGACGATCGAGGCGTAGACTTGGGCGCCGACAATAATTTGATTTTGCTGGATCGGCTCGAATCCAGTTTCTTCAAAAATCTGCTGGGGACTGTAGCCCGCTTTTTGCAAGGTTTGACAGTGTCGCGCCCACTCCACCCAGGTTCCCTCTTTGCGACGCAGGGCTTGGAATAGCGGGTCGGGAGCGATTTCGGCGGTGGGTTGTTCGGGGGGTGTGTTCGTCATAAGGCACTATCGAGGGTCTTCCAAAATTTATCAGTTTATTGGCGATGTTCGTCAATGCGATCGCCGATCGCGTCGGCGCCGGACTCGAACCGCCACCGGGGGCGATCGCGATCGGATTCTTTAAAATAAAAGGGCAAATTTTGACAGGTGCATGTTATGTCCGATCCCCATTCCGATCGCCCTCGCCATCGCCCTAAAGGCGCCCGCGATCTCGATCCCGAGAAATACGCCCGTTTGAAAGCGGAGGTCAAAGCTCCCTATCGGGGACTGCGCAAGTTCATTTACGGGGTCTGTGCGGCGTCCGGGGCGATCGGCGCCTTTGTCTTTTTCGCCAAACTGCTCGCCGGACGAGACCTCAGTTCGACGGTCCCGAATTTCTTCTTTCAACTCGGGGTCGTCGCGTTGATGGTCTGGCTGTTTCGCATCGACCGGGAACGGAACTAGACCGCTCTCTAAAACTTACTCAAACTTAATCATTTGATGTTTAGTTCCTAGCTTGGATCTTCCAAGACCTTTCCATCACTAGGCTTACACGGCTGAGCTCTCCGCGTTTTCTACATTAATTGCCGCATTTAAGTCACGATCTATGGAGACGTGACAGTTCGGACAATCATACTGTCTTTTGTCCAGGGGCATTTTTTGTCGGTGTCCGCAGTTAGAGCAGATCTGCGAACTGGGATACCACGGGTCAATCAATGTTAATTTGCCCCCATACCACTCGCATTTATATTCAAGCTGACGACGGAACTCATAAAACCCACCATCCGCAATCGCACCAGCCAGCTTGTGATTTTTGAGCATTCCTGACACATTTAAGTCTTCAATTTTTACTTCGCCGTGGTTTTTGGCTAAGTAAGTTGTTAACTTGTGTAAATGGTCCGCTCTAATATCGGCGATCCGTCTGTGGGCCTTAGCTAACTTGAGTTGCGTTTTTTCTCGGTTTTTACCTCCTTTTTGACGGCGGCTTAGTTCTTTCTGGAGTTGGGCTAGTTTTTTCTTGGCCTGGCGATAAGCTTTTGGATTGGGATAGGTTTTACTATCGCTCAGGGTGGCGAGAGTTTTAATTCCTACATCTACCCCAATCCGCTCTCTTATTTTTGGTGTGACCTGGGGTTCAAAATCAATTTTGAAGGCAATATACCAGTCCCCTGCTCGTTTACTTATCGTGACGTTTTTAGGATGGACTGGCGGTAACTGTTCGTGGCTTTTTACCCAACCGATCCGAGGTAGCTTCACCCGATCGCCGGAAACTTTAATGCTTCCTTCCAGGTAAAAACTATCTTTGATATTCTTTTTCTTAAACTTGGGGAAACCTGTTCCTTTGACTTGTCCAACTCGCTTAAACGCTTGATTGAGGTGACGCAACGCTTCTTGCGGGCTACATTTGGAGACTTCATCGGACCAAGGATTCTGACGTTTTACCTCGGCGACTCATCTTTTGTGTAAGTCTATGGCACTCGGGAGTTTATCTCCGGCTTCTAATATTTCCTTACAGGTAGCCAGTCCCCAATTCCAAGCGGGTCGAGCTACTCCTGCGTGTTTCGCCATCAGCGTTCGTTGTCGGTTATTTAAGTCTAGCTTGGTCTTAAAGCTTTTCACTCACTTTTTAACTCCTCAACCATCTTTGGGTTCGGCTCACTTCGGCTACCATAAAGACTAGCAGAAAACAATGGAGATGGTGAATCCGCGATTTTTGCGGCTTCGGCGATTCTAAACTTACTCAAATTTTTGTTTTAGCATAAAAAATGAGTAAGGTTAAGAAACTTTAGGTAGAAATTGAAACCCTGTTTTTAACCCCAGGATTCACCGGGGGAGTCGGTCTCTCTCGGCTGAATGGGGCGATCGGTGGACATTTTGTATTTTACTTTACACTCATTTATGAAAATTAATGATATGCCTCGGCATTTGTTTATGTTGTAAACCGAGGGTTCAAATGGCTTTTCAGGGGTGCAAGTGTTTGTCTATCTAGCTTTTAGCCGTTGGTAACTCGGCGATCCCCGGTCATTCAGTTAAAAAAATAAAGAAAATATTACGAAATTTAGTATTTCGCTATAAATGAAGTCATAATAAAGGCGTTGCAGTTCAAATGGGGTCAGCTCATATATAGACCCTAACCATAAAAGCTCTGATAGTCAGCACGGGACGCCAGCATCGCGCGTATGAAGATGCTGGCGTCCCGTGTTTTTGGGTGGCGATCGCCGGAATCCGGCGGCGAACCCGTCAAGGAAGGCGAACTAAATAAGGAGAGGAGATCGGTTCGGCTTCACCCGCGTTGACGAGGGCCTGATAGACAAAGGCGGCGACTTCGGCGCGGGTCGCTTCGCGATTGGGATTGAGGCGATCGCGCAGGGGATAGTTGACCACCAAGCCCTTAGCCGTGGCCCCCGCGATCGCCGTGGTCGCCCAATCGGGGATCGCCGAGCTATCTTGATAAACCGACAGCACCCCGGTCTCGTTCGAGCGCCAGTCCAAACCACTGACCAGGGCCACCAGCACCTGTACCCGAGGGATCTGCTGCTGGGCGCGGAATTCGTTGTTGGGGTATCCCCGCAGAAATCCGCCCCGACAGGCGTTTAAAATCGCGTTGAAGCCCCAGAAACGGCTCGAAACGTCAGAAAAGGCCGAACACGACTGGCTCGCCGTGGGGGAGAAGGCTTGGTTGATAATCGCGGCAAACTGAGCGCGGGTGACAGGTTCGTTGGGGCGGAAGGTGCCGTCTTCAAATCCGGCGATAATTTTTTTGCTGGCGAGGGCTTCGATGTAGGGTTGAGCCCAGTGACCGACGACGTCGGGAAAACCGCGATCGACGATGACGGCGACGAAATCGACGGCGCCGGAGATGCGATCGCGATCGATGTCGTTCCCGACGGCGACGATCGTATTGCTGGGAGTGGCGTTATAGAGGTCGTAACGACCGTTATCGCGAATGTAGTTCTTGCCAGAATCTTCTGCCGTTCCCAAGTTCGGCGCCGCGTCGGCGATCGCCACGATCCCGTCGCGGACGTTATTGGTAATCGTGTTTTCTCGTAAAATCGGTTTCGCCGAACCGGAGACCACGATCCCGTCATTGTTGCGGGTGATGCGGTTGTCTTCAATTCGCGGCGCCGCATCGCCGCCAATGGCAATCCCAAATCCAGTTTGGTCGAAGACGTTCCCGCGAATGATTCCAGTGGCGGTCCGCACGATCGAAATCCCGTTACCGTTGTTTTGAATGAAGACATTGCCTTCAACGGTCGGATTGGCGCTTCCGGTGATGAAGATCCCGTCGCGCAAGCTGTTGGTAAAGGTATTGTTGGCGATCGTCGGGGCGCTCGATTCGATCCACAATCCGGTTCCCCGACTGCGAGGATTGCTCAGGGTGACGCCGCGAAGGGTACTGCCATTTTTGGCGATGACCGTGGAACTCTGGCGGGCGAAGCTGGGACTGATATGGTCGCCGCCGCCGACGACGAGGGTGGTTTGACCTTTGGTGGTTTCGTCCCCGCGCAAGGTGACGCCGGAGGGGAGGACGATCGGAAAGGTTTCTCCGGTATCGGCGCTGTAGGTTCCCGGTGCGAGTTGAATGGTGGCGGGGGTGTTGAGTTGGCTGAGGGCGTAGGTAATCGAGCGGTAGGGGGCGCCTTGGCTTTCTCCGGCTCCGGGGGTATCTCGACCCAAGGCGGAGTTGACGTAAATGACGGTGGTGTTGGAGGAGTTTTGGGCGAGGGGAACCGGGCGATCGAGCGATCGCGCCGGAGGGGCGACCCCGATCGAGGCGCCGAGGGGCGTGGCGAGCAGCAGTACGGTGGCGAACAGGCGCCAGCTCCCCCGTGAGGGGGTCAGGGATGGCGAGGTCGGGGTGTTGGGGTAGGTCATTGAAGATCGAGATCGAGATCGGGAGGTGAACAGAGTGTCATCGTAATTTTTCGAGGCGATCGGGGCCAAATCCTGAGAACTCGTTCGGGACAATTCCCGTCTATGAGGACGGGCGTGTTAGGATCGAGCCTCGCACGGCGCGCCCCCGCGCGGGTTTGGGGCGATCGCCCCACGGCGTTCTAGAGTGTGGATTAATCGTTGATTAAAGTATGGTGATGAACAAAATGCACTTTCCTCGGTGGATTGAGGGGGGGCGCTGGCCCCGGGCGATCGCCCTGACGGTTGCGTTGTGGGCGATCGGCAGCACCCAGGCGGTTTCGGCGGCCCAACGGATCGTCTTACTTTACGGACCGATGCGCGCGCCGATTTCCGTGGCGGAATTGAGCGATTTCGCCCGTACCGGAGAGCTGTCCCCGGCGTTGTCGGGCTATTTGGGACTGGCGAATCAGGAACCGGAGAAAGTGCGCGAGCATTTGACGAAATCGGTGCAAGTTAAGGCGGTCTTGCTCGATCGCGTTCTCAACCACCAACTCGGCGAGCGGCTCCTACGACAGGTGGGCCGAGGGTTACGGACGCCCTCGGGAGAACGCAACGAACAGGCGTTGAGAGCGGCGCTGGTGCTGTCGGCGAGCGACGATGACGAGATTCACTTGATGGAGATTTTGGAGAATTATCCGGCAGAATCTTTAGAAGTCGATTTGGCGGAAATGTCGCGTTTATATCGCAAATTGCAGTTTTTAGAACGCTTGAATCTCTAGGCTCACTCGGAGGCGGGACGGTCTTCGTCGGCGGGGGAGGGTTCGGCGTCGGCAGTGGTAGGGGATGAGGGGGGCATCGCCGCGACCAGTTCCGGCAAGAGGCGATCGACGTCGAAACCGAACAGGCTGAAGTTTTGGGGAATTTGTTCGACGGGGAACGGTTCGACATCCTCAAACTCGTTTTGTTCGGCGAGCATGACGCCGAGAACGCTGACGGGGACTTGAATGAAGAGGTGGGCGGCGAGTAAGGAGATCGCGGCGATCGCCAGACCCAGCAGGCGCCAGGACGGCAGCCAGTCGGCGATCCCGCTCGCGGCGGGGGCGGAGCGATACAAGAACCAGGCGGCGGCGATCGGCACGACGGGAACGATGAGGGCTAAGAACCGATTTTGACCGCGTTTGAACAGGGTCAGCAGGCGACGTTGGGCGTCGGTCAGGCGGATGGGTTTGAGGGCGACGACTAAGATACTGAAGATATAAAACGGTCGCGACCACTGCATCCAGACAACGGGGAGGACGGCGATCGCGACGGGGAGAGAGAATTCTAACCAGACGGGAAGGATCGGGTCGCCGAGGGCAAAGCCTATCCAGCACAGTTCTAGGAATAGGGGCAGGGCGGCGATCCCCGCCAGATGGATCCACAGGAAGGGGTCAAACCAGAAAGCACGCATGGATGAAAGGGGGTGACTCGTCGATAAGGGTTCGTCCGGGAAGCCGAGACGATCGGAAACTGCCCTTTTTATACCATTTCGCGTCCGCGATCGCGAGGGACGGCGCCGCTTTCGGAGGCGAGCAGCCCACGGAGAACGCCCCCGAGTGCTTGAAACCACACTCGGGGGCGTTGGATGGACGGCGATCGCCCTTAGTTCGGCGAAAGGGTGCGACGCTTGGCGACCAGGCGATAGGCTTCGATGATGTCGCCTTCCTCCCAATCGCTGAAGCGATCGATCCCGATGCCGCATTCAAAGCCGCTATTGGCCTCTTTCACGTCATCTTTGACCCGTTTGAGGGAGTCGAGGACGCCTTCGTAGACCACTTGATTCTGGCGGCGGACCCGCACTTTGGCATTGCGAATCATCTTGCCATTTTGGATATAGCACCCGGCGACGGCACCGCGTCCGACGGGGAAGACGGCGCGCACTTCAGCTTCGCCGATCGCCTCCTCGACCATTTCCGGTTCGAGCAGACCTTCCATCGCCCCTTGGATGTCGTCGAGCAGCTTGTAGATGATGTTGTACTCGCGAATGTCCACCCCACTGCGATCGGCAGCTTGGCGGGCCCCCGTCGCCAGAGTGGTATTGAACCCGATAATGACCGCATCGCTAGCGGCGGCCAAATCCACGTCCGTTTCGCTGATTTCCCCGGGAGCGGAGAGCAGCACCCGCACTTGCACCTCGTTTTGGGGAAGCTGGCGCAAGGAGCCGAGAATCGCCTCGACGGAGCCTTGAACGTCGGCTTTGAGAATCAAGTTGAGTTCCTTGAGTTCTCCTTCCTGAGCGCGGGCGCTGAGGCTGTTGAGAGTGACCCGGCGGGAGGCCATCGCTTGCTGCAAGCGCGATTGACGGCTTTCTTCGGCGCGAGAATCGGCCACGGCGCGGGCTTCTTTTTCGTTACCGAAGACCTCGAACTCGTCTCCGGCGGCGGGAACGTCGCCCAAGCCGAGAACTTCGACGGCGAAGGACGGACTGGCGGCTTCGACGCGCTGACCGCGATCGTCCACCATTGCCCGGACTTTACCCATGGCGGATCCGGCGACGAGGATATCGCCGACGCGCAGGGTGCCGTTTTGAACCAGTAAGGTCGCCACCGGGCCTTTGGCTTTGTCTAAGTTGGCTTCGATCACCGTGCCTTTGGCGGGGCGATCGGGGTTGGCCATCAGTTCTTCGATTTCGGCCACCAGGACGATCATTTCGAGCAGGGTGTCGAGGTTTTCGCCTTTGATAGCACTCAACGGCACCATAATCGTATCGCCGCCCCATTCTTCGGGAACCAGACCGTGTTCGCTCAGTTCTTGTTTGACGCGATCGCTCTGGGCCCCTTCTTTGTCAATTTTGTTGATCGCCACCACCAGGGGAACCTCGGCGGCGCGCGCGTGACCGATCGCTTCGAGGGTTTGGGGTTGCACGCCGTCGTCGGCGGCGACCACCAGCACGGCAATATCGGTCACCCGGGTACCTCGGGCGCGCATGGCGGTAAAGGCTTCGTGACCGGGAGTGTCGAGGAAGACGATCTGGTGGATGGCGTCGTTATGCTCGACATCGACGTGATAGGCGCCGATATGCTGGGTGATCCCCCCCGCTTCGCCCTGAGCGACTTTGGTTTTGCGGATGGCATCGAGCAAGGTGGTTTTCCCGTGGTCTACGTGACCCATGATCGTCACCACCGGGGGACGGGACTGGAGATTTTCCAGATCGTTGGCGTCGAGCATTTCGCTGACTTTCTTCGCCTCGGATTCGGCTTCGGCAGTTTCGACTTCGACGCCGAGTTCTTCGGCGACCATCTTCGCCGTCGGAATGTCGAGGGTTTGGGTGACGTTGACTGCTATACCCTTGAAGAAGAGAATTTTGACAATTTCGGTTTCGGCGGTTTCCAACTCGGTAGCCAACTCTCGCACGGTGAGGGCTTGGCGCAAGACCAGATGTTCCGGACGTTGTTTTTTCTCGGCTTTGTCCTGGCGCCGTCCGCGATGCCGCGAGCCACTGTCGCGAGTGGGACTAGATTTTTTGCTTTTCGGCGCGCTACTCGGCCCCGACGTGCCTTGTCGCGGCCCTTGGCTGGTTTTGGGTTTGTTGGGACGGGCAGTTGACAAGCTGACATCGATCGCGGCGGACTGCTTGTCGTTGTCGAGGTCCAATTCTTCCTCGTCTTCGTCATCGATGGGTTTGGTCCGCCGTTTCGATTTCGACCCAGTTTTCGAGGTTTTCCCGGGAAACTCTTGGATGTCTTCTTCTTCTTCCTCGTATTTTTTAGAGCGTTTCGGGGGACGCGGCGGCGTCGGTCGCTTGAGTTTGAGACCCTCGGTTTCGATCTCTTCATCCACGGAGCCTTCTTCGTCAAAGCTTCGCCCGGCGCCGGGGCGATCGCCACTGGCGGCTACCTCTTCGTCTCCTTTGCCTTTGCTCGGGCGCGGACGCTGCAATTCGGGAACGGATTCCGGTTTGCGCTTGGCCTGCTTCGGCGCGCGATCGCCCGAAGACTCTGCCGAAGCGGCAGGCGCCTCGCGCTCTTTCCCCGGGATCCCTTCGTCGGATTTTTTCGGGGAACTCGGCGACCCGGCGCCGTCGCCTTTGGTCTTTTTAAGAATCGGTTTTTCTTTGAGCGGAGCCGATGTCGAGTCCGACGCCGTCGTCGGTGGGTTCGGTCGGGTCGGCGGTCTTTTGAGTTGAGGAGATTCTACGTCGGAACTCGTCGTTGCTTCCGATCCCGACTCGGTGTCGTCGGTTTCAGTGGAGGCTAACTGCGGCTTCTGGAGCGCAGATAATTCTTCGGGTGAGGGTTCTGAGGGTTGATGCACGTCTTCTTGCGAACTGGTTTCACTCGGTTTGGCATAAACCGGACGATCCATCGTCGTCACTTCACTCGGGGAAGCGGGAGATGGCGGTTGGGGCGCGCGAGCGGGGGCTTCGTCCGCCGAGGGGGTCTCGGCCCGTTGGTTTTTGTCCCCGCGCGATTTGTGCTTGCGAATTTCCAAAATTTGTTGTTTTTTCTTGCCCTCAGCCGAACCGCCGGATTCGGCGGCGGCTTTGGAGCGGTGCGCTTTTCCCGAACCCGAGGTTTTGGCTTCGGGATGAGCGGCTACGTACTTGTCGGAATAGGCGCGAATGCGATCGGCCTCATCTTCTGAAATCGTACTGCTATGACTTTTGACGGCTATGTTTAGCTGCTCGCAAACTGCCAAAATGTCTTTATTTTCCAAATTTAATTCCCGTGATAACTCGTATATTCTGACTTTGCCGTTGTTCATAAAACCTCCTTCCGGCGACTCCCTGTCTTTCCTTGGGTTAGTGTTGGCGCGCTCGGGGCGCTGGGCGCTCGCGGACGCATGTCGAGTGAAGACTCAGGATCCTAGGGGATGAAAACTCGCGAACGGTCGGACAGTGGCGTCGGGGGTCGAGGGGGATACTCTACCGACAACTGAGAATGGCGATCGCCCGATCGCGAGTCGCAGACCTCTAGAAAGGATCGCGGATGAAGAACGAAGCGTCAAACCCAAGCGCCTGTTCCTGTATTATTCGTCTCTCCCTTTCGCCTTTTGCCTTCGTTTTGAACCCCTTCTCCAAGAAGGCTCGCTTTCTGTTGACCGAATGGATAACCATGGACAACAGATAGTTTAGCCTGCCGCCGCAGTCACCTGCGCCGATGGATTGCGCTCTCCCGGTCGGGGGAATCCCTCCCTCTAGTCTTGCACGACTTTCTATACGAGTGCGGACTGGATTGAGGGCAATCTCTGTCAGTCGCGCGGATTGGGCGATCGGAGCAAGCTGCCCGATTCGCGTTCTGAATCGTTCGACGAGATGGATTCCTCCGCAGCAGATGTCTCGCCGACGACCCGTTGCCGCAAAGTTTCATACAGTTGTGGGGAAACAGTGGCTTTGAGCGATCGCCCCAATCGATTTTTCTTTTGAGCGGCTCGGACACACTGTTCGCTCAGACAAATATATGCCGATCGCCCCATCCCCCTGTCTAATTGTACCGTATGGGACGGATGGACTCGGACGACCCGACAAAACTCCTGTTTGGGAGCAACTCGGCGACAACTGATACAACGTCGGTAATTGACTTTCATCGGCAACGGCTTGGCGGTCGGTCTGCAAGGGGGCGATGGCGACGCTCATCTCCCCGGTTCGAGGGGGTTCGCTCCGGGCGCGGTCTCCCGGGTTCGGGGGTGGCGCCAAGCGCACGTCGGACGCGATCCCGGGCTTCAATTACTCGGATTCTTCCAGTGGTGCGACCTCCTCGGCGACTTCTCTAACCTCTGCGCTTTCCTGTTCACTTTCCTCTTCGTATTTCGCCTCTTCGTATTTCGCACTATCCTTGATATCGATCTTCCATCCGGTCAGTCGAGCTGCCAGTCGGACGTTTTGCCCCTCTTTCCCAATCGCCAAGCTGAGCTGGTCTTCCGGAACCAAAACGTGAGCTTGGCGGCTGTCGGGATCGACCAGGCGCACTTCGTCCACTTTGGCCGGACTCAAAGCATTGGCGATATAGGTCGCCGGGTCTGGAGACCAGCGAATGACGTCGATTTTTTCCCCGCGCAGTTCGTTGACCACGACCTGAATCCGCGATCCGCGCGCCCCAATACAGGCTCCCACGGGATCGACTTCTCGCTCTAACGTATCCACGGCGATCTTGGTGCGCGGTCCGACGTGACGGGAGGGGGGATTGGCTTCGCGCGCCACGGCGACAATCCGCACGACTTCATCTTCGATTTCCGGCACTTCGTTGGCAAACAAGTAAACCACCAATCCGGCGTCTGCCCTCGATACCAACAATTGCGGTCCTCGATGGGGTCCTTCGCGGACTTTCTTGAGATACACCTTCAAGGTCGCATTCGCCCGATAATTATCGTTGGGCAACTGCTCCCGTTTGGGCAATTCGGCTTCGACTTCGGGATTGCCAAAGCCACTGTTGACTGCCAAAATCGCCGACTGTCGCTCGAAACGCAAGACCCGCGCTTGTAAAACCGTTCCTTCCAAGTCCTGAAACTCTTCTTGAATCAGTTTGCGCTGTTGGTCGCGCAGTTTTTGCGCCAGCACTTGTTTGGTTTGAATCGCCGCCATCCGCCCGAAATCGCCTTGGTCCGGGGTGACATCTAACACCACCGTATCTCCCAATTGGGCTTCGGCGGCCACTTCTCGCACTTCTTGCAAGGCGATCTCGTGATCCGCACTGCTGACCGTTTCGACGATCGTTTTGGTCGAAAGCACCCGAAATCCCTCTTCTTCCGTATCGAGTTCGATCTCGAAGTTGTCGAAAAAGGTTTCGTCAAAATGCTGGCGATCCATACTCAAGGTGCGACGGTAGCGCTCGTACCCTTTGAGGAGGGCTTCGCGCAAGGCCGCTTGTACCGCGTGTTTCGGTAAATTCCGCTCTTGAGAAATATTATCGATCATGTCCCGGAGTCCGGGCAAACTAACCATTGACATAGGCGTTCCTTCCGTATTCGATGGGAGAACTGGGGACGCGGACGATCGCGTCTCGGGGATCAAACTCCGTCGGCGAGTCGGACTTGCGTCACGAGCGATCGCGGAATTTTCATCACCCGTCCCTTTTGATTGAGATAAACGGCGCCCTCGTCCCGGCGCACGAGTCTGCCGCTCCATTCTTGATGTCCTTGAAAGGGTTCGGCGGTCGCTACCGTCACCCCAAACCCTTTAAACGCGACAAAATCGCGATCGCTACTCAACTCGGAAGAAATCCCGGGACTCGAAATTTCCAAAATGTAAGCGTCGGGAATTAAATCGCTTTCGTCTAACAGGGTGTCGAGGGCTTTGCTCATCCGTTCGCAGTCATCGAGACTGGTGTCCGAAGCGGGGTTGCGGATGTCCACCCGCAAGATCGGCGGACTTTCGTGAGTGTGAAACACTGCCGTTACCACTTCCAACCCGAGTTGTTCGGCTACGGGGGTCGCCAATTCGATAATTTGGGGGATCAAAGGATGAGTCATTGCACAGCTCCAACAAAAAAAGTGGGCAGCTACCCACTTCCCGCAACATTGATGTCTTCCAAGAAGGTTCACGACGAGCGAAAGACCCTCGGGTCGCCGTCGGATCGCGGCCCGTTGTCGGCGAGGGCCATCAACTTCGGGGGCGATCGCTCGCTCCCTTTGCAGGATAGGGCTTCCCTCGAAGGCTGTCGAACTCGCCTTTCCTTCTTTCCTTCTCCCCTTTCGGCTCGCCTGGTGGCTCTCGGGAGAGGGAAGAACTTCGCTTAACCGGAGGATCGGGGGTTCTCGACCTACAGGTGGGGCGCTGGGAAAGGCGAAGCCGTCGGCCAGCAAACCTGACCGAGTTCGGATGACAAAAAAAAACGCTCGCCTCCGAGCAGTTAGGCGCTGTTGAAGTCTACCGTCGGGGGGCTGACTTTACCGAGCGCGTAGGCGATTTTTTCGTTCGCTCAAGTCTGGGAGGAACGTGCGGGAGAAGGGAATCTCCGCATCGGTACAACCGCATCACCGAACTGAGCCGCTTTCTATTCTAGTGGCTCCTGACGGCTTTTGTCTATCTCGCCCGTCGGCGGCGATCTCTCGATCTCCGCCTTCCCTCCGACTCGGGTTCACCTTAACGCGATGGATTCGGAGGGTTCGGATTGCGTCCGGCGAGCTGGCGCAATTGCTCGGTTTCGGCAAAAATACGGTCGGGATCGGTTTCGATCGCCCGTTTGACGTAGTTGAGCTTGATTTCTTCGAGTAAGTCGGACACCAACGCCTGCAGTTCGCCGAGGGTATTTTCCGTCTGCAATTCCACCCGCAAGGCTTCGCCAAAATGCTCGACCAACTGCTCGATCAACTCGTCGGCGATCGGATCCGGGGGCAGGTCGGCGATCGCGTGATACGCACTGTCTGGTCCTTCTGCCAGCAATTTCGACACCCTCACGGACACTTGTTTGGCAATCTGCTCGGACCATCCCGCTAACCCCATTCCCTGCAATCGCCGATAAAAATCCGTGCTTTTAATACTCGTCTCCAGCACGTGATAAATCAACTGCTCCAGATCCGGTTGCACTTTCGGCAAGACTTTACATACCCCCAATTGCAGCAGTCGCCGCGAAATTTCTTGCACTTCATTCGTATCGTTAATGTCAATATATTCCTGTTCGTTTGGCTGGAGCAGCGATTTGGTCAATTCCCCACTTTCGACGCTACTTTTCATCTGATTGATAATCTGCACGACCACCACTTGGGTCAGTTCTTCGGCGAAACTGGCGACGACCCCCAAGCGCAATTGCGCGCGCAACCATTCAATATCCACTAAACCGGATTCGTCGAGGCGAATCACTACGGGAACGACGCGCAACCACCGCCAAAAAGGAATTAACAAAAACAAGTCGTACCAGCGCCAAAATATGGCACTTTCGAGGGTAACGTTGGGATGACGCCGGGTAATCAGCCAACTGTGAAATAAAATATCGACAAAAAATAAGGCGACGAAGAAAAAGTCAATCAACCAAAAGCGATCGATATAATCACTATTCACCCCGATATGGCGGTAATAGTTACTCTGCATTAAAAACCGAATCTTGCGATTGAAAAACTTTAGTTCTTCCTGCCAGCCGTGCTCCCGGAAATTCTCCAGACTCCAAAACTCCTCAAACGCTTCCGTGGAAGACTTATTGGCCCAAAAAACTTCGGGGGCTAAAAAGTCCAGAACCCAAATAATCGGCGCGGGACCCGAGGGAGCCTCTTCGGGTTTGCGCGAGTAAATATGACGGCGAATTTGATTTTTAATCTCTTCGAGGGTGCCACTTTTCTCGGCTTGGGCGAAATAATTTTCTCGAATCATGTCGCGAGTTTCTTCGCGCAATTCTTCGAGCAGGATCGGCACTTCGGGAGACTCCAATCCGTACAGTTTTAATTCGGCCTGCAGTTCGGAGACGAGGCGTAAATATTGTTGGGTATCCCGATAAGGTTCGATCCCTTTGACCGGATCGTAAAATAATTTAGGTTCGTAAAAGTCGATTAAAAAGCGGATTTCGCTGTTGAAAAATCTGAGGCTTTCTTGCCAGCCATTTTGGCGCAAGTAGGACACGCTCCAGAGTCTTTGGAAGGCATCGATCTCGTCGTCGGTGCCGAACTGCTCGCTCATGCGGGTTTTCACTTCTTCGAGGGACCCGTAGCTGTCGGTGACGCGAAACAAATCTTCTCCTAACAGGCGGGTACTCTGCTGGCGCAATTGTTCGAGCAATGGGAGAACGTCGGGAGAATCCAACCCCTGCTCTTGTAACAGAGTTTCGAGGCGATCGACCTTTTTGAGATACTTCTCCCGATTGGTGACGTTGAATTTTTGGAAGAATAGATCGGCGCGCAAGTAATAGTCGCGTCCGGGAATATAGCTGAGGTCGAACAGGACGAGACCCAAGTTTAAAACGGCCACGATCGCGATCGTTTTGTCGATCCAGTGGAGCCAGGAGGGAAAGCGGCGATCGGGACGTTGTGGGGATGGCATGGTTTCAACTATTCGCGGAAAACGGGAAGGGGGCGCTTAACAATTCGCCGAACTCGGGCGGCGTCAGGTCGCGCGCGCGAATCTAGGGGGAAGCTTAGCGGAAAGGGCGTGAAGCTGGCAAGGGATCGCGCTTTCGTGAGGGCTTTACGGCTCGCGATCGCCGGAATTGGAGAAGTTTTGGCGGTAGGATTGGCCGTCGTTTGGGGCGCCGTCGTCGGGGTAGCGATCGCCGGAGTCGGTGCGATCGCGTAGGCTCTCCAGAGGAGAATCGCGCAAATCGAGGGGCTGCCGTTGCGAGGGGGGCAGGCGATCGATCGACCTCCGGCTGGCTCCCGAGTTGGACTTGGGACGGGTAAAGGTGTTCCAGGCGACTTTGAACCCGGTCACGACGCTGCGGGTGGAATGGCGCGCTTTTTGGGCTTGTCGTTTGGCGGAACCGAGGGAGCGATCGACTTGTTTGACGACTCCCGAGGCACTCTGAACCCCGTCGGATACCTCGTCGGTGAGGTCGCTAATTTCCATTCCCGTGAGTCGGATCGCTTCTAAGGTCGGCGGGAATTCGCGTGAGAGGGTGTCGGCGAGTTTCTCGACGCTGCGCGCGGCCCGTCCGACGGCTTGCAAGGCGGGTAGGGCCGCCAGCAAGACGAGGATCAAGCTGACAGCAACGAGGAGGAAAGACAGTCCGAGCCAAAACAGGGGGTCAGTCACAGGAGAGTACGGATAGCTTGCGGTGACAATCGATCGATCTCACGATTGGGAGGTGTGAGTGGAAGAGGTGTTGGAAAACTCGTTGTCTGGGTCTTCTTCGAGATCTTGGGGATCTTCGCGATTTTGGCGATCGAGTTGTTCTTTTTCGAGTTGGCTCGCTTCGATCCCGGAGGCGATCGCCTCGCGCAAGCGCACCAGGGTTTCGTCCCAATTGCGAAGGGTTTTCGCGGAGAGGCGATCGGCTTGCAGTTGCAGGGTACTCGATAGATCTTCGGCGAGTTCGGGAAGGGCCGCCGCCGATTTTTTCACCAGTTGACGGGTTTTGCGACCGCTACGAGGAGCGACGAGCAACCCGGTAATCGTGCCGATCGCCGTTCCCAACAAGACCCCACCAATAAATGCTCCAGTACGATTCTTGGACATTGTAAATGGTTTCGATTGAGCTTACAGATATTTTAGGCGCCTTTTGACCGCTCCACGGACCTCGGGCGATCGCTGCCCCTACAGCACCCTGCTAGCGAGGGCGCCGTCGGCGAAACCACAAGCCCCCTATCAAATTCAATACGGCTACAATTTGACGGACTTGGTTGACTTGTCGTTCGAGCTGACTGTAGCGATCGCGTAAATTGCGGGTGCCTTGCTGTCCTTTCGCTAAGGTGGGCGGGATCGGATGGAGGGCGTTGTAGGTGACGCGATCCGCGTAGAAAATAGCATTGGCGGCGCGGTCGATGCTGCGACTCAAGCACCACAGTCTCCAGGCTACGGATAGGGCGATCGCCGCCATCGTCAAGTTGATCGCAACTACTGCCAAGATCATCGCCGTCCTCCCGCACTCCGGCGCGATCGCCCCTGGGTTTGGCTCAATTTTCGCACTCCTCCCCCCCTCTTTTGTCGATTTTTCCGCGATCGGTTTTTAACAACAATTTGATTAAAAACGAACGATCTCCCGGGTTTTTATCTTATCATCAACTTGACAAAATCTCGATTTTTTTAACTCCGACGAACCCGATTGACCGCCTCCCGGTCGATACGTTCCTCCCCTCGGCGTTAACTGACCTTTAACATCAGGTCGTTCGTCTTATTGTTCTCCTAGATCTTTTCCTATCTTCAGCGATCGCCCTCATGCTATCTAAAACACGCGGAACTATCGCCGCCGGACATCCCAAAACTGCCGAAGCGGGAATCGAAATGTTTCGCTTGGGTGGCAATGCTTTTGATGCTGCCGTCGCCGCCATGCTCGCTTCTTTTGTCGTCGAATCCGGCCTCACCTCCGTCGCTGGCGGCGGTTTTCTCCTCGCACGAACTCGGGAAAATCGACAAATTTTATTCGATTTTTTCGCCCAAACTCCCCGCCATCCCCAATCTGTTGAAAGTTTAGATTTTTATCCCGTCGATCTCGATTTTGGCGGCACCACCCAACAGTTTCATATCGGCTTGGGATCGATCGCCGTCCCCGGTAATCTAGCAGGTCTGTTCGCCGTTCACCAACAGTTAGGAACTTTACCCTTTCACGTCCTTGCCGAACCCGCGATCGCTTACGCCCGTCAAGGAGTAGAAATTAATCCATTTCAATCTTATTTATTAAACCTACTCGCTCCCATCTTGCTGCGGGATCCGGCTTCGCGCCAGATCTACGCCCCCCAAGGGACTTTATTACAAGTGGGCGACACGATCGCCATGCCCAATTTAGGGACAGTTTTTGAAGAATTTGCTAAAACTGGAACCTACGAATTTTATCGCGGTGAAATTGCCCGCCAAGTCGTGCGCGACTGCCAAGAAAAAGGCGGACTTTTAACTTTAGAAGACTTTGAAAATTATCGGGTGATTTTACGTTCTCCGTTACGGATTCCCTATCGCGATCGCCAACTGCTGATGAACCCGCCCCCGAGTTCGGGAGGCGCTCTCATCGCTTTTACGCTCAAGCTGTTATCCACTTTCGATTTCGATCGCTTCTCTTTTGGCAGCTTACCCCATTTACACGCCCTTTGTCGGGCAATGCAGTTAACGAATATTGGGAGAAAAGATGGGTATGACGACTCACTTTATAATGCGGATATTTTAGATAATTTCTTGTCTAAAAAACATTTATTGGACTATCAATCCCAGTTTCAAACTTATCTGAAAAACGATCTGAATAAATTAGGCAGTACCACGCATATTAGCGTCCTCGATTGCGAAGGAAATGCGGCCAGCGTGACGACCTCCAACGGCGAAGGGTCTTCCTATATGATTCCCGGGACGGATATTGCCATGAATAATATGTTAGGAGAAGCGGATTTAAACCCGCGCGGTTTCCATCGATGGCGTGCTAATTGTCGGATGTCTTCAATGATGACACCGACGGTGTTAATGAACGGCGATCGCCCGGAAATGGTTCTCGGTTCTGGCGGTTCCAATCGGATTAGAACGGCTATTTTTCAAGTGATTTCTAATTTTGTCGATTTTAAAATGGAGGCGATCGCCGCCGTCGAAAGTCCGAGAACCCATTATGAAAATGGTGTTTTCCATCTCGAACCCGGACTACCGGGAGATCTGTTCGATCCTCCGGAATTTTCTTCGGAGTTTGAATGGATTTATTGGCAAGAAAAAAGTATGTTTTTTGGGGGAGTGCATAGTGTGGCGATCGCCCCCGACGGTTCGATGTTTGGGATTGGAGATTCCCGGCGGAATGGCATGGGTTTGAGTGTTTAAGGGAGAAGCCCATATAGGGTGTTCGATCGCGATCGAGGACGGCTACTCAACGGATAACGATCCTCAATCCGTCGATATCGTCAAGGGATAGGGATAGTTTTGATGGCGAGGGGCTTAAAATAGGAAAAGAATTAAAAACAGAAGTGCGATCGCCTAGATGATGAAATCTTATTCTCTTGCTGCTTTGTGTGCTTGTTCGTTGAGCGTGCTGCTGGTTTGTAGTGCGGGGCCGATCGCTCGTGCGATCGCCGAACCCGTGGCGAACCGCTCGTCCGAGGTGAAAGTGAGATCGCCGGAGGTGCGGGCGCGGCAATTGGCGGCGGAATGGGCCGACGCACGAGTGATTTATTTAGGCGAAACTCACGATCGCGAAGCGGACCATCGAGCGCAATTGGCCATTATCCAGGCGTTACAGGCTCAAAATCCCAAAGTGGCGATCGCGATGGAAATGTTCCAACGACCGTATCAGGGGGCGATCGATGCCTATCTGGCGGGAGAATTGGATGAGGCGCAGTTGGTGGAACAAACCGAATACGAGCGCCGATGGGGATTTCCGTGGGAAAATTACGCGCCGATCCTGCGGTTTGCCAAAGCGCAACAGTTGCCGACCCTCGCCTTAAACGTGCCGAGTGAAGTGACGCGCAAACTGGCGCGGGAAGGCTGGGAGAGCCTCGACGAGGGCGATCGCCAGTATATCCCGCCTCGGGAACAGATCGACCTCGATAATGAAGAATACCGCGCCTTATTGCGCGGGGTGTACGAGCAACACGCGCAAGCGGGTCACGGGTCGAGTGAAGATCTCGATCGCTTCTTCTTGGTGCAAGTGTTGTGGGACGAAACGATGGCGGAAACGATCGCCGAATTCCTCAAACATAACGAAGACTATCAAGTGGTGGTGTTGACCGGAAGCGGTCACGTGGTCTACGGTTACGGGATTCCCGATCGCGTGGCCCGGCGGATGGGCGATCGCCGCGATTTCGTACAGCGATCGCTGGTGTTCGACCCGCCGGAGAGCTTACCCAATCCCGGAGGACGGGCGATCGCCGATTTTGTCTGGGATCGCGACCCCACCGAGTCGGGCGATCGGTCAAAAAGTGACTAATTCCGAAACAAGGGGGCGAAATACCCCGGTTAAATCCCCGTGAGCGACCACTAAGGTCGGAAAGTTGCGATCGCCGTAATCTTCCCCGGGGTTGAGGGGAAAGATCGGGGTCGATTGCAATTCCACCCAGGTTCCTCCGGCGGCGCGGACGATCGGCCAAACTCCGGCAATATCCCAAATCTTCGGCGTCGCTTCCACCCCGCCGAGGGTAACCCCGTTGGCGACCATCAAAAAGTTATAGCTGGCGACTCCTAGCAGGCGAATTTTGCAGGGAAATGGTTCGTGAAACAAGCGGATCGATCGCGAACAAAAGCTGAAAAAGTGGTTGCCACTCGGTTCGTCCGCACTGGTGGCGATCGCCCGATTGTTGAGAAATGCCCCTTGCGGGCCGTCTAACCCGGTGTCGCCGTACCAAAACCCGTAAAACGACTGTCCCAGAGGCGGGAGGCGCACGTAACCGAACACGGGGGTTCCGCGATAGAGTAATCCCAAAGAAATGCCCCAAATCGGAATACTGCGGGCGAAATTGGTCGTTCCGTCGAGGGGATCGACCACCCAACACCATTCGTCGCCGCTAAAACAGGTGTCGCCTTCCTCGCTCAAAATGCCGAAGTCCGGGAATACGCCAGAAATGGCCTCGCGGATTTCGCGATCGGCCCATTTGTCCGATTGCGTTACCAAGCTGCCATCCGCCTTTTCCGACGGCTGAACTTGACCGAAATCCGCCATGAGATCGTTACCGACTTTCCCCGTCGTCGTCTCGGCAAAGTTTAAAACCCTATCCCAAAAATCACGCATCCAACTTTTTAGAGGTTAAATTTTAGAGTTCAGATTATCAAAAACATGGCGCGTGAAAACCTCGCGTAAATCTCTTGGACTATCCGAAATTCCGATTCAGTCGAGTTCGCCTTCCATGACGGCGGCGATCGCCTGTTTGGCATTTGCTTGGAATTCCACTGCATTGACCCGCCGCAATAGGGCCACTGCCGAGATCATGCCGACGTATTGAACGGCAAACACTGTACTATAAGCCAACACCGGACTCTGAAAGATCGCCCGACCCAAATCCAAAACCGCCCCCCCGGTCACCGTTGCCAGTCCGCGCGCGATCGCCTGGGCCAATCCCCACGCCCCGATAAAGGTTCCCGCCGTTTCCGCCGCCGTCAGATCGAGCATCAAACTGATCGCCCCGGTGGTAATCACCCCAGACCCGAAGCCGTACAGTAGCAACGCCCCCATCAACATCGACGGTTCGGCCACAAAACCCGCCAGGGCGAGCAATCCCAAGCAACCGGAAACCGCGATACAGCCGATTTTGGTCGTTTGCTGTTTGCCCAAACGCGGCGCGATCGCAAAACCTGTCAAGCTAATCCCGATTAAGGTGCCCAGGCCAAAAAAAGCATTGAGTTTCGTGGTTTCGGCGATCGGCATCCCGAAAACTTCACCGCCGTAAGGTTCCATCACTGCATCTTGCATGAACAGGCTGATACTCATCACCAGCAGAAACGAGAAAAAGATACCCGTCTGGCGGCTGGCGGTCAACACCCGCAAGGCATGACCCAGGGTAATTTTATCTTCGCGATGGGCGACGCTAGAGCGCTGGGAATAGCGAGAATATTTCTGTTCCACGCCGACAGTCGCGATAAAGGTCAAAAACACGACGATCGCCGGGACAATTAAAAATAAACGATTGACCGACGCTTGTAACTGTTCGATGGGCGTGTCGAGGGCAATTTGTTTGAGCAACACACTGCTGACGATCGCCCCGATAATAATCCCCACCATCAACATCGACCAAACCGTGCCGACTAATTTAGAACGGTTGTCTTCGTCAGAAATATCGACTAACAACGCCGCAAAGGGCGTAGAACTGGCACTGAGGGCCAAACCGTAACCGCCAAACACTAAGCCGAAAACCGCAGCCCAGCCGTAACTGTCCGGGGTCCAGCCCCCCGCTTGTTCCATCGACTGGCCCAATTGCCAGACGACTTGCACCGCCACGAAGGACATGGCGGTAAATAAGATGCTTCCCCCCCAAACATAGGGCGTTCGGTGCAGTCCGGCGATCGGTTTGGCGTCGGACATTTGCCCGAACCATACCCGCGCCGGGGCGACAAATTGGTGCATGGCGATCGCCCCGGCGGCAATCAGGGCCGGGACTTTGAGCTCGTCAATGGCAATCCGGTTGATCACGCCGAGGGTCAACACGGACATAATGCCCAAGCCCATTTGAAATAAGCCCAAGCGAAACATGGTGGCGAGATTGATGCGCGGTAAGCTTTCCCCCGCGATCGCTTCTGACTCGGGTAGATTGCCTGTTTCCATAGTTGTCAATCGTTGTTTTTCTTTAGGGGTTATCTTTGGTTTATGTTAAACCCAAGGCCGCCTTTTAAATTAGATTTTAGATTTTAGATTTTAGATTTATTCTCGGGATAAAAATTTCGATTGCCGCCGTTTAATCCTTCTCAAGTAGCAACTTTGGGAGATCTTTCGAGTCGAATTCTCCAATTTGTAGACTTTTGGCTAATCACATCTCCCCAGACATCTCCCCAGTTCAATTTCCGTAACACCTTCAGGACTTTTTTCTAAGAGGATGTCACCCCAGTTTGACAAACGAGGGATATCGGTGAATTTGACAGTTCGTTATTAACATGACTCACTCCGTTGTTTAACATTACTATTCAGGGTTCCCTTCTATTCATCCATGCGAGGGAGGGTAGGCTTCACTTGTTTTGGTTCAATCGTTTTCTTGCGCTGATTTTCAGCAACTTTTTCTTGATGGTATCTCCCCAGAGCGACAGAACAGGAATTGTCTTCAGCTACCCGCATATAAAACTAAAATTCCAAAAACTCCTGTTTTTCCACTCGAATTAACCGATAATTGCCTGCTTCGGCTAACACTTGATAGTCTGGCGGACGCAAACCCGTCCCTCGGATTTTATTGGGATAGCCTAAAATCATTAGGGTTTCCGGAGTGGATGATTTTCGGGCGAGATCTTGGACGTATTCGCGCGTATCCGTCGATCGTCGGAAAAAGGTAATCGGTTGACGGGTATAAAACACTAAACTCGGTTTTTCAAAACCGACCATAATCACTTCTTCGTCCGCTTGTCTGAGTTCGACAATGCGATCGGCCATTTCGCGTACCGGGATTTGTCGTTGACTGTCGAATAAGATGTAAATCGGATAGACGGCGACGGTAAAAAAGAGTAGAAAACTCATCAAATTGATAGCGAGAATGGGGCGCGATCGCCCCTGCCACCAACTCAGGGCGATCGCCCCCGCAGTAATAGTTAAAATCGCCGCAGCCCTCAGCGCCAAGCCACTCGATTGTAATAAATCGCGAAATTCGGGCATCGACGGATCGCGTCCGAGGAGTTGCCGACTCCAGAAAAAGGCGGCAGCGAGTAACAGTAAAAGCAGCAGATTTAAACCGATGGAAACATGGAAAAAGCGGCGGGGCGATCGCCCAGATCGACCTTCTCCATTCAACGAAGGATTTTCAAGCTCTTCACTCCAAAATAAGCTGGTTAAGATCGCGGCGGCAGGTATTAAAGGTAAGACATAACTGGGTAATTTCGTCGCGGCAATAGTGAAGAAGATAAAGATAACGGCAAACCAAGTGAAAGCAAAAAAAGTCAACTGCCGCGATCGCGGTTGGGATTGCCAGCGTTGCCGTTTCCAAAAACCCGATCGCGCCAAACCCAAAGGTAAATAACTCGACCACGGCGCAAATCCGAGCAAGACGACGGCAAAATAAAAATACCACGGTTCTCCGTGACGGTTGACCACTTGGGTGAAGCGCTCGAAGTTGTGATAGCCAAAAAAGCTATCGATATAAGTTTGCCCGTTCGCGACAATGACGGCGACATACCAGGGAATGGCGATCGCGCCGATGAGGAACAATCCCCAAACGAGCTTCATTTCGCGCACTACCGTGGTGAATTCCCCCAAGTACAGCAGAAAACTACCGATAATCAATGCCGGAAGCACGATCCCGACCGGACCTTTGGCGAGGATGGCGAGGGCGATCGCCAGATAAAAAATAAAATACCAAATGTTAGGATTCCGCAACAGTTGCGGCAGATCCACCCCCAAAATGGGCGATTTTTCCTCGGGATCTCCCGTCGCGTAGCCCCAAAAAAACGCCAGCAAACCGATATCCATGCAGGCGGTCAGTAACATATCCGAGACCCCGGTCCGTCCCCAGGCGATGACTTGTATATTCAAGGCGAACAGAGTCGCCGCCAGTCCCGCCCCCAACCCAGCAGAAACCGAGTTTGATGACGGTATTTGTCGCTGCCACGGGTGAGAAATCCCGAAAGTTCGGACTGTCAGAAATAAGAACAAAGTAAGAAAGATGGCGGACAATGCCGAAGGCAAGCGGACGGCCCATTCATTGACGCCGAAAACGTGGTAGGCGATCGCCATCAACCAATAAATCAGAGGCGGTTTGTCAAAGCGCGTTTCGCCGTTGAAATAGGGAGTAATCCAATCCCCAGTGACGGTCATTTGGCGTGCCGCTTCGGCGAATAAGGGTTCGGTTTCGTCGATCAAGCTGACACTACCTAAGTTCCATAAAAAAGCCAGCCCCGCGATCGCGATCGACCACAATCCAGCAGCCAGCCATAAAACAGTCTGAGTCTTGGCAAACAATTTATCTTTGAAAACCCGTATCTGTGGACTTTAGATTTTAGATTTTAGCAAAACCGCCAGAATCCTCGCGGTTCTGCTAAATTTGAACCATATCCCCATAAAGGGTTAACAATTGCTCCTCAGTTAAAACATCGGTGTCTTCCTGGGGACTCCACAACACCTCTAAAACCAACAAATACTCCGGAGTAATCGCCGCCGCCCGTTGTAAAGCCGCTTGGAGTTCTTCATCGGAATACACTTGGTCGAATAGCGGTCGGTCGTCTTCCGTTCCCACCAGTAAAGTCACCACAATATAGCAGGCTAATTCATCTCCCGCGTCGGGTAAAGCTTCTCGATACTTCACTTGTCCGCCGACATTGGCGAAAGTTTCGGCACTAAATTTGCTGCGTTCTTCAATCGATAATTCTTGGAACCGTTGCCCTGCTTTGTCTCGATTCTCTACTGTTTCGGAAACGGCTTGGGCGCGCACCCAATATTCGGGATGACGCAATAAGGTCAAGGCGGTTTCTTGTAAAAATTCGCACCGTCCTTCGGGGGTTTCCAGATCCGCACTCAGACTGGTTTCGTTGAGTTGTTGCTGAATCTGGCGGGCGCTGGCGAGTAAGGCGACTTGTAACTTACTCACGGTCACCACATCATTGTCTAGCTCGTTGGCGGGGGCCGCTCCTGCACCGCGTTTGCTCATCATGTACCAAATCGCGCCTAAAACGCCACCCGAGACCAGTAAGAAGAGGACGAAACCCCAAGGAAATCCCCTGGAAGCTCTGGGGGCGTTGGTGGAGGTATTTAAATTACCGGATTGGTTAGGAGTGGGGGCGGTTTGGTTGTACTGACCCGTTCCGGAATTGGCGGGGACGGTATTGGGAATCGAGGTCGGAGAGGCTTCGGGGTTGTATTTGAGTCCGGAGTCTACGTTATCAACTGGGGGTTGAGTGGGAGCGGGTGCGGGATAGTACGGTTGTTGGTAGTTGGGTTCGTCGGATTCAAACTCGATTTCTGGGTTGATGATATAAACGTTGCCCGATGAGGAGCCGTTGTAACGCGGTTGGGGAGTGCGGTAAGTCGGACTGGAGGGAACGGACGTAGGAGTGGGGGTGGGAGTGGTTGTAGGGGAAGGGGTGCGGTTGAAGCTGCCGCCTTGGACTCGTCCCCCGGTGTTGCTACGGCTGGGGCTGGTGGTGGTAGAGGGGCTGGTGGTCGGTTGGCTGCGAGGGGTGGGGCTGGGTTTGGGTGAGGCGCTGGGTTTGGGTGAACTGGTGCGGTTGAAGCTGCCGCCTTGGACTCGTCCCCCGGTGTTGCTGCGGCTGGGGCTGGTGCTGCGGCTGGGGCTGGTGCTGCGGCTGGGGCTGGTGCTGCGGCTGGGGCTGGTGCTACGGCTGGGGCTGGTGCTGCGGGAACGGCTCGAACTGCCACTGCTGCGGGAACGGGAACCGGAGGAGCGGGAACGGCTCGAACTGCCACTGCTGCGGGAACGGGAACCGGAGGAGCGGGAACGGCTAGAACTGCCACTGCTGCGACGGGCGAGGACGAGGGAGTTACTTTGAACCCACTGAGTGATGTTTTTTCCGGCATGGGGTTCGATTTTGAGCTCGTTGACCAAAACCAAGGTGAGTAAGGTGGCGACGATCGCGTTGAGCTTTAGCATGGCCGATTCCGACAGGGGTCTTCACCTTCTGTCTTAGCCTATTTCAGGGGATTCGTCATGGGAATCGCTACTCAATTGCCACTGTTGGAGTAAGTCCGGGCGCCGTTGGCGGGTGCGTTCGATTTGTTGTTGGCGGCGCCAGTGCGCGATCGCGCCGTGATTGCCGGAAAGCAGGACTTCGGGAACTTTGAGGCCGCGAAATTCGGCGGGACGGGTGTAGTGGGGATAGTCGAGCAAGCCGTCCTCGAAACTGTCGGCGGCGACGGATTCGCGTTTGCCGACAGTTCCCGGTTGCAAGCGGACGACGCCATCGATGAGGGCCAGGGCGGGGATTTCACCTCCGGTGAGGACGAAATCGCCTAAGGAGACTTCTCGGGTGACCAGGTGCATGACTCGTTCGTCTACGCCTTCGTAGCGCCCGCAAATTACAACGAGTTGGTCGTAATCGGCGCTTAGTTGGCGAAATAAGCCTTGGGTCATCGGTTGACCTTGGGGGGTCATGAGGATAATTTCGCGCCGTTGTAAGACGGGTAAAGACTCGATCGCGGCGAAAATGGGTTCGGGTTTCATGACCATGCCGACGCCGCCGCCATAGGGTTCGTCATCGACTTTACGATGCTTGTCGGTGGTGAAATCCCGAGGGTTGACGAGGTTGATGTGGGCGATTTGTTTGGCTAAGGCTTTACCGAGCAACCCAGTGTGTAGCGGTCCGGCGAACAGTTCTGGGAAGAGGGTAATGACATCAATACGCACGAGAGTTTGGGTCAATTTTGGCTAAAACTGTAACGAAAATTTAACATATTCAGGGGGCGATCGCCGGGGAAGGGGGGCATCGTCGGTTTTCGATCGAGGCGATCGCCGGGGTCGGCGCAATCGCGGTGGGAGAGGAAGGAATTGAGGGGATTGAGGGGATCGAGGAGAAACCATGACGGACTCCGCGGGGCGATCGCGGAGCAGCCGGAGGGACTCAACTAGGTCAACATTTGCTGAAATAGGTAACATTCGTTGCCAGAATCTGGCATGATAAAACATTGTCGCAAATGCGTTCCGTTCTCCGAGAGGTGGAGGGAGCGCGCTGAATTGAGCCGTTGTTCTATGTTAGGATAACGGAGGTTTTAAGCCCCAATGGAGTGACTTGTGAGGTTTGAAATTTGTTGAGTTAAAAACTGAGACTCCTCGAATCGAAAAACCTGCACGAGAGCCACCCAAGAGGTACGAAAGACCTCGATAGAAACCGATGCTATTGGAATGAATAGCACCGCCGAGAAAAACCGAACCTTTTCAATCCAAAACTGTAAGGCGGGGCGCGGTTCGACAGTACAAAAGTAAGTCGGTGGAGACCGGGACGGGGGAAGCGAATGAATCGAACTAAAAATTTGCACGGCGGTGTCAGCACCCCGCTCTGAAGATTTACGTAACGCGGGAACCCAACCGGACTCCCACTTGTGGGGCGATCGCCCCAGCCGAAACGGCTCTGGGCGGTCGAGCGATCGACGGAACCGCTACGCCGGGTTGCCGGGCGGACAAGAGTCGCAGTTCATTAAACTCACGGCCTATAGCAATATCATCCATGCAGCAGTTAGAATCACAATCCCTTCAACCGAAGATCCCCCAACCGCTAAAAAATACTGTCATGGTGATTGGCGGAGCAGAAGACAAAGTGCATGGCCGCGAGATCCTGCACACGTTTTTCGGTCGTGCGGGGGGAGTGGATGCGCGGATTGCCATCATCCCTTGTGCCTCGCGCGAACCGTCGGCGATCGGCGATCGCTACCGCACGATCTTCGCGGACATGGGCGCCAAAGCCATCGAGCTGCTCGATATCCGAGAACGATCCCAGGGAGAAGATCCCCGATGGCAAGAGTATCTAGAAGAGTCCACCGGGGTATTCATGACCGGGGGGGATCAATTGCGCTTATGCGCTCTGTTGGCGGACACCCCGCTCATGGAAAAAATCCGGATGAAAGTGCGCGAAGGCAAAATTACCCTGGCGGGAACCAGTGCGGGTGCGGCGGTGATGGGCCATCACATGATTGCCGGGGGGGGAAGTGGCGAGTCACCCAACCGTTCCTTAGTCGATATGGCGACGGGCTTAGGAATTCTGCCGGATGTGATTGTGGACCAGCATTTTCACAACCGCAATCGCATGGCGCGGCTGCTTTCGGCGATCGCCTGCCACCCGGATCGCCTCGGGGTGGGGATCGATGAAGATACGTGCGCGATGTTTGAAAGTGACGGCACCCTCCAAGTGATGGGGAAAGGAACGGTGAATATCGTCGATCCCGGCGATATGTTCTACACCAACGAATCGCAGGTGGCGGCGAGCGATCCGCTCAGTCTTTACAACCTGCGGGTTCACATTCTCTGTCACGGCGATCGCTACGACCTTCGCCAGCGCACGATCGTACATCCCCAATCGCGACCGACCCCCTAACGCCCCATCCACCCGCCCCATGGTTCCACCCGTCCGCTCCTATCCTCCGTCCGCTCCAGGCGATCGCGCGGGGGATTTGAGCCTCGTGATGTCAAGGTTCGCGGTCTCAAATCCCACCGAGGTCAATGTTGTCAATTTTTTACCCGGATCGGAACGCTCGTGTCCTTCGCGATCGCCTCGCCCCCCAGTTCGAGACATCGGTTCGAGCATCGAAGATCGGCGGCGATCGCCATCCAATCCGAACGTAAACCGCACGAATTGTTCGCTGCGAACAGTCTGACCCGTTTTCCAACTCAGAAACTAGATACAGTCCCTCCATTGCTTCTAACAACAGCGCATCACCCTCGGGGAGAGTTATGAAAATACTCAGAATTCAAACATTACGGGGTCCCAACTACTGGAGTATTCGACGCCACAAACTCATTGTCATGCGCCTCGATTTAGAGGACTTAGCCGAGAAACCGTCGAACACGATTTCGGGTTTTTACGACGGTCTCACGGAAGTTCTGCCGAGTTTGGTCGAACACTACTGCTCCCCAGGTTGTCGGGGGGGCTTCCTCACCCGAGTGCGCGAAGGGACGATGATGGGCCACATTGTCGAACATGTCGCCCTCGAACTACAAGAACTCGTCGGCATGGAAGTCGGTTTCGGTCGTACCCGCGAAACGTCCACCCCGGGAGTTTACCAAGTCGTGTTTGAATACCGCGACGAACGGGCGGGTCGGTATGCGGCGCGGGCTGCGGTGCGGTTGTGCCGCAGTATCGTCGATACCGGACATTATCCCGAAAGCGAAATTCAACAAGACCTCGAAGACCTCAAAGATTTGTGGGCTCAGGCTGCCCTCGGACCGAGTACGGAAACCCTGGTCAACGAGGCGGAAGCGCGGGGGATTCCCTGGTTCCCCTTGAGCGCCCGGGCGATGATTCAGTTGGGATACGGAGTGCATCAAAAACGGATCCAAGCGACCCTCACCGATCGCAGTAGCATCCTCGGGGTCGAACTGGCGTGCGATAAGGAAGGGACGAAGCAGATCTTGCTCGATTCCGGGATTCCGGTTCCGCGAGGCACGGTGATTCACTATCTCGACGAACTCCAAGGGGCGATCGACGAGGTCGGCGGCTACCCGATCGTGATCAAACCTCTCGACGGCAACCACGGACGGGGGATCACCATCGATATCGATTCCTGGAAAGATGCGGAAGCGGCTTACGACGCGGCGAGTGCGGCCTCGAAAACCCGCACGGTAATCGTCGAGCGCTTCTACAAAGGGCGCGACCACCGCGTGTTAGTGGTCAACGGTAAACTGGTCGCCGTGGCAGAACGAGTCCCCGCGCACGTGGTCGGGGACGGGCGATCGACCATTCAAGAACTGATCGACGAAACCAATCGCGACCCCAATCGCGGCGAAGGTCACGATAACGTCCTCACCCGGCTGCAGGTAGACCGTACCACCTGGAGTCTACTCGATCGCAAAGGCTACACCCTGGAAACTATTCTCGAAGAAGGGGAAATCTTTTACCTGCGATCGACCGCCAACCTCAGTACGGGGGGCATCGCGATCGATCGCACCGACGAAATCCATCCCGAAAATCTCTGGATCGCCCAACGGGTCGCCAAAATTATCGGCCTTGACATTTGCGGCATCGATGTGGTAACGGAAGACATTTCCCGACCCCTGCGCGAAACCGATGGCGTGATTGTCGAAGTCAACGCCGCCCCGGGCTTCCGGATGCACGTCTGTCCCAGCCGGGGCCTGCCGCGCAATGTCGCCGCCCCGGTGTTCGACATGCTCTTCCCGGATAACGCCCCTACCCGCGTCCCGATCTTGGCGGTGACCGGAACCAACGGCAAAACCACCACGACGCGCCTGCTCGCCCATATCGTCAAACAGACCGGGCAAACCGTCGGCTACACCACGACGGACGGCACTTATATCGGCGATTTCCTCGTGGAGAAAGGGGACAACACCGGACCGCAAAGTGCGGAACTGATTCTCAAAGATCCCACCGTCGAAGTTGCGGTTTTAGAAACGGCCCGAGGGGGGATCCTGCGTTCCGGCTTGGCGTTCGAGCGCTGCGATGTGGGTATGGTCTTAAATGTGGCCGCCGACCACCTCGGGATCGGCGATATCGATACGATCGAACAAATGGCCAACCTCAAAGCCGTACTGGTGGAAGCGGTCGCCCCCAAAGGCTACGCGATCCTCAATGCGGACGATCCCCGGGTGGCGGCAATGGCGAATAAGATTAAATGCAAGGTCGCTTACTTCTCGATGGATCCCGACAGTGAGGTGATTCGCGAACATACCGCTAAAGGCGGATTGGCGGCGATCTACGAAAACGGCTACCTGTCAATTCGCGAGGGCGATTGGACGACGCGGATCGAGGAGGCGGTGAACGTTCCCCTGACCATGGGCGCTCGGGCGCCGTTTATGATTGCCAACGCCCTGGCGGCGTCTCTGGCGGCGTTCGCCCACGGGGTGGAAGTCGAACAGATTCGCGCTGGGTTGGGTACGTTCCAAGCGTCGGTGAGTCAGACCCCGGGACGGATGAATTTGTTTAATTTGGGCAGCTATCACGCCCTGGTAGACTACGCTCACAATCCGGCGAGTTACGAAGCGTTGGCGGGGTTCGTGCGCAACTGGCCCGGAGAACGGATCGGGGTGGTCGGCGGACCGGGCGATCGCCGCGATGAAGATTTCGTCACCTTGGGCCGTCTGTCGGCGGAAATGTTCGATCGCATTATCGTCAAAGAAGATGACGATACCCGAGGACGTCCCCGTGGCGATGCGGCGGATTTGATCGTGCGCGGGATCGAATCGGCGAACCGAGAGGCCCGTTTCGAGTCGATCCTCGACGAGTCGGAGGCGATCGAAATTGCTCTGGATGAGGCCAGTTCTGGCAGCTTGGTGGTGATTCTCCCAGAAAGCGTCAGTCGCGCCATTCGGGCGATCGAAGCACGCAAACCGATCGGGGAAGAGTCATTTAGTAAAAATGGTAAAGCTTCCTTGAGTCCGAAATCGGCTGAGTCGTCTTCCTCGGAGGAATACAGCCGTTCGAGTCTTTGAGCTTGACCGGGGCTTGAGTGAGCGATCGTTGAAAGTAATGTAGGGATCGATCTCGGAGGCGCCCGTCTTGGGTGCCTCCATTTGTTATGTGTTGGTTGATTTGTTGTTGAATGTTGGGTCGCGTCCCGCCGCCCTTTATAATCGGTCATGGAGGAAGGGCGATCGCCCCATCGGTCCGCCACCGGGCATCCAACTTAAAGGGAAAACTACCGTGACCAGCACTTCTACCCCATCACTACGACTCGAACAACACGACTTGATTCGCCAACTCGCCGACACGATCGAGGGCGTGTGGCAGGAATATTTAGATTTATCTCCCTATCCTTTAGCGGAAGACTTGGGATACGTTGAAGGTCGGTTAGAAGGGGAGAAGCTAGTCATTGAAAATAAATGCTATCAAACCCGCGAGTTTCGCAAACTGCATTTAGAACTGGCAAAAGTCGGCAACAGCCTCGATATTTTGCATTGCGTGATGTTTCCCCGTCCCGAATACGATTTACCGATGTTCGGCACCGATTTAGTGGGCGGACGCGGGCAAATTAGCGCGGCGATCGCCGATTTATCTCCGATCGCCGATCCCCAGTTACCGGACGCCTATCGCGAGGCGATCGCCGCTTTAACTCCCGCCGAGTTTTCGCAAGTGCGCGACTTACCCCAATGGGGTCATATTTTTTCCGAATATTGTTTATTTATCCGTCCCGACGGTCGGGAAGAAGAAACGCAATTTCTCGATCGCGTCAAAAGCTTTTTAGAAATTCACGCCCAAGTGGCGATCGCCACGCCGCCCACCCCAGACAAAAAAGCGCAAATCCTCAAAGGTCAGCATAACTACTGCACCCACCAACAGCAAAACGACAAAACCCGTCGCGTTCTCGAAAAAGCTTTTGGCCCCGATTGGGCGGATCATTATATGACCACGGTGTTGTTTGATTTGCCCTCTGAGGCGTAAGTAAAAACTCAACCGTCCAAAATGCCCAGGGCGGGTATCGATCCGCCCCAGGGAAGTCGGAAGCTTTCCCATTCCTTCAATCTAAAATCTAAACTCACCCATCTAAAATTACCCATCTAAACTCTAAACTCTAACATCCCTAATGTCCGAAACCATTTGCACTCGCTTACTCATTTCCGGTCGCGTCCAAGGCGTCGGTTACCGCTTTTCTACCGTTCGTCAAGCGGAGAAACTCGGGGTGGTCGGTTGGGTTCGCAACTTGCCAAGTGGTCAAGTGGAAGCGGTTGTAGAGGGCGATCGCCCTCAAGTCGAACAGATGATAAGTTGGTGCGAACGCGGACCCGGTGGGGCGATCGTCGATCGCGTCGAAGTCGAATCTCGCCCGCCAGAAGGATTCGCCAGCTTTCAAGTGCGCTATTGAGTAGGGGCAATTTGCCATCGCCCCTACGGGCGAATCGGTTTAAGGCATTCCCGGACGGGGTAACGCCAATCCCCCCGGAGTTCCCGGATAAGTCCCCGCTTGAGAAAAGGTAATGTACGGCGAACCTGCTTGGTGTGCGTGAGTCCCGTGGTGGTCGTGATAGTGAATTGGCATCGGGTTGTCCCGGTACAGACCGATCGCCCCATCCAGTTTGGCATGAGCGAGATTGGCCCCGGCTAAATTGGCTCCGGTCAGGTTGGCCCCGCTTAAATTGGCATTGAACAAATTCGCATTTCTCAAATCGGCCCCGTTGAGAGACGCATTGCTCAAATCCGTCCCCACCAGGCGACAGTCACTTAAATCGGCATTGGAAAGGTTGGCGCCGATTAATTGTGCGTGACCGATATTCGCCCCGGCTAAATGTACGCCACTCATATTGGCATGATTGAGCTGGGCGCCGATCGCGTTCACCCCTTGCATTTCGGCGCCACTGAGGTTCGCTTCGCACAGATTGGCATTCACGCAATTGGCATAACTGAGATCGCCTCCACTGAGATCGGCATTTTGCAGCTTGGCTTCAAATAAATTAATACTTTTGGCATCTAAACCGCTCAAGTCGGCGTTATTCAAATCTGCCGCTACCAAATTGGCAAAACTCAAGTCAGCCCCGCTTAAATTGGCATGGCTGAGATTGGAACGATTGAGGTTGGCAAATAATAACTTGGCCCCACTCAAATCCGCTTTACTTAAATTGAAGCGTCCCAAGTTCGCATCGTTGAGATTGCCTCCCTGGCATTGTTTCGTTTCCAGTAGGCGTTTGATATGGGCGTTATTGCCGGAAATGTGATTTTTTAGATAAGGGTTATTGGCAAACATCTGGGTTAAGTTCCCGCACTAATCGATTGAGCTAAGTTTAAGCCAAGATCGGTTGCTTATGGCAGATCGAGAAAGGTTTGGAGCTTCTCCAAGCAAGTCCATCAAACGAGATGTCTTTGTTTTAGCAAATCGACGCCAAAAATTCTTCAATTTCATCGGAATTCGTGCGGCGCTCGATCGCGACCGTTACGGGGTCGAGACCCGCAGGGCGATCTCCCGTCAATAATTTTTCTTGACAAATCCCCTATCGATGGCACTTGAAAACAGGAATTGTTGCTGGCTCGGTCTAATTGACACTCAATTCTTTGATGGCTGCTCTTAGAAAAGATCGAGGACGAAAAGCGATCGGCGATCGCCGTGCCAGTTCCTTCGATTATCGCGATTATCTGGCGATCGCCTCGTGTTTCGGGCGCGGGTAAGTGTATGGAGTTGCGCCTCACCTACCCATTGTTACCGTTAGAATACACCCTTTACTGGCTGCGAGTTTGTAAGGAAAACTCGATATTTCTTGACGTGGCTTAAAGACGCTAATGATTCTACCACAAAAAAATCAGATGTCCAATATTTAAACTATTGTTTAAACCCTGCTTTCCCCAGCTTGTTTAGCGGTCTAACAGCAAATAATGAACCGTACCGCCCAAACTCAACCCCACCAGGGCCACAAAGGCTAAAATCAAAAAATCCTGCCAAGGACGAAACAAACCTGTTTGCAAGTCGAGACGGGCGATACAGGCGGCGACGACCAAAATCAGCCCTTGGGAGGACACCTCAATCCACGACAGCAAGACCACGGAGAAAAACGCCCCAGACATCACGGTAACGAAGGCGCGCAAATCCGATCGCAGCCACCGGACTAAGAACGTGCGAATTAACGACCACGGCGCCGCCAAAGCTTCGGCGATCGATAAAATAAACGCCGAGATCGCCAGCCAAACCCACCATTCCGAGTGAGAGTCTGAGAGGGTCCACCCCAAATTAAAATAGGTCAGCAACATCAAAGCCAGGGAAAAGCGAGGCAGTTTTTTGAGGAAAAACATTGCAGGCGAGTCCGAGGACAGGTCGGCGATCGCGCGATCGCCCGAGGACAAGAGATCGAAGCCGCAAAACGCTCCTTTTACCTCTTTTTAGCAAAAGTTTAGCCTTTTGCGACTCGTTGAGACCCATTGGATGAGAGGCGATCGCCGCCGATCGAAATAATTTTGCCAACCTTCCGGATTGTCGCACGTCGCGGCGCACTTTAAAAACAGTGATTTGTGAATAACCAATGAGTAAAACTAATCCCCGCGATAATAGTGCGAATCAACAAAACTCTAACAAAGGGACTCCCGGAACGAATCGCCAATACGATCGCGGTCAGGGAAATCGCGGGAAGCAGATGAACCCGAATCAAAAAGGAAAACGCTAGAAAAAGCGCGATCGCCTTCGATCTGCTGCCATTTTCCCTAAAATAGCACTTTCTAACCGACGCGGTACGTCTCCCGCAGACTTCCTCAATTTTTGGGAACGTCAACACGGGGATGTATCGCCTCCACCTTTCAAAAGCGATCGGCGAACATCGATCTTTCTCCTATGCTTTCACACTAAGCTGAATGACCCCCCGTTGTCCGTTCGTCATCCATTTCGGATCCTCTTTTTGTAACCATTCCGCTTGTCCCGGTTGCAACCCACAAGCGAGTTCGGCTTTCATCGTTCGCAACGCTAAAATAGAGGTTGGAAAATCACCGATAATTTCGGAAAAAGGAGTGGTAAACGACCAATAACGATCGCCCAACAATCGCCGATAGTTCGCATCGCCTTTAACGATAACTAAATTAGAATTAGCCAAATTTTTACGTAAATCTGACGGCATTTCCCACCACGCCAGAGGCGAAGTCCAGAAGAAATGATGCCGGAGAGACAAGCGATCGCGATCGAGATGACCTTGCAGGCGATCGCCCACCATTTTTATCTCTAAATCGCTATGATTTTTTAAATAGTTAACCGTATCGATCGCATCTTTTACCATGGCATCGGAAACAAATGTGGGGTGAGATTTCCCATGAATGAAAACCTGCTGGCTGAGACCGGAAGTTAACAAGAAATCGGCAAAACAGAGATCGCAGAATAACTCAAATCCAGCATTATCGACAATAAAATCGACGCGATCTCCCCTTTTTTGCAATAAATCTACCGTGCGATCGCTGTCATCCGCTAAAATGCGGTGTTTCTCCTGTTCCGACTCGCTAATCGAGCGATCGCCATGTTCGGCGGGCCACAAACTCAAATCGACGCGATTGCCCCACAAACTGGCATGAATGAGGGCGATCGTTTGCACGCGATCGACATCTTTGAGACTACGATTGAGTTTTTGACTCAACACCTGAATAGAACTGTGCGATCGTTCCAATCCTAACTTTTTTTGTAATAAATACGGATCGATTTGTAAACGAAAGTAATCGATCGCCTCGATAATGCGTCGGTAAAAATAAGTTTCGGCAAAAAACCAGGGAACCTCCAACCAACTTTGACCGAGATAAGGTTGAATATAGTTGTGCCAATCCGTCGCATCTCTAGAGTTCGTATCGAGGAGATATCGAATAGTGCCTTGAGGAATCTCTGCCGCTAATTTTTCCAAATTACTGACAATTTCCGGCGAAAACTCGTTTTCTAGAATAATTTTAAGACAGATTTCGCTCAAGCGTCGGGCGACGGTATCGTAAGCCCAAGAATCTCGGCGATCGCACGCTTTTATCGGAGGTGGATAGGACATTAGAAATTGTAGAGTTTAGAGTGTAGAGTTTAGATTGAAAAATTTAGGCATTGGCGATCGGGTTCTGGATGTTTACTCATTACAGTTTTCGTCGATAAATGTCCAATGGGGAAAGGTCGCTGCTTGTCCGCAATAGCGATCGGTTTCATCGTGGAGATTCCAGAGAATGACATCCGAAATAATAAAGCGCTTCCCCGTTCGTGAAATCCGAACTCCGCGATAATTGGTAATATAACCGCATTGATTGGCTTGGCTTAACAACTGCGAGCGCTCGTCGAGACCACTGGGTTCGACGCATTGCCGCGAAGGCATCCGGGTAAACTCATCCCAGCTAAATTCCCACAATTGCAACCCTTGGCGGTTACCATAATTAAAAATTGGGTCGGTTTCAGTTCCGTGGGAAACCACCACAAAAGGGGCGTCAAACAGCGATCGCGCGATCGCGTCCGGCGACCCTTCTATTTCGAGTAAAGGATATCCCAATTTATCTCGAAAACTCTTTAAAATTAACTGAGTTTGCCGGACAATCGTTTTGTCCGTTTCTGGAAAAGAAATAGAATCACTCATCAATCGTCAATCGTCAATTTATTCGAGTAGATCCGGTTGTTCGCCTACTATTTTCTCGTAAAGAGACTGAAAAGCAAACCACCCCATATAAGGCATTCCCACTTGGGTATAAGTCAAATGGGCAATTTCGGGGCCAATGGGGATCGGGGTTCCCGCCGCTTCCGCGAGTAGTTGTGACTGACAGCAGCGTTCCATCGCGATCAACCACCACGCCGCCTCATCGACGGAGTGACCGACGGTAAGTAAACCGTGATTTCGGAGGATCGCCGCTTTGCAACACCCCAAAGTTCGAGCCAGTCTTTCCCCTTCCCCGGGGTCTAAAACGACTCCGGTATAGTCGTCAAATAAGGCATGATCTTGATAAAACGCGCACGCATCCTGAGTGAGGGGATCGAGGAGTCGCCCGAGGGTTGACCAGGTTTTACCGTACATCGAGTGGGCGTGAGCCGCCGCGACGATCTCGGGACGGGCTTGATGAATTTGCGAGTGAATCGCAAAACCTGCGGCGTTGACGGGCTTGTTTCCTCGGACGACTTCGCCTTGATGGTTGACTAATAATAAGTCGGAAACGCGGATGTGACCGAAGTACATTCCGAAGGGATTGACCCAAAAATGGTCTGGATATTCGGGATCTCGGGTGGTGATATGTCCGGCGACTCCTTCATCAAAACCGAAGCTCGCAAACAGGCGAAATGCCGCAGCTAGCCGTTGTTTGCGGTGTTGGCGTTCGGCGTCGAGGCTGTCGAACTGGGGCGGTTGGGGCATCGGGGTGGTGGAATTGGCGATCGCGGTTGGCGTGGTCATGACGGTTGCCGGGTCGAAAGGTCTAGTTTCAAGGTAACGGGTTCCCTCGAACTCTTCAAAAAAGTTAACATTTAAAGAGGTAGGACGATTGAGCGTCATGGTTTTTTTTCAACAGTCCGAGCGCAACTTAGAAGTGAGCGATCGCTCGCCTTTTGTAGAAGTCGGGGGACGATTGCGATACAAACGGGAGTGCATGACTCCGGAGTATTTCGCCCGATCGCCCTTCACGATTGAATTGTACGGCGATCGCGCGGTGGTGGATCATTTCGTGCTGTCGTTTGCCGATGCTTCTCACTTAAAGCGGTTCGGCGATCGTCTTCGCGAACGAGGCGCCCGCATTGCCGAAGGGCCGGGACAGTGGCCCGATGATTTCTGCCCGGAATTGGATAATTTTCCCGACGATCTGGCGATGTATTTTCTGACTTTATCGATGCCTTCCGGTGGACTTGTCGTTCTCATTGCCCCCCATTGCTCGGGCGATCGCCTCGATCGCGATCGAACCGAGGACGGCGATCGGAGCGTCCCTCACGTGGCTCTGCGCGTCGATAACATCCATATTGCCGCCCGCCACTGGCAAGAAAAAGGCTTTATTCCCCTATCGCCAACCCCTCAAAATGACGGGAATTTATGTCAGTGTTTTTTAAGAAATTGGGCAGGTCAAATTATCGAACTGATCGCGAGAAAAAACGAGGGTCACGAAACATTTTCCTGTAAAAATATACGGGGATTGCGATTGTCTGAAGTAGGTCATACTTAATCGATTTGTACTGATGAGTCAATCATTAGAAATAATATAGCGGTTCTCGCAAAAATGCGATATTTTTTGGTAGATCCATGCTTATCTATCTACCTCACCTATCTGAGAAACGCTATATTCACTTTTTTAAAGATCGCCGCCCGACCCTCGAAAATACCCGATCGCCGCTCCCTCTTTTCTCCCAATTCGTGAATTGAAAAACAGTTTAATGAGAAAAGTTTGCAAATTGTAAAAATTCTTGCTACATTGCGGGAGATGTGATATGAAAAATTGAACGATGAACCCTCTCAGTCGCTTAATTCCCGTCGTTCCCCCGTTGAAAGCGCGATCGCTCGCCTCGGACCTCAAAGCGCGCTTGGATTGGGGCGAACCTGCGCTGACAATCGTAGACGTGCGCGATCGCGACGAGTTCAACGAAGCTCACATTTGCGGCGCCGTCTCCATTCCCCGCGCTCAACTCCTCGATCGCGCCCTGCGCTTTTTAGAATTGACCCGCGACATTTACATCTACGGCACCAGCGACGAAGAAACCGCCCGCGCCGCCGGAGAATTGCGACGGGCTGGCTATCGCAAAGTCTCCGAACTGCGTGGCGGCGTGGCGGCGTGGAAAGCATTCGGATTTCCGATCGAGTCTTCGGCGCGCTGCGTTTAACGGCGCGATCGCCTAATGCTCGAACAGATCTTTGTATTGCAGCAAATCTAAAGACACGAATACCGGGATGCAACTCAAACACTGCTGCGCCAACTCCCAGCGTTCCTCTCGCTGCAACATTTTCATCAACTTCTGCCGAACAGAGAGCAAGTAGCGCACGTCATTCGCCGCATAACTCAGTTGCGCTTCCGAAAGGTTGTCCGCATTCCCCCAATCGGAACTTTGGGCGCTTTTGTCCAGTTCCACCCGTTCTAATTCGAGAACCACATCTTTTAAACCATGACGGGGTGTATAAGTGCGAGCTAACTTGCTGGCAATTTTAGTACAAAATACGGGTTGCACCTCAATCGACAGGTGGTAGCGAAGTGCTGCCACGTCAAAACGGGCGTAGTGAAAGACTTTTACCGTATTTTCGGCTTCCAATAACCGCTTTAAAAAGGGTGCATCTGTCTGCCCTCGGGCGATCCGAACCACCGTGACGCGATCGTGCGGATCGCACAACTGCACCAAACACAAACGATCGCGCTGCGGTAACAATCCCATGGTTTCCGTATCGACGGCGATCGCCTCCGCCTCCAGATACGCATTCAATTGCGCTTCAGTTAAATCGCGATCGCCAACCTGAAAATCTTTTAATGTCATGACCCGGCTTAATTCTCCTCCTCTAAAGCTCGCAAAATGCGGGCGATATATTGCTACCGCTAGGTTAATGTAAAGTCAGTGACTCACTCTCTGGGAATTCGATTTCGGCAGTAGATAACAACCCTTTAGCTTCGAGCAATCCCTCGATGGTGTCAACTCTTTCGCGCAATCCACATCGATCCGACGTTTTCCTTTGGCTTGATTCGAGGACATTTTCGATCTTCTGTCAAACTAAGCCTCACTGCTCGATCGCCCGCCCCCTCGAAGCGATCGCCGCCCGGGACGATCGCAAGATTGAGGACGGGGTAGACTCGGGTTAGAATTTAACCGTCACGACGAAAGCGATCGCCCATGTCTGAACTCTTTCAAGTAGAAACCGATTGGTTGCTCGATCGGGGCGATCGCCGCGATTGCCTCCGCTTCACCCAAGAGGGCAGCCATTTTAGCGCCTATTCCTGCGATCGTGAGCCACCATCGCGATTTTCCGGCCAAATTCTCCAGGGACGCGGCGTTACCCTCATCCACAGTCTCGAAGTCAGCGCCGGAAACGACTACTGCGCGGTCTACGCGGGCAAACTCACTTCAGATAAAGTTTTTCAAGGAAAATGGCACGACAGCGCGGGCGATCGCGGCAGTTTCGAGTTATTTATCGCACAACCGATTAAACAAGCGCCACCGGATTCCCCGCCGCGCGATCGCTTCAACCGACCGATTTTCGATCTCAGTGGCGATCGCCCCCTTTCAGCCGAGGGTTCTCGATCCCTAGCCCTCCCCGATCTCTACGTTTGGGAACCCGCCGCCTCCCCCAGTCGCCCGCATTTGAGCCACTTACACTACGATCGAGACACCGGGTTTTATCAAACTGCGAAAACCGTCGATCTGTTAGCCGAACTGCCTCCCGATGAATCGCGAGACGACTTCGCGGAAAGTGAGGTTTTCGAGTTCGACGGACAAATTGTCATTACTTTGAAACCGACTCACATCGACCGAGAAGATCCCCGCCGCCCTTATTTATGGCTCGGCGATCGCACTTTATCTCGGTTATGGCCTTTTTACTTTAAGGCGATCGGTGCCGTCGCCGTCAAGGATGAGACCCTTTTGCTCGCCACCGATGGCGGTTTACTCTGTGTGGACGATCGCCTCAATCCCGTCGGTTGGCTCGATTTAGGGAGTCCCGCAGGCGATCTCCATTCCCCTCAAGATTGCCAAAATTCCCAGCAGATCTTGATTCGTGAGGGCGTGGCTTACCTCCTCGATAACGTCGTCGAACCCGCATATATCTTTCGGATTGACGTGGGAGATCCGGCCAACCTGAAAGTGCGATCGCGCGATCGGATTGATGGCACCGATCGGCAGTTAAGCGCACAATGGCTCGATTTCAACGCCGATCGCTGGTTTGTCGTGCAGAACTACCGCACTCCATACGACTCTGGAACCAATGTTCTCGGCTTTCCCCTGCTCCCCTCCGAGGAAGAATGGGCGATCGAGCTGACGGAGTTAGATCGCGATCGCTGGCGTGAGAGCGGCGATCCCCGAGGAATCGAGGTATTTGCCCTCACATCTGGCGATCGTCCGTGGGCTTTAACAACCCATACTGACGGTACGATCTGGCTGTCCCGTACCGATTCTTGGATCGAAGCTGGCGCAACAATTTCCGTTCGAGCTGCTTTTCTTGACATCGCTCAATTAAGTGGAAATCTCGAACCCAGGGGGGCGATCGCCGTTGTTGGCGAAACGATCTTTCTCGCGTTAAAACAAGGTGACAGCGCCCGTTTAGCGGTATTTAGCTTCACTCAAAATACTCCCGAACTCTTGCTCGTTCAAAACATTCCTTCAACGCAGTTTAGCGCGATCGCTACTCCCCAAAAAATAACAACTTTTCCCTTCTTAACACCCAACATTTAACCTTTATTAGATTGTAGAAAAATCATGAGTGATTCTCCTGAAATCCCCAGACGACGCCGCCGCCGAGCCTCTAGCGAGCCCTCGAACCGGAGCGCAACTCCCGACCAACCGATCGCCTTACCAGAATCGATGGTTAAAGGGACAGCGCGATCGACGGTTGGGAAAAAACAACGTCCGATTTTTTCCAGAAATCAAATCTGGCAAATCCAACGCTTGGGACGCTCTTATTTCCTCCAATTAGACTCCTTACTGACGGGAACGGGAAACTATTTTTCCGGTCACTATCTTCAACTAGACAATCCCAGTATTTTTGAAGGTGAAATTGTCACGGAAAATGATGTGGCGATCGTGCGTTTCATTCAAAAAACCCCCGGTAACGAATATTATGCCGTTCACGTAGGCAACTTGATAACTGACCAACAGATTGAGGGCGATTGGTACGATACCGCGAACAATGTCGGTGAATTTATTTTAAAACTGTGTTAGCTACGGGGAGGGTGAGCCAACTTTTGCCCACCCTACTGTTGAAGGATTTGGGGATATTTCTTTTCTAAATTATTTACTTCATTTTGCAAATTTTTGTATATTCCTATTAATTCTTTTTCAAAGTCTTTATAAAAATCGAGAGTTTCTTGTTCCTGGGTAATGTCTCTACGTAATTCATTAAGTTTTTGATTCAATTCTTCTATTTTTAATTCTTTTTTCTCGATTTCATTGGCTAAACTTTTGTTTTTATTATAATTCAGAAAAGCCAAGAAATTGAAAGCCAGAGAAACTACAAGTACCAATGAAATAATTAAATTGACTGAATTATTTTTTTTTGACTTTTTACTGTCCATTGGTAAAACAAATGACACGAAATCATTAATTGGTTTAAAAATATTGAACGATTGAGATTTAGTTTTAGCGACCGGAATCCAATCTTCATCACGACTAATGGTTTCTGACAAGCCTCTCCAGGGATGACGACCCTTAAGAACCCCTTGAGAAAGGGTTTCAGAAACTAACACCAATACATCAGATGAAAACTGTTTTTTAGTTGGTAAAGAGTAAGTTTCTAGTTCCTGAATCAGATCCTTTTTTAGCTCCGTCAGATTCCCGATTTTAGGTATTAAGTTAGTCTGACTCATGGATTGCTTTTGAGGCAGTTTATCCACCAGCTTTTGAGGGACTAATTCCTGAAAGTCAACCTCAAAACCAACATCATTGTTAGTAGAAGAAACAGCTCGATTAACTTTAATGGCTAAATCGCCTCGGAGAGCTTGGATAGCCAAATTTCGTAAAATGTTTTCTTCAGATTCATCACCAACCCACAACACCATATTTTTTATGGGTCGAGTCTGGTTATCTCTACGATTTTCTGACTTTAAACCTGTCACCAATAAAGATAGCTTTCCTTTAAAGCGATGAATAAGCAGTGAAAAATCATCACTATTCACCCGTGCAATAGCGGATGTAATCTCGGGGAGATCGTACACTTCTTCCTGTTTCTGGTTAACCCAGCAATAGCCCTTTGAGACTCCTCGACTTTTAAGATAAATATTCATCATATAATCCTTCACAATTTAAAAAACACTGAACCTTGAACAATCTCTTCACTGCCCGGCTTTGAGAAACACTGAACAGCATTTCTAAGAGATGCATTTTTGCCGAAAAAGTCGAAAATTCTAGCAAATATAGAAGCTTTTCGATTTTCAAAATATAATTTTAGCAAAAAGCGTAATAAATATTTGAGAGGTTTTTCAGTATCTCTAGGTTGATAAGGGTCATTTGGCTGACGTTTACGATAGTGGAAAACTGGTTCTTGATTTTCATTTTCTTCAATTCGTGAAAAAATGACACTCCCAACTGTTTGTACGGGTGTGATGACCACAGCGATTTTTGGTAATAGCTTTTCACTGCCCAATTTACCTAAGATTTGGGAATACTTTTCTCTGACTGTTTTAAATAACTCCGAAGGATTTTCCATATATTTTTCACACTTCACCGGAGCTAAGATCACCAAACGAGGCGAATCCAAGTTTTGATAAACAGTTTTAAAGAGTTCGCTCAATACATCCGGCTTATTAATGTACTCATGATACTTCCCATCTTGTTCCATTAAAGCAGGAGTATCAATGGGAATCAAAACGGCGGCTGATTCTCGAACAAAATTTTTGACTTTTTCAATTGTTTTAGGGTTTGTTAAATCTTCTCCTGGATAATCCTGAAATTTGATTTCTAACGCGGCATAGGTTCCAGTTTCTCCAAATTCAAAATTGAAGGCTCCATCTTCCTTCGTTGGTTCCACCTTATTTTCATCTCTGATGACAATACTATCCCCGGCTAAACTCTTGAGTTCGTCGAGGCGATAATCTAAAACTGATTTAGTGCCATCATCAGCTTTAAGCTGTAAATCGTAGCTAACCTTATCAAATTGATCGTACATTGCTGCCAGTAGGCTAGTTTTGCCAACTCCACTCGGACCGAGCATCGTCACATTTAATACTGGGAGTTTGCTACTTTTCCAAAAAAAATTCATAGACTCGGATAGCTGTCGTCAATTTACAAAATTACAGTAGTTTGAGTCTTCAGGATTTAGGGAGATCGACCGAATTTATTTTATCCCGATGATTGCGGATACGAACGAATGACACCGTATTTCCAGAAGACCCGTTAGTTTTTCGTCCAGTTTTATGATTTAGAGTTTCTGCAATGCATCCTCCAAATGATTAATTTTACGCTTAACAGAATCTAGATTTTGTAACCATTCTTGACGAGCATTGACTTGGTTTTGTAGCTTTTCAAAATCGCCCCAAATTTGAGCTTTATTCTTCCTTAGAAAACGCCTCCATTCTTTTTCAGAAGTTTCAGATCGTAAAACTCGATCTATAAACTCTTCAACAATAGCAAAAGATGCTTGATTGGGTTCTGACAAAAATCCATTTAAGGATATTTTGCAGTCATAAACGGTCGATTGATAGAGTTCCTTTAGTGATTCCAAAAGATCCTCCCCATTGGCTCCTACTTTTAGCTTTGCTGTTTTGTCAGGAGTTAGGGTTTCTAATTTTGAACGGATTCGATGTTGAATTAAGCCTCGATAAGAAAGATTGAATTCTGATAAGATTTCAAACGCCTTCTTGATTTCCTTATGTTCTGCTGGAATTTGTTCGGTGACGCTTTGTAAAAACTCTGGCCCCTCAGCATCACTCAGTCCTCTTAAACCGCAGTCTTCTATTAAAACTTTAACAATTTCAAGTTTTGTATTCTCAATGGTTTTCTTTAGACCAATGTCAATATCCAGGAAACGACGCGATAAATCAGTTCTTAACTCTCTTTGATATTCTGCATAGGTACTATCATAAGAGCCGAGTTTATTCCTTCGGTATTCAATCGATTCGAGACTTGGAAGAGTAACATTTTGTTCACAATCCTCAATTACTGTGTCTATTTGTGACTTGAGGTTTTCATCCGGGCGATCTTTGTTTGCTATCAGTCGATCTTGTAATTTCGTCAATTCATTTGCGATCTTGCCCCAAAAATCTTCAAATAAATCCTCATATTTTTCTTGAATCTTATCATCATCTATAGTGGGTAAAGCCTCTTGAGCAATTTTGAGTTGCTCCTTGAGTGTTGTTAAGCTTGCCTCTAAATCGCGAATTTTTTCTTGGGTGTAACTACGATCCAATTCCGTGACGTTCTCTCGCAAGTTATCCAATACAGTTTGCAGCACTTTGCTGTTCGCTTCTTCTGGGGATGAACAGTCTGCAATTACACAATCTAATACTGGAATTTTAATCGTCTTGGAGTCGAGATCTGCTTTGCTCAAACGACAATTTTCTTGATTCTCGCCATTGGAATCGGCATTAAGAACAAAGATAGAACGAGCCGACAAATTATTTAAAGCTTTATTAGCAAGATTGTACAATTCTGTATCACTCTGCTGAAAGTTGGCTCGATCTTTAGAAGGTTTAAGAACAAATAGGATAAAATCAACTTCTTGGCCGAGGGCTTCGATGACAAGACTTTCGTCTCCTAAACGAAAATCTCCTAAGCCGGGGACATCGACTAGAGCGATGGATCCTATTTCATGGGAAGGGAAAGGACATGTAATTTTAACTTTTTTAACTGCAAGACACTCGTGGTTAATCAGTTTATAATCTTCATCATATGTTTGGGCAACATAATTGGAAATTTGTGACTGTTCTTGAACCGTTAAAGATCCTTTACCTAAGTATTCCTGATATTTTTTGGCGTTACTGTGATAATCATCTTTTAAACGTTGATAAATGTTGATCTGGGTTTGGTCGCTATTTGTAGGTAGATCGGGAAGATCTTGAACAGCAAAGGCTTCAAAAGAAGGTGGCTTGGGCGTTAAATGTAGTTTTTCGTAGTAGGGAATAATCACTTCTTTTAAAAAGGAGTCCTTATCGTGGAATTCAATTTCAGCCGTCGTGATGCTACCTTCTTTATGCAAGATGGTACTACGGGCTGCAGTACAAGCTTTCCCTGACGATGATGGAATAACTTCGTTTTTAAGTCCGGTTAAACTTTGTAAGAGGGTACTTTTACCCTGCCCCATGCGGCCAATGACTCCAATATTTAGAGTATTTCGAGAAAATCTCTTTTGGAGGGGGTGAAGTGAAGCGAGTCCTTGTTGGATCCGATCGCTCAAATTGAGAAAACTCAATTGTTGTAGTTTTGACTCGGTGCTGGAGTCTTCAGCCCAATGTGTGAGCTGCTGTTGCCGTTGTTGCTCCAGTTGATGGATTGAATTATATAAGTTTTCTAAATGAGTATCTATTTCTCCGAGTTTTTGGGCTAGGGGTTGGCGCTGGGCAACGATCGCTTGGATTTCCTGAGCCTTACTCATATGCAAATGTACTTATAGGGGTGGATGCACTTTTCTAGGATTATAGCGGAAGAGGACAAAAAATTATCGTCTCGCTCGATACTTGTTTTTTTGGGCGGCGGCGGACATAGGCGAGGTATCGCTGAATGCATGAAGAGAGGAACAGTCTAAAGCACTTGTCACTTCCCGAGTGGGTTATAGGGGCGAAAATTGGTGGCTCCCTAGACTGTTCCCATTATGCCGATCGAATGCCGATTTAGAGGTTAACTTTTATGTTCTCAGGAACTTCTCTGGAGGAAGAAACAAATTTTTTATCTTTTTTTAATAAAAATTTGGGTGAAATAATATTCTCCCTGAGTGTTTTTCGCGATTCCAACTCCCGTTAAATCAAAATCCCCGACCATGTTTTTTTGATGGCCCGGACTCTCGACCCAGCCGCGAACGGCTTGGCTGACGGGATCGCCGAAGCCCTGATTGTATGCCACATTTTCTGCGGCAGAGCGATAAGTGAGAGCGGAGCCGATCGCCTCGACTCGCCCTTCAAAGCCATCGTGACTGAACGGGACGCGACCCTCAGCCATTGCCTGACTGTGAGATCGCGCCTCCTGGGCAATGCGATCGTTCGCCTCTAACGGTGGCAAGTTCTGGGACTGACGGTATTGATTCACTTGTCGGAAAACCTCTCGTTCCATTTCGGCGAAAGACCCGGAAGCGACCGTCGGGGAACTCGTCACTTCCGCAGTCGGTGTAGGTGATGACGACTCCTCCGACTCCAGGACGACTGAAAACGTACATCCCGCCCACAGGGGGGCGATCGCCCCGATCGCCCCGAGTATGCCAAACTTGCGGACTTTTTCTAACAAAGTTAGTTTCACTCGCCCGGATTTAAAAACTTCGCTACAGTTTGCACGTCTTTATCCCCGCGTCCCGAACAGTTGAGGATCAAACGCGGCGATCCTTCCAATTGCGGACACAAAGTTTCCAGATAGGCGATCGCGTGAGACGTTTCCAGCGCCGGGATAATCCCTTCCAAACGAGACAAACGCTCGAATGCAGCCACCGCCTCGCGATCGCTGACGCTGTAATATTCCGCCCGTCCGATATCTTTGAGATAACTATGTTCCGGGCCGACCCCCGGATAATCCAAACCCGCACTGATCGAATGAGCTTCCACCACTTGCCCGTCCTCATCTTGCAGCAAGTAACTCATCGCCCCGTGCAGCACGCCCACACGCCCTTTTGTCAGCGTCGCCGCATGTTTGAGGGTACTCACCCCTTCCCCTGCCGCTTCCACACCGATCAGCCGCACTTGGGTATCTTTGACAAACTCGTGAAACAGCCCCATCGCGTTAGAACCGCCGCCGACACAGGCGAGCAGAATATCCGGCAGACCGCCCCATTTTTCCTGGCACTGTTGCCGCGTTTCCTCCCCGATAATCGCGTGGAAATCGCGCACCATCATCGGATAGGGGTGAGGTCCGGCAACGGAACCGAGGATGTAGTGGGTGGTTTCCACATTGGTTACCCAGTCGCGAATCGCTTCCGAGGTCGCATCTTTCAGGGTTCCGGTTCCGGCTTCCACCGGGCGCACTTCGGCCCCCATCAGCCGCATTCTGAACACGTTGAGCGCTTGGCGGTCCATATCGTGGACGCCCATATAAATGACGCAATCGAGTCCGAAACGGGCGCAAACCGTCGCCGTCGCCACGCCGTGCTGTCCGGCCCCGGTTTCGGCGATAATTCGCTTTTTGCCCATGCGTCTGGCGAGGAGAGCTTGGGCGAGGGCGTTGTTAATTTTGTGCGCCCCGGTATGGTTGAGGTCTTCGCGTTTGAGATAGATTTGGGGTCCACTTCCGTCGGGTCGGGCGTAGTGGGCCGTCAGTCGTTCGGCGAAATAGAGGGGGCTGGGGCGTCCTACGTAGTCGCGCAATAAGCCGTTGAGTTCGTTTTGGAAGTCGGGGTCGTTGCGATATTGCGCGTAAGCGGCTTCGAGTTCCGCCAGGGCGGGCATCAGGGTTTCGGGAACGTATTTACCTCCGAACGGGCCGAAGCGTCCGAGGTTGTCGGGTTGCGGGCGGTTGTCGTTGGAGGGGGTCGATTGAGAAGGTCTTGGAGTAGTGGTCACGGATCTGGTTGCAGTTGACGACAGGATGAATGGGTTTGGTTTTTCATTTTGACATTCTCGGGGGCGCGATCGCTATCTCCGACAATGACAGAAGAAGGATAAACCCGTACTTTCGCGATCGCACGTTGAATGAGGCGACGATTGGCGCACAAAATAAGAGCGTCCGATCGCCCGGACGCCCCTATTTCTTATTCCGCTTTCAGACAGCGACGTTTAGCGTTTCGCCAACTTCTTATTATTCGCCATCTTCCGCAAGCGAATCGATTCCGGCGTCACTTCCAGCAACTCATCCGGCCCGATATATTCTAACGCCCGTTCCAAACTCATCTCCACAGGCGCCTGCAACTGCACCAACTCATCCCCCGTCGAAGACCGGACGTTGGTCAACTGCTTGGTCTTGCAGACGTTCAAATCCAAATCCTGCGGACGGTTGTGTTCGCCGACGATCATCCCTTTATACACCTTCGTCCCCGGCGTGATGAAAAACACGCCCCGGTCTTCCGCATTTTTCAAAGCGTAGAAGGTCGCCGTTCCTTCCTCAAACGAGATAATCACCCCATTGCGGCGGGTTTCCACATCTCCGGCTAACGAACGATAATCGAGGAAACTGTGATTCATGATCCCTTCCCCGCGAGAAAGGCGCAGGAACTCACCCCGGAACCCGATCAACCCCCGCGCCGGAATCGCGAATTCGAGTTGAGTCCGACCGTTGACGCCGACGCGCATATCGAGCATTTCTCCGCGTCGCTGACCGAGACGTTCGATACAACCGCCGACGGCTTCTTCCGGGATATCGAGCACCAGACATTCGTAAGGTTCGCAGGGTTGACCGTTGATTTCTCGGTAAATCACCTGCGGTTGGGAGACTTGGAACTCGTAGCCTTCCCGACGCATGGTTTCGATCAGGATGCCCAGGTGCAGTTCGCCGCGACCGGAGACGAGGAATTTATCCGGGGTGTCTGCTTCTTCGACCCGTAAGGCGACGTTGGTTTCGAGTTCGCGCATGAGGCGATCGCGCAACTGCCGAGAGGTCACGTAACTGCCTTCCAAACCCGCAAACGGCGAATCGTTGACCCAGAAGGTCATTTGTAAGGTCGGTTCGTCTACTTTAATCAGGGGTAAGGCTTGGGGTTCTTCGGGACAAGTAATTGTCTCGCCGATATTGGCATCTCCAAATCCGGCGACGGCGACCAAGTTTCCGGCGGAGGCTTCCTCGATTTCTACCCGACTCAAGCCTTCAAACCCCATTAATTTGGAGATTTTGGCTTTGACGATGCTGCCGTCTTCTTTGACTAAAGCGGCTTGCTGTCCGGCTTTAATCGTGCCGTTGTGGATGCGTCCGATGACGATGCGTCCGAGATATTCGGAATAGTCGAGGGTGGTGACTTGCAGTTGTAGCGGTTTGGTCGCATCGCCAATCGGCGGCGGAACGTGTTCGAGGATTTCCTCAAATAGGGGTTGCATGTCCTGACCGTCTTCGTCGAGGTCTTTTTTAGCGTACCCGTCGAGACCGGAGGCGAACAGGTAAGGAAATTCGCACTGGTCGTCATCGGCGCCGAGTTCGATGAACAGGTCGAGGACTTTATCGACGGCGCCGTAGGGGTCGGCTTGCGGGCGATCGATTTTGTTGACGATCACGATCGGGCGCAAGCCTTTTTCTAAGGCTTTTTTGAGGACGAAGCGCGTTTGTGGCATCGGGCCTTCGTTGGCGTCTACAATCAGCAAACAGCCATCGACCATGCCGAGGACTCGTTCGACTTCGCCGCCAAAGTCGGCGTGTCCGGGGGTATCGACGATGTTGATTAAGGTGTCTTTATAGCGAACGGCGGTATTTTTGGAGAGGATGGTGATCCCGCGTTCGCGTTCGAGGGGGTTGGAGTCCATGACGCAATCGGGAACGTCTTCCCCTTCGCGGAAGATGCCCGATTGTTTGAGGAGGGCGTCAACGAGGGTGGTTTTGCCGTGATCGACGTGGGCGATGATAGCGACGTTGCGAATGGGAAGACTCATATTGCGTGGAGGTTAAATACCAGATGTTGATTGAGATTGGGCGTTCGTTTCAAATAACTTAATAATTTTAACGTACCCGAGGCTCATTCGCGTGTCGCCGCGATCGCTTTTTCCAATTTAGGGGAGTTGGGATACAAGGTGATGCCAGTCGAGGCGATCGTTAAACGAGATTAATACCTCAACGAGGTTCGCGGAGTTGGGATACAAAGTAATACTACCCCAGGAGATCGGCCTCCCAATCTGGAAGCCATGTCAAATGCGATCGATATCAATCATTATTCCAGTTCTCGAAAATTATACTTTGGCGGCTGTAACAATCTCTTGAACCAGCTGAATTCCTTCTTTAATTGGAATTTGTCCGGATTCGACAGCCCCAATCAATGCTTGTGCATCACTGGGAGAAATCAGATTCAAGCGCACAGGTTCTTTCAAAAAAACAATAAATGCTGTTTTATCGCTATCCTCGATTGTAGATGCTCTTTCCTTAGCTTCAATCTCTTGCAGTTGTTCCTTAAGCTGTTTAAGGAGTTCCGAACGTTTTCCTTGACTGAAATTCCCATCAAACAATAGCTTTTTAGCCCCCACTATCGCAGCAGCACCTAATACAGCACCTCCTACAACCATTCCTACAGGCGGTGCAAAAGTAACTAACCCAAACAGAATGGAAGTGCCTCCAAATGTGGCAACAGCGGCTCCGGCGCCAGCAGCCCCAACAACTCCAATTCCAATATCTCCTAAGATATTTAATTTGTCGTTAGGGTTTTCTTCTAAATTTTCTATTGCTTTTAAAATTTGAGATTTACTTGGCTGTTTTGTTTGCGAAAGCATGTCAACTCCTCAATTTACAATATCTATATTTTGGGTATTCTTAGATGATTTTAAATAGATCAAACGAGAATATTTTTTATTTTGCAGCGATCGACAATAAATTAATAAAAGCATCGATATAAATTCATGATTTTTGTAATGCGATCGATTAATTCTTACAAAATCATCTAAGAGTAAGTAAAATAATCGATCGCAGATAGACAATCGTCAAGCGGTAACGACTTCTTTAAAAATCAAGTTCAATACATCAGCTAGAAAATCAAAAAAATGTTTGGCGATCGCCATGACATCATCTCCCAACCCTTGAGTATTGAGATCTAAGTGATAGCCAACCACCCCACCTGTTATTGTAATAGCAATTCCTAAACATGCTGCTAGTGGGGATAATAGTTGACCCAACAATGGAATACTCGTAATCAAACTAAAGATAGCCAACCCAACCGTTCCAGCAATACCCAAACCTGCCACTAAAAAGGGATTGTCTTTGACGAATTCGAGAATTTTTATGACGATAATTTTACCAATAGAAAAAATTTTGCTACCGACTTTCTTGGTTACAGTCATTAATTCATGCAATCTGAGTGAAGCCTCTGTCGGTAGACCCAGATCGTTTAGCCAAACATATAAATCTTTACTGGAGATCGAATCTGCTTCTACTTGCCAAAGCGCCATTTTTAAGTTGGCTTGCGCTGGGGATAATTTTTGTTGTGCCATGTTGCACCTCGAAGAAATTAAGAGTTATTCGGAATCATCTTTACTCAATAAATTAAGTGGCAACAGCAGCACCGATCGCTACGACAGGAGGCGCCGCTACACCAAGGGCGATCTCCCTTCCCCCACCAATCGCACTCGCAACAACGCCACCGCCCATCACACGGAGGACACTGTCGCCAATATTTCTAAAAGCCTTGTTAACTGCTTTGCTCTTGTATTGAGCTGTCTCGAAGCAGGTGGCGAAATGTTCGCAGTTCTTAATAAAAACACAATATTTATCTTCACCTAATGGATTCGTGGCTCGCACCATTTCGATTTCTGTAGAATCGCATCTATCGTATTTGTTGTTGTTAATTTTGAGATGGCCATTGAACATTGTTCGAGCAATACGCCGGACTGTACCGCTCGCCTCCTGCGTCTCCTGGTACTCGATCAGTGTTGCGTTAGCACAGTCAATTCCGTGACGATCGTATGAGCCACGCCAAAGGTAAATTCGATCGACTTTGGACATTTGGTGTCTTCTGTTGTTATTCAACAGAAATAATATTTTCTATTCTAGAGGAGAAAAATATCGAACGTCAAGACAAAAACAAAGTTAATTCATCCGTGTATTTACTGATTGTTTAATTCAATGAAACTCACGTTTTTCACTAACCGTCCAGCTTATTCCTGTTGCTGTTCGTTGGGACTGGGGTAAGCCAAGCTAGGGAGAGCAAATTTTGCCTTACTACCCGTGAGTCCTTGATTTTCTCCTAACTCTTGGGTGCTGTTTTCTAGATTTGAGGCTATATTCCCCAATTCAACAGTGAAATACAATCCCCTTCGATCGCCCGAGGGGCATTCCAGCCGGAACGCCCCCCGAAGCTCCCATGTAGTTAAACCAAACTCAAATTAGGATAAACCGCCATCACGTCATCGGAAGTGAGAGTATCCCCTTTCGCTTGCGGCGCCCACAGCACCTCAAATGCCAGCAGTTGCTCGCTCGAAATTCCACCGATTTGACGCAACGCTTGGCGCAAGTCGTCGCTGCCTTGAATTTTCGGCAGGGACAGATCGCCGAGAGTACCGACAATCAAGGTGACGACGATATACTCTCCCGGACCGTCCATCAAGTTATTTTCTGCGAGTTCGCCCTTCTGACGATTTGCCAGACTGGAACTTTGAGTATCGCGCCGTTGGTTGTTGACGTTCGAGAGCGTTTCTTCCTGGACTTTCGATCGCTCCGCCAGGGCTAATTGGTTAAATTTAGCTTCCGCCGCATTCAAGCGAGTTTTGTCCGAGGTAGAAGCGCCGTAAACCCAATATTCCGGATGGCGCAAGAGGGCGAGGGTCGCTTCTTGCAGGACTTGGGCCCGTCCGCGATCGCTCGACGTGTCCGCCGTGGCGGCGAGGTTGTCGAGTTCTTCTTGCAACTCGCGCGCTTCGGCGAGCAATCCGACTTGGACTTCGGCGACGGAAACGGTGGGATTGGTATTGTTTTCGACTTCGCGTTCCTCACCGATTTGACGGAAACTGCGGACGAGGAAATTGGCGATCGCGATAAAAATCAAAATCGTAAACAGTCCGCCGAACCCGCCGCCAAAACCGAAGAACGGCAGCAAGAAGGGGAAGCCAAAGCCACCACCGGGATAATAGCCGCCACCACCGGGACGTTGGTAAGTGCGAGTCGGCGGTGAAAAGCTGCGACCGGGCGCTCTGAACGAACCGCCCCCGATGCGACCGCCCGTCCGTGCGGCTAGGGCGCCGTCCACTTGGCTGAAGACGAGGACGATCGCCAGAAACACGACGGCGAGGGTTTTGAAAAAGGGTTTGATTGACGAACGGAATTTTCTATACATACAAAACAAATGAGTTGATTGGCGAGAGATTGACAGGCTGCGAGCGGCGATCGCCCGAGCATCTGCGCGAGCGTTTGCGCTCCTTCTTTTAATGTATCGCTTTCTCAAGCCACTCTCCCCCGACGGCGATCGCCCGTCGAGTTGGGATAGCCGTACTTCCGCTCTCTAAAACTTACTCAAACTTAATCATTTGATGTTTAGTTCCTAGCTTGGATCTTCCGAGACCTTTCCATCACGCTTGCTTACACGGCTGAACTCTCCGCATTTTCTAGATTAATTGCCGCATTTAAGTCACGATAAGAGTGAGACGTGACAGTCCGGACAGTCATACTGTCTTCGGTCCAGGGGCATTTTTTGTTGGTGTCCGCAGTTGGAACAGATCTGCGAACTGGGCCACGATTTTTGCGGCTTTGGCGATTCTAAACTTACTTAAATTCTCATTAATAGGATCAAAAATGAGTAAGTTTAAGAAACTTTAGGGAGAAAGTTAAACTCTGTTTTTACCCCTCAAAAATAGGGGTAAAAATGGGCGATCGCCCCCAGGTCAAAAGCTAACCCCCGTCAACCGCCCCCGACAATCGTGACCACTTCCAGGCGATCGCCCCCTCGGATTTCCGTCGTCGTCCAAAACTGACGGTGGAGGATTTCGCCGTTGTACTCCAACGCCACCAAGCGGGGATTGAACCCGAGATGTTCGAGGAATTGCGGCACCTTCAAACCTGCCGGACAGGTGTGGCTTTCACCATTAAGTTGCAAGGTAATTGGATCGGGCATGGGATTGAGAATGTCGTTGTTGGTAAGCACGCAGAGTATCGATGCGATTGAGTTGGGATAAGAAATACTGAGTGACCAAAGTCGGCTGTTCCGCATTGCAGATCGCCCGTACCACCGCCACCCGTTCCGCTCCCCCGGAAATCACTTCATTGAGATTGCTCATATCAATTCCGCCAATCGCAAACCACGGAATTGGTGAATTTTCCGCCGCGTAGTGGACGTAATCGAGACCCGCCGGGGTTTTTCCGGCTTTCGTCGGCGTTTGATAGACCGGACCGACGCCGATATAGTCCGCCCCTTCGAGTAAAGCGCGCTGTAGTTCCTCGGAATTAGTCGTCGATCGCCCGATAATGCGATGGGGGCCGAGCAGTTCGCGCGCCAGCGCCAGGGGAACGTCTTGCTGTCCCAAATGTACGCCGTCCGCTTCCACCGCCAGGGCCAGATCGACGCGATCGTTAATAATAAACAACGCCTTGTAATCGTGGCAGAGTCGGCAGAGCTTTTGAGCCATCCGCAGGCGATCGCAATCGTTCGAGTCCTTATCCCGATACTGCACCAAGGTCAATCCCCCTTGCAGCGCCGCCTCGACAATCGCATAAATATTCTCCGACGGCGAAGTCACCAAATACAACCGCGCTTGTTTTAACAACTGCTGCCGTTCGTAGGCGAGCAAAGCACTTTCGAGTTGGTAGACCCGATAGCGCATTTGCTTGAACGATGCCCCCATTTGACGGTTGTAGATCTTGCCGTACTCTTCCAAAACCCTGAGCGCTTCTTCGATGCGGCAGAAATTCGCCGTCAGAACATCGGCGAGATTGTCGCGCTCCTCTTCCTGTTCGTGGGTTAAGCTGGTACCGGGATCCCCGGACGTATTGCGAGCCGAGCGTAACTCCGGACTGTGCCAACTGCCCAATTCTTGGCGCAGTTGCTTGCATTCTGATGCCAGAGATTGGCTCTCTAAGCCAAAACGGCACCATTCCTCAATAATTCTCAGACCTTCGCGAGCGCGGTCTAAATTGGCATCTAAAATGCGGCGAACGGCGGGCTGGGCTTTCAGCGAAACCAGCGCCGATTGTTTTTCGAGACCACTATCTTTGTCACTCATTCCAAATTCTGTAAGCTCGATACTCCCGCCTTTCAATCTTAAGTAAACTACCCCTCATCATTGCTACGCAATAGATGAGGGGCTTTAGGTAGCCCTCAAGACAACATCGTGCAAAGAGTAAGACATCATCTCGGAGCCTCTAGGCGAGTTGCGGCAAGCACCGCATCAAGTTTTTCAACCCGTTGCGGCAACACGTCCAACTTGCAAGAGACTGTGAGAACTTGGGGCATTGCTAAAAAGTGCAGTTTTCCAGGTCTGATTATAGCAGATTGGCAGCTTTCAGGGCGTCGTAGACGCGAAGCGGCTTCTGCTAGAGTCCCCCTCAATCTGCCGTGCATTCCTCCCTCGCTTCAATCACAGATTAGAAGCGGATTAGAAGCGGGGAATCCTGCGCTTGTTGTTGAATTGTGGTTGAGGATTTTTAGATTTTTTTTGAGAGTTCGCATTCGATCGCGATTCTCTATCCATATCCATCGGTTTTCAAGCTGTGGGTGGATTCGAGATCGCTCGTCGTCCGACCCGGGCGATCGCCATCCAGGAATCACGGATTGTGGCTGAGGAGAGCATCGACCAACAAAAGTATAGGCTCTCTTGAGAAAGATTCTATGCAAGCTACAACAATTGGTTTTAACATCGCAAATCGAGGGAAAACGTATAGAATTATATCAGTTAGAAAAGAGTTTTACCAGTTGGCAAGAAACGGACGGACTGCGCTCAAAGCCATCAATTTTCTAGAACATTGGGGATCTAAAAATTCTTTGGACGGTTGAAAACAATCCCCTCCAAATCGGCGAAACTTCTTCCGGTTTGTGGAATGGCGAACCTGAAAACCCAGGAACGACGGTAAACAAAACCGCTCAAATTCTTCACCCAGGGGGAATTGACCGATCGCGTCTCCCGAACCAACCTCAACCTTGACAAGATCGGCGATCGCTTCTCTCTCAACCCATAGAAAAGACTAGAAAATGTTCGACCTCAATCGTAAAATTCCTTGTAAAAACCATCTAAAAAAGATATTCAACAGACCGATCCGCTTTCCCCAAACCAGTTCGTAGAAGGATCCTCCGGCATCGAATCTACCGCGATCGCCTGCTCTTCCCCTGAAATCCCAACTCGGGGAGGCGATCGGGGAGTTTCCGTAGGGAGTAGCCAACCACTAAAATTGGAAATCGAATAGCGCCTAAAGCCCCAAGGAGCCAAGGTCATGTATTCCACATCCACCCCCCATCAGCCCCGTCATTCCCAAAGCGCGATCGCGAAGCGTCTGCACGGGAGAATCGCCACCCTGGTCATTCTGAGTGCGGCTTTCGCCAGCAGTCTTTATACCCCGGCGACCCTCGCCGAACCCAGTGCGCCACCCCTGGCTCAAAACGATCGAACCAAGCAAAACACAGAGACTCAGAGAATCTTTGTCAGCGTAACCAACGGCAATGACAGCACCGGAAACGGGAGCGAGAGTCAACCGTTTAAAACGATTACGCGCGCCTTGCGGGTGGCGAAAACCAATAGCGCGATCGTCCTCGCGCCGGGAACCTACAGCGCCGAGACGGGCGAAAGTTTTCCCCTAATGCTCAAACCGGGAATGACCTTACAAGGCAATCCCGACAATCGAGGTCGCGGGATCGTCATTCGCGGGGGCGGGGATTTTCTCAGCCCGAGTTTCGCGCGCCAGGATGCGACGATTTTAGCGGGGGATGGGTCAACGCTGACGGGGGTAACGGTCACCAATCCCAACCGCCGGGGATATGGGGTGTGGATCGAATCGACGGCGCCGACGGTGACCCGCAATACGTTTACAGAAAGTACCCACGATGGGATTTCCGTCGTGGGAAACGGGCGGGGGAAGATTGAAGACAATCATTTTATCCGCAATGGGGCGAATGGAATTACGATCTACGGAAGCGCCAGACCGGAGATTCGAGATAATTTATTTGAAAGAACCGGATTTGGGATTAACGTCGCTCAAAAATCGGCTCCGATTTTAATTGGCAATCGCTTGGTGTGGAATCGGGATGGCATCTTGGTACAGGGGGAAGCGCGACCGATTTTACGAAATAACGAACTCGAACGCAACCAGCAAAGTGGGGTGGTGACGATTTCCAATGCCCTGCCGGATTTAGGAACTGCCGAAGAACCGGGGGGCAACGTGTTTCGCAATAACGGGCAGTACGATATTAATGCGGAAGCTTCAAAACAGATTATTCCCGCCTTTGGCAATCAATTGGCGAGCGATCGCACCGTCGGACGCTTAGATTTACGCGGTGTCGTCGATCCGAATCCTCAGACCGTCGCCAGCAATCCTCAGCGCCGCCTACCGCCCTTAAATCGCGGCAGTGCGAACACGGTGAAGCCCGCAACTCGTCCGTTTCCGTCGCCGACCACAACGAATACCCCCGCACCAGAGCCGGAACCGACCCGAGAGATCCCGGTTCCCCGTCCCGGTGCGCCGATCGAGATTCCGGTTCCGCCGCCGGAGGGGCGATCGCCAAGCGTTTCCAGAGGAGAATCGCCCGCACCTACCGGACAGACCGCTTCGACCTCTAACCCGCGCATTGGCAACCAACCGGGCGATACCTTACCCGTTCTGTTGCCCGTCCCCGATCCGAATGCCCCCTTGGGTAATGGAGGGGGTGGGGTGCCCCAAGTCGTAGTTTCCCAAAATCCCCAGGGTTCCGGCAGCCCGCCGCCGCCGCCCGATCGCGCCGCCGCCTTGGGATTGCGTTACCGCGTGATCGTCGATACGACCAGCGATCGCGACCACGCCCGCATCCGACGGATCGTTTCCGATGCCTTCCGTACCCGGATTAACGGTCGTTTGGTCATGCAAGTGGGGGCTTTCGCCACCCAAGATAAAGTCGATGAAATGCTCTCGTTATTGAAGAAAAACGGCTTTACAGGCACCGTATTGCCGATTGATTGACACTCGCGATCGCCCGATCCGGGGCATCGATCGCAGCAACCCGTCAACTCGGCAGCTTACCCTACCCATAGTGCAATTCGTGCGTTTTGACAAGCTTTGATCGCTACATCTGTTCTGAGTTAAGATGCAGCATCTATCGATCTATCCGGACATGATGACCTATGGTTCGAGAACTGGAACGAACACGCCACAATAGCGATTTTCCAGAAAACGCCCCTACCGCTAACCCGGTATTTTTCAGAACGTACAGCCGCCGTCGCCAAGATGGCACCCGCGAAACCTGGCAGCAGGTCTGCGATCGCACGATCGCCGGACTGGGGAAACTCGGCAAGCTTTCCGAGAGTGAACTGGGCCTTTTACATCGGATGCAGGGTCAGTTAAAATCGCTCTCTTCCGGTCGGTGGCTTTGGGTAGGCGGCACTGAGTGGATCGAACAGCCACAAAATTTCTCCGGAGCTTATAATTGCTCCTCGACCAATATTTCTGACTGGCGCGCCTTCGGCTTGCTCATGGATCTCGCGATGATGGGTTGTGGTACGGGCGCCGTCCTCGAACCGCGCTATATCGAGCAGTTGCCGCCGATTCGCAACCATCTCAACGTCAGAACTGTGGGAATGGTGGGCACGACCCCGAAAGAAAACCGCCGCGAAGAAACGGAAGTCCTCGTAGACGGATCCCGCGTCACGATCGCCGTCGGCGACTCGCGCCAAGGCTGGGTGAAGTCCTACCAAAGTTTACTCGAACTTGCCAGCGACGATCGCTTTGACGGACAAATCGACATCGACGTCGATCTCAATGACATTCGTCCCGCCGGAGAAATCCTCAAAGGCTTTGGGGGCGTGGCAAATCCTGTGAAGTTGCCGCAATTGTACCAACGCTGTGCGGCCATTTTGAATAAAGCCGTAGGACGGAAATTGAACTCCGTGGAATGCTGCTTACTCATCGATGAAGCGGCTACTACGATCGTGGCCGGGAACATCAGACGCTGTATTGCTTACGGGGAAAGAGTTTCAGCGATTTCAGGAATGAAGCCCATCCAAGATATTGCCATCGGCGAACTGGTGCTGACTTCTTCTGGACAGTACAAGCCTGTTACGAATAAATTCGTACAAGGCGTACAAAATGTCGTCGAGATTCGAACTCGCGAAACGGCAATCCGTTGTACGGCTAACCATCGCGTTGCCGTTTACAATGGCTTGCAATCCTATACTTGGAAGTATGCAGGCGAACTACAACCGGGCGATCGCCTGATTTCTGTCCCTCACCGGAAAGGAATGCCCTGCTCGACCACTGACTATGCTTGGCTGGTAGGCTTCTTTATCGGTGACGGCCATGCAGATATCGCTTCCTTAAAACGCCGCAATGGTGGTGGAGGATCTGTTACTTTTGCCTTTTCTCGCGAGCGATTGAACGGCCCCCTGGGGCAAAAATGCCTTCGCATTCTCAAAAGCCTGGGTTATACCCCTGCAATTAGTTTTCGCGAGAACCATGCCTATATCAAAGTTCACCGCAAAGACTTAGCCGACGAACTCATTCAGTACAAACAGCCTTGGGAAACTCCCATTATTCCTGAGTTTGTTTGGCTAGGTACTGAAGACATTCGCGGTGCGTTTCTAGCGGGTTTAGCGGATGCTGATGCCGGGCCGTCGCGGAATGTTTTGTTACACTCCAACAAAATCGAGTTTCTGCGGCAAGTGCAACGTTTGTCCTTGTCTTTAGGCATTGCGACAACGTTACACGAACGCAGCCCAAAAACGCTTAAAGGCTGCGATACAGTTTACGAAGACTGTCACTGGCTAAAAATTCGCGGCATTCAGTCTCAAGTCAATGCAGTCGCTCTCGTAAATCCGCACATGGGCCGCGAGGGATTCCGTATTTGCGGACAGAAGAAAAACGGTTTGAGTTTGCCCCATCAATTCATTGAAGAAGCCATGACTGCGGGTTGGCGAGCCAAAACCGTTAACAACACTAAGAGCATTATCAACCCGAGCAAAAAGGGCGGATCGATGCGCGATGCCAATTGGGATACCCTGCTTGCTGAAGGGGTAGTTCATCCTCATTGGCTGCCTTTAGAGGTGCAATTAGTTGTACCCGCCGGACAAGCTGAAACCTTCGATATTGAAGTGGAAAGCGATCGCGAATTTATTGCCAGTGGCTTGCTCGTTCACAACTCTGCCGGAATGCGTCAGTTCGATAGCAACGATGAATTGGCGGCGGTCGCCAAAGAAAATCTCTGGCAACAAACTCCCGAGGGCAACTGGCGGATCGATCCCGAACGCGACGCCCTGCGCATGGCCAATCACACCCGGGTCTTTCATCGCAAACCCTCTCGGGAAGAATGTATCGACGCCGTTCGCAAGCAGTATTATTCCGGGGAAGGGGCGATTCAATGGGCTCCAGAGGCGATCGCCCGTGCCAATTGCGACTTACTCGCCGAGGACACCCTCAAACGCGACTTTATTGCCGCCTACAGTGAAGGCAACGGCGCCGACTGGTTCTACAATGCCTTTCCTAACCTGGACGAACCCGAACGCCAACATCGTCTCGCCCGTTTCGGACTCAACCCGTGTGGTAAGTAATTTTGCCTCACGTTAAACACCGGGGAAAATCGGTGAACCCTGAGAAGGGAATACCGAGGTAAGCAGATGGGTTAAAACCCTTTGCCACCGTAGAGCGCAGGAGGTGACCCTCTACCGTTTCTCTTTTAAAAAGTCACGGTCTTTAGAGAATATAACCCTCCCACGAGTCTCCGGCAGCGTATAGCCTTTGGCATGTCGTGCGTGTAGCGACTCCAGAGAAGTAACGACGCTGAAAATGTGCGCCGAGCTTACTCGAAATCAAGAGTAAGAACTAAAAGATAAAAAGCTTTTAGGGTAACAAAACTGGAAATTATCGGCTGTAACTTCCATTGCAATCTAAGTGAGATCCACCTCAACCAAATCGACCCCCAAGACCACAAAACCCAAGACGATGCCTTCCGGGCCGGGGCGCTCTCCGTCGCGGTACTGCTCAACCACGAGTTTGTAGAACCGCGTTATCGTTACAGTCGCCAACTCGATCCGATTGTCGGCGTCTCGTTTACCGGACTGTTCGATTTCTTCGTCCACGCTTTCGGCGCCGAATGGTTGCATTGGTGGGAACGAGGGCGCCCGGATACCCCCGCCGGACAGGAGTTCAAACGGCAAGAGCGCGAGTATTTATCGCGTTGGAATCAAGTCGTGCATGAAACAGTCTGGGATTACTGCGATCGCCACAGCCTTAAGCGCCCCAATCGTTGCACCACCGTCCAGCCTTCGGGGACGAAGTCTTTACTCACTGGCGCCTCTCCCGGCTGGCACCCTCCGAAAGCCCAACGGTTCATCCGTCGGATCACCTTCCGCAAGTACGACCCCGTGGCGATGGCTTGTATCGATTACGGCTACAACGTGGTACCGTCCCAATCTGATAAAGACGAAAATGACAACTTATTAGACAATCCCTTCGACGAACGGTGTAGCGAGTGGCTGGTCGAGCTTCCCGTCGAGGTTTCCTGGGCAAATTTACCGGGAACCGATGGCATTGACGTGTCTAAATTCTCGGCGCTGGCGCAGTTCGACTTTTACATGCAAGTGCAGCGTTACTGGACCACCCACAACACCTCGGCAACCATCGAGTTAACCAACGACGAAGTAGAAGCCCTCGGAGAGCGGATTTACGAAGCGATTCGCGACGATGAAGGTTATATTTCGGCGGCGCTGCTGGCTCGTTTTGAGGACTTACAAACTTTCCCTCGCTTGCCTTTTGAACCGATTTCTAAGGAGGTTTACGAGCAACTCAACCAAGATGTTGTCAAACGTCGCAAGGTTGAGGATTTCCATCAAGCCATGAGCTTGTACGATTCCGGTTATTCTGAAGAATCGGGTCCGGCAGGCTGCGACTCGGATAAATGTTTGTTTTCCGATCCGAAGGATGTAAAAGAGTCGGGCAATAATTAACAATTGGCTAGGGATTAGCTATAGCATTCCTAAATCAGTTGGATCTAAGATCGACTAGGGAAAGTCGCCAAATCCCTGTAGGGACACGACAATGCCGTGTCCCTAGACTCCATGAATTTTACAACAAGATTGAGGATGGCTATCGTACATCTAAGACATAGAATCGGCGATCTGGCCGACTGCCATTTAGTTGACATGGGCGCTCGATAGAGTGCTCTTTTTTTTAGTTGATGAGAGATCTTATAGGATTTTTCCAAACCCTCGATGGCGATGGATCGCCTGTAAGGAAACGGCAGTGCCGTGTGCCTACCCTCGATCTCTCTCATGATTTTTGAAAAACGGTATTAAAATCTAAAATAAAAAATCTAAAATAAAAAATCACCCGACCCATCGGATCGGGTTCGAGCCTAGAAAAGTGGGGTTGAATTTATAACAACCCTTCAAATTCTAAATCTTCAATGATTTGTAAACCACGCGGATCGCCGACGCGCAATAAAGAAGATTTTGCGTCTTCGCGGACGCCCATATCTTCGTCATTTTCTAATGCTTCGATCAGCGAATCGATCGCCCCGGCGTAAACGACATTGGACGGGAGTTCGCGGCAGAGTTGTCCGAGAGCCCAAGCGCAATTACTCCGCACTGCAGGCACCGGATCTTTCAGTAATGCCTCGATTAAGGAGGGTACGGCAGCGACGACGATATCGTAACCGACGGTCGCGAGTTGTCCGAGGGAACTGGCAGCCCACAGGCGCACGGCGGCGATGTCGGTTTTGAGGGCGTCGATCAGGGGGGCTAAGGAACGGCGATCGTGACAGTTCCCCAAGGCCCAGACTAACCCTTTGCGGACGTAACCGTTCCACTCCCGACCGAGTTGTGCGATCGCGGGTTCGACGACCTCGGGACTGGCGTTGCGTCCCAAGGCATAAGCCGCACTGACCCGCACTAAAGGGCAAGCATCTTGCAGCAGACGGATGAGCGGGGGGATGGCTCTGGCGTCTTGGAGTTCGCAAAATGCCCGCGCGGCGATCGTGCGCTGTTGGGGATTGGACGATTCCAATAGGGGAAGCATTTCCTCTGGATCGGGTTTGGGAGCTTCGGTTTCCTCCCACCGATCTAGGGGACTTTCAAATTCATCCTCTGTATTGAGTGCGCTTAGGTCATCATCATGCATAACAGTCACTTTACCCTACTGGGGGGGGATCTGGGCAAGTTCTCTCGACGGGACAATGGGGGGTGGAGGAGGGCGGCAACCGGGCTGGCGATCGCCCCGAGAGGGTCAATCCGTGGGGTCGGCGGTGGATACTTCGGAGCGATCGAGGGGTTTGAGCATCCATAAGGATTGGGATCGATATCCCAATTTGCGGTAGAGGTTCAAGGCGGGGGGATTGTCGATAAAAACTTGCAAGCCGATTTGGCGATCGCCGCGCTGGCGAGCCCAATGTTCCGCATGGCGGATTAAGGCGGAACCGATACCGCGTTGGCGGTGCGTCTCGACGACGTAAACCAAGAAAATATGGGCGTAACGATCGCCCGTCACCTGATCGAGGGCATTCCCCAACCACAACCCCGCCACGATCGCGCGATCGGGGCGATCGCCCTCCCTGGAGCGGTCTCGGGGGGTTTCGACCCACCACACCGGAGTTTGCGGCGACCAATATTGTTCCACGGTTTGGCGCAGGTGGGACAAGTCGCGATCGCCGAACAGTTCCCGATAACTACTTTTCAGGAAGTGAAGCAGTTGGGGGCGATCGTAGCGTCCTCCCTCTCTTAACCAATAGCCTTGAGGTAATTGTTGGCTCACGCCTCTGGCTTAATTGACACTCCACTCCATCCCAGAAGGCTCTTCCGGTAGCCCTTTGACCAAAGCGGACAGCGAAGGGGGCAAGTCCGCCAGGGAATCCGATGGCGAAACGGACGATTGTCGCTCGTCGGGGACCACCTCTTCTTCAATCGGTGCGGGCGCCATCATGTCTGCAGGTAAAAAGATGCGGGCGCTCACCGCCAACAGCGCTACCAAAAACACCAACACGATTAACAAAGGGGCAATGTATTCGCGGAAAATCGCCATAGGTCTAGAGATTCGATCGGGCTACGACAACACAGCTATTGATATCCGAGAAAGGAGCGGCGATCGCCAGTCAACGGCAAAACCATTAACCCGCTTCGCCCTCAAAACTTCTCAACATCCTCAAGATTTGTAAAGCTCTCTTTAACTCTATCTCAGAATCGCCTCGGCGCGATCCCCTTGTCTGCAAATGCGATCGACCCGGCGCCCTCAAACCGCCCCTAAAACACTGGCTAATAACGCTTTCTGAGCGTGCATCCGATTTTCCGCCTGATCCCATACCCGCGACTGCGATCCCTCGATGGCCCCGTCGGTAATCTCCTCGCCGCGATGAGCGGGCAAACAGTGCAGCACGATCGCCTCGTCCTCCGCATGACTCAACAGCGCTTCACTGACCTGATAGGGCATAAAAATCGGGATCCGACTGTCCGCCTGATCTTCCTGACCCATACTCGCCCAGACGTCGGTGTACAGCACCTGGGAACCCTCGACCGCCGCCACCGCATCCCGAGTCACCACTACCTCGCTGTTTCCTTGCGCCAAGGCTTCGGCTTGGGCCACAATGGCGAGATCGGGTAAATAATTGTCCGGCGTCGCCACCCGAATGTTCACCCCAGTCATCGCACACGCCAACAGGAGCGAATGGGCGACATTATTGCCATCGCCGAGATAGGTCAAGGTCACCCCTTCGAGTTTGCCGAAGGTTTCTCGAATCGTCAGTAAATCCGCCAACGCCTGACACGGGTGTTCGAGATCCGTCAGGGCGTTAATCACCGGAATCTTGGCATAATCCGCATATCCGCGCAAGGTCTCTTGAGCGAATGTCCGGATCGCCAGCACGTCGAGATAACGATCCAATACCCGCGCCGTATCCGGTAGTGGTTCCCCCCGACTCACCTGAGTCACGTTCGGGTTGAGATCGATGACCTGACCGCCGAGTTGGTAAATCGCGACCGAAAAACTCACCCGCGTCCGAGTCGAAGCTTTATCGAACAGCAACCCCAGCACCTTTTCGCAACGAGGAGCGATCGTGCCATCTTTCATCTGCGCCGCCAGATCGAGCAAGCTGTGGAGTTCGGCTCGCGACAGATCGGCTACGCTCAAAAAATCCCGTCCTTGTAAAGGGTTCATGTGGCTCCTCACAACTGCCCCAAATGTACGCGCGATTACATCAAAACAGTAGCAGATTCTGAAGGCTCAACAAACGCCGTCCTCAACCCTGTTGAGAATCTTTGACAATTGCACGCGATCGCGAAGCGCCACAGGGCCGCGAGTCCACGGTCTGCATCCAGTCTCGCCGAAGGGAAATAGACCGTGCAGGCGATCGCCATCCACAATCTAAGAGACTGTTTATAAAGAAAATATAAAAAATCTAGTAGCGGTTGGGTCACCAAACCCCTACAGGACACTCCTCTCAAACAGGGCTGTTCATGTTTATTTTATAAACAGTTTCTCAAATCTAAAATCCCTAAACCCAGCCGCGCACTTCCGAATCCGTCAGGGTTTTTTCCATTTTCACGTATTCACTTTGCGCCGCTTTGAGAATGTGCTTCATGGCGATCGCCTCCCCGGCATCCGCCGCTAAAAAGGCCGCATTTAAAGCAATATTGCGGATATTTCCCCCAGCCACACTCAGTTTTCCCAATTTTTTAAAATCTAATTCGTTCGTCGGTGTTTGAGCTGGAAAAATACGCTGCCAAATTTCACTGCGCGCCTGGGCGTCCGGGAAAGGAAAGGGAATCGCAAAGCGAATCCGCCGCAAGAAAGCTTGGTCGATCGCATTTTTTAAATTCGTCGTTAAAATCGCCAAACCGCGATAAGCTTCCATCCGTTGTAATAAGTAACTGACTTCCACATTGGCGTGGCGATCGTGGCTGTCTTTAACATCCGTTCGTTTGCCAAATAAGGCATCGGCTTCGTCGAATAACAAAACCGCGCCTCCTGTTTCCGCAGCATCGAAAATTCGCCGTAAATTTTTCTCGGTTTCGCCGATGTATTTGCTGACGACCGCACTTAAATCGATCCGATAGAGGTCTAAGTTGAATTCTCGGGCTAAAACTTCAGCCGCCATCGTTTTTCCGGTTCCACTTTGACCGGAAAATAGGGCGCTAATTCCCAACCCGCGCGCACTTTTGGCAGCAAATCCCCAGGTTTCGTAAACCGTCGCCCGTTGTTTGACGTGGGCGGCAATATCGGCCAAAACTGCTTTTTCTTTTTCCGGTAAAATCAAATCGTCCCAAGTGGCGTTACAGTCGATACGTTGGGCGAGGTCGTCGAGGTGGGGACGGGCTTGCAAGCGGCAGAAGTCCCACAGTTGCTCGACCAGGCGATCGCGGGGATGGTGAGTTTCGAGTTGTAATGAGGCGGTGTGAATGATGGCGGGGTTGAGGTTAAATTGACTGACGAGGCGATCGAGGCGACCGTTGAGTTCGACGCCGACTTGGGTGAGTTGTTGCTGCCAAACGGCGAGCTGTTCTTGGTGGGAGAGCTTGGGAACGTCGAAGCTGACGAGAGAAACAGGGGCGCCATGCAGGCGATCGCCCGTCAGGAGAATTAAGGGAGTTTGGGTATCTTCAATCAGTTGAAACAGGTTCTGGGTTTGGGGGAGACCCCCGGAAACGAGGCGATCGCCATCGACTAATAAGAGGCTTTGATTCAAAACGACTTCCCGTTCCCAACGGCGCATCAACTGGCTTAATTCCTGGATGTTGTCCGGTAAACGGGCTACGGCGATCGCCTTGAGGGGGCATTGCATGGCACGCGCGGCAGCACGGGCGATCGCCCATTTTTCCACGGGCGAAGTGCCGCACAGTTGCACCACGGGAACGACACCGGATCCCGTCGGCGCACTCAATACGGCGGTCACTCGTTCCGCAATTTGGCGGTGGGACGGTTGTAGGGAGCTGATTTCGCTCTCGATGGGGTCGAACCCTCGCACGATTCCCGCGAGGCGATCGTCTTGATAGGGTTCTCCCATCAAATAGTGCAGAATACTCTCGTCTATTTGTAAGGGGCATAAGGTCACAACTTGAGCGCTTCCCAGTTGCAACAGTTGCCACCGTCGCAAGGGACCTTGGGGAGTAAAGGCGCTCCAATGCGGCTCTGGAAAGACTTCCCAGGCTAAGGTAAAGGTGGGATACGGCATTTGCGGCGAGCCGTGGGCGTTCGCGCACAAGCCCCGAAAACTCGGAAACAATCCCATCGCCACGCAGGCGATCACAATTTGGCGCTCGAAGGCGGACAGTCCAAATTTTTGACAGAGGGTTTCCAACCGTGGCGGCGGGTTCATTTCCCGCCCTAAGTTCTCGTATAAACTGTTATCGAGAGGGGGAAGATCGACACTTAAATTCTGTTTGCGGGCGACATATTGTTCTAAGAGGCGATGAATATGCGCCGCTACAGCGATTGTATATTGGGAGTTGGCGCGTTCCCACGTCGCGATCGATGCACGATTCATGGCTAAAAATTTATAAATTTTACAAAAAATTTTACAAATCTTACTAAAATGCTGCGGGCAAAAGCTATTGGGAAAGGAAATCGCTCGTTAAATTTTAAAACAATTCAATTGTAAGGCGAGATCGTGGCGATCGCCCCTCTCAAACAGGCGCCATTCCCAACCGATGCAGAAATATTACCCTAAAGCGGGTGGATGTTCGCATTCCAGCAAGGCGAATCGATTCTCACTCTATTGAAGGCGATCGCCCCCGTAGCGCAACCGGGCAACTGTCAAATTTTTGGCGTCTTCAGAAAGTAGAAGTTGAACCCAATTTGAGAATCGGGTTCAACTTTTATCTATTTATTATTCTACTGTATTGAGAATAACTATAGATTCGTTATTGTATTTTTGCTCAAAGAATATTATAAAATACAAAAAAGGTGGCAATATTACCACCTTTTCCGTCATTTTCTGATATTTTCTGATGAATTGTATTTATTGCTTTCCGAAAAACAAGCGAATAATAATTCTAATTTCTTCGCGAATCGCTTCGATATCCGATTGAGAATCCATTAGAATCCGATAAAGCGTTTCTTGCTCTTTGTTATTGAGTAAGGCATCGAGTAACGGTGGTTTTTTCAAATCTTTGCGTTTTTTCTCCAACCGCTCGATCGCTTCTTCCTTCGTCAAAATTCCCAAATCGATCGAGTCGTCGAGAACTTTTTTAATTTGGTTCAAGTCCCGTTCGATCGAGGCTTCTTTCTCGACGTGAGCCCATTGAACGACAATAGCAATCAGATCTTCTGGTTTAGACAGTCCGAGTTCGTCACACAAATCGTGTAACTTTTCACCGAGCCAATCGCTATCTTTTTCGAGACCTTGAGTTGAGAGTAAGGTGGTTTGGTCGATTTGGAGTTCTTCACCCGATTGTAAGTCGGACGGGTTGGATTGAGGCGTCGGGGAGGCGGGTAAGGATGCAGAAGGGGTAATCATAGCAAATTATTGCGAGCGATCGCGCCTTGGCTAATTTGGCGTTATATGTGTTTTTCGAGCTTCTTTCCGCCGTTCCGGAAGCCTCAAAAACAAATCGACGACCGAAGCTAAACGAGCGATCGTCGAATCATTGAGTTTCTCTCCTTCTCTCCTTCAGTTGATTTACCGTCTCAATCCGATCGCGCCTTCTAAATTTGCTCCCAATAAATTTACTTCGTCGAGATCGGCATCGGTGAGGTTGGCTCTGCGTAAATCGGCGCCATACAGATTGGCTTGACTCAAATCTGCCGAATCTAAATTCGCCTCGATTAAATTGCTACCCAAGAGATTCGCCGTACTCAAATTGGTCGTACTCAAATTAGCGCGACTGAGATCGGCCATTTGGAAATTTGCCCCAGTGGTATCGGCTCCCCTCATATTGGCGGTACTTAAATTTGACCGACTGAAATCGGCGCCAATCAAATTGGCATCGGTCAAATCTGCCCCCCTCAAATCAATCCCACTTAAATCGGCCCCGTTGAGGTTGCAACGCTGACACGCTTTAGTTTGGATTAATTTTTCAACATCGGCTGAACTGGGTTCGGCCCAGGCTGATGTCACTAAGGTTAGGGGAGCCAGCAAACTGAGAGTTGGAATCGCGTAGATTTTCATGGCAACTCCTGCCATTGCAATTAAGATCTAGTCTGAAGACGATGTATCGGAGTTCCCTCAACGATCGCCCGATCGAACAATTTACATCTAACTCGGTCAGGATCGCCACTTTCAAGTTAGGGATCGCGATGTACCGTCATATTTTTGACGTAATGAAAGTTTTTTCAATCAGGCTAACTGGGTGTTTTGGAAAGCTTCGATCTTCCCTAAATAATTATACTGGAATCTTTGTCAACGGACGAGTTTGCAAAAATGAGGGATTTTTAGTATTAAACGTTACAGTTTCGTTACCGTTTACGGCGCTCGATCCTCGATCGAGGGCGATCTCGACTTCTCAAGCTGGACTCGGGATGGTTAGCTGTAGGAAAAACAGCGAATTGGCAACAAAAATGAGAGCCTTTCAAGAATCGTTGTTTTTTGTTGAAAAATGCAATTTTTTCGATCGAATTTTGATAATTTTTTATCAAAAATAAAGACTTCTCCGAGGGATCCTGGAAGCGATCTCCCCACGCATTCGAGAGATCTCGGGAGAGGGCTACCGATGGGAATGGTTGAAGTCGGAGAACGTGGGGATTGACCCCCCAACCCAGATTTTGAGATATAATTGCATGGTAATTCCCTAGAGAATGCGCGGCACGAAGAGATCGCCCGACTCGGGCGATCGCAGAGGGTTCGAGTCGCTAGGAGTTCCGAGATCTCGTCCTCGGCTCAAGGGCGAAGCGCGATCGCGTCAAAGAAACTCTCATCGAGTTCGTAGCCGAGCATTTGCGCCAGACCCATTAACTTAGACTGGCCCGAAATGCCTCTATGTTGCAGCCAAATGGCGATCGAGAAAATCTTATGCATCAAGAAAATCTCCAACGCTTGGGGATTGTACTGAATCCCCTCCGTGCGGTGGAACTCGTGAGGAACCAACATCGCCGTATAGCGGGCCAGTTCGCCACCGCGCCAGTCGAGGACGATCGGCAACCAGGGATAGAGAGCATCGAGACGGATAAACCAGAGTCGAACCTCGGGAATTTCCGATAGTTCGCGGGGGTCTTCCGGTTCGCGGGGATAGTCGATCTCAAAGCGCAATTCTTGTTCGAGGTGCGGTGCTTTCCCCTCCCCCAAGATCTGTTCGATCTTCGTTTGGGCCGCAGAGACATCCAGTTTGTGTATGGCTTGAGCAGAGACAGAGATAGTAATGGCCATTGACAAGACAAATAATACAAATGAGAAAACAAAAAGAATCGACGCCCTAGAACCCGAAATCGGCGACGGCGATCGCGGCAGCCGTCTGGCAAAGTGAAATTTTAGCGTCAATTCCCACTCCCTGCCTAGGACGGCGACCCCCGCACAGTCCACGAAGGCGATCGCCGAACCCCAATCCTCTCCAGATTTTGGGCATCGGGGGGCGATCGCACGCGCAACCGAGGAACCTACGATAAAATGAAGCACTAAAGTCTCAAGCAAGCGCGCTTTTCCTTGCATCGGATAATGGAAATAAAGCTATGAAAAATTGATTATGAAAAAAGAGACCACGAGCGCGAAACCGATCCGTTCCTTAGACGACGCCCTGCATCGGTGTCAGTCCCTGGGAATGCGATTGAGTCGCCAACGAAGATATATCCTAGAACTGCTCTGGCAAGCACAAGAACATCTCTGTGCCAGAGAGATTTACGATCGCCTGAATCAAGCGGGCAAAGCCATCGGCCATACCTCCGTCTACCAAAACCTCGAAGCCTTATCCAGCCAAGGAATTATCGAATGCATCGAGCGATCGGACGGTCGCCTGTACGGCAATATCAGCGATTCTCACAGCCACGTCAACTGTCTGCAGAGCAATCGACTGTTAGACGTTTATGTCGAACTGCCTCCAGAGATTATCGAGCGCGTCGAACGAGAAACCGGGGTTCGCATTGTTGACTATCGGATTAACTTCTACGGTTACTCGGTAGAAGACGGCCAAACCAAGAGTCAACAAGGGATCCACCCCCCCGACGAACGTACCTGGATCGGCGACGATCCGGCGGCTGACCCTGGGGAGCGCCCGGGAGCTGATGTCAACGCCAATGGTGCTTCCGTGTAAGCAGCGATTGTCATTGGCTCTTGATGGGGTAGGTTCGCCTTTTCCTCATGCGATCGACTTTTTCGCTTCTCCTCACGCCCAAACCAAACCGCGCGATCGCCCATGGGAAGGGTTCCTCAACCCTCGACGGTCAACGAAAGGGATCGACGGGACTCCCCCTCGGACGATCCCGCGCTTCCCGTAGGAAGCGAAGTGCTTTAGACTCAAGGCATTCCCATCGCCTTTGGTGCTGCGATCGAGTCATTTCAGAACCCCTGGGCGACCCGTACCCACCCAGACTCGCCAGCCACTGCCAAGGGCGATCGACGCCAACGGATCTGGGGAATGAGAGTTCCTCAGAAATGACCGTAAATTCCCTTGAAGCGCTTGAAGAATTCACTGTCAGGCAATAACGACTGATTACTCCGGCAATGTTGGCGATCGAGGAACGACGATTGACATGCCCATTACAATTGCCTGCAAGGACAAGATGAGATGCGATCGCCCCTTCCAAACGGGTCGAGTCGAGGCACTCCCCCTTCAGATAGGCTCCCAAGGAGTCGGGAGAGTCACTCAAAATGGAATAGCCTTATAGTCAAAACAGGTTTTAAATCGGTGTTGGCCAGTATTTTATTTTTAGATCGATTGAACTCGCCCAACTCCGGGCGGATGCGAGCAGGCGCTCGCCTTCGTGAGGGGTGGGCGATCGCGGTGACGACGTGCGGTTCGACGTCTGTAAAAGTAGGGACAGCTCAGTTGCAATGGTGAAAAAAGAATTTGACCAATCTAGCATACCAGCAGCCCCACGGATTCGTAGGCGGCGGGAAAAGCGGATCCGAACGGCGACCAGTGACGCCCTCTCCAAAAACAATCGTCCGGACTCGGCGAACGCCAAATCCCTCCAGGGAATACTCGCCCGGCTCGATTTGCCCCTAGGAGAATGGTTCAGCCGGGAAAAAGTACGAGAGAAGTGGGAACGAAGCCGCCAATTCTTTTGGGGCTGGCATCTGGTTTGGATGAGCCTGCTCGTCGTTTGTACGGGACTCGGGGGGGTCGCTTTGCAGTGGTTGTTAACGATGCCACCGCCGATCGACTGCGACACGATCGCCAAAACGGCACCGGAACGAGACCAGCTCTACTGCGCCCGCGAAGCCGCCAAGTCAGGGGAGATCGAGAAATTAGTCGCGGCGATCGCCCTGGTCGAAAGTTGGCCGCCGGATCACCCCTTGCAAAGCCAAGGTCGGCAACTGGTGGGCGAGTGGTCTTTAGCCCTGCTCGATCGCGCCAGACAGAAGTTTCTCGGAGGTGACTTAGACGGGGCGATGGCGATCGTGGCTCAAATCCCCGAAGACAGTCCCGAATCGGACTTCATCGCCGCCGAAGTGAACAGTTGGCAGGGCGACTGGCAAGACGGCAAAATGATTTACGACAAAGCCCAACAAGCTATCCAGGGCCAAGCGTGGCAAAAAGCGGAAGACTACACCCGCGACTTGCTCAAAGTTGACAATATTTATTGGAAAACTGAAAAATATACCCAACTCAAGCAACAGATTAACCTCGAACGCCAAGCCTGGAACAAACTGCTCGACGCGCGCTATATTGCCGGATTCCAAACCGCAGAAGACTTCGTGCGGGCGATCGACCTGGTACGCCAACTCAATGCGAGTACCCACGCCCGTAAGGTGGGGGAAACGGAGGTAGCGAAATGGAGTCGGGAATTACTCAAAATCGCTAAAGGACTCGCCGACGAGGAGCAATACGATCGCGCCGTGGCTTTAGCGAAATGGGTGCCTGCCGATTCGGAAGTCTACGGCGAAAGTCAGGACTTTATCAAACTCAATACCGCCAAATCCCTCATTCAAGACGATTCCCAAATGGGGGACAAACTCGGCGATCGCCTGTTTGCTTTCCTCGAAGCGAAAGCCGTCGCCAGTCAAATTCAATCCGACAGTCCCCTGTACGCTCAAGCGCAGGAAAATGTATCCACTTGGGAGCAATCGCTACAAGATTTAGTGAACTTGCAACTCGCCAGTGCGGTATCGAGTTTGCAGCAACCACTGGCCCTTAAAATGGCGATCGACCAAGCCAGCACCATCGGTAAAGAGCGACCCCGACGGATTCACGCTCAAACCTTGATCGCTCAATGGCGCCAGCAAATGCAGGAGATCGAAGACCGCCGTCATCTCGCTGCCGCCCGCGCGATCGCCGCCTCCGAGAATATCGAAGCCTTCAAAGCGGCGATCGCCACGGCCCGTCAAGTCGAATTGGGACGACCCTTGCGCGTCGAAGCCCAAACCGAGATCGCCAATTGGACGAACCAAATCGAAAAAATCGAAGATCGTCCGATTCTTGCCAAAGCTGAAAACTTGGCAAAAGCAGGCAAACTGGAAGAAGCGATCGCCGTGGCCAAACAAATTGAAAGCGGACGGGCGCTTTACTCAGACGCTCAAGGCCAGATCGACGAATGGGTTGCCGAAGTCCAAATCGCTCAAGACCGACCGATTCTCGATCGCGCCAAAGCGTTAGCCGCCGAAGGTCGTCTCGGCGCGGCGATCGATACTGCCGCACAGATTGGCTACGGACGAGCCTTGTATTACGATGCTCAAAGTGCGATCGGCCAGTGGTCCGCCCAACTCGATGCCATTTATGCCGCCCGCCAAGCGGAAGCCCGACGCGCATCGTATCAGGAACCCGCCCCGGCTCCGGTGTATCGGGAACCCGCCCCGGCTCCGGTGTATCGGGAACCCGCCCCGGTATATCAGGAACCCGCCCCGGTATATCAGGAACCCGCCCCGGTATATCAGGAACCCGCCCCACCTGCGGAAGAGTCCTATAATGACGCTCCTTTGCCCATTGATGGGATCGAATAGGAAGGCGCGATCGGGGGTATCCTAGGAACAGGACTCGGCATTCTCCCCAACCCATCCCTAACGATGGGAGAGGCGATCGCCTGCGATCCGGGGGCGATCGCCTCCTGGGCGGCTTTCCTGTAGGCAGTCGGGCAGTGGGTCGTAGAGATCGCAGTGTTCCGTTCCTTTATGCAGATGAATTGCCGTGAGTCAGACAGCCCTCAAACTCATCCTCGTCGATCGCGACCCAATTTTCTTGTTGGGGTTGCAAACACTGTGTCAAGCGTGCCCCGCATTTGAGATCGTCGGCGAGGCGCAAACGGCAAGAGCGACCCTCGAATTACTTCAGAATCGGGATGGGGATGCGGATCTTCCCGACGCGATCGTTGCCGATGGAGACCTGTTGGGCGATCGCCTCGATGCCGACACCGCCGACACCCTGCTCGATCGCCTCCATCGCGACTTTGGCCGCGTTCCTCTCCTCGCTTTGAGTTCGAGACCGCCCGACCGCCCGACCCTCGAAGCCCTCGGCGTTCGTGGCAGTTGTCCCAAAGGCATTCCCGGTTCGGAATTGATCGCCGCCATCCGCGAAGTGGCCGAAGGTCGCAGCTACTGGCACCCATCGCTCTCCGGCAGCGCTTCCCTGGCGATCGCCGCCCATCGCGGCGGCTTGCTGGGCAATCTCTGGCAGGACTTCCATCGCCTCGGCTTACACCAAATCGACCGCCAACTCGCCGAAATTACCGCTCAATTACAACATTCCTCCTTGCCAAATGTCGATCGCTGGTTTCTGGAAGGACGCCAGCGCGAACTGATCGCCGCACGCTGGATGGTCGATCGGATCTTAGCTCCCCCGGCGCCGTCAGCCGCCGCAACGGGGGAACGCGGCCCGTCACCGAAGCGCCCTAACCCTTCCTCCCGACCGCCCCAGTCCGTCGCGCCAAGCGCTACAGGAGCCTTGACCCTCGCCGACGCGAATCACGAAGCCCTCATCGAGTTTGTCCCCGCCACTTTATTCGAGTTGACCTTAGCCAAAATTCCCCGGGTAAATCGCAACAATACCGGGCGACCGATGGAAATCGATATTTTACGTCCGCCGAAAAAACAACAATTATTGGCGATCGTCGTCGGTCAACTCGAAGCCGTTCTCGACCAACTGCGGTTTTCACAAGTCCAACTGAGCCAATTGGGATCCAAGCGATCGCAGATTTTAGAGGATATTTGGGAACGGGCGATCGCCGAATTTTTCGGTCAATATTACTCCCTCTGGATTGGCGAAGTCCCCGGCGCCGTGCAGGAAGTGTGGTTGAACGGGGACAATCCTTACGCCGTTCCCCAAGAACTGCGCCCGACTTTGGCGCCCGAGACCCTGGGAATGCGCGAAATCGAACTGGTTCCCGCCTTATTGCAAGATGTGGCGATCGTGCGTCGGGACATCCTCGATCGCATTCCTTTCGTGGTCGATTTATGCGCTTATTGCTTATTTAAAATTCCCTTAGCGATCGACAATCGCGCCCATGCTTGGGATAGCCCCGCCGCCCGAGAACGCGCTCAAGCAATTCTAGAAAATCTGACGGTCGAAATCGCCAACGCGGCGATCCAACCCTTGCTCAATCAATTTGCCGATGTCGAAGCGATCAAGCAGAATTTTTACGAGCGCTGCTGGATGCCGAGTCGCGAAATCGAGCGCCTGCGTAACGATCTGTCCTGGCAATATCGGCGTCAACAATATTGGCAAGAACCGAAAGATATTTTTGAAAGTCAATATCGCCTGTTCGTCCTCGGCGCCACGGCGATCGAGTGTCAGTCGGTTTATGCCTCCCGTACTCAAGAGTTGCAGCAGTTGCAGGGTCTGCGCCTGGGAGCTACCTTGCTCTTAGAAACTCGCGACGCGATCGCCCCGAGATTGCGAGCCTTATTGGTCTCCATCGGCAATGGCGCCCGTTATCTGTTAATCCAAATCGGACGCGGTATCGGTCTGGTCGGTCGCGGGATCCTTCAAGGGATTGGCAATTCTTTGCAAGAAACTCGTTACAGCAAGAATCGCGAACAGTCAAAATAAGCTCCAATCGATCGACGTTCCTGCCTCGGCGACCACAGGGGCGATCGCCGCCGTACCCAACCAACGGATCCGACCCGGCAGGCGCCCCATGGCGATCGCGCCGTGGCCATGGCCGCGATTGCCCTTGAGAAAAAATTTTTCTAAAAAAATTCACAACATCTAGTTTGCATATTTTTCCAATAAATAAAAAAATGTTCGATCTCTCGAACTGAGAAGATGTGATGGCCTCATACGGGCGATCGCCCCAATTTTATCACTTTTTTAGCCCCTATTTCATCTTTCGATCCCCGATGGCTAGACCTGCCCTGACTGACTTGACGGCATTTAGAACAACTCAAAATCAATAATTTTATGCAAATTAAACTAACAAAACCCCCGATTACCCCCCGAAATTCCAAAAAGATTGCGGGGTGGGGGGTGACACCCCTCATCAAGGATGCTATATTACTGTTTAGTAGATGCACCCTGATGGCAAACGCCCAAACTTTTGGGCGTTTTTTTTTGTCTAAAAAACGCCGCCGTCGGCATTGTGTACCCGGCGAGTTCGCGGGCGGAAACCGTGACGATTCAGTGGCGATCGCCGCAATCCTAATCCACCGTGACGACAGATTCGGGAAAATGTTTGGCCAACGCCGCAAACACCGGACAAGGCTTTTGTTGTTGTAAATTTTCCGGCTTACTCCAAGTAAACGGACCTTGCACCGCCGCCGACATCCACAACAGGCGCCGGGCGCGAGTCATGGCGACATAGAGCAAGCGATATTCTTCTGCCATTTTCAAGGCTGCCGCTTGCTGCCATGACTCGCGAACCGAAGGAATGGCCGTCGTCGGGTCGAAATTGCCCAAACGGCGGGAATAAAACTGTTTTTGACCGTGCAAACTGGCGCGAATTTGGGCGCGGGCGACTTCCGAGAGGGTAAACTCGCCGAGAAACTTAGCTTGGGGCGGAACCCAGGACTGACCGGGAATCGTGTTTTCGTGCAGGAAAGGGATAAAAACGTAATCCCAATCTAACCCTTTAGCTTTGTGCATGGTCACGATCGTGACTTGACCCGATCGCGTATAGATCGATTCCGTATCTCGGTCGGCGTCCACCCCTTCAAAACTTTCCGAAGCGACAATTTCGTTGAGCACTTCTAAAATTGACGCCATCGATCGCGATCGCGCCGTTTGTCGCGAGACCCGTTCCCCCAACTTATCCGCCGTCGCCAATTCCGACGGGTTGTAATCCAATTCGACGGCGATAAACGAAATAAGCTGGTAGATGGGTAAAGCGATGCGGGCGTCGAGCAAGCGCGTACAGAACGCCCGGGCGTGCAGTTCCGACGGCGATTGTGTGGGAGCGAGCGGTCCGGGATAGAGAAACTGTTCCGGACGACTGGCGAGGCGGTCGAGATCTTGGGCCTGAATGCGTTGACGTTTGACGAGGACGCGCAAAGCTTCTTTGAGATACTGGGGCGAGTGGGGGCGATCGATAAAATTGAGTAAAGCGAGGATTTCGCCGGGAACGTGAGAGAGACGTTCGTTGGCGGCGACATCGTAAACGGGAATACCGCGATCGAGGAGTTCGCAGTCGAGACCGTAGGCTTGGGGATTGCCGAAAATCTCTTGAATCAGGCGTCCTTGTCGGTTTTCGCGCACTAAAATCGCCGCCGATCGCGGTTCGGAGGTGTGGGAGAACAGTTCGACAATCCGACGGGCGATCGCCCCGACCGTAGCATAGATATCCCGAGGGGCGCACAATTCCAAACCCAACCCCGTCGGCGCCGGATTGGCTCCCTTTTGCGGGTCTCCCGGATCGACCGGATAAATATGCTGGGCGCGAAACGGTAACGCTTCTTCAACGATCGCCGTTCCCAACCCCTGTAACGCACGCGGATAATGCTCGTTCACCCAATCCAGGGTAAAATTAGCCGCTTCAATAATCATCGGACTACTGCGTCCGGCGCGATCCATGGTCGCCAACAGTCCGCGACTTTCGCAATGCTGACAGAAACGGCGAAAGTAAATCGGATCGGCGGGGGTGAAGGTGGAGTTAATCGCTTGATTGGGGTCGCCGACGCGAATCAAGTTCGGGGGGGCGTCGCGGTTGTTGGCGTCGGTGGCGAGCAGTTCGAGCAGTTGGGATTGTAAGGGGGAAGAATCTTGCGCTTCGTCTTCAAACACGGCGTAAACGCGCTCTTGCCAAATCTGACGGGTACTCGGTTCGCGCAGGACGCGCAAGGCGGCGAGAATCATGTCGTCGTAGTCGATCAGTTGGCGCGATCGCAGAAACTGTTGATATTCGCGATACAATCCGACGGCGATCGCCAAAATTTCGTAATCGTCATCGGGAACCCGAGTTTGGGAGGCTTCGGCGAGGGCGAGTAAATCTTCCGGTAACAGTCCGGAGGATTTAGATTCGTGAATCACCGTGTGCGCCAGGTTGGGAAGTACGTCCGTTCGTAAGACCGACTGACGGCGCAGGCGTTCGGTTTCTTCCCCGTCGAAGGATTGCCCTTCGATTAACTGCTGGTAACGATAGGGATGCTCGGCGATCCAGCGTTCGACGCAATGGGCGATCGCCCGGTGGCTTTGATTGGGGGCGATTAAGGTCGCTTCTTCCAAACTCAGCCCCGACTGTTCCGGGTGTTGGGTGGCGATATTGAGGGCGAGTCCGTGCAAGGTATTGACGTTGAAACCGTAAGCCGGAAGCCCCAAGGTTTCTAAAGCTTGGCGGATTCTCACTTTAATATTGGCGGCTGCCGATCGCGTGAACGTGACCACGACGAGCTGACGACGATGATTTAACTGCGATCGGGCGATCGTCAGGGCTGCCGCATCTGCCATTCCTTTCGATTTTCCCGCACCGGGAACCGCCGAAACCGCCAGAGATCCACCCTGCCAATCCGCCATCTGCCGTTGTCCCGGGCGCAAACCGCGACGAATGCGTTCCCAGGGGTTCTCTCTCCCATTGTCCGGCGTTGGCGTGACTTCGGGGGTAGTGCGGGTCTCACTGAGGTCGGAATTTTGAGGCATTTTCGGCTTAAAAATCTCGATAAGGAAAGCTTTTTTGAGTGTATCGGGTTCTGTTCGAGGGGGTTGGGATTTTAGATTTTAGATTTTAAATTTTAGATTTTAAATTTTAGATTTTAGATTTTAGAGGGTTGGCGAGGAGGGGACTGGAAACGGGTTCGTTTCAATTTTTGTATCGCCCCCGGAGAAAGGGAGAATCGGGAGTTAGCTTGGAATTGAAATTCGCGTTTGATGGAGATCCATTCTCATGTCTCTTTCCGATCGCATCTCAGACTCTCGAGATCGCTCCTATACTCAAGGCTGGAAATGGCCGATCGCCGCGATTCTTTTGGGGGCGATCGCCCTGTCGGGGTGTTCCCAAGCCAATAAAGCCAAAATAACGACGGGTGCGGCTCCGGCGGAAGTAGAAGCCTACCGAGGGGACGAAATGCAAATGGCCCAAGGCAATCAGGTTCAAAGTGAAGCCCCCGCCGCCGTCGAAGCGGCTGAAGCGACGGCGATCGCCCAAGCACCGCCCCAACTGATTAAAACCGCCGCCATGACGGTAAAAGTAGAGAAAATTGACGGGGCGATCGAAGCCGTTTCGCAAATTATCCGGCAACAACGCGGCGATATTTTAAATTTTGAAGATAACAAGCCCGTCAGTAGTAATACCTCTCATTTGGCCTCGATGCAACTGCGCGTCCCCCAACAGCAATTAGAAAATACGATTAACGCGATCGCCGAACTCGGAACGGTTCTCAATCGTTCCATTAGTGCCGAAGATGTTTCCAACCAACTGATCGACAATGACGCCCGGTTGCGAAATTTGCGCAAACAAGAAGAAATGGTGTTAAAAATCATGGACCGATCCGGTTCGGTCGGCGACGTTCTCAATGCAGCCCGGGAATTGGGCAACATTCGCGAACAAATCGAGCGCCTGGATGCAGTGCAAAAAAACTTACGCAATCAAGTCGCTTACTCGACCATTTATTTGAACTTGCAAGCTCCAGTTTCTGCCGCCGAAGTCGTCGAACCGTCTTTAGGGTCGCAGTTACAAGAAACATGGACCGATGCAACCGATGCTTTTCAAAGTTTAGGGGTCGGTTTGCTGAAATTGACTATTTATTTGTTAGTTTTCAGTCCGTTTTTATTCGTCTTTGGTGGCATCTGGGGATATCGCCACTGGCGACGAGGGCGCGATCTCCAGCCTCCGGCAACTGGGGGGACGGCAGAAGAATCGCGATAACTCTATAATAGGAACATTCGCAACTGCCGAATTGACCTCACTTGCATCTAAGCGCCCAAAGGATCGTGTCTCAGTCCGATCGCCCCTGGCAAATCGAATCCCCGGTCGAAGTGCCGGATCGATTTCTCGATGCCGTCCGCGAGTACGTTCCGGGATGTTCGGGACGCTACGCGGCTCAACTGCTGTGGCAACGCGGGATTCGCGACTTGCCCGCCTTGGCTCAATTTCTCGACCCCGAACAGTACGCCCCGTCCGATCCGTTTGCCTTCGGCGAGGAAATGCACCGGGCCGTCGATCGCCTCCAGCTTGCCCGAGAACGGGGCGAAAAGGTGGCCATTTGGGGGGATTTTGACGCCGACGGGGTGACGGCGACCAGCGTGTTATGGGACGGTTTGGGTCAGTTTTTCGATCGCCCTTCCCAGCTTTCTTACTACATCCCCAACCGTTTGAGCGAATCTCACGGTCTCAACGAAGCGGGGATCGAGCGCTTGGCGCGATCGGGGGTCAGCCTGATCGTCACGTGCGATACGGGCAGTACCAACCTCGCCGAAATTGAACGGGGGAACGAACGGGGAATCGATACGATCGTCACCGACCATCACACGTTATTACCCGATCGCCCGCCCGTCGTCGCCCTGGTCAACCCGCGATCGCTCCCGGCGGACAGTCCACTCGCCACCCTCTCCGGTGTCGCCGTCGCCTATAAGTTGGTCGAAGCACTTTATCTAACCCTGCCGGAAGTCCCCCAAGATTCGTTAGAAACGTTGTTGGATTTAGTCGCGATCGGATTGATTGCGGATTTGGTCGAATTGCGCGGCGATTGCCGTTATCTGGCGCAAGTGGGCATCCAACGGCTGCAGCAAGAGTATAAAAAACCGGAAGGCGATCGCCACCGTCCGGGAATCGGTTATTTATTGGACTTGTGCAACCGCAACGGCGATCGCCCCACGGATATTTCTTTCGGAATCGGTCCGCGCATCAATGCGGTCAGTCGCATTCAGGGGGATGCGTCGTTTTGCGTGGAACTGCTCACCAGTCGCGACCGCCAACGCACTCGCGAACTGGCGGAAGAAACGGAGTTAGCGAATACGCGGCGCAAACAATTGCAGCAAGATACCCTCAAGCAGGTCTCGAAAAGACTCGAACGGGTGGATTTGTCTACGACGACGGCGATCGCGATCGCGGACGAACAATGGCCCGCCGGGGTGCTCGGATTGGTCGCGGGACAGGTGGCCCAAGAATACGGCAAACCGACGATTTTACTGCGCGTCGATCCGGACCGGGGCGATCGGGCGGTGAGATTTGCCCGAGGGTCGGCGCGATCGGTCGATCGCATCGACCTTTATGAATTGGTTCGCAAACAAGCACATCTATTGCATCGTTTTGGGGGTCATCCCTACGCGGCGGGGTTGAGTTTGGCGGTGGAAAATTTTCCGTTATTTCAAGAAGGGATCGATCGCGAACTACGGGAGCAGTTTGGGAAGAATGAGGCGATCGCCGCCTCGGGAATTCCGGTGGATTTAACCTGCACGGTGGCGGAGTTGGGGAAAGATTTATTTCGAGAATTGAGACTGTTGGAACCTTGCGGGATGGGCAATCCCGTCCCGCAATTACTGATCGAGAATTGTTGGTTCAAACAGGTTTGGAATAAAAATATTAAAGATTTAAAAGGGAATAAAATTAAATATATCAAGACCGAGTTTAAAATTTGCGACGAAACGGAGCCGCAGGGCTTTCCGGGGCTATGGTGGGGACATTACAAAGAGGAAATTCCGGAAACGCGCTGCGATGCGATCGTCGAACTCGATTTCAATGCCTATCAGAAAAAATATCAAGTGAGAATCGTGGCCTTGCGCGCGGCGCGAGCGGGATCGTCCGAGGGGGCTACGCCCAGGAATTTGAAGATCCTGGACTGGCGCGATCGCCCGCAAGAGGAACGAGACGTGCAGGGCGATCGCGCCGCGATCTTGCGCGAGTGTCCCAAAAGTTGGGACGAGATGCAATTCTGGTGTCACGAGGCGTGGCGGTCGGGCCGACCGTTGGCGATCGCCTACGACCCGCCGAATTTACTCGACGCGATCGAGGTCTGGACCGAGGCGATCGACCGGGCAGAGGATCTCAGCCGCACTGGGGAACGGGTCGGACGCGAGGATTTATGTGAGGTACTGGGAATCGGCGATCGGACTTTAGACTTATGCTTGCAGGCTCTCTCTCACCTGGGCTTCGAGATCGTCTCTCAAAATCCCCAGGTGCAGTTACGGCGGGGTTTGCGCCCGATCTCGGATGCCGTCGGCGATCTGGAGCGGACTCGGGCTCATTTCCTCGCCGCCGTTCGCGAAGAACAGTTTCATCGGCAGTATTTTTATTCGGTTTCCGTCCCTACGTTGCAAGCCCATGCGGCGGCGATCGTCGCCTCGTCGCAGGAGGGCTTGGAAACGAACCTGTAGGCGAGTTTAAGGCGGTTGGTTTTCGTCGAGGTTGGCTTGATGCTCGCACTCGAAACCCACCTCGTACCACCGATCCATATCGACGTCGGATAAGTTAGTGAGGCGAGTACACGGTTGCGGCGAATGGAATTGGGCGATCGCCGCCCACCCCACACTGCGGGTCACGTCTAAAATGGTTTTGAGCCAAAATTCTTGATTTCCGGGAACTCCGGTTTCGCGAACTAACTCGACCTCGACCGCAATCCCTTTCGCCCCTAAAATAATTTGAGCGAGCCATTTCGCCCGGGGCAAGTGCGACGGCGAGGTAATGACTTTAACTTTTCTCACGTTCCACTGTTCTAAAATCGGACAACTGAAATAAAAATTGCCAAACGTGGAAGTGGCGCAGTTTTCGAGCCAGACTCGTTCTGTCGGCGCTTGCGATCGCTCGAAAATCAACCAAATACAGGGATTTTTGGAACCACTGGAGATTAAAATCGGAATTTGCGGCTGAGTTTTAGCCATTTCGGCGACGTAGAGTTCCCGGCGAATGCTGCCACCGAGAACCAAAATTGCATCGACCGGACCGCGACGGGCCGCGTGTAGTGCGATCGCGTGAGGGACGGCGGTAGCGGTCAAAATTGCCAGCAGTAACGCCAAAGTGCTTAACAGATAAAATTTTTTTCCCAGTCTAGTTCTTCTAACCCGTCTTCGAGCAGAACTCAGTCCTGATTTCGATCGCTGCCGTCGCGTTTTAAACTTCACAATGACACAGGGGGAGAACTATTCGGATTCGGGCAAGATAAAGGTGACGCGACCCTGGGAATCCACTTGCTTTTTCGCACCCAGTTTTAACAGTTCTTCTTCGGCTTTTTGCTGGCGTTGGCGATCGATGGCCGTGTAATATACTTCTTGCCACCCCCAAAACCGCACCCGGGTACTGTCCGGATCGGTTTTGAGGAATTCAGCAGTGCGGCGGTAGATTTCTGCGAGTTCGGTATTGCCGGAAGCTTGCGCCCAACGCGCGGCCATTTCGTGAGACCGAACGCTCCCTTGAATATCCCCGAGGAGGAGTAATTGATCCAAGCCTTTATAGCGCCACACTAAAAAGGCATCAGGATGCATGGTCGGACTGAGGGCGTCGGTTCCGCGATCCATCAGTTGAATACTCAATTCAGGATCGGCTTGGTAGAAGGAAATGGCGCTGGAGAGAAACAAGTAGATCTCGACAAAACGCGGGTCGAGTTGGGTAATCAGTTTGAAGTAATCGTCATTGAGATCGTAACCTGTTTGTAAGCGAGCCGGGTCGTCGCCAAAATATTGAATGAAGTTTAAAAACGTCCAATCGGCGATGACGTTATCGAAATCGAGGGTGGGGGTTCGTTCGAGTAATTGCAATCGCAAACCCCATTGTTGTTGTTGTTGTTCGGGGGTGAGGGTCGATTGGGGGGGACGATCCAGTTGAAGTTGCTGCAAGGCGACGACGCCGACCAAAGCAAGCGCGACGATCGCGCTGTTGAGCAGTAAGGGGAGTTTGGTTTTGGGAAAAGATTTGACTTTGGCTTGCACGGGCGATCGCTCCGAGTCAATTGCACTGTGTTGAGATCTTATCCAGATTTGAGTAGCACTAGACGATCTCAACATTATTCTAGCTAGACTGGTGACAGGGATCGGCGCGATCGCGGCTCGGAAAAAGCAGCAAAACCGACTCCGGAAACCGATTGCAGGTTTGTGAAGTCAGTGTTGAGTAGGGCGAACGAGGGGGTTACGGGCATGGACGCTTAGCAACCTGTCACAAAACTTTCCCCAATTAGCCCCTTGGCTAGGTTATCTTAAACATAATCCTCGATTTATCCTAGGACTGCCGACCGTTACTCCGATTGAATTGTTATCTTCAGCACTAAAAAGCTACGGTTTTGTTGCGCTTGGATCGACAGGTATTTATCTAGTCCCCGAATCTCCAAGCCCCTTGAAAAAGGCTCGCATCTGCGCCGATCGAACCCACTCCTGCGGATCTGCCCATTTTCTCTCTGCTTTTTTTCTCGACTTTAAGATTATTTCTCTTCAAAAGTGCGCCGTTTGAGCGCGTTGCGATCGCCGATCCCGAGCTGACCGAATCCGTTTTGTTGCCGTCAACCCATATCCTCGCTTAATTTAAATGACTCGACAATCCGACCGTTTTCGCTTCTTCCACCTCGTCCTGTTTGCTGGCGCCGTCGCCACTAGCACGACCCTCTCCTTACTGACCCCCCTCGGATCGCGGGCCGTGCGGGCCGAATTGGACAACAGTCCCAAAATGTTGGTCGATGAAGTTTGGCAAATTGTCAATCGAGACTATGTAGATGGTTCCTTCAACCAAACTGATTGGGAAGCCACCCGCGCCGAACTGCTCGACCGCAATTACAGTTCTCAAGAAGAAGCTTATCGAGCCGTTCGCGAAGCGTTAGAACAGTTAAACGACCCCTACACTCGGTTTTTAGATCCGGCTCAGTATGCTGCGTTAACCAGTCAAACCGCAGGGGAACTGACCGGGGTGGGGATTCGATTGCAACTCGACGAAGACACGGGACGGATTGCGGTGGTCGAACCGTTAGAAAATTCTCCGGCGCTGGAAGCGGGAATTCAAGCGGGGGATCGGATTCTGGCGATCGATGAAAAGTCCACCGAAAATATGAGCGTCGAAAAAGCGGCGGAATTGATTCGGGGAACGGCGGGAACTCAGGTGACCTTGCAGATTTGGCGTCCGAGTGAAGAACCGTTCGACTTGACCCTGACGCGAGCCAAAATCGAGCTGGCGGCGGTGAACTACACGTTACACCAGGAAGGGGGGACGAAGGTCGGTTATATCCGTTTGAAAGAATTTAGTTCCCATGCGGCGGAACAGATGAAACGGGCGATCGAAACGTTGGACGAACAGGACGCGCAAGCGTTCGTGCTGGATTTGCGCGGCAATCCGGGAGGGTTGTTGTACGCGAGTATCGAGATCGCGCAAATGTGGATGGATAACGGGGCGATCGTGCGGACGGTGGATCGCGGCGGACACAGTCAGGATTTTAACGCCAATCACACGGCGATTTCCGAGAAACCTCTGGCGGTGTTGGTCGATAGCAATTCGGCGAGTGCGAGCGAAATTTTAGCGGGTGCGCTCAAAGATAACGGACGGGCTACGATTATCGGTACGCAAACCTTTGGTAAGGCGTTGGTTCAGTCGGTTCACGGCTTGTCGGACGGGTCTGGGTTGACGGTGACGATCGCCCACTACTATACTCCCGACGGCACGGATATCAGTCATAAGGGCATTACGCCTGATATTACGATCGAACTGAGCGGGACGCAACGACAACAATTAGTGACCAATCCGGATTTGATTGGGACTTCCGAAGACCCTTATTACAAGCAAGCGCTGTCTACGTTACAAGCGCAGTTGACTCCGAAACCATTGGCGGTTCAGTAGGGATTTGAGGTTTCCGGTTCGATCTGTTTTGAAACAAGATCTGTTTTGAAACAAGATTTTTGAACCACGATCGCGCGTCGGCGGTGAGCTAGCAAGGCTGACCGCCTCTTTTTTGCCGAGTCGAGGGTGAGGAGATCGGCGATCGCTCGGGGTTCTTGTTCGTGCCGATCGCCCAAAAAACAATGGCAACGATGGCAACTATTGCAAATTGTGGCGTTAACGATCGCCACCTCGGCGATCGTCATATAATCGAGCGGACGCGATAATTCACCGACCCAAATCGCTCTCGGCGATCGCCCGAATCCCCTCGAGGTCTCGTCCTCATGTCCCGAGAGAGTCCAACTGTAGAGAGATCGGGGCTGAAGGGCGGCTCCTCGCGCGCGTTCGCCAGGTTTTGCCACAGATTTTGCCAAAATTAAAGGTTTTAGGCGGGTGGCATTCGGGAAAAGCCGAATTTAATGGCTCAAGACCATGTCGGTCGCCTCCTCCGTCGCTCCTGGAAAACTGGAAAAGACAAACGGGATGAATTATGGGACGATGGGCGATCGCGCTCGCGTATTATTGAGGCTCCCTATCAGCCAATCTATGCCTAAACAAAAACACCTCATTACCCCGATACCCGGAGATCGTTGTTTGGCGGCGATCGCGGTCTACGGGTTCGATCCGGCGATCGCATCGCCCGATCTCGACACCGATCCCTATCCTTTAGATTCCTATCGCATCGTTTTACTCGAATTCTACGACGCCCGAGGCTATACCCCTTCCGGATGGGTGGCGGTACGAGAAATGCTGCGCTTCGAGCATAAAAAACGCAAAGCCGCTCACAAACGCACCCGCCAACTCGCCAAACTCCTCGAAATTCCCGCCCTCGAATGGGAGCAAGTCCAACCGCTTTATCTCGGCGAGTTACCGGGGATGCAATCCCACTACGATTTCTACGAAACCCGCTTTTTCGATCGCGATGGGTATCTCGAAGTAGAACGAGACCGCGAAGACTATCCCTTCGGCGCCAGTCTCAACGGGGCGTCCGCAGACCAACCCGGCGCCGATGGGGACTGGCGATCGTCTCGCGAACGCAACGGGATCGAACGCCGTTTGCTCGGTTACGTCGCCGTCGATTGCGGTATGGTGGCGATCGCCGATCCGTCCTATTTGAAATTGTGGCAAGATAATCTTCCCGACGGGAGCGATCGCGCCCAAGATTTTTCCTTCTCCGGCGCCCACAATGCCACTCACCATACTGAAGCCATGGGCGGTCAACTTTACGCGCCCTTCCCCAATCAAGATGCGGTTCTAGAGGCGATCTCCCACGGTCGCACCCCCTTATTTGAAGCCGGGGTCGCCGTTTCTACGGGCATCGGCGACGGCACCTATCCCGTTTATGCCGAATATCAAGACCTCGGGCAACCTTTTGGCAAGCGCATTGTGCGGGTGACTGTCGATTTCACCCACCATATTTTGTTGCAAGATACGCTCAATTTTGCCAGTACCACGGATTAGAGTCCCGTTCGACCCTGGCGCACTTCCCTGACCTTTTTGCCCCTGCAACGCTGCTCGACCTCGAACCCTAGATAAGTGCGGCGTTGCCGAAGGGCTTTCCCCACTAAAATCTGCTTCAATCCGATCGCCTCAAATTTACGGATTTTGTAAAGATTAAATGAATATTTAAGGATCGCCACTGACAAAACCCGATCCTTACGAGAAAATGAGGATAACTCAATCGCTCCTGCGGGAATCTACGATAATTTCCCCGGGAAAATCTGTAAAGAACTCGACAATTCGAGGGTTATTGAGCAAAGTTTGACAGTTGAATATCCAGTCCGTCGCATTGGAAACAACTGTCGGGGTGCAAAAGTCTTAAAACATAGAAGTAATGGGAGAAACTGAAGGCAGTTTCTCAACGGCTGGCAACCGGAAACGGACTGTCAGCTCCTTGGTTTTTAGTTAATGCACAAATACCCTAAAAAGTCAAGAAAAACTTTTTGAAAAAATGAATGCGGATCCTTAACTAACTATTATTAAAAGGTTTCCGGAGCCTTTATGAATCGGGGTGCAACTGATATCGACTGGCATCTTTTTTAGCTCGAAATACCGATTCGGGAGGCCGATAATGAAACACTACATTCCAGACTCTTATTCAGACAACGAAGGCGATCGCACTCCCGAACCGTTGCATCGTTTGCTGCTGGCTGTCGTGCTGACGGGTTTATTATACGTAACCGTCGGTTCTCAACTGTCCGAATCAGTCAAAATGAGCGACGAACGGGTTCACGGCGGCGATACGCCGAAGGCGTCGCTGGGCGATCGCGCCCTTTCCTCAAACCCCAGCCCCGAGGCGAACCCAGTTCGTTCGGTTTCGGCAAGTGCGATGCGGTCCGAGACCCTCGCCGAAGTCTCCGAACGGAACGAAGCCTGTTCCGAACGCAGCGATCGCCACTGCAACAGCGTTTTACCCAGCTCTCCCGTCCCGGTAAATGCTTTAGCCGATCGCCGCAGCATTCTCGATTAGCTCGATGTTACGATCGGCTGACATCTCTAGCGAGTTAGAGCCGTTGCCAGTAAAGTAGAATATTGCGGTCGAAGCAAATTCGTAAACAGTTAACAGAATTAGGCATGAAGCTGGCAGCAAGAGTTGGTCAGGTGACTCCCTCCCTCACCTTAGCGATTTCCGCCCAAGCCAAAGCAATGAAGGCGGAAGGTATCGATGTTTGTAGCTTTAGCGCGGGCGAACCGGATTTTGACACGCCCGACCATATTAAAGCTGCCGCCAAAAAAGCGCTGGATGAGGGAAAAACCAAATACGGCCCGGCTGCTGGCGATCCGCAATTGCGCGCGGCGATCGCCGCGAAACTGCAAACAGAAAATCAACTCGACTATCAAGCCGAGAATACGATCGTCACCAACGGGGGCAAACATTCCCTTTATAACCTGATGGTCGCCCTGCTCGATCCCGGCGATGAAGTCATTATCCCGGCCCCCTATTGGTTGAGTTACCCGGAAATGGTCAAACTCGCCGAAGGGACTCCCAAAATTGTCAATACCACGGCGGAAAACGGCTACAAACTCACCCCGCAACAGTTGCGCGACGCTTGCACGCCGAAAACGCGCTTGTTAGTCCTCAATTCGCCGTCCAATCCCACCGGGATGGTCTATACTCCCCAAGAATTGCGCGCGATCGCCGAAGTGGTTGTCGAACGCGATATTTTGGTGGTTTCTGACGAAATTTACGAAAAAATTATCTACGACGACGCCGAACAAGTCAGCATCGGTTCGTTATCACCGGAAATCTTCGCCCGGACGATTATTAGTAACGGTTTTGCCAAAGCCTACTCGATGACCGGATGGCGATTGGGATTTCTCGCCGGACCGCTAGAGTTAATTAAAGCGGTGAGTACCCTGCAAAGTCACAGTACCTCGAATGTGTGCACCTTTGCTCAATACGGGGCGATCGCCGCCCTGGAAGGATCCCAAGATTGCGTCGAAGAAATGCGCCAAGCCTTTGCCAAACGGCGCACCTACATTCTCGATCGCCTCAAAGCTATCCCCGGATTGACCTGTCCCGAACCGAAAGGCGCGTTTTACGTGTTTCCCAATGTCAGCCAAACGGGGATGAAATCTCTCGATTTTTGCAAGGCATTATTAGACCGGGAAAATGTGGCGACGATTCCCGGAATCGCTTTCGGCGCCGACGATTGCATCCGCCTTTCCTATGCGACGGACTTACCGACGATCGAGAAAGGGATGGATCGTTTAGAACGCTTCGTGCGATCGCAGTTGTAAGCGATTTTGCTCGATTTTTGCTTCCCTCAAGCTCTTTTTTCTCTACAAGATTGTCTGCAAGATAGTAGCTTGAGGGCTGGTTAGCTGCACTCGGGCGTCTGATGAGGTACAGCGCCGATCCCCCTATCCCCCCTTCGCCCCCCTTTCAAAGGGGGGTTGGGGGGATTTCGGGGGGAACGAGGAAAGTAGGGGTTTGGTAACCAAACCCCTACCTGGCGAGGGGGATTTAGGGGGATCTAAATGTCTTGCATAGCAGAGGAAAATGCTGTAGCTGCACGCTTCTGTGGAAATGAAAGATTATTTTGAAATCTAAAATCTAAAATTCCACCCCCCGATCGCCCGTCTTCAATATCAAGAGAGGCGATCGGGTCTTTTTTGGGAATTAGGATAATAACTGCACGTCCGTCAAATCGATTTCGACCTGACTGGTTTTCCCCGTTTCTACGGTTTCAATTTTTTGGCGAGTTGGGATATAGTAATCCCCGATTTTGTCGTAAAAATCTTCAAAATTAACCTTTGCTAAGGTTTCTCCCGTAGCATCTGCCGTAAATACCGCGCGATATTGGGTGCCGAGATAGCCGTTTGGCGTATCGCGATCGCCCAATAAATCGACTTTAACCGCCACTTCACCCATCAAGCGATTGACTTGCACGATTTTGCGATCGCGCACCAAATAATAAGATGGCGTTCCCCCAATTTGATCGATTTCGACCGCGCCATTATTGCGGATTTCTCCGAAATTAAAACTTTCTTCCTCGTGGGCGCGTTCAAAAGGAACCGCGTGTCGGTGAGTCGCCAACATATTCAACTGTTGCGACACTTCCTTCGTCACTTCCGGGTTATCAATCCCCGTGACTTCGCCGTTCAAATCCGCATCGAGACGGAGTTGACCGCGATAGGTCTCCCCGTTCCAGTTGACCTCCACCGCCGCCTGGTAACCGGGAAAGTCTTCGTCCCAGGTATAGCGGTTTTCATACGCCTCGCGGAACACTTCAAGGGCGCTGTGGTTTTCGCTAAAGGCCATCGGGGCCGCGTTCGCCGGGGTAGACCCTCCCCAAACTGTGGCGAGGAGGGCGACGCAGCAGGTTAAAGTCAAAACAATTCGTGTGAATCGGTGTAGCATGGCGATCGATATTGCGCGAAATCTTGTCATTGACATAATTTAACGATTTCGCCGAGTTTTTGCCGATCGCCGTCCCCACTCAGCCATCGATTCCCGTCAGGGGGTCGGCGTGGGGTTGCGGTAACGGTTTCGACACTTCCCGCGACCAACCGTCGCCGGAATTTTTCTGATTGCCCCCCTGACGCCGTTGCAAAATTTCACGCTTGCGGCGGGCATCTTGCAATTTTGTCAGCTCTTCTTGATACACCTCAAAAATGCGGGTCAGACTGCTGGCGAGGGCATCCCAGCTTTCATCGCGGGCGAGTTTTTCGGTAATTCCAGTGAGTAATTCGCTTTGTTCGTGTTTTTGAATCAACGCTTTGAGGCGATCGCCATCTTTAAGCAAAGCCGCCTCATAAATTTCTCCATCGCACCACCATAACCCCGGCTGACTTAACAGCCAAGTGAGTAAATAACTTTCTGCATATTGTTCTTTAACCCAAGCGGTGATGTGTTTGAGCTCTTGCATGATTCTCCTTTCCCCTGACAATTTCAACAAACATCATAAGCGTGTCAAGGGCTAGTATATCCTTACCGAGAACCGTTGATTTTTCCGAAGGGATTCGGACTCGATTTGTCCCCGCGTAGATCCCTGCCAATACTTCGTTTGGGGAAGAATTTTAAATAATTTTAGGGAATCATTTGACCCGCTATGAAACAGATTTTTTATTCTCAAGTGGTTTATCTCAGTCACCCCATTCACCCCGAGATCCCGCGATGGCCCGGGGATCCCCCGGTCGAGTTCGAGGCGATCGCCCAACTGCCGGAAGACAGCTATTATTTGCGGCGCTTTTCGATGGGAGAACATAGCGCAACTCACATCAATGCCCCCAACAGTTTTTATACCGATGGCGTCGGTATCGATGCTTATGCCGCCGAATCTTTAATCGTCCCGGCGGTGGTTCTCGACTGGCGCGATCGCGCGATCGCCGACCCGGACTCGGTTGTAGCAATTACCGACATCCTCGCCTGGGAAGCCCAACACGGCGCGATCGCCCCCGGTAGCGTCGTTCTCTTATACACGGGTTGGCAACAACGGTGGGCTTCTGGGGAACAATTTATCAACGATCGCCATTTCCCCGGTTTTGCGGCGGAAACCAGCCAATTTTTACTCGAACGACGGCAAATCGGCGGCGTCGGAACCGACACTCACGGCGTCGATCCCGGACGAGACGATCGCTTCGCCACCAATCGTCAAATTTTGGCAAAACAGGGCATTGTTTTAGAAAATCTCGCTAATTTAGACCGTCTTCCCCCGACGGGAACCACATTGGCGATCGGTATTTTGCGCCTGCAAAAGGGTAGCGGATCTCCCGCCGCCGTTTTCGCCTTCATTCCCTAGCAAAACCGTAAAAGCCGATGAAATCTCTTCATTCGGCAACTTCCAGACCCTCAATAACGAATCCAACCGTTGAGGGTAAAGCGACTGTCTGCAAAATCATTAGAAGAACAGCGAACGGGTTGGACTTCGTGACAGCAACTACTACTGAAAAAGACAATACTGTTATTATACGGTTGCACGACTTTCGACGATTCCGCCGCCATCGTGTAATAGGATTCGTTGTGCTTCCAACTGTCGTAAATTTTTAATTCTCCCCCCGAGAACTGTTTCGGTTCGCGGTTGAAATAATAAACGTAACTGATCGCCCGAGTTGCAGTTTTTTCGTCGCCGTTGTCATTGTGGGCTTTATAATAATGCCCGTCATTATGGGCGGTGATTTGGGTTTCAATTTGACTGATGGGAAACTCGCCAATTCCCAACTCCTTGCAAATCGTCGAGAAATTTTGTTTGAGGCGGGCTTGAATCAGTTCCGCGAAATCTTCAAAATAGAATAAAAGTAGGGATTTGCGATATTCCGGGTCGCCACTCGATACCGTACTTTGGACGAATTCGGATTTTTTGTTCAGGACGTAATTTAATAAGCGATTATGTTCTTTTGGGGTTAAAAAGTTTTCGATTTGGAAGTAACGAGATTCGATTAAAACTGGACCATTGCTGGGGTCGGGATCGGCGGTACTTTGCGCCTGAGTTTGCGGGGTCGCCGTTTGCGGCGTGGGGGTCGGTTCGGGCGGGGATTGAACCATTTGAGTCATTTCTTTAAGTTCGCCTGTTTCGCCGAACGTCAACGGCGGATCGGTGGCGATCGCCACGATCGAATGACTGGGAAAATATAACATCGATCGCCCCTCATCTACGGGAATTTGAAAGAGGCGATTATTTTCTGTTTCTCCCTGAGAACGGTTTTGCAACGCTTCGAGTAATTCTAGTAATAATGGCGAGTCAAAACTGAGAGACAATTCGCATTGATGTCCCCCTTCAATCAACATCATAACGTGAACTTGAGACTCGATATTTTGCGTAGTTGCGCTCATAATTCTTAGTGATGGTTTGTAGTTTCTCGTTCGAGTGAATCTTGATGCGAGAAGCGAACTCTCGACGTTCTATCCCTACTTTCTATCCCCGCTTGGTCTCCCCCCGACACAGCCACCCTCTGAAGATAAAGCAGTGGTCTGCCATGTTGGCCGATCGCGGTTTCAATTCTAGCATTTCATAAGGGCTGGGACTCAAGAAAAATAGCGCCGAATTATTCCTCGCCTCGATAGTTTGATAAGATTTGGCAGGAACGCAAACATTATTTTTGATTTGCGTGTCGTAAAGACGAATCTGTCCCCCCATGAATCCTCGCGGTTCGGGATAAAAGAAATAGAGAAAACTCACCGATCGCCTTTGCGTTTCCGGGGCGTCATTATCGCCATTTGTTTGCAGTTGTGGGACGGCGATCTCCGGAGTCAATTCGGCTTCAATTTCGGCGATCGGAAAATTAGGGATTCCCAATTTACTGAGGATATCGGGGGCGATCGCCTTTAAACGGTCTACTAATAAGGTTCGCAAGCTTGCAAAGGAATGCGGGTAAGGACGGTAAAGGGGCGATCTCCGGAAATCATTTTGATGGTTGATAACGTAATCGGTCAGGGTTTGATGAGATTGGCGATCGAGAAAGTTTTCAATTTGAATATATTCAGTTTTCAGGGTTCTTGGCGGAAACGATAAACCTTTTTGTGGTGCTTCTGTTTCTGGAAATAAGGAATGCAGGTCAATTGTGGGCTGAGTGGCGATCGCCACTAAAGATTGTGGGGGAAAATACAAGGTCGATCGCCCTTCTTCTAAAGGAATTTTGAATAACTCCCCCCGATAGTCTTCAGATTTGCCGTTGGCTAACGCCTCGAACAAAGAACGCAGCAATTCGCTATCTGGCGAGACAGAAAGCTGGCATTGATGACCGCCACGCAGTAAAATTGTTAGATCGATAGAGTTTAAATCCGCTTGCATAGTCCGCGATCGCTTTCCTTCTAAATCTCGTAATTTTTACTGAGTAAGTGGTCGTAACCGTTCGGAAAAATAAAATTCATCACCGAGAGGGAAATGGTAATATCTAAAGCAGTGACGTGATGCCACCACCCCGCCGGAACAAACATCGCTTCACCGGGGTGAATCACGACGTCGATGACGTTAACATTTTTAAATAAAGGGTATTTTGTAAAATCCGGACGGTCGAGATCGATCGGGGTGTGGAAACTCATGTAGTTGTACATGAGATGTTTTTGGTTGGGCGAAATCAGTCGCATCCGCTTGCGTCCGTAAACCTGACAGAGAAAACTATTCATCAGGTCAAAATGAAGCGGGGTAATCGTTCCTTCCGGACCGAACCAAAATGAGAAACGTTCGCGTCCTAAGCTGCGATCGAAATAGTCGTCGGAGAGTTGGACGTCTTCAAATAAACCTTGAAATTCATCTTTGAGAATATTGGCGTTAAACGGAACCATATAATATTGATTTGTTTTACCGCCATTGACGACGAGATCGGCATATTCGCCTAATTTCATCGTTTTTTGATGTTTTTCTTTTTCGATTTCATAAAGCGGGTTGGAGTCGCGATCGTACTGAACGGAAACGTCGAGATGACCGTATTTTTCCTTGAGATAGTCGGGAGTCCACCGTGAATGAGCTGGCCACTGGGGAACGATATCGGTCAAGATGACGGGGCGATTTTTGGCGTAATAGTTTTCGAGGAATTCTTGACGAGATAACCCCGATCGCCGTTCAATTTTGCCGAAATTGGGTTCGATTTGTTCTAAATCGTAATAAATATCGAGTTGTAGTTTTAAGGTTTTGAGTTGTTCGGCTTGTTGGGCGATTTTGGCTTCGAGTTGTGCAATTTTGGCCTCGGCAGCGCGATCGCCATTGTTGTTCTCGGTAGGAATAATTTCTTTAACGGCTGCTGTCGCTATTCTAATGTCAATGCCTTGTTGGATCATGGCGTTGACGATTTCACCGTCGGCAATCTTGCGAGATTTATGCTTGGCAATCCATTCTTGCCAGTTGTTGGGAAGTAAAGGGGCGCGATCGAGCATATTTTTTATTCCTAATTTTAACAAGATGAGATCGTCAAGATGAGAGGATATTTTTAGGCTTTATTGAAAGGAGAATCAAGGGGGAATGGAGAGGAGTAACGGGCAGACCCGATGCCTGCCCCACAGAATTCATTTTGTCTTTTCTAGAAGTCGGCCCGATGCCCGAGCTAGATTAATGTAAGAAATGCCGCATTCCCGTCAATACCATGACGATGCCGAGTTCGTTGGCGGCGGCGATCGAGTCTCGATCGCGCATACTGCCCCCCGGTTGGACGATCGCGGTGATGCCTGCCGCCGCCGCCGTTCTTACGGAGTCGTCGAAGGGAAAAAAGCCATCGGAGGCCAAAATGGCGCCTTGGGCGCGATCTCCGGCTTCTTCCAGGGCAATTTTGACCGCCCCAACTCGGTTCATTTGTCCGGCGCCGACGCCCAAGGTGGCGCGATCGCGCGAGACTAAAATTGCGTTAGATTTAACGTGCTTGACGACTTTCCAAGCGAACAGAAGTTCCGCCAGTTGGTCGTCACTGGGTTTTTTCTCGGTCACCACTTCCCAGTTGTGGGGATTTTCTACAGCATCGTCCGAGTCCTGGACTAAAAATCCGCCCGCGATCGCCTTGACGGTCTGTTTCGGTCCGGTAGTTAAATCGGAAAGGGTTAAAATCCGGACTTTTGACTTTTTCTGGAGAATTTCTGCCGCTTCCGGTTCGCAAGCGGGGGCGACGACGCATTCGAGGAAGGTTTTCGTCAATTCCGTGGCCGTTGCTGCGTCGATCGCCCGATTTAAGGCGACAATTCCGCCAAAAGCGGACACGGAATCGGCAGCAAAGGCTTTCTGATAGGCTTCTACCAAGGTCTCACCCATCGCCACGCCACAGGGATTGGTATGTTTGAGTACGGCGGCGGCAGGGGAATTCTCCGGACCGACAAACTCGCAAATAATGCGGCGGGCGGCTTCTAAATCGACTAAGTTGTTATAACTGAGTTCTTTCCCCTGCAACTTCTCGGCGGCGGCCCATCCCGTCGGTTGCGCGCCGATTTGATACCATCCGGCGGATTGATGGGGGTTTTCGCCGTAGCGGAGGGACTGCATCAACGATCCGGCAATGCCGAAATGTTGCTGTTGCGGCAAGCTTTCGGGAACGTTTTCGAGGGGTTGTTCGCTGAGATACGTGGCGATCGCGCGATCGTAACTCGCCGTATGCCAAAATGCCTCGCGGGCGCACGCTTGCCGGAATTCTAGGGAAACTTCGCCGTTTTTGGCGCGCAATTCGCCGAGATACGCCTCGTATTGCGCTGGATTGGACAATACGGTTAAATGAGCGTAATTTTTCGCCGAGGCGCGCAATAAGGTCGGTCCGCCGATATCGATATTTTCGATCGCCTCCGCCAGGGTCGTTCCTTGTTTGGCGATCGTTTGCTCGAACGGATATAAATTAACCACGACTAGATCGATGGGGCGAATGTCGTTATTGTCCAAATCTGCCCGATCTTCGGCCAAATCGCGACGGGCCAAAATGCCGCCGTGAATGCGAGGGTGCAAGGTTTTGACGCGACCGCCCAAAATTTCCGGCGATCCGGTGTAATCGGAAACTTTGGTCACAGGTAATCCCGCTTCTTTCAACACTTTTGCCGTCCCACCACTGCTGATGAGGTCGAACTCGAACTCCTCAACGAGGTGACGGGCCAATTCTACTAACCCGGTTTTATCAGATGTACTCAGCAGTGCCAGACGCGCCATGACTCTGTAATCCTTTCTCTCGATATCGTTTTTAGGATACGCCGAAGTTTGTTTTTTCTCTAGGAGGGGGAGGGGAAAAGACAGGAGACAGCAAGGTTCAGTCCGCCATCTAAGAGACGGTTTATAAAGAAAATATAAAAAATCTAGGGGTTGGGTCACCAAACCCCTGAGCTAGGTTAACCCAATAACAGCTATCTGTCGTTTGGTGTCCCGGCGATGGTCTCCTCTCAAACCGGACTGTTAATGTCGATTTTATCAACAGTCTCTAAAATCTTGAATCTAAAATCTAAACTCTAAAATCTCTATTTTTTCCTTACCGTCAAAGGTTTGGGACAATTCCGACGAACCTATGCTAGCCTGACGGTAACCCCCTACCCCTTGTATAGATGCTGCCGCGTCGTCTCCACTTTGTTTCTGGCTGGCTGACTCGTTCCAAGTCGGCTTATTTATTATTGGTCGTCGGTACGATCGCCTCTCCCTCTGTCGTTTTCGCTCAGATTATTCCGGATGCGACACTTCCTAATAGTTCTACGGTGACGACGGAAGATAATCTAAAAACGATTAATGGTGGGACTCAAGCAGGCAATAATTTATTTCACAGCTTTGAACGATTTGGAATTTCGGCGGGAGAAACGGCCTATTTTAATAATGGAGAGGCGATCGCCAATATTATTACCCGCGTTACGGGACATCAAATCTCGAATATCGATGGGGTTTTGGCGGCGAATGGCAATGCGAACTTATTTGTACTCAACCCCAACGGGATTCAATTCGGACCGAATGCGCGCTTGAATTTGGGGGGATCCCTGGTCGCGAGTAGTGCCGAACGCCTGTTATTTGATGATGGGACGGGGTTTTCGGCGCGTCCCGAGGGGGGTGAGTCCGTACTGACGATTGCCGTTCCGGTGGGGTTGCAGTATGGGGAAAATGCGGGCAAAATTGGCGTTAATTCTGCAACTTTAGCAGTCGTTCCCGATCGCGAATTGCGATTGGGAGGTGCTGAAGTGACGATCGCGGCGGGGGAGGTGCGATCGCCGGGAGGCTATCTGGAAGTTGTGGGAATAACTGATGGGATTGCTCGATTTGACGGGACGTTTTCGAGAGAAGTCCGACGGGGTAACCTGACGTTTTCCGACGGGGCGATCGTCGATGCAAGTGGGGGGGGCGCGGGGGAACTGCGGCTGTGGGGCGATCGCGTAACCGTGCAAGATCATTCTAAAATTACCACAAATACGTTAGGCGATCGCGACGGCGGCGGGATGTGGGTAAGCGCGTCCCAATTACAAATGGGCGATCGGTCGCACTTGTCGGCGTCTACGTTCGGTTCGGGAAACGGCGGGAATATGGAAATTGAGGTGAGTGGGGACATTACCCTGGTCGGTGACGGGACTTATCAAGACATTCTCGACGACCTGTTTGAGAAACGAGTCAGCCGTCCGGACCAACTGTCCACGGGGATTTTTTCCCTCAGTTTCGGTTCCGGTTCCGCCGGAAATTTGCAGGTGCGATCGCAACAGTTGAATTTAGACAATGGCGCTTTTATTTCTACGGCCCCGTTCGCTACGGGAAACGGCGGCAATCTGACGGTGGAAGCGGGGGCGATCGCCTTGCGGGGGTCTCAATTTTTCGCGGACAATTTCGGTAACGCCGACGCGGGACAAATCGAGGTCAACGCCAGAACGATCCAAATTCTCGAAGGGGGGGCGATCGCCGCATCTACCTTCGGCGACGGACGCGGGGGAACGGTCAACATTAGCGCCACCGAAGCGATGGAAATCGTCGGGATGACTCCGAACGAACGATTTAATAGCGGTATGTTTGCCACGGCATATTGGGATGCTACCGAACCTGCAGGCAATTTAAACGTGACGACTCCCCGATTGAGTTTGCGCGGGGGTGCCCAAATTGCGGCATCGAGTTTTAGTGCGGTAGCGGGTGGAACGGTCAATATTAACGCAGATACGGTGGAAATTGTGGGGCGATCGCCCAATCGGATTAAATCGAGTGGTTTATTTACTCAAAGCTACGATATCGGTCCGGCAGGGGATTTAAACGTGACGGCGCGATCGCTCCTGGTCGGCGACGGCGCCTTAATTTCTGCGGCGACCACCGGATCTGGAGAAGGGGGAGACCTGACCATTCGCGCCGCCGATTCGGTCACCATCTTTGGAACGGGAGAATTTGATTTAGGAACTGCCGTCATCGAGGGCAATTTCGACCCGGCGAATTTACAAGATGGCTTGTATACTTCGAGTGTCGGACCGGGGAATGCGGGGAATTTAACCCTCGAAACTCGTCGTCTCAGCGTGCGCGATCGCGGCAACATCTCCACGGCGACCCTATTACAAGGCGATGGGGGCAATTTGACCATTCGCGCCTCGGAATGGGTCGAACTCGATCGCTCCACCTTGCTGACCGGGACGTCTGGGGAAGGTGAAGCGGGGAATTTAAGCGTCGATACCGGACGATTGATATTGCGCAATCAAGCTGCAGCGATTACTTCGACGATCGCCCAAGGATCCGGCGGTTCGATTGATATTAAGGCATCTGAGGCGATCGAGTTAAGCGACGAATCGGCGATCTTGACCTCCACCGAAGGATCGGGAGATGCAGGCGGATTGCGGATCGAAACCGGATCGTTAACCGTGACCGACGCCTCGGGGATTTCCACTGCCACCTCAACCCAGGGAAAAGGCGGCGATCTGACCATTTTTGCCTCGGAAAGGGTGGAAATTACAAATAACAGCAGTTTGGTCACCGCCACTTTGAGCGCGGGAAATGCGGGACAACTGGCGATCGTCACCCCTTCTTTGACCCTGACGAATCAGTCTGGCATCACCGTCAGCAGTTCCGGGGAAGGGGATTCCGGCAACCTCAAAATTACCAGCGATCGCCTCGTGTTAGATTCGAGTCTACTCGTCGCCGTTACCGCCTCCGGTCAAGGGGGGAATATCGAGATCGCGTCTCCCCAAGCGGTCACCTTGCGCCGCAACTCCGAAATTTCTGCCGAAGCGACCGGATCGGGAAATGGCGGCAACGTCGCGATCTCCACTGACGTGTTAAGCGTTCTCGAAAATAGCCAACTTCGCGCCACGGCCATTCAAGGAAACGGCGGCAACATCAGTATTTTTACTCAAGGGCTATTCGAGTCGCCCGACAGCCAAATTAGCGCCAGTTCCCAACGCGGGATCGATGGTGTCGTCCGCATCGACACCCCGGATCTCGATCCGAGTCAGGGGATCGTCCCGTTACCCTCGCAATTTATCCAGGCGAGCGATCGCGTCTTCCAAGGCTGCGGTAATGACGCCAATCGCAGCGAATTTATCGTCACCGGACGAGGTGGCTTGCCGTTCAATCCAGACGATCCCCTCACCAGCGAAAGTATTTGGGTCGATTTTGGCGAAATGACGCCTCATCCTGCCAATGTCGATCGCCATTCCTCTGCTGTTGCGCCTGTGGATCCCGAATCGAGTCCGCCTCCCTTGGTCGAAGCGCGGGGCTGGACGGTGAACGATCGAGGGGAAACGGTGTTGACGGCAAGGGAGAGGGGCGATCGGGCAACTTGGTATCCTGATGTAGACTGTAATCTTGTTGGGAGTAAAGACGAACGACGAGGAAGAATTCCCAGCGATTGAGCGATCGCCCGTCGGCAGCGAGAAGCTCTTCATATACAATCTAAAATCTAAAATCTAAAATCACATCACCGTGTCTCTTAAATCCATTTCTATTAAACCCACAACGACTCCATCCCCTACGGGAATTATCGTCATGTTGCACGGTTGGGGGGCTAATTGCTACGACCTCGAACCCCTCGCCGAAGCTTTAAATTTACCGGAATATCAGTTTGAATTTCTCGACGCCCCCTTCCCCCATCCTCAAGTCCCGGGAGGTAAGATGTGGTACGACTTGGAGAGCGACAATTACGAAGGATTAGAAGAGAGTCGCCAACAGGTTATGGATTGGTTGGGCGAACTGGAACAGCTCACGGGGGTTCCCTTATCGCGAACGATTTTAAGTGGTTTTTCGCAAGGCGGCGCCACGATTCTCGATGTCGGGTTGCGCTTACCCGTGGCGGCGTTAGTGTCGATGAGTGGTTACCTGCACTGCGAACCGGAACCGACGGGCGATCGCCTCCCCCCCAGTTTAATCATGCACGGCATCCAAGATCCAGTCGTCCCGATCGCCGCCGCCCACCAAGTCCGCGATTTTTTCCAGGCATTAGGGATGAGCGTTCAATATCGCGAATTTGAGATGAATCACGCCATCTGTCCCGAAGAAATCGCTCTCTTCCATCAATTTGTTCGAGGATTGAATTTGGCGGAGGGTTAGATTTTAGATTTTAGATCGAGACGGTAACACCTTCTCCCAGAAAGCAGGTTGAGGATGTCCCCGCTAAAAACCGAATATTGAAAACCTTTGCAAATTCTCCCGATACCCGATCGCTTGCGGTAGAATTTAAAGACAAATCGGCATCGAATCCAAATCGATGTAGGCTTTACGTGGATGGAGGCGCAGATTGTGATTACGGCTACGATTTCAAAGCGGGACATTGCTGCTCTCACCCCATCGGATGTTGAACAATTGGCATTTCGCCTGGAGTGCGATGAGTATACGAATGCCTTTGAAGGCTTGAACGATTGGCATTTGCTCCGCGCGATCGCTTTTGAGCGTCCCGAACTCGTCGAACCCTACATCTACTTGTTAGATTTAGAAGCCTACGACGAAGCTTAACTTTTGATTGCATCTCGAAGGAGGAACGAGCAGAATGTCCGGCGATCGCAATTCGGTGATTTCCCCTCCTCCTTCGAGTCGTCCGGGACGAGTCTTAATCGGCATCACGGGGGGGATTGCTGCTTATAAAGTTTGTGAGCTTATTTCTACTCTGGCCAAATCTGGGGTAGAAGTTCGTTCTATGCTGACATCTGGGGCGCGAGAATTTATCGCGCCTCTCACTATTTCTACCTTGTCTCGCCATGCCGCCTATACAGACGCCGATTTTTGGTCGCCAAGTCGGGGCAGACCCTTACATATCGAGCTGGGAGAGTGGGCCGACCTGTTCGCGATCGCCCCGCTAACAGCGAATACCCTAGCCAAACTGGTAACGGGGATGGCGGACAATCTACTGACTAATACGGTTCTAGCCTCCAGATGTCCGTTATTGCTCGCTCCGGCGATGAATACGGATATGTGGGAACAACCTACGACTCAGCGCAACTGGCGCGAGATCCTCGGCGATCCGCGCGTTTGGGGCTTGGAACCGGGATCGGGAATCTTGGCGTGCGATCGTGTCGGTTCCGGACGCATGGCCGAACCCGCACAACTTCTCAGTTGGATTGAGTCCCTATTGTATACTGGCGGTCGGCGGGACTTACAAGGCAAGCGGGTTTTAATCAGTGCGGGGGGGACGCGAGAACACCTCGATCCGGTTCGTTTTATTGGCAATCCGGCGACGGGGAAAATGGGAATCGCCCTCGCTCAAGCTGCAGTATCTCGGGGGGCAGAAGTAACGTTAGTGTGTGCGGCGATCTCCTCGCACCTTCTCAGCACCTTGGGCGGAGTGAGAGCGATCGCCGTGACTACGGCGGCTCAAATGCAACAAGTGATGCTCGACGAGTTCGAGACCGCCGATCTCACAATTATGTCCGCCGCCGTCGCCGATGTCAAACCCGCCAGTTACAGCTCGGAAAAATTGCCAAAACGCTCGCTTCCCGAGGCGATCGCCCTCGAACCCGTTCCGGATATCGTCGCCGAGTTAGGTCAACGCAAACAACCCCATCAAACATTAGTGGGATTTGCCGCTCAAACGGGGGATATTGTCACCCCGGCCCTCGATAAATTACGTCGCAAACAACTTGACGCGATCGTTGCCAATCCTATCGATAAAACTGGTGCGGGTTTCGGCAGCGATACGAATTGGGCCGTAGCGATCGACTCCCAAGGACGACAACAAAAAATCGAGCCTTGTAGCAAGTTAGAATTAGCCCATCGTTTATTCGATTTTCTCAGTTTAAATACTGTCGGGATCTACACCTAAGTCGCGCAATTTTTCACTGAGGCGATCGATTTTTTCTTGCCCGGACTTCGCCGCTTCTTCCGGCGTCGGGACTAATTCCCCCTCGGGAGTAAAAAAGCGCAACTGGCGATTCTCAATCCCTAAAAATAATTGTAATTGTTCGCTCCATAAATGACCGCGAGTATTCGCTTCTAAGTTTTGATAAGAGCCATCGGTTAAATGAAATCCGGCGAACTCCAAAGAATCCGGATCGAACCAGAAATAATCGGGAGTGCGAAAGATATCTTGATAAATTTGTTTTTTTAATTCCCGGTCTACTTGAGCGGTACTCGCCGAAAGCAGTTCGACGATTAAATTTGGGTATTTGCCGTCTTCTTCCCAAACCGTCCAACTTTTGCGCGGTTGCCGTTGGGTATTTAAAACCACAAAGAAATCCGGACCGCGAAAGTCTTCCGATTTGCGTTGATTGGCGGAATAATAAATAGTTTGGTTCCCCGTGGCAAAAAAGTCATCCCGGTCTTGCCACAACCATTCGAGACATTTAATCAGCAGCATCATTTGCTGCAAGTGCAAGTAAGTTTCCAAGGGCGGTTCGTCACTGTAGCGATCGCACGGAGGAACTATAACATCTTTAACTTGGGTTTCAGGAGATTCTTTGTCGGAGGGGCGATCGCGCTGTTGGAGAACAGACATAGGAATTGGGGGTAAAAAGCTCGGGCGTACTCTTATTTTAGAAAAGATTAACGGAGTCGGCGCCGTCGAACGAGATTGCGCTTCGATCGCCCTTAACCCCCCACCCCGGCATTCTAGGGAGACAGGGAATAGGCTAAAATGACCAGGCAAACGTGAACGGTAGCAGTACGGGGAAACTCCGGTGAAACTCCGGGGCTGTGCGGCAACTGTCAGCGAACTGGATCGGGTGGTTTGTCGCCGAGGGAAAGAACACGAAGGGTCTCAGAGGAGACCGGGGAAGCGGAAACCCGACCGCGATCGCGAGCCAGAATGCCTGTCTGTTACCTGCTCACTCAATTTCCTGCCTCGCACGGGAAAGGAGTTACCAAATTCATGCCGACAATTGAAACTAAAAATTTGACAGCATTTAACGCCAACTCCCAAGTTATCGAAGATTTAGCCTTGGAACCACTGCCGATCCAACGTCCTTTATTACTGGTCGGCCATGGAACTCGCAACGAACAGGGGCGACAAACCTTTCTCGATTTTGCCTCAACTTACCAAGCTTTAGATCGATCGCGTCCCGTGGTTCCCTGTTTTCTGGAATTGACCGGACCGACCATCCAAGAAGGGATCGATCGCTGTGTCGAGCAAGGGTATACAGAATTTTCCGTGCTGCCGATCCTCTTATTTGCCGCACGACACAATAAGTTTGATATTACCAACGAATTAGATCGGGCGAGAAGTCGTCATCCAGAGTTAAAGTTCCACTACGGGCGTCATTTCGGCATTACTCCGGGGATTTTGGATTTATGGCGCGATCGCCTCGAACAGCTCGATCGCCCGGAACACAATCCCCATCAGATCGAGCGCGCCGAAACGGTCTTGCTCTTTGTCGGACGGGGTTCGAGCGATCCGGACGCCAATGGAGACGTGTATAAAATGGCGCGGATGCTGTGGGAAGGAAGCGGTTACAAAACCGTGGAAACCTGTTTTATCGGGATTACTCACCCCCGTTTGGAAGAAGGCTTCCATCGCGCTCGTTTTTACGAACCGAAACGCATTATCGTTGTGCCCTATTTCCTCTTTACCGGGGTCTTGGTCGAGAAGATTTTCCAGATTACCGCTCAACAACAGCAACAGTTCCCCGAGATCGAGATGACCTGTTTGCCAGAAATGGGAATTCAGCCGCAACTGTTGCAGGTGGTGCGCGATCGCGAAATCGAAACCCAACTCGGTCAAGTCCAGATGAATTGCGAAGCGTGTAAATTCCGCTTAGCCGCCCTCAATTCCGGTTCTACCCAAGCCGGACATCATCACGGACATCATCACGACCACCATCACGACCACCATCACGGACACCATCACCATGACGGTTCGGCACCGGATCCGTATGCGGACGAGCAAGCCTACCACGATCGCATCTGGCAGGCTCCCTAAATTGAACTAAAAAAACCGAAGCCATCGGGGGCGATCGCGATCGATCGCCCCGTCAAATTCCGCTAAAACGCGATCGCCTCGCCACCGCCAACCCTTGAGCAACCATTCCTCTCACCGTCTGCCGAGCTTCGATTCTCCCCCGTCGAGCGCTTCATTTTTATCGAGGAATACAGCAGAAATCGGCAAACTTGTCAAGACTGTAAAGTTAGAAATTTTATCCAGCTCGGCTCGGGGCGATCGCCCCAACCGCCTGGAATAATTTGTTAATAGCTTATCCTAAACAGAAGCGATAATTATAACAGAAAAGACAAAAGCACTAGATAATACTAGTATTTTACCAAGAAAACCGAAGTAAACCTGTAAATTGCACTCAAAGAGTTCTGCGAAATAAATGGCAGATTTCCTGACGTTTATGACCTCCCTTGCCCCCAACTTGTACCTACCGGGTCAGGGAACCATTGCACCCTTACTGGCTTCGGCGGAAACCGCCGAAGCCGCCAAACCAGAAGAATCCATCATTGTTGCTGGAGTTCTGCTGAGTTTAGTTGTCATCTACCTCGCCAGCAAAATTGGCGGTGAAATTTGCACGCGCATTAACCTGCCCCCCGTCCTCGGGGATTTGGTCGGAGGCGTCGTCGTCGGCGTATCCGTCTTCAAACTACTCATCTTTCCCGAAAGTGGAGTAGACGGCAGCGAGTCAGTGATTATCAGCGTGCTGCAAAAGACCACAGGTTTAGAACCTGCAGCCGCGATCGCCGCCTTTGAAGCGCAAAGTGAAGTCATTACGATCTTTGCCGAACTCGGCGTCATCATTTTGCTGTTTGAAATCGGCCTCGAATCGGAACTCAAAGAACTGATCAAATACGGCCCGCAAGCCGCCGTAGTTGCCGTCGTCGGGGTCGTCGCGCCCTTTACGGCGGGAACCGTCGGTTTAATTACCCTGTTCCACGTCGCCACGATCCCGGCTATTTTTGCAGGAGCCGCCCTCACGGCGACCAGTATCGGGATTACCGCAAAAGTGTTGGCCGAAATCGGACAACTCAGTTCAAAAGAAGGTCAGATTATCATCGGCGCGGCAGTTCTCGACGATATTCTCGGGATTATCGTCCTCGCCGTCGTCGCCAGCTTGGTGAAAACCGGTGAAGTCGAAGTCACCAACATTCTCGTTTTAATCGTCAGTGCCGGGGCCTTTCTCGTCGGCGTGATTCTCCTAGGACGATTTTTGAGTCCTTACTACGTCAGTTTTGTTAAAGAACTCAAAACGCGCGGTCCGCTCTTAATCTCCGCTCTCGTGATTGCCTTTATCCTGTCCTATATTGGTGCGGCAATTCACTTAGAAGCGATTTTGGGCGCGTTTGCCGCAGGCTTAGTCTTGGGAGAAACCGAGAAACAACAAGAACTGGAAGAACAAGTCGTTCCCGTCGCCGATGTTTTCGTCCCGATTTTCTTCGTAGTCGTCGGCGCGAAAACGAATCTCGGCGTTCTCAATCCTGCCGTTCCGAGCAACCGAGAAGGGCTCATCATCGCGGCCTTTTTAATCGTGGTCGCCATCATTGGCAAAGTCGTTGCCGGATATAGCATATTCGGACAAACAGAAGTTAAGCGTTTGGGGATTGGCATTGGTATGATTCCCCGAGGTGAAGTCGGGTTAGTCTTTGCGGGGGTCGGAGCCGCCAGTGGCGCCCTTTCCGATGCCCTACAAGCCGCCATCATCATGATGGTCATCCTGACAACATTTGTCGCTCCTCCCTTATTGCGATTGGTATTTCGCGAACCTGTCACCACACCTGAAGTGGTCGGGTCTACAAAGGACTAGCGCCACACCAATTCGTAACGCCAAGCGGGGACGATCGCGATCGCGATCGTCCCCGCTTTTTCTAGCTTAGGGTAAGGACTGGGGGAAAATTAACCCGTAAAATTAACCCGTAATCGTTACCTCATCCGTATTTACCCCCGTAGCGCCATAAACGCCACTGGCAACGTTGACCACCCGGTCTAAATCTTCTTGAGAGGGGACTTCGCCTTTTAAAACGACCGTACCGCCAGTTTGCGCGACCCAGAGGCGCTCGAAGTCGTCGGTATCGGGATTTTGGTCGAGAGCGAGGGCAACTCGTTTCGCCAAGCCACTTTGGTCGTATTCTCCATTTAACCCCAGCCGTTCCGGAGGAGTAGAGGGATCTTCCGGAGCTTTGGGGACGCTGTACGCTTGCGCCGGACCGGAGGGATCGTCCGGTGGAGGAGCTTCGATGGTTTCCGGTTCGCCACCAGGCGTGACCATATCAAAAATGCGATTTAACCAACCCATATCATTTGTCTCCCAAAATGGATGTTCAGATAGTATGCGATGACGAGGACGATCTCGTTCTATCTAAAGATAGATGACACCGATCGCGATCGCCGGGCGATCGCCGCTTCAGTGGATCCGTGACGAGAACGCCTGTCTCGATCGCATGGTAGACCGAAGACTCGATTGCAGCCAAATCTTTTAGAATCGAGCATCTTAGGCTCTCTTCTGTAGAGACAAACGGTTTCCGGAACACTTACCCGATTGGCGATCTCGACGCGATCGCCTCGTCGTTATCTCTAACAATAAGCTTAAAAAAGACCGCAACTTCTGAGGGTCAAGATAAAATAAGCAATTACAACAGGAATCGAAGATCTTAGATTTTCACAAGGGCGACGGTCACTGATGAAACATACACTTTCTGTTCTAGTCGAAGATGAAGCAGGCGTGTTGACCCGGATTGCGGGTTTATTTGCTCGGCGCGGCTTCAATATTGAAAGTTTGGCCGTAGGACCAGCCGAACAACTGGGCATTTCTCGGATTACGATGGTCGTGACGGGAGACGATCGCGTCATCGAACAGTTAACCAAACAACTCTACAAACTCATTCACGTCCTCAAGGTTCAAGACATTACCGAAACTCCGTGCGTCGAACGGGAGTTGATGTTGCTTAAAGTCAACGCCAACAGTACCACGCGATCGGAAGTGGTCGAACTGGCGCAAATTTTCCGCGCGCGGGTGGTCGATGTGGCGGAAGATTCTCTCATTATCGAAGTCGTCGGCGACCCCGGTAAAATGGTGGCGATCGTTCAAGTTCTCAATAAGTTTGGCATTCGCGAAATTTCGAGAACGGGTAAGATTGCGCTCACTCGCGAGTCCGGGGTCAATACGGAATATCTCAAGTCTTTGGAAGCGAAGATTTAGAGTTCGGGCGATCGAAAATATAAATAAGAAGGGGGACAGGGTGTTACCGTGTCTCCCTTCTTATTGGCGATCGCCCTCGTTACTCGAAAAACTGCCGTCCCAGTGACGGGACGACAGGATTCGAGGCGATCGATCGCCTATCCGAAAATCGGCTGGCTATCAATCCATTGGTAAACAAGCGAGTTTTCCGGCTAGATTCCCTTCAATTGACTGACTGACCCGACAGCTCCGCGCCGATTCGCGCCTAAATTTTGCTAAAGAATGGACAAGAGCGCGCTCGTGTAACCCTAGAAATTTGTAGTGTCGGCGATTTGGTGGAATTCTACACCCCCGGTTCCTTATCCTTTTAAAAACCGCTAAATCTGAAGTGATAGATTCGGCTTTTTCCCGAACGAATTTCCATTGACTGGAAGAAATTTATCTCCCCAATCGAGGAATTGTTATCGGCCACTTCCACGGTGGGGATAAGGTTGATTAGTTCCAGAATCCAGTTGCGCCGCTATTGACTGTTCTGGACCGTGAGAAACCATAGAATTCTCTCCTGCAACGTTCCGGAAGTTTGCAACTAAACCCATTAACAACAGGCTGAAAACCACGATAGATTTGTAGCTGCTCATAAAAAAACCGTCTCAGCGCTTCTATTTTTTATTTCTCGGGTGTGAGGGTTACATCCGGTAAAAAAATGAAGAAAAAATAATAGGGATTGATTTATAAATACAAATCTTTTGGCAGAAAAAATCCGGATTGTATCCGGAAAGTTAATGACCGTTGTAATGGCAGATCGTGAAATAGACAATGATAGGAAGTACGACAACGGGAAACTTAAGAGCCTGCCGATCTTCGAGTAATTAGGAAGTTGAGAGACTTTTTTTATGATTGACGATCGCCAATTTTATCCGGATAAATATTTTCGATCCGAAAGGCGATCGCCTCGCCAAGATCTGGAGCGAGTTAAGTATTCGAGGGATCTAATCCGAGAACCGGATCGATCGCCTTTTCTAAAAATAAAGATTGTAGGGAGTCAAGAAAATTGTTGGGGGCGATCGAAGGATGAGGAGGTGGCGATCGCGGTCTGAATCGGAGACCTTTGATAGTGAAAACTGCAATCGTTTTCCTGAAATACAGTCAATATAAGAGTTGATGCCGTGTAAAATCGAATAAGCTTTCTCCGTGGGCGATCGCGCGATCGAAGCCCACTAAGCAGTTATCAATTGACGGATGGCAACAGCAAAGGGCGGGTTCGGCAACCGATCGCCCAACCCGCCCTTTTTCACTCGTCCGCGTACTCGATTAAGCCGTTTTCACCGCGCGATAAGGAGCGGTAAACGCCTCCAACTGCTTGACTAACAAACTCAAGAACAAGCCGACATCGGTCACCACGCCGACGGATTCCACCGAACCGCGATCGCTGAGTTTGGTAACCACGGCGGGGTTGATATCGACGCAGACCATTTTCACCCCGGCGGGGGTCATATTCCCCACCCCGATCGCGTGCAGCATCGTCGAAAGCATCAGGATCGTATCGGCCCCTTCCAACAACTCGGCGTATTGTTCCTGAGCTTTGATGATATCGGTTTCCGTATCCGGGAGCGGACCGTCATCGCGAATGGACGCCGCCAGAGCAAATGGCACCTTGTTCTTAACGCATTCGTAAAATACGCCCCGGGTGAGAACCCCTTGTTCGACGGCTTTGGTGATATTGCCACAGCGACGGATCGTGTTGATCGTTTTGAGGTGGTGGCGGTGTCCGCCGCGAACGGCGACCCCTCGTTTCATATCCACGCCGAGGGAAGTACCCATCAAGGCTTGTTCGATATCGTGAACGGCGATCGCGTTCCCGCCGAGGAGCGCTTGTACGTAACCTTCGCGGATTAATTGGGCCAAGTGGTCGCCGCCTCCGGTATGGATGACCACCGGCCCGGCGGTGACGACGACTTTACCGCCGCGATCGCGAATTTGCCGCAACTCCCAAGCGACTTGTTCGACGACGAGTTCGACCCGCCGTTCGCTGGAAACATTGCCGGACATAAAGCTAAATTCGTGTTTGTCGCGATCTCGCTGGGCCATTTTGCGGATCGTGCGGATCCCGACGACATCGACGACGACTTCTTCCCCGACTTGGAGATCGCGCAACAGTTTGCAGCGCGCCACCGGACCGGAGGGCGATCGGGTCACGGCGATCGCGCCGTCCATACGCTGATTTTGCACCTTCACCCAGCGACCGTCAATTCGCACCTCGGTCGGGTAAATCGTACTCACGTAGAAGTCATCCGGTGCCACTCCCGCCTGTTCCACCGGGAGTAATTCGGCATTGCGTTCCGCTTCCGGTAAGTCTACCGCTCCCAAGGGAATTAACTGAGCCAAAATCTCTTCTAAAATGCCGTGAGAAGGGGCCGACACTTTAATTTCCGCCGTAGACGTACTTTGTCGCTGTTCCCCGAGTTGGAACTTGAGAACTTGGAAACTGCCCCCCCCTTCGACAATTAAATCTAACGCCCGATTGATCGCTCCGGAGTCGAGTAAGTGACCTTCCAGGCGCACGGTTCGACTTTCCACGGGGCTGTTGGCGTGGATCGCCACGTCCATCGGTTCCGTAGTTCGGAGGGTCAAACATTTCGCGGCCCCTCCGGCTTTAATAAATTCGCTCAGTTGGGTTTGGATGACTTCAAAACCGACTTGTGCGAGACGATCTTTGAGGTCGTTACTGACTTTATTCATGACGATCGCCCGTTCGACGTTGACCGCATTGCAGGCAAAATTAATCGCGTCTGCCTCGCCGACGACAATGCGCTTGTGTTCGGGAACCCGCATTTCGATAATTCGATTCGAGTAAAAATCGAAAGCGGGAGGATAATACAGTAAGTAGCCGTTGCTTAACGGACAAAAACAGGTATCGAGGTGATAGAAGCGCTCGTCTACCAGTTGCAAGGAAACGACTTCGATATCGAGCCATTTGGCTAAATAGGAATGGGAATCGAGTTCGGAACGGAACCCGTAACCCGCCCACAACCAGCGTCCTTCGCGATCGAGCAAGGCGTCGCCCGCCCCTTCAAAGGGCAAGTCTTTGGGAAGTTCGTAAACGTTATATCCTTGTCGTTCGAACCATTCTTTGAAGTGGGGTTCTTCTCCCTGCCGTTCGGGATGGAAAAAGCGGCTGAGGACGACGGAATTACCCAAGACTAAGCCCGCATTGGCGGTAAAGACCATATCGGGCCATCCCGGTTGAGGATCGACTAAATCGACGATCGCTTGCTCTTTGAGGATCGAATACAGGTTCTGCCACTGTTCGACGGCGCGATCGCGCGAGGATTTGTGAATGTTCCCCTCCATCCAGGGATTAATCACATAATCCACGTCGTAGTGTTTTGGAGAACACATTAAAATACGGATATCGGAGTTCATATTCGCGCTATTTCAGTAGTTAATGTTACAATTTCTAGACATTTTCTAGTAGATTCCGATGGCAAGACGAGAACTCTTCTCGGCTAAATCTTTGACATTCAGCCTTCAGAATTGAACCGAACGACAATCAAAAATCCAACGTTTCATTCTATCACGCCCTTTTCCCCTCGTCGCCCCCGTTTTTCGCTGGGTTAACGGGATGCGGTGGCGCTTCCCCGGGGGCGATCGGGTCGCCTTTGCGCAGGAGAATCGCGGGGGGATATTTCGTGCATAAAAATCGGAAATATGGCTAAATTGTTAACCCTTTCTTCTCAGCTTTGAAGAGCAATAGAGCCATATTTATTTTATGTTTTTATCGGATAAAGTTGCCTGAAATCGTCGCGACGATCGCCTCGCCATCTTTCGGGTCTGCGAGAGAGAACGCCGCCAGGGGGAAAGGACGCACCCAAAAAACCCCCTAGCGTATTGCGGCTAGGGGCGACTAGGAGTGCATCTATATTTACTTCTTCAGACGATCTCGCGGCGGTCGGGGAACTTTTGCAAAACCTGGGGCGATCGCTATCCCGAGCGGGGGCAACAAAACTGCCATTTTGCCGTCCCTCCTGCCAGGATTCTCGGTTTGGCGTAGACTGTTTTCAATAGTCGTCATTTGAGAACCCCACGCGATCGGGCGCCTCGTTCCGTGCCAGTTCTAGGATTGCCGTGTCGCCTTTCAGATTGGAAATTGCACCATGCTAGTCTGTCCCCACTGTCAGTTTGAAAACCCCAACACCAATAACTTTTGTCAAAATTGCGGGACCTCTCTGACCCACAAAAATTGTCCGCAGTGCGGGGCCCGAGTGCCCCTTGGCGAGCTGCACTGTCACGAATGTAAGGCGCTGACGGGTCAAATCTGGCGGGCGATCGTCTTGCACGAGTCCGGCGTTGAAGTCGAAGATCTGCCCTCTCCAGGGACGAATTTGCACGAAGTCCCTGCCGCCACGGTTAGAGAACCCCTCCCCCAGCTTGACGATTCCCCCATAGAACTCCCCGAGGTCTTGGAAACGCAACCGTCCGCAATCGAGGCGGAAACCGTCGAGGAGGAAACGCCCCTAGAGGGAGCGGCGGAAAGCCTGGATGCCGAGAGTCCCGAGGGCGGCGAGGCGGTCGCGATCGCGCCAGAAGGGGAAACCGAACGGGCCGAGGAGGAAGAAGCAGAGCAGGCGATCGCCCCCGAACCTCCCTCGGACGGGGAAGACGAGGCGATCGCCGCGAACCGCTCCGAGGGCGAACCGCAAGCCCCCCAAGCTCCCGAGATCGGGACGAGCGAGACGGAAATCGGAGCTTATCTCGATGCCCAACAACGTTATCGGTTACTCGAACCGATGCCGTTGTCAGAACAGGTGAAAACCGAGATCGAGGTCAAAGTGTTAGATTGTCAGCCCTTGCAACAATCCCCGTTAATCGCCTTAAATGCTCAACCCCTAGAACAATTTGGCCGGGAGAGCTTCGAGCGATCGCTCAATCTCGGCAATCCGGGCTGGACGTTGGCGATTCCGGAATTAGCTAAAGCTCATTTAGCCTTGCACTCGGAATTTTACCCGCTTTTAAGCGGCATTCACGATGCCTGGCAGCAGGACGATCGCGCGGTGTTGCTCCTCGAAGACCGCTCCCACCTGCCCCAGGCGATCGATCGCCCGCAAAGGGGCGCAGAAGATCCGTTGCCAATCCTGCACTGGCTCCAGGAAATGAGCCAATTGTGGGCGGCGTTAGAACCATGGAACTGCTGTCAAACCCTGCTCGAACGATCGAATTTGCGCCTCGATGAAGAAGACGAATTGCTGTGTCTGCAACGGCTCTATGCTGACGATCCCCTCGATCCTCCCACGTTGACTGAATTAGGGCGAGTCTGGCAAACGGTCTTTATCGGCGATCGCCAACCGCCCCAAGACGAAAGCGGCGCCCGGACTTGGGAAGCGTTGACCGAGGCGATCGATCGCCTGGAAGCGGGAGAAATTGAAACGATCGCCGAATTGCAAAAGACCCTCGACGCGATCGGCGATCGTCGTCCCGCCTTCTCCTACACTTTAAGCGAGTCAGAGGTTGACTTCGACCATGACGACGATGCTGACGTGACCATGGTCATGCCGATGCGCTTGGTTTCGCTGGAAGCCGTCGGAGCGACGGATATCGGACGGCAGCGCACCCACAACGAGGACGATTTCGGTCTCGAAACCCAACACAGCCGGATGCAGAGTTCGCGATCGCGATCGGTCGGCTATCGCGGCACTTACATTCTCTGCGACGGCATGGGCGGTCATGCCGGGGGCGAAATTGCCAGCGCCCTCGCCGTAGAAACCTTGCAAGACTATTTCAAACGTCACTGGCGTCTGTCCCTTCCCAATGCCACCACGATCCGCGATGGCGTGCTGACGGCCAATCAGGCGATCTACCAGCGCAACCAACTCGAAGACCGCGACGGCAGCGCCCGCATGGGAACTACTTTGGTGATGGTGTTGGTGCAAGAAGCCCAAGTGGCGATCGCCCATGTCGGCGACAGTCGCCTCTATCGCTTTACCCAGGACGAAGGACTCGAACAGCTTACCTTAGATCACGAAGTCGGCCAGCGCGAAATTCAACGGGGGATCGATCCCGAAACCGCCTACTCCCGTCCCGATGCTTACCAGCTCACCCAAGCCCTCGGCCCGCGCAATGAAGATTTTGTCAGACCGGACGTGGCTTTTCTCGACTTGAGTGAAGATACTTTATTCATTCTCGCCTCCGACGGACTCACCGATAACGATCTGTTGGAAACCCACACGGCAACTCACGTGGCGCCCCTACTCGATCGCGACGCCAATCTCGATCGCGGCGTCCGCAGCCTGATCGATTTGGCCAATACTTACAACGGTCACGACAATATTACCGCGATTGTCGTTCGGGCTTTAGTCGAATCGGACTGAGGGAGGCGTCGCCGTGATTGTCCTGAGCTTATTGGACGGGCGCCATCGAGCGCCCCAACAACAATGGCATTTCGATCGCGAGTCCCTAATTCGGGTCGGTCGCGCGCCGGATAACGAAGTTGTGCTAGACGATCCGGTGGTTTCCCGGCACCATCTTGAATTGCGTCGCCTCCAACGAACGGCGGGGGTCGCGGGCTGGCAGTTAATCAGTCACGGGACGAACGGAACTTTTGTTAACGGTCAGTTAGTTTCTCAAATTTGGCTCGCAGACCGTTGTTTGATTCAACTGGCCCGAGGCGGTCCGATTTTACAGGTTGGCTTGAGTGCGACCGTCCCCAGCGTGTCGGTTTCGGCGCCCTCGCAAGCGGCTTGTACCCACGAGAACAACCCACCCAATACCCTGTTTTGCATTCACTGCGGCGAACCGATTTACGTCGATCGCACGATCCGCCAGTATCGGGTGTTGAAAACCCTCGGACAAGGCGGGATGGGAACCACTTACCTCGCCTGCACTCCTTCCTTACCGGGTGGCGGACGCCCGCAACTGCTGGTGTTGAAGGAAATGAATGCCGACATGACCCGCATTCCCAAGGCGATCGAGTTATTCGAGCGAGAAGCTCGGGTTTTGGAAGGGTTAAATCATCCCGGAATTCCCAAGTTTTTCGATTTTTTTGTGGAACAGGGCAAGAAATATTTGGCCATGGAGATGATCCACGGCGAAGATTTGGAACGCCGGGTGTTTCGACAAGGCCCGATTATCTTGCCCCAGGCGATCGATTGGATGTTACAAACTTGTGAGGTTTTGAATTATATCCACTCGCAAGCGCCGCCGATCATACACAGAGATATCAAGCCCGCCAATTTGTTAGTTCGCAACCTCGACAATCGGATCGTGGTTTTGGATTTTGGCGCCGTTAAAGAAATTGGCACCGCACCGGGAACTTGCATCGGCGCGCCGGACTATACCGCCCCGGAACAAAATCGCGGCGAACCCCTGATTCAGTCGGATTTATACGCGATCGGGGCGACTTTAATCTTTTTGCTGACTGGGGAGAGTCCTCAGAAGTTTTATCGCCTGCTGCCGGACGGTTACGGCTTCAATATCGCCTCAGATCCGAGGATTCCTCCCGAGGTCGCCGCTACGATTACCAAGGTGACCCAACCGCGACCGAGCGATCGCTATTCGTCGGCGATCGAATTGGCCGAGGCGTTGAGACCTTTTGTATAAAACAGGCGGCGATCGCCCCCGTCAGTTTTTCTCACCTAAGTCCGCCCGTCACATCGCAAAAACATGATAGGCCACCCCTTCATAATTATAATTCGGTAAGCTCTCCATCACGACATCGCGCTCTTCTGGCGATGGCGTATAGAAATGCGTTCCCGTCACCGCATTGAAAAACCGATAAAGCGGTGTCGTTCCCAGTTCCGACTCAGGATATGCCTGATACGCCACCCCTTCGTAATTGTATTGGGGTAGGCTAGAGCGAACATGGTTCATCTCCTGTTCGGAAATCGTAAAAAAGTGCGTTCCCGTTTGGGTATTGAAAAAACGGTGAATCGGTGCAGTCTCCGACGTCGGAACCGCAGGAGTAGAGAAACTGCTGCCCTCATAATTATATTGCGGCAAACTATTTCTAATATTATCCCGTTCCTCTGGCGATGCCGTATAAAAATGAGTTCCCGTCAGGGTATCGAAAAAACGATAAATCCCTTGCAAAGGAATGGTAGTTGTCTCCGATCTCGGTGGGGCTACCTGTGGTATTGACGGAACGGGTTCTGCAATCGGTGGGGTCACCTGCGGTATCGGCGGTGGCGGCGGTGGCGGCGGTGGTTGAACGGGTTGTTCAATTGGTGGTGTTACATTGACTGGTTCACTCGGTGGCAGTGGCAGTGGTGGTGGAAGGGGTTGTTCCGGTTTTAAAGACGTGACTGGAGGAGCGATCGGATCTCGCGTAGGTTCTCCGGTCGGATCGCCTTCTTCACCAAACCATAAAACAGCATATCCTTCGTAAATACCAACCCCTAACGCATTCCAGTTGCGTTGACTCCAGTCTCCATTTGGACCGGGTTGATTGAGAATGACTTGCCGATGACCCTCAGTGCTATTTTTCCAGCCATCGAGAGCAACTTCGGCAGTCATGTCAGGGCCATTAAAACCGGGATAACCCATGACATTTTCGTAACCTAGACCGGGATAATCCGTGTTGAACCTTTGTGGAGCATTCCACATCACATTGGGGTTATTTGAAAATGAAGCATCACTCCAATCGTGAGTGACCCGTCCGATATTTTCCGCTAAATCGAGAACGTGACGGTTTGCGACCAGGGTGAGTGCTTTTGAGAGGCGAATGGCAGGTAAACCGTTTTCTGCCCGATATTCGTTGACGAGATCGAAAAGTTTGACCTCTTCGGGTTCTAAGTTATCAAACTCGGAGGGAGCATAAATATCGATCGCCATTGTCGGTGACCTCGCAATCTTCTATCGATTGATTGAGTCAGCCCTCGCCAATTATGCACGGCCATGAGTTGATTAGATTTTTTTTGCAACAATCATTTACAATTTAATGGAGAATTCCTCTTGCTCGCGATCGATGCTTCCTGAGTTTGCAGCTTATCAAAGCACGATCGCGATTCGGATCGGCGAGCGATCGCGCGAATAGAATCGAGAAAAGTAGCTAGAAAGGTCTGTGATTCTCCGGTCAATTTTCCATCGCTATAAGCCTTGGGAGGGGGAGCATCTTGCTCCCTATTTAGGTTGCAAATTACTAAAGAAAACTATATGCATTTTAAAAGAGAAACAGCTTAAGTCAAAATAATATCTTACCAATGGGACAAATTGGCGATGGGCGATCGACATTAGAGATCGATATTCGAGAACGACAAATCGAAATTTATCGTTCCGGTGGGGAGGTAGAGTTTCTGACCCATCCCATTCACCTTTCGGGAAAATCTTTGACCTGAATTTATCTTGAATTTAAGTTCGATTGGGGATCTGTGACTGACAACGATCGCCCGTTGCCCGTGGTATTTTGATATTTTTAGAAAATTGAACTTAGATACAATAAGACCGACCATCCAGCCGTAGACCTTCAAGGAATTGCGATCGTGTCAACGCCCTCAGTGGAAACCCAAGAGTGGGTCAAACAACTGCGAAAACAACTGCAGAAAGCCAGTTACGCCTACTACGTCCTCGACAATCCCATTATGGAAGATGCGATTTACGATCGCCTCTACCGGGAATTGCAAGACTTAGAAAACCAATACCCGCAACTGGTGACGCCGGACAGTCCCACCCAGCGTGTCGGCGAACGACCCGCCACCCAATTTCAATCGGTTCGTCACAATATCCCCCTCTACAGCCTCGAAAATGCCTTTAACGTCGAAGAGTTCGCCCAATGGCAGCAACGGTGGCAACGGGTCGTCCCCAAAGAAGAATTTGCGTATGTCTGCGAGTTAAAAATTGACGGTTCGGCGATCGCCCTCACCTATGAAAACGGGATTTTAGTACGCGGGGCGACCCGGGGCGATGGAGAATACGGAGAAGACATTACCCAGAATATAAAAACGATTCGGGCGATTCCCCTGAGTCTGACCGCAGACCCTGCGCCCGCCGTCGTCGAAGTGCGCGGCGAAGCCTTTCTACCCTTGGATGTTTTTCACAAAATCAATCGAGAACGGGAAGCCAACGGGGAACAGCCGTTCGCAAATCCGCGCAATGCGGCGGCGGGAACCTTGCGTCAGTTAGATTCGCGGGTAGTTGCCGAACGGCATTTAGATTGTTTTGCGTATACTTTGCATATTCCAGGCGAAGAAGAAACCGAGATGGCGGCCACCCAGTGGGACGCCCTGGAACAGTTGCACGCGCTGGGGTTTAAGGTCAATCCCAATCGGGTCTTATGCCGATCGCTCGATGAAGTGAGAGATTATTACGATCGCTGGGAGGGCGATCGCGAGGCGCTGCCTTATATGACCGATGGGGTGGTCGTCAAACTCAATGACAAGGGATTGCAAGCAGAACTCGGCTTTACACAGAAGTTCCCCCGTTGGGCGATCGCCCTCAAATATGCCGCCGAAGAGGCGCCGACCGTCGTGGAAGGGGTGACCGTCCAAGTCGGTCGAACGGGGGCGTTGACGCCCGTTGCGGAGTTGTCTCCGGTGCAGTTGGCGGGGACGACGGTCTCGCGGGCGTCATTACACAACAGCGATCGCCTCGCCCAATTAGACTTGCATCTGGGGGATACGGCGATCGTCCGCAAAGCTGGGGAAATTATCCCGGAAGTCGTGCGAATTTTGCCGGAATTACGCCCGAAAGGGGCAGTTCGCTTCCAAATGCCCGATCGCTGTCCCGAATGCGGCGAACCTGTGGTCAAACCGCAAAGTGAGGCGGTGACGCGCTGCATTAATGCCTCTTGTCCGGCGATTTTGCGCGGGGCGCTGATGCATTGGGGAAGCCGGGATGCCTTGGATATCAACGGGTTGGGAGAAAAACTGGTCGAGCAAATGGTCGATCGCCGCGTGGTGCGATCGGTGCCGGATTTATATGATGTTACTGTCGAAGAATTGGCGAAATTAGAGCGATTTGGCAAAAAGTCGGCGCAAAATTTAGTCAACGCGATCGCCGAGTCCAAAACTAAGCCCTGGTCGCGGGTATTGTACGGCTTGGGAATTCGCCATGTCGGTAGCGTCAACGCCCAATTATTGGCGGAAAAATTCCCCGATGTCGATCGCCTCGCCAGTGCCTCGATCGCCGATATTGAGGGGATTTACGGCATCGGTTTGGAAATTGCCAATTCAGTTTATCAATGGTTTCGCGTCCGTGCCAATCAAGGGGCGATCGATCGCTTGAAAACGGTCGGCGTGCAGTTATCGCAACAACCGCAAACAGAAACGACGGGCGATCGCGCGCGATCGTCAAACTTAACTGGAAAAACTTTTGTTCTTACCGGAACTTTACCCAGTTTAAAGCGTAGCGAAGCCAAGCAACTCATCGAAAATGCGGGGGGGAAAGTTACGGGTTCGGTCAGTCGTAAAACGGATTACGTTGTGGTGGGCGAAGATGCCGGATCGAAGTTAGCAAAAGCCCAAGAATTAGGGATTACTTTGTTGACAGAAAAACAGTTATTAGATTTGGTCAAAAATCGATAATTGATTATTCTGAGTTGCGGGCATATTGCCCGTGCTACCCTATTCTGACTTGCTCTAATTTGCGGTAAAGATGCCTGCATAACTATGAAATATGTCTTCGTTTTCCTCGAAATTTTCTCTTGGGAAGGTGGAATTCAATCTTACGTTAAAGATATTTTTCAAGCCTATGCCCAAATCGTTACCCAAACCCGAAATACCCCGCAAAATTCTTTAGATCCGGCGCGCGTTCTGCTATTGCGAGATTCGCCCGGATGTGACAATCCTTTTGAAGGTAACCCTGCACTTAAATTTTATTACTTAAAAACGTTACCGCCGTGGGTCGGACGGCTGAAATTGGCGATCGCCCTCTTGTTGCAACTGCTGTTTCGCCGACCCCAGCGCGTGTTCTGCGGTCATATTAATTTGGCGCCACTCGTGCGTAATTTTTGCAAAATACTCCGGATTCCGTACACCGTTTTAACTTACGGTAAGGAAGTGTGGGAACCGTTACCACCGCGCTATCGCAAAGCATTACAAGACGCGGACAGCATCTGGACGATCAGCCGTTACAGCCGCGATCTCGCCTGCGAAGCGAACGATCTCGACCCACAAAAGTTCGAGTTCCTACCTTGTGCGATCGACGGAAAACGCTTTACTCCAGGGGAAAAACCGCCGGAATTGCTCGATCGCTACGGCTTGAGGGGGGCGCGAGTATTGATGACCGTCGCCCGTTTGTGGTCCGGGGATATATACAAAGGTGTTGACGTGACGATTCGGGCGTTACCCGCGATCGCGCGGCAGTTTCCCGACGTTAAATATTTGGCGATCGGACGGGGGGACGACCAACGCCGTTTGGCGAAAATGGCGCAAGATTTAGGGGTGAGCGATCGCGTCGTCTTCGCCGGATTCGTACCCACGGAAGAGTTGCCCGACCATTACCGAGTGGCAGACGCCTACATCATGCCCTCTCGCGAAGGTTTCGGCATCGTCTACATGGAAGCGATGGCAAGCGGGATTCCGGTACTCTCCGGCAACGATGACGGGTCGGCGGAACCCTTACAGGACGGCAAACTCGGCTGGCGCGTCCCCTATCGCGACCCCGACGCCGTAGCCCGCGCTTGTATCGAAATATTACAAGGAGGCGATCGCCGTTGTGACGCAACCTGGCTGCGACAAGAAACCCTCACCGCTTTCGGTACGGATGCCTTCACCCGCAGAATGCAACAACTGCTGGGAGTTTCTCGGTAGTATGGAAGTGTTCGGAACTATTGAGGCACAGATCGGCCATGAACCAAGGCAGCCCTAAAATTTTCTCCCTAGACTTTTTGACCGATGTCAGCCGTTGGGTCGTTCCCTTCCTGGTCATTTGGTTTTTAGGATCGATTGGCTTAGGTTGGCTGGTCAATTCGATTTTAATTTTCTTGGGATTGTTAATGTTGACCCCAGTAATTGCTTTTCTCGGATTGCGCTGGTGGTTGGGTCGCAATCTCGTTATCGGGTCTTGTCCCGTTTGCTCTTATCAATTAACGGGTTTAAAACGTACTGAATTACAATGTCCTAGTTGTGGCGAACCCTTGCGCGTTGAAGGCGAAGGATTTGAACGCTTGACTCCGCCGGGAACGGTAGATGTAGAAGCGGTAGAAGTCTCGGCAAAGCCCATTGATGAATCTCGTTCGTCGTGACTGTCTCGAAGGTCAGTTTCAAATTTTTATTTTCTGTGGAATCTACCCGTCAGAATTCGGAATTTAACCATTCAGAATTCTGACTCTCCTAACTCGCGGATGCCTCCTAAAAGAAGTAACCAAACGACGACGATCGCCCAATGGAGAAACACTGGCGACCAAATCGAACCTGTTTTTAAATAGGCGATCGTACAGCACAGTCCTAATACACTGGCTAGGGATAGAAAGACGGGATGGGTAAAGGTATGACAGCGATCGCGTGCCAGAGTCCAGCCATTTAAGGGATGATAAATCACAAAAGCAATTAAGCTGGCGATCGCCGAAATTGAAACAGTCGTAAATGAGGCATTTTCGCTCGGGTGAGGTAATAGTAAAAGTCGAAAACAGACTTCCTCAGAAATTCCCGGAGTGAGCAAACAACTCGCCATCACCAGGGCGATCGCTTTTCTCGATTTACGGATATCGACTTGAATAAAATTGAAATAAAATCCAATCGGTAAAGCAATGACAGCATACAGTCCTAAAAGAGCAAAACAAAATAACCAATCTTGTAAATTGGGTAAAGTTGTCAAGCCGTAAACTAGGCGATCGCGCAATACATTGAATAACAACATTGCCAAAATTTCAACCCCATTAATATCTAACTCTTGCAATCTAAAATTTAAAATCTAAAATCTAAAATCCCTAAAGTCGATACTGCTGAAACACTTGCGCCGCCGCCCGATGCAACAGAGAATGACGGTAGACTAAATCGGTCATGTCGTCCGCATAACCGCCCCCGATGACACAAGCAACTGGATATCCTTGGGCGATACAAGTCGATAGCACTTGCATATCCCGCCGGAAAATTCCCGTATCGCTGAGGGCGAGTTTGCCGAGGCGATCGCCCGCGTGGGGATCCACCCCCGCATCGTACAAGACTAAATCCGGTTTGACCTGGGAAAGAATATCGGGCAAGTATTTCGCTAAAGTCTGTAAGTATTCGTCATCTTCCATCCCCACCGGGAGGGGAACGTCTAAATCGCTGGGTTGCTTGCGACTGGGGAAATTAGCCTCGCAGTGCATAGAAAATGTAAACACACTCGGATCGTCTCGGAAAATAAATGCCGTTCCGTCCCCTTGATGAACGTCGAGATCGACGATTAACACCTTTGAAACCATGCCTAATTTTTGCAAAACGCGAGAGGCGATCGCCAGGTCGTTAAAAATGCAAAATCCCGAACCGAAATCGGGAAACGCATGATGGGTTCCTCCTGCATTGTTGCACGCCAAACCACACGATAGCGCCAACTTCGCCGTCAAAATCGTGCCGCCAACCGCCCGACACGTTCGGTTCGCCAGTGGCGCACTCCAGGGCAGTCCGATCCGCCGTCGTGCCTTTGCATCTAAGGTGCCTTTGCAGTAGGCTTGCACGTACGATCGTGTATGGACGAACTCGATCCAGTCCGTCGGCGGTAACTCCGGTTCGTGAAATTGCCAGCGATGAGCTAGGTTATCTTTTAATAGCAACTCGTAAAGTAAGCCAAATTTCGCCATCGGGAAGCGGTGACCTTCCGGAAGGGGAGCAACATAATCGGGGTGATAAATAATCGGTAAATCCATAGAGATCGCCCGCTAAAACCTCGGTCAATTTACAATCTAAACTCTAAAATAGTATTGAATGTCCCTTCAAAAATAATCGATATGAAGACAATTTGGATTTCAAGCGGAGAACGCCCGGAAAATGCCGAAAATTTCGCTCGCATCAGCCAATGGTGGGCGAGTTTAAGCGGTCAAACCGTCACCTGGCGTCAGCGATTGCTCGATCCGGAGAAAGAAGTAGAACAACTGGATTGGGAACCCCAGCGTTTTGACGATAAATTTGCGATCGCCAACCCCCAAGTACGCGGAATTACTCTGTATTGGAATAAACCTGGTTCTCCAATCGAACACAATACGACCGTTCGCCAACTCGAATTAGATACCTTACGCCAACAACTTTATGTTTATCCGCAATCCCAACAAAATCTCGTCATTCGTGTCGGTCTTCCGGAAATCGAATATCGTAAATTAAAACTGAATATTTCTGAAATTGAAATTGAGGGCGATCGTCTCATTATTGCCCGCGATGGCACCCAACTGATAGAAGTTCAATTAACCCTCTCTCCCGAGCAAATTGCTCAACTTAAACGAGATTTACCTGCTTAATTTAGGAACAAATAGAGCATTTTTAATCATCCTCAGCTCTACCGATGTAGGGGTAAAAAAAGAGCCAAAACTTATTTGCCCCTACGGTTCGAGCCATCCTTAATAATTAGTAACCCCTTTAGGGAGCAAGGTGCTTCTACTCCCAAAGGGTTCGGGGACAATCCTGACTCAAGTGATTTAGGAAGCGGATTCGGTCTCGAATTCCACCTCATCGTAAAGATCGGCAAAATCCACCTTTAAATCGATACTTTTCAGGGTGAAGCTCGTATCGCTAGCATGGTAGATATGAAATAGCCAGCCCCCTTCAGAATGACGACGAAAAATTTCAACTCTTTGTTGTTTGCTATTGACTAAAACATATTCTTCTAAACTGTCTGCGGTTTGATAATCGTTAAATTTGTCGCCGCGATCGAAAGCTTCCGTACTCTCAGATAACACTTCTACGATCAGTTTGAAACAGCGTTTGTAGGTTGTAGTTTCTCGATCTTGTGGATCGCAAGTAACCAGCAAATCGGGATAGTAGAAACAGTTGGGGCGATCGAGCCGAGCTTTAATATCGGCAAAGTACACCCGGCAGTTCGTTCCTCGCAAGTGATTCCGAATAAGAACTGCTAAATTTAGAGCGATTGTATTGTGAGTGTCGGTTGTACCTGCCATGGCATAAATTTTTCCATCAATATATTCATGCTTGGTGGAGCTTTCTGCTTCTAACTCTAAATAGTCTTCAGGAGCTAAATATTGACTATCGGTAAGAGCAACCATCTTGTTTTCTCCTTCTCTGAGTTGTATTTTACAAACACATAATGCTTTTAGTTATTAAGTTTTTCGATCGCGATCGGCAGATTATCCGATTATATCGCAATTCTCGATCGCCTTGTTATTCCAGGCGATCGAATTGAAAGCTGAATCTCAAGTCAGTCAAGGCCCCATTCTCAGGGTAGATTTGTATTTCTATAAACATGACAGGTTAGATTGCCGAATTGAGACCGTAAGATTTAAATGGCATATTTTACCGAGAAAAGCCCCCATTGTAAAACTTCTAAAACACGAGTAATTTTGCGATTTAATAGGGCATCTAGATCCAACCATAAGCCGAGAAAATTTGAGAGCAGATTACCCGATCGCCCTCGTCTGGAGTGAGCAGTTGATACGCTCCATTTATTAGTACAAACCAATCGAATTTTTGCTCAAAAAATTGCCAGACGAGATATTCTAAAACTCCATTGCGACGGTAAAATTGCTGTTTGGTTCCTAAGTCAATCTCAGCACGACTTGCAACAATTTTTACTACTAATTCCAGCACCCCTTATAAATAACCGTCTTCCGTTAGTCTAGCGCGTCCTCCCACTGTTTCATCGAGGATTAAAACGATATCGGGTTGAAATTCGTTGTCTAAATCGAGACGAACCGTGGGTTCGATTCCCGATCGCACGCCGGGGGTAAAAGCGATATCAGTTCCCAACCAAGTTACGAGGGAACTGCGAGGTCTTGCGTATTGTTGAAAGCGTAAGGGAGAAGCCACGTAAACGATTCCTTCAATGAGTTCCGCTTTGTAGATATTGGGGTTAGCTTGATAGCGTCGTTCAAACTCGGGACGGGTGAGGCGATCGCCGCTTTCCAAAGGAGGAATAGGGGAAAGTTGAATGAGTCGCGATCGGGGAGTTGAGTCGTCATGGCCGTTTCCTAGAGTGAATTCGACTAAAGTAGAGGATGAGTCCGTCGCGATCGGGGCTTCTACAAAGAACCCTCGCCTAAAAAGACTATCTAGATCCTAAACATTGCACTCTTAACGGGCGACTTCGCCGCCCCAAAATTGACAAATAAGAGATCGCAATCCTACAATGAAGAAGGGCATATTTTTAGGATAATCTTGTCAGCAGCACCAACCGTCAACCCGGTAAATATGCCCGTACTGAATTGCCGTATATGTTCTAACAGTACAATTTTTCTGAATTGGCAAATAACAATGTCACGCTCTAAAAAAGAAGCCAGTGGATGTGGATGTGCTAGTATTCCTTTTTCAGTTATTTTCCTAATCGCAGGGGGAGGATATTGGTTATTTACTCAGCGAGAGCATTTAGAACTGAGTCGCTTCATTCCCTCAGATATACAAAACCAAATTCCTTTTTTAAACACCTCAGCTCCAGAAAATTCAAGCCCGACAATTTCACCTACACCTCAAGCAGAAAATTCGACATTTCAACCGCAGCCAACTTTACCGAACAATCCGCCTGCCAATCCCCAAGCCAATTCAGCGAGCAATCCCGGGAAAAATACGAGTTCAAATCCCCCCTCATCTCCACAAACGCCGTGGGAAACGAAAGAAATTAGAGGGATCTATTTAAGTCGTTACCAAGCCACCAATAACGCCAGCGAAGCAACGATCCGGCAACGAGTTCGCTACTATCGCGATCGCGGTATCAATACCATCATTCACGGGGTTTGGGGCAATGCCTGTACGATGTACAAAAGTAAAGTAATGCAGGAAAAATTCGGCTACCAAAGTTGTCCGAATGAGTTTCAAGATCGATGGCTTGATTGGCTCATTGATGAAGCGCACAAACAGGGAATGGAAGTTCATGCCTACTTTGAAAAAGGAATCAAAATAGATGAAAACAGTCCGGCATTTAATCTAGCCGTCGAACGAGGTTGGATCGTGGCTGGTGTAGACCGAACTCATCCCGGAGTCGATCATTACGTGTTAGATGTCGGTATTCCCGAAGTCTCTAATTTATTTAGGGAGATTCTGGTCGAATTCGTGACTCGATATCCCACGATTGATGCGGTTCAATGGGATGATTATTTAGGCTATCATGCCGAGTTGCCGGGACAAGTCGATCGCACCTTAGAATTGACGAATTTTGTCAAACAGGCGATCGCGGCGATGAAAGCCGCCAATCCTAATGTTAGTTTCGATGTTTGCCATCACAATCCCTATTGGGCCAAACGATATTTTGCTGCCGATTGGGAAACATGGGGCGTCGATCGCGTTTTCATTCAAGTTTATGCCGACAAAAACTTCAATGACGAACTCAAATATGTAGCGGCGAATGATGGAATTTCGATCACCGAACGACAATTTAATCGGTTTAATGAAGTCGTAAACAACCCACAAATTGAAAATATTTTATTTTTCCCCCTTTCAGGAGAACCCGAAAAAATGGCCGACAAAGTCAATACTTTGAGGAAAAATATCAACTAATTTTCCCTCAAAGATTCCGATCGAGGTTGGGCAACGTCAATAACCACGAATCACCGTAAAAGAGCGCCAAAAATAACAGTAATCAGCCACGCACTAAAGGCGATCGCCGCCACGACGAAAACGAGCAATCCGACCAGTAACAATACAATAAATGTCTTATCTGCTTTTTTCGCAGGTTGGGGCGTGTCGAGATGACTTTCAAGTAATTCCATATTTTTGATATTTGCTTTCCAAGCAACGTCAAACAAATCGCCGACAATTGGAATGGTTCCGACCACGGTTTCCAATAAAATGTTAGAAACCATTCTCACCAAACTTTCGCGAGGTAAGCCTAATTGAGCCGCAGAAAAGACAATATAGGCGGAAAGCAAGGCCCCGGCGAGGTCTCCTCCGGCGGGTAGCAATCCGAGTAAGGGATCGAGTCCAATGCGGTAAGGTGTTCCGGGAATGGGGATGGCATTGTCGAGAAGACGACTAATATTTCGCAGGCGTTGGACGGTTTTCGCTTGGCGTTCGATCGTGGCCATTTTTTTAGAGGTTAGATGTTGAATGTTAGAGCTAGAATTTCAGATTAGCTCACTCGTAGCCTTGAAAGCCGCCACTCCAGAAATGCGATCGTACTCTACCTTTGGAGGGAGGGAGTAGGGAGGGCGATCGTGGCATACTTTAGAAGAATACGAGTCCGATCGCTCAAAATTAATTTGATTTTAGCCCTCTTTTGCCCGTTTCTTCCTGGAAGCAACGGGATATCGGACTGTTGCTTATCGATTGAGGAGAATCAACCGTGCGTAAATCCCCCCAACCTGGAACGGGAAAGACCATTTTCCTCTATATTTTTGGGATTTTTTTCCTACTCAGTGCGATCGTGGTCATTCTTAAAGGAACGGGGATTCTCGGATGGATTCCCAATTATCTAATTTGGGCTTTAGTTTTAGTTTCGATTGGGTCAGGAATTTTAGCCGGAATTAAAAACGTGAGCGATCGCCGTTAAGGCAAATGACAATCTCGAAGAGGTCACCATGAAAAAATACGTTTGTACAATTTGCGGTTATGTTTACGACCCGGAAAAAGGCGATCCAGATAGTGGGATCGAACCGGGAACCGCATTTGAAGATATCCCCGAAGATTGGGTTTGTCCCGTATGTGGGGCGGCGAAAGAAGACTTTGAACTGCAAGAGTAAAGCCGCGATCGCATAAATTCGCATAAATTGGTCTAATTTCGCATCTATTTTGTCAACTTTACGTCAACTTCAAATAAGATGGGCGTAAAGCTTGAGGTATCGAGAGATGAAAAGATTGTTACTTACGGGGGCGAGTGGTTTTCTAGGCTGGAATCTGGCGCAATTGACCTCTAAAACCTGGGAAGTGTTCGGAACCTATTTCTGTCATTCTCCCTCGGTTAAAGGGATCGAATCATTTAAAGTCGATTTGCGAGATTTTCAAGCCGTTAAAGACCTCTTTAATACCGTTAGACCGGAAGCGGTCATTCATACGGCAGCTTCTTCCCAACCCAATTTTTGCGAACTTCATCCCAAGGAATCCCACGAAATTAACGTGAGCGCAACTTGCAATTTAGCGGGGTTGTGCGCGGATACGGGGATTCCTTTTGTCTTTACTTCGACAGATTTAGTCTTTAACGGCTTAAATCCCCCTTATCGAGAACTCGATCCCGTCTGTCCGGTGAGTATGTATGGGGAACAGAAAGTAATGGCCGAATTGGGAGTTTTAGAGCGCTATCCCGAGGCGGTAGTTTGTCGGATGCCTTTGATGTTTGGCGAAGCGGGACCGACGGCGACAAGTTTTTTACAACCGATGCTCGCCAAGTTAAGAAGCGGAGAACGGTTGAGGTTATTTGTGGATGAATTTCGCACCCCTGTGAGCGGTAAAACGGCGGCATCGGGTTTATTATTAGCGTTGGAAAAAGGGCGTGGTTTGCTGCATCTCGGAGGTCGAGAGTCTTTATCGCGCTACGAGTTTTTCGAGTTGGCGATCGCCGTTTTCGAGTTGAATAATGCCGCGATCGCGCCATGTTTCCAAAAAGATGTAAAAATGGCCGCACCGCGTCCGCCTGATGTCTCCTTAGATAGTTTTAAAGCAGTGGCATTAGGCTATCAAAGACCGACCCTACGGGAAGAGCTAGAACAAGTACGGTTTAAAGTTTAATTAACTCAAGCGATCGCCTTACGAACTTGAGAATTTTTGGGCGTCGAAGCAGCACGATAGGAGGCTAAATCGCTCAATTTAGACTGTTGAATCGGAATCGTAATTGTAAATTCAGTGCCGCTTTCGGGACCCGATTTGCATTCGAGAGACCCTTGATGTTTGTCCGTGACAATCTGATAGCCGATGGAGAGTCCCAATCCGGTGCCTTCTCCGACAGGTTTGGTGGTAAAAAATGGATCGAAAATCCGATTTTTCACGTCTTCGGGAATGCCAACGCCGTTATCCCTAATCCGAATAGTAACTCTATCGTCGGTTTCGTTGAGTGCCGTTTCGATCTCGATCTGCGGCGATCGCCCTTCTTCGATGGAGTTGACCGCATCGATCGCGTTAGCCAGTAAATTCATAAACACTTGATTGAGTTGTCCGGCATAACATTCGACTAAGGGTAAATCGCCGTAAGTTTTGACAATTTCGATGCTGGAATCTTTCAGCCGATGCTGTAAAATCAGCAAGGTACTTTCAATTCCTTCGTGAATATCGACGAATTTCATATCCGATTCGTCGAGTCGGGAGAAAGTTCGCAAATTTAAGACAATTTCTCGAATGCGATCGGTTCCCATTTTCATCGAATCGACGATTTTTTCCAGATCTTTGCGAACGAAGCCTAAATCGATTTCTTCTTTAAAATCCCGAATCTCTTGAGGCGTTTCGGGATAGTGGCGTTCGTAGAGTTCGAGCAGTTCTAATAAGTTCTGAACGTATTCGTTCGTATGCTCGATATTTCCGGCGATGAAACTGATAGGATTGTTGACTTCGTGGGCAATTCCGGCGACGAGTTGACCCAAACTCGACATTTTCTCGCTTTGAATTAATTGACTTTGGGTTTCTTGTAAGTGAGCGAGGGTTTCTGTGAGTTCTCGCGTGCGTTCTTCGACTCGTCTTTCCAACTCTTGATTATACGCGCGCGTGAGTTCGACTTCGTAGCGTTTGAGTAAGTTGAGATAGGCGTCGGAATGATAGCGAATGCGAGCGACCAATTCGACGCGATCGGGAAGTTTGATTAAATAATCATTGGCGCCATTGCTGAAGGCTTCGGCTTTCTTTTGGGGGTCGTCATTGGTCGAAAGCATGACGACGGGAACTTCTCGTGTTGACTCGTGGGCTCGCAAAAAGCGCAGTAGCACTAACCCATCAACGTCCGGCATCAGCAGGTCGAGTAAAATGACCGTGGGTTGAATTTTTTCGGCCAGAGGAATGACTTGTGCGCCATCTTGGCAGTAGTGAAATTCGATATCGGTTTCGTATTTGAGTAACCGTTTGACGGCTTCGGCGACGATCGGGCGATCGTCTACTAATAAAACGACGATACCTCCTCGGTCATTGGTAGATTCTGTCGTGGGCGATCGCCTTTCGATTCCCCTCGTATTGGTTGTGTGCATGACGCTGTTCTCCATCAAGTTGTTGAGTTTTTTCGCGGTGAAATTTTGCAGACCGTACACTGACGCTGTTGTTTTCATTTTTTGAGATGCTTACCGAACTTCACCGGATTCAACCTCAGATTTTTAACTTGATTGAATATTTTTGAGATTTCAGCTAAAAAGATTACTTTTAGGCTTAAAAGTTCCAATTACTCGATGAAAATCGCGATCGCCACTCGCTTACATTTTTAAAATATATTGGTTATCGTAAGCCTTCGGCTAAACTTTTGTAAAGATGTTGGGGAAAAGATCTGTCTTTAGACAGATCGAATCCGACCTTTGCGCTAATATTAAGTTTTTGCAGTAAAATCGATCGCTGAATTGTCAATAAATTTCTCAAAATTTATCCGTAATTTCAGTAGTTTTGACGAGAGAAAATCAGTAAATTCTCGTCAGTGAAATCACGGGCGGATGGAGCGTCGATCGCCCGTCACCTCTTGGATGCGATAGGGACGGAAAAGAGAAGGGGTAGCGATCGCCCTCGGCAAGATAGAGGCGCCGGAGTAGCCTCCGGGTGCCGTGGCGATCGCCGCGAACGGCTCAGTCGGGTTTAGGTATCCGGCTGGGTTTTGAGGTATTCGTAAAAATCGAGCAGTTCTTCCGGGGAAAGTTCGGAGCGCGATCGCTTGCCGTTATAATGCATCTCCAGATGTTTGCGTCCTTGGTCCGTGGTCCAGCCGAGACGGCGGATTTCAATGGTGGTTTTCGCAATCAAATTGGACAGATCCGCAGGTTCCTCCTCCGGATCGGTCTCGGGCGCCGCCGAGGCGATCGGCGTCGGTTTGGCGGGGGTGGGACGCTCTGGGGCAGGTGCACTCCCAGGGGAGTCAAACTCGTCGAAGTCGCGACTCGGCATCGAAGGCGCCTCGCGATCGCTCCGGGAGGGTAAAGGTACGGTCTGGGAAGCGGAATCTGACGCGACGGTTTCTTCCCAAGGCTCCTCCGACGTGCTGGCCGACTCCCATCGACTGGGGGGAGGGGAAGCGGGACGGGCCGGATGGGGCGATCGCTCCCAACTGGGGTGACTGACTGGAGAAACCGGAGTTCTTCCCGGGTCGCCGACCGAAGCAGGTCCGCCGAGACGCTGGCCGCCACTCAACGGATCCGAACCGCCAAAACTGCCGGGAGTTTCGACGGATAAAGGCCGACGGGAAGGGATTTCGCGGGAAACACCCGATAAAGACACGTCCAATCCCAAGGCCGATAAAGCCCTCAAACGGGCGCGGTCTTCCGCTTGTTCGAGGCTGTCATCCGTGGCCATGCCCGTAGCGACGGGATGACCGTCTACTTCCACGAGGACGCGAACGACATATTGACCTTCGTGGATTTTGAGCAAATCCGAAATGAGACTGCCCGTGGGATAACGAGCGCGAAATTCACTTAACATCATCGAGTTCTGAGAGTGGATATACAACATGCGAACCATAGACCCCTCCAACGCCCCAGGGGAGACGACGGGGGAGGCCAGACCTGGCCGAGGCGATCGCGGACAACGGCAAACCGGAGCGGCAAATAAGTTAAAAGGGCGACAGACCTGGGACAATGTTATTTTACCGAGAGACGGGGAGGACGCGGGGGAACGACGACGGCTTCGCCCGCCGGGGCGATCGCGATCGAGAAGGGTTAAAAACAGTCTTTTGCCGACCCATCCCAAGAGTCGTGCAGAATGGGGCTGCTTATTGGGTAGAATAGTTTGCAGATGATTGGTTTTCGACGGCATGGCGTCGAGCGAGGAACACCACCCCACGTCCAGCAGCTCCAGCTCAACCCCGCGATTCGGATTCTAGGGTTCCCACTCCGTTAACGGATCGAAGCCACTGGCGAACCGAAATCCGATCGAGTTCCAGCCTGCCACCCGCTCCGTGTAGTTCCTGTCGGACGTCAACTACACCCTGAGTGACATCGGGACGAAACAGAGCGATTCTCGCGATCGCCACTGTCAGTCACTCGTGCTGTGCCATCGTCGTGATGCGTACTACGCCCGTCTCGATCCGCGAAAGTGCGGCACGAGGGACTGAAAAACCGAACAGCCAGAGAATGCGGGCTGGACAATCGCCAAGGTCAGGTTTCTGGGGATAGGGATATCCAGGGGTTGCACGACCGATCGAGGTGGAACTCACCGCATGTTCCCCATCGGGTCAACCGGGATGGTGTAGGACGTTGGCTCTCGGCACAATTGAGCGGCCTCGTCGCTTTGTCCACATCCAATCAAACCGGGAAAGAATGTAGGGTCGTCCCGTCATTTCTTTCTCAGTTGAAGATCGCGAAAAGTCAAAGAAGAAGGATCGATCGCCGAATGGAATTTTCAATCGCTACACTGCTGGCCAATTTTACCGATGATAAGTTGGTCGCACCCAAGGTCCTAGAGAAAAAATTGGGATGCCAAGATCGCACGACTCTGCGAAAACTCCAGATCGCTTTAGATGCCCTGGAGAAAATTGGCATCTTAGTCAAAGATAAAGGTCGCTATCGGCGAGCGTGGGACGATAATCTGGTCGAAGCCAAACTCCGTTGTTCTAGCAAGGGATTTTGTTTTGCGATTCAAGATAAAGAAGGGACGGAAGATATTTATATCCGCGAATGCCATCTGAGCAATGCTTGGAATGGCGATCGCGTCTTGGTCAATATCATTAAAGAAGGGAGTCGGCGGCGATCGCCCGAAGGCGAAGTCCGCTTAATTCTCGAACGGTCCAACCCGTCCGTACTCGCCCGCGTCAAACAAGAAGGTCCCCAATATAAAGCCGTTCCTTTAGACGACCGTCTTTTATTTGAACTCGATATCAAAGCTAATGGCGTCGAACTCGAAAAAGCGATCGAACATCTCGTTCACGTAGAAGTCGTTCGCTATGCCCTCGGGCCGTATCCTCCCCTCGGTCGCGTCGCACAAATCCTCGGCAGCGACGCCGAAGAAGCTAATGACTTGGATATCGTCTGCTGCAAGCACGACTTACCCCGCTTGTTTGCCGACGTCGCCCACGCCGAGATCGATAGCTTGCCCAAACAACTGCGTAAAGCCGATCTCAAAAACCGTCTCGACTTACGCAAAGTCGAAACGATCGCGATTTTACCTCAAGCCGTCAACGGCAGCGATCGCCCCCTGGTCGAACGGGCCTTTACCATCGAAAGCCTCAAAGACAATAAATTCCGCTTGGGAATTCACGTCTGCGATGCCGCCTTTTACATCAAACCCGATACCGCCCTCGATCGCGAAGCGCGCAAACGCGGCACCACGGTTCACCTCGGCGAGACCATTTTACCTTTACTTCCCGACTCCCTCGCCCGCGATCGCTGTTCCTTCCTCCCGGGCGAAGACCGCCTCGCCATCTCGATCCTGATTGTCGTTGACGAAGACGCCAATGCGATCGAATACGAAATCCAACCCAGCGTCGTCCATCTCGATCGCTACGTCACCAACGCCGAAGCCGACCCGATCCTTCAGGAAATGGCCGGACATACCGAACTGCAAGGTATCCCCGAATGGTGGCGCGACGTTCAACAGCAACAATACTCGAGCGAAAAACCCGAAGCCATCTCCGAAGAAATCGCCCAAATGCTCGAACAACTGTTTGCTTTGAGCTATTCGCTGCAACAACGACGCCGGGAAAATGGGGCGTTCGAGTTGAACTTACCCCCGAATCAATACGGGATTTGTCCCTCGCCGTACCAAGATGAAGGCATCCAAGGCGTCGTCAGCGCCTGCTCGCACCTCAACACCGAAGGCATGTTGAGCGAATTTATCATCTTGGCGAATCACCTCGTCGCCCTTCACGTACAAGAACTCGGCGTTCCCGCCGTTTATCGCGTGCAACCGCCACCGGACCTCGATGAAGTCGAAGATCTGATTAAATTGGCGAGTAATATGGGGGTCGAAATTCTCCTCGACGACGAAGAAGATGTGACCTCTGTAGACTATCAGGATTTTACCGAAGTCTTCGCCGCCTCTACCTGCGAGCGCGTGCTGACCTACCTGCTCGAATCGACCTTAAAACCGACCGCCTACAGTACGATTCCCTCATCTCATTTCGGTTTGGCGATGGAGTGCTACACTCACTGCAACTCGCCGTTGCAACGCTATCCCGATTTGTTGATGCAACGCTTGCTACACGCCGTATTCGATATCGGGCGCGATCGCAAATCCACCCGCTCCAAAGACCGGGTAAACCTCCATCACAGCAGTTGTCACGGTCAAATTACCTGGAACGTCCTGCCTCCCGACGTTCACCACGAATTCGAGTCCGATTTCAGTTCCGTGGTCGGTCACCTCACCGAACGGGAAAAGTTAGTCCAAGAAGCGGAAGCAGATCTCGAAGGGTTGAAAAAAGCCGGACTGATGAAAGAACGCACGGGGGAAACTTTCCAAGGCTTGATTACTGGAGTTCAGTCTTACGGATTTTTCGTCGAAATCGAGGTCGATTCGGATCGACGCGGCCCGTTACGCCTCGAAGGCTTGGTTCACGTCTCCTCCCTCAAGGATGATTGGTACGAGTATCGCCGCCAACAAACCTTGGTCGGACGCAAGAACCGCAAGCAATACAGCCTCGGGGATTGGGTCGAAGTGCAAGTTAAAAGCGTCGATTACTACCGCCAGCAAATCGATCTGGTGGCCGTTGGCGGGGGTAGCGAAGCTCCCAGTACCGACGACGACATCGATTATCGTCCCCGCGATCGCAATTACGATTACGAAGACGACGAAGATTAATTATTTACGCCGTCGGGGAATGGCGGTACTTCGATCGAAGTCGTTCATTCCTCGTTCGGGCGATCGCGATCGACCCGAGCTCCTCTGTGAGCTTGGGTTAGTTTTTAGATTTGAGATTTAGGTTGAGGTCGCCGTCATTCTCGACCGTTTAGCTCGAAAAACTGAGAAATACTCTCGTAATCTTTCTTAAAGTGAGTTAAGCGTTCGCACCCTCTTGTATGCCCCGTTTCACGGTAACCGAGGCGCGACGATCGCCCGTCCCTTAAACCTCGCTTCAATCTCAGGGATTGGGACCATTTTAGAATTGCCTTTATTTTCTCACGCCAAAACTGAGAAAATGCATTACAATAACATCAATTTATACAGCTATTGAGAGGATCTCATGCTCAATCCGAAACTCGTTCTCAGCTTACTCCTGGGCGCCCAAGCGAGCGTGTTACTGCCGGGTATGTCTCAGGCGGCGATCGCCGAATTGTCCTCAGACGGGTCGGCTTCCTCGTCTCCGACGGCGATCGAAATCGAAGTCAACGACTTAGACCGTCGGGCGTCCGAACCGATGTTAATGGCGGACAACGACAACGATAACGACGAAGACTACGACACCAACAACGACTACGACGCCAATCAAGCGTAGTCAACGGCGATCGAGGTTGGCGATCGCATAGCGTTGATGGGGAAATAAAGCGGAGACATCACCTGGGGGGATGCCGATCGCCCGAACATCCAATCTAACCATCGGGTCGATTCACATTTTCGATGCAGAACCCACCCAACAATGAGTTACTTACAAACCTTATTTACACCCCATTCTCTCGAAGATTTTTTTACTCGCCATTGGACGCAAAAAGCCCTTCACGTTAGCGCCCGAGACCCGGAAAAATTCAAGTCCTTATTTTCCTGGAAAAAACTCAATTATTTACTCAACTATCACGGTTTGCACGCACCGGATTTGAAGTTTGCTCCCGCCAGTAAAAGCTTCGGAGAAAGTCGAGATTTACGCGACTGGCGCGATCGCCTCAACCAAGGGGCGACCTTAATTATTAATAGCTTAGACCGCCATTGTCCGGAAGTGGCGGAGGCGATCGCCCTCGTGCGCGACGAAATTGGCTATCGAACCCAAGTCAATTTATATTGTTCCCCCCCGCGACAACAAGGGTTTAACTGCCATTACGACACTCACGAAGTTTTAGTCTTACAAATTGAAGGGGAAAAACAGTGGTTTGTCTATTCCGAAACCATTCCCTATCCCGTTTCCGAAAGTCGCAGCCGCGACCGACTGCCCCCGGAGAGTCCACCTTATTTAGAATGCACGTTAAAAGCGGGAGATTTGCTTTATATCCCTCGCGGACATTGGCATTATGCCTTAGCAGGCGATCGCGCCTCCTTGCATTTAACCGTCGGGATTGACTGCCAAACTGGACTCGATTGGTGGGAATGGATCGCCCGAGAATTGCAAGACGATCCGCAATGGCGGCAAAATTTGCCCCTCACCTGGGAGGGGAATCGCGATCGCCTCGAACGGCAATTGCAACAGTTATCCGAACGGGCGATCGCCTTGTTTCAAGACCCGGAAATGCGACAAAAATATATTGAAGATCTCGCCTACCGCGATCGCCCCCCCTTACCGATCGACCTGCCGAGTCAACTCGGTATCGGCATTTTCGATAACCCCTGGGAAAGCGAATTTATCTGGGTTTTTCGCGAAACAATGGAGGTTAAAAAGCTCGATTCGGATTACTATCAATTACGAATTGCTTCTAAAAAAATAACCCTCAAAGGTCTGCGCGATCGCCTCGCCGACGGGTTGTTTAAACAAGAGCGCTTTAACTTATCCGATTTAGCCGAAGCGGTGCCAGAAGCCGACTTTTATAGTGAAATCGTCCCGGCGATCGAACGCTTGGTGACCGAAGGAGTTTTGCAAGTACGCGCGGATTAACGATCGCCGCCGAAAATGGCTTCGGTGCGATCGGCCAGTTCGGCGCCAAATCCTGCTAAAAATAATAACAATCCCGCGCGATCGCCCGTCGGAAAAATGGCCAACTGCACCGCTTTATACATTTGCCGTTCCCACTGGGGAAAGGCGCGCGCAAAATACTCGTAACTCAAGTACAGATCTCGCGTATAAATGCCTTCGCGAACCATCACCAACTCAAATCCGGCGCGAACTAAGCGACGACAAATCCAACGACAGCGACGGCGAACTTGTCTGTCGAAACTGAGTTGACCGGGGGACAAATTGCGTAAAAAATCGAGGGTTTGTACCAGATCGTCCTTTAAAGAAACAGCGTAAGTCACCAAAGCGCGATCGGGTTTGACGGGAGGCAAGATCGGATTGAAATCGCGACCCCAAACGCACAATCCCTGAGTTTTCAGTAAAGACGACCACCAACCGGGGGAAGGGGATGACGGCGAGATCTGTAGCGCCGTTTCCGAAAGGGCCGACGTTTCAACTCGGTGACAAAATTGATAGCGCTGTTGGAGATGGCGACCGATCGCCTGGAGCTGCGATCGGGCCGCTTCTAGGGGATAATTCTCTTTGAGAATCACCACGCCATCGAGATCGGATACCCGGGCGATCGCCTCTCCCCGAGGCACCGACCCGCGCAAGTACAAACTGACGGCGCGATCGTCTAACGCCTTCAAACATAAAGCTTTCCAGACCTCCACCAATTCCGTCCAGGGAGATGCGATCCGGTCCGTCCCGCATTCATTAATCAGATAACCCCGAGCATCCGTCGGCCACAACCGACCCATTTTAACCAATCGAGACATGGTGAAAACTCTTGTTGTACAAGCATTGTATCGGAGTGGCGATCGCGATTCGCCATCCCCGAGTCAAGGCGCAAAAAATTTCCCCCCCACTTTCAATCTCGGACAACCCACCCATCGACCAACCGACGATCTTGCCGAGGAAATGGAGACCTGCTCGATCCTCACCTAGCCCGTGGAAGCCTACAATACAATTTACGCACTTCCTCCGAGGTTGCATTTTTTTGCCCTTGATTTGAACTGTAACCCTTTTGACTTCAGCTCCATCCAAACCCCTAATCCTCGGTATTTCCGGCGCCTCTGGCTTGATTTACGCCGCCAGAGCCGTTAAATTCCTTCTCGAAGCCGATTATGCGATCGAACTGGTCGCGTCCAAAGCGTCGTACATTGTTTGGCAAGCCGAACAAAATATCCGAATGCCCGCCGAACCCGACCGACAAGCGGAATTTTGGCGCCAACAAGCGGGAGGCGTCACCACCGGAAGCCTACGCTGTCACCCCTGGCAAGATGTCGGCGCTAACATTGCCAGTGGTTCGTTTCGCACCCGGGGGATGTTGGTGATTCCTTGTAGCATGAGTACAGTGGCCAAACTCGCGTGCGGTTTGAGTTCCGATCTGCTCGAACGGGCCGCCGACGTACAATTAAAAGAGGGCCGCCAACTCGTTCTCGTCCCCAGAGAAACTCCCTTAAGTTTGATTCACTTACGCAATTTAACGACGTTAGCCGAAGCAGGGGCGCGCATCGTCCCGGCGATTCCCGCCTGGTATCACCAACCCCAAACGATTGAAGATTTAGTTGATTTTGTCGTGGCCCGCGCTTTAGATCGATTCGAGATTGATTGTATTCCTATTCGTCGTTGGGAGGGACATTGAGGTAAGACGGGGAAGATGGCAAGGGTTCTCGCATCGATTGACTCGCAACTTCCTGAATCTAAAATCTAAACTCTAAACTTCTCTCATGCGTGATTTTCGCAATATAGTATTTTTGGTTATTCTTGGAGGGTTAATTATTTTTACTCTCCAAAATCTCCAACCGAGTTTATCTTTAACTTTTTTAGGTTTAAAAACCGTTCCCCTTCCCCTGTCGCTTTATGTGGTGGGGGCGATCGCCCTCGGATTTACCACCGCTTGGATGATGTGGGCGCTGTTTTCCGCGTCAAATCTGTCGGGACGACGGCGGGGGACACGGCGATCTAGCCCGCCGCAATGGTCCGACGAACCGGATTTACCCCGATCGCCCGCCAGCAGCCGAGATCGCCGCGATCGGGTTGAAGCGCGTGTCAATCCCTCTGGGGCGCAAACCTACATCCAAACCGATGCGGACAACCGTCTGGGACGCGGGAGAGAAGACGAGGCAACCCATTTACAAGATTTAGAAGGAGAACCAGAGGAAAACTGGATCGAGGAAGACGATCGCGCGATCGCCTCTCCTTCCAAGGAATATGAAGTCGAACGACCGCCCACCCGTCAATCCTGGTCCGGTTCGATCTACTCCTACACTTATCGAGAGGGAGACCGACCCCCTGCATTCCCTGTTTCCCGTGCAACTTCTGGCGAAACCGAGGAAAAATCCGAGGAACCTTGGGACAATTGGGAAGGTGAAGACGGTGCACAAGATCTCGAAAGTGACGAGTCTGAATCCGTCAACCCGACAACGGCGACTGATACGGGCGATCGCGTCGTAGACGCCCCCTATCGCATGACGACCCCGCCGAGTCAAACTGAAAGCAATAAGGAAGAGAACGCCGACGAAGAGAACGCCGACGCGGAAGAGATCGAGACCCCTCAGGATTGGGAGAACGATTGGAAAACTCCCAAGAAAAAAACGGAGTGGTAGAGGGGATAACGCCGTAGGGGCGGCAGATTTTTGAGGGTTCGCCCCTACGGTGGACTTAGGAAAGCCCCGCCAACCAGTTCAAAATCGCTTCATTGACGATTTCCGGGCGTTCGTCGTGAGGACAATGCCCCGTTTTCGGGATCGAGATAAACTGCAACGGTAGCGATTCACTGCGATCTTGAAATACCTGACTTCCGGCGATCGGAGTCCACGGGTCGTCCTCACCCCACAGAACCAATAAGGGACGGTCCACTTTGTCTAAAAACGTGGCGGGGGGTTCTCCCGGGGGCGCCGTCAAAATCGACGCGAACACCGATTGCGCCCCCGGATCGCACGACGGACGATAGAGGAGTTCGACGAGTTCTTCCGTCACGGCTTCGCGATTGCCGTACACTTGGCGCAACGTATTGCGAATCCGGTGTTTTTGGCGAATCCGATTAAAAATAAACGGGCCGAAGGTCGGCGAACTGACTAATTTTGTAAACGTTCCCATGACGACGCGCAAGGGAAAATAGAGTTCTTCCGGTCGGTGATTGAGTCCTCCCGCGCAGTTAATCAAGACGCCACCGAGGGATTTTTCCGGAGCATTGGCGACGGTCATCAAACTGAGTAAGGCGCCAATCGAGTTCCCGACAAACACCGCAGGTTCTCGCACTTGTTCGCTCCAAAAGTCGGCGATCAGCTCTTCCCACAGTTCCAAACTGTAGGCGATCGCCGCCTTGTCCGACCCGCCAAATCCGAGCAAGTCTAAAGCAAAAACCCGATAACCGCCGCCAGCGAGGACGCTAATATTTTTGCGCCAGTGACCGATGGACGCACCGAATCCGTGAATGAGAACTAACGGGCGCCCGCTTCCTTTGACGGTGTACTGGATTTGATGCCCCTTCCACGTCCAAGTGAGTTTTTCTAAAGGTTCAGCCGAGGTCAGCTCTTGAGTTAGCACAGCCTATTTTGTTAAGTTTCGTAAATACCTTGTTAATTGTAACGCAGGGGATCCGTCGTGCGGGCATCCTGCGCGCTTGCGATCGCAAAATCATCGCAAAATTATCGCAAAATCATGAAGATGACCGTTGCTGTTGCCCTCTAAAATCTCCAATTTCCAATCTCCAATCTCATGACACAAATGACTACACAAACTCGACAACAACGCCGTTACGCCGTGATTGGAACCGGGGCGATCGGTGGTTTTTATGGTGCTAAATTACAACAAGCTGGGTTTGACGTTCATTTTCTGCTCAATCGCGATTATCAATGGGTGCGCGATCGCGGCTTAGTGGTTGAATCGGTCAATGGCGATTTCACCTTACCCGAAGTGAACGCCTATCAACAGCCCCAAAAAATGCCAAAATGCGATGTTGTTATTGTTGCTTTAAAAACGACGGCCAATTATTTATTACCGCAATTATTGCCGCCTGTTGTTAAAGATAATGGGGTCGTTGTGCTGCTACAAAATGGGTTGGGGGCAGAAGAAGAAGTCGCGCAAATTGTCGGCAGCAATCGCGTGATGGGAGGTTTATGTTTTATTTGTTCTAATAAGATCGGCCCGGGACATATTCGCCATTCGGATTATGGCGCGATCGAATTGGGAGATTACGGCGAAGGTTACCGTCCGCGCGGGATTACGGATAGAATGCAGGCGATCGCCCGAGATTTTAATCAAGCGGGAATTACGATCCTCGATTCCGAAGATTTGCTCGCATCTCGTTGGAAAAAATTAGTTTGGAATATTCCTTTTAATGGGTTATCGGTGATTCTCGATGCTAAAACTGATGCGTTGATCGCCGATCGCGCGACCCGTTGTTTAGCCGAAGATTTAATGCAAGAAGTCGTCAACGGTGCGGCAGCTTACGATCGCGCGATCGCCCCGGAATTCGTGCAAGAAATGCTCGATAAAACAGTGAAAATGAAGCCCTATTTAACGAGCATGAAATTAGATTACGATCGCCGACAACCGTTAGAAGTTGAGGCAATTTTTGGTAATCCCCTCAAAAAGGCTGCTCAAGCCGGGGTCAGATTACCCAAAATTGAAACCCTTTACCAACAACTTGTATTTCTCGACCGTCGAAATCGGCGTTAAAGTCTATTTTTGACGGAGAAATCACAAATATTTGTACTCCCTCGCGATCGCGATGTTACCCTAACAACAAAGGGAGACGGGCGATCGGTGGGGGACATCATGTTTAAGCGAATCCAATGGATTGATATTTGGAAAGGAATCGGGATTGCGACGGTGGTGGTCGGTCATGTGGTCGATCGCGATAGTTTAACTCACGATTATATTTTTTGGTTCCACATGCCTCTATTTTTCTTTATTAGCGGGCATCTATACCGACAGCAACGGTATTTTAAAAATTACTTCAGGCGCAAATTTCGTCATTTAATTATTCCCTATATTTCCTTTTTATTCCTCTTCAGCATTCCAGAATATTTGGCCTATTTTTTGCAATTTGTTCGCGATCCGAGTCTTTCACTGATTTGGGATACATTAATTGTGACCCTTCGTAAAATTTATGGCGGGCGATCGCTAAGTCTATGGTTTGATGTTTTCTGGTTTATTACTTGTTTATTTTTTACTCAGCAAATTTATAACTTACTTTATCTGAAATACAAGCGAAGAAAGCTATTATTATTTTTAATAATATCGGGCTGTTACGGATTAGCTTTATGCGACTCTTATTTTTTAGAAAATTGGCGTTTTCCCTGGAATATCAATGTAGTGGCGATCGCTCTATCATTTTATGGTTTAGGTCATTTTACCTCTCGATTGAGCGCCAATAAATACTTTTTTTTGGTCGCGGCGGCGATCGTGGCGATCGCCGCAATTTTCGCCGATCGCTCTTTAGGATGGAATTTAGATTTTGATATGAAATACAAAGATTATGGCATCCCTCTGTTGAGTTGGGCGATCGCGATCGCGGGAATTACAATGACTTATCACCTCGCGAAGGCGATCGACGGGACGACCTATTTGGGGATCGTCTTTGCCGAATTAGGTAAAGCATCAATGGCGATTATGTATTTACACCAACCGATCCAATTTACAGTATTAAAATACTCTCCTGTTCAAAATCCACTATGGCGATCGCTGGCAACTTTAATCTTTTCTTATTTGATCTATCGCTTGCTGGCGCGATCGTCCTTATTCCGAAAACTATTTTTAGGCAACCACCACAAAACTTATCGCTTGAATGCGTTGTGATTAAATCTCTCTAATAATTCTCTATCAATTTTATCTGAGTTGGTTTTTATTCATTCCAAAATTGATAAAATTAGGACACGGGTTAACCGTGTCCCAATTCATTAAATAAAATCCATTTAAAAGCCAAGCTTCATCAAGTTCACTCAACTTTCAATTAGCTTTATTTAGCCTCTTGAAAACGCTGTAAATTGAACAAGAAAGGAACGCTACTAGATTCGCCACCCATGACCAAAACATTGGGCATTTGAGCGCCACCTTCGCGCCAAGCTTCGATCGCCTCTTTTTGTAAAACCAGTTGACCGCCTTGCGCTTTGAGGGTTTCTGCTAACAAGCGTTGCGCTTCCGCCTTCCCTTGAGCCCGATTAATTTCTGCTTGGGCTTCTTGTTCCGCTTCCCGAGCAATATAAACCGCTCGTTGAGCACGCTGTTCGGCAATTTGTTTATCTTCAACTGCCTTAGCAAACTCTGTGGAAAAATTCAGATCGATGACGCTCGTATCGAGAATAATCACCCCATATTTTTCGAGCCGAGAACTCAAAGCTATGTCAAAATCGCTCTTTAATTCACTTCGTTTGGTAATCGATTCTTCCGCAGTGCGGATGGCTGCGGCAATTTTGAATGCTTCTTGAGTTTGTGGGGAAATAATTTTAGAAACTAAGTTTTCTAAAGTGCCTTGAGTTCGGCGAATTTCCACCACTCGCGTCGGGTCGAGACGAAAGTTAATTGCAAATCGTGCCTTGAGATCTTGCAAATCTCGGGTCGCACTTTGGGCGGGAACTTCATATTTCTGAACGGTTACGTCATAAATATCGACTTTCGACACTAGCGGGGGTTTGATGTGAATACCTTCGAGTAACGCCCCATCACGAGCTTTTCCGAGAATACTGATGACTCCCGCTTCCCCGGGATTGATAATCACAAAAGAACTCGAAAGAACTAAAATTAACAGTGCGAGTAAGACGCCACCTAGGATCGCTTGCCAACTTTGCCCGTACTGATTTTTCAAGGCTCAATCTCCTTTTTGTGTTCGTTAACTGTCATTGATAATTCTAGGGTAGCAATTTCACCTGCCATGAGTCACGGATCGGCGATCGTTGCCAAAATTTTTTATTATTTTATGGGTATTTTGTCAAGAGAGGTTAATTTCATCTAAAATTTAAAGATTCAATGTAAAAAAGATCTAATATGTTAATCGTCTTCTCTTTCACTTTATTTTTAAGTGCTTTACTACTATTTTGCATTCAGTTTGCGATCGCCAAAAGCATTTTACCCCTATTAGGGGGATCTCCTAGTGTTTGGAATACAACACAATTCTTTTTTCAGACTTTGCTCTTATTCGGTTATGGATATAGTTATTTAATCAGTCGATGGCTGAGCGTTCGCCGTCAGGCGATCGCCCATATTCTTATCCTTCTGTTGCCTCTGTTGCTACTACCAATTTCAATCGATCGTCAGTGGATTCCTCCATCAGACAGTAACCCAATTCCCAGTTTATTAGGCTTACTATTTACCTCGGCGGGCTTGCCTTTTTTTGTCGTTTCGACCACTGCCCCCTTACTGCAAAAATGGTTTTCATGTTGCGATCGCCCGGATAGCGAAGATCCTTATTTTCTCTATGCTGCTAGTAACTGCGGCAGCGTCTTGGGCTTAGTCGGTTATCCCGCGATCGTCGAACCCAATTTAACTTTAAATTCTCAATATTATTGGTGGGCGATCGGTTATGGTGTTTTAATAGCTTTAATTATTATTTGTGGCTTTTATTTAATTTATAAAGAAAGAAATAGTAGCGATCGAAACAATTCGCAAATACAATTTAAAAATCCAGAAATACCGCCGAATGCAATGCAACAGGCTCGATGGGTCATTTTAGCCTTTATTCCGTCCAGTGTACTGTTAGGGTTCACGACTTATTTAACAACAGACTTGGCGGCTATTCCTCTATTATGGGCTATTCCTTTAACCCTTTATCTTGCTTCTTTTATTCTAACCTTTTCGCGACGTTTAAAACTTCCTTACCATACTTTAACGGCTTTACTTCCCCTCTTTCTCAGTGTTCAAATTATTCTAGATCTAGCCCAATTCATGCGACCGCTTTGGCTAACGGTTCCCTTACATTTAACGGGATTTTTTGTTGCAGCTTGCGTCTTTCATGGTGAGTTAGTTCGCGATCGCCCATCTCCCCAATATTTAACTACATTTTATCTTTGGATTTCCGTTGGTGGCGTACTTGGTGGCTGGTTTAACGCGATCGCCGCCCCCTTAATTTTTCCAACGGTTCTGGAATATCCGTTAATCTTGTTATTAGCTATTTTAATCCTGCGATCGCCCGATGGTAAAAAGACATCGAACGAAGAAGATATTCAGAATACAATAACTAATTATAACGACTTAGAACAGTTATTATCTCGACGACGCGATCGCCGCCAACAACAAGCTAAGCTTCGAGATCGAAACTGGCTTTTCAACTTAAAAACTAGCCGACGGATCGGTTTTGGTTTATTGTTTGGAGGTTTAATAGTTTGTTTTAGTTTTACTGAATTTTGGGAAAATTTAACGGGCTATATTCTATTCTTGATTTTACTTTTGATTGGCTTTAAAGTATTTAATTTTTCCAAAACTACTTTAATATTAGGATTAATTTTCACCTTTCTCATCGGTCAATTCTATCTTGCCAATCTGGGTGGTATTGTTGCCAGCGATCGCAGCTTCTTTGGGATTAATCGGATTGTTTACGATCGCGAAGCAAATTATCGCAGTTTATTACATGGAACGACATTACACGGCAAACAAAGTTTAGATCGAAAACGGAAAAGAGAACCCTTAACTTATTTTTATCCCACTGGCCCGATCGGACAAACCTTTGAGATGCTTAACCGAGGCGATCGCCTGTCTGATGTAGCGGTTCTCGGTTTGGGGATTGGAACTCTCGCCGCTTACGCTCAAGCGGGACAAGAATGGACGTTTTACGAAATCGATCCAATCGTCGTTGAATTTGCCACTAATCCCGATTACTTTACTTTTTTAAAACAATCCGATGCTCCTTTTTCGATTATTTTAGGTGATGGTCGTTTGAATGTAGCTAAAGCCCCCGATCGTGCTTACGATTTATTAGTCATGGATGCCTTTAGTTCCGATTCAATCCCCGTACATCTCGTCACTCAAGAAGCAATCGAACTCTATTTTACAAAATTGCGCGATCGCGGCATTCTAGCGATTAATATTTCTAATCGATTCATCGATTTAGCTCCCGTTCTCGGCGCGATCGCGCGGCAGTTAAATCTAGTGACTTTACAGCGTGTAGAACGCGAGATTTCAGACCTTGAAAAATCACGGGGAAAATCCCCCTCAAATTGGGTATTGTTAGCGCGCGATCGCTCCGACTTTGGTGAATTAGTTGGCGATGCTAACTGGGAGGCGATCGCCCTGAAAAAAGATGCCCCCGTATGGACGGATAACTTTTCTAATTTGTTGAGTGTGTTGCGAATCTTTCACGAATAAATCGTTATATTGACTCTACTTAAGCCATCAAAAGCCCATCGAGGCGATCGACCCAATCCCTGCATATTTTAGCGAGATTCGTAATAATAAGAAGGAGAAGCTAACACAGACGGGAGGATGTAACCGTGGCAGATCGACAGCGTCAAAAGTGGGATGCAGGACGATTTTTTAAAACCCTCGCCTATTTTCGAGTCATTCCCTTTTCCGGTTTTTTTGAATGTATCGCCAACCTCTTCGGTCGCTCGTCTAAATCGAGTGCGATCGCACCCACTCCACCCGGTATCGTTCTCGTCGTGGGAGCGACCGGAGGCGTCGGTAAGCGTGTTGTGAGAAAATTACAAGAACGTGGCTATAAAGTGCGATTGTTAGTGCGAGATCTGAACCGGGGACGGCAAATTTTAGGCGATCGCGTCGAAATGGTCGAAGGCGACCTCTTATTACCCGAAACCTTGGGCGATCGGCTCGTGCACGATATCAGCGCCGTCATTTGTTGTAGCGGAACCAAAGTGCAACCCAAAGAAGGGGATACTCCCAACCGTGAAAAATACTATCAAGGCATCAAATTTTACATGCCTGAAGTCGTTGACGTTCCCGAACTTGTCGAATATAAAGGCATTCGTCACCTCGTCGATGCAACCCGCCGCCAACTCAATCAGTTGGGAAATCCGGGCAGTAAAATACTATTTGATTTTCGCAAAGTCACTCAAGACCTCAAAGAAACTTGGGGTGTTTTAGACGATATTGTGATGGGTGGTGTCAGTGAAAGTAACGTCCGAATCGTCGAAAATACAGCCTTATTTACCGGAAATGTTTCGACCTCTAATTCTGGCGGGTTTGTCTCCATTCGTACCCGAAATTTCGATCCACCTTTAGATTTATCGTCTTATCAAGGGATCGATCTACGAGTCAAAGGAGATGGAAAACGTTATAAATTTATCCTGCGAAATGAAAGCCAATGGGATAGCCGTTCTTACTGCTACTCTTTCGATACAGTCAGCAATATTTGGTTTACGGTTCGCATTCCTTTTGCCGATTTAATTCCCGTGTTTCGTGCTAAAACAGTTAATAATGCACCACCGTTCGATCCAAAAACAATTTACTCGATCCAATTAATGCTGAGTAAATTTGAATATGACGGCGAACTCAATCCTAAATTTGAACCGGGATTTTTTCAGCTACAAGTCGAATCGATTTCCGCCTATGGCGCTCAAGAAAAACCGCAGTTCGTTCACGTCAGTTCTGCAGGGGTGACCCGTCCCGGTCGTCCCGGCTTGAATTTAGAAGAAGAACCGCCTGCAGTGCGGATGAACGACCAACTTGGCGGTATTTTAACGTGGAAGTTACGCGGTGAAGATGTCATTCGCGCCAGTGGAATTCCTTACACGATCGTGCGTCCTTGTGCGCTGACTGAAGAACCAGGCGGGAAAGATTTAATCTTCGATCGCGGCGACAATATAAAAGGAAAAGTTTCGCGAGAAGATATTGCAGAACTCTGCGTGCAAGCATTAGAAAATTCGCAAGCTGTCGATCTAACTTTTGAAGTGAAGGAAGGAACGGAAAAACGACCGGAAAAATACGATCTTTCTCAATTAGAGAGCGATCGTATTGCGATGATTTGATTGTTTTTTGTAGAGTTTTTAAGCCTCTTAAAGACAGAAAGGCGGGCAACAGGCTCGCCTTTTTTTACTTACGATTGTCAAAATTATTCAAAAGGTCGATCTAACCATTCAATCTTTTTTGCTTTTTCGGATAATTGACTTTCTCGTTGTCCGGCTAATCTAGCGGATAAACACAATAAACCAATAGGAGTTTTGAAAAAATCGATCGCCGAACTGCGACGGGCGATCGCCTTTCCCGTAGCTATGGGTACCTCTTTAAGTAACCAGCGAGTGAGGCGATAAAGGTATTCGCGGCGATCGCTTTCTCGCATTAATTCGACGCCGTAGAGTTCGTGTAAGTAGCGGTTCGATTCGCCGTAACGTCGCCACTGACTGCGTAAACTTTTTAAGGTCGAGCGATGACGATGTTTGACGATCGCCTCCGCAGAAAACTCAATTTCCCAATTCGTTTCTCGTAACATTCGCCAGCAAATATCTGCATCTCCTCCCGTTGTTAAATAGGGACGAAATAAGCCTATTTCTTCAAAGATCGATCGCCGAATAGCCAGATTTGCAGTTTGTCCGTAAGCACAAAATGGGTGAGAAAGAGTATGTTTCTGTGAAAGAGTTTCTTCGAGATCCGCATATTTTTCGAGTAAGCTTTTACCCGGTAAAGCTTGAATTTCTCCCGCTACAATACCGATATTTTTTTTAGCAAAAGGTTGAATTAAGGTAGATAACCAATGGAATTCTGGGCGACAGTCTGCATCGGTAAAGGCGATAATTTCTCCCCTGGCGGCGCGAATTCCAGCATTGCGGGCGGCGTAAGAACTTTGAATGCAATTTTCGCTTAAATAATGAAGGGCAATTGTATTGCTTGGATCGGCGATCGCCGCTTGAATAATTTCTGCACTGCGATCGCTACTATTGTTATCCACTATCCAATATTCAACACGATCGCTTGGGTAGGTTTGCGATCGCAAGCAATCGATCGATTCTTCTAAATCTTCCTCGCCATTATAGACGGGAATCACGACGGAAACTTGAGGAGTAGATGAAAAGTTCATTTTCCAAAAATAAGTCAAAAAAGAAGCATTAGAGCGATCGATCTAATTCTCAGAAAATACTTCAATGATTTCTGTATATTCAAAATCATTAGGACTTTTACGAACCAAAGGATAACTTGCAGATTTTAGATGAATTTCATCTTCTTCACAATCCGCTTTTGGAGAATAATAAACCAGTATATATTCCTTGCCGATACAATCGGACATTTCTCGCTCTACTTCTCCTCTCCACTGCGTTTTTGTGACTAAAACCACCAGTTGATTTGCTAGTTTAGGAATGCAATTAGCAACCTGACGCCGATAAATTTCGTCCAAACTACCGAATGGCGAATCCATGACAATCGGAAACATACTACTGTCGGGACCCATCAGCATTCTATTTTTACTCCATTCCCGAACGCGATCGATAATTCCACCGATAAAAGATAAGCTTAAAATTTGATTTTCTCCCGTAGATGCAGCAACGGGCAATTCAATTCCGGCGGTATTTTCAACTAAAGTTAATTCGTATTTCTCGCTCAATTTCGGTAAATAAGGAGTAAAAGAAATTTGACTGAAAAGTTCTTGCACTCTTCGTTCTAATTGTAAGCGAAATTGGCGATCGATGCGCGATCGCACTTCGCTTAAGCGTTGCATGGCGTCGAGGGTAGCGGCGATGCGGCGTTGGGCGAGGGTTTGCTTGGCTTCGAGCATTTGATGTTTGGCAATGCGATCGCCTAAATGCTCGATTTCAGTTTTTAAATTTTCTCGTTTTTGCTGGTTAATCCCTTGTTGTAAGGTCAACTCTCGAATCGAGGCTTCTGTTTCGTCGAGTCGTTGCTGTAATTTTTGAATATCTTCATTTGGAAAAGTACGCAGCTTTTTTTTCAAGTCGTCGAGTTGAGTTTCAATTCGCGAAATTTCCATGCGATGCTGATTAATTTTTGCTTGTTCGCGATCGGTTTCTTCCCAAAATTGGGGAATTTGTTTTTCAATTTCTTCAACTTGAGCGCTCATACGAATGGCACTTTCTTCTACTTCTGCAATTCCCGCTTTATCCATCCAAGCACAAACCCGTTCGTGGGAGTCGGTTCCCGCTAACAGTTCGGAACCGCAAATACAGCGTTCTCTGGCGAGTAACTGTTCGACAAACTGCCGCTTAATTCCAGTTGGTAATTCTCCCTTTCGACGCAAGTCTTCAACGAGGGTTTGAAAGTTGGCGATCGCCTCATTCAGAAATACCATATATCCCCGAGTTGCCACGGCATTTTTAAAATTATTTCTCGCTTGAATAAGTGCGTGTCTGGTTTCCCGTTCTCGCTTTTCTAGTTCCTGCCGTTTTTCTTGCCACTGCTTGCCATCATCGAGTTGGCGCAGGCGATCGCCCAACGTTTTTTTAACCGTTTCTTGACTATCTAACTCCTGACAAATGATATCGTAATCGTGCTTTAATCGCTCTCGTTCTTCACTGAGTTTGTCTTTATCTTTCAGCAATTTTTGAGTTTCGGGATCTCCAATATCTTTTAATTCTTGTTCTAAAGCATTGATACAAGCTTTTAAATGATCGATCGAGCGATTTAAAATTTTAATACCGAGTAATTCTTTGGTAGCTTCGGCAATTTCTGACTTTTTATCCAAACGGACAATCTGTTCGATCCGTTCTCCATCAAAAAAGAAGTATTGATGCAGACTTCCTGGCAAAATCGCACCGATAATTTCTTCCGGTTGGCGATCGGGATAATGCCAGCGCCCGTCATCTCCAGCAATTTGCAAAAATACTTCCTTATCCGTTTGCTCGATCGCCCCGAACTCGTCTTTATAGGCGCGAAAAGCCCGACGGACTCGATACCTTTTGTTTTCGTGGTCGAAGTCTAAGGAAACCCAGCAATCAATTGCCTGACGGGGTTTTGCTTCGGCGATCGCGCGCTTATTTACCAATTGTTCGGGTGCTGCGAATGCGGCTGAAAACTTCTCGTAGAGGACCCAAGTAAAGGCATTGAGTAAAGTTGTTTTCCCCGATCCGTTATTACCGTAAATAACAGTAGTATTTTTAGAACCGTTTGCTAATTGAATCTCTGGGGTTTTGCCGTAAAATTGGCGGAAATTATTGAGTTCGATCGACCGCAATCTCATTGTACTTCTTCCTTAACAATATTTAAAATATCTTCATTAATGTAACGGGGACTTTTTTGATACAGTTTGGCTCTTTCCGCTTCCAAAACTCGCTCTATAATTTGGCGAATTTCTGGCGGTGCGCTCGTAATCGGTTCTTGAATGTCTTCTGAATTTTCATCACGATCCATCAATTTTCACCCCAATTTCTCCATTACAGCCGCGCGATCGCGGGTTCACTTCTTTTCTTACTATAGCGCTTTTCTGTGTGAACGACCTACTCAGTTGTTAACGCCAATCCCCTTGCAATGTAAAAGCAGCCCAATAATAAGGCAACTTCCACTCCGTTTCCCGTTGCATTTCTAATTGAGCCGCTCTTAATGCTGCTGTTGGCGATAATTTTTCGACAAACATCAAACGGTAAAATCGAGACATCATTTCTGCAGTAGCCACATCATCCACATTCCACAAACTGACGATAACCCGAGGCGCACCCGCATACATAAATCCGCGCGTTAAACCGACTAATCCCTCGCCGCGCACGGGTTTTCCCAACCCGGTCTGACAGGCGCTTAAAACAACTAAATCTGCCTGTAAATCTAAATTAAAAACATCATTTAACCGTAAGAAACCATTGCGAAAATCTCCTCGTTCGTCGAACATTGATAGCAAAATTCCCGAAAGATTGGGATTGACGTTATTCAGTAATCCGTGAGTGGCAAAATGGAGAATTTTATAGTCGCGTAATTGTGGGTCGGTTGCTGCGGTACGATTGGCAGCAAAATCAACTGCATAACTGCGTTGTGAGGACTCAACTAAGGCGAGAATTGCTTCAGCTTCCGTGCGCGTTCCCGGGAGTCGAGTCCAGCGTCCGATGTCTGTTTGTCTCGTCGCGCGATCGAGGGTGTATTGTTCCCACTTATTTCGATCGTTTTGCGCGATTAAACTGGGAGTTTCTAAACGCTTGTCATCAGGATTAAAGACCGGATCGGCAAAAATGGCGATCGTTTTGGGGGCAGGGTTTCGGTCTTGAGTTTCTCGCCGCAAAATGGCTAAAGTTGATGCCGAAGGTAGATTGACTATTTCACGCTCGATCGCCAAGGGAGAATACTTGTTATTTCCCGAAGGATCGGGTAAAGAAATGGCTGAAAATGGAAGGTAATTTAAAATGCCATCGGCCACAATTGATAAGCGGCGATCGCCGAAGCGATCGGCTGCTGGAGTTAATAACATTTCATAAACGGTTCCAGAAGCTTTAGCCAAAATTTTAGGATCGCTAAAACTTTGAATTAAATATTTACGAAACGTTTCGACTGCTTCTTCAATTTCGGCTTTTGGTGGCAATTGATAGCTTGTTACTCCTTCTCGACCGACAGCCCATAAAAAACTACGTTTTTCGCCGAGGAAATAGTGCAGTAATAGAGTACGATCGTCGATCGCCTTTTCCTGAATTTCTGTTGTTGTTAAAGGTTGGGGTTGAGTTAAATCTGCATAACTCGGGCTAGCTTTGCGAATTTCGGTTTGCAGTTCTTGATATTTTTGCAGCAAATATTGACGTTCCATTTCAATTGCTGCAGCTTGCTCTGAGGTATATTCACTATTGTAAAGAGTAACCCGACGACGTTCGATCGCATCCAATTCTTCCTGTAACTTGCGTTCGGCGATCGCCAATTCCGGATCGATGCCTTTATGAATGTCGATCTCAGCTTCTGCAAGCAAGTCTAAAAGACTGCGAGCTTTCGAGCGTTCGGCAATCTCAAAAGCTCGCATATTGTAACCTTTTGAGGGATTCTTTTCATGCAGTTCCATTAACAGGTCGATATAAAATTCATAATATTCCTGTTTGGATGCAAAAAAGTTTTGACGATCTTCTGGAGAAACCCGAGTCCTTCGTTGCTCTTCTATCAATTTTAAAGCTGTTTCAATCGAAGTTAAAGCTTCCTCAAAATTTCCATTATTTCTCTCGATCTTGGCTATACCAAGCCAATTTTCTGCCTGATTTTCGGGGTTATGATTATTGTAAACTTGGAGAGATTTTTGGAATAACGCTAAAGCTTGATTTGAATCACCCAATTGAGAATAAACTTTACCTAGATCGGTATATAAATAGAAACGAGAATATTCGTTTAAATTCAATGCCCGATTGAAAGCCTCTAAAGCTTTTTCTAATTCGCCTAATTCGGCATACAGCTTACCAATTTTTCTGAGATTAGAATGCAATTGAAAATCAGAACTGCTCTGATGGGAAAGATCGACCGATTTTTGGTAAAGTTCTAAAGCTTTTTGTACGTCACCTAATTGTTGATAGACTGTAGCGATTTGCGTGTAAAGATCGATTTTTTTGCTATATTCTCCTTCAATATCTTGATAAATTTCTAAAGAGCGATTGTAGAGATCTAAGGCTTTTTCCCAATCTCCTAACTGCATGTAAACCGAGCCGAGATCGAATAAGGTCGTTCCCATGCGCTGACGATCGCCAATTTCGCGAGAAAGAACGAGAATGCGATCGAAAAACTCTAATGATTGTTGATAATTTTTAAGATATAAATAAGTTTTACCAATAGTTCGTAAGGTATTGAGTTCGCCCTCAATAAATCCCACTTTTTGGTAAACTTCCCGTGCTTCATTAAAAAATTCAAATGCTTTTTTACCATCGCCCAGATCCGTATAATCCTCCCCAATCCGAATCAGACCGATCGCCGCACGGTCAACTCCCAGTTCCTCGTAAAATTGGCGATAGAGATTAAAGGATTCTAGGGCTTTTTCAGGATTGCCAACACGGTAACATAATTGGCCGATTTCCCTGAAAATTTCTCGATCTTTTAACCGTTCTGTGGCTTCAAATTGTCGAGCATAGTTTAAACTACGATCGCAAAATTCTAAAGCTTTTTCAGGTTCTTTCAAATAAGCATAAATTTCCCCAATCGCCATTGAAATATCAAGAATTCGCCCTTCTTGGAAAGGAGCCTCTAATTCTTCGATATAAATCGGTAACGCTCGATTGTAGGCGTCTAAAGCTTTTTCGAGATCCCCTAATGTCGTGTAAGTTTTAGCAAGTTGATAAAGGCTCCACGCTTCTCCCGGACGATCTCCATTTTCTTGATAAACTTTATGGGATTGTCTAAATGCTTCAATGGCTCGATCGGGTCGATCTAATTTATAATAAATTTCGCCAATCGTCCTCCATGTATTCGATTCGCTTTCAAGATCGTTTAATTGTTGATAAAGCGGAATCAGTTTTTGATGAAATTCTAAAGCATTGGCGCGATCTTCCAATTCAAAATATTGTTCAATAATCTTTTTTAATGTATTGGTTTGTGTTTTAGGATCTCCCGATTGTTCACCAAGACTTGCGGCTTTTTTGAAGGTGAACAATGCCGTTTCACGATCGCCTAACAGATAGTACGTTTTAGCGAGATCTATCAATGTCGAAATTTCTAATTCCGGATCGTCGAGATCTTCGTGAACTGCCGCAGCTTTTTGATAAAAAGATAAAGCTTTTTCTAGATCTCCCAAACTATCAATATAAAAATAGGCAATGGTTTCAAGAATTTCTAATTCTCGTTGACGATCGCCCAGTTTTTGATAAATTACCAGCGCACGATCGAGCGCTTCTAATCCTTTTTCTGGGTCTCTCAAACCATAAGTATAAAGAAAGGCGATCGACTCACTCCATAACTGAGCTTCGCCTTCGAGATCCCCCGTTTCTTGATAAAGCGCGATCGCTTCTTTTAATACAGGTTCAATTCTTTCCGGTCGATCTTGTTTTTTGTAGCGTTCGGCAATAGCCAGTAAAAAACTTGTTTCTGCTTCGAGATCGCCCACTTTTCGATAAATCGATCGCCCTTGGCTGTACGCTTCCGATTCACGATCGCGCTGTTCGAGGCGATCGTAAATTCCAGCCGTTGCAAATAAAATCGTCGCCTGACGGTAATCAAATTCTAAAGCTTTTTCCGGGTCTGAAAGTTGCTTGTAAAGTTCGCTCGCTGCTGCCAAACTGATTAATTGTTGACGGTAAAACTCTAATGCCTGCGGCCAGTTTTGAAGTTGAGCATAAATCAAAGCGACGCGATCGCAAATTTCCGATTCGGACACGGAATCGCCGAGTTCTCGATAGATAGTTAAAGCGCGATCGTACAATTTTAATGCCGTTGATGCATCTCCTGAAAATTCATACCTTTCTGCTAAGGTTTGCAAAGTGAGAGCCACCCCTTGACGATCGCCGATTTCTGTAGCAAGGGTTAAGGCGCGATCGTGGAAATTCAATGCTTTTTCTCGATCTTCCGACCACCATTGTTGAACGGCAAAGTTCAACAGTTTTATCTGATTTTTGACTAGGATAAATTGCTGAGAATGTTGAGGATTACTGGGTTGATTTAACGCTTCATAAATAGCGATCGCGCGATCGAAAGATTCCGAGCCAATTTGTGGCTCTTGATATTCAATCGAGAGATATAATTCAGCTAATTTTCCCAAAACTAATGCTTGTCCGGGACGATCGCCAATTTCTTCATAAATTGCTAGAGCTTGCTCGAGGAATCGATCGGGGCGATCGTCATTCAAGTAAGACACTCCAGCCATACTCATTAAAACAGTGGCTTCGCCTTGACGGGCGGCTATATTTTGATTTGTAGAACGTTCGTTAATCTCCTGAAAAATAGCGAGGGAACGGCGATAAAATTCTTGCGCTCGTTCTCGATCTTTGTCACCACTTTGTAATAAATTATTCCCGCGTTGCGAGTTGATGGCTAACTCGTGAGTAAAATCAAAATACTGCTCTCGATTCCATCGCGCTGTATTTTTAACGTGAATTCCGGCAATTTGAGCGAGGATCGAAGCTTCTGCGAGGCGATTTTCCAGTTCTCGATTGACAGTTAATGCTTCGTGATAATATTGCTGAGCGGTGTTGATAGCGCCTAGCTGTCGATACATAAAAGCTAATTGCGTTAAGGTTAACGCTGCTCGGGGGCGATCGCCGGAAGTTCGCGACAGTTTGAGTTGATTTTTCCACTCTTCGATCGCCGCTATTTTAGAGGGAATAGTGGGGTATTGGGAAAGATCTATATCGAGATTTAAACTCGGGTTGATTGGATATAAAGCTAAAGTTTTCGATCCTGTATTTTGTAACTTATCCGTGTCAGAAATTGGCGGAGAAGACTGAGCTAAACTCGAACCATATAAGAAGGTCAAACAAAATAATACAGTCAAGCTTTTTTGCAAGAGTGGCGCGATCGAATTCATATGACTCTGAGTATGTAATTGAGTAAAATTACTCTGGCCGTTTTTGCTTTTATGAGCTAAACGGTGAGTCTAGAGGATTAATAGCGATCGAAAGAATAGCCATTTGAACGAAGTTTGTGGCCGTTTTCCCTCTCGTTAAATTATAGGCGCATTTTAATTAAAACAAGTCAAGTCAAAATTGAGAGGGAACGATCGCCTACAAATCCAATAAACCGTATTTTTTTTGCAAATTTAATAACTTCAAACGGGCTTCCCCTGCGTTTTCCGCTAAATCGGCAAACTCGACAAAGCGCCGCAACTCTTTGCGGAGGAAATTGCGTTCGACTTGCATCGCATCGCGGTCTAATTCCGGCGGCATCACAATGGTATCGAACAATGTCGCCCGTTCTTTTCCCGGATGTGGGCGCAAGATGCGGCCCCGACGTTGCACGAACTGGCGCGGATTGCTGCTACTGGCGAGAATGGCGGCGGTTCTGATGGCGGGAATGTCCACCCCTTCGTCAAGACAGCGAATCGCCACTAACCCTTGTAATTGGCCGTTTTCAAACTGTCGCCGTAGATCTTCGCGTTCGGCTAGGGGCGTTTCGGCGGTGTAGGTATTGACCCGATAGCCGAGTTCGGAACCCAACAGGCGCGCTACGGCTTCGATTTGCCTCACGTTGTAGGTTCGCGATCGCCCGACGGTGCCATCGCCACAATAAAATAAGGTATGAGTTGTATCGAGGCGATCGCGCATCAACCCCCGTAACGCTTCCAATTTATTAGCCGCAGACCCGATAATCCGGGCGCGCTGCATTAACAATGCGGTCAAAAACTCATTTTCCTCGATCTTGTCCTCGTCCATCAACGCCCAACCGATGCGGGTGGTCAAGCGCGCGTAGGCTCGACTTTCCGATTCGGTGAGATAAACCAAAAGAGGATAGTAAAAATATCTAACTAACGCTCCCACTCGAATCGCATCCCCTAACGTGAGTTCGGGGGGGATTATCGCCCCGAAATAGCCGAGTAATTCATCGGTTCCCGTATCGTCAAAATAGCGTTCCGGGGTAGCTGACAGCCCCAAACGCAAGCCGACGTGACGGGGTAAACTTTCTTCTAACCTCGGCGCGCCGAGGTTGTGGGCTTCGTCGCCGACAATGAGAGTTTTGGGCGGTAAGTATTTGATTTGCGACTGAAAACTTTCTTTTAACAGGGTTGAATTGGTGGTGATAATCGTGAGAAATGTTTGGCGATCGCCGCGCACGTTGTAGAGTTGTGTGGCGAGGGAACTAAACCAATTGCGGACGCTTTCAAAGGCGAGTAAGGGTTGCAAGCCAAATTTTTCGCACTCGCGGGCCCACTGACTGACGAGGTGGCGGTAAGGACAGACGACGAGTAAAACTTGCAAGCCAATTTTAAGATAAAGTTCGGTGGCGATCGCCAGTGCGGTAATCGTTTTGCCGCTTCCGGTCGCCATTTTCAGGGTTCCGCGCCCCTGGTGGGCGAACCAACTTTCTACGGCCTGTTTTTGATAAGGACGCAAGGTAAGATCCCTGGGGTAGCGAGGAATTCCGGTCACGACGATCGCGGGTAACTTCTCGAATGTGCTGAGTGTAGTCTTTGCCGTTAATTTTCAATTTTAACTTGTTTGAGATCGAAAATAGCCAACGGGCAATAAATATCCCCAAGCGGTTCTTTTCTTCGATCGGAAAAGAACTACTTGGGGGTTAGAGTCGCTGTAGAACGCTTTTACATTAAATCAAACAAGAGTAATTCAGCCTCTGTGTTTGCTTGAAACTCCATTGTTTCCGATCGCGCGATCGCCACGCCATCTCCCGTTTTTAGAGATTGTCCATCCAGGATGATTTCACCTTTGACAACGTGCAACCAAGCGCGTCGATCCGGCTTAAAGGGATAGGTTAACTTCACTCCTGGATCGAGAATTGTGGCATAAATGTTAGCATTTTGATGAATCCAGAGCGAACCTTGTTCTCCATTTTTAGAAACAATCAAACGCCAGCGATTGTGCTTTTCTTCATCCGAAAAAACTCTCTGGTCGTATCTCGGAGTGACGCCGTTGCGATCGGCGAGGATCCAGATTTGCAATAAATGAACGCTTTCGGTAGAAGAGGGGTTATATTCACTGTGCAGCACCCCCGTTCCGGCGCTCATTACTTGAACTTCACCGGGTTTAATCGTCGATTGATTGCCCATGCTGTCTTTATGTTCTAATGCCCCGTCTAAGACATAAGTAATAATTTCCATATCTCGATGGGGGTGCATTCCAAATCCTTTACTCGGGGCGATCCAATCTTCATTGATAACTCGCAAATGATGAAATCCCATTTGATTGGGATCGTAATAGTTGGCGAAAGAAAAAGTATGGTAAGATTTGAGCCAATCGATCTGGTTTTGGCCGCGTTCTTCAGATTTACGAATGAGAAAAGTCATGATTGTTAGGACTGAAAGTGAAGGACTGAACGAGAGAAAATCGAAGCGAGATAGATTTAATTATCTCTAGAGTTTGACATGAGCGCCATCACAGAAGGGCGGATTTTGACTGTATTTACACTGACACAGTGCTACTTTTTGGGAAGTTTCTAGGGTGAATTTAGCGGGAGTCAATCCAGTCCCTTGATGGGCGCCATCACAAAAGGGTTGATTTTGCGATCGCCCGCAAGTACACCACCAATAGTCTCCGGCTTCTAAGTCTAAAACGGCAGGTTTTTTGTCGGCAATCATCGGTGCGTTCACGATCGCATTTTCCTCTCTATCGACGGGTTTAAAACAAGAGTCAAGTTCAGAATGATGGAGCTTGGTTTTCATCCTTGCTCGTGTTATTTACAATTTAGCGCTATTCCCTCTAATCTGGGAAGTATGCACTTTAAAGTAAGGTACTTACTAAAAAGTAACGATGGAAAAAGCAAAGCAAACGGAAGACCGCCTCAGTTGCGCGGTGGAAAGCACGATCGAGGCGATCGGAGGGCGTTGGAAAGTATTAATTTTACGAGAACTTTTTGAAGGAGTGAAACGCTTCGGGCAGTTGCATCGGGCGTTACGGGGAATTACTCAAAAGATGTTGACTCAGCAATTGCGGGAGATGGAAAGTGACGGTTTGATTCATCGAGAAGTGTATTTACAAGTTCCGCCCAAGGTCGAATATTCTCTAACGCCGTTGGGAGAGAGTCTCAAACCCGTTCTGGACGCGATGGACGCCTGGGGAAAACATTATTTAGCGCAAAAAGGGGAACAATAAGCTTTCTTCCGATTCTCGTCTCCCACCTCGGTCAATCTAAACTCTAAACTCCTTACCTCACGTCCAGGCGCGAAAGAAGGTGTTATCTTCCCAGGAGGACGCAGTGCGAGCTTCGATCGCGGCGATCGCCTCCTCACTTAAGGGTTGAAAGGCTCGGGCGACTTCAAAATTGGCGCTCAACTGGGCGACGTTTTCCGCCGCGATAATGCAGCAGTGGACGCCGGGTTGAGACATGGTATAGCCTAGAGCTTCTTCCATTCCGGTTAACACGCCGGGTTTGAACAGTCGTCCGTAGGCGGGAACCTTCATGGCAATGACGCCGACATCGAGTTCGCGGGCGACGGGTAGCACTTGGGTGACGAACGATCGCGGGTGGTGTATTTCGGCAGCATTGACGGGAATTAAGGTGGTGTCGAACGGATAGCGGCGCAATCCTTTAATAATGATGTCGGGTTCGTGGTGTCCGGTAATTCCGGCAAAGCGGATCAGCTTTTGGGCTTTGGCTTCTTCGATCGCCTGGATGGCGCCATCTTTAGCAAAAATGGTATCGAGTTCGCGGTCGAACGAGACGTGATGCAATTGCCACAAATCGAGAAAATCGGTATTGAGGCGGGTCAGCGATCGCTCTAACTCCCGCCAGACACCATCGCGATCGCGTGCGGCGGTTTTACTGGCGAGAAAGATTTGCTGACGATAGGAGGGCAAAACTTTACCGAGATGGTCTTCACTCGGGCCGTAGCTGGCGGCGGTGTCGAAATAGCGAATCCCCAATTCGAGGGCGCGTTCGATCAGGGCGATCGCCTCGGACTCGTGTCCGTGCCAGGATAAAGGGGTTTTTCCCGCGCCCCCCAAGCCGAAAATCGGCAGTTTTTCGCCAGTTTTCCCTAAAATCCGCTCCGGTAGGGTCGCGGTTGGTGGCAGCGATCGCGCGGTAGTTTGGGGAACCGATCGCGCGGTGGAACTCGTCTTTAAATGAGCGCAACCGACAATCCCGCCAGCGACCATCATGCTGAGGGTTAAGAAGTTACGGCGCGTCCTTTTGTTAAACATCAAAAGTTCTCCTGCGGCGAGCTTCCCTTTCGATTGTGACAGAGATCACTGGGAAGCGGGGGTCGAATCACATGGGATCTTGACAGAAAATCACTCTGGCTGATGATAAGACTCACGATCGCTCAGGGGTGGCGATCGCACCATCCAGCGCTCGAATCGCCGATAGTAGGATTGTAAGCGTTTAGGGGCAAATTTTCATGATGCGTGCTGGTGGTGTCTTCTCCGATTCCTGGATTGCCGAAGTCTTTGGTAAAGCGTGGAACGAAGGAATCGTGACCCTTAGTGAAAAAGAATATTTAATCGACGCTCTCGCCAAAAAATCGACCCTCAATCGGGAAGAAAAAGACGCGATCGAACGGTTGCTGCACGCCATCCGGCGCGGTTGGATTCAAGCGATCGAATAAGTAAATTCGTGCTTCCCCCTCAATCCTGAGTACCTTCCCCCCACGACGAGGATTGACTGGCGCGAATGAAATCGGCGAACGTCAAGCGACTCTATCATCGATCGAATATTTAAGAATCCGATATTTCTATTTTTTTTCCTCCTTTTCCTTCTAGGAACTGATAACTTTCGTGCTTCGTGAGACATCAACCACCAAGCTGCACTCTAACGGGTGCAGTTTTTTTATCCAGTTTTTCGGTGTAGTTGAGTTGAGGAAATCGGCGATCGCCCTCCCTCAACTCAGGCGCGCCGTACATTCTAAAATTAAACGTTGGTTGACCAGGGCATAAGGCTGAATTTCCAAGGCCCGACGGAAAGCGCGAATCGCCGCACGATAGTCGCCGACAGACGCATGACACAAACCCAAACCGTGCAACGCCCCAAAATGAATCGGGTTGAGTTCGATCGCCTTTTCGCAGTCGGCGATCGCCTGTCGGTACCGACCCATGGTGTAATACAGCACCGCCCGACGGTTCCACGCTTCCGCAAAATCGGGGCGATCGCGAATTAAGTCCGTCAACATCATTTCGGCAGCTTTGAGATCTCCCGAATCGATTAGCCCTTCGCAGCGTTGGAGGATTTCGACCCCAGAAACCCCTTTTTGATAGAACCAGATGCGCCAGAGTTCTTGAGTCGCCCGGTTACGAATTGCTTCATCCGGGTTTTTCAGATCTTCGAGTAAGCGTTCGATGGAAGATTGAGCCATAATCGCGCTCGGAATAACGGTTTCTATTATTTTAGAAGTTCACATTAGACGTTCTCTTTTCGCTCGCAGCTTTCCGGGCGATCGTTTCTTTAATTGAACCCCCCTTTGACTCGCGTCCCCTCTTTCTCGCTAAAATCTAAAGTCTCAAATCTCAACTCTAAAATCTCAACTAACAATGCTTCCCGGTCAAAAACTGCGACAACTTCTCGAACGTCCCGGCTTATTCGTTCTCCCGGGGGTTTACGACTGTATTAGCGCCCGGATCGCCGAACAAGCTGGATTTGAAATTGTTTTTACCAGTGGCTTCGGCATTTCCGGGGCCACCCTCGGGCGCCCGGACTACGGTTTTCTGACGGCGACGGAGATGCTTTACGCGGTCGGACGCATGGCGGAGGCGATCGATATTCCGTTAGTGGCAGATTTGGATACGGGTTACGGTAATCCGCTCAATGTCATGCGAACCGTGGGAGAAGCGGTCAAACTCGGGGTCGCCGGAATTATTCTCGAAGACCAACAATGGCCGAAAAAATGCGGGCATTTTAGCGGAAAACGAGTCATTTCGAGCCGGGAACAGGTGGAAAAAATTAAAGCGGCGGTGCAAGCGCGAGGAGACAGTGGCTTGGCGATCGTCGGACGCACGGACGCGCGGGCGCCTTTGGGTTTGGACGAGGCGATCGCCCGAGGACGCGCCTATTTTGAAGCGGGGGCGGATATCATTTTTATCGAAGCGCCGCAATCGGCAGAAGAGTTACAAATTATTGCTCGGGAGTTGTCAGATATTCCGTTATTTGCTAACGCGATCGAAGGGGGAAAAACGCCGTTACTCTCGGCGGAGGAATTGGAAGCATTGGGATATAAAATTGCCGTTTTTCCTCTGTCCGGATTGTTTTGCGCGACCTATGCCATTCGCGAATGTTTTCGACATTTAAAACAACATCGAACGACGGTAGGATACGATCGCGCCGTGGATTTCGAGGAATTCGAGCAGTTTATCGACATTCCCCACTATCGCGAACTCGAACGCCAATTCGCGATCGCCCCCGAATCGGAAAGCGACGAAACGTAAATGAACCGTCAAGGTCTCCGGAGGAAGCTACCGGAGCGATCGCCACATTCTTTATCAGAACTTTACCTGGGGCGATCGCGTGTGAAGAATTGACAAATCTCGGGCGATCGACTAGACAAAGGAAGCGCACTACAAGTAAAAAGAAAACGAGTCAATCAGTCGCTATCTCCACCCATTACTTGATTGAACTGAAAGATCGCTCGCCGTCGAGGATGCATCTGCTCTTCATCCCTTCGATCTAGAATCGAGTGAATCGCGTTTAAATTGTTTCAACATTTACGTTCTGATTTGTCGTTGTCTCCTCTCAACAAATCTGAATTTCACAGCTAAAAACCCATAGGTTCGGGACAGACCGGAATGTTAGGAGCATTCCGGTTTTTTATCGGCGCGCGATCGCCCCCCTTGGCGAACGCGCCTCAAAACGCACCTCAAACCACAAGCGGCGATCGCATTGCCATCGTCCCCAAAGCCCCTTAATGTAAACTCAAATCTAAAATCTAAACTCTAAAATCTAAACTTTCCTCATGTCTTCGACCATCGCTTTGATTGCACACGATCGCAAGAAAGACGATATCGTTGGGTTCGCGAACAAACATCGTCAATTCCTCGATCGCTATCGATTAATCGCCACCGGAACCACCGGAGGACGGATTCACGAAGCCACCGGATTGAACGTCGAACAAATGCAATCCGGTCCGCTTGGAGGAGACGCACAAATCGCCACCCAAGTCGTCGAAGGACAAGTCAAAGCCGTTATTTTCCTAATCGATCCCCTGTTCGCGCAACCCCACGAACCGGATATACAAGCCTTGTTGAGAATCTGCAACGTCCACCAAGTCCCCCTCGCCACCAACCTCGCCACCGCCGAAGCCATTTTAGCCAGTTTGGCGATCGCCGCAGATTAAACCCGCCAAAAACAGCGATTCCGGGGCGATCGGCGATCGTCCGACCCCCCCCAACGTGGTAAGTTTGAAAGCTGGGAATCATTCAGTATCCGGGATTTAGATGAACGCAGTAGACGATAAAACCGTTGTCAAAGACTATTTCAACGCCACCGGATTCGATCGCTGGCGGCGGATTTACGGCACCGAACAAGTCAACAAAGTCCAACTCGACATCCGTAAAGGACATCAGCAAACCGTCGATACCGTCATGGACTGGCTCAAAGCCGACGGCAACTTGCGCGGTTTGTCCGTTTGCGACGCCGGATGTGGGGTCGGCAGTTTGAGCATTCCCCTCGCGCAAGAGGGTGCGATGGTCTACGGTAGCGATATTTCCGAAAAAATGGTCGCCGAAGCCTACGATCGCGCCAAAGTCTTTTTCGGCCCGAACAATAATATCAGTTTCAGCGCCCAAGACCTCGAATCGATCGCCGGAAAATATCATACGGTGATTTGTCTCGACGTTCTCATTCACTATCCCCAAGAAGACGCCGCGCGCATGATTTCTCACTTATGCTCGATGGCCGAATCCCGCTTAATTCTCAGCTTTGCTCCGAAAACACTGGCGTTGAGCGTTCTCAAAAAAATTGGCGAACTGTTCCCCGGACCGAGCAAAACCACCCGCGCTTACCAACATCGCGAAACCGATGTCGTTCGGATCTTACAAGACAACGGTTTTTCGATCCAACGTCAGGGGATGACCAGTACCCGTTTTTACTATTCTCGTTTGTTAGAAGCCACGCGCGGTTAAAACACGAGGCGATCGCGTCGTATTCAATTTACCCCAAACACTCGATCGGGCGGTCATTCTGACCGTCTATTTTTTTGCCCGTTCCAGGCCATTAGCCGATCCCAAAATTGAATTCGTACAATTGAAGAAGAAAAAATCGCAGCACTCCGAGATCGTCGATCCGGCGAGCTTCTTTAATTTAATTTTTTAACCCATGAAATCTTCAGATTATCAAGTCGGTGGCAGTCTTTCCATTGACAATCCAACTTACGTCAGCCGCCAAGCCGATACCCAACTTTACGAAGCCTTAAAACGTGGCGAGTTTTGCTACGTTCTCAACAGCCGACAAATGGGAAAATCTTCCTTATTAGTCAGAACCCGTCATCGCTTGGAAACAGAAGGCTTTAAATGTACCACCTTAGACCTGACCCGGATCGGCAGCGAAAATATCCAGCCGTTGCAATGGTACAAAGGCATCGTGACCGAATTATGGCAAAAATTCGGCCTGTTAGGAAAATTCAACCTCAAAACCTGGTGGCGAGAGGAAGAAGACATTTCCTTAGTACAGCGTTTGAGTAATTTTATCGAAGACGTGTTACTCGAAAAATTCCCCGACGATCGCCTCATCGTTTTCATCGACGAAATCGATACCATTCTCAGTCTTCCCTTTTCCGTCGATGACTTTTTTGCCTTTATCCGATTTTGCTACAACCAACGATCGCTCCAACCGCAGTATAACCGGATTACCTTTGCCATTTTTGGCGTCGCCACCCCGTCGGATTTAATTCGCGATCGCCACCGAACGCCCTTTAACATCGGCACCGCGATTCCCTTGCGCGGCTTTACTTTGAGGGAAGCCGAACCCCTCGCGCGGGGTTTAGACGTCCTCGGCGAGGGTCACGACTTGTTAGAAAATATTTTATCCTGGACCGACGGTCAACCTTTTTTAACTCAAAAACTGTGTAATTTACTGTTAGAGATCGGCCAAAAAATCCCGATGTTTGCGAAAACCGATCGGGCGTGGGTTCAATCCGGAAAATATAGTTTTTGGGTCGGCTTGGTCGTGCGCACCTGTATCGTGCAGAATTGGGAAGGGCAAGACGAACCGGAACATTTAAAAACGATTCGCGATCGCCTATTAGCCGATGAAAATCGATGCGCTCGTTTGCTGGGAATTTACCAAAAACTCCTACAAGGAGTGGAAGTACCAGCCGACGGATCCCAAGAACACAATGAATTAGTTCTCAGTGGCTTAGTCGCGCGAAGAAATCATCGCTTAACCATTAAAAATCGGATTTATCGCGAAGTTTTTAATTCCACTTGGGTCGATCGACATTTGGCCGAACTGCGACCGTATTCGCAAATGATAAACGCTTGGATAGCGTGCGATCGCGCCGACCCGTCCCGACTGTTACGCGGACGAGCTTTAAAAGATGCCCAACAGTGGGCGCGGGGCAAAAGTTTGAGCGATTCCGACTATCAATTTTTAGCGGCCAGCGAAGCCTACGATCGCCAAGAAACCCAACAGAAACTAGAACTGGAACGGACCCGCGAAATTGAAGCGCGCTTGATTCAAGAACAAAAAAACACCAAACTCCAGCATTTACTCTTAAAAGTCGTCAGCGTCGCCTTCGCGATCGCCCTGATCTTGGGAGGAACCACCTTCTGGCAATACCGACGGGCCAGCGATCGCGAACGAGAAGCCCGCTACAGCGAGATTAAAGCCCTCCTTTCCGCCGCTTACGGCAATTTTGACTCGAATCGCAAATTAGACGCCTTACTCCAGGCGATCGCCGCCCGTCAAAAACTCAAAGCCCTCAGCAGCCTCGATCCCCAACTCGACCGTCAAACCCAATTGGCCCTCGGACGCACCATCTACGGCATCGAAGAATACAATCGTCTTTTAGGCCATCAGACCAGCGTCGTCAGCGCCGATTTCAGCCCGGACGGGTCCCATATTGTCACCGCCAGCAGTGACGGCACCGTCAAACTTTGGCAGGCCGACGGCACCCTAGAGCATACCTTCACCGGACATCGTGCTGCCGTCCGTGACGTGCAGTTCAGTCCCGACGGCCAGACGATCGCCTCCGGTTCCGCCGATACCACGGTCAAACTGTGGAGCCTCGACGGGACATTAAAACGGACTCTAACGGGTCATACCGCCAGCGTGTGGACGTTGAGTTTCAGTCCCGACGGTCAACAATTGGCCTCTGCAGGGGAAGACAATACGATTCGGATTTGGGACTGGCGCGGATCGGCAGTGAAAACCTTGAAAGGCCACCAAGCGGGGATTGTCGGAGTCGATTGGAGCCCCGACGGGAAAGCGATCGCCTCCGGTTCGGCAGACAAAACCGTCAAACTGTGGAGCGCCGACGGACGCTTAGAGCAAACCCTCACCGGACATCAATCTTTCGTCTGGGATGTGGCCTTCAGTCCCGATAATCGTTGGCTCGCCTCGGTTTCCGACGATCGCACCCTCAAACTCTGGACCCGGGACGGACGCTTGCAACAGACCTTTACCGGACATCGCGGTCCCATCTGGGGCGTCCGTTTCAGTCCCGACGGACGGGCGATCGCCTCCACCTCCAGCGACAACACGATTAAACTGTGGCACCTCGACGGCACCCCATTTAAAACCCTCGCCGGACATGACGCCGGAGTCTGGTTCGCCGACTTCAGTCCCGACGGTCGCGATCTCGTCTCGGTCAGTAACGACCAAACCGCCAAACTCTGGCATCTGGACAATCCCTTACTCAAACGGGCGATCGGCCACCAAGGCGCCGTTCGCGCCGTCGCCATTTCCCCCGACGGTCGTCACGTCATTTCCGGTTCCGGCGATAATACCATTAAAATTTGGACCAAAGACGCTCGATTAGAGCGAACCCTCACGGGTCACACCTCGATGGTTTTAGATGTCGCCGTCAGTGGCGACAGTCAAACGATCGTCTCCGCTTCGGTAGACGGAACCGTGAAAATTTGGAAGTTCGACGGAACCTTAGAACGCACGATCGCCGATCCCTCCGTCGCCATTCGCACGGTGGATATCAGTCGCGACGGTCAACGGATTTTATCCGCAGGGGGAGATAATACGATCAAAATTTGGAAGCGCGACGGAACCCTGTTAAAAATCCTCCAAGGACATGCGGCCCCCATTTGGGATGTTGTTTTTTCCCCGGACAGACAACGGATCGCCTCCGCCAGTGAAGATAACACCGTCAAACTTTGGGACGGCGAGGGTCGCTTGCTCAAAACCCTTCAAGTGCGAGAGGTGGGAGTATATCAAGTTGCCTTCAGTCACGACAGCCAACAGCTCGCCTCCGGCGCTGCCGACGACGCGATCGACCTGTGGACTCGTGACGGGGAGTGGCTGCAAACGTTACCCGGCGAAGGCGGCGGCATTTGGGGGATAACGTTCACTCCCGACGATCGCCGCTTGATTGCGGGTAGTGTCCGCAATACGATCTCCATTTGGACCGTGGGGGGAACTTTAATCAAAACCCTGGAGGCGCACAGTGGAGCCGTCCGCAACATCGCCATCAGTCCCGATGGCACCTGGATCGCCTCCGGTAGCGACGACCAAACCGTGATTTTCTGGAATTTAGTTGAAATTCTCAAGTTAGATGAATTGACTTATGCCTGCCATTGGGTGCGCGATTACTTGCACAGTCATGACGGACTAGACCCGGGCGATCGCGCCTTGTGTGAGGGATTGTAGATTTTAGATTTTAGATTGTAGATTTTAGATTCTTAGATTTTAGATTCTTAGATTTTAGATTCTTAGATCTAAGAGTCACAGAATAGAGCCTTGGGAAACTACGGCAACGGCTTTGTGTCTAAAATCACCAAAATTGGTATCGCTTGACAGATAAAAAATGAATAAATCAACAAAAATTGGACAAAAAGAGCGAAAAACAAGACAGTTAGGCGATCGCGCTACACCTTTCGTGACATTGCATTGCAGTTGCCCTATAGCTTCTTGTTAAGATTAACGTGAATTTTTAAAAAAATGAGTAATTGAAGGGCAAAAGGCTTAAATTAATAACAGACTGCCAACCGCCAGAAAAGCCCTCGCTCGGGTCTCGACCCCTGCTTTTTTCCTCTCTATTACTCATGAGCTTATCTTCCTATCAAGTTGGCGGCAGCCTCAGCCTCAACAATCCGACGTACATCGAACGAAAAGCCGACCGCCAACTCTACGAAGCCTTAAAAAACGGAGAATTTTGTTATGTCCTCAATAGCCGCCAGATGGGGAAATCTTCTCTGTTAGTGCGGACGCGCCACCGCCTACAAGCGGAAGGATTTCAATGCACGACCTTGGACATGACCCGCATCGGTAGCGAGAATATCGAACCGTTGCAATGGTACAAAGGCATTGTCACCGAACTGTGGCAGGGATTCGGACTGTTCGGTAAATTTAACTTAAAACATTGGTGGCGCGATGAAAATGAAATTTCCTTATTACAACGGTTGAGTAAGTTTATCGAAGAAATTTTACTCGAAAAATTACCCGATCGCCATTTAGTTATTTTTATCGACGAAATCGATAGTATTCTGACCCTCCCCTTTTCCATCGATGACTTTTTTGCATTAATTCGCTTTTGCTATAATCAACGAGCAATTCACCCGGAATATCAGCGAATTACCTTTGCTATTTTTGGCGTCGCCACCCCGTCGGACTTAATTCGCGATCGCCACCGGACGCCCTTTAATATCGGACGGGCGATCGAATTGCGCGGCTTCGACTTATCGGAAGTCGATCCCCTCATCCGAGGTTTTGAAGGTCGGGTTAAACATCCAAGAAGACTAATTGAACAAATTTTAAAATGGACCGGGGGACAACCCTTTTTAACCCAAAAACTGTGTAAATTATTACTGCAACTCCTCGCCGATCGCCCCCGGAATTCGGACTCGGAAAACGGACAGATGAAAATGTTTCCGGGAACCGAATCATTTTGGGTCGAAGATGTCGTGCGATCGCACATCGTTGACAACTGGCAAAGTCAAGACGAACCCGAACATTTACGTACCATTCGCGATCGCCTCTTGCGAAATCCCAAACGCGCCGGACGCTTGCTCGGAATTTATCAGCAAATCTTACGAGGTGTCGAGATCGTCAGCGATGACAGTTCGGAACAGATCGAACTCTTTCTGAGTGGATTAATTGAAAAAAAAGAGAACTTACTCGTTATCAGAAATCGTATTTATCGAGGAGTTTTTTGTCTCGAATGGGTCGCGCGCAAATTGCAAGATCTGCGCCCCTATTCTCAAGCGCTCGATGCGTGGATCGAGTCCGGTCAAACCGACGAATCGCGACTGTTGCGCGGACAAGCATTATTCGACGCCCAAACTTGGTCTCAAGGCAAAAGTTTGAGCGATATCGACTATCAGTTTTTAGCCAAAAGTCAAAACCTCGATCGCCGCGAAATGCATCAAGTTTTCGAGTTGGAACGGGGTAAGGCGATCGCCAAAGAAGCCAAATTACAACGGCGATTTCTCCGGGTGGTCACTGCGGCGCTCGTCATTTCTATGGGGTTGGGACTCTCTACATTCTGGCAATATCAAACGGCGATCGCCCGTCAAAAACAAGCCAGTATTAGTGAAATTAAAGCATTAGTTTCTTCGTCTCAAGGTTTATTTGCTTCCGAGCAAAAATTAGACGCCTTAGTTCAAGCACTTAAAGCCGATTTCAGGAAAAAACAACTCCACTGGAAAGATCGTCAAGTCCAGCGTCAAATCGATTCCGTTTTACGACAGGCCGTATATGGCGCGATCGAATACAATCGCTTGAATCATACCAGTCCGGTGATGGATTCGAGCATTTCTCCCGACGGTCAATTCATTACTTCGGTCAATCGGGAAGGTCGCCTCAAACTGTGGACAATTGACGGAGTTTTGTCGAAAATTATCGATGAAAGTTTGACGACCAAAACGGCGGTTGTTTTTAGTCCCGACCGTAAAAAAATCGCCGTCGGAGACAGCCAAGGAGCGATCCAACTCTGGAGTGCTAACGGAGTAAAATTACGAGAGTTTACCGGACATGAAGCGACGATCGCATCCCTGCGTTTTAGCCCGGATAGCCAATATTTACTATCTGCAAGTCGCGATCGCACGGCGAAACTGTGGACGATACGAGGGGAATTAGTTCAAACCTTTAACGGACATGACAATGAAGTATTAATCGCCGTTTTTCATCCCGACGGGCAATCGATCGCCACCGGAAGTCTCGACAGTACGGTGAAACTGTGGAAACGAGATGGAACGCTAATCAAAACATTTGCACAAATCAACGGTCCGGTAAGTGGAATTGCCTTCAGTCCCGACGAGAAAGCGATCGCGATCGGTACCTGGAACGATAAAATATTCGTCTATGAAGAAAACGCCACCGAAGCGACAGAATTACTCGGACATACTAACTCAATTCTGACGGTCACCTTCAGTCCCGACGGCGAAACGATCGCCTCCGGTGGAGATGACAACACCGTGCGGTTGTGGAGTCGTGAAGGGGCGTTAATCGATACCTTTGAAGGACATACTGACCCCGTGGTTAAAGTCGAGTTTACCCCGGACGGCCAACAATTACTCTCCGCCAGTTTAGATGGAACAATCCGATTTTGGCGCTTCACTCACCCGTTACTTACAGTTTTGAATAAGCACTCTAACTTCGTCCTCGGGGCCGGTTTTAATGTGGCGACGGGAGAGATCGTGACAGGGAGTGGCGATGACTATCTGTACTTTTGGAATCGGGAAGGAAAGTTATTACGAAAAAGCAACGATCCGCCTGGGGGATGGATGAGACTCCATCCTAAAACGGGGGATATTATGAATGTCAATGTTATCGAAAGCAAGATTAACTTGACAAAAGCGGACGGTACCCCGATCTCTACCTTGGTCGGACACCAAGATTATATTTGGGCGATTGCTTTCTCTCCCAATGACGATCGCCTCGGTTCTTTTGAAAATATCAACCGTCGCATTATTTTGTGGAAGCGTAACGGTAGTATGGTTAAAAACTGGATCGCCCATGACGACGTGATTGGCGGGATCGATTTGAGTTCCGACCGTCGTCTCGCCTCTGGCGATTGGGGAGGGGTGGTCAAAATTTGGAATCGGGATGGGGAGTTCTTGCAAAGTTTCCAGGCCCATTCCGATCGGATTATCCGAGTGACGTTTAGTCCGAATGGGGAAAGTCTAGCCACGGCGTCCGCCGATGGAACGGTTAAATTATGGGACGTTAGGGGGAAAGTCGAACCGTCCCGACATGTATTGACGACTTTAAAAGGTCACGTGTCTTGGGTGTACGACGTTCAGTTCAGTCCGGACGGTCAGAGGATCGCTACGGCGGGACGCGATCGCACGGTCAAAGTGTGGAATCGATCGGGAGAATTACTGGTTAGTTTCAGTCGTCATCAGAAATTGGTCTGGTGTATTAACTTCAGTCCCGACGGGAAATTTTTGATTTCCGCAAGTCGCGATCGTCAGGCGATTGTTTGGAATTTGGACGAGGCGATCGCGATCGATCGCGTCCGATCTGCGGGATGCGATTGGATCGGCGATTATTTAAAAACCAACCGGGACATCGAGGAAGGCGACCGGGGTTTGTGCGATGGATGACAACGGGGGGCGATTCTCCTGGGGAGAAGCTTCGCGATCGCCGCGACCCCCTTGGAAACCCCAGTCCGGAAATTAACCCTTGACAAGTCGGAAAGTTTTTGCTAGGTTCGACAATCATAGCCATCATTAATTCTCGAAATTTAACCTTAATTCGATGCACGAACGCGCCGCCTATTTTTATTTTTGGTTTAGCCAGGTTCACCGGGAGTGAATCGAGTTTCGCTTGCTCGTTACCCGGTGAACCGCAGACCAAAGGCTGCGGTTCTTTTGTTTTTAAGGTTCGCTTCGGTTTCTTGTAAGGTTCTATTCACGGTTTCGGCGATCGACATGACACGGATTGGCAACTCCTTTTTTAGCTTTTACTTTTTTTGGCTCAGAAGCGGTTCTGGGTAGGTAATTGCTGCGTCAATCGATCGCCTCCACCCGGAACTGCTTCAACGGTTCCGGGTTTTTTGTCGTCTACGTTCACTCCAGATCTTGAGGAAAACTCCATGTTAAACGCCAAACTCGCCACTCAAACCCACAATCCCTCGGTCATCCGCATCGGTGAAAGCGTCACCGTCGGCGGTGAAGACCTGCTCGTTATCGGCGGGCCGTGTACCGTCGAAAGTCTGGCGCAAATGGAGCAGGTCGCCCGCCATCTGGCCCCGAGTCCGGTACAAATGTTGCGCGGCGGCGCTTTCAAACCCCGCACCTCTCCGTACTCCTTCCAAGGATTGGGAGATGCGGGGTTAACGATTTTGTCCGAGGTCAGCCAACGCTACAACCTGCCCGTAGTGACCGAAGTGATGGCGGTGAGCCAAATTGAGGCGATCGCCGATCGCGCCGACATGCTGCAAGTCGGTAGCCGCAACATGCAAAACTTCGACCTCCTCAAGGCCCTCGGCGAAGTCAACAAACCCGTTTTACTCAAACGCGGACTCGCCGCCACCCTGGAAGAATTCGTCTTCGCCGCCGAATATATCCTCAGTTCCGGGAATCCGAACGTGGTCCTGTGCGAACGGGGGATCCGCAGTTTCGACCCCTACACCCGCAACGTCCTCGACCTCGGCGCCGTGGTCGCCCTCAAACAAATCACCCATCTCCCGGTGATCGTCGATCCGTCTCACGCCAGTGGGAAACGGGAACTGGTGGCGGGTTTGGCGCGAGGGGCGATCGCCGCCGGGGCCGACGGTTTGATCGTCGAATGTCACCCGGAACCGGAAAAATCCGTCTCCGACGCGAGACAAGCCCTTTCCCTAGAAGCAATGGTCGCCCTGGCGGAAAGCCTACGCCCGATCGCCGCCGCCGTCGGTCGCCGCCTCCCGGAAGCGATTCCCGCCGAGGTGGCGATCGCCGCCTAAACCCCCCAACCCCAACAAGTCCCCCTTTCCAAGGGGGATTGAGGGAACTCTCCCTCTCAATCCAATTACAATCGAAAGACCAGGGAACGCGATCGCCCGTCATCCTCGAAACTTTGCCGTCCGATTCCGACGACCTCGACGACCACTTCCCTCGATGGCGGCGTCCAATTGCCCTGACGTTCGCCGATCTCGACGACAATCTCGCGATCGCCCTGGCGGACCCGATAGGCGGTCGTCGCCCAATCCCCCTCGCGATACCCAAAACTCTCGCCGTCATCTTCATAATGAATAAACGTCGTCGGTAAACCACTATCTCCCGGGGGCCAAACGTTCACCGTGAGGCGATCGCCCGCCCCCTCGCCGACAAACTGCCCGACCTGCGCTAAGGGAATCACCGCCCCCGCCCTCACGTATAATGGCATCCGTTCCAACGGCGTCTCGGCTAAAATCTGCGTCGGGCCGCGATAATGCTGTCCGGTCCACCAGTCGTACCAGACTCCCGCCGGGAGATAGACCGCCTGAGTGGAGACCCCCGGACGGCAAACTGGGGCCGCCATCAGCCACGGACCGACCATCACGCGATCGGCGATCGTGTAAGTTTGCTCGTCGTCGGGGAACTCGTACAGTAACGGACGTAAAATCGGCGTTCCGGCGGTGGTCGCTTCCCAAAACAACGTATAAAAATAAGGCAGCAACCGATAGCGCAGTTCGATAAATTCGCGACAGATCTGCTCGACGCGATCGCCGAAACACCAGGGTTCGTGCGATCGCGTCCCCAACGCCGAATGACCGCGCATCAACGGATAGAGCATCCCCACTTGCATCCATCGGGCGAACAGTTCCGGCGTGGCGTTGCCGAAAAAACCGCCGATGTCGCAGCCGACAAACGGCACCCCGGATAAGCCCATATTGCACAACATCGGCAGGGACATTTCTAAATATTCCCAGCGCGATTGATTGTCTCCCATCCACACCGCCGACCAGCGCCCGATTCCCGCATATCCCGATCGCGTCAGCACGAACGATCGCGCTTCGGGACGGTGGCGTTCCATCGCCTCGGAAGAACTGCGCGCCATCAAGTGACCGTAAAGGTTGTGAACTTCCGCGTGAGTCGCCCCTTCTTCCGGCGGACCTTGGGGCGCATCTTCGGGAAACCAGATTTTCGTCCCCGGGTCGCCAAACGGGCGATCGGCGATCGCGGGTTCGTTCATGTCGTTCCAAATTCCCGCAATTCCAATCTCTGTTAGCGGTTGGTGCAAGTCGCCCCACCACTGGCGGACCTCCGGACGCACGAAGTCCGGGAATACGGCTTTATCGGGCCAAACGTAGCCGTGAAAGAGCTTTCCGGAGCGATCGCGCACCAAGTAATCCGAGGCGATCGCGCGATCGAAGACCTCGTAATCGGCGTCGGGTTCGTATTTAATCCCCGGATCGACGATCGTCACCGTTTTCAAGCCCTCGGCCCTTAAATCTGCCACCAAGGCGCCGGGGTCGCTAAAGCGATGGGGATGCCAGGTAAACACCCGATAACCGCGCATGTAGTCGATATCCAGATGGATGACATCGCACGGAATCCGGCGATCGCGGAATTCCCGGGCGATCGCGCGCACTTCGTCTTGAGACTCGTAACTCCAACGGGACTGATGATAGCCGATCGCCCATTTTGGCGGTAACGGCGGGCGTCCGGTCAACTGGGTATACGTCGCCACCACCGCCGACGGTTGCGAACCGTAAATAATGTAGTAGTCCAACTCGCCGCCGTCGGTTTCCATCCGCCAGCAGTTCGGATCTGCCTCGCCGAGGTCGAAGCGACTCCAGTAAGTGGAATTGAGAAAAATTCCGTAAGTCAACCCCGGACGCAACACCATCAGGAACGGGATCGCCTGATACATTTCGTCCGTGAGTAAGTCGTAATCGAGGGAATCGACGGTCCAATTCGTCGCCACCGTACCGCGTTTTTCTAACAGTCCAGTCCGTTGTCCCAATCCGTAAAAGCACTCTTGCGCTTCGATCGCCTTGACCGCCGTCACCCGGCGATCGCGCCAATGCATCCCCGGGGCGAGATCTCGGGCGAATTCGCGCCCTCGACCATCGACACAGGCGAGCAAACTACTCTCACGCCGTACCCGCACCTCCATGCAGTCGGTGGCGATCGCGATCTCTTCGGAGGTTTCGCTCAGCTCGAACCCCGTCGGCGTCCAGCTTTCATCTTCTGCGGCGATCGCCCACGACCGTCGCGGTTTCCACTGTCCGTCCGGACTGAGGCGTACCCGAACTAAGTTCGGGGCCAGGACGCCGACCCGGATTTTGGCCTCCCCGCAGTCAAAATCGACGTGACGCCCGTGGGTATGGAGCGATCGCACCCCACTGAGGACGGAAACCGGGCGATCGTTGCAGGGTAATTGTCGGAAGTTTTCTAACATGACGGATTGGGCAGAGGTTAACGGGCATTTGCTCATTATCTCACCTTCGTTGCTGCCAACAATATGCATTTCGATAGAGGGTCGATCCCTTCCATCGGTAGAGGCGATCGCCAGAAAACTCTCTTAGACTAAACTCAGGCTGTTTGAAATCCGAACAGTCTTTTAAATGCTTTTTAATCGTTCATTTAAGCGAATTTGTAAAATCTTATTCTGTGGAGGAACTCAATTTTATGCGCTCTTTTATGCTCGATCTCCAAAAGCAACTCAACACCCCCGTTCGTCTGCGCTTCGGGGCGATCGCCCTCGCCACCACCACCCTATTTCTCGGCGCTTGCAATCGCAGCGAACCGACGGACGTTTCCGCTCAAGGTAGGGAACCGACAACGTCCGAACAGGTTGCCCAAAATACCGAACAGTTAGTCGGCGAAACGGTCACCGTTCGCGGTGCATTCGAGCAGCAAATCGATCGCATTTCTTTCTTAATCGATGAAGGAATGACCGCCGGAGGCGAGCCGATTCTGGTGATGAATATTTCCGGTCAACCGTTCTCACTACCCCCCGAGGCAGAGGATCTCGACGTTCGCGTAACGGGTGAAATTCGCAATTTCAAGCGCATGGATTTTGAAAATGAATTCGGCTTGGATCTGCTTCCCGGAACCTACGATACTTACGAAGCGAAACCCACCATTCTCGCTAATTCGATCGAGTTAATTGCGCAACCGGGGGACGTTGCCGAAAATCCGGCAAGCTTCTACAATCAACCCCTCAATATCGAAGGGGAAGTCGAACAGATTTTGAGTCCCAATACCTTTACTTTAGACGAGGAAGAGTTAGCTGGAGCCAGCGATCTACTCGTGGTGAGCATCCTTCCCGAACAACCCTATACGGAAGACCAGCAAGTGATGGTTAAAGGGGAATTGCGTAATTTCATCGTCAGGGAATTAGAGCAAGAATACGATTTAACTTGGGATTTACAGGTCAAAGAGCAGTTAGAAGCGGAATATTCTAATAAACCCGTGTTTATCGCCACGGAAGTGATGCCCGCAGTCCAATAAATCTCGCTTGGATTTTAACTGAATCTTGGAGGGGCGATCGCGCGTTCGCAAAGCGACGCCTCCGGCGTATCGCCCCCCGCGCGATCGCGCAATAATGTTCGTCACGCCACATTGTTTGAAATAGCTTCGACAATACTCCCCAAAATACTCAATTAGAAAGAGGCGCAAACGGTTCTAAAGGGGGAGGCGATCGCTCCGCCGCGATCGTTATACTAAAAATAGCGCAAAAGGTAACGAATATCAATAGAATCTAGCCAATAACACACAATTAATACACAATAATTGGGAGAAGACTGCATGACTTTTACAACAGCTCAGAACACAAGCTTAACCCGCTCGATCTGGCGCGGTGGGGCAATTTCCCTCGTCCTGACGGGATTGCTGCTGCCCTTCGCCGCCCCTCTGCAGGCGGGCGAACTCAAGCGCTCCGATCGCAGTACCATCGAGAACATCGAAGAACGCAGCGATCGCTACCTCGGTCAAGAAGTCACCGTGCGCGGCGAAGCGGCTAACCTCGTCGAACCGAATACATTTAAACTAACTTCAGATAACTTTTTAGAAGGCGAAGAAATCCTCGTCATCAACAACTCGGGGGAACCCTTCGTCCTCCCCTTCGACGATGGCGTCGCCGTTCAGGTGACCGGAGAAGTCCGCGAATTAGAAGTCGCCCAACTCGAAAGAGATTTCGATATCGAGTTTTGGGAATCGGATTTATACTTAGAATATCAGCAACAACCCGCGATCGTCGCGGAATCCATCGCCTTAGCTCCCGACCCGGGCGACATCGAAGACTATCCCAATCGCTTCTACAATATGAATTTAGCCGTCGAAGGGGAAGTCGAAGAAATTCTCGCTCCCGGCGTCTTCAAACTCGAAGAACACAATTTCCTCGATCTCGGGGGCAGCGATTTGCTCGTCATCAACCCGACCGTGGGAGATTTCGTCAGAAATGGTGAAGATCTCGTCGTCACGGGGCAACTGCGTTCCTTCGATCTCTACGAACTCGAACGCGATTACAATCTCGATTGGGATTTAGGCGTCCAAGAGCAAATCGAAGCCGAATTTACCAACAAACCCGTGTTAATCGTCGATGAAATCTACTCCACCGACTAAATGGAGCGACTATCGAGCGAAACATTAGGGTGGGCGAAAGATCGCCCACCCTAACTGCATTTCGGCGACGCTAATTATTCGTTATCTTCGTATTCTTCGTATTCCTCATACTCCCCATCTTCCCCGTCGTTGCTCGATTTACCGACGGAATTCGCGGACACGACCACGCCGAGTTCGAGCTGTTCTCGCACTTTCTGTTCGACTTCGAGGGCCATTTCGGGATTTTCTTCTAAATAAGTGGTCGCATTATCCCGTCCTTGACCAATATTGTCGCCGTTGTAGTTATACCAAGCACCTTTACGATTGATGACTTTGGTTTCTTCGGCGAGGTCGAGCAAGCAACCGAGGCGGGAAATGCCTTTACCGAAAAGAATGTCGAATTCGGCAATCCGGAACGGCGGGGCAACTTTATTTTTAGCGACTTTAACTTTGGCGCGAATCCCGTATTCTTCCGATCCTTTCTTCAGAGTTTGGATGCGGCGGATGTCGAGACGGACGGAAGCGTAGAATTTGAGGGCGTTCCCCCCGGTGGTGGTTTCCGGGTTGCCATAACCGCCGATTTTTTGGCGCAATTGGTTGAGGAAAATGACGGTACAGCCGGATTTACCGATATTTCCGGTGATTTTACGCAAGGCGTGGCTCATCAAGCGCGCTTGCAAGCCGATGGAGGCATCTCCCATCTGTCCTTCGATTTCGGCGCGAGGGACTAAGGCGGCTACGGAGTCGATCACGACGATATCGACGGCGGCGGACCGCACCAGTTGGTCGGCAATTTCGAGGGCCATTTCCCCGGTGTCGGGTTGGGAAACGAGCAGGTTGGCGATATCGACGCCGACTTGGGACGCATAGGTGGGGTCGAGGGCGTGTTCTGCGTCTACGAAGGCGGCGACGCCTCCCATTTTCTGGACTTCGGCGATCGCGTGGAGGGCGACGGTGGTTTTACCCGCACTCTCCGGTCCGTAGACTTCGATCACTCGTCCTTTGGGTAAGCCGCCTCCCAAGGCTAAATCTAAGGTCAGGGCGCCACTGGCGATCGTTTCGACTTTCATCCGGGTGGCGTCCCCGAGGCGCATGATCGAGCCTTTGCCAAAGCTGCGCTCGATCTGGGTCAGCACCATTTTGAGGGCTTTCTCTTTTTCGGGGTTAAGGGTAGTTTCTATAGCCATTCGTGTAAATTGGGAATCGTAGGTGTGTTGAATTTCTATTCTAGTTTAGAGCCCGGTCATTGTGGATTTTGGATTTTAGATTTTGAAGTTGAGCGGGCATTGTAGCGCGGAACCGGGGGAAGTTAAGGACATCATAGGGGAGTTTGAGCGGGGATGGGACGGGCAATCCTAAAGTCCGTATAAATTTTTTTTGAGCGATCGCCCCGGTTGGGAGGATGCGCGATCTCGGCAGTCGGAAACAGGTTTTACAATGCACGTACAGGCTAAATCACAAGACAAACGACAGAATTGATGAGCGATCGCCCGGTTTCAGAACAAGCGGTCTCGGTGGCGGGACTGAACCAATACATCCAATCTCTCTTGGAACTCGACCCGCAATTGCGACAAATTTGGGTGGTCGGCGAGGTCTCTAGCGCCAACGACCACCGCAGTGGTTTATTTTTTACGTTGCAAGACCCGGAAGGAACCGCATCGATCCGGTGCGTGGTCTGGAATTCCCATCGCAGCAGGTTGGTGCAAGTTCCCCTCAAGGGGGAGCAGGTGATGGTGTTGGGTTCGGTGGGTCTGTACCCGAAGCGCGGCGAGTACCAACTGACGGTGTGGCAGGCGTTTCCCGGTGGGGAAGGCTTGCAGGCGTTGCGCTATCGCCAGTTACGATCGCGCCTGGAAGCCGAGGGCTTGTTCGATGCCCTTCGCAAGCGTCCCCTACCCGCGCACCCGCAGACCCTGGCGGTGGTGACGTCGCCCCAAGCGGCGGCGTGGGGGGATTTGCAGGCGAGTTTGAGCGATCGCTATCCGGGTTTACAGGTGCTGCTGTCTCCGGCGACGGTACAAGGGGCGCGGGCGCCGGAGGAGATCGCCCGCGCGATCGCCCGGGTGGAAGCGGACGGACGGGCTGAAGTGCTGATCGTGACGCGCGGTGGCGGGGCGTCGGAAGATTTGGCCTGTTTCAATGACGAACGGGTGGTGCGCGCGATCGCCAGTTGTTCGATCCCGACGATTTCGGGAATCGGACACCAACGGGACGAAACTCTATCCGACGAGGTGGCGGACGCCTGCGCCCATACGCCGACGGCGATCGCCGAGTTAGCGGTTCCGGAGTGGAGCCAATTATACAAGGAACACCGCGATCGCCTGGGGCGCTTGTCCGAGGCCGCGCGCCGCCAGTTGGATCGGGAGGGCGATCGCCTCGATCGCGCGCGATCGCGCCTGCAACGCCTGCCCCTCGACCGTCAGCTTCGCTTGCAACAACGGGATCTCGCCCGCCAGCAACAACGGCTGCTCGCCGCTACCCGCCGTCAGCTCGATCGCCGCGAGCAACACTGTGCGAGTCTGCGCGATCGCCTCGCCAGTCTCGACCCCCATCGGGTTTTACAGCGCGGTTACGCACTGGTTCGCACCCCGGGGGGGGCGATCGTGCGATCGCCCGCCGATTTATGTCCCGGCGAAGAAGTCGTCGTCGAATTCGATCGCGGTCGGATGACGGTTAAAATTATGGACCTGCTCGACGAGTGAGCCTCACGTCTGCGCCTCGCTCGCCTGTCGGTGAACCTCGCGCGCCAAAGCCATATCGAAATAGGTGGAGTTTCCGACTTCTCCCGCCAGCACGGTAAATGGGTTGTCCGGTTCGCCGAGGTGGTCGATCGTCAGTGCTGCCTTGGGGAACGGGTAACGGGCGGTATAGTTATTCACCGTAATTACAGTATTCAATCCCGCCCCGGTGGCGGCGGTCAAGCCTTGGGGCGAATCTTCGATGACCAAACAGCTTTCCGGCGCTAAGTCCATCTGTTCCAAAACGTAATCGTAGATATCCGGGGCGGGTTTTTTGCGCTCGACAATATCTCCGGCGGCGATCGCTTCAAACCATTGGGGACTGTCCGGGGCGATCGCGTGTTCGATCAAGGCGATCGCGTTTTCCGGGGCCGACGTGGTGGCGATCGCCAGTCGGATCCCTTGCTGTTTGGCTTCTTCGAGCAGGCGCCGCACTCCCGGACGTAAGGGAATTTGGCCGCTCGCACTCAGGGCGCGAAAATGTTCGGTTTTGATCGCGTGCAGTTCGGCAATCCAGCGATCGCGATCCTCGGGTTCTCTAAACGGTGGCTGATATTCTTGCAGGTAAAATGCAATTCGCTCTTTCCCCCCGGCAACTTCTAGCAGTTGGCCGTATAATTCGACGGTCCAATGCCACTCCAATCCGGCATCGGCAAAGGCGCGATTGAAGGCAACTCGATGACCGTCCCGTTCGGTTTCGGCGATCGTCCCGTCCACGTCAAAAATTAACGCCTTGAGTTCGCTCATCTTTTGCTGGTCTCCCTTGCGCGATCGGATCGAACCGACGGTCATGGAAAGCTCGTTGACCGTCGGTTTTTCAATGTAGAGCGGGGAATGCTCCCTAACTCCTTTTATCAGATTTTAGAGTTCTGTGGCCCGCGATCGCGCGATCGCAACCCCACAAAGATGAGCATGAATACTCCTCCACCTGCTACGCGAGGTGGCGGTGTCTTGATTAGAAGGGTTTATCCCTCCCGACAGGCGGTATTCTCGCCGTGTTCTGGGAACTTTTGCCCAGAGACACCCCCAAGTCGTTTCCGCTATGGGGCTTGGAGTGAAACTTTGACCCGGAGTCCGACGTGTATCAACCGACTCCACAGGATTTACAGGGTGCTTCTCCCTCAGTTGAGAGGTCGTGTCTCCGGGGTGTTCGGAAATCTCAGTTCCGCCCTTTACCGTACCGCTCAAGATGTATAGCATCCTAACATAGAAACCGCCGCTCCTTAACCCCCACCTGTTCCTAGGTGGGGGAATGCGTCGCTATTTTGGTTCAAGAAGGGAATTCGTCGTGCCGATCCCGTCGAACTCCCCGCGACAATGGCTTTCAGGAAACGATTTTCTCAATTACACGCCAGACGAGTGCAATGGATCGTATCGGATAAAATTGCCCCCGCCATGCCTCCGGTATGAATTTCTAACTGGGCTTGCGGCAGTGCCTCGAACATCAACCGTTGACCGGGAAAGACGACCCGCTCGAAGTAGCGATCGGGGATATTCGAGATCCGGGCGATTTGGATTTTGCTCGTCGTGTTGACGTAGCAGCAAAGAATTTCTTTGGACGAATCGGTTTCCGGTAGGGGAGTTTCTAACTGTGCCATCATCATTTTGCCTCTCAACTTTGCCTCTCAGGTGCGATCGCGCGGCAGCCCAGTGCCACCGAATGTCTTTTTAAAAGATTAACATTTTGTTACTCTTTTGATAAATACCTTAATATTGTGTTAACATTTGAAATTCTTTTCCTGAATCTTTATCGGACTGGGGGGATCGAGGAGGCGAAGATCGCCGGAGCCTGACGCTATTGACGGCAGTAATTTGAGTTAGTTTCTCCCCCTCGCCATCGATCGCAACAAATGCGATCGTCCGATCTCGGATCGAGAGAATTTCAAATTCGTAACCAATTCGAGTTAGCGCGAACTTTCCCGAATATTCTCTGGGGAATCTGCGATCGTCCTTACTTAGCTATGCTAACGCAGTCGGCGGGGATTGGGTTGCGATCCCCGTGCAGTTTTTGTATAGATTTCGATCGCAAACCGATGGGTGCGATCTCGGTTTGGGCGATCGTCAAATCGCCGAATTGGAGAACGGATCGAGCGCCGTTGAGAGAAAAAAAATGCCTCTTCCAACTGGAAACATCCCGATTTTTCCCTTCATAAATGCAAGGGATTTGGGGGATTTTACCCAGAGCCGTTCGCGCCGCAGGCTCCCCGAATTCAATCTTTATCAAAATTGGCGTTTTCCGGGGGCGCCCGTTAACCGCTTCAGGGGTCTAAAATTGACCCCCAAGCGGCCATTTTGAGAGCGACAATCGGGAGAACAGCGATCGCCTAGGATGGCGGCGAAGTTGACGAATCGAGTGGGCTTCCTTCCGCATCGAAACAATAGATCGTCTGTGCTTCGAGGCGATCGCACACCGACGACGGCATCTGAGAGAGCGAAAAGGTCTGACGCTTGAGTTGAACCCCGAGATTTCTAAGGGGATCCACCCCCGGCGACACCAAAAATTCCAACCGTTCCATATCGAACCACATCGCCATGCGATCGAGAATCTGGGCGATCGCCTTCAAATACGGATGTCCCGGTTGCCTAAACCAATCCGGCGTCGCCAAATTCGCTTGGTCGAGTCCCAAATGAAACGTCAATTGCGGTTTGCCAAACAACGCCACGGTCACGGGTCGTTTTTCCTCTTGCAACACCAGATGTTCGGCTTCTGCTAATTGGCGAATTTTCTCCAAATGGTCGTACCAGCGTTGCACCCGCACGTCATTGCTTGAGGGTTCGTCCGCCGGATGTCGTAACTGTTCTTCCCGCCAGTGCAGCGCCACGGTCAGCAAATAGGTTTGTAGCAACATGTGACCGAGTTTTTCCGCCTTCGTCGCTAGATAGGTACAGTTATACGGATTGGCTTCGATCAACAACGGCACGCGATCGACCATCTCCAAGCCGTAGCCCTTGAGTCCGGCAATTTTGCGCGGGTTATTGGTAATCAAGCGAATTTTACTCACGCCCAAATCGTTGAGAATTTGAGCGCCGACGCCGTAATTGCGCAAATCTGCCGGAAAACCGAGCCGTTCGTTCGCTTCCACCGTATCCAAGCCCATATCTTGCAGGGAATAGGCTTTGAGTTTATTAATCAGCCCGATGCCTCGTCCTTCTTGGCGCAAGTAGACGACCACCCCTTCCCCGGCATTTTCAATCATTTTGAGCGCCGCTTGCAGTTGCATCCGACAGTCGCAACGTAGGGAACCGAGGGCATCTCCGGTCAGACATTCGGAATGAACCCGAACCATGATCGGTTTATCTTTAAAATTGGTCGGATCGCCTTTGACAATGGCCACGTGTTCGGAATCGTCGAGGCTGTTGTGATAGGCGTAAATCGAGAATTGGCCGAATTCCGTGGGTAACGCCGCCACGGTCTCCCGCCGGATAAAACGCTCGTGTTGGAGGCGGTAGGCGATTAAATCGGCAATGCTGATAATTTTGAGTTGATGGGTGTGGGCGTATTCGATCAGCTCCGGTAAGCGCGCCATCGACCCATCCGGGTTTTGGATTTCGCAAATGACCCCCGCCGAGTAAAGTCCGCTCATGCGGGCGAGATCGACTGCCGCTTCCGTATGTCCGGCGCGTTTGAGTACGCCCCCTTCCCGGTAACGCAGGGGGAAGATATGACCGGGACGGCGTAAATCGCTCGGTTGGGTAGTGGGGTTGATGGTCGCTTGGATCGTGCGCGATCGATCTTCGGCGGAGATTCCGGTGGTGACGCCGAGATGGGGGGCGGCGTCGATGCTGACGGTGAAGGCGGTTTGATTGCGATCGGTGTTGTTGGTGACCATTAAGGGGAGGTCGAGTTGGTCGAGGCGATCGCCTTTCATGGCCAAACAAATCAATCCCCGTCCGTGAACGGCCATAAAATTGATGATTTCCGGGGTCGCAAATTGGGCCGCACAAATCAAGTCGCCTTCGTTTTCGCGATTTTCGTCATCGACGACCACCACCATCCGTCCGGCAGCGATTTCGCTCAAGGCAGATTCGATCGAGTCAAACTCGAAATGTTCTGTTTTTGAGGCGTTATCCGAGTGTTGCACGGCGAAATTCCAGCAGGTAGACTTAAGGTTTTCTTATCTCTCTTATTAACAATTGTAGCCGTTTTAGCCGTCGCGAGGCGATCGCGCCCCGGTCGATCGTTCGGATTTTACTCCGGCGCTACATGCAAAAAAGCCCGCACGGGCGGGCTTCGATAATGGTTGAGTTGGCGATCGCGCAGCCAGCCAGATCGCACAGTTCTGGTGCGTTCCGAAGTCTGAATGCTGAATCTTGTACTCGTTCGCGGGCAGGTTGGGCTACTCTTCGCCGTAAGATTCCAGAAGCGCCGCCGTGGTCGGATCCAATTCGGCGCCTGCTTCTTCTTCCTCTTCCGCTTTACCCATGCCTCGGGGTACCAGGATGTTCGCCAAGGTGCGTTCGGGTTCGATTTGGGCGACGACACCTTCGGGAAGGACTAATTCGCCCACGTGCAAGGAGCCGCCGAGTTCGAGACCGGAAACGTCTACGTCGATCGCCTCGGGAATGTTATCGGGGGCGCATTGAATCGGTAATTCGTTAATCACGCATTCCAAGACACCGCCTTCTTTGGCTCCGGCAGGTTCGCCGACGTAGTTAACGGGAACAACCAGATCGATCGTATCTTGCGCGGCCACCGCAAAAAAGCTGATGTGATAGATGCTATTTTTCCAAGGGTGGGTCTGGACTTCGCGCAGGATGGTTTTCCCTTTCCAGGACAGATCGGGGATGCTCAGGTCGATGAGCGTGTTGTTGACTGCCGCTTGTTTGAGCAAGTTTTGAGCGGTTTTGGCATCGATGGTCAGGGAAATCGATTCGGCGCCGTTGTGACCGTAGAGGTTGGCGGGAATCAAGTTATTGCGGCGAAGGGCCTTCGGTTTCGTTCCTTCTTCGCGCTTGTTACATTCGACGGTGACTAACATGGTGGTAGCTTGGCTTGAGAGTGTTCAAAGGTGGGTGGGGCGATCGCGGCGATCGCGCGCCAGGGGGCTTAGGGGTTGGAATCCACTGGCGTTCCGTTGGCGTCCAACAGCGCCCGCTTCGGTCCGTGAATCGGGTCTTCGACGATAATCGTCTGGTCGCGACTGGCGCCGAGGGAAACGATCGCGATCGGTACTTCCATCAACTCCGCCAAAAACTTGAGGTAAGCGAGCGCCTCTTTTGGCAGGTCGTCGAGGGAACGGCAGTCTGCAGTAGACTGCTTCCAACCGGGCAGAGTTTCGTAAATCGGCTTGCACCGGGCAAACTGACGGGCGCTATTCGGGAAGTTCTCGCATCGCTGTCCGTCAATTTCGTAAGCGACGCACACTTTAATCTCGTCGAGTTCGTCGAGAACGTCGAGTTTGGTGATCGCCAGACAGTCCATCCCGTTAATGCGAACCGCATAGCGTCCGATGGTGGCGTCGAACCAACCGCAACGGCGTTTGCGTCCGGTGGTCGTGCCGAATTCGGCGCCGCGATCGCACAAGACATCGCCGATTCCGTCGGTCATCTCCGTGGGAAATGGACCTTCTCCCACGCGAGTGGTGTAGGCTTTGGCGACGCCAATGACGCGATCTATCATCGTAGGCCCAACCCCGGCTCCAACACAAGCCCCACCCGCGACCGGATTGGACGAGGTAACGTAGGGATAGGTGCCGTGATCTAGGTCGAGTAAAGTTCCTTGAGCGCCCTCGAATAAGATATTGCGACGTTGTTGGATAGCGTCGTAGATTTTGAGAGAGGCATCGACCACGTGGGGGCGCAGGCGATCGGCGTATTGCAAATACTGCTCGATCACTTCTGTCGGATCCAACGGCGGCAATTCGTAGAGCTTTTCGAGAATCGCGTTTTTGTACTCGATACTCCAGGTGAGGCGATCGCGCAAGCCGTCGGGATCCATTAAATCCAGAACCCGGATTCCCGTCCGTTCCGACTTGTCCGCGTAGGTCGGGCCGATTCCCCGTCCCGTCGTGCCAATTTTCTGATTGCCGCGTTTCTCTTCCGATGCCACATCGATGAGGCGGTGATAGGGCATCGTCACGTGAGCGGTTTGAGAAATCATCAGGTTAGCGGTCGAAACCTGAAGCTGTTCGAGTTGGTCGAGTTCCTCGATTAATACTTTCGGATCGATGACCGTTCCCGAACCGATAATGCACTCCGTACTCGGATAAAGGATGCCAGAGGGAATCAGGTGCAACTTGAAGGTCCGATCGTTGACCACGACCGTGTGTCCGGCGTTGACCCCTCCCTGGTAACGAACGACAACATCGGCAGACTTACTGAGCAGGTCAGTAATTTTGCCTTTTCCTTCATCGCCCCACTGGGCGCCAATCACTACGACGTTAGCCAAGGGTCTTTCACGCTAAAGTTCACACAATCTACGATTATCGTCATAGCGCGTCCCCCCTGTCAAATTAATTTTTGTTAAAATCTAGCCAATTTCGCTCCCTCTCCCCCGTCCGTCGCCGATCCCGTTTTGTTCGATCCCGTCGCGCTGTTCGAGTCTTCCCTAGCGGGAACGCGATCTGCATTTGAGATCGCGTCGAACATTTTTCATTTTGAAAACACCTAGGAGAATCTGTCGTGGCTTTATATGCAGAGTTACATCGCCATCTCGGCGGTTCCGTCGTTCCCCGGATTTTGTGGCGCTACTTCCAACGGCACGATGCCGACCTGGCCGATCGCTTCCCAGAATATCCATCGTTCGAGCAGTTTTACACCCGAGCACGCAATACCCTCGACGAATATTTAGAACTGCATACCCTGGTTGAAGGAGTACAGACGGCGCAGACCTTACCTTATTTCATTTATCGATTGATTCGCGGGGCTTACATTTTCGAGAATTTGGCCTATTTAGAATTGCGCTACACGCCGTATTTGCGAACGCCGGAAGGGTTGAGTCAGACCGAACGGATCGACAAAATGGCGGAAATCGTCGAAATTGTCGGCAAAGCCTCCCAGGTGACCGAATATCCGATCGTCACCAGTCAGATTTTGTGTATGCACGCCCGATTGCCCAAAGAAGTGAACCGGGCGATCGTCGATTTGGCTCGGCAACAGGGTCAGTATGTATGTGCGATCGATTTAGCTGGGGGAGATAACCATTACGGCGATCGCCTCGACGAATTTATCGAATTATACGAATACGCGCGATCGCACGGCATCCACACCACCGGACATGTTTATGAAACCCCCGACGGCTGCCATCCCGACTTCCTCCCTTACCTCGAACGCATCGGTCACGGCATCCAAATTCCCCTCAAACACCCCGAACTGTTGCCAGACCTGGCGCGGCGCGGTCAATGCCTGGAAATCTGCCCCACCACCTATTTGAAAACCGGAACCTTAGACGACCTACAGCAGTTAAAAGTAGTGTTCGATCGCTGCTTCGAGGCGGGAGTGGCGATCGCCATTTGTACCGACAACGCCGGACTGCACAACGTGCGCCTGCCCTTCGAGTACGAAAACTTACTCACCTACAATATTATCGACTTCCGCCAGATGCAAGCCTGCCAAGCCGCCTCCTTCCGCCACGCCTTCGCCTGGCCCCACACCCAACCCCCCGGCGAAATGCTCTCCGGCTTGCTCAAAGAGCCAATTTCCAGCCTGTGAACTACCGCTATTGAATCAGAGATTACAATAGCGGCTTCCTACCCAACAGATTGCCCAATCGTAGATTTCTTGCGTCCTCTACGGTTCGGTCTTACATCCCGACAGTAGGCTTGGCCCCGCGTCCCGCAGGTCAAGAGTCGTAGCCCCTCTTCTCTGAGATTGATAGCTGCATTGAGATCGCGATCGTGACTCGTCCCACAGCTAGAACAAGTCCAATTTCTGACATCTAGTGGCAGGCTATCGATTTGATTCAAGCAAACGTTGCAGGTTTTAGAAGAGGGGAAGAATCTATCAACTTCAATATAGACTTTCCCTTCCTGTTCGGCTTTGTACTTCAGCATCGTCAAAAACATTCCCCAACCGACTTGGCCGATCGCCTTAGCCAGGTTCGGGTTTTTGAGCATGCCTTTGACATTGAGGTTTTCCACACAGATGACTTGGTTTTCGTCAACTATCCTACGCGATAGCTTGTGTAGGAAATCCTCCCGGCAACGTGCTACCTTGTTATGTACCTTAGCGACTTTCTTTCGTGCTTTATTTCGGTTGTTAGAGCCTTTCTGTTTTCTCGATAAGTCTTGCTGCTTGCGTTTCAGGTTACGCTCATGTTTAGCAATCCATCTTGGGTTGTTAAACTTAGACCCATCGGAAGTTACAGCAAAATGATTTAATCCAAGGTCTACACCGACCGCTTTTCCCTCAGTGGATGAGTCTGGATTGGGTTTCCCATCTTCAAAGAGAATGGAAGCAAAATACTGGTCGCAGCGATTTTTGGTAACTGTGACGGTTTTGAGTTTGCCTTCTATTGGTCGATGAACAACCGCTTTAACTTCCCCAATCTTCGGTAGCTTCAAGACGTTCTCCAGCACCTTGACATTTTGGGGATACTGGATGGATTGTTTGCCGTGTTTGGACTTAAATTGCGGATACCTAGCCCGCTTCTCAAAGAAGTTGTTAAAAGCGGTTCCCAGGTTAATGCAAACCTGTTGAAGGCATTGTGAATATGTCAGCTTTAACCACTCATGCTCTTGTTTGAGGCTGGGAATCTTTTTCTTGATGTCGTAACTAGATAGTCCTTTTCCAGTCTCCTGGTAGGTTTGGTTCATCAAGTTCAGACCATAGTTCCACAGCCATCTGCAATTGCCGAAGGATTGCTCCAGCGATTGCTTCTGCTGCTCATTTGGGTATAGTCTGATTTTGACGACTTTAAGCATTAAGGCAAATTACATTCACCATAAACACTCTACCATAAGTTACTGCCGCAATTCATCGACGTTGCGCTTCAATCAGAGATTTGAAGCGGAGGATTCTTGCGGATTTGGCTAAATCAATTTCACCTCAAAATTGACCCGATCCAATTAAAAGATCACTCCGAGGAAGGGCGAAAACAAATTCGCCCCTCCTGTGTCAGGCGCGAATTTGGAGATGACTGTGGCTATCAAAATCCTTGTTTTTTGACGCGGTATTAGTACAATTTATATCTTTCGAGTGCTTCATTAGCTAAAGCTCGAATAAATTCGCGACTTTGCTCTATCTCAAAACTATTATTATCACCTTTCTGACGATTACATTTCCAACACATCACTTCAAGATTTCTGAAATCAAATAATAATTCCGGACAACGAGCTTTATTGACCTTACGATCTAGGGTGATATAATGGGGGTGAAAATACAAATCTCCAGCCCGATCGATACAGTAACTCCCATCTTCATCCCGATATTGATATCCTCTTTCAATCGCTTCTGCTTTTGATGCAGTTGCATACAATTTTTGTCCGTGTACCATTTTTTGGCCACAAAAAGGACAGGGTTTACCTTTAAACTTTGCCCTGTATTGATTAGGACTAATGGTACAAAATTAGCTCTTTTTCTAAAAGCATTTGTTGGCGTGCGTCTCCTGTTTTAGAGAGCGCATTAATTAATGATTGACCAGCAGAAATGATCTCGGAATTCTGGGGATTTAGGAAGAATTTTAATTTTTCTTTGGCTTGTTCGAGTTCTGCCGTGACTTTTCTAGTTTGCTGGTTAGCTTTTTTTGTTGTTTCAACGAAGAAAGGCGTGAGACACTCTCCCCCCTCAACCGCGTTGGGCGGCGAGGCGGTGACGGCCCAACTCGGCGGCTAGGGAGAGGGCGGCTTTCATGCTGGTGGGGTCGGCGATGCCTTTTCCGGCGATGTCGAAGGCGGTGCCGTGGTCGGGGGACGTGCGGATGAAGGGCAAGCCGATGGTGGTGTTGACGGCTTTGTCGAAGGCGAGTAGCTTAACCGGGATCAAGCCCTGGTCGTGATACAAGGCGAGATAGGCGTCGTGAGCGTTGACTTCGGCGCCGTACCAGGCTTGGCCGGGTTTGACCCAGAGGGTATCGGGAGGAACGGGGCCGTCGAGATGGGCGTGGGGATGGCGGTGGCGTTGGTCTTCCAACCAGGGGATCAGCCAATCCCGTTCCTCGGTGCCGAGTTGGCCGTTTTCGCCACTGTGGGGGTTCAAGCCGGAAATGGCGACGCGCGGTCGGTCGAGGCCGAAATCGCGGTGGAGGCAGTCGAGTAAAAGGTCGAGTTTCCAGGCGAGCAGGTCGGGAGTGAGGGCGTCGGGAACTTGGCGTAAGGGAATGTGGGTAGTGGCGAGCAGGGTTCTTAAGGTCCAGCCGTTGTGAGGGGAGCGGGCGACGAAGAACATGCCGAAGCGGGAGACGCCCGCGCGTTCGGCGAGCAGTTCGGTTTGGCCGGGATAGGGGTGTCCGGCGGCTTTCCACCAGGTTTTGGCGATCGGTCCGGTGACGATCGCCTCGAATTCTCCGGCCAAAGTGCGAGCGATCGCCGCTTCCATATAAGCAAAACTGGCAGCTCCACTGCTAACACTGGGAGATCCGAGGACGATATTGTGAGCTTCGTCTTCGATTTCGATAAAGTTGAGGTCGTCCGGGTCGGCAATGCGATCGCCGATCTTTCGCAATTGTATATAAAGTTGGCGGGCGATCGCGCGGCTGCCGACGACGGTAACCTCACATTCCTCCCGGGTGCGGCGATCGTCGAGCGCTTTTAACACCACCTCCGGTCCGATCCCTGCCGGGTCGCCGAGGGTCACCGCGAGGCGAGGTCGAAGGGTTGCCGCGATCTGAGAATTTTGAGTGAGTTGCATGGGATGAGAACGAGAAACAGATCGATCGCCCCCAAACGGGCGCACTCTTATTTTAGGGGGGTTTGCGTCCTGTCGGCGATCGCCCGTCCTCAGAGGGGCGCTCTCAGCTTAAGATCGAGATATCCACAGATCGAATATCCATGAGCCAAGCCACAGTCAAAACCGAATCGGTTTACCAACTCAAAGTCAGCCTTAGCGAGAGCAACCCGCCGATTTGGCGGCGGATTCAGGTTCCCAGCCACATTACCCTGTACAAACTGCAGCGCATCTTACAGACGGTCATGGGGTGGAAAAACGCCCACCTGCACCAATTCACGATCGCGGGAACCGCTTACGGACAATCTCATCCCGAATACGGCTTGGAAATGAAAACCGAACGTCGGGCTCGTCTCGACGAACTGATTACCCAAGAAGGAGATCGGTTCATTTACGAGTACGACCTCGATGAGAGTTGGGAACATCAACTCGAACTCGAAAAAATTATGGCCCCGGAAGCCAAAATTCACTACCCCCGTTGTCTAGACGGCGAACGGGCCAGTCCGCCGGAAGATTGCGGCGGCATGAGAGGATATCAAGAATTGCTCGAAATCTTAGACAATCCCGACGATCCGGAATATGCGGAAACCGTCGAATGGTTGGGGGGACAATTCGATCCGGATGCGTTCGACCTCGAAGGGGTAAACCGCCAACTGAAAACGATCCGCTAGAGAGGCGATCGCGCGGCGCGCCTCGCCAATTGCAGCTAAAATGCCAAATTTGGGGGGAATTCGGGCGATCCGCCGGGTCTTCGCGCGACCCCGACTCCCCCGAACCCGCCCCCTCTCATCCCCATTCGTACTCGTCAATCTAGCTATTTGTGGAGCATCCCATGACATCAGAGGAAAAACAGGTCAACCCTAGCACTGCCGAGACGCACTGGTGGCCGAAAATCAGGGAAAATCTGCAAGTGTTAGGAATTGCCCTGATTTTAGCCTTAGTCATTCGGACCTTCATCGCCGAACCGCGTTACATCCCCTCCAACTCGATGCAGCCGAACTTACATATCGGCGATCGCCTCGTGGTCGAAAAAGTCAGCTATAAATTCCGTCCCCCCGAAGCCGGAGAAATCCTCGTCTTCGACCCGCCGCCCGCCCTGCAAAAATTCGGCTACAGCGAAGATCAAGCCTTCATCAAACGGGCGATCGCCACCGAAGGACAAACCGTGCAGATCGGAAGCGGACAAGTCTACCTCGACAACCGACCCCTCAGCGAAGCTTACATCGCCGAACCCCCCGCTTACGAGTGGGGACCAAAAGCCGTTCCCCCCGAGCAACTTTTCGTCCTCGGAGATAATCGAAATAATAGTAACGATTCCCACGTTTGGGGGTTTCTGCCGATCCAAAACGTCATCGGACGGGCCGCATTTCGGTTTTGGCCACTCAACCGGATCGGTTTTCTCTAAAACGGCATTTAAACGGGGAAAAAAAGATGCTACTCGGGGCGATCGCGCCTAAACCGCAACAAAAAACTGCACTAAAATATGAGTGAACCCGGTGGCATCTTCCACCATTTTGAGAAACGACAATAAGGGAAACCGAGAGCAAAATGAGCTTTTTTGATTCCGAAATCGTCCAACAAGAAGCCAAACAGTTATTTGAAGATTATCAATCCCTGATCCAACTCGGCGGCAATTACGGCAAGTTCGACCGCGAAGGCAAAAAAATGTTCATCGAGCAGATGGAAGCCTTAATGGAGCGCTATCGGATTTTCATGAAGCGATTCGAGCTTTCCGAAGACTTCATGGCTCAGATGACCGTCGAACAGCTCAAAACCCAACTGGGTCAATTCGGCTTGACCCCGCAGCAAATGTTCGAGCAAATGAATCGAACCTTAGAAAAAATGAAAGGCGAAATCGAAACATAAACTCGAACCGCCAGAATTACTAGCACAGTGGCCCGAGAGCCTCTCGATTCCGAGCGTCTGGGAAGGGCGATCGAGGACAGACGGCCAACCCCGGGCGAGATTCCACCGTCTACCCCCAATCCCTCAAACATACCCCTACTAACGCGGGCGCTCGAACTGGGAAGGCGATTTGAAGTTTTCCACAGGCATTCCCTGCATCGCTTGATGCATGAAATCCCGCCAGATCGGAGCCACAAACCCGCCCCCCGTCGCCCCGGACGCCAAGGGGGTGTAGTCGTCATTACCGACCCAGACCGCCACCGACAACTGAGGCACGTAGCCGACAAACCAAATATCCCGTTCCGAAGACGTCGTTCCCGTTTTTCCGGCAGCCGGACGACCGATACGCGCGTTCGTCGCCGTCCCGCGCGTAATCACCCCTTGCAGCACGTCATTGAGGGACGCCACTGCCCACGGATCGAGCAGCAAACGCGGTTTGGGCGTATTGTCGAGCAGCACGTTGCCCGTACTGTCCGTCACCTGCACGATAAACGTCGGATCCGAATGCCATCCGTTGCTGGCAAACGTCGCATAGGCCCCTGCCATCTCCATCGGCGTCAAGTCGATGGCGCCCAACGGCATTGAAATCACGGGTTCCATCGGGCTTTCGATCCCCAAGGTCCGACAAATTTCAATCACCTTATTGAGTCCGACTGCCTGACCGATTTTGACCGCCGGAACGTTGAGCGACGATTCTAGGGCTTTACGAACGCTGACCGCACCGGAGAACGAACCGCCATAATTGCGCGGCGAATAGTAGCCATTGCCATCGCGGTAGCTCACCGGAGTGTCGTTAACCGTCGATTCGGGAGCGAACTTACCCGACGCAAAAGCGGCGTAGTAGACAAACGGCTTGAAGGAAGAACCCGGCTGGCGGCGCGCTTGAACGGCGCGGTTGTACTGACTCTTTTTAAAATCGGCGCCCCCGACCATCGCCTTGACGAAGTGGGTACGCGGATCGACCGCCACCAGGGCGATTTGGCCGTTGTCGCGGTTGTAAAACAGTCCTTGATAGTAAAGGCGTTCGTGCCAAGCGGCGACGGTTTTTTCCGCCATCCGTTGGAAATTCATATCGATAGTGGTTTGCACGCGCATTCCACCTTTGAGCACCGCATCCCGTCCGAAGCGACGGGTGAGTTCTTGGATGACCGCATCGGTGACGTAAGGCAACTTGCTGGTACGGAAAGAGGTGACGCGACCGACGAGCAAGGGTTGCTGACGGGCTTCGGCTTCCTCTTCCGGGGTAATCCACTTGAGTTCCTTCATGCGGTTGAGGACGACCGCCTGCCGTTGTTTCGCCAACTTGTAATTGACAAAGGGACTGTAATCTTCCGGCGCTTGGATGATTCCCGCCATCATCGCCGCTTCCGCCAGGGTTAAATCGGCGGCGGACTTGTTGAAATAGCTTTGCGCGGCGGTCTCGACGCCATACAGGTTGTGACCCCAGTAGACTTGGTTGAGGTAGAGTTCGAGAATCTCGTTTTTTTCGAGAATTTGTTCGAGACGAATGGCTAAAACGGCTTCCGCCGCTTTCCGACTCAAGGCCCGTTTCGGCGAGAGAAACAAGTTTTTCACCAACTGCATCGTGAGGGTCGAACCCCCTTCCACGGTTTCGTTGGCTTCCAAGTTGGCGACGAAGGCGCGCATCACCCCGCCGGGATTGATCCCGTGGTGGAGGTAGAAATGGCTGTCTTCAATGGCGAGAACGGCCCGTTTGAGGTGAGGCGAGATTTTGTTGAGGGGGACCACTTCTCGGTTGGCTTCGTCGTGAATGCGGGTGAGAAGCTGGCCGTTGATGTCGTAGATGTAGGTGGTTTCTGTCGGGACGTAGTTGCGCAAAACCCGCACGTCGGGGAGGTTGCGGAAGCTCACCGCCAAGCCGACTAGCCCCCCGGCGACCGCCGAACTGGCGAGCATGGTCAACCCTAGCAGGGTGCCTGCCGTGACCTTGCTGATGCCTTGAAAAAAATTGAAGATCGGTGCGGAGTCTCCAGGGGGATTTTGTCCAATCGTGTTAGTAGACACGGCGATTTCACTTCCTCACTAAACAAGGCTTGATTAAGACTTCGGATTTCGCTGCTGACGCGGCTTTTGAAGAATGGGGGGGAGACGACGATCGCCCCTCCAGGAGAGGGTTCGATTTGAGGAGTCTGCGCCCGTCCGTGACCCGCGATCGCGCTGACTCGAAAGGTTCTCCAAAAGACATAGGCCACAATTTTCAGAAGGTCGGAGGGTTTCGATTTCGGAGGGGTTCGCGCCCGATTTGCCCACGACTCTAGTCCCGATCCTCAGTTGCCAAACGGCTCGATCCGGATAGGTCGAGCGGCGCGATCGCGCGATCGCAAGCCCCCAAACCCAGCGCCCCCAACAAGCTGCAATGCTATATAGATTAATTTTGGCGACTAATTTTTGCAATTATAGTAGTCTGACGGTCGAGCATTCGAGCGTTACTCCCTGTTGAATGTCAAAAGCCAATCCCGGCAAAACGCAAAGCATGGTCTGTGAACAACAAGCATCCTTGACTCAAAGTTTATCTTGGCTACACCGTGGTGTCAGCGAAATTTTTCCCGATCGCCCGGATTCGGACGACCCCAATGAAAATCTCGTCCGACGACTGGAAACGGTGGATCGTCCCTTGCGAGTCAAGTTAGGCATCGATCCGACCGGGACGGATATCCATCTCGGTCACAGTATCCCCGTGCGTAAGCTCAGAGCTTTTCAAGATGCCGGACATACTGCCGTCCTTATTATCGGCGATTTTACCGCCCGCATTGGCGATCCGACAGGCAAGTCTGAGGTCCGCCGCCAATTGACCCAAGCCCAAGTCGAAGCCAATGCTAAAACTTATTTGGATCAAGTTCGTTCTATTCTAGACTTCGATACTCCCGGACGACTGGAAATTCGTTACAATTCCGAATGGTTGTCCCAACTCGATTTAAGCAAAATTTTGGAATTGCTCGGGCAAATGACCGTCAGCCAAATGCTCGCTAAGGAAGGATTTGCCGAACGTCAAGCCCAAGAAAATCCCATCTTTCTGCACGAATTTCTCTACCCGCTCATGCAAGGTTACGATTCCGTCGCCGTCCGCGCCGATGTCGAACTCGGCGGAACCGATCAAAAATTTAACATCGCCGTCGGACGCGATTTACAACGTCATTTCGGTCAAACTCCCCAATTTGGCCTGTTGATGCCCATTCTGCTCGGCACCGACGGCACCCAGAAAATGTCTAAATCTCTCAACAATTATGTCGGGTTGACTGAAGATGCCCTGACCATGTACTCCAAACTCGAAAAAATTCCCGATACTTCAATTCCGGACTATTTCGAGTTATTGACCGATTTACCCTTGGACGAGTTGCCGGAAAATCCCCGCGATCGCCAAAAACTGCTCGCCGTGACCATCGTCAGCCAATTTCACGGCGAAACCGAAGCCCGTCAAGCCCAGAAAGACGCTCAAACCCTCGTCGGCGGTCAAACCACCCAGGCGCGATCGGTTCCCGAATTTTCCGTCAGCTCGGTCGAATTCCCCGCCAAGGTCTTTTACTTACTCAACGCCAGTGGCTTGTGTAAAAGCTCTTCAGAAGCCCGCCGCCAAATCAAAGGGGGGGCGGTTCGCATAGACGGCGATCGCGTCGGCGACGAAAATCTCACCTTTGCGTCCCCCACGGACGCCCAAGGCAAAATCCTGCAGGTCGGAAAGAAAAAATTTGTCCGGTTGGTAGAGTAAACTCCCTACAGTGCGGGCATCTTGCCCGCAACTCCCCACCCCCTCAAATCTAAAAAACTCTAAACTCTAAGCTCTAAAATCCCCTACATGTCTATCGCCGATCGCATCATCGTTCCCCTGGACGTTCAAACCCACCAAGCGGCTCTCGCCTTAGTCGATTTCCTCCCGGAAGTCTCTTTCTGGAAAGTCGGCTTGGAACTGTTCGTCAGCGAAGGACCGCAAATCGTTCGAGAACTCAAAGCTCGCCACAAACGGGTCTTTCTCGACCTCAAACTCCACGACATCCCCAACACCGTCGCCGGAGCTTGTCGCAGTGCAGCCCACCTGAACGTCGATTTACTCACCCTTCACGCAACTGGCGGTCGTCGCGCCCTCCAAGATGCCCAAGCCGCCTTGGTAGAGGTTCAAGGAGAAAACCCCCAAACGCGCTTAATGGCGATTACCTTACTCACCAGCTTGAATGCCCGCGATTTGGCCTTCGATCTCAAAGTGCCGATCGAACTGCCCCAATATGCCCTAGAAATGGCTTTATTAGCCCGGGATTGCGGCTTGCCGGGGGCGGTGTGTTCCCCCCACGAAGCCGCACAGTTACGCGAAGTTTGCGGTCCGGACTTTCTGCTCGTCTGTCCCGGGGTGCGTCCGACTTGGGCCGCGAAGGGCGACCAACAACGGGCGATGACCCCTGCGGAGGCATTTAAAGCGGGGGCGAACTACCTGGTCATCGGGCGTCCGATTACGACGGCACCGGATCCGGCGATCGCCTTCCAGCGAATTTGTGAAGAAGTTGACGGATAAGATGGTATCGATCTCCGAGGGTCTTTGGGTGGCGATCGCTTCGGCGGCGATCGTCTCGGCTTCCCCTGGGGCGATCGCCCTTCCCCAACTTTCTACCGAAACACCCACCGAGAACGATCTCCCCATCTACGAACGGCGCACCTGTCCCGCCACCCTCGAACCCCTCGTCACCCAACTAATCGCCGATTTGCCCGGATATGCAAATCGGGTCATCCAACGCACCAACCAGACTTACGTCCCCTACTACGTCATCGTTGCCGGAAATCCCCAATTCGAGCCTCTCCCCCTCGGCCCGGGGCGCACTCCCGGACCGGGTTCGACCTTGCCGGATCTCGAAAGGTCTCCCGACGCCCCCTCCCCCGAAGTCCGTCAGGCATTTCTGACCACCTTGGAACGCAATTATTTAGACCCTACAGGTCTGGTTTTAGAAGGCTATCACTGGTTATTCCTCACCCGAGCCGAGGACGGGTGGCGCTTGGTCACCATTTTCTCTCAAACCCGCCGTCTGCTTCCCGGAGAACCGCCCACCCCCCCCCAAGAAAGCAGCGACAGCGCGATCGCCCAAGCAATTCGCTTGTGGTTGCGCGACTGCCGCCATTTAGATTTTAGATTTTAGATTTTAATTTTTAGATCGAGCGCTTCAAAACTCCTCATCTTCTTGCAACAATTCGGTTAATTTATTACGAACCGCTTGAATATCTTGCCACATCAACCATTTTGGACTGCCTTCTTTGCGAGAAGGATTGCGCAGTAAATAGGCGGGATGGAAAATCGGCATACATAAAAAACCTTGCCAATCGAACCACTGACCTCGAATTTTCGTAATCCCGCGCTTCTCTCCGAGGGTTCCTTTTACCGCCGTCGCTCCAGTTAACAAGATAATTTTCGGATTCACCAAGCGCAATTGTTCTAATAAATAAGGTTTGCACGCTTCAATTTCTGGCGTCGTCGGCGTGCGGTTTCCCGGCGGACGGCATTTATTGACATTGCAAATATAAACGTCCCGTTCGGGATCGAGTTCGACGGAGGCGAGAATTTTATCTAAAAGTTGGCCGCTTTTACCGACAAAAGGTAATCCGGTTTCGTCTTCTTGCTGACCGGGGGCTTCCCCGACGATCGCGATCTTCGCTTGGGGATTGCCGCGACTGACGACCACATGAGTGCGACCTTTAGCCAGTTCGCAGCGATGGCATTGCTGGCAACTGGCGGCGAGTTCGTCGAGGCTGCTGTAGGTGCCGGAAGGAATGGCAATATTGGCGTCGGTGGGGATTAAATTTTTTTGAGAATCAGACCCTGGGGACGTGGATTGACCTGGGGATCGACCGGGATCGGACAGGTCAAATAGACTGAGCTGTTCGTTATCGGACATAATAGTTAGGGGGTGTCATCAATTATGTAGGTTGACAAAAGTGACCAAATGTGGAGGAAAGCGCCTGCGGACATTTAAGCCAGCCAAATCACGGATGCAGCCAGGTAAATGCCACCCAGGAAGTTCACCGAGCGCTTGTCATAACGAGTGGCAATCCCTCGATACTGTTTGAGCTTGGCAAAGAAGTTTTCCACCAGATGTCGGGTTTGATACAAGAATCGATCGTAATCGTGGGCTTGTTTTCGATTCTTTTTCGAGGGAATGACGACTTCAATCCCTCGCTCGTGCAACGGTTGTCTGACTCGTTCGTCGGCATCGTAAGCTTTATCCGCTAGCAGTGCCTGGACTTCCACTGATGGTAGCAACCGCTCGGCACCGACTAGATCGCTGGCCTGACCGGGAGTTAAAAAAAAGATATGGGATTCCCCAAAGCATCCACCACCGCATGAATTTTCGTACTCAACCCGCCTCGGCTACGACCGATATTTTCCTCTTCGGCTGAACTCCCTGATGCTCCAGCACTGTGCTGATGCGCTCGCACAATGGTGGAATCGATGGCAGCATATTCGTTATCGGCTTCCTCGCAGAGGACTTGGAAAACGCGCTCCCACACCCCAGTTTTTGACCAGCGAGTGAAGCGTGTGTGGACGACTCGAAAATCCCCAAAGCGTTCGGGAAGATCTCGCCAAGGAATCCCTGCTCGAAAGCGATACAACACGGCTTCGACGAATAAACGGTTATCTTTAGCTGTGACCCCAACTGTACCCGGACGACCCGGAAGCAGGTGTTCAATGCGTTGCCATTGGTCGTCTCGTAAAGCGTAACGCCGTTTCATCCCGGTTTTGAGCTATCTTGAGTGAACGGGTAGCAGGCTACACACATTTCACTATTTTTGTCAATTTTCTTAATTGATGACAGACCCTAGAAAAACAGAAAAGCATTGGCACGCGATCGCCAATCAAATCACGAATTGCTATGATTTTTAATAGTTTATAATATTTTGGATTGAAGATTTATCTATCATCCGCTTGAGTTGAAACTGCACGGGAATTATCGATAAATTGCGGTCACGAGCTGACCCGTTTGCATCCCCAATCTAAAATCTAAAATCTAAAATTCTAAGAGGGCTACAGGAATTGATCTCACCTGCCCCGTTATTCCGCGATCGCGCCGAAGCGGGAGCGCTACTCGCACGGGCGATCGAGGCTCGACTGAGCGAATACGCCCGCGAATGCCAGCGATCGCCCGAAACTGTGATATTTGCCCTACCGCGCGGCGGTTTGCCGATTGCCGCTCCGGTAGCACGTCGCTTAGGCTGTCCGCTCGATATCGTGGTGGCTAAAAAGATCGTCCGTGCGTACAATCCGGAGCTGGCATTGGGGGCGGTCAGTGCCGACGGTCACGTGTTGTGGGCGCGGCGCTGGCGAAAGTCCCCCTGGAAACAGGCGGCGGTGGCTGCCGCACGGGAGAAGGCGCGAGCGCAATACGAGTCTATGGCGGGGGTTCGGGGTTCGACGAATCTCGCTGGGGCGATCGCGATCGTCGTCGATGACGGGATTGCCACGGGGATGACGATTTCGGTCGCCGCTCGGGCGTTGCGATCGCGCGATCCGGCGCAAGTGTGGATTTGCGCTCCGGTCGCTCCTGCCGATTTAGAGGCATATTTACAAAGATGGTGCGATCGCACGGTGATTTTGGCTACTCCCGAGGAGTTTTCCAGTGTCAGCCGTTTTTATGCGGAATTTCCCCAAGTGAGTCTGGAAGAGGCGATCGCCATCCTCCAGGAATTTTAAGCGTTTTTGGCGAAGGGATCTCTACAGACTTTTCGCGATCGCCGCCAACAGTTAAAATCTAAAATCTACAATCTACAATCTACAATACCGATGAGACGCTGGCAATCGTGGTGGGAAACTCTCTTAGAATCGAGCCAAAACAATCCCCCAGTTTTTATTGAATTATTGATGTTAAGTTTGGCGATCGCCTTGCTCGGCAGTTGGGGAATGACGGAAAAATGGCCGTATTTAGTGCTGAGTTTGAGTTACGCGATCGGTGCGGCGTTATCGAGTTTAGTTCGAGAGGCGATCGCTCCTTCCGCGCAAGCGAAGCTCACCCAAGCTACGGCAGTTTTATTATTATTAGTTAGTGGGTTGAGCTTTGTAGAACTGACCCGCTATTTTTGAGGGTTTCATTTGACGATTTTGCAATACCCACCAGAAAACGTGAAACAATCAAGATATTGGTAACCAGAAAAAAATGAATTTTCCAGTTTTCCTGAGTCATTTCGATCGACCTCCCGACGATGGCGATCGCCAATCGATTGCAGCAAAGTATTCTAATAACAACCGATGGACAAAAATATAACTGCCACCAACTTTTTGTAGAAAAATACAGGACGTAGCATAGTTAAGAAACCGGGCATAATTCCAAGGAATCAGACCGAGCGATCGCAAATTCAACCGCAGTAAAAGATGTTTTAAAGCTGTTATTCCCCCACTCATCATACCTACAGCTACACCCAAAGGGATAGCAACAATAGAAAAATGGGAGCCGAACGATGCAGCGATCGCACCCAAAATGAGAGTTGTCATTCCCCCTAAACATATTGCATTGTAGAGGGTCTGCCAAATCCCTTGATTCGGCATCGTTGTTGTTGAAATCGTCATCCCCGTTAACCCGCCAATAAAGAAACCCAACATCCCACCAATCAATCCCCCAATCAATTCAGAGGCAAAAATTAAAATAGCTAACCTAGCCAAAGGGGAGAGTGGATAAGTTACAAGTAGAACCGTAGGGAAAATCTCTTCGACAAGGGTTATCCAGTAAATCAAACCGAGAATCAATCCACTTTTCAATCCCCATACCATCCCATAAATTAGCTTTTTTTTAGCCAATGTGGGTGACCATTTTAATTTCATTGAGGGTGAAATTGAAGTTCGCAAAACTGCCCAAAATGAGATAGCATTTAAGGCACTAATTAGATAAAACAATGGAAAAAACGATCCTAGATAAGCGATCGTAGATTGAAAACTGAAAAGCCCTTCAATCGCAAAAGTATCTATTAGACAGCTTGTCATGTAAACACTTGCTACAGTCGGTAAAATAGCAAAACCACCAACCAGACTAAAAATTAAACCCCCTACAGACGATCTAATTCGCTTTCCTAAAAGTCGATTGAGTAGAGTCCAGGCGATCGCAGCATAAATTCCTACACTACTTCCCCCCACCATTCCATAAACTAGAAAAACCCAATAAGGACAAGTTAGATTTGTGTGGGGAAAAACAACAGGGAATAAGAGAAGCAACACCGCACCAAAAATCGCACCGAACAACAAACAAAACTCTAGATGATACTTGAATTTTCCCCACGAATTCGGCAGCCAACTCGATTGTATTTGCTCGATCGAGAAAATAGTTTCCCCTTGTTTCTTTAATTGTTTAGCTAAATAACTTAGCCAATATTTAGTTGTTTTAAGACTGTATTTTTGTTGACCGCCGCGATGGTCGAAAAGCTTGCAAACGTAAGCATCAAATAAATGCTGGCGTCGCTCTTCCAAAGTTTCCTTTTTGATGAGATTTTCGACAGGTATGCCGCGATAGGCAAACATCATAATGCTTAGCATCAAAGGAGATCTCGCCAGTTTCTGTAAAGTTTTATCTGTCTCAATGAGTAGAGAAAGTGCGGCCAGTTTTTCGCCCCCGAAACTCAGATAAGCTCGAATTTGTTCCAGGCGCAACGGTTGCAAGTAAATTGCATCCTGTAACTGCAAGCGATGATGGAGAGCTTGATAATCGCGAAGGCGACAGCATACTATCATTTCAGTTTGTCCGTACTGATGACAGAAATCATTGATAGCTTCGACGCAAGCTTCACGACTTTCTACGCTGACTTCATCTAATCCATCAAGAAGTAACAATAAATTTTGCTCTTTTACCCATTTTTCCGCAATTTCTTTGCTGAGTTGATATTTACCCTTGAGTTCTCCTATCAACCACCGATCGATCGGTTGCTTTTTTGCCGACCAAGACGATAGATTAAAAACGACAGGAATCGCTAAAGATACATTATATCTGGCGCGATCGATTAAGGATCGGGCAATTTCTAGTAAGGTAATTGTTTTTCCCGAACCGGGTTCTCCTAAAATTAATAAAGTTCGTCCCGCACCTAAGTTGTTAAAAATATCGATCGCCCGCGTTCTCGCTGGATAACGCTGCCATGTTTGTGCAGTTTTCAAAACACTGTTCCACGAACCATCGAGCATATCCGGTCGTGGGGTTATTCCGATTTCCCATAAAAGGCGCGCTTGCAGCGAATGTTCTAACACCCCTACGATCCAATAATTGTAAACTTTATCGAGCAGAACTTGGCGGTTGCGATAGTTTTGTTTTGAAAGCCGAGTTCTCAATAAAGTTCCATAGGTATTGTTTGATTCTGTCCCCAATGAAATGTGATAAACGGGAAAAGAATTGCTGATGTTTTTGAGTTCTCTGTGACCTAAATATCTGACTTGAACGGATAGGGTTTTTTTGGTGAGATCGTAAACCGTTTTAGAAAGGCAAATCCCACCCGGTTCGGCTTGGCTTTCTAGCCGCGCTGCAACGTTTACTGTATGACCCATCACGTCATTAGAGATCGCAAAAACTTCACCGAAATGAATGCCGATTCTGTGGTATAAAATGGCTTCTGATTCTAAATTTTCTGCGTTTTTTGCTAACTCTTTTTGAATCTCAATGGCACAATTGACGGCTTGAAGACTACTGTTAAGGTTGCTGAATTTAATCAGTAACCCGTCCCCCGTGGATTTGATAACCTCACCTTGATAACGCTCGCAAATAGCTTTCATAATGGTTTGGTCGCGTTGTATTAAAGCGAGAGTTCGCGGTTCGTTACACCTCATCCTCGCGCTAAAATCCACGGCATCGCTAAAGACGATCGCGGCGAGAACGCGATCGCAACCGTCCAGCTCGCTGGTAATATTATTCATGAGTAGATGCCCCCTCCCCTGGAAGCTTTCTCTATTTTACAAGTATTCGATGGGGGGAGTCCCTATTTCTTCATATAAAATTAACCGATTGCCTGCGGGGTCGCGAGCGTAAATTTCGCGCCCGTGGGAACTTTCTTCAACTTTACTAACAGGCGGATAACCCAAGGCATTCAATTGGCCGATCGCCTCATCGAGATCGTCCACTGCAAAGCACAAACTCATCGCACTTTTTTCGATAGTTTCAAACTCTGATTCATGAGTAGATTTTGGTTTAAAAATACCCAAGCGCATTCCAGTTAACTCGAACTCCGCATAAACCCCGTGAATATACGGATGTGGCGGGCGATCGAGCAAAATTTGATAAAACTCGACGACAGGTTCAAAATCGATGACGGCGATCGCCATCCATACTTTTCGATAGTTGAGAGCCATGTTTCAATCGGTTTTTCGATAGTTTTCCTCAATAGCAGGCGGGGCGATCGCCCGGTTAAGTTTACCAGAGCTTCATAATTTAACCGAGAAAACCCCAGGTTCTTGTAAAGACTTCGTGAAATCCTTAGATCGCTCTGGTCGATTCAATTTCTACGAATTAAATTATAAATAGGGTTGGATTTAAAAGTTAGTCGCGATCGGATTCTCGGATCCGATCGCACCAGGATTTTAGGGGAAGTAATAGCCGATCGTACAGTTCCTGGAGAGAAAAAATGAACTTATCCAAAACCCTGTTTTCCTTGAGTGTCGCTACATTAGGATTATTGGCGCTTCCGAGTGCAGCCCAAGCTTTTAGTTTATCGGCGATCGATAACGACTACGACTTCAACGATTTAAACCCCAATCTCTCTTTTGTGGCTGAAGGACGATTTGGCAATAACGCCTTCAACGGAGATTACGAACTCGACATTCATGGGGTCGATACGAGCAACCCCACCCGTACCCAAGACCAGGCTAACTTCACGTGGACTAATAGTTTACTCACTGAGTTCACCCTCACGTTCGATGCCTTAACCCGGGCAGTGACCTACATCGTCGGCGGTCAAACTTTAAACGCGACGGCCAACAGCAATCCCATCAACGATATTTTCATCCGAACCCGGGCCGCCACTGCGGACACCAGCATTCTGCTGAGCAACTTATTTTTAAACGGCGTTGACTTGTTGGGTTCGTCCCTCGCCGACAATGCCGATGATGGCGTCGAATACCTGAGAATTAGTGGCGTCAGTGATAGCTTCACCCTCACGGGAACTTCCCTGATGAGTTGGACCGACAGCAACATGCCGCGTAACTCCCGTTTGGCGTATCAAATTAAAGTCGGCAGTGCCGATGGTGGCGCCGAAGCCGTTCCCGAACCCGTCTCGATTCTGGGATTGGCGTTAGGGGGCAGTGGTTTGGCGATGATGCGACGCAAACGCAACCTGCAAAAAAGCTAACCGATGCCAGATGCTGTAAGCTGACGTTCTCTCCAGGATCGAGTTTGAGGCTTTCCGAAGCTCGGCGAACTCGTTCGTGTAATCAAGTCGATTTCCCTCATCTCAATGGTTTCCCGATCGCGCGATTGTTGCGATCGGGAATTTTTATGGGGAATGGTTTCGCCGAAAGCCTGAGATTGCCTACACTGATGAAAGATCCTGATGGGTCTTGTATCCTAGTAAATCAAGCGAACTTATCAATCGATTCAGCAAATCTTATTTTAAGATCTTGCCCTTGTACTCCTGGAAAACACCCCGATTGGCTAACTTAGGTAAAAACGTATGCATCTAAGCGAATTGACCCATCCCAACCAGTTGCACGGTTTGTCGATCCCGCAACTGGAGCAAATCGCCCGACAAATTCGGGAAAAGCATCTCGAAACCGTCGCCGCTACAGGCGGTCACCTCGGTCCGGGTCTGGGTGTGGTCGAACTGACGATCGCACTCTATCAAACCCTCGATCTCGATCGCGATAAAGTCGTTTGGGATGTGGGTCACCAAGCCTACCCGCATAAAATGGTGACGGGTCGTTACAATCGTTTCCATACCCTGCGGCAAAAAGACGGCGTGGCCGGATATCTCAAACGCTGCGAAAACAAATTCGACCATTTCGGTGCAGGTCACGCCTCCACCAGTATTTCTGCCGCCCTGGGGATGGCGATCGCCCGCGACCTCAAAGGCGAACAATTCAAAAGCGTTGCCGTGATCGGCGATGGCGCCCTCACCGGAGGCATGGCCCTCGAAGCGATCAACCATGCCGGACACCTCCCCCACACCAACGTGATGGTCGTCCTCAACGATAACGAGATGTCCATCTCCCCGAACGTCGGCGCCATCCCTCGCTACTTAAACAAAATGCGCCTCAGCCCCCCGGTGCAATTCCTCAAAGACAACCTCGAAGAACAATTTAAACACCTCCCCTTTGTCGGCGACACCTTCAGCCCGGAAATGGAACGCCTCAAAGAAGGGATGAAACGCCTCGCCATCCCCAAAGTCGGCGCGGTCTTTGAAGAACTCGGCTTTACCTACATCGGTCCGGTAGACGGGCATAACCTCGAAGAACTGATTACCACCTTCAATCAAGCCCACCAGATCCCCGGTCCGGTCTTGGTTCACGTGGCCACAACTAAAGGTAAAGGTTACGCGATCGCCGAAAAAGACCAAGTCGGCTACCACGCCCAAAGCCCCTTTAACCTCGCCACCGGGAAAGCCATCCCCTCCAACAAACCCAAACCCCCCAGCTATTCCAAAGTTTTCGCCGAAACCCTGATCGAACTCGCCGAAAACAACCCCAAAATTGTCGGCATCACCGCCGCCATGGCCACCGGAACCGGACTCAACAAACTCCAAGAAAAACTTCCGAAACAATATATTGACGTCGGCATCGCCGAACAACACGCCGTCACCCTCGCCGCCGGGATGGCCTGCGAAGGAATGCGCCCGGTTGCTGCCATTTACTCCACCTTCCTACAACGGGCCTACGACCAAATCATTCACGACATTTGCATTCAAAAACTGCCCGTCTTCTTCTGCCTCGATCGCGCGGGCATCGTCGGCGCCGACGGTCCGACTCACCAGGGACTCTATGACATCGCCTACCTGCGTTGCATCCCCAACATGGTGCTGATGGCCCCCAAAGACGAAGCCGAATTGCAACAAATGCTCGTCACCGGAATCGAATATACTGACGGCCCGATCGCCATGCGGTACCCCCGAGGTAGTGGCTACGGCGTCCCCTTGATGGACGAAGGCTGGGAACCCCTCGAAATCGGTAAAGGCGAAATCCTCCGCAACGGCGACGACGTACTGATTTTGGGCTACGGATCGATGGTACATCCCGCCTTACAAACCGCCGAAATCCTCAGCGAACATGGTATCGAAGCCACCGTCGTCAACGCCCGCTTCGTCAAACCCCTCGACACCGAACTGATTTTGCCCCTCGCCAAACGCATCGGCAAAGTCGTGACCATGGAAGAAGGCTGCATCATGGGCGGTTTCGGATCTGCCGTCGCCGAAGCTTTACTCGATAACAACGTCCTCGCCCCCGTATTGCGCCTCGGCGTTCCCGACGTTCTCGTCGATCACGCCAAACCGGACGAATCCAAGGCCAATCTCGGGTTAACTCCCGCCCAAATGGCCGATCGCGTTTTACAAACGTTTAAAGTGCAACTCTCTAGCGTTCGCTAGGCAAGTCCCCCGTCAAAGTAGGGGCGATTCGCTTTCGCCCCTACAGCGATCGCACCTCTGGCAAAATTAGAAAAAGCCCCCCTCAAAAAGGGGGGTATTGCAATTTTTTTGAACAATGCAAGAGGTCGAACTCTAAACTTTAAACTCTAAACTCTAAACTCTAAAATTTCTAGATGCAAAGCTTTGATATCGTCGTTGTCGGCGCCGGACCAGCCGGGGGTCACTGCGCCCGGACGTTAGCAAAAAATGGTTACCGGGTGTTACTCGCCGAACAACATTCTAGTTTTGAAATCAATAACTTTTCGAGTGCGGCAACCCCTTTAAAAACTTTAGAATTATTCGATTTACCCGAACAAACGATCGGCAATGTTTGGGATAAATTAACGATTGTCAGTTCCAATGCGCGCAAAACGTGGACTTCACCCGAACCGTTAGGCGTCGTCTTCGATTTTGCCAAACTGCGCCAATTTCTCGCCGACGAAGTGACTGAAGCGGGTAGCGAAGTCTGGATGGGTTATCGCTATTTTAAACAGTATCGAGAGAACGGAGCAACGATCGCCGAGTTTAAGCGCAAAGGAACCACCGAACCGACCCGGGTTAAAACGAAGGTGCTCGTCGATGCAACGGGTTCGGCGAGGGCCGTAATGTATCCCCAAAAGAGAAATCGCCCCTCTTTTTCAAAAGCGAGTGGCATCGAATATTTAATTGAAGTGGAACCGGAATCTTATCGAAAATTAGATAAAGAATTAGTGTTTTTTTTGGGTTCCAAGTGGATGCCCCAGGGCTATTCTTGGGTTTTTCCGATGGAGGAAAATCGGTTAAAGCTTGGGGTAGCTCGGTATTATGGAAAGCACGCGATCGCCCCAGTTGAAAGTCAATTTAAAAATCGAATTCATTTAATTACTAAAAACTACTTAAATTTAGAAGACAATTATCAATTAATTGACGTTCACGGTTCGACATTATATTATAGCCTGGGTTTGCAAGATGTTTATTATCGAGACAATACGATCGCCGTTGGCGATTCGGTATCGACATTTAACTTTTTGGGGGGCGAAGGAATTCGCTATGCGATGCTCGCTGGAGAAGTAGCGGCTCGCTATATCGGTCAATATGTAGAAGGGGAGATCGGGGAATTTGAACCGTATCGAAAAGAATTGAGGAATTATTTTTTGAGACGTTGGCAAATTTCCGAGAGAATTGCTAAAAAAGTTTATTTCGAGTACGACGATCGCGCGATCGATCGCGGAGTTAGTTATATCGGATCGATGAACGTAGAAAATGCTCTCGATATTTTATTTGAATATAAATTTGAAAAAGCCACTCAAGGAATTCTACCCTTATTAAAACGGCAATGGATCGCGTTCTTGCAATCGATTAGAGAAAGGTTCCATTTAAAGCAATCTAAAATCTAAAATCTAAAATTGCCATCATGTCTAATTCCAACCCAGTTTATCCCGTCATTTGGCACGACGATCGCGTGTTACTCATCGATCAAACCCGCTTACCCCAAGAATATAGCGTCGTCGAAATTTGCCATTATCAAGATATGGCGGCAGCGATTCAAACGATGATCGTGCGCGGCGCCCCGGCGATCGGGGTAGCGGCGGCTTACGGGATCTATTTGGGCGCCCGGGAGATCGCCACGACCGACCGCCAGCAGTTTTTAAGCGAACTCGAAACGGTCGCCGAAACCTTGCGTCAAACGCGACCGACGGCGGTGAATCTATTTTGGGCGATCGCGCGGATGCTCAAAACGGCCCGAGGGACATTAGGATCGGTAGACCATCTCAAAGGGGTGTTACTCGAAACCGCGCAAACCATTCAGGCGGAAGACTTACAAACCTGTCGGGCGATCGGCGAACACGGGTTAAATGCGTTGCCGAAAACCCCGGAAAAACTGCGCTTGCTGACCCACTGCAATGCAGGCGCCTTAGCCACGGCGGGCTACGGTACGGCGTTGGGAGTGGTGAGATCGGCGTGGATCGCCGGACGCTTAGAACGCCTGTATGCGGACGAAACCCGTCCCCGCTTGCAAGGGGCGAAATTGACGGCGTGGGAGTGCGTGCAAGAAGGGATCCCGGTGACGGTCATTGCCGAAGGGATGGCGGCCCACTGCATGAATCGCGGGATGGTCGATGCGGTGGTGGTAGGCGCCGATCGCATTGCCGCCAATGGGGATACGGCGAATAAAATTGGGACCTATCAGTTGGCGATCGCCGCCCAAGCGCACGGGATCCCCTTTTTCGTAGCGGCGCCGTTTTCGACCGTGGATTTTGAACTCGCCAGTGGTCGGGAAATCCCGATCGAAGAGCGCGATCCGGCGGAATTATATCAAATTGGCAGCACGCGGCTGACCCCGGAAAGGGGAGTGGACTATTACAATCCCGCCTTCGACGTGACGCCAGCGTCCTTGATTGCGGCGATCGTCACCGAACGCGGGGCGATCGCCCCCGGTGAATTGGCGCAATGGCAAGGGGTTCAAGCGGGATAGAGCGTGCTTCCGGTAGCACGGTCGAAGACAAACAGGCGATCGCCGTCAAAGCTGACCGTGAGGCGATCGCCCGGTTGGGATTGTACCCGTCCCGGGGCGATCGCGGCGAAGGGGGTGGGACTTCCGGGGAACGTCAGACGCATTAACGTTTCGCGTCCGAGGGGTTCGACCAATTCGACGATCGCCGTCAACAGCGCGCGTTCGCGTTCGCGCAGCGTGCGCCTTGCGCTTAGGGACGCCTCTGGCGGATCGCCTGGGGGAGAAGACTGGGGAGAACCGATCGCGATCGCCTCCGGACGCAGACCCAGATCGAACGTCTGACCGGGAGACGGGGCGATCGCGCGGCGAAGGGCAGCAGGACAAGGCATCGTCTGTCCGGCGATCGTGAACTGTCCCTCATGGTAAGTCGCGCTGAAAATATTCATCGGCGGATTGCCGATAAACGTTGCCACCATGCGATTCGCGGGTTGAGTGTAGACCGTTTGCGGGTCGCCGATTTGCTGAATGCGACCGCCATCGAGAATCACGATGCGATCGGCGAGAGTCATCGCTTCGATTTGGTCGTGGGTGACGTAAATCGTCGTAATTCCGAGGCGTTGGTGCAGTTGCTTGAGTTCGGCGCGGGTATCGTCGCGCAGTTGGGCGTCGAGATTGGAGAGGGGTTCGTCGAGTAAGAACACCTTCGGTTCGCGGGCGATCGCCCGACCGAGGGCCACCCGTTGCTGTTGTCCGCCGGAGAGTTGTTTGGGTTGGCGATCGAGTAAGTGGTCTAGGGAGAGCGATCGCGCCACCGCTTGGACTTGTCGTTGTTGGGTTTGGCGGTCGGCCCCACGCATTTTGAGCCCGAAAGCGAGGTTATCCGCCACACTCATGTGAGGGTAGAGGGCGTAATTTTGAAAGACCATCGCCACGTCGCGATCGCGCGCCGGGATGTCGTTGACGAGACAGTTATCGATATAAATCCGCCCGCTTGTCGCCGATTCCAACCCGGCGATCGTGCGTAAAATCGTAGATTTACCGCAACCGGACGGCCCGACCAAGACCCAGAATTGGCCGTCGGGAACCTCAAAACTAATATTTTCAATGGCTTTGACGCGATCGAATTGACGGGTAATTTCTTCTAAGCGAACGATAGCCATTTGGAGAGTTTTAGAGTTCACATTTGAGCTTGGACATCGAGGACGGCGACACGGCGACGGTCAGACAGTCAACCGTGAACTACCGCTATTGAATCAAAGATTACAATAGCGGCTTCCCTCTTCACTGGGGACTGCGCTAGATAGAACTGAAGTTCTACCACCTCGTCTTACATCCCCTCCAAGGGCAGTAGAGCGAGTTCCTAACTCTAATATCCGTAAGCCTTCATTTTTGAGATTGATGGCGGCATTGATATCCCTGTCATGATGGGTTTGGCAATGTTCGCAAGTCCAGCTTCTCGCATCAAGAGACAAGCTTTTGATTTGATTGAGACATACATGGCAGGTTTTAGAAGAAGGAAAAAATCGATCGACTTCTAGATAAACTTTTCCTTCTGATTCAGCCTTGTACTTTAACATCGTACAAAACATTCCCCAACCGACATCACTAATCGCTTTGGCGAGTTTGTGATGGCGAACCATGCCTTTAACATTGAGATTCTCGACCACAATCACTTGGTTTTCGTTCACTATCTTACGGGATAGCTTGTGGAGAAAATCTTCACGACAGCGACTTATTTTGGCGTGAATCTTGGCAACTTTTACCCGCGATTTATTGCGGTTGTTGCTGCCTTTCCTTTTTCGAGCGTGTTTTTGCTGTTTTCTTTTGAGGTTTCGCGCGTGTTTATTAAAATGCTTGGGATTATTATATTTCGACCCCTCACTGGTAATCGCAAAATCGGTCAGCCCTAAATCAATGCCAATGGCTTTTCCTTCAGTTGAGAGAAGGGGAGGTTCTTTTTTACCCTCTACCAAAACTGAAGCATAATATTTACCATCTGGATTTTTGGAGAGGGTTACAGTTTTGATTTTTCCCTCAAAACTTCGATGCTGACGACAACGCACTAACCCAACTTTAGGCAGTTTGATGTAATTTCCCTCAACCTTAACATTTTGAGGGTAACTGATAGATTGCCTTCCCTGCTTGGATTTGAATCGGGGTAATTTTGCCCGGTTCTCAAAGAAGTTTCGATAAGCGGTTGATAAGTTCAACGCCACGACTTGCAAGCATTGGGAATAGACATCTTCTTTAAGCCAAGGGTATTCCTTTTTGAGGGCAGGTAATAATCCCTGAAGATAACCCCTCGATCGACCTTTTCCGGTCGATCGATAAGTCTCTTGGCACAAATTTAACGCATAGTTCCAATACCAACGACAGCAACCAAAGCTCTTGGCTAAAGTCGCTTGTTGCTCGTGGGTTGGATAGATGCGGTATTTGTACGCCTTGAACATTATCGCCGATATAGCCAGACGATCGGATTATCACTGATTTGCCGAAGAGTCGCTTTCATCCCACGATTCACCTTCGGTAGAATCGGGGAATTCCCGTTCCCATTGTTAAAATAACGCGAACCTGCATCCGTGCGTTCGCGAAGCGACGCCTTTGGCGTATCGACCCCAAATCTCCGTCAGTTCAGTGTGGGTAATATCAAAATTTTGCATAATTTATCAATCGCGCAGGGATCGAGGGATAATTAGGAGCAATCGGGGGATCGCTTCCCCCACACAACCCCCAGTCCTTGCGATCCTCGACTTGAGCCTGAAACGGGCGAAAAACCAGGCACGCAGGCGGGGTTTGGTAAACTGCACTACAACGTTACGGTATCGATCGGGAGGCTTGTGGCGAGTTATGCTATCGTCATTTTCGGTTAAGGTCACCCTAAACCGGAACGCAGCACAGTCTAACAACCGCATCCCAACCCGTTTCATCCGTTTGTTGGAACTCGACTCGTTGCCCCTTTCAGGTTTAGCAATATGTCCGATCTACCTTTCACCTTAGATCAGCTACGCATCCTCAAAGCCATCGCTGCTGAAGGGAGCTTTAAACGCGCTGCCGATAGTTTATACGTTTCCCAGCCTGCGGTGAGTCTGCAGGTTCAAAATTTAGAACGCCAGTTGGATGTGCCACTGTTCGATCGAGGGGGACGGCGGGCCCAACTGACCGAAGCGGGTCACCTGTTACTCAGTTACGGCGAAAAAATTCTGACCCTGTGTCAGGAAACCTGCCGGGCGATCGAAGATTTACAGAATTTGCAAGGGGGAACCTTAATTGTGGGAGCCTCCCAAACTACCGGAACCTACTTGCTGCCGCGCATGATCGGCTTATTCCGACAGAGTTATCCCGACGTGGCGGTTCAGTTGCACGTTCACTCTACCCGGCGGACCGCGTGGAGTGTGGCGAACGGTCAGATCGATTTGGCGATCGTCGGTGGGGAAGTGCCGCCGGAATTGCAAGATTCCCTCCAAGTCAAAGCTTATGCGGAGGATGAATTAGCGCTGATTTTACCCGTATTTCACTCTCTGGCGAAACAAGAAACCATTCAAAAAGAAGATCTTTACAAACTGCAATTTATCGCCTTAGATTCGCAATCGACCATCCGCAAAGTCATCGATCAAGTGCTTTCGCGCTACGATATCGACACGCGCCGTTTGAAATTGGAAATGGAGCTCAATTCGATCGAAGCGATTAAAAATGCGGTTCAATCCGGTTTGGGGGCGGCATTTGTGTCGATCTCAGCCATTGAAAAAGAATTGCAAATGGAGGTGCTGCACCGGGCGCCGATCGAGGGAGTCGTAGTCAAACGGATGTTGTCGTTAATTTACAATCCCAATCGCTATCGCTCGAAAGCGGCGGAAGCGTTCAGTCGGGAAATTTTACCGAAATTTTCGACCCAAGATTTGGGAGACGGCCCGGTAGAACAACCGACGGCAGCGTTAGAATCGGAGACCGTGAGCAGTGCAGCGCCCAACCCCACGGGTAAATAGTCGAGTGGCGGCGTCGCTCGCCTCCCTTTTCTATTACGAGGGTCTATGGAAATTTACTGCACTCGTCCGGGATGTCCCCGTCCCCTCAATCAGTTTGGCGATCTCGACGATCGCACGACGTTGAAAACGGTACAGCAAAAATACTGCACTGCTTGCGGGATGCCTTTAATTCTCGACGGACGTTATTTAACCGAGCGGTTGCTCGGACAGGGGGGGTTCGGGACGGCTTTTTTAGCGCGCGATCGCCGTACCCCTGCCATGCGTCTCTGTGCAGTCAAGCAGTTTCAGCCCTCCGGAGACCTGGATCCCGAACAGTTGGCGATCGCCTATACCCTGTTCGAGCGCGAGGCGATCGTCCTGGAACAACTCGGCAACCAACACCCCCAAATTCCCGATCTATTCGCCTTTTTTCCGTTAGAAGTCCCCGGGAAAACGCCGGGAACGGCGGAGCAGTTTTTTTATCTGGTTCAAGAATATATCGACGGCTCCACCCTCGAACAAGAACTAAAAACCAAAGGGTCGTTTTCCTTCGCCGACACGATCGCCATTTTTGAGGAAATTCTCTCGATTCTCGACTTCATCCACACCCGTCACGTCATCCACCGGGATATTAAACCGTCCAATATCATTCGCTCGAACGCCGGACCGCTTTACCTGCTCGATTTTGGCGCCGTCAAGCAAGTGGCGCAAACCGCAACCCTTTCCGCAGGGGGTCAGTCTACGGGGATTTATTCGATGGGATTTGCTCCGCCGGAACAAATGGCGGGACGCACGGTGTTTCCCGCAACCGATCTCTACGCTTTGGCGGTCACCTGCATCGTCTTACTGACGGGGAAAGACCCTCAAGAACTATTCGACGCTTACAGCAATCAGTGGAACTGGCGATCGCACGTTCGCCTTCCCCAGTCCGGTTCGGACACCAAACCAGCTCGATTTGCCGATCTGCTCGATCGCCTCCTGCTCGCTACTCCCAGCGAACGCTACCAGTCGGTCCGGGAGGTCTCCGACGCCCTCAATCTGCCAGCTTTGGCCGTTTCTGCGCCGCCAACCCCCGCCGCGACGCCGATGGGCGGCGCTTCCGGGTCGCCCCTTTCCCGTCGCCGTTTTTCCGATCGCGAAATCCAGATCGCCGCCCTGTTTACCGGATACGAAGCGGGTTTGGGCTGGATCGTCCTGGCGAGTCTCGATCTGCCCCCGTCGGTGAAAACGATCGCCTGGTTGCTGTTTTTATCGGCTCTTTATTTCGCCCAGGCGACCCGAACGATCCAAAAATACGACCTGGCGATCTTGGCGGGGGTGTCTCTGGCGATCGTGCTGATTGTCGAACCGTTGCGGATCGCGTTTTCCTGGATCGCCGCGATCGGTTTACCCGTCTCGATCGCGCTGTTGGCGTTCGTCCTCACTTGGGCGTGGTTGTGGCTTTACCGACACTTTTCTTGAAAGAACGGAGGCGATTTTGAGGCAATTTGGCGCTATTTTAGGGAGCGATCGCCGCGATTGGGGATCGCATGATTCAGGGTGGATTGTTCTGAGCAAATCGACAAATTGAGCGGGGTTCCCGGGGGTCGAGGGCGGCAGTTCTGCTCGACCTAGGGGATTTAAGGATCGCCCTTCGATATTCGCGACGACGGGCGATCGCGCGCCGGATCGTTCCCCACAATACAACCCTCGATCGCCGACGTTCCCGTCAATGCGATCGTGCGATTTTTCCCGGTTAAATCCCTACCGATCCCCACTTCACTCGCGCCAGTGGCGATCGCGCCATCCCCAGCTTATCGACAAGCTCTTTACTCATTTTATCCCCTCGATGTGATGCCAATTGCCGCGATCGAGGTCGGCTAAATCTCGATTTTGCTGCGCTTCGTTCCGGGAATCGCAATCGAGGTTTTCTCAATCCCCATTCGGTTGTCAACCCCCCGATCGCCCTCCCGGTCATCAGTGCATTCACTCCTCAAAAGTTGCAATAAAAGTTAAACTAAAAAATATTAATTTTTGGATTTCTAGTGACGAACATTGGCAGGGAAGGCGAACGGAGCCGAGAGAAAAAACGGGGAAGCCAGAGCCGAAAAACAACAATGGTGTGGTTTTCATGGAGCTACACCGTTCCGGGGGGCTGATTTTATCCAACCCCGAGGGAACGATTGCGGTTTCGTCAAAAAAAAGGGGCGATTTTAAAATAGAATACGAAAAAATACCGAGCTTTCAAAGTTGCCAAGTTCGGGCGATCGTAAAAATTATCGATCTATTTTCTAATTTTCTTTTCAAGAAAGCTAAGCTATAAAGTAAGAGTAGATCTTAAAATTTATAGATCCTCCAAAAGCGAACCGCTCGATCCGATGGGCGCGTCGGAAATTCGGATTTGAGGCAGTCGCCGATCGCGATCGGGTCACGCCATCCCAGCCGCCCCAGGGTTGAGACATGGGGATCCCAAACATCCCGTTCGCGCAAACGCCCTCGGCGAGGCTTGGCGATCGCCTCAAAAACGGCTGGCACGGGCAAAAATGCGGGGAAGAGCGCGTGCGGGGCTGGATGCGAACCGGGGCGACAGACACCACACCCCCCATCGTCCAGACTGCCGAAACACCTCTATTACCGAAGTCAAACGGTCGGGAGATTGCCGTGAATAGGAAACATTTATTATCAAGCCAAGCATCGAGAAATGGGAATCGTCCTCGAGAGATGGCTTCACCCGACCGTTGTCCTTGGATAGAGTCCGCTCAAATGCAGCCAGACCATTGCCAGCCTGAAATCATGTCTCGTCTCAACATTCCCCGTTCCATCCGCCACGAATTGGGCGATCGCCTCTTTTGGGATACTCCCGTCGGCATTGTTTGCGAAACCGCAGACGGAGGGATTTTGATGGCCAATCCGGCATTTTGTCGGATGACGGGGTACAGCGACAAGCAATTGCGCCATTTAGATCGAAAGGCGATCGCCCACCCGGAAGACTTCGAGATCGAACTCGACACGATCGCCCACATGGTTCGAGAAGGGGTCAAAAGTCAAGCCCTGCGCAAACGCTACATCCACCACAACGGGGGGACCGTCAGTTGCGATATCGAGGTACACCTCGTCGGGGAACCCCTCGAAGAAAGCTATTTATTAAGTTTTGTACGCGATCGCGGCGAACGGGCGATCGTCGAGCGCGAACTGCAACAACACCGAGAACGGGAAATTCTCCTCGACGAACTCTCCGCCACGATCCGGGCGACCTTCGACCTAACGAAGATCCTCGATCTCGGCGTCAATCGCTTGCGAGAAGCATTAGGCGGCCATCGCGTATTAGCCTATCAATTTAGCGCCGACGGACGGGCCGTTTGCAGGGCGGAAAATGTCGATCCGGCTTATGCCTCGGTTCGAGAACAAGTCCTCACCTTACCGAGGATCGACCCTTCCGAATTTAAAGACTACCGAAGCGGACGGGTATGGTCGATCGACGATCTCGACTATGCCAACTTGCCCGCCACCTATTTAGATCGGCTCAAACCCTTTCAAGTGCGTAGCATTATGGCAGTGGGTATTCCCCACAGCGAGAAACCTGTCCTTTCGGGACTCGACGGCGATCGATTGCCCTTAGCGGGCGATCGCCCCGCCTTCCCCTTATGGGGTTTGTTAGTCGTTCACCACTGCCACGCGCCCCGTCGTTGGCTCGACGAAGAACGCCAGTTGCTCGAAACCGTCTCCGACCGCCTCGCGATCGCCATCCAACAAGCCGAACTGGTCGAAGGACTGCAAAATTACGCCTGTCAACTGGAACGACGGGTCAACGAGCGAACCGAATCCCTGGCGCGATCGCTCAAATTCGAGCAACTGATCCGCCATCTGACCGAATCCTTACATCACGCTCGCGACGAAGACAGCGTACTCGATAGCGCCGTCGAAGGCTTAGTCAACACCTTGGGGGCGCGCTGTTGCTTCGCCTGTTTATTCGAGCCCAAAACGGAGATCTTCGAGATCCGTTCCCTGCACGGATGCGACCTGCAAGAGCGAGACCCGCAACTCGGTCAACGCTTCCCCCTCGACCACTGGCCGGCTTCCTGTCGCGATCACTTATTTAACGGCGAAATTTGTTTTCACGACCTGTTTTCGCCCGCCGCTACGCGAAAACCCGTCACGGAAAGCGAATTAGATATGGGGTTGTTGCAAACCATTTGTCCGATTATCAGCAACGGCGAGACGATCGGCATTTTAGGGTTGTGTTACGACGAAGCGATCGCCTGGTCGGCGCCGGAATTGCAATTGCTCGAACAAGTCGCCGTGCAGTGCGCGATCGCCATCCGTCAGGCGCGCCTGTTGCGCGAAGAACAATCCCTGCGCTTGAGCGCCCAATATTTTCGTTCCTTTATCGAACAATCGAAGGAAATTTTCGCCGAATACGACGATCGCGGGCGCTACTTGTCGATTAACCCTGCCGGATCGATCCTGTTCGGCTTCCCCCTCGATCGCGTTGTCGGTCATACCAATCGGGAACTCCTCGGCGAAACCGGGGAGATCTTCGATCGCGCGATCGCCCAAGTCCTAACCACCGGGCAACCTTTAGTCACCACCCTCGAACTCGGTGTGGGATCGGAAACGAAAACCTTCGAGACGGTCTGTTCGCCGATTGCCGAACAAGACGGCTACATCCATCGGGCGATCGTTATCGCCCAAGATATCAGCGACATTCGCCAGCAGTGGCGGCTTTTGCAACAGCAAAATCAAGAACTCGCCGCCATCAACCGTCTCAAAGAAGAATTCATCGCCACCACCTCCCACGAACTGCGAACCCCCCTGACCGCGATTCTCGGCTTTTCCAGCGTCCTACTCGAAGAATCCTTCGGCTTGCTCAACGACAAGCAAAAAATTTATGTCGAACGGATGCACACGAGCGGCCAGCACTTGTTAGAACTGATTAACGATATTCTCGACCTGTCGCGCATCGAAGCCGATCGCCTCGAACTCGAACCGCAATTGGTGTTCGTACACGATATTTGCGAAGGGGTCATCAGTTTGGTGCAAGAGCGCCTCAGCAATCACGGCTTGCAATTGGAAGTTGAGGTCACTCCCGAGATCGAATCGGTGGTGGTGGATCCCAGGCGTTTGAAACAGATGTTGCTCAATTTGCTCAGTAATGCGATTAAGTTTACCCCGGAAGGATCGGTCGGTTTGAAGATCGATCGCGTCTGGCGCGAACGCTACCGATCTTCAGACGGCAGAAGTCGCGAACTGCGTCAGGAAGAGCGCATCGAGTTTACGGTCTGGGATACGGGAATCGGCATCGACGAGCGCGATCGTCCCCGCTTGTTTTCGCCGTTTTCGCAAATTGACTCGTCCTTAGCCCGCCAATACCAAGGAACCGGGTTGGGACTGGCGATTACGCGCAAGTTGGCTGAACTCCACGGCGGCGAGATTTTTGTCGATTCTCAACCCGAGCGCGGGTCTTCGTTTACGATTTCTCTACCGTTGGAAATGTTTCCCCCGGTGTCGATGGCGGCTGAATCGCCCTCGTGAACCATCTCGATACCTTCAGTTTTGAGGCGATCGCCACTGCCGAAATCCGCCGCGCCACCGCCGCGAACGGTCAGTCTCCTCCCGCCTCGATTCCGTTAAAACGGGTCGAAGACTCCCAGCGCTTGCTTTACAGTTGCGCGATCGCCCTGCCATTGGCCGCCTCTGAGGGCGCAGACCCCCGGAAAATCGCCGAGGCAATCGCCGCCGCCTTCTCCCGGTCTCCTGGCCGGGATTTGGACTTTTCTATCGAAGTGGTCGGTTCCGGTTGGCTGCACTTATGGCCGAGCGATCGGGCCGTAGCGCGTCAATTGCAACGCCTGAGCGAGCTTCCCTGGGAAAGCACCTCGCCGGAGCCAATCGAGGGCATTCGCCGGGATTTGTTTCCCCTTCAGTACGCCCACGCCCGATGTTGCTCCTTGCTACAGATGGCACGACGGGACGGCGCGATCGCGTACATCGAGGGCGAACGCTTTCCCTGGCTCGATGGCGCGGGACGGCTCAACCTCTGTCGCCGCACCGAATTCGAGGAGATCGGCGCCTTGTTCGCCAGCTTGGATCGCTGCGCGAGATCCGGCGATCGCGCCGTCGTTCTCAAAGCCGCCACCGCTTTAAGTCACCGTTTCTTAAACTTCTATCGAGATTGCCGCCTTTGGGGGGACATTCAAGCGGAACGGCCCGATCTGGCGCGATCGCGGCTCGGTCTGGTCGCCGCCACCCGCCCCGTGCTGAAATTCTTACTGGAAGAGCAATTGGGAGTTTTCGCCCCCGAGGAACTTTAGGAAAAACACCGCCGTCATCGAAGTTGGGGACAGCAATGGAGCCGACCGATCCCAGAGTACTTTCGAGAAAAAATTTCGAGAAAAGTTTAATGGGGGGGTGACAAATCCAAATCTGTCCGATATAGTTACAGGTGTGTGAGGAGCGAACCAGTAAGGGTACCGAGACGAAACACGGCCAGTCGTCGGTACCCTTTCTGCATTTTTACAATTTTATAGGCTTTCCGAGTCAGAGGATGAACTCTTCGATCGCCGCCGCCACCCCATCGCGATCGACACTCGGCGCCAGCCAGTCCCCCACGGCTCGTACCGCATCCGGCGCATTGCCCATCGCCACGCCAATTCCCGCATAGTCGAGCATTTCGAGGTCGTTAAAATTATCCCCGATCGCCATCACGTTTGCCGCCGATAAGCCCAGAATTTCTTCAGTTAAATAACGAACCGCCACCCCTTTATTGACTTGAGGGTTGCCTGCTTCTAAAAAGTAGTCGTGGGATTGAGTCAGGTAGAGTTCGCCACCCCGGTAGCGACGCCGGAAGGTGTCTAGGAGTTGGGAAATCACCTCGATTTCGTGTCCCAACGCGAGCACTTTCGTCGGCGCCGAGTCCGCCACCACGGACCGCAAGTCCCCGACGGCGATCGGTTCGACCCCGGTGCGATCGCCGTAAGCGCGACTGGCTGGGGTTAACTCGCGAACGTAGAGGCGATCGTCGATATAGCAATGCACGGAAAACAGCGATCGCACCTCCGGACGGTCGAACTCATCGAGCAACTCTAACGCAATTTCCGATGCCAACGGCCAATGTCCGTGACGGCGATCTTCGGTTGGATCCGCAATCCACGCCCCTTGATAGGCAATTAACGGCAACGTCGAGCCAATTTCGCGATAGAAACGCAAGGCAGAACGGTACATCCGTCCCGTAGCGATCGCCACGGACACCCCCTGACGTTGCGCCTCGGCGATCGCCTGTTTGACGCGATCGCTCACCTGATTCGAGACCCCGGCGATCGTCCCGTCAATATCGAGAACGAGCAGTCGAATATCCTTACAATTCTCTTTACAATTCGATGAAGTCCCAGTCTGTACGGCGATATCGGTCGCTGTTTGAGTCATGACGTTTGAGCGCTTAAATTTGAAATTTACGATCGATAGTTACAGTATAATGTTATCTTGAATAAGAGCAATTTACGCGATCGTTTTGCTTGTGTTACGGGCGAACTAACTCCAAACAAAATAATTTCAAGTTTCCCTAAAATTCCCTTAAATAAGGGGATTTGACTGAACTCTGCCCTTTTAAAGCAGGCTTGGGAGCGATCGTTAATAAAAATCATCCATCTAGGAAATGCTACACATAGCTATTTTCGATCCTAAAACAACTTAGCTCATCAATTCAAGCACCATAAACAATGATTTTAAGTTGCCGAAAATAACACAATCAGGTTTATCAAGATAATTGCCTTGAAAGCGATCGTATAACTGACAATATAACTCCCAAGATGTCCCGAGAACGAATTATTATTTGGTATCGTAACGACTTACGGCTACACGACAGCGAACCCCTCGATCGCGCCCTCCAAACTGAAGCTGAAATTATCCCCGTTTATTGCTTCGATCGCCGCCAATTTAGCACCACCTCCTTTGGATTTCCAAAAACTGGAGCTTTTCGGGCTCAATTCCTGCTTGAAAGCGTCGCCGATTTGCGTCAATCCTTGCAAAAACACCACAGTGATTTAATCGTTCGCTTCGGATTTCCCGAGCAAATCATCCCTGAATTAGCGCGACATCTTCACGCCAGTGCGGTTTATTTTCATCAAGAAGTAACGGCAGAAGAAATCGCCGTCGAACAAGCCCTCAAAACGAATTTAAAGGCGATCGCGGTTCGTTGTAAATCTTTTTGGGGACAAACGTTATATCACCGCGATCGCCTCCCATTTGCGATCGATAAACTCCCCGAAATATTTACCCAATTTCGCAAAAAGATCGAACGAGAGTCCACTGTCGATCGCCCTTTTTCTACCCCCAAAACTCTACCGCCTTTACCCGCGATCGACCCTGGGGAATTACCTTCTTTAAACGAGCTCGGACTGCAACCACCGCTTCAAGACGATCGCGCCGTCATGGTGTTTAAAGGAGGTGAAACCAAGGGAATCGAAAGAGTGCAAAATTATCTCTGGACGGGCGATCGGTTAAAAACTTATAAACAAACTCGAAATGGAATGCTGGGGGTCGATTACTCCTCTAAATTTTCTCCCTGGTTAGCCCTCGGTTGTCTGTCGCCGCGTTTGATTTATCAAAATGTCAAACAATACGAAAGAGAACGAGTTAAAAATGATTCAACTTACTGGCTCATTTTCGAGCTATTATGGCGAGATTACTTCCGATTTATTGCCGCCAAACATGGCGATCGCCTCTTTTATTCTTCCGGATTACAAGGAATTTTAATTCCCTGGGAAAAAGATTGGGAAAAATTTACGCTTTGGCAACAAGGAAAAACGGGATTTCCCCTCGTTGACGCCAATATGAGAGAACTCGCCGCTACCGGATTTATGTCAAATCGCGGACGGCAAAATGTTGCCAGTTTTTTAACTAAAAACTTAGGGATTGACTGGCGTATGGGGGCGGAATGGTTCGAGTCTTTATTAATTGATTACGATGTTTGCAGCAATTGGGGCAATTGGAATTATACGGCGGGAGTTGGCAATGACGCGCGCGGTTTTCGCTTTTTTAATATTCTCAAACAGTCCAAAGATTACGATCGCGAGGGAACCTACGTGAAGCATTGGTTACCGGAGTTAGCCAAGCTACCCCCGGGGAAAGTTCACGAACCTTGGGATCTTTTACCTGTGGAACAAAAGCGCTATGGGATAAGATTGGGGGTGGATTATCCCGCTCCTATTGTTGATTTATTTAAGTCGGCGAAAGTCAATGAAATGATTTATAATAAAGCAGTGGGCAAATAATATAAAATGTTTCTAGATCGAACATTCTTGGTCTCGATCGCCATTCAATAGGTTGGTGAAGGTCGGGATTTAAAAAATGCGAGTTCTAATTTTTATAATTCCGGTTCGTTTAAAAACCAACGATTTTCTAAAGCTTCGAGTTCGCCTTCTTCTTTGAACTTCAACAAAATCCGATTGATGGGTTCGCGATAGGGACTGCCTTCGGGGAAAGCAATTCCATATTGTTGTTTGGCAAAGAGACGACCGACGACCCGAAAATCCGGGTCGCGTTTGGCACGATAAAGTAAGGTAGGGGCGTCACTGACCACGGCTCGAATTTTTTGCTGTTTCAGGGCTTGATAAGCGGCTTCGCGGGTGGTAAATTCGACTAATTGAATCGGACGCGATCGCAAGTAGGAAGCGGAGGTCGTGCCTTCAATTGCCCCTATTCTGTGTTGATATAAATCATTGGGACCTTCGATGCGCGATCGCATTTCCAAGGAGGCAATGGTTGCGGTAAAATAAGCAAATACAAAAATCGCCGCCATCATCCAAACGATCGCGATCGCCCGTCCGATAACTGACTGGGGACATTTATCGCCATATCCCACGGTGGTCGCCGTGACAAACGACCACCAAAATGCCTCCCAAATCCCGGCGAAATAGCCTTTAGGAAACATTTCCGGGTTGAGGCGGCGCTCGAAAATCCACAGTAAATGAGCGGAAACTAAAGCCGCGCCGAAGACAACGGCAAACGCTTGTAATGTGGTGCTGGAAAAGAGATAACTGGAAAAAATTTGAATGGGATTGATAGGCCGATCTAAAACTAAAATTCGCAATCCAGTTTCGTAATAACCGTGCGAAAAATCGATCGTTTGTTCTCGTTGGGCGGTAATTGTAATTCCGGCGATCGCCGCATCGACTTGTCCAGATTCTACGGCTTCTAAAACGTCGGCGACGGAATCAAAAACGACGAATTCCGACTCGTTCATTTCTAATTCAGTTTCGATCCGATCCCACAGTTCGATACTGTATCCGACAGGTTTTTCCGAGATTTCATCGACAAAAACAAACGGTTCAAATACGTTCGTCCCGACTTTCAACGATTCGGCGACACCGGGAAGACATCCCCAAAGCAAACTGCCGAAAATAAGAGCGCCAACGGTCCACGGTCGAGAAGTCACGGTATAGCCTGATAGGTTGAGTACGACAGGGGAGAGGGATCGAAAAGTGAGGGAAAGGTAAGAACAGAGGCGGCGTCAAAGCGACGGCGATCGCCCAATGTTTCCCAATAGTTAGTCCCAATACTTAGAGCGTCATTTAGAGGGCCGAAGATCGGGCGGCCTTTTCCAGGGAATCGCGCACCAGCTTGGCGAGGCGATCGCTGCTGTCGGGAACGGCCAATTTCCCGGCGTTTTCGCTCATTTCCACCAAGATTTGCGGCTGGTTCAACCATTGCAACACTTGCGCTTTTAACGTGTCCGCCGTCAATTCCGCTTGAGGGTAAACCACGGCGGCTCCGGCTTTAGCAAATCCGGCGGCATTGATCGATTGATGGTCTTCCGCCGCAAAGGGAAAGGGAATCAGCACCGAGGGAGTGCGCGTCACCGCTAATTCGGTCAGGGTTCCGGCGCCAGCGCGAGAAATAGCTAAATTCGCCCGTTGAAATAAGCCCGCCATATTGTCGTAAAACGGGAGGGAAAGATAGTGAGGATGCTCGAAACTGTTGGCGTCCGGGTCGTTTTCTCCGGTTTGATGGACGATCCAAGCCCCCGCATCGAGCCAAGCGCTGGCGCACTGGCGCACCAGTTGGTTGACGGCGACGGCCCCTTGAGATCCGCCGACGACAGCGATTAAGGGGACCTCTGGGGGGATCGGTAAATCGAGGGGAGTGGGGGTTAAAAAGGGGTGGCGCACGGGGGTACCGACCCAGACGACGCGGGCGCCTTGTAAGTAAGAGCGAGCGTGTTGGAAGCCGACGGCGACGACTTCGCACCAGCGACTGAACCAGCGCGTCACTTTGCCGGGTAAGGCGTTGGATTCGTGGAGGATGACGGGTAAGCCGAGGGAACGCGCGGCGAGGATGGCGGGTGCGGCGATGTAACCGCCTGTGGTGAAGACGCCGTTAAAGTGACCGCGTTGGAGCAAGCGACGGACTTGGAAGGTGGAGGTGACGAGGCGAGCTAGGATTTTGAAGGTTCCGAGTCCGAGGCGGGTTTGAAAGCCTTCGACGGCGATCGTGTGGAGGGGATAGCGATCGCCGATCAATTGGGTTTCCATGCGGTGGGGGACGCCGAGCCATTCGATCTGATAGTCGCTCAGTTGCTCGGCAGTGGCGATCGCCGGAAATAAATGACCGCCCGTACCACTGGCGGCAATTAACAGTTTAATCGGTTGGTTGCTCAAGATTCGGGAGTTCTCCTAGGGCTGAAATGCAGTTGAATTGAGATCGTATCGTCAAGGTGAGAAGAGTTCGGGGGGCGATCGCCACCCACGCACTCCCACTGTAAAAGCGAGAGAACCGGAAAATCAAGAGCGATCGCGGTGGCGGAATTTTGCGGACTTCAGAGAGATTTTGCTATGTTTTGCAAGGAATTTGGGGTAGGGACGGTGAAGAGATCCCATAGGATCGGTTGAAATCGCCCAGGCGATCGCCGATCTGGCCTTCTGTAGTTTTGACACGAGTTGCGATGCGTAATTTCCCCCCTATTCCGGCTCTGAGCCTCACCGTGCGCGATCTCGGCCCGATCGCGCGATCGCCCGTTTTGCGTTGGCTGCGCTGCCGCTCGCTCGCTTCCGTACTGTTGAGCGCGACCTTGTGGACCGCAGGGGGAATCGGGCCGCACGCGATCGCCGCCGCCTCCCAACAGCAAGTTCCGCCGACGGTGACCAACTTAATCCGGCAAATCGACGGGGCCGCCAACCGTCAGGATCTCGGCAGTTTGTTGCAATTTTACAGCCCGCGCTTCACCCATTCCGACGGCTTGACCCGGGAGACCCTCGCCGCCGCTCTCACTCGCTTGTGGGAACGTTACCCAGACCTGGACTACCGCACCCGGGTCGAATCCTGGGAAGCAGTGGATAACGGCTTTGAGGTGGAAACGGTGACGGAGATCGAGGGAACGGGGATCTCGAGCGATCGCGCCGTGCGCCTGAGAGCCACCTTGCGATCGCGCCAGCGCTACGAAAACGGGCAAATGGTGCGCCAAGATCTGCTCGCGGAGAATACCGAGGTCACCTCCGGGGACAATCCCCCCGAGGTCAAAGTCAATTTACCCGACGAAGTGCGCGTCGGCGGACGCTATAACTTTGACGCGATCGTCTTGGAACCGTTACGCGACGATTTGCTGTTAGGATATGCGATCGACGAACCCGCGCGGGCCGATCGCCTCTTAAACCCCTCTGAAGTGCAATTACAACCCCTGGCGGCGGGGGGGATTTTCAAAGTCGGTCGAGCCGGGGCGATCGAAGATAGTCTCTGGATTTCCGCCGCCTTGTTCCGTCACGACGGTTTGAGTTTGATCACCCGCCGCCTGCGTATTCTCGATCGCGGCGATCGCAACAGTCATTTGCCCTTCTAACAGACTCGGCGATCGAAGGGGCGATCGATCGTCGCGCCGATCCCCTTACCAGCGCCCCTTTCGCAAGCGTCCGAACCATAGATAGCCGCGCCGTCGAGCCGTTCTGAATCGGCGCGATCGACCGAAAACCATGTATTTGCTACCGGGATAAATCCAAAAGGCAAACACTAAAAACTTCGACGTCAACCAGGCAGTTTCTTCGATGTCGAGCAAATAGGTCGCCAATAACGTCGTCAAGGTCGAGTGTAGGACGAGGGCGCTTCCGGAGACGATCGCATAACGAAAAGCCGCTTCGAGTAAATTGCGCTCGAAGCGAGCAAATACCCAAAAACGGCAAAGGCTAAAGTGAAAAATTCCCCCCGCCAGGGAGCCGAAGACGGCCCCTCGCGGAACTGGAAGCTCGAACAGCCTGACGAACAGCGAAAAAACGATAAAATCTAGAGCCGTGGCTAAAAAAGAGGCCACGCTCAATTTGCTCATATCCTGCAGGTGGCTGCGGAGCGCTCTAAAAACACTCGATTTAATAAATTCCATAGTTACACGAACTCCCCCGTCTCAAATTAGCAGGGCTTGTGGGTTATCTTCACTCCTTGTCGCTCGAATCCATTCCCATCCCAGCCATGACGAGCGATCGGCGGGCGACGGGTAAAGCACTCCTGAAATCGTCAACCCGTCATTGCTGGCGATCGCGCGCCGATCGCCGAGGCTCGGGCTTTCTTTTATTGAGTGGGTTTTCAAGGCCAGTCAGGAGCATCATTATGCCAGTTGCCCAACTGGACCGTCAAAAAGGGCGATCGCCCACCGGGGTCGGAATCGGCTCTGGGTCGATCCACGATCGGCCAACCGCGCGAAGATCGCGACGCCGCCAATCCCTCAAACCCTTAACCACGAACGCCTAGACCCGTCCCTCGGCAGGGAGACTCTAACTGCATGGTAGCCCATACCCACCTGTAGCCATCGGCTGTCTTGGGTGATAATTCTTTAAGGAGCCTCAAGTTCGTCGGCCAGCGATCGCGCTCCATCATCGATCGGCCCGTCTCGAACCGCATCTCGTCCAGCGCAGTCGGACCGTACCAATCCAGCAGAGACTATGGCAATTCGTAGCCGTACCTAGCCAGTCTCCAGTCAGCCAGTAGCATCAGGGAATGGGGGCAATACGCATGAATATCGAGCGCCGATCTGACCCATCGTGGTTTGACGCTAAAGTCAAAGGAAAATCCGATCCGTCGCGTTCGCGCGGCGACTCCCCGGGAGGAGCGAACACTCAGTGCACGTCCGGACAAGCAGGGTGCGAGTACAACGGGAGCGAACGAGAACGAGAATGCGCCGAACTGCGCGAACAACTCGCCCGGACTACGGCCCAACTCGAACAATACCGCAATTATTACGAACAATTGCCCGGTTTTTACTTCAGTCTGACCTCGGAGGCGATCCTCGAGCAAGTCAGTGCGTTTGCGGCGCGACAACTGGGATATTCGCGCGATCGCCTGCAAGGTCAACCCTTCGCTACCCTCTTGGACGGTCCGCAAGAAGTCCGAGCCTTCCGCCAGTGGTGGACGGGCGCCGATTGGCAGCATCGCACCGATACGGAGCAAATCCACGCGCGCGAAGTCACCCTTCAACGCGCCGACGGTTCGCCCTTATTTTTGCGCCTCAGCATCCGCACTGTCCCCGCACTTCCCCCGGGAGACGGTCGAGGGTCGAGGACGTTTCCCCATCCCCCGAACGAACCGGAACGAGTGTTGCTCGTCGGCGAAGACATTGGCGATCTCAAACAAGCGCTCAAACATTTGGAACAACAGCGTCAATTCGGGACCCAATTGCTCGAAGCGACTGATGTTTTAGTGCGCAATTTCGTCTCTACAGTCCTCGATACCGCCAATTCTTTAGTGGTGGTGCTCGATCGCGAGGCGCGGATTATGAGCTGCAATCTCGCCTGCGAGAAGACGACGGGCTACCGCTTCGAGCAAATGAGCAATCGACGGGTGGCGGAGTTGTTTTTAATTCCCGAAGAGGTGGAAGCGTTCCAAACGGTTTTAGCGCAATTGAGTTCGGGAACCGGGCCGAATCACCACGAAAATCGCTGGTTGACCCGGGATGGCGAGTTACGGACGATCGCCTGGTCGAATACGGCGATTTTTGAGGAAGATAGCGATCGCGTCAAATACATTATCTGTACCGGGATCGACATTACCGAACGCCGCCAAGCGGAACAAGCCCTGCGCCAAAGCGAGGAACGCTTGCGAACCCAGTACAAGCACATCCCGATTCCGACTTTAACCTGGCAGTGCGTCGGCAATGAGTTTTTCTTGATCGACTACAACGATGCGGCGTTGGCGATGACCGGGGGCTGTGTGGCGCGCCTGTTGGGAAAAAGCGCACGCTGCATGTATGCGGACTGTCGGGAGTTGGTCGAGGAGTTAAGCTGTTGTTTTCGGGAACGACGCACGATTAAAAGCGAACGGTTTTATCGCTTTTGCGCGACCGCCGAACCGAAACATTTCGCGATCGTTTACGTGTTCGTGGCGCCGGATATGGTGATGGTCCATACCGAGGATATTACCGAACGCAAACAGTTGATGGGGGCGTTGCAACGACAGGCCCGACGGGAACGTCTGGTGGGGGTGATTCAAGGACGGATCCGCCAGTCCCTCGATCTCGATCGCATTCTGGCGACGACGGCGAAGGAGGTGCGCCGTTTCTTGCAAGTGCAACGGGTCGCCATTTACCGGGTCTCCCCTCCCCTCACGGAAGGCGGTTCTCGGGATTTGGGTTTTGTGGTGGAATCGCGCACGTCGGGGGTTCCGTCCCTGCGGGACCAATCTTTGGACTGGCGCTGGTTCGACCCGGAACGGGAGTGTGCTGGCGACGGCTTACCCGTGCGCGCGATCGCCGATCTCGAAACGGCGGATCTCCCCTCGGCGGCGATCGCGCGCCTGCAAGCTTTGGGAATTCGCGCTCACCTGCAAGTCCCGATCTGGATTCGCGAACGTTCCGGGGTCGCCCCCGAGTCCGATCGCCCTCTGGAAGGGGGAGACCGTCTCGAACTCTGGGGGTGGCTGTGGGTCGATCGCTGTTCGGCCCCGGGTCCGTGGGAGGCGCCGGATATCGATTTCGTCGAACAAATTGCCGGAGAATTGGCGATCGCCATCCAACAAGCGCTCCTCTATCGCCAACTCCAACTCGCCAATCAGGAGTTGGAACATTTAGCCAGTCTCGACGCCCTCACCGGATTGGCGAATCGCCGTCATTTTGATGCCTATCTCAATCGCGAGTGGCAGCGACTGGCGGCGGCAGGAGTACCGCTTTCGTTGATTCTGTGCGATATCGATTATTTCAAGGCTTATAATGATACTTACGGCCACTTGGCGGGCGATCGCACGTTGCGCGAGGTCGCCGATGCCTTGCGCTCTACGTTGCGCGAGGGCGAGCTCGGGGCGCGCTACGGCGGCGAAGAATTTGCCCTGATCCTACCCCATACGGGCGCTGAAGACGCGATGAGAGTGGCTCAAACCGTGCGATCGCGCATCCATACGTTGGCGATCGCCCACAAAGCCTCGTCTCTCGGCCAAATCGTCACCCTCAGCTTGGGGGTCGCCACTCGGGTTCCTTCGGCGAACTTGTCTCCCGCTTCCCTGATTGCGGCGGCGGATGACGCCCTCTACAGCGCTAAAGCCCTGGGACGCGATCGCGCCATCTTCCACAATTCCATCGGTCCTCCCCCGCGCCATTCCCCTTAATCGGATCGGTCACTCCGGAAACTTTAATAATTTTTTATAATCCGCCTGTCGTTGTCGGCGATCGCGCCTCAATCCCCACCCCTTGCGGCGATCCGGGTCTCTCTCCCCCCCGACTCGACCCTATGGGGTCGGCCTGACTCGCTCCCTCCGAGTTGCCGCCCTGATTTTGCATAAACTTTGCATTTTATATTCTGGTATCGGCGATCGCGGTGTTGCTTAAATAGAGATCGAATGGCTGAGAAAATGAGTTTAAACGAGTTTTTTTTAAAAAAAACAAGTTAAAAACCTCAAAAAATTAATTTTCTCCTCTAAAATCACTCTTTTCAAGCAGAAAAAATTTTCTCGACGGGTTCCTCTTTTTCGAGTAAAACAGGCAGATATAATACAATTTGCTCCTTAAAAGGGACGGCGATCGCCCACGTCTCGCCCTCGAACTCCCAGCATGATTACTCAAGATCGACCCCTCGCCGACCTCAGACCCTGGATCCCAATTTTGGGCGCCATCCCGTAAATTAGGATAGGCAATGATAAGATCGCAGGGAAAGACCACAATCCCGAGCGGATTATCGGTGATACTGTTGACTTCCCTATTGTATAGCGCATGACGATGCTGACATCTCCAACTCCCTCCGTTCCTACAGGCAAAACATCTAAACTTGAAGGTATTAAAGAACGCAGTAACTTCCTGCGCGAACCCCTCGCTACAGAACTGCTAGAGGATACCACGCACTTTAGCGGTGACGGGGTGCAAATTCTTAAATTTCACGGGTCTTACCAACAAGACAACCGAGATAATCGGGTCAAAGGGCAAGAAAAAGACTATCAATTCATGTTGCGTACCCGGTCTCCGGGAGGCTTGATTCCGCCCCAACTGTATTTAGCCCTCGATCGCATCTCCGAAGAATACGGCAATCAAACCCTGCGCGCCACCACCCGTCAGGGCTTCCAACTCCACGGCATTTTAAAGAAAAACCTGAAAGCGGCGATCGCGGCGATCGTCCAAAACATGGGATCCACCCTCGGCGCCTGCGGCGACCTCAACCGCAACGTCATGGCGCCGCCCGCCCCGTACAAAAATCGGCCAGATTACACCCTGGCGTGGCAGTACGCCGACAACATCGCCGACCTGCTCACCCCGCAAACGGGCGCCTATTACGAAATTTGGCTCGACGGCGAAAAAGCCATTAGCGCCCAAGAAGACCCCGCCGTAGTCGCCGCCCGCCAGCGCAACGGTAACGGCACCATTTTCCAGGATAAAGAAGAACCGATCTACGGCACCCACTACATGCCGCGTAAATTCAAGTGCGCCGTTACGGTTCCCGGCGATAACTCCGTCGATCTGTTTTCCCAAGATGTAAGCTTGGTGGTCATTACCGACGAGGCGGGGGAACTGCAAGGCTTCAACGTCTACGCGGGCGGCGGGATGGGCCGCACCCACAATAAAGAAGAAACCTTCGCCCGGGTCGCCGACCCCATCGGCTACGTCAGCAAAGACGACGTTTACGATCTGGTCAAAGCGATTGTCTCCACCCAACGGGATTACGGCGATCGCGTCAACCGCCGTCACGCCCGGATGAAGTACCTAATTCACGATTGGGGGGTCGAGAAATTCCGCGCCTCGGTCGAGGGCTATTTCGGCAAGGCGATCGAACCGCTCAAACCCTTACCCCCGTTTAAATACGAGGACTATCTCGGCTGGCACGAACAAGGAGACGGCAATCTCTTTGTCGGCTTGTCGATCCAAAACGGTCGGGTTTGGGATCGAGATAGCCTACAGTTGCGAACCGCCTTGCGCGAGATCGTCACTCGCTACAACGTGCCGATGCGGGTCACCGCCAGCCAAAATATTATCCTCTACGAGATCCAACCCGCATGGCAACGGGAAATTCAGGAGATTCTGACGCGCTGCGGCATTCAGTCGGAAACGGATATCGACCCGTTAGAGCGCTATTCGATGGCTTGTCCGGCGCTGCCCACCTGCGGTTTGGCGATTACCGAGTCCGAACGGATTTTACCGTCGATTCTCGATCGCGTGCGGGCGGTGCTCGATAAAGTCGGCTTGTCCGAGGAACATTTCGTGATTCGGATGACCGGATGTCCCAACGGTTGCGCCCGTCCGTATTTGGCAGAAATGGGGTTTGTGGGGAAATCACCCAATGCTTATCAACTCTGGTTGGGGGCCGATCCGAACCAAACGCGCTTATCCCGGGTGTATTTGGAAAAATTAGAGATCGACAATCTCGAAGCGACCCTCGAACCGTTGTTTGTTTATTTCAAACAGGAACAAGCCAGCCGTCCCCAACGGGAGAGCTTTGGCGATTTTTGCGATCGCGTCGGCTTCGAGGCATTGCGTCAGTTTGCGGCGAGTTATGCCACGGGTTCGGCGACGGCGCCCGCGACGGAGAAGTCAGCCAAGCGTCCCCCCCGCCGCCGCATTAACGTCCGTGACGAGGTTTACCAACAAGTCAAGGTGGAAGCCAAGCGTCAGGGCCGACCGATGAGCGAGTTGGCGAGTGAGGCGATCGCGGCGTACTTGGAAGGGCTGAAGTCTCACGGTTAGTTCTATAGACGTTAGCGCGATTCTGCTCGGCAGAATCGCGACCGCCGAGCCCGAGGCGCGTTTGAACGAGGTAAGTTTTGGATCTATGCAACGAGTGGTTATCGATCCCTCGCAAATCGACGGGGGTAGGGTCCGCCTCGATCGCGAGCAAAGTCATTATTTATACCGAGTGTTGCGCTTGCACGGGGGCGATCGCTTTATCGCGATTGACGGCGGCGGTCGCTGGTGGCTGGCGCAGTTGTGCGCCGAAGCCCAAGCGGAGTTACTCGAAGAAATGGCCGTGTCTACGGAATTGCCGATCGCGGTAACGGCGATCGTGGGGTTGCCGAAGAGTGGTTTTGACGAGATCGTGCGACAGACCACGGAGTTAGGGGTGACGACGATCGCCCCGGTGACGAGCGATCGCACGTTGTTGCGTCCGAGTCGGCAGAAGTTGGAGCGTTGGCGGCGGATCGTCAAAGAAGCTGCCGAACAGTCGGAACGGCAGATCGTACCGGACTTGCGCGATCCCGTGCCGTGGGACGCGGCGATTGCTGCGGTGGGGGAGGCGCGCCGTTATCTCTGCGTGGCGCGGGGGGACGACGTGCCGCACTTGTGCGAGAGTCTGCGCGTTAGTTCCGGGGAAGCGGTGGCGATCGCCACCGGACCCGAGGGCGGCTGGACGCCTGCGGAGGTGGAACGGGCGATCGCCGCCGGGTTTCAACCCGTGTCCCTGGGTCGTCGGATCCTGCGCGCCGTCACTGCCCCGGTGGTCGCCTTATCTATCATTGCGGCAGCTTACGAGGGATAAGGTGGCGATCGCGAACGGCTTTGTTGTATTGAGTGTAGATCGGACATGGCAGCGACGACCCTTAAAATTGCGACGTTTAACCTGCGCTACGACAAACCGGATCCGGGGGATTGCGCCTGGAGTCGGCGGCGGCAGGTCGTGGCGGAATTGATTTTAAGGGAAGCGCCGGAGGCGATCGCCACCCAAGAATTGCTCCCGTCCCAGCGCCACGACCTGCATCGCTTATTGCCGGAGTACGAGAGTATCGGGCGCGATCGCGACGGATCCGGGACGGGAGAATGTTGTGCGATTTTTTATCGGCGATCGCGGCTACATTGTGTCGAACACGGCGATTTTTGGTTGAGCGAAACCCCGGACATTCCCGGCAGCGTCTCCCCCGAGTGGCAAAATCCCCTACCGCGCCTCACGACCTGGGGCCTGTTCCAACCCGCCGAGGGGGACGGGGCGAACGCGAAGGGAGAACCAAGCCGGATCGCCATTTTTAACACCCATCTCGACTACCGCAGCGCGATCGCCCGGGAACGAGGCGCCCGCTTAATTGCCGATCGCCTCGCCCAACTCTCCCCGGACGGGGTGCGGGCGATCGTCGCGGGAGACTTTAACGACGAGGCCCACAGCCGACCGCGCCAGATCTTGGGCCAACCCCTCCCTAACGGCATCCACTTGGAAGACGCGATCGCCGCCTTGAGTCCGGAAGAACAACTGACCTTCCACGACTTTCGCGACCGCCCTTTTGCGGCGATCGATACCCTGTACTGCGATCGCCGCTTCAAATGCCACGGCGTCCGCGTCAACCGCGATCGCCCCCACGGGATCTGGCCCTCGGATCACTTCCCGGTCTGGGTCGAACTGGAAGTTTAACCTGTCTCCAGCCCCTCAATCGCTCAATAAGCCAGCACGCAATTACGTCCCCGATCCTTGGCTTGATACAATGCCTTATCTGCCGTGCGATAGAGAGATTGAATATCCTTGCCATCCTCCGGATATTCGGAAATCCCGGCACTGAAGGTGATGTAAAATCGGTCTTCTGGCGGGCCGACGGATAAATCGTGGTTGACCATCTGCAACACCTGATTTAAGCGCTTGACCCCTTCGTGCTTGGTCATGCCGTACATCCCGACGATAAACTCTTCGCCGCCCCAGCGTGCGACCACATCCTCGCTGCGGAAGGTGCGTAACAGGAGTTTGCCTAATTGTCTCAGAACCGCATCTCCCGTGGCGTGTCCGTAGCGATCGTTAACTTGTTTGAAGCGATCCAAATCTAAAATAGCCAAACAAAGCGGTCGGTCGTGACGTTCCGCTTGATGCAGGTACTTGCCCAACTCTTGAGTAGATTTGCGGCGGTTGGCTACTCCGGTGAGGGCGTCGGTTTCCGCCATATTGCGTAACAGTTGGGTGCGTTCGAGACGGTTGACGATCCGGGTGACCAACTCGGGGCCGACGATCGGCTTGCTCACGTAGTCGTCGGCGCCGGAGGCAAAGACTTGATGGACTGTTTCCGGGTCGGTATGGCCCGTTAAAAAGAGGACGGGTAGACCGCTCCATCGCGGATCGTTGCGAACCACCTGACACAGTTCGATGCCGCTCATGTGGGGCATTTCGACATCTAAAACGATCAAATCCGGGGCGGACAGTTCCAAGGTATCCCAGAAGCGCTGGGGGTCGGAAAGGGCGATCACGCGCATTCCCCACGGTTCGAGGAAGGTTCGCAAAAGCGTCAGGATTTGCGGGTCGTCATCGACGACCATGACTTGGGCTTCCGTGGTGTGGGTGCGCTGCAACACTTGGGTGACCGCTTCCATCACCTGGGAGGGAGGAACGGGTTTTTCTAAAAAGGCGTGTCCGCCGAGGCGGGCGACTTCGAGGCGGTCTTCGACGCTGCCGTGTACGGTGGAGACGAGGACGGGAACCGGGGGAGTGCGGTTGGTGAGTTCTTCGAGGAGTTTGAAGCCTTCTTGCTTGCGGTCTTCTTCGTTGGCGAATCCCGTCCCTAGGGGAATCGCGGCTAATGCCTCCGGCGTCGCGCCGCTATCGGAGGCGCCATCGGGATCTACGGGTAAGGAGATGTCCAAAAGAACTACATCCGGGCGGCGGCGGGCGATCGCCTCGCGCGCTTGTGCGACTTGGCGGGCGACAAAGACTTTCATCCCCCAGCGTCCGGCTTCTTGGGCGATCGGTTCGCTCAGTTCGCGATCGTCATCGACGACGAGCAGAAGCGGGCGATCGTCTTGAGATCCTTTGTTATTACGGTCGTCCTCCCGACGTTTGTCGTCGATTTCGGCGCGCAACTGCACGACTAAATCGGCGAGATAGAGGGCTTTTTCTTCGGGAATGTCGGCACAATCTAACAATTGTTCGACTTGGCGGGCGAGTTGGGATCCTTCGTTAAAGCCGAAGGTTCCTAAAGATCCGACCAGTTTGTGGGCTTCGTGCTGGGCGCTTTGGCGTAGTTCGTTGTCGAGGTGGCCTTTTTTAAGGGCGATCGCCGCTTTTTCGACGACGGTGACGCGATCGCAAATCCGGTCTTTAAACCGTTCCCAAACTTTGGCGACGGCGGCTTGGGTTTGTTGTTTTTGTGCTTCGGTGACGGTGGGGGGATCGTTTAAAGAGAGTTGGAGGGTATCGGCGATCTGGCGCACTAAGGTTTCGCCGTCAACCGGATCGCCGACGAAGGCGATCGCCTCCGATCCCTCGTTCGTCTTGCGCCGATCGCCTTTTTTGGCCTTCGTTTTCCGTTTTTTCCCGGTGGCGGCGATCGCCTCGGTATCGGTACCGTCCGGAACGCAGTAAACGATCGGCAACTTGTCCGTCAGTCCTTTACTTCCCGCCTGTCTGAGGACTTCGACCGCCGCCGGATTGCTCAAGCGATGGGCGATCGTCAATAACGACCAACGTTTTGCCCCCAATTGCTCTAAGGTTTCTTCTCCGGTCTGCACGCTGCAAATTTCGACCTCGGACAGGCGCTGGCGCAATTGTCCGACCAATTCCTCATCCAATCCGGCGACCAACACATCGATCGCCCTCGGGCCTTGGGCTTCCGTCGGCAAGGCCTTGAGACGATACCCCAACCCGTACACGGTCTCGATCAAATCTGCCGGAGCTCCGACCGCTTTTAACTTCTGGCGCAATCCCTTGATATGAGCGCGGATCGTATCTTCTGCCGGAGGTTCTTCAAACGACCATAAATGATCTAAAATCGCGCTGCGGCTGTAGACGCGGTTACTATTACGTAAAAATAATTCTAATAAGCGATATTCCGTGGGAGTGAGGGTGACGGGCTTGCCCCCAAAATGAACCTCGCAGGTACTCGGGTTGAGCTGCAACTGACCCCATTCGAGGACCGGAGGTAACGGCGAGTTTCCCCGACGCAACAAGGCGCGAATCCGGGCGGTCAATTCCGCCAATTTAAATGGTTTGACCATGTAGTCATCGGCTCCTGCATCCAAGCCTTTGACTTTATCTTCGGTAGAATCTTTAGAGGTTACTAACAGAATGGGCATTTGATAGCCCTCGGCGCGCAAGCGGTGGCATAAAGTAATACCATCGACTTTCGGCAACATCAAATCGAGCAGAATTAAATCGTAGGCACACGCTTCTATGAGATTCCAACCGACTTCGCCATCGGTCGCCACATCCACTACGTAGTTTTGCTCGCTTAAGTTGGCTACGAGTGCTTCGGCAATCGGTTCGTCATCCTCGACCAGTAAAATTCTCATCGCGGCTTTATCAATCACAAATTTTTACAAGTTTGAGCGCCCCCACTCAAACCATTTCAAACATTTCTAACATTTCACAATCCCAATGCAGATTGGCGATCGCCCGTTTTCCGGCAAGGAAGGCTTTCACGATCGCCGATCCTCCCTGACAACAGCATAAATTCCTGGGATGGCGTTAGTGCATCTGTTGAGAAGAAACTGCACGATCGCGCGGTGACCCGGGGGGCGATCGCTGTTGGAGATGGAATCAGCTTGTGGGAAAAAAAACGTCCCTCGGCCCTCGGGGGAGAACCGCCGCGATCGACATGCCCGCCTGTTTTAATTGGCGATGGGTAAAGTACGAACCGACCTCTTCGCACTTTCCGATCGCGGGAAAACAATAGGAATACGACAAGAGAAATTCAAGTGAACTACCGCTATTGAATCAAAGATTACAATAGCGGCTTCCCTCTTCACTGGGGACTGCGCTAGATAGAACTGAAGTTCTACCACATCGTCTTACATCCCCTCCAAGGGCAGTAGAGCGAGTTCCTAACTCTAATATCCGTAAGCCTTCATTTTTGAGATTGATGGCGGCATTGATATCCCTGTCATGATGGGTTTGGCAATGTTCGCAAGTCCAGCTCCTCACATCAAGAGACAGGCTTTTGATTTGATTGAGGCATACATGGCAGGTTTTAGAGGAAGGAAAAAATCGATCGACTTCTAGATAAACTTTTCCTTCTGATTCGGCCTTGTACTTTAACATCGTACAAAACATCCCCCAACCGACATCACTAATCGCTTTGGCGAGTTGGTGATTGCGAACCATGCCTTTAACATTGAGATTCTCAACCACAATCACTTGGTTTTCGTTCACTATCTTACGGGATAGCTTGTGGAGAAAATCTTCACGACAGCGACTTATTTTGGCGTGAATCTTGGCAACTTTTACCCGCGATTTATGGCGGTTGTTGCTGCCTTTCCTTTTTCGAGCGTGTTTTTGCTGTTTTCTTTTGAGGTTTCGCGCGTGTTTATTAAAATGCTTGGGATTATTATATTTCGACCCCTCACTGGTAATCGCAAAATCGGTCAGCCCTAAATCAATGCCAATGGCTTTTCCTTCAGTTGAGAGAAGGGGAGGTTCTTTTCTACCCTCTACCAAAACTGAAGCATAATATTTACCATCTGGATTTTTGGAGAGGGTTACAGTTTTGATTTTTCCCTCAAAACTTCGATGCTGACGACAACGCACTAACCCAACTTTAGGCAGTTTGATGTAATTTCCCTCAACCTTAACATTTTGAGGATAACTGATAGATTGCCTTCCCTGCTTGGATTTAAATCGGGGTAATTTTGCCCGGTTCTCAAAGAAGTTTCGATAAGCGGTTGATAAGTTCAACGCCACGACTTGCAAGCATTGGGAATAGACATCTTTTTTGAGCCAAGGGTATTCCTTTTTGAGGGTAGGTAATAATCCCTGAAGATAACCCCTTGATAGACCTTTTCCGGTCGATCGATAAGTCTCTTGGCACAAATTTAACGCATAGTTCCAATACCAACGACAGCAACCAAAGCTCTTGGCTAAAGTCGCTTGTTGCTCGTGGGTTGGATAGATGCGGTATTTGTACGCCTTGAACATTATCGCCGATATAGCCAGACGATCGGATTATCACTGATTTGCCGAAGAGTCGCTTTCATTCCCCGATTCTACCGAAGGTGAATCGGGGAATTCCCGCTCCCATTGTTAAAAATTGTCAAGAGTTCGAGAGTTAAAACCTGTACCTCGATCCTACTTCAGGGGCAAGAGCAACACGTTGAGAAGAGGATTGAGAAAACGATTTAACAATCGTTGTCAGAAGATAGTCAGAAGATAACGAGTCGTTAGGGGGATTTAATATTCATAGTAACTTAGTCCACGCGATCGACTGAATAATATCGATTCAAAAGCGATGCGATTTCCACTCTGGAGATATTCAATTTTTACATAAAGCGCGTGGGGACGAACTGCACCGGGAGGGACGGTGGGGGCGCCTCGTCGATGTCCCCGTCGCGCTCATTTTCAGACCGATCCGGCGATGCTGCGCAGGAACCGCCAACGCGATCGCCGAATGACGGTCCGGTATCTTTGGCAGCAGCGCCATTGCCGGGGATTCGTGCTAGACTCGCTGCGTTTGTCATTGCGTCCGTGCGGAAGAAAGGGCGATCGCCGAGTCTTCGCCATCGCATCGACTTGTTTAGAATCTAGAGGTTTCCCCAGTTATCGGATTGGAGTTTTACCCGATCGCACTAGCTTATGAGTTTAGACGTTCAAGTCATTACCCCATCGCACGTCATTTGGGATGCCCCTTGTGACGAATTAATTTTACCCAGTAAAGACGGCTTGTTGGGTATTTTAAGCGGTCACGCCTCCTTGGTGACCTTCGTGACCGTCGGCGTCCTGCGGATTCGCTTTCAACAGGTCTGGATTCCCGTATTTGTGATGGGAGGACTGGCACAAGTCGAATACGATCGAGTGGTCATTTTGGTCAATGATGCTTGTCGGGGAGATGCGATCGACGTGCAGCAGGCCCAGGACGCTTTGGAAAAAGCTCAAGATCGCCTCACGAAGACTCTAAACCCTAAAGAACGCTGGCGGGCCGAACAATGCCTCAAACAGGCTCAAGCCGAACTGAGTGCCGCACGGGAGTTTCCCCAACCGCTTAAGGTAAGCTTACCGGAAGTCAGCGCAGGCGGGCGATCGCGGGCCAGCCAATTTCCTTTAACTTTTCAGGGGTTCGGGGAGCTATAAATCCCGCGCTGTATGTGAAGCATCAGCGTCGGGAGAGATGGACTAACCTTGAAAAGTCGATTCCCCACCCTATGGGAAGGGCCAAGCCCTACGATGGGGATGAGACCAGCATTTACCAGCAGCTATAGCCTGTAGTCAATTACAGTCATACTGACCATGAACTACACTTACCGAATCTATCCAAATGTCGTACAGCAGACTGAACGGCGATCGTGGCTTGAGACGTGCACAGGCGTATATAACTAAGTTTTGCGCGAACTCAAAGACTGGATTGCTTCGCGTAAGTGTCAGGTTGGAAGTCAGAGAGCATCATTATCCTGAGTGTGGGGATCGAACGCATCGCGATACGCCTTCGGCGTCGCTACGCGAACGTGCTGTAGCAGAGATGGTTTTGCATCGTGGACAAGAAAACGTAGTAACCCAGGGACTCTGGGGAATGGAAAGCGCCTGTCAAGTCGGTCTGTCGGGGGTCTATGACCTAAAATAAGTGGCGTGAAATAAGTGGCGTGGGGCCCGAATACCCAATCGCGTTAGCGTAGCGGTGCATAGCACGGTTGGGAAGCCCGCGCTGTAATCTTTGATTCAGCGTCGGGAGGATGTCACGGAAAGTTGCGATTTGCGCGAGAGGGTAGTTGTATGAGGAAGGCACGACTGAAAATGGACTGGATGGCTGATGGGGTTTGGGTTTCGGGGCTTTTACGGCTTGGGGGGTCTCGCGCAAATGCTGTAATACTGATGGGGTCTGGGTTTCGGGGTTTTCGGTTTGGGGCGGGGGTTGTGCATTTTGGGCGATCGGTGTTATTCTTGGGAGGTCTCGCGCAAATGCACCTTGAAAACTGCATACTGTCAAGGTTCTAGAAGGGGGGCCTCGAAATTCCCTAAAATCCCTTTGAGGGATTGAAACTACTGTGTACCCGTGGGTAACCTCAACCAATACGGCTCGAAATTCCCTAAAATCCCTTTGAGGGATTGAAACTTAAGCATTTTTCAGTACCTGGAACTAAAAGAGCGACTCGAAATTCCCTAAAATCCCTTTGAGGGATTGAAACAGACGGCGGAAAATTCGCTACCGGCGGGGTGGTCGATTATTAAGCTCGAAATTCCCTAAAATCCCTTTGAGGGATTGAAACTGAATTTGCCTCTCAGAATTTCTTCATTATTTCGCCTCGAAATTCCCTAAAATCCCTTTGAGGGATTGAAACTAGATTTCCAACTTCCAGCTCCAGACTTTCATTTCTCGAAATTCCCTAAAATCCCTTTGAGGGATTGAAACACTGAATGGGATGGCTCCAAGGCTGGACTAGCGGAATTGATTCTCGAAATTCCCTAAAATCCCTTTGAGGGATTGAAACATTTAGTTGACTTAGTCCGGGTTGAAATTTTGAACTCGAAATTCCCTAAAATCCCTTTGAGGGATTGAAACAGGTGACAGGAAATTTTCGGAACGGTGATCCTAAACTCGAAATTCCCTAAAATCCCTTTGAGGGATTGAAACTGTGTAAGGGCGTGGTGTGCTTGGATGCGAACGCCTCCCCTCGAAATTCCCTAAAATCCCTTTGAGGGATTGAAACCGAGAAAATGGGGAGGATATCACCCTCCCCATCGGAATCTCGAAATTCCCTAAAATCCCTTTGAGGGATTGAAACCCGGATTTGCCCAAGCGATGGGCAGCCAATTATACTCGAAATTCCCTAAAATCCCTTTGAGGGATTGAAACAATCCAATCATCTGGAGTACTCCAAGAAGACTGAACCTCGAAATTCCCTAAAATCCCTTTGAGGGATTGAAACTTTGGCGAAAAACTTGCTTTCTGCCTTCGCTTCCCTCGAAATTCCCTAAAATCCCTTTGAGGGATTGAAACGGCGTAAGTGAGAACGGCACCGCTCAAGTCGGCGCACTCGAAATTCCCTAAAATCCCTTTGAGGGATTGAAACAATCCAAATTGATGATTACTGCCTGGTCGCGGCTCGAAATTCCCTAAAATCCCTTTGAGGGATTGAAACCGGGATAGGTTGGTACCGACCAGGTTGGTGCCGATAACTCGAAATTCCCTAAAATCCCTTTGAGGGATTGAAACATACGGGATCCAATCTCAACCCGGGATCCAAATCACCCTCGAAATTCCCTAAAATCCCTTTGAGGGATTGAAACCTCATGCTATACTGTGAATGCGTCCCGCCTGAGAAGACTCGAAATTCCCTAAAATCCCTTTGAGGGATTGAAACGGCGCCGCTTAAATTGGCGCCACTCAGAGTGGTACCGCCTCGAAATTCCCTAAAATCCCTTTGAGGGATTGAAACTCCAACTTTTCGCTGAAAGACTTGTGCCTGCCTGCTCGAAATTCCCTAAAATCCCTTTGAGGGATTGAAACGCTAAGGTCGGCGCCCTTTAGGTAGGCGCCCTCTAGTTTCTCGAAATTCCCTAAAATCCCTTTGAGGGATTGAAACGAGGTGTCAGTCGCCGGGATCGGAGAGGGTCATCCCCCCTCCCTCGAAATTCCCTAAAATCCCTTTGAGGGATTGAAACGATGCCGCAAGGCGTTCTATAGCGAGAGACTGCAAATCTCGAAATTCCCTAAAATCCCTTTGAGGGATTGAAACGGTGCGGGATAGGTTGGCGCCTGTCAGGTCTGCGCCTCGAAATTCCCTAAAATCCCTTTGAGGGATTGAAACGGCGAAAGCGGAAAAAGGGGAAAGGCTAGCCATTGTTAAAACTCGAAATTCCCTAAAATCCCTTTGAGGGATTGAAACGCTAAGGACATCGGTGTATTGACAAATGTAGCTACAAAACTACCTCGAAATTCCCTAAAATCCCTTTGAGGGATTGAAACAAGGACTCCGAAGAGTCGAAATCCACCGATCGGCGTAAACTCGAAATTCCCTAAAATCCCTTTGAGGGATTGAAACTACTCCATTAAGGAGTTTGCCTCGTAAGTCGGCACCGCTACTCGAAATTCCCTAAAATCCCTTTGAGGGATTGAAACTAGTTTTATATTAGGTACCGGAGCCAGAGTAAGGCTCGAAATTCCCTAAAATCCCTTTGAGGGATTGAAACACACTGATCGGGTCCATGCAGAAATTCCTCACTATCAGCTCGAAATTCCCTAAAATCCCTTTGAGGGATTGAAACATTCGCTTGAAAAACGGTAAAATCACCCAAACTCCAGCTCGAAATTCCCTAAAATCCCTTTGAGGGATTGAAACGAAGCCAATTGCCATCCCTACGAGGAATTGGCTCCGCCTCGAAATTCCCTAAAATCCCTTTGAGGGATTGAAACGTTTAAATGTAACCGCTTAGAGCTCTCCTCATCTGTGACTCGAAATTCCCTAAAATCCCTTTGAGGGATTGAAACTGCCATCAACGTATTTTTGGTATCGAGAATTGATTTGTAACCGCGATCGATCCGGATCGCGAAGCGAATGGATCGCTCAATTTAAAACTGTTTTCCCGGCGACCTTCCCGGTGTTGTCGATTTCGTAAACTAGAGGCACTCCCGTTTTCAGTTCCAACCCGGGGACTTCTTCGGTGTCGAGACCGTCGAGTTCCATGACGATCGATCGCAGGGAATTGCCGTGGGCGGACACTAACACGTTATCCCCCTGTCTCAGGTGCGTCAAAATGCGATCGCGGAAGAAGGGTAGGGTACGGCGGGCCGTGTCTTCCAAGCTTTCTCCCCCAGGCGGTCGGGTCGCAAACGATCGCCGCCAGCGATGCACCTGTTGTTCGCCGACTTTCTCGGCCATTTTTGCCTTATTGTACCCTTGCAAATCGCCATAGTAGCGCTCGTCGAGGGCCTGAGCGAGAAAAATCGGGATTTCTTCGTCCCGATGCCCTTCGTATTTATCCCAGCCATGCCATTGAGGATCGTCGGCATCGTGCTTGAATACCGGGCTTTTGCCGCCACACAGACCCTCGCTTTCCGTCAGACAGATCGCCGTGGTTTCGATCGCCCGTACCAGCAAGCTGGTAAACGCCACATCGACGACATATTCCCCGAGTTTACTGGCGGCGGCGATCGCTTCCCGGCGCCCGACGCGATCGAGGGGAACGTCCACCCACCCGGTAAAGCGATTCGCTGCATTCCACGTACTTTGACCGTGGCGGATCAAAATCAGTTGAGCCATAGGTGATTAAACTTATTTTCTCACGATTGGGAGCTGCCTTCATTATCCGGCGATCGCCCCTACGGCTTTAACTACCCTCCGATAGAGCTTTGCAAGCTTTTCAGCCTACCCGCGCAACCACGACGCCAAACAGTGCCAAAAGCGATCGCCCCACCACGCCGCTAGCACCCCACACAAGACAGCAGAGGCGATCGTAATCACCATCCCGTCCATTCCCCCGCCAAACACAGCCCAACCGACCAGGGCCCCTGCCAAAGCACCGCAAATAAAGCGAACGATATAAAGCGCGTAATCGGGACGTTTGGGCGGGGTGGGAGAGTTCATGGCACGACGTTGAGGGTTGACTGGCGAGAATTGCTTTTCTAGAGCATTCGCCCTCGATGGTTGCAACCTTTTTCAAAAAAAACTCGATATTGCAGCAATCTATACCATATTTTCGATCGAACTCGTAACGATATTTACAAAGATTTATTAACAAAAGCGTTACGCTGAATCCAGAAACTTTCAAAATCGTTTCAGGACGGTTTCCCATGGGTTTAAACAAACACGTCGAAATTGAAGTTTTAGAATCCATGCAATCCGGCATGGCCCAATTCTATACCCCCCTATCTTGTCACGAAACCATGCTCGTGCAAGTTCCGCCCCGTGCCATTGACGACCTGTTCGTGCATCACTTTCAAACCGATCGCCTGTTGGTCGTGCGCGGCAGTTTTGTGTTAGTAGTGTTACAAAATCGCCAATATCGCTATCTGCCGTTGAGCGATCGCCATCTGACAGTCATTACCATTCCTCCGGGGGTTCCCCACGGGGCGTTAAATTTCAGCGACGAACCCTGTTTAGTCGTCAATGCCGCGATCCGACATGGAAAGGCGATCGAACGCGATTATCGTCCCATGAAACCCCGTTTGGCTTACGATTTAGACGCGGCCAAAGCCGCTTTAGATCGGGAATTGGCAACGGCGATCGGCGCCTGAGTTCTCTCCCAAAATTATGCCCCTGATTAAAGTTAAAGTCAAACCGAATTCCAAACAACAAAAAATCGATCGCGAAGCCGATGGCAGTTTGACCATTCGCTTAAAATCGCCCCCAATTGAAGGAAAAGCGAACGACGAACTCATCAAATTACTGGCGAAAACGTTTAAAGTTCCCAAATCCGCAATTACCATTAAATCCGGTGCAACTTCCCGCAACAAACTCGTCGAATTGCCCGATTTGACTTGAAGGGCGATCGGGTGCAATTTTGACCCGTAAAATTCACGCAAAAGCCAAAACCCCAGAACGTTCTCAGAGATAGAGAGATCGAGCGGCGATCGGTTTTTATGATACATTAAAAAATGTAAACATCCTGAAAATCGTTAACTTATCGAATCTCGTGGAATCGCAACTTTCTCTATCCTCCTCACCCAAATCGATTAAATCATTCATCCAAACCATTTGGGCCGACAGCCTCACCATCTTATGGGGAGACTGGCTGGATTTGCGCGTCAGAATCGTTCAAGTCGCCGCCTCCGGACTCGTCTCTCCCCTCATTTACATTCTCGCCTTCGGCTTGGGATTGGGAAGTACCTTAAAACCGGGGATGGGAAGTGGCAATAGTTATTTAGAATTCATGCTACCGGGAATGGTCGCTCTTTCTTCGATGACTATTGGCTTTGGCGGAACCGTTTTTTCAATTTGTGGCGAACGGTTATTTACGAAAAACTTTGAAGAAATGCTTTTATTGCCGATCCATCCGATCGCCTTACATTTCGGTAAAATGATGGCGGGAATTTTGCGCGGTTTGATGACTTCGGGATCGGTGATTTTAGTGGCTATTTTATTTACCGGGAAAATCTGGAGTTTTCTCAACCCACTGTTTTTACTGATCTTAGTTCTCAACTGCGCCGTTTTTTCTGGTTTGGGCGTCATCGTCGGGTTGAGTGTAAAATCCCTAGAAAGTGTGGGTATTTATAATAACTTTATTATCGTTCCCATGTCTTTTCTCGGCGCGACCTTTTTCGATCCCGCACAACTGCCCAGCGCCTTAAAAAGCGTCGTTTATTTATTACCATTAACTTACACCAGTATCGGATTGCGTGCTGCCGCCTATCAAAGCACTCAATTTCCCTGGTATAGCGTAGCCGTTTTATTGATTCTGGCCGTTATTTTATCGGCGATCGGAGCTTATAAATTTGCCACGCAACAAGATTGAATGACTCTCGAACCATCGCCTTTCTAAAACAAATACAGCAATTGACGCTGTCATGAGAGACAAGAGGCAAAGATCCCGCTAAATCTCCCTTAAAAAAGGAGATTTAGGGGGATCGAAATGTACCGCCCAACAGCGAAAATGTAAGCTACCGTCGATCGCCTTTTAACGGATTGGATACAGGAACGATAAAACAGAAGTGGTCAATAGAGAAAGAGGGCAAGCTTCTAACTTGTTTTTGCAGTAAAGAAGAGCAGCAAATCATAAGCGATCGCCCCCTTTTAATGTTACGAAAAATAGGGTTTTCGATCGCCGATTTTCTCAAAACCTTATTTTTTCCTAAAATTTCCCGTTACCGACGATCGCCGCCGAGAAAGTCATCATAATAGAAAAGACGGCGATCGCCCAGGAACAGAACGATGGCAAAACTCAACGCCCTCACCGCGTTTTCGGCGCGAAAATGGCATCAATTGAGTGTAAAACAGCAACGGGGGGTGAAAATTGCCCTGGGGCTGCTCTTCCTCGCCGCAATCGTGCGATCGCTGCCCTATTTAATGCCGATTCGCGCCACGGATATCGCCCAAACCGAACAGGCGATCGTTTTTCGCGATCGCAACGGACTGCCCCTGGGGACTCTCCTCACCCGCGATCGCGATCGCACCGCCGTCGTCGGCCTCGATCGCGTTTCCCCTCACTTTATACAAGCCATCCTCGCTGCCGAAGACAAGCGCTTCTACCGACACGGTGCGTTAGACTTGCAAGCGATCGCGCGATCGCTGCTCGAAGCCGTCCAAGCCCGCCAGATCGTCTCCGGCGCCTCCACCATCACCATGCAACTCGCGCGAATGCTAGAACCTGCGCCGCGCACCCTCCCCCACAAACTCGGCGAAATATGGCTGTCCTGGCGCCTCTACGCAGGCATGAGTCGCGACGAAATCTTGCACGCTTATATCAATCGGTTGCCGATGGGCGGCAATCTCTACGGCGTCGAAGCCGCCGCCCGCACTTATTTCGGCGTTCCCGCCAGCGATCTCACAATCGCCCAAGCCAGTTTACTCGCCGCCATCCCCAACGACCCCAACCACCTCAACCCCAACACCCACTGGGACCCCCTCAAACGGCGCCAGCAATACGTCCTCGATCGCATGGTCGCCGACGGCTACATCACCCCCCAGCAGCGCGATCGCGCCTACGCCGAACAGCCCCAACGCTTAGCGGGCGATCGCGGCATTGAGGCCGCCCCTCACTTCCTATTTTGGCTGGCAAACCAAGTGCCAGATACGGTATCTCAAGTGACCACGACGATCGATCGCCCCTTACAAGAATTTGCCGAAGCCCAAGTCAAGCAAATGGTGCGCGCCCTCGCCCCCCACGACGTGCGCCACGCCGCCGCGATCGTCCTCGACAACCGTACTGGAGACGTTCTCGCCTACGTCGGATCCCCCGACTACTTCGGCGACGATCGCCTCGGACGCAATGACGGCGTGCAAGCCTTACGCCAACCAGGATCGACCCTCAAACCCTTTTTATACCAATTCGCCCTCGAACAAGATATTATCCAGCCGAATACGATTTTGGCCGACGTACCCACTCACTACGCCATCCCGGGGGCTAAATTATACAGCCCCGTCGATTACAGCGAAAAGTTTTTAGGCCCCGCGCGGGTTCGCCTCGCCCTCGCCAACTCCCTCAACGTCCCCGCCGTCAGGGTTTTAGAAAATGTAGGCGTGTCCGCCTTCCTCGATCGCCTCCACCGCTTGGGATTCGACCATCTCACCCAGTCCCCAGAACATTACGGCTTGGGACTCGCCCTCGGCAGTGGTGAAGTGAGCTTGTGGGAACTCGCCCGCGCCTACCTCACCCTCGCCCGTCGGGGAGAGGCGATCGCCCTCAACCCCCAAATCGACGCCCCAACTTCTCACAATCCCCGGCAAATTGGCGATCGCTCTCACTGGGGGTTAATTATCGATATGTTAGGCGATCGTTACGCCCGGGCGCGCGCTTTCGGCGTCGAATCCGTCCTCGACCTCCCCTTCCCGGCGGCGGTTAAAACCGGGACTTCATCGGACTTTCGCGATACCTGGACTGTCGGATTTACCCGGGATTACACCGTCGCCACCTGGGTCGGCAATTTTAGCGGCGATCGCATGAAACAAGTTTCCGGCGTCACTGGGGCCGCCCCTTTGTGGAATCGTATTATTTTACACTTGCACGAAAACCGCGAACCCGCCCCCTTTCCGAACCCTCCCGGTTTCGTCAAACGCCCGATTTGCGCCACCACCGGGGTCAAACCGACGCCGGAATGTTCCGCAGTAGTTTTAGAATATTTTGAACCTCAAGATTTAGCCAACTACGATCGCCCGCATCCGGTCACTTTATCCGACGATTATAATGAATGGTTGGCGCGACAAAACACTCCCAAAGCGATCGCCGATCCCGTTAAAATTGTCTTTCCTCAAAATGACGATTATTTCGTCTTAACGCCTCACGAAGAAACGGCAAAAATTCAACTCAAATTAGCCGGAATTCCCGCCGATCCGGTGGAATGGCGCATCGGCGATCGCGCGGGAGTGCGGAAACGGGTAACGACTGAAGGAAAAAATTCCTTATTTTACGAACTTCCTACCGGAAAATGGACAGTCGAGGTTAACAGTGGCGATCGCCGCGATCTCATTACTTTTGAAATTCAAGCCACTGAATCCCCCAACGCCCCCCGGGGTTTCTCGATTTCCGATCGCCCCCAATCGACACAAAACGACTAAATTTTACAGTCTCTGCTTCACTGCTTGCAAAAGGAACAATTTCTAATTCTTTTTTGCAGATCGGGCAATTCGATTTATCATAAAGATCGGCCACGATCGCCATGGCTAAGTTCCTTATCTTCAATGGCAAGATGAATCGAGAAACCTTGAGAATGCAAGCGGTTCAATCCCCGATTATCCCCATCGTCGGTGAGTTAATTCGGCAACATCCGGGAACAATTTCTTTAGGACAAGGGGTGGTTTCTTATCCGCCGCCGCCTCAAGCTAAAAATGCTGTTTTATCCTTTTTTGAGAATCCAGATAATCATAAATATAAGTCCGTTCGAGGGATTCCCGAGTTACTGGATCTTATTGAAACTAAAGTCATCAGTGAAAATCAGATTAACATGACTGACGATCGCTGTATTGTCGTCACGGCGGGCGGGAATATGGCGTTTATGAATGCGGTGTTGGCGATCGCCTCTCCCGGAGATGAAATTATTATTCAAAGCCCTTATTATTTCAATCATGAAATGGCGATCGCGATCGCTGGATGTCGCGCCGTCATCGTCGAAACTGACGAGAATTACCAACTCCGTCCGGAGGCGATCGCGGCGGCGATTACCCATCGAACTCGTGCAGTGGTGACCATTTCTCCGAATAATCCCACCGGGGCAGTTTATAGCGAATACGCTTTACGTTCGGTCAATAAACTATGTCGCGATCGCGGGATTTATCATATTACCGATGAAGCTTACGAATATTTTATTTATGATGGCGCACGCCATTTTTCGGCGGGTTCGATTCCTGGAAGTGGCGAGCATACGATTTCCTTATTTAGTCTTTCTAAGGCTTACGGATTTGCCAGTTGGCGCATCGGTTATATGGTTTTACCGAAGCACTTACTCGATTCGGTGAAAAAGATTCAAGATACGATTTTAATTTGTCCTCCGGCGATCTCGCAATTTGCCGCGTGTGGCGCTTTAACGGCGGGCTTCGCTTATTGTCGCGATCGCATCGATCGAATTGCCGAAGTTCGTCATCTCGTACTCGATTTACTCGAACCGATTCGCGATTTATGTACGATTCCCGACGCGAAAGGTGCTTTCTATTTTCTGCTCAAAGTGCATACCGATTTAAACGCGATGGAACTCGTCGAAAAGCTGATTCGCGAGTATCGGGTTGCGGTTATTCCGGGAACGACCTTCGGGATTGAATCGAGTTGTTATTTGCGGGTGGCGTATGGCGCGTTAGAACGAGAAACGGCGGCGGAAGGAATCGGTCGGTTAACCCGTGGTTTGCGCGGAATTATCGCTGTTTCCTAAGATCCGATAAGATTCAAGAGGCGATCGGGAATAATAAACCCAGTTAAATAAAAATACTGGGGGCATCTCCATGAAAGAGGGAAGTATAGGATTTTCGATCTTATTTATGATTGCGATCTTGTTCCTGGCGATTTGGAGTTTAATCGAACAAATTGAGGAAAATAAGAGGGAACAGCCCGTCGATCCCCTCAGTTTTGTGAGGGGCGATCGCCTCCAAGTTTGATAAAACTAGCACTAAAACTTTTCTCGTTGGAAAGAAAATAAAGATTTAATATTTCTTTTTTAGTTGGGGGGAGTAGGGTTCGAGTCTAACTTTGTAGGTTGTTTATCTTTTAAAATGCATGGTCACGAGGTGGTCAGAATGCCCGCACTACCAAAAAGTATGGTGTCGAAGTAGGGGTTTAGTCAGCAAAATCTAGAGTAGGGGTTTGGTAACCAAACCCCTACAAGATTTTTTGATATTTTCTTTATAAACAGTCTCATAGGAACTTCACTCGTTTGACTCATGCAGTTTAAATGTCTAACAGCTTAGGATCCAGGGGGTCGGCACTCGACGGCAAAGAGGAAAACCGAAAAAATGATTGTTGAGGACGCATTGGTGGGGAAAAGGCGATCGCCACTGCCCATGTTCGCCGCGAAAGCGGTACAATTCTCAAGCTGAAGTCGCGATCGCATAAGTTGTATGGACATCCAATGGCAAACCGTTAAAACTTACGAAGATATCCAATATCACAAAAGTGATGGCATCGCCAAAATTACGATCGATCGCCCTCACAAGCGTAATGCTTTCCGTCCGAAAACGGTTTTCGAGTTGTACGAGGCGTTTTTAGATGCCCGGGAAGACGGCAATATCGGCGTGGTTCTGCTCACCGGGGCCGGACCGCACAGCGATGGGAAATATGCCTTCTGTTCGGGGGGCGATCAAAGCGTGCGCGGTGACGCGGGTTATATTGACGATGCGGGGGTTCCGCGTTTAAACGTCCTCGATTTGCAACGACTGATCCGGTCGATGCCTAAAGTGGTGATTGCGTTAGTCGCCGGATACGCGATCGGTGGCGGTCACGTCCTGCACGTTATTTGCGATTTAACGATCGCGGCGGACAATGCAATTTTCGGACAAACCGGACCGAAAGTCGGCAGTTTTGACGGCGGTTTTGGGTCGAGTTATTTGGCGCGGATTGTCGGACAGAAAAAAGCCCGAGAAATTTGGTTTCTCTGCCGTCAGTACGACGCCCAACAAGCGTTAGAAATGGGTTTAGTCAATTGCGTGGTTCCGGTGGAACAACTCGAAGCTGAGGGAGTTAAATGGGCGCAAGAAATTTTAGAGAAAAGTCCGATCGCGATTCGTTGTTTGAAAGCGGCATTTAATGCAGACTGCGACGGTCAAGCGGGATTGCAAGAATTGGCGGGCAATGCCACCTTGTTGTATTACATGACTGAAGAAGGATCGGAAGGGAAAAAAGCCTTTTTAGAAAAGCGATCGCCGGACTTTCGTCAATATCCTTGGCTGCCTTAATTGGGGGGAATAAACTTTCGTCATTCGTCAAAATTGGGCGATCGATCGCCAAGGGGTAAATGTTGCTCGATCGCCCAATTTCAAGCCATAGAATTTCTCTTAAAAACGGCGATCGCCTGCCGAGATTTCAATTCGTTCTCAAATTTAGGATGCCATGTACGATCGTTTATCTGAAGATTTAAATCAGCATTTACCCGCCGTTGACGTGGCGATCGTCGGCGCCGGAATGGCAGGATCGATCGTCGCCCGACGATTACGCCAAATGGCTTATCGCGTCGTCATCGTCGAAAAATCCCGAGGGGTCGGCGGACGAGTTGCGACCCGAAGAGTGCACGATACCCATGCCGACCTCGGTTTACCCGCGTGGTCGGTGCAGGGGAAATTCATGCAGGGCATCCTTACCGCAATCTCTCGGCGAGAGACGATCGCCCCTTGGACGGATACGATTTACGAATTCGACGGGGAAAGTTTTGTAAAAAATACGCACTGGTCGCCCGCCTATGTTTCCCCCGCAGGGATCAACCGGATCGCCAAATATCTCGCGTCCGGACTGGAGATTTGGCGGCAACGGCGCGCCGTGGCGATCGCCCCTACCCCGGCTCGTACTTGGTATATTTCCCTCGAAGGGACGGGAAGCGATGGCAGTGAAGCGACACCGATGGGGTTAACGGCGAAGGCGATCGTCCTCGCCATCCCCGCGCCGCAAGCAGTGTCCCTGTTAGAAACAGTAAACGGCCATTTCGCGCCCCATTTCCTCGATACCGCGCGATCGGTGGCATACGACCCCTGTATTACCGCGATCGCGGGCTATTCCCCGGACAAACAAGGGGAGATCCTGCGGCGATCGCCCCCTTGGCGCGCCGTTCGCTTCCCAAGTGACCCCGTTCTCGCCTCGGCGAGCTGGGAAAGCAGCAAACGCACGGGCGATCGCGCTCCGGTTTTCGTGTTCCACAGTAGCACTACATTTGCCGAAGCTCATTTAGATACAATAGATCTTACTCAAGTGGCGCAAAAGTTGCTCGATCGCGCCTCAGAAACATTGTTTCCTTGGCTCGACCAACCGGAGTGGTGGCAAGTCCATCGCTGGCGTTACGCCTTCTGTCGCCGTCCCCACCACGGACCGCTACTGGCGTCCACCCAGCCCGCGATCGTCGCTTGTGCGGGGGATTGGTGCCAAGATGAAACCCATTTAAACCGTTTTAGTTCGATTGAAACGGCATTAAACTCGGGCGATCGAGCGGCGTTCTGGGTCAACCAGCAATTAGAAAATCGGTCTTTTCCGCCGTTCGTGAGTCTTTGGGAAAACTCCTAATTCATGGGCTGTAGGGACACAGCATTGCCCTATCCATCGTGAAACTAGATTGTTTTCCTATATCAATGGCGAACAGCTTACTCCCTACTCCCCAAAAACTCAAAAAGTTTTGAGCCACCTCCTCGATGACCCAAAACTTTTTAGATGTTGCAGTTCGAGATCTGAAACTGTTCGGCAGTTGAGAGCAACAAACTCCTTAAATCTTACGGACAAGACGATGACTCGCCGAGTGGCAGTCAAACTGACTTATTGGTTGTCATCGTCGTTGTTGTTGTTGTTATCGTCGTTATCGCCTTCGTTTCGATCGAAGTTGCTGCCCGAACCTGTCGTATTCTTACTTGCGTAGCGCCGTTTGCCAAAACGACCTGCATTAGACCGTCTGCGATACTTGCGCGCGTAAGCTTCGTTACGTAAAGCTTTTTCTTTTTTCAGATTACGGCGTTTAGCCATTCTCACCTCTAAAAAACAACCAGCGAATTGATTAGCGCCGAGCAACTCTTTCGCTTGTCTGACTCGCTCTGTCTTGTTGGCGCTTGGCTGACCTCTAAGCGAGGGAGCTCAACGGCTCAGAGAGGGCCGAGCATCTAGTTAATTCGCTAGATTACTCAGTTTAGCACATTCATTTTCAGCCCTTGCGAAAATCGTCCCTTTCACAAAAAAGACCTGTAGCAAGGATGGCGGCGAAGGGCGATCGCCTTACCCCGGCTCGATCTTGCCTGTTCGTGTTAATAATTTATTCAGGATCCGCCGACACCGCGATCGCAGCATTGGGCGGCAAAATCGAGGGCATCTTCTGGGGTGTGAATGCGACCCTCGACCCGCGCCAGTTGAATGTCCGCCAGAAGCTGGCCGATTTGCGGACCGCCTCGAAGTCCGAGGGCTTGCATCAGTTGTTTTCCGGTCACCAAGGGAGTCGGATGGGCGATGATATCTTGCGGGTCGAGGTAGCGACCGATCGCCCCGGACCAGCCATCGAGGGGCATTCCCCCGGCGACGGCGATCGCCACCAGGGCCGGAAACATGTTATCGACCGCCTCAAACAGAAAATACAGCGATCGCGGCGACGAGTGGTTTAAATCCAGCGCCGATAACTCCGCCGTCTCCGTCGTCAAGCGCAGCCAGCCTTTGAGAGTACGCACGGCGGCGTGCATTTGGGCGCGGCTGAACTTCAACTGCATCAGTTGGGTTTCCGCCGCTTTGACCTCCCGAGGGAGCAAGGTGGCTAATTTGGCGATCGCCCGGTAGCCGGACACCTTGAAACGAGGGTGCAGGTTTTGTGCAAATTCTCGTTTTAACGCGGGCCAGCGATCGCCGATCGCCGCCGCCGCCCGTTCGATTTCGCCAGCGATCCGGAGGCGATCGCCCGTAGCGTCGGGAAAATAGGGTTGTAGCAGGCCCACTTCCCAAGCGGCAGCAATCCACTCGCCCCCGGCGGGAGAGTCGAGCAGGTATTCCAACTCCGTTTGAATGCGTTCTGCCGCCACCCGACGCAACAGGCGGGCTAACTGGGCGATCGCCCCTTGAGTTTGGGCTTCGATCGCGAAATTCAATTGAGCGGCTTGACGGTAAGCGCGCAACAACCGCAGGGGATCGTCGGCTAAGTTGGTCGGCGAGACCATTCGCAGCACCCGGCGTTCGAGATCGGCCCGTCCGTTGAGGGGATCGAGCCATTCTCCGGTGTGGGGGTTGTAGGCGATCGCGTTAATCGTATAATCCCGGCGCTGTAAATCCGCCACCAAGTTCGTCCCTTCGAGTTTGGCGAAATCGACCGTGGCGCGATCGAAAACGACCCGGGCGATCCGCCGTTCTGCATCCAAGAGGACGAATCCCGCCTTGTAGCGATTGGCAATTTGCCGCGCCGTGGTGACCGCCTGACGCGGCAAGACGAAATCGAGGTCTAAGTGGGGCGATCGCCGCTTGAGGAGGCTGTCACGAACCGCTCCGCCCACCAAATAGGCATCCGGGGGCAGTAAGTTGAGATCGAACGGCCAGGAGTCGGGAGAAAGGATAGACACGGGGAAAGCGGGAGGGACGGCGGAGGACGGTTGAGGTCAATAGCGACCCAGGAGATCGCGGACCGAACGGCGATAGTCGAGGGCCAGTTGATAATCCGGATCGATAGCGATCGCCCGTTCGTAAGAGTCGAGGGCTTCCTCGTAGCGTTCGAGGGATTCGAGGGCAATCCCGCGCGAAACCCAGACAAAGGCATCGTCGGTTTCGAGTTCCACGGCGCGATCGAACGATTCGATCGCCTCCTCGTAACGGCGCAACTCATTAAAGACGACTCCGCGACGGGCCCAGGTTTTGTAATCTTGCGGGTCGATTTCCAACGCGCGATCGAACGAATCGAGAGCCGCTTGGTAGCGTCCTAATAAGGTTTGAGCGATACCGCGATCGCGCCAAGCGGCGGCGAACTCCGGTTGCAACTCGATCGCGCGATCGTAGGCGGCGACGCCGGAGTCGTAGCGCAGCAACCCCGTACTGAGTAACGACGCCAGGTCGTACCACGCCGCCGCCGAGTTCGGATCGAGTTCGATCGCGCGATCGAAGGCATCCCGCGCGTCGTAAAATCGCTGCAAGCGCACTAACAAGCCGCCTTTTTTCTGCCAGATCGGCGCCGAATTCGGGTTCAATTCCAAGGCCCGATCCACGGAATCGAGGGCTTCGTCGAGGCGATCGAGCTGGCCTAAAATGCGCCCTTGTCCGGCCCACAGTTCCGGATTGTCCGGTTCGCGGGCGATCGCGCTAGCGTAAGCTTGCAAGGCCCCTTCGTAAGCCTGCCGTGCGTCTTCCGGGCGGTTTAAGGCGTCTAAAGCTTCCGCTTGTCGTTCCCACGCCTCCAGATTGTTCGGTTCTTGTTCGGCGACGGTTTGGAACTGTTCGAGCGCCTCTTCGTAGCGTTCCAACGCTAATAAGGCGCGACCGCGACCCGATCGCGCGCTCAACAACGTCGGATCCAGTTGTAAGGCGCGGTCGTAAGCGACCAACGCTTCCGCAGGTCGTTCCAGTTCGGCGAGGACTTTAGCGCGATCGCCCCACAACCGGGCCGTATCGGGATCGAGATCCAATGCTTTTTGATAGGCGATCGCCGCCAACTCGTGACGGCCCAAGGTATAGAACGTATCGCCGCTACACTGCCAAGAGCGGGCGTAATCCGCCGCGACTGCCAAGGCTTTGTAACATTCTTCGTTCGCCGCGTTCGGCTCTTCGGCGGCGAGTAATTCGTTGGCGCGATCGACGAACCCATCCGCTTGTTGCATTTGAGATCGTGCCTGCTGCATCTGAACGACGAGAGACACCAGCGCCGCCACCACTGCCACCGCCGCCGCAACTAGCACTCCCCACATCCATTGCGGCGAGGGAGTCAACCCAGTTGCCGAGGAGCGATTGCGGGGTCTTTGGCGATCGCGAGGCGGATCGGTCGGGGTGGGAGACGGCGCGATCGCCTTTTCTGGAGCCTCGGAACGGTTCGGATCGAGTAGGGCCAAATCCGCCAACACCTCCGACGCCGACCCGTAGCGATCGCGGAAATAACTCAAAACCATCTTGTCGAGAATGCGGGCCAATCCCTCGGTCACCGTCGCGTGTTGGCGCCAGCTCAACTCCCCAGTTTCCGGATCGCGACCGAGATGGGTCGGGTGAATTCCCGTCAACAGGTGGATGGCGATCGCCCCGACCGCGTAAATATCGCTATTCGGGCGCGGATTGCCGACTTGCTGTTCTTTCGGCATATATCCCGGCGTTCCCACCACCCCCACACTCTTGAGTTGTCCTCCCTCGATGGTCAGGGTACTGATTTGTTTGACCGATCCGAAATCGGTCAGGGCAATTTTGCCATCGGATCCCCGCACGATCGCGCTCGACGGTTTGAGATCTTGGTGAATGGTATTTTGTTCGTGAACGAATTTGAGCGTTTCTAAAACATCTTTGAGAAACGCGATCGTTTGCCCTTCGTCGAAGCGCCCTCCCGCCGCCAATTTATCCTGGAGCGATTCGCCTTCGACATACTCGCGAACTAAATACAACTGCCCGTTCGCCTCAAAATCCGCCAGTAATTGGGGGATGCGATCGTGGGTTCCCAACCCGTGCAGAATTTGAGCTTCCGTATCGAATAAATTGCGCGCCTCCCACAACGGGAACGCTTCGTGATTGTCAATTTTGAGTTGTTTGAGAATGCAATAACTTTGCCCAGTACGCTGCAAATCTTTCGCCAACCAAGTGCGGTCTAATTGACCTTCACCTAATTCCCTTAATATTTGATAGCGATTGTCAACGACTTCGCCAATTCGATGTAAATTTTTGAGATCTTCAAGCACGTCTTTTGCCCGTTGGTAGCGCTCGTTTAAATCCGTATGCACCATCCGATCTAAAATATCCGCCAAACGAGCATCGACTTCGACTAAAGGACGCCACATCAACAGACCCGTTTGTGGATGTCTTTGCAATTGGCGCGGCGACATCCCCGTTAAGGCTTGAATCGCCGTCATTCCCAAAGCGTAAAGATCGCTGCTCGCCGTCGGTTTGCCGCCGAGTTGTTCGATACTCATGTAACCCGGCGTTCCGATCGCCGCCGTCGTCACCTGTCCTTGCGCGGCGATCGCCAGCGTTTCGATCTCTTTCAAACTTCCAAAATCGATCGCGGCGATTCCCCCCTCTTGCCGCCGTCGGATCAAATTGGACGGTTTGATATTACGATGCACGATATCATAACCATGAACGCACTCTAAAATCTTCAGCACGTCGTAAAGTAAATTAATCGCTTGTCGGTCATTCCAACGGCGACCCTCGCCGATTTCTTCCCCGAGATCGTGCCCTTCGATATAGTCTTCAACCGTATAAAATTGCTCGTCATGCTCGAAAGCATCGCAGATATGAGCCACGTCGGGACAGTTTTCGAGCGCCTCCAACCGTTGCACTTCCGTTTCAAACCGCCAACGTGCCTCTTTGAGAATTGACGGTTCGGCGAGATTCGGTTGAAAATGGCGGACGATACACCATTGCTTCCCTGCTGGCTGTTCGAGTGCGGGTTCCTCCCCAGCCGCTTCGCAAATTTCGGCGAGATAAATGCGGCCAAAAGCCCCTCGTTTGAGATTTTTAACGAGTTTGTAGCGCCCTTTAAGAACAGTTCCGATCATGGGATTTATCGAGTAAATGGCAAAGGAGCGATCGCTCCCGTGAAAGGCAACAGCAAACAGCCCGAAATTGACAAGCCGCGACGATGACCTCCGCACGCAAATCAAGAGAGACTTTCATTCTTACTCAGATCTTAGTCGGTAGCATACGCTAACTCGCGCCCATTTCGATCCGAGGTTCCCCCCCTCTGACCTCGCGCGAGTCGGGACACTACCGACGCGCCCCCCAGCAACCGAGTCGTTTCGACTTCTACCGCTTCCCTCTCGACCGGTGACGCCCCCACTTCCCCTCAATTTCTCGGTGACAAACCACCAAAAGGAACCCGCTTTGTGGCACCCTGAAAAACAGGAGTTCGCCCGATACTTCGATCGCGCGATCGCCCGGACTCGAAGCAGCCAACCCAAGAGCTTCCGCATCCTCTCGGCGATCGACGTTTTTGCACCTATCACCAACCTACCGTATGCAGACACTTCCCAATCCCAGCCTCACCCCAAACCCCGCCAGCGACGCCCTCACCGATACCACGATCCACCGTCGCTCGACCCGTCCGGTTCCCGTCGGCAACGTCACCATCGGCGGCGGTTATCCAGTCGTCGTACAATCGATGATTAACGAGGATACCCTCGATGTGGCCGGGTCCGTCGCCGCCATCCGCCGCCTGCACGAAATCGGCTGTGAGATCGTGCGCGTCACCGTTCCGAGTATGGCCCACGCCAAAGCCTTAGCTCAAATCAAAGAACAACTCGCCGCGACTTATCAAGACGTTCCCCTGGTCGCCGACGTCCATCACAACGGCATGAAAATCGCCTTGGAAGTCGCCAAACACGTCGATAAAGTCCGCATTAACCCGGGACTGTACGTGTTTGAAAAACCGCAAGGCAATCGCACGGAATACACCCAAGCGGAATTTGACGAAATCGGCCAAAAAATTCGCGAAACCCTCGAACCGTTGGTGATTTCGCTACGCGACCAGGGGAAAGCGATGCGAATTGGGGTCAATCACGGTTCCCTCGCCGAACGAATGCTCTTTACCTATGGCGATACGCCGGAAGGGATGGTCGAATCGGCCCTGGAATTTATCAAAATTTGCGAATCCCTCGACTTTCACAATTTAGTTATTTCTCTGAAAGCATCGCGAGTTCCGGTGATGTTGGCGGCTTACCGTTTGATGGTCAAGCGCATGGACGAACTGGGAATGGACTATCCCCTACATTTGGGTGTCACCGAAGCCGGAGATGGCGAATACGGTCGCATTAAGTCCACGGCGGGGATCGGAACCTTACTCGCCGAAGGGATTGGCGATACGATTCGCGTGTCGCTGACCGAAGCCCCGGAAAAGGAAATTCCGGTGTGTTACAGCATCCTCCAGGCGTTAGGTTTGCGCAAAACGATGGTGGAGTACGTCGCCTGTCCGTCTTGCGGTCGAACTTTATTTAATCTCGAAGAGGTTCTGCACGAAGTTCGCGAAGCGACCAAACACCTGACGGGTCTCGATATTGCCGTGATGGGATGTATTGTCAACGGGCCGGGTGAAATGGCGGATGCGGATTACGGTTATGTCGGCAAGCAGCCGGGATATATTTCTTTATATCGAGGCAGGGAAGAAATTAAAAAAGTCCCGGAAAATCAGGGTGTGGAAGAGTTAATTAATTTAATCAAGGCTGACGGTCGTTGGATCGATCCGTAAGGGAGTGAAGTTTAGGAGGTCGGCAAGGGAAAGTCCTAGAAAATCGAGACGTTTTGGCCTTGCCTACCTCTCCTCGCCGGGGGAATGGCGATCTCAATTGGTCTCGGCTGCTGAGTCCGTAAAGCCTATGTTATCTTAGGGCTATGGTTTTGAATTGAGGAGTATTCAAAATCTTTTTTCCTCTGTATTCAAGCTAAATTAGCGGCTGGGAATATTTATCGGTGTAGCTCGATCTTGTGTGTGCTCGGATCCGGAACATTCCCGAAATGCGCGTTACTTAACGTCCCCCTTTCAAACTGAAAACTCGGATCGCCCGATCGCCCCTCGATTCGGAGGGACAGACGATTTGAACGAGGGTTCGTCTTTTTGCAGTTTTTCCGTCCAGGCTCAGAATAACAATGGTCATGACAAAAAGCGGGCTGGTATTAGGTGCAACAGCAGTTGCGTTAACTGCTGTTACAGTTACGGGCGCAGGTCTCCATCTGTCCCAAAGTCAAGCATTTTTTAAAGAAAGTCCCAAAGAACTGGTTGACGAAGTTTGGCAGATTATCGATCGCAACTACGTCGATGCTACGTTCAATCAGGTCGATTGGCGCGCGGTTCGTCAGGAATACCTGAACCGACCCTACGGTAATCGCGAGGAGGCTTACGAGGCGATCCGGGAAATGCTCGAACAACTTGAGGATCCCTACACGCGCTTCATGGATCCTAAAGAGTTCGAGAATATGCAAATCGATACCTCCGGAGAGTTGACGGGGGTCGGAATCCAGCTCGCTCAAGAAGAAGAGACCAACGAGTTGGTGGTGATTGCCCCGATTGAAGATACCCCCGCTTTCCGCGCCGGAGTGCAAGCGCGCGACGTGATCAAGGCGATCGATGGGAAGAGTACGGAGGGGATGGATATCAATCAGGCGGTCAATTTGATTCGCGGTCCGGTCGGTAGCGAGGTGGTGCTGACGATCGAGCGCGAAGAGGAGACGATGGACTTTACGATTCGTCGCGATCGCATCGAAATTCATCCGGTTCGCTACAGCTACAAAGACAGTCCCTATGGGGGGGTCGGTTACATTCGTCTGACCCAGTTTAATGCGAATGCGGTGGCGGAAATGCGCGACGCGATCGAAGATTTAGAAGGTCAGAATGTGGTCGGCTATATCCTCGATTTGCGCTCCAATCCCGGCGGTTTGCTCAATGCCAGTATTGAAATTGCGCGGATGTGGCTCGATCGCGGTACGATCGTCTCGACGGTCAACCGTCAGGGCGAAATAGACCGCGAAAGTGCCAACGGACGGGCGATCGCCGACAAACCCCTGGTGGTTCTCGTCGATGGCGGTTCCGCCAGTGCTAGCGAAATTCTCTCCGGCGCCTTGCAAGACAACGGACGCGGTACGATCGTGGGCACTCAAACCTTCGGTAAAGGGTTAGTTCAGTCGGTACGCGGCTTGGGCGACGGTTCCGGGTTGGCGGTGACGATCGCCAAATATTTGACCCCAAGCGGTCGCGATATCAACCACGAGGGGATCGTCCCCGATATCGAGGTCGATCTGTCGGAGGAAGAACGCAAAGCCATTCGCCAAAATCGCACTTTGATCGGCACCTTGGATGGCGACCCGCAATATAGTCGAGCGGTCTCGATTCTCGGCGATAAAGTGGCGGAAGCCAAGGCGACAACCCCCGCGCCCAATGTTTTATCTAAATAACTTGTGAATCCATAAAGTTATCCCGGGCGAAGGGCGATTCGCCCTCGCAAATCCATTAAAAAGAGGTCGGCACGAACCTGACCTCTTTTTTCGATTTTTTGCGATCGTCGGACTCGCAACGACTCACTCGATCCAACGAACCCCCACGAAATGGCTCGGACGTCCCCATAAATCCTCGACGGGGGACACCTCCTCGATCGCCAAATTAAACGGAATCGCCGTCGTGATGTAGCGTTGGGCGAGTTGGCCTAAATCTGGGGTCAGTTGAGCCGCCGCCGTCGCCGCCACTCCCAAACCGAACAGTTGTTCGAGAGGTCCTTTGGGCGCCAGCCAAGAGATCCCGAATGCCAGTCCGGCGGTCAATAACATCCCCACGGATAAATTCGTGCCGCAACGGGGATGAACGGCGAGGTCCCATTCCCCCTCGGTGAGGCGAGTCAGGGCAGTTTGAGCGGCCCGGCGCAGTTGTTGGGTGTTGACGTGACCGTAAAGGTAAAAACCGCGATCGCTCGACATTCCCCCGAGTTCTTGGTTGTCTCGAAGCTGACCCGATCCGCCACGGCGGCGATCGTCTCGGGCTGCTTCTTCACCGAGAACCCAAACCGTAGCGTGTTCGAGGGCGTGAACTTGTCGAACTAGCAACAGTTCTTTCAATCCCGGGACGAACTCTAACTCGTGTAACAACTCCGCATCTTGAGTGCGTTGGGGAACGAACTCGAAGGGAAACGTAGGGTCTGGCGAAGCAGAACGTCCGTAAGTCATGGCTGCGAAACCTCGATGAATTGAGCGAGCACAGAATTGAGCGAGCAGACTCTAGAAACGCGGGTACCAACATCAGCTCCCCTAAAGGGGGGCACCGTGGCCAGTCTGGAGATCGAACCGTGGGCGATCGCGCCGTCAATTTTCACCGGGACTGAAAGGCTGTCCCTCGCGGAAGACTCCCGGAAAGCGCCTGCCACTCGGATCGATCAAGGTTCCGTTCCCGTGAGGGATCCCCCCGCGTAACTCCCCTTCGTAGCGAACGCCGTTGGGAAACGTGCAGGTTCCTTCACCATCGAGATTTTGATTGAAAAATTCCCCTTGGCAGCGCGTTCCGTCGGGACGGGAAAAGACCCCATTTCCGAGGGGACCACCTGCAAAAAATTCGCCCACATAGCGATCGCCGTTAGCAAACACAAATTGACCGCGACCGGACGGTTGCGAACTAATCACGTCCGTTTCTATGTTCCTAACAATCTCGAATTCTCCTTCGTAGCGATCGCCATTAGGATAAATGACTTTCCCCTGACTAATGACTCCATTTTCAAAGACCCCTTCATAACGGGTATCGTCAGCAAAAATAAACACCCCTTGACCGTTCGGGCGACCGTTACGAAATACCCCTTCATAGCGATCGCCGTTGGCATACACGTAAACCCCGCGACCATTGGGTAAGCCGTTCGCAAACTGGCCGATATAATTATCTCCCCCTTGGTAGTTGCACTTCACCTGACCGGAAGTGCGCCCCCCTTCACAAATTGGGGGTCTAACATCGCTGCCATCTTGCGCCCGTCCCGGTAACACACTGGTGTAAATTGCAACCACTGGCCCGATCGCGAGAGCGAATAAAAATAATCCCAGATTTTTCGGTACTGTTAATATCATTGCAATCGTCCCCTTAGCATCCTTGCGCGTAGTTCCTCAATCCTATTTTAGGTCCGCATTTCGATTGAGTTGCTGCCTCCCGTCACCGAGTTAACTCGCCGATGGGGCGATCGCCGCCCGGTAACGAACCACCTCTTCCCTATAGATGAACACGGAATCGGAAATCCCACCGCCGCAGATTCCCGATCCCAACCAACGGTCTTACGGGCGCATTGCCGTCGCGTTCGGCGAGAGCTTCATCGCACTTTCATTCGCACTCGCCACATTCTGTTCCCCAACCGCCTTACTAATTTCAACGCCGTTTTGTTCCAAAATCACGATCGGCTCGATGCCTTCCAGACGTTCGATCCGCTTGACCAAAACTTCTCCATTGCCGCCAATACGCTGGCCGACTCTAACATAACGGGTGGTCGGTTCCCCAGGCGCTTGGACGATAATTTGGGTCTCTTGACCGACCCGAACCACGCCACTGACCTCTACTCCTTGGGCGATCGCCGTATCCGGCGGCGGCGGGGCTGCGGGTTGTTCCGCGACAGGTGCAGGGGGAATCTCCGGACCGATTGCTTCCGGCAACTCCGGTAAATCGGGAACCCCTCGCGCCGCTTGAGGGGGAATCATTGCGATTTGAGGTTCCCCCGTCCCTCCCGACGGTCCCCCTGGACCGATACTCGAAGGTAATTCCGGCAAATCGGGAACGCCGCGCCCCTCCTGGGGAGGAATCCCGGCAATTCTTTCGCCATTAGGACCGAAAGCGACTTGCTGCGAACCGGAAGGAACCGGGGCGCCGATCGCCTCGGGAAGTTGCTTGAGTTCGGGAACCTGACGCCCTTCGCCTTGGGGTAGTTTGGGCAGATTCGCCACTTGTGTAGCGGTTCCCGGCGCTGTCCTACCGACCGGAGGTTCCACGCGCGGTAAATCTGGCAAATTTGGTACCGCCTGGGCTTCCCCTTCTGGTAAGGTTGGCGCTTCTGCCACCTCTCGCGGTTCTGGAGGAACCTGCACCACGCCAAAGGGGTTGGCGGCGGTTCGTTCTCGTTTTTTCTCTTGTTCGACCTTCTGCACCCGTTCTTCCTGAGACATGGGTGGAATCAGATTCGAGATCGCCGTGGGATCCGACTGTTCGGTAACCGTGGGCGGTTGAGTGAAGGGCTGAGCTTTGTCCCCTTCTGCTCCTGCTTCGGGGGTTTCCGTGGCACTCGGACTGGCGCCGGGACTCGGACTGGCTGTTCCGGTGGGTGTGGAAGTCGGACTCGATGTTGGTGTCGGCGAGGGGGAACTCGTGGTGGTTTCTTCTTGTGGTTCGTTTCCACACGCACTTAACAAGAGAACGAAGATCCCGATTGACGCCTTAAATAGAAGTTGACGCATGGCCGTTGGTTGGATGAGGGTAGTTTCCTGTTCGATCGCGATCGCCCCACTCAAGATCGAGGCGTACTAAAGTTTTGTACTCAATTTAGGAGGAATCGCCAAATTCTCCCCTACTTTATCTCAATTTCTCGATCGCCATTGAGGTTTGGCGATTGTATCGATTTTTTAAGGCTATTTTAGAAATTAGGCGCAATTTTCTGCGATCGGGGGTATTCCCCCTTGCGCCAATCCTATCACGGGCGCTTGGAAGTGGCTACTCGTGAGTTAACTCGGGAAGTCCGAGGCGATCGCCCCGACTCAAATCCCGGCTTTTTTCCTAAATCGAGTTAACATCACCGGACCGAGTAAGCGCACGTGACCGAGACAATCGAGACCGACTTTTTTACCCAGTTCTTCTCGTAATGCTGGCGGGTAAAAGTGCATTGCACTGCCCCCTCGACCGATCGCTTCGCGCCGATCCCACCACCACGAGGCAAAATCAGCTAAATAATATGTTCCTCCCGGTTTTAAAACTCGTTTAATTTCGGATAATACTCGTTCGGGATCGGGATAGTGCAGAAAACTAATTGTATTAAAAACAGCGTCGAACTGCCCGATCGCAAAAGGCAGATTTTCCGCATTGCCACTGATGTAAATTACCCGGGCGCGATCGCGCTTGTTTTGCCTTGCCTGTCGCAACATTTCTGCGGATAAGTCCAATCCGGTCGCCTGAATGGTTGGAAATTTTAATAACAGGCGATCGATCAGGCGTCCCGTTCCGCAACCGAGATCTAAAATTGCGGCGCGATCGGCTAATGCGACATATTCGAGCAAGCGTTGGTGAATCGCTTGATAAAATACGGAAGGCAGTATATTATCGTAACTCGGCGCCCAGCGATCGAAGAAATATTCTTTAGATTTAAAAAGTTGCTCCTCGTTCATATAGAGATCCCATTGAAGTTTTAAAATTGATTAGAGAATGTTTATAGGATAAACGCCATCGGCTTACCCCAACGCTTTCGACAGTCTATTCTGCCTGGTAGGGGTTTGGTTACCAAACCCCTACTTTTTATATTTTCTCGATCGATAGGTTTTAAAAAATTATAAATATTATCCTTCTTTATTGACTTTATTGCTCGCTCAACTCACTCCATCTGTCGTCACCATAGAAGTACAGATTTACCCACCCATTGTTTACTCGATCGCATGTAAAATTGCTAGATTATAACTCTACAAAAAACAGCATAATTATATCATATTTTTTAGTAAATTCAATAAAAAAAGCGGGTCGATCGCCCGCCTCAACTCTGCTAAACTTTCTTAAGCTCGTCTTTTAATCGACAACTTGCGCGCCATGACTGCGCGGGTCGCTAGAACTTGAATCACTCGGCGCGGTGGGTGCTTTAAACCTAGACATTTGCCCCTTTGTTGTCGTAAAGGGTAGCGGTTTTTCCGCCAATAAAGCATCTAAATTCGAGTGCAATACATTCCCTGGCATTTCACCGATCGCACTAGCAATTGCTTCTCCATTGGCATTTAAAAAGACGAAATGCGGAATCCCATCGACCCGATATTTGGCAATTTCCGGTAACCATTTTGTATTATCGACATTGAGCATCACGAAATTAACGCGATCGTCGAATTCTTGTTCGAGTTTTTTGATTTCCGGCGCCATTGCCATACAAGTCGTACACCAATTGGCATAAAATTCGATCAATGTCGGTTTTTCATTCGCCATCGCCACCTCGAATGACGTTGAATTTTTAGCCAAATCCGTGACGGAAACCGTCGTCGCTTGGGTTCGCAACCCCAGGAACAGCGCCACACTTAACGCGACGGCGACTAAAACAATCGAAAAATTCCTCAGCCGGGTTGCTAAGGTAGAAGAAGCGGGTTCCGGTGAATTGACAGTCATGAGTGCTTTTGTTACGAGTTGTTACATGATGCTTCTAGTGTAGCGAAATTGCCGCGATCGTTCCCCGTATTGACCGAATTCCCGACCGAAGGCGACCCGAGTCCCTAGGGTCCACCCGCGTCAGTCCACCCTCGCCACGGAGAGGATCTCAAATCAGTCTGTTATCTTCCCAAGGGCGTATTTCCTATCTGTCTAAAACGACGAACTCAACTCTCAACCCTAATATGAAAAAACGAGTCACGTTAACTTTTCCGAAACGATCGGTACAAATGCCAATTACTTATCGATTGGCGAAAGATTTTAATGTTGCTGCTAATATTATTCGCGCTCATGTAGCGCCGAATCAGATTGGCAAATTAGTCGTAGAACTCGCTGGAGATATCGATCAATTAGATGCGGCGATCGATTGGATGAAAGCTCACGATATCGTCGTTTCTTTCGCCAGTCGAGAAATTTTAATCGACGAAGAAAGCTGTGTAGATTGTGGATTATGTACGGGAATTTGCCCGACCGAAGCCCTCACCCTCGATCGCGAAACTTACAAGCTCAATTTCACGCGATCGCGCTGTATTGTTTGCGAACAGTGCATCCCGACTTGTCCGGTGCAAGCCATTTCTACAAATTTGTAAGTTTCTACGTTGCTCAATCAACAGATGCTCGCCTAAATTACAAAAATAATACTATACTGATCTGTACCGATCTGTAGCGATCTAGAATCGAAACCCTCGACCTTCCATGATGCAATATCGACGTTTTGGACGCACTGAATTGCAAATTCCCGTGTTTTCTTGTGGCGGGATGCGCTATCAATACCAGTGGCAAGATGTTCCCCTTTCAAACATTCCTGAAGAGAATCAACGCAACCTCGAAGCAACGATCGAACGGGCGATCGCCCTCGGTATCAATCATATTGAAACTGCACGAGGATACGGTACTTCAGAAATACAACTCGGTCAAATTCTCCCCAAATTCGATCGCGATCGCCTCATCGTCCAAACGAAAGTTTCGCCGATGGAAAATTCACAAGACTTTCGCAAAACTTTCGAGCAATCTTTGAGTAATCTGAAATTAGATTATGTAGATTTATTAGGATTGCACGGAATTAACACCGACGAACTTTTAGACTATAGCTTAAAACCCGGGGGCTGTTTGGAGGTCGCCCAACAATTACAACAACAAGGAAAAGTTCGCTTTATTGGCTTTTCCACCCACGCGCCGACCGATATTATTCTCAAAGCGATTAACAGCGATCGCTTCGATTACGTTAACCTGCATTGGTATTATATCAACCAGTTTAATTGGCCTGCCATTGAGGCGGCGATCGAACGAGATATGGGCGTTTTTATTATTAGCCCGTCGAATAAAGGGGGTTTACTCTACGAACCGTCTCAAAAATTAGTAGAACTGTGTAAACCTCTCAGTCCGATGGTGTTTAATGACTTATTTTGTTTGAGTCATTCTCAAGTCCATACCTTGAGTATCGGCGCGTCTCGTCCGACGGATTTTGACGAACATTTGAAGACCTTAGATCTGCTCGATCGCAGCTCGGAAATTTTACCTCCAATTATCGAAAGGTTGGAAACTGCGGCTATTTCAGTATTAGGTGAAGATTGGTTTAAAACCTGGCACGTCGGTCTTCCCACTCCGGAAGAAACCCCCGGAAATATCAGCATTCATACGATTTTATGGCTGAGAAATTTGGCGATCGCCTACGACATGATCGAATATGGCAAAATGCGCTATAACTTATTAGGAAATGCCAGCCATTGGTTCCCTGGAGAGAAAGCAGAAAATATCGATTGCCTCGATTTCAATCCCTGTTTATCTCGCAGTCCCCACCGCGAGAAAATCCCTCAATATTTAGCTGAAGCTCACGATCTACTCGTTTCTAGTGAAGTAAAACGACTTTCCCAGCAATAAAATCGTCATGCGAATTTGCTTTGTTGGTGATTCTTTTGTCAACGGAACGGGCGACCCGCACTATTTAGGATGGACGGGGAGAATCGTGGCTGATGCTTGTCAGAAAGGTCACGATATTACCCTTTATAATTTAGGGATTCGTCGGGAAACTACGGCAGATATTGCCGATCGCTGGTTCGCCGAAATTAGCCGCCGTTTACCCCCTGAAGTAGACGGGCGCTTGGTTTTTTCTTTTGGGGTCAACGATACGACGGAGGAGGAGGGTAAATATCGGGTCGATCCGGAGAGTTCGATCGCTCATACCCGGAAGATTTTAACTCGGGCAAAAAGATTATATCCGACGTTAATGGTCGGACCGCCTCCGGTGGGCGATCGCCTTCAAAATCAGGCGATCGCCGAGTTATCCGATCGTTTCGAGGGTCTTTGTGAAAGCCTTGAGGTTCCTTTTTTAGATGTGTTTAAGTCTTTGGTTCGTTCGCCCATGTGGATCCAGGAAGCAGCAGGCAATGATGGAGCGCATCCCCAGCAAGGCGGTTATCAAGAATTGGCCGATTTGGTATTAGCTTGGCCATCTTGGAGGCAATGGTTTTAGATTTTAGATTTTATAGTAATTCTAATTTTTTTTAAGATAGATAATGAGTTTGTTGATTCGTGCTTTTACAGGAATGACGGTTCTAGAATATATCCGCTCGCGATCGAAAGGTTATAGATCGATCTCCTAACTTTGAATTCTCTCTTGCCTACCAACATCCCCCCATGCATATCGATCACGTCCATTTCTACATCAAAGATGCACCACGATCGCGCGATTGGTTTGTCAAAGCGATGAATTTTCAAGATCGCGGATCGTGGCATTCCCGTCATACGCAGACCGGGTGGGTGAGTAGCGGTCCGGTGAATCTGTTGCTGTCTTCGCCGCTAACCCCTGAGAGTCGGTGGTTTGACTTTGCCCGATCGCATCCTCCCGGAGTGGTAGATCTGGCGTTTCGGGTGGACGATCTCGAAGGGGCGATCGATCGCGCGATCGCGGCGGGGGCGCAAGTCCTCGAACCTGCGAGCCAATCTCGGGACGATCGCGGGGTGCTGAAATGGGCGAGGGTCGAGGGTTGGGGGGCTTTGTCTCATACTCTGGTCGAACGTCGGGGACGGACCGAGGGGAGATTTCCGCAACTGGGGGAGTTGAACGTCGATCGCGATCGGGTTGCGTCTGCGTTCGCGAAGCGACTCCAAAGGAGTCAGGAGAATCGCGTCGAGGATGGGGCCGGAGAAGATCCGTTAACGCTGTTAGGGATCGATCATGTGGTGTTGAACGTGGAAGCGGGGGAGTTGCAGGCGGCTTGCGATTATTATCAGAAGAGTTTTGGATTCGAGCGACAGCAGAGTTTTACGATCCGAACGGGGCGATCGGGGTTATATTCTCAGGTGTTGGTTCATCCCCGGGGTCAGATCGAATTACCGATTAACGAACCGACCTCGGACAATTCACAAATTCAAGAGTTTTTAGAGTGCAATGGCGGTTCGGGGATTCAACATATCGCCTTGAGAACCGATCGACTCGTCGAGACGATCGCCCGTTGGCGCCGTCGGGGGGTATCGTTTATCGACGTTCCGGCGACCTACTACGCGGGTTTGGCAAAACGGTGTCCGGTCGAGCTTTCCGAGGAGAGGTGGCGGGCGATCGCGGCGCAGGAGATCTTGGTCGATTGGCAGGACGAGGCATCGGATGCCTTGTTATTGCAAACCTTTACCCAGCCAATTTTCGACCGTCCGACCTTTTTTTTCGAGGCGATCGAGCGCTACCGAGGGGCACTCGGCTTTGGGGAAGGGAATTTTCAAGCCTTATTCGAGGCGATCGAACGGGCGCAGATCGAGCGTTCGCGCCCGGAATAAACGAGGGCGATCGCCGCTACATTCCCCTGGGAGAGGCACGGTTCAGGTGACGCGATAGATGAAGCTCAACGTCGCCCACGCCCGGGTATCGAGAGCCCAGCGATCGCTGCCGATCTCCAACGCTTCGAGACGTTGACTACTCGCATCGTTCAAGTCGTGCAGGACCGCTTGAGCGAAACTCAAGGGATTTTGAAGGGTAATCATCGGTTGTACGTCGCCTCGGGGACGGATGGAACCGGAGAGGCTGGCAAAGGTTTGTGGAAAGGGGCTGGCGCTGCAAATCACCTGGGTTTCGCTCATACCAGCCGACCCGTGGATCGCCCAGGCGGAGGATGCATCGGCGCCCGGAATCGTGGCCGTTTCGCCGGGGGCGATCGCATTTTGCTGTAAGGTCGGTTGGGTTTGTCCCGCTTGTCCGGTGGTGGGTTTGAGGGAAGGATAGAGGGCGATCGGGCTGCCGCTATTGTCGAGGGCGAAGACGATGCAGTAGATCGGGCGATCGCCGTAATTCTCGACGCGGTAGCGGATGCGACTGCCGAGGGCGATCGTGGTCAGACCGTCCGAGGGTTGGGCGATCGCGGTTTTGCTGCCGTTGGCACTCAACAGGGGCAAGCTGCCCTTTTTCGGGGGCGATCCAGCCCGAGGAGTATGCAGTTGGATTAAGGCCCGTGCTTCCGGCGCCACGGTTTCCAAGGTGACGCGGACGCCCAATTGGGAAGAAGTTTCGTTGGCGCTCAAGCGCAGAAACTTGGCGGCGAGTAAGGTTTGCAGTTCGGGAACCAAGCGTTGGGCGGCGGATTTGATCGCTTCGCCGCGTTCGCCGACGGTGTGGGCGAGCAGGTCTTTACCGAGGGAAAAGAGGGCGTAACTGCCGGGGGGGATCGAGGGTAAAGCGGTACTCGGCAAGTTGGCGACCCAGGCATCTTGAGCGCGACCGAAGAGATAGTCGGCATTGTGTTCCCCGGCGATCGCCTGAGAAACGCGGGAAATCCCGGCAAAGGCGCTGGTCGCATCGACGCGCTCGATCCGCTCCAATCCGGAATCGAGGGCGATCGTCAAGCTGACATTGCGCGGAATCACGCGAACCGCTTCTTGAATGAGTTGCCCTTTGCGTAACCGGGTGGGTCGTGGCGGTTGGGCGTTGGGTTTTCCGGTGCCGAGGACTTGGGCCTTGGCGGTGAGTCCGTCCCGCGATCGCATCGAAATCGGCTGTCCGGGGGGATCGGACGGATCGAGGGGTAAGGGGATAAATAGGGAGTTGGGTTGGTAGTTGTCGAGGACGGACACCGGGAGACCGCCGAGCCACACTTGAGCCGTCTGACCGCCATCTTCGACGGAGGTGACCACGCCTTCCGCAGGTCGTCCCTGACGGACGGCGGCGGGGAAGGGGTCGTCGTCAATTTTCATTGGCGGATTGGCGGGGTTGGGGCTGAGGCGTTTTAAAACCGTGGGTTTTTGCAGGGATTGACCGCTCAGGTAGCGGACGACCCGCTTCGCCCCTTCAAAACTGGATTGTAGGGAGGTTTCGGCGGTCACCGACCATAATTGTTGGGTTAAGGCGTAAGTGAACAGACCCGCGCTAAAGCCGTTCCAGTGGGTTTCCGTGGCGACGCGATCGCTCTGAGAAGCGGCGAGGACGACCCCTTCAAACGGAGAGGGGACGTTACCGAAGGGATTGGACCCGCGCAGTTGTTGTTGAAAGGCGAGTTCTGCCGTACTCGGTTTAGACCCGGGGGGACTCGGGCGCGATCGCACCCGCAAGTTCCCTTGTAAGGGATGACCGGGGTAGACGAAGGAGGTATCGAGAACGGCGATCGCCCGTTTGGTTTTCAGGGAACCGAGTAACAGGTTGAGGGTTTCGCCGAGGATGTCGTTTGCCGGATCGTCTTCGTCGGCGGGTAAGCCGCCATCGAAGGGAACCAGGGTATTTTGTACCCCTTCGGGGGAGTCTTCGGCATCGACGCGCCGACCGTAACCGCTAAAGTGAAAGACCACTAAATCGCCGGGTTCGGCGCGTTCGATCAGATGAGAGATAAATGTTTTTTCGATCTGCTCTCGGGTGGCTTGTGCGTCGATCAGGGCGATCGTGTTTTCCGGCTTGAAGCCGAAACGGTGGACGAGGAGTTGTTTTTGTAGTTGCACGTCCGTCGCACATCCCGAGAGGGGCGTCCCGTTCGGATATTGGTCGATTCCGACTAATAACGCCAGTTTTCGCGGGGCGTTTTGAGCCAGAGCTCGGTAGTAGCGATCGCCTGCCGCCAGCCATGTTGTTTCGCCCAGACCCAGTGCCGCTAACACCGAACTGGCCCGTTGTAAAAATTCCCGTCGCTTGAGTGCCATTCCCTATGTTTATCCTTCTACCCTTAACTCTTATTCTGTGACGGCAAGGAACGAGCTGCAACCGGAGAGATCGCGGCGGTCTCGACCTCCTACAACCGTGCCGAAATCTGTCGAACGGCGAGCGGCGATCGTTCCAGTTGGCCTCCGTTACCCGTCGGTGGCGGTCTGACCTTGCCAACCCACTCAACCCCTTGTTTTGTCGGTCTCGGACAAGGATCCGCGAGCCATCCAGTATCGTCCGTTTGTCTACGACTGTCACTTCGACTGCTAGAAGAGCGCAGGATGCTCGCCTGTCGTTCCCGGCTCGAAATTGATTGCAATAATAAATAAAAATAACAATTTGGTTGCTGAAGGTCGAGTTGCTGAAGGATCCTTGCCCCTGAATGTTTGTACGATTTATCCCGATGAGTAGGAAACTTGCGCCGCGATCGCCGCTCGGTCGCGATCGCGCTCGGAGGTTTTTTTGCTTTGAGCGTGCAAATTGACTCCCGTTTCTCCGGGGGCGATCCGAGGCACGGCGATCGCGGCGAACCGACAACCGCAATCGCCTGCCTTGAGCCTACGATACTCGCAAAACGGCGAACTCTTCAACCTTCGAGTCCAAAGCCGCCAGGGCGATCGCCAAGCGGCTCCTAACTCCTTTGGAGTCGCTTCGCGAAGGGAGTATCGCTTCCCGTGGGCCGCCGGGATCGGACAGGGATCGAACCCCTCCAATCCCTTTCCCTTCAAGGTTTTTGCCCACTTCAAATCGCTTTAATACGATTCCACACTCACCCGCATCGCCCGAGCCAATTCCGCCGCCACTTCCGGGCGCGAAAATTCCGGGGGCGGTAACTCACCTTGGCGCAGCAGTTCGCGCACCTTCGTTCCCGAAAGGTGAATGCGCTCTTCCGGCTGACTCGGACTCGTTTTCGTCGTCGCCATGCCTTTCGTGACCTTGCAGTAAAAAGCGTGCTCGAACTTCATCGGCGCGATTCCCAACTCGTCCGCCTCGAACTCTTCAAAAATATGTTGGGCGTCGTAAGTTCCGTAATAATCGCCGACTCCCGCATGATCTCGACCGACAATAAAATGAGTGCAACCGTAGTTTTTCCGCACCAGGGCGTGGAAAATCGCCTCTCTCGGTCCGGCGTAACGCATCGCCGCCGGATTGATCGCCAAGATCACGCGATCGCGCGGATAGTATTTCTCCAAAAGAATCTCGTAGCAGCGCATCCGCACGTCCGCCGGGATGTCGTCGGCTTTGGTCGCCCCCACTAACGGATGCAAGAACAAGCCGTCCACGGTTTCGAGGGCGCATTTCTGAATATATTCGTGGGCCCGGTGAATCGGGTTGCGGGTTTGGAAGCCGACCACGGTTTTCCATCCCTTATCCCGGAACATCTCCCGACTTTTCGCCGGGTCGATTTGATACTTGGGAAACAGGGGATGGGGATCGCGTTCGAGCAACCAAACGGGTCCGGCTAAGTTGATCGGGCCTTGGTCGTAAATGACTTTAACCCCCGGATGCTTCTCGTCTTCGGTTCGATAGACGTTGACCGCTTCGAGAGCTTTGTTATAACGATATTTCTGCGTCAGTTCGAGAACGCCGACAAAGCGACCGGAGGGGTCGTCCAAACGCACCCAGGAACCCTCTTTTAAGGGTTCGGCGACTTCTTCGCTCACGGACAAGGTAATCGGAACCGACCAGGGGAGTCCGTTGGCTAAACGCATGTCGGTGACGACGGATTCGTAGTCTTTCTGCTCCATGAAGCCGACCAGGGGGCTGAAACCGCCGATCGCGATCATGACCAGATCGGAGAAGGTGCGCTCGTCCATTTGAAGGCGCGGTAGGGTTTCGGCTTGCCCCAGAAATTCTTGCTTTTGGGCCGCATTAACGAGACGGTCGATCAGGTGACCGCCATGAGGGGGGATTAAGTCGCGTTGCTGAGTCAAAACGATTCCTCTTGTGGATGAACTGCGTTGGCTTGAGTCTGTTTTGGCTTGCCTCAACTATCCTACTGCGCCGAGGGGCTTACTCGAACGGTTCGATGACGCCGCCGCCGAGGACGCGATCGCCGTCGTACCAGACTGCGGCTTGTCCCGGCGTGACGCCGAATTGCGGGGCTTCAAAGACCAGTTGCACCCGGTTGTCCCCCAGGGGGATAACGGTGGCGGGTACGGGTCGGGTTCGATAGCGGATTTGAACCTCGGTGAGGATGGGGGCGCTCGGTTCGGCGATCGAAACCCAATTGACGCGACTGACGTTACACTTCGGTTGGGTCGCCGAGGCGCGATTGCCGACGATCACCTGATTGCGTCCGGGGTCTAAAGCGACGACGTAGAGCGGTTCCGGGGCGGCGATGCCGAGTCCTTTACGCTGACCGATGGTGTAGCGGTGTACGCCGTCGTGCTGTCCGAGGACGTTGCCATCGAGATCGACGATCTCGCCTTTTTGTTGGAGGATGTATTTTTCCAGGAATTGCTGCATCGAACCGTGGGATTCGACGAGACACAGATCCTGACTTTCCGGTTTTTTGGCGGTTTTCAAGCCGTATTCGTCAGCAATTTCGCGGGTTTGAGTTTTCTCGATCGCCCCCAAGGGGAACAGGCTACCCGCGAGCAGGTCTTGGGGCAGGTCGTAGAGAAAGTAAGATTGATCTTTATTACGATCTACGGCGCGCAGCAGTTGGTAGCGATCGCTCGCCGCGTCGTATTCGATCCGGGCGTAATGTCCCGTCGCAATTTTGTCCGCTCCGAGTTCGGCGCGCGCGTAGGCGAGCATCGGCCCGAATTTGACCGCTTTGTTGCATTGAGAACAGGGTAAGGGGGTTACCCCATTGCTATATCCGGAAACGAGATAATCGACGATATGTTTTTGGAACAGATCGCGGCTGTCAACGACGTGATGGGAAATGCCGAGCTGTTCGCAAATAAAGGCTGCATCGACCATTCCTTCCGAGCAGCACTGACCTTTCCCTTTCATCAACCATAGGGTCAGACCGAGGACTTCGTAGCCTTGATGGTGTAAGAGGGCTGCTGCAACGGAGCTGTCAACTCCACCGGAGAGACCGACAACAACTTTATTCATGGTAATTCAGCAGGGAAATGGGATGCAGGACATCACGATCGCGGCGGCGATCGCGCATAGGTCGATTTTAACGATTTTTGAGCCGGGGTTGAGATCGGTGGCGCGAAGCGATCTCCTCCTGATAGTTTTTTTCAAAAATAATGAGAGAGATCGAGGATAGGGACACTGCCGTGTCTCTACCCTCGATCCATCTCCATCGAGGTTTTAGAAAAATGGTATGACTACAAAAAGCACAACCAGCTTGGAACGGTTTTGCGTAGAAGTATCAATTCATTTCGATATATCCTTTGCTGGCGAGATAGTCGAGCACTTTTTTAACGCTCTCGTCGATGCTTTCCTTATCGGTATGGCAGTTCACTTCCGGCTCTTCGGGAGTTTCGTAAGGGTCGTCAATTCCGGTAAACTGCTTGATTTCACCCGCCCGAGCTTTTTTATAAAGTCCCTTGACGTCGCGTTCTTCGCAAACGGCGAGGGGAGCATTGGCGAATACTTCGACGAAATCGCCGATCCGCTTGCGAACTTCTCGACGCATCTCGCGATAGGGAGAAATCGCCGAAACTAGGACGATGACGCCGTTGCGGGTCAGTAGGTGGGAGACGAAGCCGATCCGGCGGATGTTTTCGTCGCGGTCTTCTTTACTGAAGCCCAATCCTTTGGTGAGGTTGGTTCGCACGATATCGCCGTCGAGAATCTCTATCGAGTATCCGCGCGCTCTGAGTTCTTTTTCGACTCCCCGGCTGATCGTCGTTTTACCTGCACCACTCAGACCTGTAAACCACACGGTTACACCACGCTGTTGCATTTTGATTTAACTCCAATAAATGTTCATTTCGATCGACAGCGATCGGGTTCGATCCCGATAGAGCTTTTAGATTGTACTGAAATTTGCCCCCGAATCACGCCTTTCCATCGATGTCAACAAGAGGCGATCGCCTCCTAACGGTCGATGGGAGAGGGTCAGTCGCGCTTTTTAATCTTCCAAAATCCATTCCACGGGTCGGGGAATTTTTTCAACCAGTGGACTTAAATCCTTCGACGCACTCACCCAAATGCAATCGCTTCCTTGCTGTACGAGGCTTTGGAGGTAAACGCTCAAAGGCGCTTCTTTGACTTCGGTGTTTACGGCGATCGCGCGATCGACACATAACTGTTCGACTTCTTGCAAGATATCCGCCGCTAACGCTCGATAGCCTTCTAACATAGACGCTTGCAAGCTGCGCCGCGACCCGATCCCGAGCCAGCCGTTTTCGCCGAGATCGCGCATCAGTTCGTCTACCGCATTCGGATCGATCGCGAAGACCACTTTTAACTGAAGCCGACCCTCTCGAGCGCTTGCTAAGGCTCGGTTGAGGGCAGTTTCGTAGCTATAGGGGTTAGTCAAAATCAGCACTAGGCTTGCCATGCTACCACTTTAATCCGACGAGGGGCCAATAGAGTTTGCTGGTGGCTAAGAAGAGGACGTAGCCGATCGCGTCGAGCCAAATCCCCCACCGCAGCACGGATAGGGGGCGCACGTAGCCACTGCTGACCGCGATCGCGATCGCCGGGGTACTCACGGGCAACATGAAGCCCAAACCCGCCGGAATGACGACGCCGAGGGTCATGGCCCGGGGGTCGATGCCGTATTTCTGGGTCAGGGCCAGGGCAACGGGCAAAATGACCGCGACGGCGGCGGCATTGCTCATAAATTCAGTCATTGCCAAAGCGATTACAACAACGGTAGCGAACACCAGAATAGGAGAATTTATACCGGAAGCCAATATCAGTTGGGTGAGGGCGGATGCGGCTCCGGTGTCGGTCAAGGCTGCACTGAGGGCGATCGCACTGCCGTACATGACGAAAATCCCCCAGTTGACATCTTCTTCAACTTCGCGCCATTGCGCCACGCCGACGATGAAGGCGAGGCAAACGCCGATAAAGGCAACGCTATCGAGTCCCCAGTTGTCCCCTTCCACGACCCACAGCACGATCGTCAGTAGGGTGATTCCGGCGGTGTACAGTTCTCGTCGCGAGATCGGTCCGAGTTGCTTGTTGCGTGCTTCTAAAAAGCGGCGGGCTTTCGGGAGGGAGACTTTTTCTCCTTGCGCCATGAGTTGGAGCAAGCCATAAGCGAGTCCGAGCAAGATCAGGACGAGGGGAATCGTCCAGACGATCCACTGGAGAAAACTAATCGAATCTCCGGTGGTGTTGAATAAGATTCCCAAAGCGAGCGGCCCTCGGGCGCCCCCGAGTAAGGTGGTGTTGGAGCCGATCACGACGCCCCAGGCGAGGGCTAGGAATGCGGCCAAGCCAAAGCGTCCGCCGGGTTTGGCGCCGGAAGCGCGCACGACTTCGAGGACGATCGGAAACAGCATCGCGGCGACGGCGTGGGCGCTAATCACGCAAGACATGATCGCGGCGAGCAGTAGAATGGATCCGAGTAAGGTGGTTTGTTTTTTGCCGAATCGAGAGACGACGGCTAGGGCGATGCGGGTACTGAGTCCCGATCGCACGATCGGACTGGAGAGGATGAAGGCGCCGAGGATGAAGAAGACGGCCCGATTGCCAAAGTAGGCGTAGGTGTCTTCGTGGGAAATGGCGCCGCTAAAGGGTAGCAGGAGGAGAATCAGGAGGGCGGTGACGGGAAGGGGGAGGGTGCTGGTGCCCCACATGAAGACGGCGACCCCGAACACGGCGAGCGATCGCCGCGCTTCTGGTGTAAAGTCGGGCAAGGGAATGACCATGACGGTCGCGAAAATCAAGGCCGCGATCGCGCAACCGATCCAATGCTTGCCCAGGCGATCGGAATATCGCCTTAATGAGGTCAATTGCTGCCAAATCAACAGAAAATATTGCTGTATGCCCATGCAAATCCTTTTCGCTCTCGGTCGATAGCCGAACTCACCAATGTTGTCAGCCCGTTCTGGGTTCGGTACTGGCGATGCTCCTGACAGAATCCGATGCCTCGCTCTACCTTCGACAAGCGGGCATCGCTTTCTAGCTCAATGAATTATACGCGATCGCGCTGAAATGCAGGGGCGATCGGCCCGAGGGTTCCCTCTCAAATTTATCGCCGCTTTTTGCCGAGCCAACGGGTTCGAGAATGAGAGCAGTTTATTCTATAAATCTCACATTTATTGAGGGCGATCGCGTAATATAAAATATTCTATAAAACAGAATTAAAACAATACAAAGTCATTGAAAAACAATAAAAAAAATACAATAAAAACAATAAAAAATAAGAATTGAAACCGATTCGACCGTAAGTAAGCTTCGAGACGTAGCTTTGCTCGCATGGGTGGCGATCGCCTCACTTGCATCGCCTCACCTGTAGGGACACGGCAATGCTGTGTCCTTAATCCATTAGAAGTTGTTAGAAACAACTATACTATCTTTCTAAAACTCGATCTCTCTCATTATTTTAAAAAATGGTATTAGAAGTTGTTGGAAGTTAGAAAATGCTATAGGTTATCTTAGAAAACAGGAAAAATTGGGTTTCTCCTTTGCCAGTTGCCTCCATTCCCGAGAACCTGCACGAACCCGATGTTCCTCTATTCCCCAACCAGACAAGCGCCAGACCGATGTCTATAGATTTTATCGGCCAACGTCACCTCCGCTTGTTGACCTTCACCGCTATCCTGGCGGGAGGCAGCCTCTGTCCCTTGGCGATTCCGGCCCTTGCTGGAGTGGGTACGATGCTGGCGGGGGTTGCAGGCGGTATCGTCGCTAACGACGTCATCGCCTATCACCTCACTCAACTGTCCGCCAAGTTGCGCCAAAGTGGAGACACTCTCGCCAATCAAGATATTACCAAAGCCACCGGGTTGACCGTCGGGTTGGTGATTCAGTCCGTCGCCGAATCCGGGCGTTATCCCCAAGCAGCGAAAGAGCTCAAACACCTCGCCACCACGGCGGCGCAACAGTGGACGATGTTTGCGCAAGTCAATCGCGACGGGGAGTTTGGCGAGTTAGACCCGTTGCAAGAAGAGCAAATTAACAATCTCTTTGCTAAATCCGGTCGGGAGTTCTACGAACAAACGGTTTTAACGGTAGACGATTGGTGCAGCGTGTTGCGCGATGGCTTGTGTGTGCGTGCGAAAATCACCTTACCCGACGATGCCGTGAGTTTTAGCCAAATCCGCAAGAATCCTCCGCTTCAAATCTATGATTGAAGCGTGAGATGAATGGCGGCAGTAACTTATGGTAGAGTATTTATGGTGAATTCAGTTGACCCTAATGCTTAAAGCTGTCAAGGTCAGATTATACCCAAATGAGCAGCAGAAGCAATCGCTGGAGCAATCCTTCGGCAATTGCAGATGGCTGTGGAACTATGGTCTGAACTTGATGAACCAAACCTACCAGGAGACTGGAAAAGGACTATCTAGTTACGACATCAAGAAAAAGATTCCCAGCCTCAAACAAGAGCATGAGTGGTTAAAGCTGACATATTCACAATGCCTTCAACAGGTTTGCATTAACCTGGGAACCGCTTTTAATAACTTCTTCGAGAAACGAGCCAGGTATCCACGATTCAAATCCAAACACGGCAAACAATCCATCCAGTATCCCCAAAATGTCAAGGTGTTGGAAAACGCCTTGAAGCTACCGAAGGTTGGGGAAATTAAAGCGGTTGTTCATCGACCAATAGAAGGCAAACTCAAAACCGTCACAGTTACCAAAAATCGCTGCGACCAGTATTTTGCTTCCATTCTCTTTGAAGATGGGAAACCCAATCCAGACTCATCCACTGAGGGAAAAGCGGTCGGTGTAGACCTTGGATTAAATCATTTTGCTGTAACTTCCGATGGGTCTAAGTTTAACAACCCAAGATGGATTGCTAAACATGAGCGTAACCTGAAACGCAAGCAGCAAGACTTATCGAGAAAACAGAAAGGCTCTAACAACCGAAATAAAGCACGAAAGAAAGTCGCTAAGGTACATAACAAGGTAGCACGTTGCCGGGAGGATTTCCTACACAAGCTATCGCGTAGGATAGTTGACGAAAACCAAGTCATCTGTGTGGAAAACCTCAATGTCAAAGGCATGCTCAAAAACCCGAACCTGGCTAAGGCGATCGGCCAAGTCGGTTGGGGAATGTTTTTGACGATGCTGAAGTACAAAGCCGAACAGGAAGGGAAAGTCTATATTGAAGTTGATAGATTCTTCCCCTCTTCTAAAACCTGCAACGTTTGCTTGAATCAAATCGATAGCCTGCCACTAGATGTCAGAAATTGGACTTGTTCTAGCTGTGGGACGAGTCACGATCGCGATCTCAATGCAGCTATCAATCTCAGAGAAGAGGGGCTACGACTCTTGACCTGCGGGACGCGGGGCCAAGCCTACTGTCGGGATGTAAGACCGAACCGTAGAGGACGCAAGAAATCTACGATTGGGCAATCTGTTGGGTAGGAAGCCGCTATTGCAATCTCCGATTCAATAGCGGTAGTTCACGCAATGCTTACAATTCCCTGGGACAGTACCGAGAGGCGATCGCCTTCCACGAACAATCCCTCGAAATTAAACGGGCGATCGGCAACAGAGGGGGGGAAGCCACTTCTTTACAAAACTTAGGTGCTTTGTACCAAAAAATCGGCAGAATTAAAGAAGGATTTGCGGCGAGTCAGCAAGCACAATTAATTTATCAAGAATTAGATTTACCCCTTGAGGCTTACCCGATTCCCAATTGGATGAAAACCATTGCTAAATTTGCCCGACGAGGTAAATTTCATCTAATTGGATGTGCGATTCTCGGTATTTTTGCGTTCCCGTTTGGTCTGATATGGATAGTTTTCGTTATCCTTTACCGCCTCATCCGCAGTCGCTTCGCCCGCCGCTAATCTCCCATTCCCGATCGATGGTAAGTCGATCGCCTTTCTCAATTGGATAGGGGGCGAGTTGGGTTGGGTTCCAGGAATACGAGGGGGAAAGAAACCGGGTTGCTTCTGACAATTGGCCCATTAAAGCAACAGCTTTGGCATCGATCTGATTCTAGAAAACCCCGCTACAATAAGCGTAGAACTACCCGATCTTGTAATATGAACGACCAACAAATTATTACTATAGAACCGGGAAAACGCGGTGGCAAACCCTGTATCAGAAAAATGCGGATTACAGTATACGATGTTTTAGGCTGGCTTGCCAGTGGGATGTCTCATGCAGAAATTTGAGATGACTTCCCCGAATTAACTGAAGAAGATATCCGCGCTTGTCTTGAATTTGCACGAAATCAGTGATGAATTGCACAAGAAATAAGAAGACAAGAAAGAGAAAACCGATCGAACCTCCCGAGGGAGGGGCGAACAATATTTCACCCCTCCCACCGTTCTACTCGGCGGCGTCGCCACTGGTTTGAGTGGGATAACCCCGGGTTACAAAGGGAATTTCGACGACTTCTCCTTCCGCTTCGCCGACGCGAACGCTTAACCCTTCGCCGCCTGCTTTGGTGCGGATGTACGCCAAGCCGAAGGCCCCGGTATCGCCGACGGTACAACTGGTGAGTTTGCCGACTTTGTCTTCGCCGACGGTGACCGGGGTTTCGGGTTCGACACGACGATCTAAACGGACGCCCCACAATTGTTGTTTGACGCCTTTATAGGTGTTGAGACGGGCGATGGTTTCTTGTCCGATGTAGCACCCTTTTTCAAATGAAATGGTTTGCCACAATCCGGCTTCGAGGGGATTATAGTCGTCGGTGAGTTCGCGATCGCTCGCCGGACGCCCTTGTTCGACTCTGAGGCGTTCCCAGGCGCGATCGCCCATGGGTACGGCCCCGGCTTCGGTGAGGCTTTGCCAAAGTGAGGCGCTGCGATCGCCCTCGCAAATTAGAGTATATCCGGGCAGTCCCAGGCCACTCCCCCGACACAAGCGCACTTCTGTACCGTCGATGGCGACGATCGCGTGAGACCCGTCAGTTTGCGGTCCGGCAATGTCCCATTGTTTCAAGAGGCGATCGGCCTCCGGTCCGATTAAACTAAAGGTTCCCGTGGTCTCGGTGAGATCGCTTAACTCGACTTTATCCGCCGGGAAGATATAGCGATCGAGCCATTGCAGCATTTTTTGACGGCGGTTCGGCGAGACCAGCAGCAAGACGGCGGTTTCGGTAACGTAAGCGCTGACGAGGTCGATCGTGCGAGCGGTAGAGGTGACAAACACCGTCTCGCATCCTTGACCGGGTTGCAACCGTTGAAAGTCGTTGGTACTTTGGTTGTGCAGAAAACGCAGTTTGTCGTCTCCGGAGAGTTGCAAGCGTCCCCAGTGGCGGCGATCGCACAAAGCGACCCCGTTGCGGGCGGCGGCGATCGCCTCGCCGTCGTTACCGAAGCTGACCGGGACGGGGCGATCGCCGTCCCCGGACTCAAAGGTGGCTCCGGCGGCTTTTTGTAAAGTTTCGAGATCGGTGGTCATCGTGGTTTTTGTATACAGGTTTTCGTCAATTTCAGCCGATTTAGCCTATTTATTCTACCGTTTAAGCCGGAAAGGCGATCTTATGCATTCGGTAAGTTTGCAAATAAATCGTCGATGACTTTGACCGTTTTTTCTTCCAATTGGGTCCAGTCCACCTCGCCGTTTTCGTCGAGTAAACCCGTATCGATTTCTACTTCTACGGTTTCGGCGGGGGTATGGGTTTCTGTATAATTAGAAAAGCACACCCGATAGCATAATTCCCAGACTTGCACGCGCACTTGTTGTTCTTGTTGGTGCAAACAAAGCTGATAGCCGGGAATGGGGGTTTCGACTTCTTCGTAAGTCCCTTCCCAGGTGGATTGTTCGATCTGTTTGCGGATGTTGTCGAGAACGCGCAGTAGGGTGGGTTGCATCAATAATTCCGCTTGGCGCCACGCTTCCATGTCTTTCAGTTTTGGTTTCATCGCCCCTGACTTGCGAAGTGTTCCTTCATCAGGATAGCGGTTGGTGGCGATCGCGCGCGAGAGCGGGGCGATCGCGCGGCGGACGATTCGATCGATTCTTGATATTTTGTAGCATTTCTTGATTTAATTTTTGGCTTTTTAAAATACGATTAAATCTATTGCATCGATCGAGATTTCCGCTTAAATTAATTTCTAGAATTTGCTAGATTCATGGGACTAGACAGGCTGATTGTACTCGAACTTTCCAGATTTTTAGATCGTTAGTTTACAGGATCGCTCCGATGAATAATCTGTCCGAACAAGATGTGTTCGTTGTCGAAGTCAGTCGAGAACGTTCGATCCGTCGCACGGTCATGTTGCTAGAAACGAAACGCCGACGAATGCGCGAAGAGGCGATCGAGTTAATCCGCAATCTGGCGTTTTTGTCTCTCCCCGTGGATTTAGCCCGCAACACGCCGGATTTGTCGGAAGATATTTTAGCAGAAGCCCTATCGCGCTTGGGCGACGATGCCTTTGCACGCTGGTTGTGGGAAACGATCCAAGAACCGACCCCGTAACCGCCTACTCGCGATCGAGGGGTTCGGCGTTGCGCTGTTCGAGGGAGTCCAACTCCGGCAATTCGACGAGTTCGACTTCTTTTTGAGATTCGGAGGCCGGAAGTTGCTGTAAATCCGGTAAAGCCACCATATCTTTTTCTTTTTCTTTGACGGAAACGGGCATTTTGAGCGGTTGGCGCTCTTCGACCCAGCAACTGGCGACGGGGAGAGTTTTTTCGAGGTCGTCGAGGGGTCGCGGAATCACCATCACGGCGTGGAATTCGCCAATCCGTTCGGCTTCGTACATTCCCGCTTCCACCGCGACGACCACGTCGGCGACGGCGCCGCGCACGATCGCCGTACAGAGTCCGTCCCCGATTTTTTCGTAGGCGGCGAGTTGGACGTTGGCAGATTTGAGCATCGCATCCGCCGCGCCGACCATCGCCGGAAAGCCCCGGGTTTCTAACAATCCGATCGCCTGATTGCTCAAGCGCGACTGTCCTTGTTCTTGGGCGAGGTCGGACAGGCGCGAACCGATGGGAAAGATAACTTCTAAATTGGGCAGGGGACGGGGCAGAATCAGCTTAGAAACGGTCTGTCCGAATTTTTCTGCCGTTTCGGCTCCTGCTTCGACGGCGAGGCGCACGTCGGCGATCCGACCGCGCACGATCGCCGTGCAGTGACCGCCGCCTATTTTTTCGTAACCGACTAAGACGACCCCGGCGGATTTGAGCATCATGTCCGCACAACCGACAATGGCGGGAAAACTCTGGGTCGAAACCAGTCCCAACGCGCTTTCGCTGAGGTTATCCGTTCTTCTCAATTGTTGGCGGGGAATAATTCCCGATTGTTTTCGATCCATAGTCTGACCTCCATCGCTCGCAAGGGCGGGGTTTTCCCCTGCTTTCATTGTAGGTGGAAGGGCGGGCGATCGCTCGGCGGTACGGGTGGAGTTCCGCCCGCAGGGGGGTGCTTCGGCGTGGGGGCGTCCGTGGCGGCGATCGCGATCGCCGTCCCTAACACCCGGTCATTTCAGGCGGATCCGTCCGAGGGATTGGGGGGTTGAGAATGGGGAAACAGAGTAAATAAGAAGCGACTGATATGCTCCTGACCGGAACGCAAGGCGTCCGAGGTGGAGGGGCGATCGTCCCCCGTCGATTCGGTGGTCGATTGGGTTTCCGTTTCTAAGTTCGTTTCGGTTTCCGTTGCCGTCGGGGAAGCCGATGGCGGGGCGGGGCTGGGTTGCTCCGCTCGATCCGGTTCTTTCGCGGCGTCGTCGGCCACGGGTTCGGGCGCCGGGGCGGGTTCGGGGGTCGGGGCGGGTTCGGGGGGAGTAATATCGCTCCACTGACGGCTGCGATCGCCGAGGATCGAACCTGCGGGAACGATTTGCCCGGGGGCGATCGCGGGATTGAGGACCGTGGTGGCGGCGCCGAGGCAGGCATTCGCCCCGATCGTTCCGCTTCCGATCGCCAATACTCCGGCCCCGAGGGTCGCCCCTTCGGCGATCGTCAGGGTACCTTGATGGGCTTGGACGATCGCCCCCATCCCGATCGACACCCCGGCACTGACGATCAACTGACTGTTTGGACTCGCTTGGAGAATCACCCCAGGCGCGATCGCCGCACTCTCGTCAAGCTTTACGTCGCCACTGACGTACACCATCTGGTTGTCAGTGGCTCGTACGGGCGGCAAATACATGGGAAATCAAACCTCAAAGGGTCTTGACAAAATTCGATTATCGTGCATACGACCGTCGGGCAAGCCGCGATCGCGCGGGCGATCGGGGGAATCGGAGCGAGGTTGGCGCCAACGCCACCCCGACTCCCCCCGCCGACGCAAAGGGATTGCCAACGAGATGCGATCTAGGGAGATCTACGGTCTTTGAACGATCGTCTCGACCACCCGGCGTTTGGCTTTCGGGTCGATACCGATCAGGCGCACGTATTCCCCGCTATATTGCGACATGAAGTTTTCCAGTCCGGCGATCGCCCCGGCGGCGCTGCTGGCGTCGAGTTGACCGCAACTCTTCCACGACCCAGTACGGAAACGGCGCTCGTCCACGTGTTCCGCGCCGATGCGGAAACCCCCCGCGAGGAGCTGTTGCACTTGTTCGACCACCTCGCGATCGAGCTTGGTACTCGTCGCCGTCGCCGTCGCCGAAGAACTCCCGCCGAAACGGCCACTACTGCTGCCGCTCGCCGGACGGGCGCCCGCACTCGGCGCCGGATCTCCGGGACGCTGGATAATCGTTTCGACCACCCGGCGTTTGGCTTTCGGGTCGATGCCGATCAGGCGCACGTATTCGCCGCTATGTTCCACCAAGCAGGCGGCGAGGGCGTCCATCACTTCGGAAACTTGCTTGCTGTCGATGGGCGCGCAGCTCTTCCACGATCCGGTGCGGAAACGGCGCTCGTCTACGTGCTCCGTACCGATGCGATAGCCACTCTGGATCAGTTGGCGCACTTGTTCGACCACTTCCCCATCAAAACTCGCCGATCCGGCAGTACCCGCACTGGCGGAACTGGGGCGGGAGGGGGTGTAGCTGCTGCTTTGGCTGCTAAAGGTAGCTTGACCGTTGGGGCGTTGGATGATGGTTTCGAGAACCCGGCGTTTGGCTTTCGGATCGATGCCGATCAGGCGCACGTATTCGCCGCGATGTTCCGCCAAACAGGCTTCCAGGGCGCCGACCACTTGCGAGACTTGCTTGCTGTCGATGGGGGCGCAGCTCTTCCACGATCCGGTGCGGAAACGGCGCTCGTCTACATGTTCCGTGCCGATGCGATAGCCGCTATCGAGCAGTTGCCGCACTTGATTCACCACTTCCGGGGAGAGGGTCGAGTTAGAGGAAGAAGCGCCAAAACCGTTAGAATTACTTGCTGTATTCATTTCGTTGCGAATATTGGTAACACAAGCCACGTTTTCCGCACATTGATATCCCGAGCGCAAGGCTTCGTTAATATCGACGACGTGGCGACTAAATTGAATATCGGCCTGTTGCACGTCGGGGAGGCGATCGGCCTGTTGTTGGTTGGTAATCACCGAGCCGGAAGGCACGTATTTTCCGGGGGGAATTTCCACATCTTGAATCAGGGCGTGCATCATGACGATACAGCCTTCTCCCACTCGGGCGTTGAACACGGTGGAACGGAAGCCGATAAAACAGTTATCGCCGACGTAAGCCGGACCGTGAATCAAGGTCATGTGGGTGATCGAGGCATTTTTGCCGATCCAGACGGAATATTCCTTGCCGTCATCGCCGATGACTCGGCCTTTTTCCAAGCCGTGAATGACGACCCCATCTTGGATGTTGCTTCCCGCACCGATATTGAAGGGGAAGCCTTCATCGGCGCGAATCGAGGTTCCCGGTGCAACGAGGACGTTCGGTCCGATACGTACATCCCCGATGATGTTAGAAAAGGAATGAACGTATGCGGATGTATCGATTTGCGGTTCGGCTAAATTTTTCGACCAGGGCGTGGGGGGGGCGGCGACGCCGACGCTACGGACTACCATAATCTTTGATTTCCTCCTTCCTGAAAACGGGTCATTTGTCATTTGTCGCGATCGATTACAAATGACAAATGACAACTGACCGAGACAACTAACGGTACTGGTCTTTTTTGCTATATAGGGTCTGATTTTCGACGGTCACCGTATCGACGATCGCCACGACGGTTGCATCGACGGGACGCTCTTGAGACGATCCGAAGACTTGGCGGGCGGCACTCCCTCGGGTGACGAGTACCCATTCGTCTACCCCAGCTCCTACGCCACTGTCGGCAGCGACCTCGTAGTCGGGCAGCAGTTGCCCGTTTTCGTCGAGCAGTTGCAATAAGAGCAGTTTGACTCCTCGCAAACTCGGTTCTTTTTGCGTGCTGACGACGGTGCCGCGAACTTTAGCCAGTTGCATGGATTACGGTCGATTCATCGGTCGAATTCCGGCGGTACTCTCGCGAAACTGCTCGACAGCTTCGGTGTACCGAATCGGTAGGACGTATTCGAGGTTTTCGTGGGGACGCGCGATAATATGGGTGGACGCGACTTGTCCGCCGTTGACTCGGTTGACGTTTTCGATTCCGGCAGCGACGGAGGCTTGCACTTCGGAGACGTCGCCGCGCACGATCACGGTGACGCGGGCGCTCCCAATTTTTTCATAGCCGACCAAGGTGACGCGGGCGGCTTTCACCATCGCATCGGCAGCTTCGACGACGGCGGGAAACCCGAGGGTTTCGATCATGCCAACAGCGATTGACATCCGTAATAACTCCCAAATTTAATGTTGGTTTGCGTTTGGCTGATTCGATCGCGATCGCCCTTCGAGCGCGATCGCCTCTAACGGTTAGTAACTGCGGAATTGTTCGACGGATTCGGTATATCGAATCGGCAGCACGTATTCGAGGTTTTCGTGGGGACGGGCGATGATGTGGGTGGACGCCACTTGACCCCCATTGACCCGTTTGACGTTTTCGACGCCAGCCGCGACGGAGGCTTGCACTTCCGACACGTCGCCGCGCACGATTACGGTCACGCGACCGCTTCCAATTTTTTCGTATCCGACTAAGGTGACGCGGGCCGCTTTGACCATCGCATCTGCCGCTTCCACAACGGCGGGAAATCCAATCGTTTCGATCATGCCGACGGCAATAGACATTTTCCTGACTCCCAAATGAATTGTTTCAACAAGATTTTATGGTGAGATCGCCCACTTTTAACAAAATATCGATCGCTTGGAATCGATGAGTAGATCGAACTCGATCTAGTAGGTTCGGAACTGCTCGACAGCTTCGGTGTACCGAATCGGCAGGACGTATTCGAGGTTCTCGTGAGGCCGGGCGATAATGTGGGTAGATACAACTTCTCCACCGTTGACCCGCTTGACGTTTTCGACTCCGGCAGCCACGGAGGCTTGTACTTCCGACACGTCGCCGCGCACGATTACGGTGACCCGGGCGCTCCCGATTTTCTCATATCCGACTAAGGTGACGCGAGCGGCTTTGACCATCGCATCTGCCGCTTCTACGACGGCGGGAAACCCCTTGGTTTCAATCATTCCCACGGCGATTGGCATCTGTTTTGTCTCCTGTTAGGATGAGTCGAATTAATAGCATGAAGCTGTCGAGAAAATTTTGACGGGAATTCCCAGTTTTTCTCGCTTTATAAAAGCTTTCAGTGTTCCTCTATCCAGAATAGGTGAAGCTTGTATCTCTTGACAATATAAATAAATATCATGTTGACAAATTAAAGTCATTAACAAAACTAATATCTTAATTAAAATTAATAATTTATTCATAAAATCGACGTACTTGAGGGACGACCTCCGACCCGGGGATCCTCGCCGATCGCGGCGTCAGGGAAGCGGTAGGACGACGGGTGGGAGGGGAAAAGCGACGGCGAGCGATCGCCGCCGAGATCGGTCCGGGGATCGGATCGATCGCCCGGGGGAATGTCCCTCAAGGGCCGTGCAATCGGGACGGGCGATCGCCGAGTTCCCCTAGGTAATGATGCTCTCGGCGATCGTCAAATCTCAGAAAAAGTGACCCGAGCGATTTATCATTTTTCTAGTCTTCCCGTTATTGGTTTTAGCAATAAAACCCTTAAGCTAAAATTAACCAAAACCTTTTTGCGGGTAGATTTTCCTCGAATTCTATCCGTTTGTTCGAGAGAAATAGAACGATCTACCTCCTGATTGAGGCGGAAGGAACGATGATATTTAACCGCAGATAATTACCAGGAAAATTTCGATGAATGAATTTCTCCTCCAAACGAGTTGGTGGATTCCTATATATGGATCGATCGGAGCCGTCTTAACCTTACCGTGGTCTATGGGTATCGTGCGCCGGACCGGGCCGCGTCCCGCGACCTACTTTAACCTCCTGACCACATTGCTCGCCTTCGTCCACGGCCTATTTCTATTTAGAAGTACCTGGGGTCAAGCCCCACAACAGTTAGTCTTTCACTGGCTTACCGTTGCCGATTTAGATTTATCTTTGATCTTTGAAATTTCCCAAGTCAGTACCGGGGCAATGGAACTGGTGACGGGCTTGAGTTTAATCGCCCAACTCTACGCCCTCGGCTACATGGAAAAAGATTGGGCATTAGCCCGTTTCTTTGGGATGATGGGCTTTTTTGAAGGGGCGATGAGCGGCTTGGCGATTAGTAACTCCCTGTTTCTCAGCTACGCCTTGCTCGAAATGCTCACCCTGTCCACCTACCTCATCGTCGGCTTTTGGTACGCCCAGCCCTTAGTCGTTACGGCGGCCCGAGATGCCTTTCTCACCAAGCGCGTCGGCGATATCTTGCTGCTGATGGGGGTCGTCAGTCTCTCGGCCCTGTCCGGGAGCATGAGCTTCTCCGACTTGGAGGCGTGGTCGGAGACCCAGCAACTGTCTCCCTGGATTGCAAACTTGCTGGGATTGGCCTTAATTGCCGGACCGATCGGCAAATGCGCCCAATTTCCCTTACACCTGTGGCTGGACGAAGCCATGGAAGGGCCCAACCCGGCATCGGTGCTGCGAAATTCCCTGGTGGTCTCCTGTGGCGCTTACGTCTTGATTAAATTGCAGCCGATTTTAGCCCTCTCTCCCTTAGCGTCCACTACCGCGATCGTCTTGGGGACGCTGACGGCGATCGGGGCGTCTTTGGTGGCGATCGCCCAAATCGATATCAAACGCACCCTTTCCCACTCCACCAGCGCCTATTTCGGCTTAGTCTTCATCGCGATCGGAATGCAGCACGTCGATATCGCCTTGCTGCTCATCCTCACCCACGCCCTCGCCAAAGCCCTGCTCTTCATCAGCACCGGATCGGTCATCTTAACCACCAACAACCAAAACATCACCGAAATGGGCGGTTTGTGGTCCCGGATGCCCGCCACGACGATCGCCTTCGTCGTCGGCGTCGCCGGATCGATCGACCTGTTCCCCTTGGGCATGTTCTGGGTCTTGCGGCGCTGGGTCAACGGCTTCTGGAGTGTGCCGTGGTGGTTAGTCGCGGTCTTAGTCATCGTCAATGGCTTAACCGCCTTTAACCTAACCCGCGTTTTTACCCTCGTCTTCTTGGGCGAACGGCAAGCCAAAACCCGCCGCGCCCCCGAGGTCGGCTGGCCGATGGCCTTGCCCCTCGTCTCCCTCACCATTGCCACCTTACTCGTTCCGGTGATGTTGCAACATTGGCAATTCTTGCTCAGTTGGACCGGACCGTGGGCGCGAACCGGACCGGACCCGGCACTGTTTTCGGTTCCCTTACTGGTCCTGTCCGGCGTCGTCGGCTGCGTCGTCGGCGGGGCGATTTACATGTCCCCGAGTTGGCCGAAACCCGTGCAGTTGCCGTGGCCTGCGGTGCAGAACCTATTAGCCTACGACTTTTACATCGATCGCCTCTATCGGCTGACCGTGGTCTTCGCCGTCGAGCAGTTTTCTAAAATCACCGCTTGGATCGATCGCTATTTCGTCGATGGTCTGGTCAACTTAGTCGGCTTTGCCACGATTTTTAGCGGTCAGGGCTTGAAATATACCGTTCCGGGTCGTTCCCAACTCTACGTCCTGACCATCCTCGTCGGGATTAGCGTTTTGGGACTGCTGATGAGCTGGTTGTTATAAATCCGATCCATCTTCTCCATCCTCAACCCGCCGAACCTCTCCCGCCGATCGATTTGGATAAGGAGTTTGACCGTCGATGCTCAGTTTGTTAATTGCTTTGCCCATTCTCGGGGCAATCGCGATCGCGCTTTTACCCGAAAAACCTACCTCCAACCGCTTTCGCCAGTTGGCCTTAGCCACGGCGATCGCCGTCTTCCTGTGGACCGTATTTCTCACGACTCAATTCGACTTCAATCAACTCGGATTGCAATTTGAACGATCCGTATCCTGGATCCCTTCCTTGGGATTGAGCTACCGCCTCGGCTTGGATGGCATTTCCCTGCCCTTAGTACTGTTAAACGGCCTGTTAAGCGCGATCGCCATCTACAGCACGTCGCGCTCCATAACCCGCCCCCGCCTGTACTACGCCCTCGTTTTACTCCTGATGGCGGGAGTTTACGGGGCCTTTCTCGCCCAAGATCTGCTGCTGTTCTTCCTCTTTTACGAAATCGAACTGATTCCCCTCTATCTACTGATCGCCATCTGGGGAGGCAAACGGCGCGGGTACGCCGCCACCAAATTTTTAATCTATACCGCCCTTTCCGGCATCTTAATTCTCGCCGCCTTCCTCGGCTTGGTCTGGTTGGGCGGATCGAGTAGCTTTGCTTACCAAGCCTTCGCCGGAAACCATTTACCCCTGACGACTCAACTCGTGCTACTGGGTGCCTTACTCGTCGGGTTCTGCATCAAAATCCCCGTGGTTCCCTTCCATACCTGGTTACCCGACGCCCACGTCGAAGCCTCGACCCCGATTTCGGTCCTGCTGGCGGGAGTCCTGCTCAAATTGGGGACTTACGGCTTATTACGTTTCGGTTACGGCTTGTTTCCCGAAGCGTGGCATTATTTAGCCCCCGGGTTGGCGAGTTGGGCCGTGGTTAGCGTCCTCTACGGGGCCTTAAGCGCGATCGCCCAAACCGATATGAAAAAAATGGTCGCCTACAGTTCGATCGCCCACATGGGCTACATCCTACTCGCCGTCGCCGCCGCCACCCCCATTAGCTTGCTCGCTGCCGTGTTCCAAATGATCGCCCACGGCTTGATCTCCGCCTTGCTGTTCTTACTCGTCGGCATTATTTACCGCAAAGCCGGAACCCGCGATCTCAGTGTCTTGACCGGATTGCTCAACCCCGAACGCGGTTTACCCGTAATCGGCAGTTTGATGGTTCTCGGGGTGATGGCGAGTGCGGGAATTCCGGGCATGGCCGGATTTATCGCCGAATTTTTGGTCTTTCGCGGCAGTTTCACTGAGTTTCCCGTGCAAACTTTGCTCTCGATGGTCGGTACGGGATTGACCGCCGTCTATTTCTTGCTGTTAATTAACCGAGCCTTTTTCGGTCGCTTGTCTGACGTGGTGGTCAATTTGCCCCCGGTTCAGTGGGACGATCGCATTCCGGCGATCGTTCTGGCAGTGTTTATCGTCATTCTCGGTTTACTCCCGAGTCCCTTGGTGGATTTGACGGAAAATCAAACCACTGCCCTGACCCGCTCCCCCTCTACCTTTTCCGTTTCGATCCTCTCCCCGGATCCTTCTCGGGCCGTAGAACCGTAAGGGCGATCGCCAAAACTTTACCCCTATTGACCGTAGAGTTTTGGCGCGATCGCCCGCTCCCCCTCACTTTGGCTGGAGAGCTGCATGGTAAGGTCAAAATAGACAAAATTTATCAAAAACTCCGCGCTTAACCGACCCCTTTCCCCTGATTCCCCACTTATTCATACCAATTCACAGCGATTCGCAACATTTACTAAATTTAGGGTGAAATTCCGATGACCCGTACCGCATTTAAACCATCCAATCATCCCCTAGCCGCTTATATCGAACGCCTGGAAGCAGGCGGCGACTTACTCCCGGACAGCCCGGAAAACCTCGTCGAAGTCGTCGGCATTTTAAAAAGTTATGGCGTCGTCCTCGATGCCTATTCCAACAACTTAATTTATATCGCCGACCATCAATTTTTAGTCTTCTTTCCCTTTTTTAAATACTTCAACGGCGACATTAACCCCGCCAAGTTGCTCCGCCACTGGTGGCACGATCGCATCAACTACGAATACGCCGAATATGTCATGAAAGTGATGATGTGGCACGGCGGCGGCGGTCTCGACGACTATCTCGATACCGAGCAATTCAAACAGTTAGCCGAAAAAGCCATTCGCGCTAAATTCAAATTCAATCCCGCCATCTCAGCCATTCACGCCATTTTCCCCGATTTCTTGCCGGAGTACGTGCGGCAGTCGTGCTACTATAGCGCACTCGGTCAATTCTGGCGGGTGATGAGCGATATTTTTCTCACCCTCTCCGACCGCTACGATGCCGGAGAGATTCAATCGATTCCCGAAGTCGTCCAATATATCCTCGATGGTTTGGTCGCCGCCGCCAGCAAGCCGATTACCTATGCCGTCAAGATCGGCGATCGCACTTACGACATCCTTCCCAAATCTGCCGGGTTGACCTTCTTAATGGATACCGCCGTCCCTTATGTCGATACGATTTTCTTCCGGGGTACCCCTTTCCCGGGGACGATTTCTTATAATGCCCAAGCCCATCAAATCCCCTATTTTCAAAGGGATTTCGCTTATGGCGCCTTGTATGCCGATCCCTTGCCGACCGGGGGCGCGGGCATTCCGCCGACGTTGTTGATGCAAGATATGCGCCACTATTTGCCGGATTATCTGCACGAAGTTTACCGGACTAACTGCCGGGGGGAAGATGACATCCGGGTGCAAATCTGTCAGAGTTTCCAAAAATCGATGTTCTGCGTGACCACTGCCGCAATTAAAGGGTTGGCCCCCCATCCCCTGACGACGACTAACCCGGAAGAACGCGAAGCCAATCGCCAGTATTTAGAAACCTGGATGGACCGTTTTATCACTTCGCGCCTGCAAATGGTCAACCAACCGACCGAACGCGCCTGTCAACTGTTTCCCGAACCGTCGGAAAAAACCAAATAAATTCAACGAAATCAATATATCAATCTAATCTAGGGGCGAACAATTTTTCTGGTTCGCCCCTAGATTGTCTTTTGATGGGCCGATCGCTTTTTCGAGCGATCGCCTAACTGGCGACTAATTGCGCCATCACGTCGGCGACGGGGACGATTTTTCGAGCGCGTCCGGCGTTACTTCCGGCGAAGATCAAGCCATTTTCGACGTCGCCGCGCGCGGCGCGATCGAGGGCCTGCACGATACAATAGGTCTGGCGCCGATCGCGACAGGCGCACACTTGCAAGCAGTTCGCCAGACATTTTGTCTCTAATTCGTCGGAATTGGCGATCGCTTTTTCGACGAAGGGGTTTTTTAAGGCCCGTCCGGGTAACCCGACGGGAGAGGGAACGATCACCACGTCTTCCGGACGGGCCCGACAGTGGAATTCTTTATAGCGTACGTCGGCATCGCATTCGTCGGTGGTGATAAAGCGCGTGCCGATTTGCACCCCCGCCGCACCTAGTGCGATCGCGCGATCGATGTCGCCGCGATCCCAGATTCCTCCCGCCGCGATGACGGGAATGGGGCGATCGTATTCGCTGTTGAGAAATTCGATTAACTCGGGGATGACGCGATCGGCGTCGAGGGCGGGATCGTCGAGTTCTTCGTATTTCGCGCCTAAGTGACCGCCTGCGGTATTGGGATTTTCGACGACGAAGGCATCCGGGAGGCGATCGTAAAGCCGTTCCCACTTGCGACAGATAACTTTCGCCGCCCGAGTGGAGGAGACGATCGGTACGAGGGCAACGTCGGGATGGTCTTTTGTATATTTCGGCAGGTGAATGGGTAATCCCGCACCTGAGATAATTAAATTGACGCCGCGTTCCGCCGCCGTTCTCACTAACGTTTCGTAATCTCGGGCGACGACCATCGCGTTAATCCCGAGAATGCCGTCCGGACTGAGGGCGCGGGCTTGGTTTAATTCGTCGATTAATGCTAACCGATTGGCTTCAAAAAAATTCCCTTTTTTCTGTTGGCGATCGTAGTAGGGCGAGTTCAGTCCCAATCCGACTGCAGAAACAATCCCAATTCCTCCGGCATTCGCGACGGCTGCCGCGAGTTTGGCTCCCGAAATTCTAATCCCCATACCGCCTTGTACGATCGGGTAGCGGGCGGTATGTCGGCCTATTTGAAGCGTGGGTAAAGAGGTCATCATCTGTTTTGAGAACGGTTAATTTTGTCTTGATTTCAATGAGTCATTGATGAGGAAAACCCCTTGTCTCGAAAAGCAGAAACAAGAGGTTTTTGGCTGTTAGAGAGGGAGAAATTTGAGGGAATTTAGAGTTGAGAGTTTAGATTTTAGATGGAGGGAAGGGGGAATTAGAACGGGCGACCCTCTTCCCTTTTACTTTTTGCCTACTCCCTACTCCCCTTCCTCTGGCCTTTTGCCTCTTTCTAAGCTTCACTTCTGCCTTGCTTGAGGCCATATCCGGATTGTTGCCAGCCCATACATCCACCTTGCAAGTTGTAGACTTTTTGATAGCCTTGGGCGACGAGCCAGTGACCGAGGGCGGCGCTACGGGCGCCGGACATGCAAGTGACGACGATCGCCCGATCTTTGGGGAGTTCTTGGAGAATGCGATCGCGGCTCATCCGTTTGGCGCCGGGAATGTGACCGAAGAGATACTCTAAAAATCCGCGCACGTCGATAATTTCTAATTGCTGTTTACGGGATTTTAATTGAGAGGGGGTCAGGGTTTTCAGGGTTGCCTTGCGTTGTTTGGTTTGAGCCATTGGTTGCAGATTCTCCTATTTGCAAGTTCAATGAGGGTTGGAGTTTGAAATCAATCTGAAATCTGGGTAAAGTTGAGAAAATTTAGGATAGCTTTGACGAAGCTGACACTCTCAAGATCTGCCCCAATTCTTCTTCGATTAGGGGGGTCTTCATCGTGCGGTTTGGTGTTAGCTGCCACCGTCTAAGGATAACTGGTGCAAGCCTAAGAATTGACCGCGAACTTGTTCGCCTTCGGGAAAAGCGGTGACGCCAAAGAGATAGAAACCATCTAATTCGGGATTGCGATCGGTGTGCAGGCGAATGGTGACTTTTTCGCCGGGTTCGATCGCGCGATCGAAGGAAAATGTCCAAGAGCGATCGTTATTGGGATCGGAATTCATTCGTTCGAGGGCAATTTTTCTCCCCCCGCGTCCGCCTTCACAGGCTACGGAAGCATCGAAGTTAAAGTCGAGTGCTTCGGCTCCTTCCGGTTGGGTGATGGTCACTTGTTTGAGCGCTTCTCCCGCACTTTCGGGAACTTCGAGGGTGAAGTAATAGTTTGACGGAACGCTCGCACAAGGATGATTGGCGGAGAGTGAGACAAAACGCGGCGGGGCTTCAAAGGCGATCGTGCCGTCAGGCAGTTCTACCGCACTCGCAGGGGTGGCGATCGCGCCGAGACTGCCTAAGCCAATCGCTACGGTGGTCAAAAGGGAGGAGGGGGAAAATAAATGGGTTAAGCGTTGCATTGAATGTACCTTTCTTTTTGATTGCTGATTTAACTATATATCTAATTAGTTATGTATGTAAATCTGTATTTTTGCTTATTTTTGCAATTAATAGAATCTTTTCAAAAAAGAACAGAGAGGCGCCAACTGTCCCCCCTGTTCGCTCGGACTCAGAGGTAGAATCGCTCTTTTTAGAGGGAGGAGTTAGCTGACACTTGAGTGAGCAGGAACTCGTCCCATCACGGCAAAACTTTTGACAAATGGTCCGGCCATGCGCGGATCTTTAATCATGGCGCCGTAGTCGCCTACGGGAAAGACGATATTGCGCTTCATGTAGGCCATACTCAGACCCATCATATTTAATCCTTGGGAAAGCCATTTTTCCCAGCTTTCTCGGGAAGCGCGCAAATCCCAATTCAGGGTTTGACCGTCGTAGCTTCCGGCGTTCACTGCTTTTCCGTTGACAATTTCAATAAAGCCAGTGGGGCGATCGCTATCTTTAAACCCATAGCCAATAATAGAATTAAAATTGATTTTAGCGAGAGAAGTGGTGAGTTCTTCATCGGCATTCCATGCTTCTTTAAATTGCTCCATCCATTGGGCAGAAAACAAATCTGACATCGATAATGCTCCTAGTTTTAATTGACGAGACTCCGGCTAATTTTTGCTAAATGTAGCCGATTCGATCTAGAGATTGGGTTTTCAATATTTTTGTAAAATCCCAATTTCTAGAGGCGATCGCTGTTGCAGTTCAAAGGGGTTTGACCGATCGCTTTTTAGTTAAAATCGCAAAAGCTTGAGGAATTTTTTAGAGAGAAAAAGGGGGAAGCGATCGCGATATTGGCATCAAATCAAGTTGTTTGTGAGGATGCGGACTCACCCAAATATCATTGGGTGGGGGGGTAGCCGAGGGGGAATGAAACAGTCCGAATCCAACAGCAAAAACAACCAGTAAGACATCGACTATGAGAAAAACCGATAGTAGTTGTCTGATTTGACGCCACACGATCGCTCACCTCTAGGTTCTAAATCAGTTAGGAGTTTGACGTTCTGGAAGGGGGTATACAACCAGAACGTCATTGCAGACTGGGCTTTCCACTCGGATTGTCCTTGCGGTCGATTCGAGTGGACGTGGCGATCGCGCCTCGCCCAGCGATCGATGGGTGCGGACTCTCTAACTCTACTCAAACATAACTATATAGTTGTTTTACGAATAAGTCAAGAAATAAAAAACAATTGGTCTCAAAGCCTTACCCGTGCTGGCTCTCGGCGATCGAGCAGGGGGGATCGGGTTCGGGTCACGGTACGCTGGATCCGAAAAAATAGGAAAGGGTCGATGGAGAAAATTCTCAAAAGTGGCGAAGGCTGGCGCTTGGGGTGGAATCCACAAGCGGAAATCCATCGAGGTTTAGTGGGAAGTGACGATTGGGCGATCGAATTGAGTGAAAGTGAGTTAGACGATTTTTGTCGGCTGCTCAATCAGTTGGCGACCACGATGGCGCAAATGGCTGAGGAGTTGATGGAGGAAGAACGGATCGCTTGTGAAGCGCAAAGCGATTTATTGTGGATGGAGGTTGAAGGCTATCCGGAGGCTTACAGCTTGCGCTTTATTCTCAATGAAGGGCGACGGGGTGAGGGGTTTTGGCCCGCCCGGGTAGTTCCGGAGTTGATTGCGGCGGCGCGAGTGCTGAAAGTCTTTTAAACCCGAGGGAGGGCGATCGCGCAGTGAGTGCGAAGCCCGATCGCGCCGGGAAAGCCAGACGCGCACAGAACCGAGCCACCTCCTAAAATGATTGAAGGAATAGTGCCAGAGGGTGAATTCATGGTCAAGGGGATTTGGCAAAAGTGGTTGGGGAGTGGGAACAGTCAGCCCCCTCGCCGACAACCAGAGGAAACGACAGCAACGCCTGCGAGTCCGCCCCCACCTTTGGAAGCAGAAGATTACGAATTACTGTTTCGACAGATTCGCGAAGGAATGATGACGGGATGGGATCGATCGCGCGTCGTTCAATTTTTCGAGGTGCTCGGGTCTCGGGGGGACGATCGCCTCTGGGCCGAGTGGCTGAGAGGGTACGGCGATCGCCTGTTGGCGCAAAACTCGTCAAGTCGAGAACTGGCCGTCGTTTTAACCCGTTTGGGTCAGATGCAAATCGGCGAATTCAGCAAAGTTGCGATTAGTATTGGCAGCCAGTTACTCGAACGGCAGATGGGGGTACAGACGCCACCCCCTCCACCCGTAGCGCCACCCCCGCCGCCGCCTGCAACGTCGGCAACCCCTTCGGCGACGGAAGCGGGAGAAGGTTCGCAACAGGAAAGTTCGGAACCTCCGGTGTCAGAATCGGGGATCTCGGAATATGAAGTTTCCGAACATGAAGTTTCCGAACATGAAGTTTCGGACTCTCAAGTGTCTTTGAGTCCAGACGAGTATTTCCAAAAAGGGAACGAACAAGTCAGCCAACAAGATTGGGAAGGGGCGATCGCGTCGTATCGTAAAGCGATCGAAATCAAGCCGGATTTTGGGGCGGCGTGGATTAATCTCGGTGGGGTGCATTTTTACGCGCAACAGTATCCGGAAGCGTTGGAAGCCTTCGATCGCGCTACGGCTTTTGCCGCAGACAATCCCAGTTTGTGGTTCAATCACGGCTTTACTTTATCGATGCTCATTCGACCGATCGAGGCGATCGAATCTTATAAAAAGGCGATCGAACTCAAGGGAGATTTTATCCAAGCGTGGCAACATCGGGGGATCGAACTGTCGAAACTACACCGCCATGAAGAGGCGATCGCCTGTTACGAAAAAGCGATTCAAATTAAGCCCGATTTTGCCGAAGGCTGGACCGGACGGGGCAATGCGTTAATGCAATTGGAACGGTACGAGGAAGCCACGACCTGTTACGATCGAGCGATTCAATTCCAATCGAATTATGTGGAAGCTTGGTTTAATCGGGGCTTGGTGTTGATGCAGCAACAGAAACCGCAAGAGGCGATCGCCTCTTTTGAACAAGTGGCGCAGTTGCAACCGCAAAACGATCGCGCCTGGATTAATGTTGGCTTAATTTATCTGAGCCTTCAGAACTACGATCGCGCGATCGCTGCCTTCGATACGGTTTTACAACTGCGACCCAACGACCCGGACGCGATCGCTTTGCGCGAACAAGCCCTCAAGCAAAAAGAGCACAATCCCGATGCTTAAACTACAGCTTTAACCGATCGAAATTGACGATCCAGGCGGGTGAACTTGCCCGTCTGCGATCGCTTCAATCGATGAATCGACCGATTAGGGATCGCTCTTAGTAGAAAATTGAGCAAGTTTCGATCGAGCGGGGGTTTGAGTGAGGAGATTGGCCACTTATGGGAAAATTTTTTGGGAGTTTGCGATCGTCCGCTAGGGAGGCGATCGCTCTTAGTTGAGACCTTATTTGAGAAGATAAAAGTTAAATTGTTTCGATCGATACCATCGAGTTTGTTTTGTTAAAGATCGTGTTTTTCCCTTGATTCATTGCCATCAATTAATGTATAAAATACATAAATAAAACCTCAAAACTAAGGAGATTTTAGGATGACCATCTGGGTAAACGAGCAAGTCGATCCGTCGGGGATGATTTACGCTTGCATCGCTTGTTCCGACGAACAGCAAGCCCAAAAATGCCATCAAGAGTTTTTAGAAAACCTCAGCGACGAACAGAAACAAACGGGCTGGATTGCCCGGATGAGAACGGTGAGTTCCTGGGATGAAGTTCCGGTCAGTGCGTTGAAACTGTCCTGAAAAAGACCGTGACAGGCGATCGCCTCACGGTTGGGGTGGAAACTTGCGCGGGAGGCGCGGCGTTTTCGCCTTTAGAGGGCTGAGAATTTGGTTGAGGCGGCGAAGCTGCTGGGCCGTCCCCATACAAATGAGCGTATCGCCGGGTAAGACCATCGTGTCTGCCGTCGGACCGCCGATCAGGTTGCCATCGCTGCGGCGAATCGCGAGAACCAACGCCCCCGATCGCGATCGCAGGCGCGTATCGGCGAGAGTTTGACCTTCACAGGGACAGGCGCCGGGTTCGATGCGAAACTCTTCGAGATAGAACGCGCGATCGGCCCCGGTAATGATCCCATCGACAAAATCCATCACCTGGGGTCGCAACGCCGCCGCCGCCATCCGCCGACCTCCGGTAATGTAAGGAGAAATGACCGCATCGGCGCCGCCACGCTGAAGTTTTTGCACCGCTTCCTCGCTGTTGGCGCGGGCGATCGACCGAATTTTCGGATTGAGTGTTTTCGCCGAAATCACCGTATAGAGATTTTCCGCATCCGAAGGCATCGCCGTCACCAAACACACGGCGCGATCGATCCCGACCTTCATCAACGTTGCATCTAAAGTAGCATCCGCCTGAATCGTGATATAGCCGAGGTCTTGGGCGATTTGAATCTGTTCCGTATCGGTATCGATCACCACAAACGGAATATTTTCCGCACTGAACTCATAGGCGATCTGACGCCCGGTGCGACCGAAACCACAAAGGATGTAATGATTGGAGAGAGTGTCTAACAAGCGTTGTTGCTGTCTCAAACGCAGTCCATCTTGAAAGTATCCCTGAATCAGGGCTTCTGTAAAGCGGTTGACGATGTAACCGATACTGACCAGACCCATCGCAATCAGCGACACCGTAAACAAGCGACCCCGTTCGCCGAGGGGGTGGACTTCCATATAGCCGACCGTCGAGAGGGTAATCGCCGTCATGTACGCCGCATCCGACAGCTTCCAACCTTCCACCAACCAGTACCACAACGTCCCAATTAACAAAACTCCGGCGAGTCCCACCCCTCCGGCGAGTAATTCATTGCGTATGCGTCGGTATTTTTTCTGAAAATTAGAATACAAGGATTTTGAGAGGGGGGACTCAGTGAAACCTAGCGGCTTAGTTTACCATGGGTATCAATGCGATCGAATGGGTAGTGGAGAACTATTTTGGCCGAACCGAATCAAACCATACATATCACCCTACCGCCGTTGAAAATTACCCTTAAAGACGGCCAGCAAGCGACTTTGGAGTGGCAACCGCAAGCCCAGAATCCCCCGGCGCCAGCGCCATCGCCAGAGGATCGAAGTCGGTATGAAATTAAAGCCTATCCGATTAGTTCGACGGAGGGCTGGACCATCGAACCTGCACCGCCACGGCGAGAATGGATGGATCGGATCCCCCACGGATTTGCTTATCGTTGTTTGCCTTTAGTGATGGCGAATCAGATGGGTTGGATCGTGCGCTGTCCGACGGACTTCGAGGCGGTCTGGAACGGACAAATGCATTATCTCAATTCGATCGCCATCCGGTTTAAGGAAGAAGGGACGCCCTATGAAAAATTGATTGCGTCTCACTTCGGTTCGGGAATCCTCACTTTTTCCCTGCCGTGGCTGTTTCGGACGCCGCCGGGAATTGGGTTGATGGTACGCGGGGCGACGAATTTTTTCAAATTCAATGCGGCGCCTTTGGACGGGGCGATCGAAACGGACTGGTCTCCTTATAGTTTTACGATGAATTGGAAGATCGTCGAAAAAGATATTCCGGTGAAGTTTAGCAAAGGGGATCCGATTTGTATGTTGGTTCCCTATCCGATGGATTTACTCGAACGCTTCGATGCGGGGTTTGTCTCGATGGAAAGCGACCCAAAATTGAAGCAAGATTATTATCAGTGGCATCAATCGCGCAATTCATTCAACCAGCGCCGCGATCGCACTCCCCTAGAATGGCAGAAAAACTATTATGGCGGCAAAGGGCCCGACAATACCCCAGCGCCGAATCATCGCACGTCATTTAAGTTATCTCGATTCGATAAATCGAAACCGTCGGCCCAGGAAGGGGAAAGCTGAGTCGGGAGTCCGTAGCGCGCTCATCAGACCCGCTACCGGGCAACTGTTCACCCCTATTTAAGTTGAGTGGCAATTTAGGAAAAATTGCCTATTTTATGGTTATTTATCTTAGCTTTTGGTACATTACTCGCACCGATCGGGCAAAAAATGCCGTTTTTAAGAAATTAGATCCGATCTCATGAGTAATATCGAACAGGGTAAATCCGGACTTCCTCGTTTTTATGTTGACGTGCGCGATCGACAAGGGACTTTACGTCGAGCTGTATTGAGTGAAGCTCGTCAAAGCGATATGCCCCAGGATTGGACTTGTGAATGGGTTACTTTTTGGGCTCGGTCTGATTTTGATTGTGAAGCAATCATTAAAATGGAGTATCGGAACCATCTAATGGGTCTGATTAGATTTGCCATATATCCTTACCCCTGTGACGAGCCAGAATTTGTCTATATTCATAATGTCGAATCTCAAATAACACAAAAACGTTGAGTAGATCCAGTAGGTTTTTGGTTGCTCTGGTATGCCTGTAAGACTGCCTTAGAGTATTGTTCTGGAGATGAGTCAGAATCGATCGTTTTGTTGGATTCTCTAGAAGATGCTATCCCTTACTATCGAGATAAAGGTAAAATGGAAGGTATCGGTTATGCTTTCAGGTTTACAAAGGAAGGCACGCGCGAATTTTGTCAACGACAAGAAAATACCTTTGAGATTCCAGCCGAATTCTAGGGAAGACTGGATGGAAGATTTTAGCGATCGCTTTACGATCGCCGGGAGTCCCACCGACATAAATCACCAAGAATTTTATGACTATTTGAAACATCGTACTTATCGAGACTCGAAGTAGATCGTCAAAACCATATCTTGGGCAAAAATGCCTAACATCCCCACGAGACCTTGATTGGCGATCGATCGCTCATACAAATCTGCTAACCTCTCCAGATCCCAAAATCGACCCGGTTTAGAATAGGTCAATTCAGTTTTTATTTTTGGGATGCTCATGAGTCCAGAGAGTGTGTTAGACAATCCGGCGGTAGAGAACACCCCTTTCGATGCGGACGAGTTCGATCGCGTGGTGATGAAAACTTACGGGCGTTTCGCGATCGCCCTCGAACGCGGTCGAGGGTGTCGGGTGTGGGATAGCGACGGCAAAGAATACCTCGATTTCGTGGCGGGGATTGCCACCTGTACCCTCGGTCACGCCCATCCGGCGATGGTGGAAGCAGTCAACCGTCAGATTCAAAAACTGCACCACGTCTCGAATTTATATTACATTCGCGAACAAGGGGAGCTGGCGAAATGGCTGGTCGATCGCTCCTGCGCCGATCGCGCGTTTTTCTGCAATTCCGGGGCGGAAGCGAACGAAGGGGCGATTAAATTAAGCCGTAAGTACGCCCATACGGTCTTAAACATCGACGAACCCGTGATTTTAACGGCCAACGCCAGTTTTCACGGGCGGACCCTGGCGACGATTACGGCGACGGGACAGCCGAAATATCAGAAAAACTTCAACCCCTTAGTGCCCGGTTTTCACTACGTCCCCTATAACGATTTCGAGGCGATCGCGGCGGCGATCGCCGAACTCGACGGCGGCGAAAAACGCCGGGTGGCGGCCATTTTACTCGAACCGTTACAAGGAGAAGGGGGTGTCCGTCCTGGCGATCGCGCCTACTTCCAAAAGGTCCGGCAACTGTGCGACGAGAAAGGCATTTTGTTAATTCTAGACGAAGTGCAGGTCGGCATGGGTCGCAGTGGCAAACTCTGGGGATACGAACACCTCGGAATCGAACCGGATATCTTCACCTCGGCGAAAGGATTGGGCGGCGGGATTCCCATCGGGGCGCTGCTGTGTAAGTCGTCGTGCGATGTCTTCGAGCCCGGAGATCATGCCAGTACCTTTGGCGGGAACCCCTTTGCTTGCGGGGTCGCCTTGGCGGTCTGCGAAACTCTGGAACGGGAAAATCTGGTCGAAAATGCCCTCAAACGGGGGGAACAGTTGCGTGCGGGCTTGCAGGCGATCGCCGATCGCTACCCGCAGTTATTCGTCGAAGTACGCGGTTGGGGATTGATCGACGGGATCGAAATTGCCGCCGAGTCGGAGGTCACCTCGATCGAGATCGTCAAAGCGGCGATCGCCGAAGGTTTGCTCTTAGTCCCGGCGGGACCGAAAGTGGTGCGCTTCGTCCCTCCGGCGATCGTCACCGAAGCCGAAATCGATCGCGCCTTGGAAATGGTCGATCGCGCGATCTCTGCCCGGGTCAGTTAATCGAGACCCCGCCCTAGATCCCGACAACCAAGCCCGTCCGAGGCTTGGTTTTTTGCTGGAAAAATGCCATCTTCGGGGGGTTCGCGAAGGGTCTCCAGAGGAGAATCGCCCGTCTCGATTCGTCGAAATTTGTGGCCATTTTCCGATCGCGGGGGTGAAAATCGGGGGTCTGACCCCTTAAGATGAAAATACAGATTAACTTTTAAGCCCACGAGGGGTGAGCTAAACCCATGGCTCCCGAATCTCCACCCACAGGCGAACGAGGACCTCAACTGAATTCAAAAGGAAGAGAACCCAACCCTACAGACTTCCTCTCGACCCCCGTGGGCAGAAATAACCGTTTGCCCGTCGATCCCACCTCGGAAGTCCCCAAAAGTTTTATCCCGGGCTGGTTGGTGGCGATCGCCACGGTCGGCGCCGTCGTTACCGGGGGCATTTCCCTGTACACCCTGTTGCAATTCAATCCCCTCAGTGACAATCGCCCGACCGTCGGGACCGATTCCAAAACCCGAACGACCCAAATGTATACCGTGAGTGCCTTGGGACGGTTGGAACCGGAAGGCGAAATCGTCCAACTGACCGCGCCGATGTCTTTTGAAGGCGAACGCTTGGAAAAACTGCTCGTCGAAGAAGGCGATCGCGTCCGCAAAAACCAGGCGATCGCCATTATGGACAGTCGCAACCGCCTCACCGCCGCCCTCGACATCGCCAAACAGCAAGTGCAAATCGCCCAAGCCCAATTAGGACAAGTCAGGGCCGGGGCCAAAGCCGGAGACATCGCCGCCCAAGAAGCGGCGATCGCCCGTTTGAACGCCCAACTCCCCACGGAAATCGCCGCCCAACAAGCCACGATCTCCCGCCTCGAAGCCCAACTTCAAGGGGATCTGAGCGCCCAACAAGCCACGATCTCCCGTCTCGAAGCCCAGTTACAAGAAGATCGCGTTGCCCAAAACGCTCAAATTGCCCGCCTCGAAGCCCAATTTCAAGGGGACGTTACCGCAGCCCGCGCCACCCTCGATCGCCTCCGCGCCGAATTACAAGGTCGGATCGCCGCCCAAACTACGACCGTCGCCCGTCTCGAAGCCCAATTACGCAACGCCAGCGCCGAATACCAGCGCTATCAAAATCTCTATCGCGAAGGGGTCGTCAGCGAATCCCTATTCGACTCCAAACGCTTGGACCTCGAAACCAGCTTGCAAGAAGTGAAAGAAGCTTACGCGATTTTAGACGAAATTCGAGCTACCGGAGACAAGCAACTCGAAGAAGCCAGCGCCAACTTGCAACGCCTGGAAGTGACCGGACGCAAGCAAATTGAAGAAGCCAAAGCCGCCTTAGCCCGCATCGAAGCCACCGGACGGGAACAACTCAACGAAGCCCGCGCCATTCTAGAGCAAATCCGCAGTACCGGACGGGAACAGATCGCCGAATCCCGGGTGAATTTAGACCGGATCGTGGTGACCCGCGAACAGGATAAAAAACAAGCCGAATCGACGTTAGAGAGTATCGCCGAAGTGCGAACGGTGGACGTCCAAGCCGCACAAGCCGAGGTCGATCGCGCGATCGCGGGGGTGAAAGAAGCCCAAGCGCGCCTCGACGAAGCATACGTGCGATCCCCGATTGACGGTCGCGTCATGACAATCCACACCCGCCCCGGCGAAACCGTCGGCGATCTCGGGATCGTCGAACTCGGTCGCACCGATCGCATGTACGCCGTCGCCGAAGTCTACGAAACCGACATCAAAAACGTCCGCGTCGGTCAACGGGCGACCATTTCCAGCGACGCTTTTGAGGGGGAATTGCAAGGGACGGTGGAGACGGTCGGCTTAAAAATTGGCAAAAAAGATATCCTCGATACCGACCCCGCCGCCGATGTAGACGTGCGCGTGATCGAAGTCAAAATCCGCCTCGATCCCGAACATAGCGATCGCGTCGCCAGCTTGACCAACTTGCAAGTCAGCGTCGAAATTGCCACCCTCACCCCCCAAGAAAATTAATCGTTTTCAATCCGATTCACTTGAAAATTTCACTTGAAAATTTCAAGTGAAAATTCGATCTCTTTCATCTAAACTCACCCTAGTTGTTTGAAATCATGTTCCGTCACAAAATTCCCCTCGCTTGGTGCCAACTGACCCGCGAAAAAAGTCGCTTGTTCGTCGCCTTAGCGGGGATTAGTTTTGCCAATACCTTGATGTTCATGCAACTGGGCTTTCGCGACGCCCTCTTCGACAGTTCCACTCGAATGCATCAAAATCTCAACACTGATTTGGTCTTGATCGATCCGAAGTCCGAGGCGTTAATTGCCATGCAGTCGTTTTCATGGCGGCGTTTGTATCAAGTTTTAGCCTTTGAAGAAGTCGAATCGATCGACCCGTTATATCTGGGATTGATTAATTGGAAAAATCCGGTAGAGAAAAACGATCGCTCCATTCTGGTGATGGGTTTTAATCCCAACAAACCTGCTTTAACAATGCCGGAAGTTAACCAGCATTTGGACAAAATAAAACTGCAAGATGTGGTGCTGTTCGATCGCGATTCTCGCCCGGAATTTGGCCCCATTCCCGATTTACTCGCCGAGAAAGGTTCTGTCGAAACCGAAGTGGGGATGCGCCGGATTCAGGTTCGCGGCTTATTTTCGATGGGGGCTTCTTTTGCTGCCGACGGCAATATTATCACTAGTGATTTGAATTTTATTCGCTTATTTGAAGAGCGCGATTACGGTCAAATTGATGTCGGCTTAATTCAGCTCAAACCGGGAGCCGATCCGGAAAAAGTTCGCCAAAAAATTGATGACTATTTACCGGAAGACGTGCGGGTTTTGACTCATCAAGGGTTTATCGAGTTCGAGCAGGACTATTGGGCGACGAGTACGGCGATCGGCTTTATTTTCGGCTTGGGTGTGGCGATGGGTTTTATTGTCGGTATCGTCATCGTTTATCAGATTCTCTACACCGATGTTTCGGATCACTTGGCGGAATATGCTACGCTCAAGGCGATGGGATATCGAGATTTGTATTTTTTAAGTGTGGTGTTTCAAGAAGCATTAATTTTAGCTATTTTGGGCTATTTCCCAGGATTTTCATTATGTAGTTTTTTCCTCTATTCTTTAACTCAGAATGCCACTCGACTCCCGGTTTACATGACGGCTTCTCGGGCTTTATTCGTGTTTTGTTTGACATTAGTTATGTGTGCCATTTCAGGGGCGATCGCAGTACGTAAATTAGGCGCCGCCGATCCGGCAGATATTTTTTAAAGGCAGATGTTTTGAGGGATATTTGAATCGATCGCAAACATCGATCGGTTGAGGCGATCGCCAATGTACAGCAATTGGCGCTGTCATGAGGTACAAGAGGCAAAGATCCCCCTACCCCCCTTAAATCCCCCTAAATCCACCTTATTAAGGGGGATTTAGGGGGATCGAAATGTACCGCCCAACAGCGAAAACTGCTGTATAGCCATCCTCAATCTTGTTGTAAAATAATCTTGTTGTAAAATGAATGGTTTGTAAGAACACGGCAATGCCGTGTCCTTACGGGTATTTTGTAATTTTACAAAGAACTGCTATATAAAAAAATAATCTTTTACCTTTCCTTAAAACTCTCCTCCTTCCCCAATTGTAAACCCCACAAAATAAATGAAACCTTTTACCTCTGCTGTCGTCAATATTAAAAAGTTGGATCATTATTTCGGTCAAGGAGATTTAAGAAAACAGATTTTATTTAATATTCAACTTAAAATTCATCCCGGCGAAATCGTCTTGATGATGGGACCGTCGGGATCGGGGAAAACGACCTTGCTAACCTTAATCGGGGCATTGCGATCGCCTCAAAATGGGAGTATTGAAGTCTTGGGAAATCAGTTGTGCGACGCACCGACGGAACGATTAGTCTCCGTTCGGCGGCAGATCGGTTATATTTTTCAAGGTCATAACTTGCTGCACTCGCTCACGGCCTGTCAAAACGTGCAAATGTCCTTACAACTACATGCGGACAGCTTGACGGATAAGGAGTTATCCGAACGAGCGGCAACCATGCTCGAAGCTGTGGGATTGGGCGATCGAATCGACTATTATCCGGAGAAACTTTCAGGCGGTCAAAAACAGCGCGTCGCCATTGCCCGCGCTTTAGTCAGTCATCCCCAACTCATTTTGGCAGACGAACCAACCGCCGCTCTCGACAGTAAATCCGGGCGAGATATCGTCGAAATCATGCAACGTTTGGCCAAAGAACAACAAACAGCGATTCTGCTCGTCACCCACGACCACCGCATTCTCGATGTGGGCGATCGCATCGTGCGCATGGAGGACGGGCGTTTAATGCGAGCTGAGGCGATCGCCACTTTACCTTAAAGTTGAAAGCGTTAACCATATTTAACGGCGTCCCGTCGAGCGCGATCGTCGAATGCGGGTATTGCCACCGCCTGCCCCCCTGCCATTGGCGGTGCGCCCCGACATCGAAGTATTTCCAGTCATTGGAGGTTTGCCAATCGAGGTCATTTCCCCTGCTGCCGCCGCTTTCGCCGCTCCCCGTCGGGTGTTGGTACGGAAGGTAACGTTTACCCCTTCGTTGGACTGTTCGAGAACGAGCAAGGGAGTCGGTTTCGCTTTTTGGTCCCAGTGGATGTAAGCCACTCGTCCTTGAATCGTCGGTTGCCAGGTATCGTGATCCTCGCGGGCACTCAAGTAGGTTTCCAAACAGTCGATAATTTGACTGATCGTTTTCGAGGTGGCTTGGGTCGGTAATTTCGTCAGTTTAATTTGAATCCGGAATAACACCCGTTTCCCTGATTTGGCAATTTCTCCGAGTTGATATTCCACGTCAAACACTTCGTCTACTTGCCGACCCGTGCCTCGGTTTTCGGCATTCGGACGCAAGGCGACAGAGATTTTTTCCTTAACTTTGACCTTAATTTGGTTGACAATGGCAAAGTGGAAGTTTTCTTCTTCCATCCGCATTCGCAAATAATCTAAGTTGAACTCCCGAGAGTGAATCAAATCGGGGTTCTTCTCCATTTTGGTAATGGTGGCGAGGGCCATTTTCAGTTTTTTCTGGAGTTCGCGATTTTTGAAATCATCGAACTTGATCTTTTTATTGAGCTTGTCGATGCTAAGTTTAGAAAAAACCGCAAAGCCAATTAATAACAGCAACAATACTCCCGAAACCCCCATCCAGATCTTATCTGAAGAGAGCTTGGCCTCGGCGGGCTGATTCGGAGTAGGAGTCTGTGCCAAAGTCGATGGAACGAGGATATGAGAGTTTGTCATTAGTTCTCCTTCATACAAGCACGCTGGAGTTTCACTTTTAGAATGCCCCCGATCCGACGGGCAGTTTCGGTGCATCCCTCAAACGTGATGGGGGAATTTGCCCCGTAAGACTCAATCTTTCATGGTCGATGCCTCCCTCCTCCTCTTAAGCACTATAACCCCTGGAAGCCGATCGCCCGAGGGCAATTCGTACCGATGACCTAGCTGTAGAAGTACGATAACGACAGTGACCATCCGTTCGAGTTCCGGAGGACTCGCCGGGTCGGCGCCTGTCGCGCGATCGCAACGCGACGCCGGAGGCGGATCGCCCGAGTTCAAAAAAGGAGCGGCAATGGTTGCTATCCTCCAAGCATAAAGCCGGGGAGCAGACTCGCCCAAAACTGACACTCGTTTCGCTATTTTTCAATAAATTTGCAAGTATTGGCCCTTGAAAATTTGACTCCCACCTTTAGCGAAACCTGACTTTAGTTTAAAATCGAGGTCTGTCAGTTGGTCACGCTCTGGCCCGTACATACAAAATCTTTAAAATCAATAATGTCTTGTTTGCCCTTATCCGAGGCGATCGCCCAATCTCGTTTGCAATCCGTGCGTTTGGTCGCTACCGATATGGACGGAACCCTCACCTGCAACGGTCAACTGAGTGGGGAATTACTCGAAGTTTTAGAAGCATTAAGAGATCGCGCGATCGCTACACTCATCGTTACCGGACGGTCGGCGGGTTGGGTCAATGGGTTGAGTCAGTTACTGCCGATTGCAGGGGCGATCGCCGAAAATGGCGGTATTTTTTATGCGGCCAATGGCGAATCCACCTTATTAACCCCTATTGTAGATCTCCCCGGTCATCGCCAACAGCTCGCCGCCGTCTTCGCCGAACTTCAACGACAGTTTCCCGACCTTTGCGAATCGTCGGACAACCCCTTTCGCCTCACGGATTGGACGTTTGACGTGCAAGGATTGACCACCCGAGCGTTACACTCACTTAAACTGCGCTGTCGTGAATTGGGGTGGGATTTTACCTATAGTTCCGTGCAGTGCCACATCCGCCCCCTCGGTCAAGATAAAGCTCAAGGCTTACTCTCGGTCCTGTCGCGCTATTTTCCCGACCATTCCCCGGATTGCGTCGTTACCGTCGGGGACAGTCCCAATGACGAAAGTTTGTTCGACCCGCACTATTTTCAGCTCTCCGTCGGCGTGGCGAACGTCCTCGACTACACCACCCGCCTGACCCACCAACCCGCTTACGTGACCGGACAACCGGAAGGGTGGGGCTTTTGCGAATTGGCCCGGGCCTTGGTCGCATCGGATTAGGCGATCGCACCCCCACGGCGGTGAATCGAGTTAATCGATGCTTTCTTGCTCTCCTGCTGGGATTTCATTGGGTTTGTTCCATAAATCTTGCGGGTTTTCGATCGGTTCGACGCTTCCCGAGAGAAATTTCCACTGTTGATTTTCGCGATCGAGAACGACGGTAATTTTAAACTCTTTATCAATCTCACCGAATAACATCGCGATGTCCTCTTTAAACTCCCAGCGATAAAAGTTGATATCTTCTCGATTCTCTAATAAAAACTGCAATCCCGGATTGCCTAACAAGCGTTGTTGAAAGCTTTCTAAAGTTTCTTCGGCTTGTAAGCGGCTCGATGAGGTGGTGTAGGCCGATTCTAAGTTGTCGATCTCAAATCCTTTTTCCAATCTCATGAAATAAGTATTGGTCGCCCTCGCCGTGGCTTTGGTTTCGGGAAAATAAGTGCTGACAAAATAAAACCAAATTGTCAAATTAACGATCGCGACGGCTAAGAGAATCCAACCGACGATTTTTTGCGGACTGAGGGAATATTTGTTACTCGGAATCGTCGGAACCGCCGCGTTCCTTTTAATCACGAGGGTTTTGGCAAAGCGATCGCCGAGGGTTTGATACTTCGGCGAGAGCAAAATTGGCGAGAGCAATAACAACAAATCAAAGGGTTTGAATAGATTGCGAAGGGCCGCTTGCACCAAACTGGGGCGATGTCCCCGTACTGTCACGACTTCGGCCTGAAAGATAAACTTTCCGAGGGTAAAGCCGAGGAAGGATTCCCCCAGGGACAAATAAGCAACCAGAATTAGGTAAATCACGAACAGGTTTCGAGGCTCGTTTAAGGTGACCACTTGACTGTCCGCAAATAACCCAGTAACCCCGATATTAAATTGAAGACCTAAGCCAAACCAACAGATTGAAATTAAGAGTAAATAATCGATTAAACCAGCGAGGATACGACGTAAAAGGTTGTCCGGAAATGATTGAGAGCGGCGAGAGGTCATAAGGATGGTTTGCGGTTCGAGCAACAATGTCGGTCGAGTGAGTGGTTGGCCGAGGTGTGGGAGCGGGGGAGACGAGAGGACAAGGGACAGCAACGGCAAAGGAAATCGACCAGGGCGTAAAAGTGGCGATCGCGTCAAATTGCCGTCGTTGCCGACCCCCCAGGGGGAGCTAAGGCTCAAAACCGGGCGATCGCGCTGCCATCGGTTCGGGAAATCATTCTAACCCACAGGGGCAGACCCGCGATCGCCACTGACGATCCCGAAATCGTCCCGACGGATTGGAGCTGGGTTGAGTTATGGTGGTGAAATAACCAGCGCTAAGGTTAATCGAATATGAAAAAAATATTCTTACTCGCCTTATTTTTAGTAGGGCTGAGTTGGGCGTTGTTCAACTTCAAAGGTCTGGCAAACCAAGGCACGTTCGATGCAATTGTCTTGGATTTTCGCGAAGATCTCGCCGCCGGACAAGTCGAACGACAACTCGACCAACTCGGCGATCGCTACGGGGTCAAAGCCCGCCTCAACAGCGAATTTTCCCGGGAGGACAACTTTTATATTGTCGAGGGCGATCGCCAACTGCTGAAAACCCTCAAAAAATCCGACCTCTCGAAGTACACCGAGTATATCGAGCCGGATTATCAGTACAAAGCTCTCACTATTCCCAACGATCCGCTCTACGGTCAACAGTGGAATTTCCGCAGTATCAACCTCGAAAAAGCTTGGGAAAATACCAAAGGCAACGGGATTACAGTTGCCGCGATCGATACGGGAGTTTCTAAAGTTCCCGACCTCAAAGACACCCAATTTGTCAAAGGCTACGACTTTGTCAACGATCGCGAACTCGCCGACGACGACAACGGACACGGTACCCACGTCGCCGGAACGATCGCCCAAACGACCAATAACAATTACGGGGTCGCCGGAATCGCTTACGAAGCTAAAATCATGCCCCTCAAAGTCCTCTCTGCAGGTGGAGGCGGCAACATCGGCGATATTGCCGAAGCAATCAAATTCGCCGCCAATAACGGCGCCGATGTCATTAATATGAGTCTCGGCGGCGCGGGCGAAAGTCAAGCGATGAAAGAGGCGATCGCCTATGCCCACGAGAAAGGCGTGGTCGTCGTGGCCGCCGCAGGGAACGAAAATCGCAATTCCGCCTCTTATCCGGCCCGGTACACCCACGTCATCGGCGTGGCGGCGATCGACTCCACCGGACAAAAAGCTCCCTATTCTAACTTTGGCGCGGGGGTCGATATCTCCGCTCCCGGTGGCGATACCAGTAAGGGCGAATCCGGCGGCATTCTCCAAAATACGATCGCGATCGATCCGGATACCCGCCGTCCCACCAGCGTTTTTAAAGCCTTCCAAGGCACCAGCATGGCCGCCCCCCACGTCGCCGGGGTCGCCGCTTTAGTCAAAGCCTCCGGCGTCGAAGACCCGGACGAAGTGGCCGAAATCCTCAAACAATCGGCGCGAGTGATTAAAGACGACCCCCTCAACCACTTTGGCGCGGGTCAACTCGATGCGGCGAATGCAGTGCAACTGGCGATGCACGGTAAAATCGACTTCCGCGACTTCTTCCGGTGGTTGCGCGATAATGGCTATCTCAATCCCGGTTTCTGGATCGATGGCGGCGTTTACGCTTTAGTCCCGAAACTGCTGATGATGCTCGGGTCTTACTTGCTGGCGTGGTTGCTGAAAACCTATTTCCCGTTCGGCTGGACTTGGAGTATGGCAAGCGGCCTGATTTTCGGCAGTTCCGGCTTGTTCGTCCTGCGCGGTTTCTATATCTTCGATTTGCCCCAATGGCCGATGCGGGTCATGGGCAGTTCGCTGCCGGAATTGGGAACGGCGATTCAAGGGAGTAGTGCGTTCAACCCGATTTTTGCGAGCGTGCTGATTCCGGGGATTTTAATCGTGCTGCTGTTGGGTCACCCGCAGTGGAAGAATTTCGCGATCGGTACGACTCTCGGTGTGGCAAGCTGTCTGGCGATTAGTGCGGTTCTCGTCCCGGGTCCGATGTTACTGTGGCTCGGCAGTGGTTTGGGCGCCCGGGCGTTCTTGTTGGTCAATGCATTATTGTGCTTTGGCTTGGCCCGTCTGGCGCTGAAAGGAGAGGAGAAATTGGCATGAGTGTATCGCTAAGCGGAACGATCGAACGTCGCGAAATGGGTACGGGCGCTTGGGCGTTGGTCGCCGATGACGGTCAAACTTACGAAATTTACGAAGGCGCCCCCTCGGACTTGTTGAAACCGGGTCAAAAGGTTAAGGTTAACGGTCGCATCCGCGATGATGTGATGACCTTGGCGGCGATCGGTCCGGTGTTGCAGGTCGATGGGTTCGAGCTGAATTAGGCAAGGATTTTGTGGGGCGGGCATCTTGCCCGCCTTTACTAAGGCTCCCCAAATTCCCAAGTAGGGCAATCGCATACTAAATCGAAGAGAGGACTTTGAGCAGATAGTCATTGTCCCAAGCGGCACGGAGACCTTTGACGTGTTCCACTTGGCCTGACTACTCCTTCACCAGATCTCCTATTCGAGTATCGGATTGCCCTGTGGATGACACGCCCTAGGTTAGGCGATTTCCCACAGTTCTTTAACGCACGATCGGTTTCATTTAATGTGAGTTTTTATCAAATACGGAAAAAAGCTGGGCGAGGAGCAAGCGACGCTTTTTTTCGTCCAACTGGAAGCTATTGTTAGGCTGAATATCTGATGGATTATCAAGAGGAGGTTTTTTGGCTATTAGAGCTGTAGTACAAGCCAGTTCAATATTTTTTTCCATGGGAAGTTCTTTGACAAATTTTTGTTCAAAATAGTCTATTGGGTTACCAATCAAATCAGCAACAGTCATTCTAAGAAATTCATTTTTTGCATCACGGTCTAAGCCGCTTAACCAACTCTTCAAAAACCAAGTTAATGTCCATATGGGCAAGCCACTAGCTATTACCTCTTGTTTCTCGATATGCAAAAAGTCATCAAACAGGTTTTTTAACCCTTGCATACTCATGTTATAATAATGGTTGGGATAGCCATGCAGGGGTTGCAAGAAAGGAACTACACAATAAAGCGTTGCACCAGGCTTCATAACTCGTGATATTTCAGATGCACATTTAAAAGGATCTTTGACATGCTCTAATACGGCAAGAGAAAAGACTGCATCAAAAACGTTATCTTTGAAAGGAAGCTCTTCCCCAACCCCTAAAACATCTGTGGTATCATACGGCACAATTTCAAAATTAACCACATTATTGTAGTAAGTGGAACGCTTCCCAGAACCACAATCTAATATTAAACCATTTGAGTGTTGTTCGATAATTGATAAAGCAATTGGATCGTAGCTATTTGATGAAACGTTCTTGGTATTAATAATATTGTATTTTTTCTGTATTTCTTGACTTAAAAAATTAAAATTCTTCCTTGATTCCTTGTAAGGGAGATCGTCCCTAATTATCGCTCTTATTTTATTTAATTTTTCTTTCTTGCCTTTCACGGAAAATCTCCGATAGGTTTGGAAGCCCTGTCGCTTGAGCGCAGGGAGGAAAAACGACACGGGCGGTTTTAATCGCCGTCCCCTCGTGGGGGGGAGCGAAAAGAGGTACACTTTTCCCTCGCTCCTGTTAGCCGGAGCCACCTAACGTGCACGGCGTAATAGCGCCTCGCCAATGTTATCGGTCGGTACTTTCCAAACCGCACGGTCTTACCCCTCGTACGACGGTTTAACTGTTTGGTTCTAGAGCAGGGGACTGGCACCTTATCCCCAGGTAGGAGCTTTAACGCTTGCCGATAACGTAGCCCTCAAAGGACTTAGGCTGAGTAGGGGCGTTTCGCGAAACGCCCCTACTAAAGGAGAGGCACGAAGCCCCGTCTCTTTAGAGCGGGGTGCTGACGATCGCAACGTGCGTTCTGGATAAGTTGAAAGAGGTGCATCCCAAATTGACTATAATTATATAGCTATTTTCAATTCTATGAGGTAAAAATTGGGGGAATGAATTTCCTCTTCCGCCGGAATGACCGGGTGAGTGGGTGTACCTCATGCTGGTGAGAAATGCTATAAATCTCAAGTTCTATCTCTCAAGCGGAGCTAAGCTTGGAGCAGGGTAAACGCATCAAAATTCAGAGCCATGTTGTGCATGGGAATCCGGGAAAGCATAGCTAAGAATCTCAAGCAGGAAGGAGTTATCCAGCCGAACACGATAACGCTCGATCTTGAAACTGCCCTTACCAGGAGGCTGCTGATGCAGTAAATTCAACGCCAAACGCCTTAAGAGACTGACATTATGAGCCGCATTCTCGGCACGAAGACAGGAGGTATCTTCAGCAAAGACCGCATCCAAACACCAGTTATACAGGATTTTCAACCTCCCAGTGAGTATGAAGCCAAGTCGCTGAAGATGTAACGTCAGCCTCAAAGGAACCTTGATTGTCGCGCTTGGAGTTGGTGTTCCAACCAGACAGAACATTGTAGCACAAAGATTGGCTTGCGATTCATCTCTCGCTTCAATGGGAGATTTAAAGCGAGAGATGAATTGCGGATTTGGCTAAAATCTAAAATCCCCCCTCTCTACATCTTCGCCAATACGAAGGGTTAAATCGGAGTCGAGGTAGCCTGTGGAACTGGTTTCTAAACGAGGGAATTTTAAGAGGGTTTGAAGGGTTTTTGCACTTTCTAAATCACCTTTCTGGACGATGATTTGGCTGTGGGGTTGGCGATCGGGCCAATCTTCGATCGCGTAGACGTTTTTAAATCCTTGTCTTTGTAACTCGTGTAAGAGTTTGCGGGGGATTTGGGGGTTGCCGGAGGCGTTTTGAACGGCGATATCGAGGCGTTTTAGGGCGCGTTCGTCGGGTGGCGATCGCCGCTCGGTTTCGTCGCCGTTGCCGAAATATTGAGCCATGACCCGATCGCGCCCTTGGCGATCGACGATCCAATAACTGCGATCGCTGTCGTGTCCGTCGCTGATTTTTCCGGGAAGCATCACCATTTGCAAGCTTTCCGGCGATCGCCCCAATCCCATTTTGACGGCGGCGAGCAGTTCTTCCAGACTCAAGTTGGTATTGATATACTTCTGCATGACTCGCACAACTTTAGACACTTGAGGTAAAACACTCGGATCGCTCAGCCGCGTCTGTAGGGCTTCGACGAGTAAGTGTTGGCGTTGAATGCGTCCGATATCGCCGTAAGCGTCGTTACGAAAGCGGGCGAAATGTTCGGATTGTCGTCCGTTGAGGGTCTGCCAGCCGGGTTTGAGTTCGATTTTGAGTTGTTGGGTGCGATCGGTGTAGGACATCGGGTAGGGGACGAAGACCTCGACGCCACCGAGCAGATCCACGAGTTCGCGAAAGGCTCCAGTTCCGATGCGGATGTAGCGGTCGATCTCGACATCGAGCAGGTCGGAGATCGCCTCGGAGGTGAGGGTAATTCCGCCGAGGTAGTTCGCTTCGTTAATTTTGGCGTAGCCGCGATCGCCCAACCGGACCCGGGTATCCCGGGGAACGGACAGTAAACTGATGCTTTCGCGGTCGGGATCGAGCCGGACCAGGAGTAAGGTGTCGCTGCGTCCGGAAAAGACGGCTTCGGGGTCGTCAGGAGCGTCGAGGGGGGGATCGACGCCCATCACCAACAGGGTCATCGGTCGGGCTAACTCGAAGCGGGGAAAGCCCATCGAATCGCGATTGGGGGCGATCGCCTTCAATTTTTCGGCAGCTTGTCGGGCTTGCAGTTGTTGGGGACTCAGGGCATTTTTCGGATCGATCAGCGCTAGAACGCCGCCGACGGTGGCGGCGACGGTCGTCATCAATAAGAACGTAAAGCTCCAAAACACCAACCGCGCCAGTTTGACGCTCAACGGTTCGGGGGACATCGGTATCGATTTGCGGGATTTGCGCGATCGCCTCGGAGGGCGCTCGGGTCGTTTCGGTGATTTTTTCCCCGATTTGGGTACGTTGTCATATAGGTCTAGCGCTTCAAACATTTTCACGCAAAGATTTTGAGAGGTATTTTGAGATTGACTTGGAGATGGCCGAGGGTTAAGTTCGGGTTAACAACATTTCTGGAAAAAAGTAGGGGAATTTTTCAATATTTTTTGAAAAATAAATTATCGCTAGTTTTCTGTGGACTCAAGTTTAAACCTCAAAATACTATTTTTTAGCCCAAAACTTTACTCTAAATTCATAAAAAAATAGCTCGTATTTTTGAGGCACATGTTATCATCATTTGACAGAAAAATAAAGAGAAATCGGAGGGTTGAATTGTCAAGGTTTGTGACAACTCAATTCTCCCGGCGATCGCGAAGCCTCGATCGCGATCGAGTTGTCTAAATGGAGCAATGAAATCATCTATGATCCCCGTTATTTTAGCTGGTGGAAAAGGCGAACGATTTTGGCCGCTCAGCCGTCGGGCGCGACCCAAACAGTTTCTTTGCCTCGATCGCACGGGTAAAAGCCTATTACAAGCGACCGCCGACCGACTGCTCGACGTGGCCGGAGGATGGCAAGGCTTGTGGGTGATTACCAGTGCCGAATTGAGCGACGGCGTGCGCGAACAACTGCCCGAGTTACCCCCGGAAAACCTGCTCGCCGAACCGCAAGGACGGGATACCGCGCCTGCGGTTGCCTGGACTACCTTAGAAATTGCCAAACGCCACGGGGATGATGCCCTCATCGGCTTTTTCCCGGCAGATCATTGGATCGGCGATCGCGAGGGGTTCAAAAACACCTTAGAAGCGGCGAGCCAACTGGCGAACAGCCAACGGGCGATCGTCACCCTCGGGATCGAACCGACCTATCCTTCTTCCGGTTACGGTTACATCGAACAGGGACAAGGCGCCGGAACCTATGCCGGAATCAGCGCCTATCGGGTCAACCGCTTTACCGAAAAACCCGACCGCGAGACCGCCGAAACCTTTATCAAAACGGGAACGTACACCTGGAATAGCGGCATGTTTATTTTTCGGGCCGGAGTCGTCATCGACGAATTGCGCGCCTACGCCCCGGAAATTCTCGATCCGATCGCCGAACGCGGGGTCGCCGCTTATGCGGATTTACCGAAAAAGAGCATCGACTACGCTTTGATGGAAAAAACCCATCTCACTTACGTCCTGCCCGCCGATTTTGGTTGGGACGACCTCGGGGACTGGAACGCCCTCGAACGACTGCTCAAAGATGACGAGTGTCCCAACGTGGAAGTCGCCCGTCATCTCGGACTCGATACGCAAGGGAGCATTTTCTACGCCAGCAACCCCGAAGAGGCGATCGTTACCATCGGTTTGGAAGATGTGGTCGTCGTTCGGGATGGGAACGTCACCCTAATTGTTAAAAAAGACCGCACTCAAGACATCAAAAAAGTGCTCCAAATCTTGAAAGAACGACCGGAATACGAATCGGAATTATAACGACAACAGTCCCGACGCGATCGGCGCGTCGAGCCAACTGCGCTATGGTGGAAAGTAACTCGCGATCGGCCCCGATCCTCAATGCGGCGATCGCCCCACCCGTGCGCGACTCTCTCCCGATCTTACCGAGTAAATTTAGAGGTCAAACCATGAGCGAAACCACCACCCCAACCCAAAACGCCACCCAAACCCCCCAAGAAGAAAAAGAAGCGGCCCGCTATCCGGAAACTTCCGAAACCCAAGAACGCTACTGGGGAACGGTCACGGTTTTAGAAACCGGACAGCGCTATCGCATCAGTCGCTTGGAAATTAAACCCGGTCACCGGATCATGACCCAAATTCACTACCACCGCAGCGAACATTGGATCGTGGTGTCCGGAACCGCCAAAGTGATTTGCGGCGAAGACGAATCCCTCGTGATTCAAAATCAGTCTACTTACGTCCCGCCGTGTACGGCGCACCGGGTGGAAAATCCCGGCGTCATTCCCCTGGTCTTGATCGAAGTGCAGAATGGGGAATTTCTCGGGGACGAAGACACCGTGCGCTTAGCCGACGACGCGATCGGCCATGGCGATCGCCAACCATCATAAACCGTAAATTCGCAATCTCCATTCACGGGCGATCGCCTCGCCGTCGCACTCGATGACTCTGGCGGATGGGAAGCCTTCAGGGAATGTCCTACAGGTCGAGATTGGAGTCAACCGTCGCAGGAGCGGCGATCGCTCCAATCCAAAATCTACACTCTACACGCTAAATTCTGCTTCATGCTTTCCAATTTCGTTCAATCTAGCGCTCGCCAACGAGAGATCGTCGAAATCGTATTTCGCAACGGTTGGGATTACATGCGGCGCTTGCTCACCGCAGGGAAAGCCGACGACGAGCCGAAACTGCCCCCCCCTGCGGTCTTACGCAATATCCTCATCGATCTCGGTCCGGTCTACGTCAAATTAGGGCAACTCCTCAGTACCCGCCCGGATATTTTACCCCCGGAATACATCGAAGAACTGACCGCCTTACAAGCAGAAGTCCCTCCGGTTCCTTGGGACGAGATCGAAATCCTCATTCGCCAGCAAATCCGCCAACCCCTCGAAGAGGTTTTTCACACCCTCAATCCCCAACCCGTCGCCGCCGGATCGATCGCCCAAACCCACCGCGCCACCTTGGCGGACGGTCGCGAAGTCGCCCTCAAAGTCCAGCGTCCCGGACTCGAAGAAGTCGTCGAGCAAGATATTGCCTTGCTCAAAGGCTTGGCGGAGTTGGTCTCGATCACCGATATCGGACAGGCTCAAGATTTGATGGGATTGGCGGATGAATTTGGCAACGCCTTACGCGCCGAGTTAGATTTTGCCAAAGAAGCGACCTATACCGATCGCCTCAGCCGCAATTTATCCAAAAGTCGCTGGTACGACCCGAAAAAGCTCAAAATTCCCGAAGTTTTTTGGAATTTAACCACAGAAAAGTTATTGGCGATCGAATGGTTGGACGGCGACCCGATTTTACTCGCCGACTATAACGGACGAGAACACGGTGGCGACAGCGAAGCGCAGAAAAAAGAACTCGTTACCCTGTTAACCCGGGTCTTTTTCCAGCAAATTTGCCTCGACGGGTTTTTCCACGCCGACCCCCACCCGGGGAATTTATTTTATTTAAAAAACGGACAAGTCGCCTTACTCGACTGCGGGATGATCGGACGCATGGACCCGCGCACCCAGCAGTTACTGATCGAGATGCTCTTGGCGATGGTCAATTTAGACGCCCAACGCTGTTCCCAGCTTTCGGTAGAAATGGCGGGAGTATCGAGCAAGCGGGTCAATTTGGCGAATTTAGAGAGCGGTTACGATCGCCTCTTGCGGCGCTATTACAATTTGAGCTTGTCCGAGTTGAGTTTCAGCCAGATGTTTTACGAAGTCCTGCAAGTTTCGCGGGAAAATAATTTGAGATTGCCCTCGAATATGGGACTTTGTGCGAAGGCGATCGCCAACCTCGAAGGAATCGCTCGCACTCTCGACCCAGAGTATAATTTCGCCGAACAGATCAAGCCCCTCATGACCGACCTGTTCGGGCGCCAACTCGTCGGCGAAGCCCCGTTACAAGGCTTGTTGCGAACCGCCCTCGATTTGAAAAACCTCTCGTTACAATCCCCCCGCCAATTGGAAGTGTTTTTAGACCGGGTGACCACGGAAACCTTGCAATGGAATATCGCCGTAAGCGGACTCGACGGACTGCGCCGGACGATGGACGACGCCGCCAACCGCCTCTCGTTCAGTATTTTGGTCGGTTCTCTGATTATGGGCGCCGCGATGATTTCCTCCCAAACTGAGATTTCGCAAGTCTACTGGGTCAGCGACGTGTTGTTCGCGGCGGCGAGTATTGTCGGGTTATGGCTCATTTTTAGTATCCTGCGATCGGGTCGCCTGCGCTAACCATTACTCTCGTCACATCCAGACCCTATCTATCCTTCCTGTTGCAGGCGCAATTCTGTGTAGGGGCGAACAATTTTTCGCCCCTAAAAAATTTGGGCATCGTGCAGACATTCTCTCATCGATCGCGACGATCTCAATCTTCATTGCAGTAATGATTTCAGTAATGATATAACTAATCACCGAGATTCGCCGCATTTTGCTCGGCATAATTCAAGTTATTCTGATATTCCTTAACTTTGGCTTGCGCCCTTGCATAGTCGGAACTCGACTCGGGAACCACCTGCATTAATTGAATGGCTTGTTCCCATTTTGCCGCTACCGCTTGCCACTGTTCGGGAGTTTTCGCCTCCTGGGTTAAAACCGATGCCCGCGTTGCTGCATTTACCCCTTCTCGAAAGGCATTTTCGGGGGAAGATCGAATCGTCCTCGTTTCTGTTTGAATGATAAATTCAACCCGGCGATTTTGTTGCCGTCCTTCTGGATTGTCCGTTCCGTCACTTTTCTGATTGGGGGCGATCGGTTTTGCCTCTCCAAACCCTTGCGTTTGAATGCGAGTGGGTTCTCGATTAAACACGTTGACGAAATAATATTTAACCGCCGCCGCCCGCTTTTCAGATAATTCTTGATTGTAGTCTTCCTCTCCTTTGTTGTCAGTATGTCCGTAAATGACTACGGCGGGATTATCAAAATAAGTGAGCAGGCGATCGATTTTGGTTAAAAGGGGTTTGGCATCGGCTCTAACGTTATACTTGTCAAAGTCAAATAAAACATTATCGGGTAAATTGAATTTAATCCCTTCTAATGTTGTTTCTGCTTCTAATTCGGTTAAAGTTTGCTCGACTTCAGGTGTTGTCGGAACGATAGTTTCAACAATTAAATTGCCGGGATTCGTCGGATTAGTTGGAGGTATTGGCGTCGGCGTTGCTGGTTCGGGTTCGACCTCAATTTCTGTCGTTGTTTCTGGTGAAGTTTCGGCGGTGATGGTACTGGTATTGGAGGAAGTGATGTTAGTTTGGCTGTTATTGGTTTCAACGATCGCAGTCGTTGATGTCGAGTTTGGATTTTCGACGATAAACGTACTCGTTTGGGTCGTCAGGGGTTCGACTTCGACACGACTCGGGGAGATGGGAATTGAGGTGAGTGTGGTGACTTCTGGATAATTTTTGGAGGGGAATTGGCAAGCGGTGAGGATAACAATCAGGATCGGGGCGATCGCAACTTCAGATTTACTAGTTATAACACCCATCATGCTATCACCGTTCGATTAACATATTTTTAAATTCAAGTCTGGGATAATCTCTTGTATTAGCAGAAATTGAATTTGTCATCAAACCTAAATAATTAGCCTGTGGTGAAATGCGACCAATAAAAACAAATTGACCTTGGAGAGTAGTTCCAGGCTGAATGAGTATATTTGGATTTTTGGGAGGAACAGCTAACAAGTAATCATTACCTCTGTCGAGATGATTTTTATTGACATCATCATATAAAATCATCCCATCTCTATAGTTAAGCTGAATAGCATTTCGGCTGCCATTAGTAATGGATAAATCAACAATAATACTATCTTCAGCGAAAGCAATTTGAGTTAAGTGCGCCCAAACTTGTCGATTATTCACCTGTAAATCATAAATTTGGGGTGGTGGTAATTTGCCTGCCCGTTGAGGATGAGTATTATTGTCTTGTTGTTCCGTCTCGTTCTGTGCATTCGCGTTACCAGAATTAGAGGACAGTTGGGCGAGGGGATTGCTTTGACAGCCCGTTATCAATAGACAGGCGATCGCGATCGCCGAGTAGATGCGAAACTTCATCGGAGATTGACCAAAATAACCAGGGATTAATCACCTATCATACAATTTTTTTTATCACTTTGTTGTCCGTAGATTTAGCGAAATAACGCAGGCGATCGCCCCGACTCTCATACATACCGCGATCGCCCCTACCCACACAACTCCCTAAAAATCCTTCCCCTCACTTCTTCCAGAAATCGTCATGACAACGAACCGCAGCCGTCCCCAAGAGTGGAACTGATGCGCTAATCTTGCTAATATCAACTCCTGCAAAACCCAAGATTCTAGGGCATTCGATTCGGTTCAATTATGACCACCACGACCACCGACTTTCTCAGCCAACTCAACCCCAGTCAACGCCAAGCCGCCGAACATTTTTCCGGACCGTTGCTGGTCGTGGCGGGGGCGGGTTCGGGCAAAACGCGCGCCCTGACCTACCGCATAGCCAATTTAATTCGTACCCATCGCATCGATCCCGAAAATATCCTCGCCGTTACCTTCACCAACAAGGCGGCGCGGGAAATGAAAGAACGGATTGAAGTGCTGTTTGCCGAATCTTATGCCTTGGCGCAATATGGCAAACCCTTGGGAGGCTTAGAACCCGTCCAACAAACTCAAGTTCGATCGCGGGTCTGGAAAACCTACATCAAACCTCTTTGGATCGGCACTTTTCACTCTTTGTGCGCGCGAATTTTGCGCTTCGATATCGACAAATATCAAGATGAAAGCGGGCGTCAGTGGAACCGCAATTTTTCGATTGTAGACGAATCGGAAGCCCAAGATTTATTTAAAGAAATCGTCCGCAATCAACTCAACTTAGACGATAAAAAGTTCGACCCGCGCAAAATGCGCTACCAAATTAGCGGGGCGAAAAATCGCGGTTGGACGCCGAAAGATCTCGAACAAAACGAGCCGAATTTTCGCGGGCGGGTGATGGCGGATATCTATCGCAACTATCAAGACCTGCTGGCAAAAAATAATGCTCTCGATTTCGACGATCTGATTCGGATTCCCGTGGAATTATTTCGGCAAAACGAGCAAATTCTCGACTACTGGCATCGCAAGTTCAATCATATTCTCGTCGATGAATATCAGGATACAAACCGGACGCAATACGATCTAATTCGCTTGCTGTCCACCAATGGCGGCCATCCCAAATCCTTCGAGAATTGGGACAAGCGATCGGTGTTTGTGGTCGGCGACGTGGATCAGTCGATCTACAGCTTCCGGATGGCCGATTTTACGATTTTGCTGGAATTTCAAGAAGATTTCGGCGACGGTTTGGCGGATGCAGAAACACGAACCTTAGTGAAGTTAGAGGAGAACTACCGATCGCGCGAAAATATTCTCGAATTAGCGAATAAATTAATCGAGAAAAATACGGAACGCATCGAAAAAGTCTTGCGACCGACGCGCGGCGAAGGCGAACAAATTATCTGCCATCAAGCATTTAATGAGGTCGAAGAGGCAGATTTTGTGGTCAGCCAAATTCGGATGCTGGAATCGGAACATCCGGAGTTAGATTTCGGCGCGTTTGCCATTTTATATCGCACGAATGCTCAATCCCGACCGTTTGAGGAAGTGTTGGTCAAGTCGAGCATTCCTTATAAAATTGTCGGCGGTTTGCGCTTTTACGATCGCAAGGAAATTAAAGATGTTTTAGCCTATTTACGGGCGATCGCCAATCCGGCGGATAGCATCAGTTTACAGCGTATTATTAACACTCCCCGTCGGGGAATTGGTAAGACGACTTTGCAACGCTTGACCGATGCGGCGAGTCAATTAAATGTACCCTTGTGGGAAATTCTCAACGACGAAACCTCGGTGAATACCTTGGCGGGGCGATCGGCAAAAGCGGTCAATGCTTTTGCAAAAACGATCGCCAAATGGCAAGAAAAAATAGAGGATTGTACGGCGGCGGAAATCTATCAAGGGATTCTCGAAGAATCCGGTTACATCGACGAACTCAATCAGCAAGGAACGGACGAAGCGGAAAACCGCCGTCAAAATGTGGAAGAACTCTACAATGCTATTTTGCAGTTTGGCGAAGATGAGGAAGATTCTTCCTTGGCAGGATTTTTAGCCAGTGCGTCCCTCGCGTCGGATTTAGATAATTTAGATGAAGGGGAAGCGGCAGTTTCCTTGATGACTCTTCATTCCTCGAAAGGGTTAGAATTTCCGGTCGTCTTTTTAGTGGGAATGGAAGATGGGTTATTTCCGAATTTCCGCAGTTTGAACGATCCGAAAGCAATTGAGGAGGAACGACGGTTGTGTTATGTCGGCATTACCCGTGCCCAAGAACGACTCTTTTTAACGATGGCTAGCGAACGGCGATTGTGGGGGTCTTACGAACGATCGCGTCCGTCTCGTTTCTTGGCGGAGTTACCTCGGGAATTGTTAATGGGAAATGCAGTGGCAAAGCAACGACGATCGCGCGCGACGGCGAAGAAAATTGCTAAAGGATCGGCGGCGGGGGTGGCCAATTGGAACGTCGGCGATCGCGTGGTTCACGAAACTTTCGGGCCGGGTCAAATTTCCCACGTTTTTGGAACCGGAGAAAAGCTAGCCTTGGCGATCAAGTTTCCCCGGTTGGGTCAGAAGATTATCGATCCGAAAAATGCACCGTTGCAAAAACTTTAGGCTTAATTTTTGCTTAATTTCAGGTTTAATTTCGGGTTTAATTTCGGGCGATCGCCCGTGACGATTTTGTTGATAGTAAACTCACGAGAACAGCGATGGAACGCGGATTGATGTGGTTGCCCCTTCTGGCCATTTTTATCGGCTTGGGGTGGGCGGGTTGGAATGAATATCAAAAAGTTGAAGCGTACCGCCATTGGGCCGAGGACTTCGATCGCGCCAAATACGATATTTACGCGGTTCTGGGACAAAAAGGCGATCGCCTCACCTGGGGCAAACCGACGCGATCGGGTCCGGTGGAATTGCAAAGCTTTTCCTTAAAGGATGTAAAATCAATCCGACTGCTTGTCGATCGGACCGAAGTCGATCCGATCGTCGCTTCTGAAGCTGCCCCCAAGGGCGCTATCTGTTTGGAATTCAGTTTCTCTCAAGGGCAAGACCTCCAACGCATCCGATTTACCGAATGGTCTCTGGCGTCCCAATGGGCGCAATATCTGCGAACCGAGTGGAACAGGTGGCATTCGGAAGCGGTCAATTCTGAGGAAATTTCGTAAACTTTGGGAATACGTGCTTAAAAACGGCAATTTTTTGAAGTTGTCTAAGCGCTATAACGACCATGCGAGTTCCATAGCCATTTCTCACCCAAGGATCCATGATTTTAAAGCTATCCTCCTGGAAAGCATCGGGCGCGATCGCGATCGCTGCCGTTGCTACCGTTTCCACCCTCAAACTCTTCGTTAACGAGTGGGTTCCCGCCACGGTCGCCCAAGAACCGGACGCCCCTCAAGCCGCCCCTGCGGTTGAAGTCAGCGATCGCCTGATTCGCAGCTTCGGCGACGAGACCTATGCGGTATTAGCCCTGGCGTACAGCCCGACCGCCCCAGTTGTCGTCAGTGGCAGCATTGAAGATACGATCAAGTTTTGGCGCAGTACCGACGGCAGCCTACAATATACCGCCGCCACCCACTTAGATGACGTTCGAGCCTTGGCGATGAGTCAGGACGGTAAATATCTGCTCAGTGGTAGCGACGACAAAACCGCCAATATGTGGGATGCGGCGACGGGTCAGATCCGCTTTACCCTGATCGGTCACGAACAAGCAGTCAAAGCGGTGGCGATCGCTCCGGATACCGCGATCGTCGCTACAGGCAGTTGGGACAAAACCATTCGCCTCTGGAACGGGACCAACGGAGACCCGCTTCGGATCCTCACCGGACATAGCGACGGCGTCAATGCCTTGGCGTTCAGTCCCGACGGGACAATCCTTGCCAGTGGTGGCCTCGATCGCACCGTTCGCCTTTGGGATGTCGAAACCGGAACCCAACTTGCCAGCATCGACGCTCACGACGACTGGGTAAGTTCTCTCACATTTACCCCCGACGGCGAGCTGTTAATCACGGGCAGTTTCGACAATACGGTAAAAATTTGGGATGTAGCAACTGGGGACTTGTTGCGAACCATACGCGGTCATGCCTTCCCGGTTTATGACGTGGAAGTGACGCCGGACGGCGAGGCGATCGCCAGCGCCAGCGACGATCGCACGATCAAGCTGTGGAGTGTCAGAGACGGTCGCCTGTTACTCAATCTCACCGGACATACCAAGTCGGTCTTCGCGATCGGCATCAACGGCGACGGAACCCGTCTCGCCAGTGGAAGCAACGACAACACGATCAAAATTTGGGATATTGCCCCGTAATTTTTGGCAATTTTAGGCAAAAATACGGCAATACCATAAGGGTGCATTGACCGATTTTTCACGATAACAATCCTAAATGATTTGTAACCTAAGTAGGCAGCAACATGCTCCCACTCCCAAGGGGTTCGGTAGGGACACGGCATTGCCGTGTCCCTAAAGGGATTTGGGTTTCACTTAACCGTAACACCAACTCGGGGTTGGCCAGGTCAAGGGCGAGGTCTTAGACGCAATTTTCTAATACATCCCTTTAAAATTAAGACGCTACGACCGTACTAGAATCCTCGTGTTCGACACGGAAGACATTCGCCGTTAGGTTGGCAATCATTTGTTTTCCTTCTTGAGTTAATTGCAAATACGCCAACGCATCTTCGATGTAACGATAAACGACATTCCAGAAAAACTTGGGATAATTCTTGCGTAAATCCCCCGGATTGGCGTAACCCAAGACTTTATTTTGTCCCGTTTCTTCAAACTCGTAAAATAAAGCGGGAATTTTTTGTAAATAACGCGGGTCGCTGAGTTGACCGATGAGATCCGCCGCGCGCACTAAACCGGGATAATTGAGAGTATCTTGGTGGTCGCGGTCTTTGGGGACGGGAAAGCGAGTCAGTTCGATATTGGCTTTAATGGCGTCGGCGTCGATCAAACCGTGTCCGCCGAAACGTTCGTGAATAAAGAGTTTGCCGCGATCGACGTGATAGGGAGTCAAACTGGCATCGGTGGCGCCGGGTTGTAGGGAAATTCTGATCCCATCGCGACCCGTAGCATACATACGATCGCCGATCTCGTCGCCGCGACAGACCCCTTTGATATAACCAATATCGTGACAGAGTAGGGAAATAATAAAGTGTAACCAGTCTTCGCAGGAAACACCACCTTCGCGAATATGTTTACCGCGCAAGATTTCTTGTCCGACTAAGGTGACGAAAATTGTATGTTCGACGTTATGATAAAGTGCGTCGCTGTTGGCAATGTTTTCTAACGCCATTGCGCCAGCCCAAGCCAGAATTTCAGCATAATGCGGTTTGTAGCCGCCATAGGTTCGATGGTATCCGTCTTGAAGTTTAGGAACAAACGAATCAATTAAAAGTGCAGTCGCATTTAACATTCCTACTTTCCTCCTGGCAACGCGATGACTGTTTGATGAAGTTTGCGGCTCAACGATATTTTTCCCTCTCCAGAGAAACAGAGATCGTGCAGCCCGGGCGATCGCCAGAAAATTTAATTTCAATTATTCGATAGGTCTTTTTAAGACGTTTCGATCGAGAATTGAAGTTAAATTTTGCTTTTGGCGATTGCCAATCGCTATAATTAGTATGGAGGAATTAAGGATTATAATTCGTGATGCAGATCGAAAATAACCTGTGATTATTTGATGCGTTTTTGTCGATCTAAATCGCTCTCTTTTGGCGATCGATCTCGTTAAAAACAGTGATGTAAATAAGCTTTTCGAGGCGATCGCCATCCCCTGGAACTCGTGATGCAGATCACCGTCACCGCTCGATCCCCGAGCCGTTCGAGAACGTCGATCCCCCACATCCAATCGCGACCGGGGGCGATCGCCCGTCGTCTCTTCCATGCTACTCGATCCGATGGCGATCGACCACCCCCAATCCCCTGTTTCGAGAAAAAACAGCACGGATGCGAGATCTCGTGCCTCAATTGGGGGCGATCGCCGTTAGGATCCCCTCAAACCGAAGCGGAAAGATTCTCTTCCCACCGACGCGGACCGCGATCGTGCCGAATTTCCCGCCAGATTTGGGTCGCCGCCAAGGCGCCATCTCCCGCCGCCACGACCACTTGATTTAATCCCACCTTCAAATCGCCGATCGCAAAAATACGCGGGTGAGAAGTCCGTCCCATTTTATCCGTTATCAAATAACCGCCTTTCATCTCCAACGGGATATTCTTCAAATAAGTATTGTGATAGGTCGAACCCATCGAAATTAACCCCGTTTCTAACCCAATCTCCGTTCCATCGACCAATTCCACCCCAGTCATCTGATGGTTTTCGCCGAGAAACTGCTTAATCGGCGTTTCTACTAACCGATAGCCGTGTTCGCGCAGTTTTTGCCGCAGGGGTTCGCTCACTTCAAATAAGCCGTGGGTGAAAATCGTAATATAGGGCGTAAACCAGCTTAAATTAAACACCATTTCTTCGATGCTGGCTTCACTTCCGGCAAAAAATCCACACTGTTTGTCGGCCATTTCATAGCCATCGCAAACCATGCAAACGTGCAGATTGTAACCCGCATATTCAAAGACATTTCTCATGTCTTCCAACGGCACTAAATTATCGATAATTCCACTCGCCGCGATGATGTATTTTGCTCGAAATATGGGATAAATACTATTTTGCCGACCGACTTTGACGCGCACTGCAAACGTCTCCCCCTCATCGACGACTTCTTCGACGTAACCGTTGAGCATGTCCCCGTTAACGGATTCGTAATGCTGCTCTCCTCGTTTGAGTAAAACTCGTCCGGGAGTATCCGGAGGTAAGCCGAGATAGTTGTGCAGTTCTTGCATCCAAAACGATCGCGCCTTTCCTTTATCAATAATTAAACTCGAAAGGCGATAGCGTTGCAAGTAAATCCCGGCAGAAAGTCCGCCCGCACCGCCGCCAATAACGATCGCATCGTAAACGCGATCGCGCCGTTCTTCCAGGTTTTTTTTGGTAAGTTTCATAGGATTAAGTCAAATAAAAAAACAACAGAATTTTATGAGTGTTTCAGGACGCGCGATCGCCATGTTTGCGCGCAATTCCGGCTAAATGCGGACTGACAATCGGAATCGATAGAGAAAAATTAAACATTTCAACGGCTTCAAAACCAGCTTGTTTGAGGGCGTTTCCCGTTTCCCGATTGGGATTGCAACCGTCAAATGCTTTTTTCCAAGCAGGTTCGATCGCATTCTGCACGGTTCGGGTCAATGTCCCGCATTGTCCGGCGATATGTTCGACAAAAATAAATTGTCCTCCCGGCTTGAGAACTCGCAAAATTTCTTGTAAACTTTGGGACAAGTTCTCGACGGAACATAAAACATAAGTGCCGACGACGGCATTGATTTGTCCGTCTTCAAAGGGCAGTTTTTCCGCAGTTCCTAAGTGAACCCGAGCCTGTTTCAAACCGACTCGTCCAGCTTGTTGTTCGAGATACGGATGCATGAAGGGATTGGGTTCGATTCCCACCCAATTAATTTCGGAACTATAATAACCGAGATTGTTTCCCGCACCGGGACCAATTTCAACGACAGTACCGGACAAATCGCCGAGTAAATCGCGTTTGAGTTCGCCGATCGATCGGTAGCGATCGCATTCGCGCACGGCGATCGCACCTTCATCGGCACGGTTGACTTTTGACATTCCCCAAGCAAACAATTGTTTGTACCAATGGCTTGGAGAGTTTAAACGGGAGATCATGGCAGATCCTCCAGTAAAATGAGTAAAGTTAGGAGGCGATCGCGGAATTTAACAGGCACGAGTTCGGTGGTGCAATTGAATCGAGAATTTGAACAAGTTTCAAGGGGTCGAGGATGACTGTTAAACTCGCGATCGCGATCGATTTCATGACTTAAATTAACAGATTAAATTAACCTAAATTAAGGTTGTTTGCCGCTTCGGGTTTCCAGTCCCAAGCGCTTCCATTCCAACATACCGCCGATCAAGTTCCAAACGAGATCGAAGCCTTGTTTCGCCAAGTAATCCGCAGCAATGGGACTGCGATGGGCACTCAAACAAATGACGGCGACGGTTCGATCTTTTTCGATTTCGCGAAACCATTCGGGCCACACGAGCGATCGCAGCATGGGAATCGAACCGAGCAACAAGCGGGGCAAACTGAGATTGACGGCGCCGGGAACGTGTCCGGTTTGATATTCCAGTTGCGATCGCACGTCGATTAACAAGGGCGGATCGTTGAGGGTAACGAATTCGCGCGGGTCGATATCAGTAAATGCTTGTCGAGCTTTAGAAGCAGTAGAAGTCATGTTTCGATCTCACTTAAATTAACGTCGTCGAGGGCTGGGGTGGCAACGGTTACACCCACCAAGGTCGCGCGCCCGTTCTCGGATCGATATCAGTCCACGGAGCAATCCAGATTCGATTATCCTCTACGCGGACGCGAACCAACTTTAAGGGACGGTCTGCCGGACCGCGTACTACGGAACCGTCGGGACTGTAGCGCGATCCGTGACAGGGACATTGGAATTGTTCGTCTCTCCCGTTCCACGGGAAGGTACAGCCGAGGTGAGTGCAGTTGTTGACGATGCCGCGATCGTCGAGGATCCCGTTCGCTTTCACGGTTAAATAGGTCGGTTCTCCGGCGAGTCCGGCGATTAAGGCGCGGGTACCGACGGGTTCGCTTAAAATCTGGCTGGCGGGAATCACGTGACCGAGTTTGTCTTTGGCGAGAATGGCGCCGTCGCTGCTGTCGCTTTCTTTCGGCGGGACGAAGTACTTCGCTGCCGGATACAGGGCACTGCCCGCACTGGCGGCGACGGCGGCTCCGGTGAGAAAGTTGAGCAGTTTGCGCCGGGACATTGAGGGATTGGAATAACTGAAACTCTCTTGCACGATCGCATCCTCCAGATTTGTCATAATTTTTTACATCTTGCTATATAGCTTAATAGTGATTTAGTTAATTAGTCAAGTAAAAATGGGATCGATCTTGAAAAATTTTGGCAGTAAATGCGGGCAAAGCCTTGCCCTTGAAGGGGTTTAACCGTTTAAAAAAATAAAAAACTTCGATCGCCCCGGAGCGATGGCGACGGTCGTGGTGGCGGTTTTCACGTCTCGGTTGTCCCAGGGCTTCGCAGTGGAATCGCGATCGGGTCTTGTCAATCCCCCCGTAGTATGATTAAATAAGTATTTAGTTATAAATAGTCGTTAAGATTCGATCGCCCGTCAGGTCGGTCTTCGGGATCGCCGCAATCGGCATCGGGTCTACCGGATGGAGGATAAAAAAACAAATGGCACAAATTGTGGTCATCGGGGGCGGAATTGGGGGATTGCCGACAGCCTATGAGTTGCGACATCTCCTCGGGAAGAACCATCGAGTCACGTTAATTTCCGATCGCGCGCAATTCACCTTCATTCCCTCATTACCGTGGGTGGGAATGGATTTAATGCCCCTAGAACGGGTGCAAGTAGACCTGGCAACCGCATTGGGACGTCAGGGGATCGAATGGATTCACGATCGCGTCGAGGCGATCGATCTTCAAGGGCAACAACTGCGAGTCAGCGATCGCGCGATCGCCTACGACTATCTGATCGTAGCCACCGGAGCCGAATTAGCTGTCGATGCCGTCAGTGGCTTGGGACCGCACGGCGGTTATACTCAGTCCGTGTGCAACCCGCAACATGCCTTAATCGCTCGCGATGCTTGGAAAGCGTTTTTAAAAAATCCCGGACCGTTAGTGGTCGGCGCCGTACCGGGAGCCAGTTGCATGGGTCCGGCTTATGAATTTGCGTTATTAGCCGATTTTATCTTGAGAAAGTACGGCTTGCGCGATCGCGTTCCGATTACCTTCATCACCCCGGAACCCTATGCGGGACATCTGGGGATTGGGGGGATGGCGAACTCCTCAGAAATGGTCACCGCCTTGATGAAAAAACGGGAGGTGACGTTGATGGAGAATACCGAGATTACTTCGATCGAGCGCGATCGCGTCTGCTTGAGTAACGGCGAATCGGTTCCCTTTGCCTATTCAATGCTCTTGCCTCCATTTCGCGGGCCTCGCTTCGTGCGATCGACCCCCGGACTCGGCGACGAAAACGGCTTTATTCCCGTGTTACCCACCGGGCGCCATCGGGATTTTCCCTCGGTCTACGCCGCCGGGATTGCCGTGGCGATCGCCCCGCCGGAAGTGACCCCCCTGCCCTTGGGCGTTCCCAAAACCGGACAAATGACCGAAGCGATGGGAATGGCGGCGGCTCACAATATCGCCCTCGAACTCGGCGTCATGAGCGGCAAACCCGTCAAACCGACCTTAGAAGCGATTTGCATGGCCGACTTTGGCGATACGGGCTTAATTTTCATTGCCGATCCGGTGCTCCCCGATCGCAAAACCGGAAAACGCCGTCGGGCCGTGGTCAAACAGGGGCGCTGGGTGAGCTGGAGCAAACTGGCGTTCGAGAAGTTTTTCCTCGCCAAAATGCGCTGGGGAATGGCAGTGCCGTGGTTCGAGCGTTTGGGACTGCGAACCTTGGGCCTGTCCCTCGTCGAACCCCTCGATCCCGACGAAGCGATCGCACTCGAACAGGGGCGATCGCTCGCCGGAGTCGGGGGATCGAAGGTAGAAACGTAAGTTTAACTCGGAAACGGAGGTCGTCAGAGAATGAATCTATAAATTATCCGTTTGGTCTCCCCATCAGAGGTCATCTCGTCCGTTGCGATCGCGCGAACTTGACTCGCCCAGCGATCCGATTCAAACGTATTGAATTCAGCAGTCAATTTCAGGAATTTCTCTATGGAAATGAACCTCAGTCCAGACGAACTCGAATCTCTGGCTAACCGATTCAAAATTTTGGGAGAACCCGCGCGCTTGCAAATTTTATCCTCGATCTGTGGGGGAGAACGGAACGTTCAAGAAATCTGCGATCGCACGGGCTTGAACCAAGCCAACGTTTCCAAACATTTACGCCTCTTAAAAGATGCTAAAATTGTAGCGTGCAAGCGCGTCGGCGTTTGTCGTTACTACCGGGTAATCGACCCAGATTTACTCGGTTTGTGTGTCAGCGCCCGTCATCTTTTACAAGATCGAAAAATCCTGGCACATTCTTAATTGATTCTGGATTGAATCTAGGCGATCGCCCCTTCCTTTTCTAGAAAATCTCCTCGAAAGAATCGGTTACAATTTCGTAAATTTTTACAGATTTTTGTTAAAAAAATCGAACCGATTTCGTCAACAAAGAGGAGGAAAATTGCGGGCGATCGCCCCCTCTCCCCGAGATTCCCCCGCCGCCGTCCGAGATCGAACCCCATCGACCAATTTTTCTCACTTTCGCCCCTCATCGAGCAAGCAACCGTCACCAGGAGGACCCCATGCAGAGTTTAGACGATCGCCACTGGCACCCCCCCAAATCTTTACCGTTACTCCTCGGCGGACTTGTCGTGATTGTCGCCAGTTCCTCGGCAGCAGGCTGGTGGTTGGCGAATACGGTCCAACGGGAACCCGTCGAATCTGCCGCCGTGGCGACGACCCCGGAAGCGATCGCCGTCCGGGTCGCCCCGGCGATCGAACAAACGACCCAAGCCGATCGCAGCGCCATCGGCAGCACGGAAGCGATCGACACCGTAACCGTAACCAGTCGGGTGATGGGGCAGATTCAACGCTTATCCGTGGAAGAAGGCGATCGCGTGAGCCAGGGAGATATTTTGGTCGAGATCGACGCCAAAGATATCCAAGCCGAAAGCAATCGGGCCACCGCCGCGATCGCCCAAGCTCAAGCCTCCGTCACCGTGGCGCGATCGGCGCAAATCCAGGCGATCGCCGGAAAAAATCAAGCCGTCGCCGCGCGATCGCAAGCCGAAGCCCAATTCAATCAAGCGATCGCCAATCGCAACCAGGCGCAAGCGCAAAAGCGGCAAGCTCAAGCCGAACGAGAACGGGCGATCGCCGCCAAACGCGAAGCCCAAGCGCAACTGAGCGAAGCCGAAGCCGAACTCGCCGACGCCGAATTACATCAACAGCGCATGAGCTTGTTATATTCCCAAGGCGCGATCAGCGAGTCCCAACTCGACACCGCCAATACCCGCGTCAGCGTCATCGAAGCGCGCATCGGGCAAATTGAAGCCGGAATCGACCAAGCCGACCGCGCGATCGCCCAAACCGAAGCCGGAATCGACCAAGCGGAAGCGGCGATCGCCCAAGCCGAGGCGGGAGTCGAACGGGCTCGGTCTCAAGTGAGCCAAGCGGACGCGGCGATCGAACAAGCGCAAGGGGCCGTAGACCAATCCGAAGCCAGCATCGCCCAAGCGCGCGCCGGGGTCGAACAAGCCCAAGCGAGCCAAGAACAGACGATCGCCAATTTAGATTACGGTACGGTCAAGGCGCCCTTCGATGGCGTCGTCACCCGCAAACATACCGAAGTCGGCGCCATGGCGGGGCCGGGACAACCGTTAGTCACCCTCGAAAGTACGGAAAAATTGCGCTTTAGCGCCGCCATTCCCGAATCCTTCGTCAAACAAGTGCGCCAGGGAGACGATTTTGAGGTCGAGTTCGACGCGATCGATCGCGTCGTAAGCGGACAAGTCACTCAAATTATCCCCTCCGCCGACCCGACCGCTCACAACTTTACCGTCAAAATTGCCCTGGAGTACGAGCCGGATTTGATTCCCGGAATGTTCGGACGTATCCGCCTGAGTGCGAAACCTTCCGTCGGCGAGCAAGGAGCGTACTGGAGCGCCTTAAGCGTTCCCAAAGCGGCGATCGTCGAACGCATGGGGATTACGGGGGTGTATAAAGTGGTTGACGATCGCGCCCGCTTCCAGGCGATCGCCACGGGTAGCGAAACGGGCGATCGGGTCGAAGTGTTTTCCGGTTTGGAACGCGGCGATCGCGTCATCCTCCAACCCTCCACCGATTTGAAAGATGGTACGACCGTGACCGTCACCAACTCGTAGCGGGGATCGCTGTCAATGGGGTAGCAATTTGTTAAAAAATTGCTACCCCATTGACCGTGATTTTGTAGCAAAGTTCAAAACCCTTTATTATGTGGCATTCTAATTTTTCCAAACTTTCCAAACTTTCCAAACTATTTATCAGTCTGTGTTTGGCTCTTTTTCTCCTCGGTTGGCATCCTCAAAGCGCCAACGCGCAAACCAATCCCCAGGAGTTAGCCAAAGCCGTTCGCGAAATCGAATATCTCGACTCGATGCGATCGGAGTTGGCGGCGACCATCGACCCCGACACCGAACCGACGATGCAAACGATGAAAGAAGTTTGCAAACCTGTCGGGATGCGAGCGCAAGAATTAGCTAAAGAAAACAACTGGCAAGTCAAACAAATTGCCAAAAAATATCGCAATCCCGCTCATGCGCCCGACGGAATGAAAGCCGAAGTCGCCCTCAATAAATTTGACCTCGATTCCGATTTAGTCGGTTTCTGGGATCGCGAAACGATCGACGGTCGCGAAGGAACCCGTTATTATCGCCGGATTAATGTAGAAGCGAGTTGTTTAGCCTGTCACGGCGCTAAAAACGATCGCCCTCAATTTGTCAAAGATAACTATCCCAACGATTTAGCCTATAATTTCAACCCTGGCGATTTACGCGGGATGTATTCGGTTTTTATTCCCGACGTGCGCGAAGCCATCGACGCGGCGATCGCCCCTCAATAGGGAACGGCGATCGTTAGTTTTAGCTTAAATTAATCCAAGAGGCGGCCCGAGAGGCTGCCTTTTGTGCTTTAATCCCTTAACACTTCACCCGGCGTCTCCGGTCGATCGCCGGATAAGTTTTATAATTTAACCATCCAAAATCTAAACTCTAAACTCTAAAGTTTCCCATGAGCTTTACTCCGATAAAAAAACAAGTATTCGTTTGCCAAAATCGCTGCTGTCGCCAGTACGGGAGCGATCGCGTCCTCGCCGCTTTTCAACGAGATCCGGTAGAAGGAGTCACCATTAAAACATGCGGTTGTACCGGACATTGTGGTAACGGTCCGATGGTTCTCGTCGAACCCGATGGGATTTGGTATTGGCGAGTGCATCCCGATGAAGTCCCGACCATTATCGAGCGACATCTTCGCGGCGGTCAACCTGTTAAAGGAATGTTATATCCTAAAATTCATCACGTTTAAATTTCCCACGTTAAATCGAATTTAATTATTTATTTTAGTATCAATTTAAACCTTAAATCAGGGGCGATCGCTTCGGGGAGAAAGAGCATTTTGGTACTGGACACTATTAAATTTTGGTATCGCAATACACAGGCAAAATCGCAAGACTGGTTAACGAATCCCGAAGGCAATGGATCGGGAAAGCCAACGCAAAATTTGCCTGTCGATATTACCCGGCAACTACAGCGCAAAACCGAAGAACTGCCGACGGCGATCGCCCATCAAAAAGCGTTAAAAGATGCATTTAGCAAAGCTTTTGAAAATTGGCGCAGCGATCCCGAAGCCCCGAATAGCCTAGTGGTTCTCGGCAGCCCCACGGATCGCCTTCCCCTGCTTTTTTGCGAAACTATCGCAACCAAAATCGAGCGCCAGTGGACCCACGAGCGATCGCTCGATTGGGAAAGAAGACCCTCCGATTATGCGAGTTTAAGCGTGCAGTTAAAACAGGCGATCGGTGAGACTCAGATCGGTTTTTCTGACGAGGGATCGACCGATATCTTAGAAAAACGGCAAAGCTTGGTGATTGTCCCTCAATTAGAATGGTGTTTTGTGCGGTGTATTGAAGGATTAGAAGCGATCGAATTACTCCGGGAAATGATTTTTACGGATTCTTCTCGATTTTGGTTGATCGGGTGCAATCGGTGGTCTTGGCAATATTTTGATTATGTTTCTAAACTCAGTGCATATTTAGGCGATCGCCTCTCCTTACCCGGCTTAAATGCCGAGGAATTAAAAGCTTGGCTCGATCCGATTTTAAATCCTCTAAACTTTGAATTTTCTGAAGAATTTGATGAAGAAAAAATCGATAAGTTTTGGCAGCAATATTTTAGCTATCTAGCTCATCTTTCCTCGGGAATTCCCAGTGTAGCTGCCGATTTATGGTGGCGATCGCTCGTTTGTCCGCAACCGTCGGAAGACGAGGAGGAAAAATCGGAAGCGATCGCAGAATCATCGCTCAAAACGATAAAAATTATTCCTAAAATACCCAAACTTCCCGATTTACCGAGTTTACTCCCCGAAGATCGCTACTTGCTGTATTCTTTATTACTTCACGGAGGCATGAGTTTATCTCATTTAGCCTTAAGTTTAGGAGAAAGTGAAACGACCGTGCAAGCGAGAGTACATTTTTTGTGGTTGGCGGATGCGATCGAACGTCAAAAAGATTTTCTCTGGGTCAATCCCGCTTATTATCCAAAATTACGAGATATTTTGGAGAGTAATAACTTTTTAGTTGGTAAGGATAAGGTTTGATTTTAGTCTGTTCGATCTTAACAGTGAGTTTTTGTGATTAGGTAAAAATCAGATATATTTTAAAATAATTTCCAATTCTAGAAAATATTGTTTTCTTTTCTCGTAATATTTATCTTCATTCTTCCCTTTTGACTGTTGCCTCTATTTATATTTCCAATGAAAACCCTATTTTTACTCCAAAGTAACGGAAATTCAAGTCAAGCAACGGGACTTGAATCGCTCACCGAAATCACGCTTTATAAAATCGCGATCGCCATCGTCATTGTCGCCGCAACTTACGGTATATTGTGGGCGAATGAAAAACTAATTGACTGGATATCGGAAAAAGTCCCCAGTCGTTTTCGCTTGGCTTTCAAGCAGTCCTTACCCTTTTGCCGTGCAGTGATTATTTTAATAGCGGGTTTAACCCTCATTCGTTTATTTGTTCGCTTGTCGGCGAATAATTTATTAGCGCTGACCGGAACAACTGCCGTGGCGTTAGGCTTTGCATTTAAAGATTATGCCAGTTCTTTAATTGCCGGATTTATTGCTTTATTTGAAGGGCCGTATCGAGTGGGCGATCGCGTGGCAATTGGCGAGCATTATGGGGAAATTGTCAGTTATGGATTGCGTGGGTTTCGTTTAAAAACCCCTGACGATAATTTAGTGACGATTCCCCACAATAAAATCTGGACCGATCCGATTTCCAATGCGAATGCGGGGGAGTTAGAAGCGCAAGCGGTTACCCATTTTTACTTGGCGCATGGGGTTGACGTGGAATTGGTGATGAAAATTCTCTATCAAGCCGCTTATACGAGCAAATACACGCAATTAAAATTACCGATTGTCGTGATTTTGTCAGAAAAGCCCTGGGGAAGTCATTTTCAGGTCAAATCTTATCCGATGGATGCTAGAGATGAGTTTATCTATCAAACGGATCTGATCCAACGGGCGAAACACACTTTTGGCAAATATGGGATCGAGTATCCATCGGTTTGGAGTGATTGGAGCGATCGCCCTTGAGGAGAAAAAGACCTGAAATCAACTTGTAAATCAATATATGGGAAAACAAATGAAGACGACGGACGTCAATCGCGCCCGTCGTCTTAAATCGTTCGGTGACCGATCGAGTTATCTTTTAGTTATCATTTAACGTCGCCGACGAGTTGTTTTTCCGGTAATTCCGTGTATTGGGCGACAATTTCACGGAAGCGATCGCCTTCGATGGTTTCTTCATCGATGAGTAAATCGACCAAGCGATCCATCAACTCGCGATGTTGACCGAGAATGTGATGGGCTTTTTCATAGCAATGGACGGCGATCGCGCGGACTTGGCGGTCAATTTTGGTCGCTAATTCTTCCGAACATTCCGATTTCGACATGAAATCGCGACCTAAAAAGACTTCGTTATTCTCATTTTCCAACGCTACCGGACCGAGATCGGACATTCCGTAACGGGTGACCATTTCCCGCGCCAACTCACTGACCACCCGCAGGTCATTACTGGCGCCGATGGTCACTTCCGAATCGCCGAAGACCACATCTTCCGACGCCCTCCCGCCGAGGGTAATTGTAATCCGATCCATCAACCAGGCGCGGGTATACAAGCCGCTATCGATCATTTCTTCGTCAAACCGTTGTTGGGCGAAACCGCCGACCCCGCCGGAACGGGGAATGATCGTCACTTTGTTTAAAGGGTCGGAATGTTCGAGTAAGGTCATCAGCAAGGCGTGACCGACTTCGTGATAAGCGATCAGGCGTTTTTTCTTGCTGTCGAGTAAGGGAGTCAGGCGCAAACCGACGGTGACGCGATCGATGGCGTCTTCAATTTCCAACTCGCCGATCGCCTCTTTATGGCGTCGCGCCGTTAAAATTGCCGCCTCGTTGAGCAAGTTCGCCAAATCGGCGCCAGAAAACCCGGGGGTCCGACGGGCGATCCGTTCGATCGAAACGTCGGAGGCGAGCTTTTTGTTGCGCGCGTGAACTTTGAGAATACCCAAGCGACCGTTATAACTGGGTAAATCGACAGTCACCTGGCGATCGAAACGACCGGGACGCAATAAGGCGCGATCGAGGACATCCGGGCGGTTGGTCGCGGCGATAATAATAATTCCGGTATTGCCCTCGAACCCGTCCATTTCCGTGAGTAATTGGTTGAGGGTTTGTTCCCGTTCGTCGTTTCCGCCGCCAATTCCGGCGCCCCGTTGGCGACCGACGGCATCGATTTCGTCGATAAAGACGATACACGGGGCATTTTCTTTGGCTTTTTTAAATAAATCCCGGACGCGGGAGGCGCCGACGCCGACGAACATTTCCACGAATTCGGAACCGGAGATGCTGAAAAAGGGGACTCCGGCTTCTCCGGAAATGGCTTTGGCGAGTAAGGTTTTCCCGGTTCCCGGCGGACCGATGAGCAAGACGCCTTTGGGAATTTTGGCGCCGACGGCGGTAAAGCGTTCGGGTTTTTTGAGGAAGCTGACGACTTCTTGCAGTTCTTCTTTGGCTTCTTCGATTCCGGCGACGTCGTCGAAAAGGACTCCGGTTTTGGCTTCCATTTGAAAGCGGGCGCGGGATTTGCCGAAGTTCATCGCTTGATTTCCCGCTTGGGACGATCGCCGCAAAATGGTCATCAAACCGCCGATCAGGAGCAGAATGAGGAGTAAATGGGCGACGATACTGAAAGCCATCGTGCGATCGGCGGACGGTTGGACGTCGAAGGCGATGATTTCGCCGCCTTGACGGTTTTGTTGGTGGATTTTTTGAAATAATTCCGGGTAGCGATCGAACAGAAGAACTTGTTTTTCACCTTTGACGCCTTTGAGTTCGACGGTGGCGATCCGTTGTTCGGGATCGATCGCCACGCTTTCGACTTCGTTGGCTTCAATTTTTTCTAAAAGTTGGCTGTAACTGAGGTTTTCGCTTTTATTTTGGGCGATCGCCGCCCCCCCAGATAAGGCGCCTTGGGCGATCGCGACGGAGGCGACGACGGTTAACATGCGTCGGGCGAATTCAAGGGTCAGGGGCGATCGTACCCGACCCCGCGATTTCCCTTTCGGGGGACTCCCTGTAGTGTTGAGTCTCGAACGACCTCGATCGCGCACCCCACGTTTATCGGCTTTGAGCATTTCCCACTCGATCCATTGTTTCCAAACACCTTTCATAGTCGATTGCCTTTGAGCTGCTGCCTCGGAGCGATCGCTCAGTGCCTGCTGGCTCGAACCTCTGGCAGTCCTTGAATAGAACGTCTTCACCCTATAGTGTAACGCCGTAGACCCAAACTGGCTTTTGCTCGGCTGTGGTCTCTCTTGCATCGCTTTGGATGGCTTCTCGGGATCGTTGACCCGCTTTCTCGATTGGGGCGCGACGGGCGATCGGCTGTCGGCGCACAGACTTGTGTGAGATTAAGCAATGAGTATTAAATAAAAAACTGATAGCTATGTATATAGTGTACCTATTTGCCTAGTGGCGATCGTGCAGTTGGACTCTCTCCCAGTGATGGGGGGATTCAGTTCAAGTCACCTGCGTGTGGGGGCGCTAAAAACACAGTTTCTGGGTAGATTGCAGAAAAATTTATTAACTTATTGATGTTTCACATACTCTTTAAATAAAGCTGGAACCGCCAACAACAACTCCCCATTATCATCGCAGACTTTTTCGATTAAACCCCGTTTTCGCAAAGACTGGATCGCCGTCAAAAAATCTACATCCCGTAGGAGCCGTTCGCGAACCGCCCCTACTTCGGGTTTAGCAAAAATATCGGCGGCTTCTTGGTTGGCCAACCATTGAATGACTATTTTTTCAGATGCGGATAAGCGTTGATAATATTCTTGTAATATCGGTTCTAAGTCTCCCAAGCATAAACTGGGATAAGATAACAAGCGATCGACGCTGCCATTAAATAAGTCTTCAATAGTAGTCGCAAGAATATTCAACCAGGACGGGTTGCCCCCATAGAGTCGGATCAATTCTCCCCATTTCTCTTCATCTTTCAATCCTTTATTGATTAATATTTCTGCCGCATCTTCTGACAAACCGCCCAGTTGTAAGCTCCGGCAATGGCGGTTTTCTCCTTCTAAAGTAGCAACTTCTGTGGGCTTTTCCCAACTCAGTAAGAGAAAGCAACTGTTATGAGGCGATCGCGCGATCTCTTTTAAGAATTTCCCATAACTTGCAGCTTCTGGCAGATAAGTTCCTGCAAATTCCCCAGAAGCAAACAGTTCTTGAAAATCGTCGAGAATAATCAGACAGCGATTTAAACGTAAATACTCGATGAGGGATGATGATTTAGTTTCTTGATTTTGAGAAAAAAACTGGATTAAGTTTATTTTTAGAGAATTCAGGGCAAAACTGTTGTTGCAGTTGCGCCAGACAATATAGTCAAACTTATCTTTAATGTTTTCGACCAGTTCTCTAGCCAGGGTTGTTTTGCCCATTCCCGGCAATCCAAAAATATTAACAATGCGGATTTTTTCGTCAATACTCCACTGTTTCAACAGGTTGATTTCTGCCGTGCGATTGTGGAAATGTTCCAGTTCCGGGGCTTCGGTTAAATCGTGGCGTTGTTCTGGTTGTTTGCTGGTAGAGGTAGAGGGGGAGATGGGCGATCGGGTTTTTGCCGCTTTTTTGGCTTTTGGATAATGGCAAATTTCACTACAAAAATTTATGTTACTCAGAATTTGCAAATCAGAACCAAAATTGGAAATATGGGAAAATTCTATTCTTTCTAATGTGGATTTAAAATTTCTTTTTTTGACCTCTTCCCCTAACACATCCGACAATAACTTCCATAATTCCGCAGCGACTCTTTTAGTATGGTCTTTAGTGCAGTGATAATCTTCGGCGATTTGCTTGTAACTTTGATTCTCTAAAGTTCCTTCTAAGATAGTGCGTTGCAGTGAGTCAAGACGCTTTCCTGTTTTAGCAAAAACCCGATCGTCCGTCCATTCGATCGCTTCCTGAATCTCCATAAGTGTTAGACAAGGTAATCTAGTAGTTAAGATTTGACGTTACTTTATCATACTAAATACAACTTTTGCCACCAAATGTCACTTTTTGTCACCAAGCAGGAAGCCAAAAGCTGGAAAAACTCCCCACCAAATGCCACCGCGTCGAGGGTGACAGGAGACCAATGAGCTGTCAAAATATTAAATTGGACAGTCATTGTATTATCTGTCTACCTCTCTTCTGAAAGAAAGAAGGCATCATTAATTACTAATTGTCTTATGATTCAGAAAATCCTCAGATACTTACCCTCATCTCAAAAAGATGCACTAACAATTTTATTTTTTGGTAAAACTGGGGTTGGCAAAAGTAGCACTCTCAATGCTTTGTTTGGGCTAAACTGGGCTACCGATAATGCTGTAGCTTGTACGAAAAAGCCTCAATTTGTCGATTTAGATACCTCTCCTGACTCGAATTGTCCCTATAAAAAAATACGGGTTGTAGATCTGCCGGGAATAGGAGAGAGTTTGAATGACGATAAAAAATATATGGCTTACTACAAAAAATGGATTCCTAAAGCTGATTCTTTAGTCTGGGTGACTCAAGCAGATACAAGAGCTTACAAACGGGATGAAATATTTTTGAAAAAGTTAAAGCCATTATTTAAGTCCTCTTTATACTTCATAGTGGCTTTAAATAAAATCGATTGTCTGGGAGTTTATGAAGGGGAACATCCATTTAATATTGACAATAGAGAACCTTCAGAATCTCAAATCAGGCTAATCCCCGAGAAAATCGATGATGTTTACGGTATTTTTCAAGGAGCAATTAATGGAAAAGTTATTTTTGAGAAAAAGCAGGTAGTACCTTATACATCTGTTTATGGGTGGGGACTAGAACACCTGAAAATAAAAGTATTGTCAAGGAGTTGAAATATTATGTTGGAATTTTTGAAGCGACCATTCAGCTTATTTTCTGAGAAACAAACTAGCAAATCACCGTTGAGACTCGTCATTGGCTTAAATCAAGTTGATAAAATGACTCCCAACGGGTGGGACAAGCGCTTAAATAGTCCCACCAAGGAGGCAGAAAAGCAAATCGAACGTCGTTGCCAGGATATTATTAAAAAATTGGGTCGAACTACAGAAATATCTGAAGCCAACATCGAATATTACTCAGCGCTTAAGCGTTATCGTTTGATTCGTTTGCTGACTAAGATTATCCAAAATGCTTATGCTGGGTTCAAGCTGGGTAATGTTCAGCCTGCCGATCCATTTAAATTAGCAGATCCAGAAGTTCAAGCTTTTGTAGAGCAAGAACGTCAAAAGAGAGTAAATAGTGTGGCGGCAGTAGGTGATGCTAACAGTCAAGCTTTAGAAGATATAAAAACGCTGATTCCAGAAGAAGACTTTCAGCTAATACTGGAAAAGTTTAAACAGGAAACTGAGTTACCACCCAAAGTAGCAGTGATTGGAAAATCTGGGGTTGGTAAAACAACCACGATTAACAATCTTTTTAACGCTCAGTTAAAAACAAGTCCCACCACCGTGGGCACAACTGAGGCACAAATTAAAGAATTTACTCTGGCAACAGGTGGCACTTTGACGGTGATTGATTTGCCTGGATATGGACGCAGTGAAGCCGAAGATCGAGAGTATGACAAAATTTATCAGCAGCTCATCCCATCTTGCGATTTAATTTTCCTCGTCATCCAAGCAGATACACGAGATTTTGCTGACGATATCGAGATGATTAACAAGATTACAACATGGCTGAAAAATCATTTGGTTCCTCAAAGATGACAAAAACTCCTAAGTTTATTTCACTGTAAATTTATATTCTGAAAGAGGTAGACATGGCTTTAACAGAAGAAGAAGAACAAAAAGTACGCGAATTATTACAGCGAGAAGGCGTTGAACAGCGAAGGGTTATTCTGAAAAGCAAAGAAAACTTTAAAGAATGGTTAAAAGAAGTAGCTTATTATCTGTTAGAAAGGCTTACAGAAGCAGCAATTGACATACTCCTACGTATTCTTCTTGACATGTTAATCATAAAATAATTTTACAAATGCTTGGCTATTCTGCTTTCTTGTATATAGAAAAAGGCGATCGCTCCTTTGCCAAGCTCCCTCCCAACAAACCAGATTTCTATCACGAAAATGCTGGGATGACAGAGATTTTCCATAGAAACCCGGTCTGTGGCTGTTGAATTTAAAGCAACCGCTCTTTGATTTTCAGAGAGGCGATCGCTTTATGTTATGGTTGGACGGGTTGTTAAAAAAATAATATGAGTGGTATCGAGCGAGAAATCTACCTGGAAAACCGAACCAGTCTGATTAACAAGCATCTCCCTGCCACCGAAAAATCACAAAAGGAACTGGAAACAGAAGGGATCGTCTATTTATTTAATAATCGCCGAACAATGGAGCAAGTTGCAGAGGAAATTAAGCAAAGAGGAGAGAGAACCGGAGCAGAGGATTTAGAAGATAAATACGAACGCTATGGATTATTTTTTACCGAGCCAATCGGTTATATTCTAAAATTAGATGGTTCGCAAATTCCTCTCCACTATGGGGAAATAAAAATCAAAAAGACCACAGGTAAGTATCATGTCATCCCTCGCACCAAACCGCGTAGAACAAAACCCTGAAAATATAACAAATCCGCTCGCTAATCAAGCATCAGAACCAGAATGGGAGTTTGCGGAAATCTGGGTCGATCCTTGGCTCTCCCCACCCTATATTCTGATGTTGGTAAAAGAACGCTCGGGTAAATTCTCGATTCAAAATCCCGCACAAAACTATAAATCTATCTTTACCAGCGATACTTACGAAGAGAGCCAAATGTGGCTACTAGAGGATGAATACGAGCGAGTTACAGGTCGCTTTTGCCAACCAGAGTAACAGAAAAGGGATCGTTTTCCTATTGTTTGAAAGGCGATCGCTCCTTTGCCAAGCTCCCGCCCAATAAACCAGGTTTCTATCACGAAAATAGTGGGATGACAGAGATTTTCCATAGAACCCTGGTTTCTGGCTGTTGATTTTAAAGCGATCGCCCTTTTCTTCCCAAAGGGCGATCGCTTTATGTTATGGTTAGACGGTTTGACATTGCACAGATATAGTATGGTGAAAGGAGAAGTTTAGCTTAGATGTTTTATCTTCTGTCCTGATTGCCAATCCCGGAATATTAATAAAATGGGAAAAAGAGGAAAGCAAAATCATATTTGTAAGGATTCTGGGCGTCAATTTATAGATGTTTATTCCGAACGGTGTCACTCAGAAAAGATCGAACGGTGTTGCTTACATCTCTATGTTGAAGGAAATGGGTTTAGACGGATAGCTGTCTAAGTGAAGTGAGTCATAACACAGTAATTCAGTAATTAAGTGGGTAAAAGCTGCCGCGAGTAATCCAACTTCTGAATCGGACGATCGAGCAATTTCCGAAGAAGCGTAGATTGATGAATTGGAAGGTGGGTAAAAAAACAAAATCTAACGGTGGATCGTCATAAATAACAGTAAACTTGACATTTTATGGGAAATAAGGGTTCGTTCTTGAGCCACATTTAAGCCTTTATGGATTCTTATTTCCGGTTAATATTGCTTTTGTTATGTCACGGATGGTTACCCCGTTAATCCAAAATTCATTGACGATATCGATCGCGTTGTTAACCAACAGTATATGACTCGGGTAGAAGGAAAAAATACTAGACTGCGACATAACTTAGCTCGTCTCCATCGGAAAAATGTTACTCAAAATCAGTAGAAAGGTTAATATTTTCCGATCGATTGGTCGTTGACTAGCTCAAAGATAAAAATTTCCCCATACCTTCTTAAGGCATACTGAATTTGTGCAACGCCATTTTTTCGATCGCCTCTCTTAAACAGTTAGCTCTCAACGAGCATCTTTTAATCTTTTTGACCTATTTATTGATAGGTTTGACTTGGAGCCGACTTTAAATCTCAAATTAAATCTTATCCCAACTCCCCAAAATTCCTATCGTGCAGTTCTCTTGCATCCTAAATTAGTCCGGATTATTGTAGCAGAATTTCTGCGCGATCGCCGCTTGTCTCAAGGGCAGTCTCACCCAATAGCCGCGCCAATAGGGGTGCCAATCCGGGGAAAAGCGGCAACGGCAATCAACCCGCCACCGTTCTCGGTTCGGACGGGCGATCGCGCGCTGCTAAGGCGGCGTATGATAGCAAAGAGCAGTTAGAATCGCGGTATCGTGCAAGGATTCGTCAATTTAAACAAGCCTGCTGGCATGACCTCTCACGATTGTGTCGCCCGGATTCGGCGCCTGTTGCGAACCAAGCGCGTCGGACATGGCGGCACCTTAGACCCTGCCGCCACGGGGGTTTTACCGATCGCCGTCGGTAAAGCCACCCGCTTGTTGCCGTACCTCCCCACGGGGAAAGCCTATCGCGGCACCGTGCGCTTTGGGGTGACCACCGCCACCGACGACCTCGAAGGAACCGTCATCAGCCAAAACCCGGTTCCAACCCTGACCCGAGACGCGGTGGAGGCGGTATTGGGGCGCTTCGTCGGGGCGATCGAACAAATCCCACCGGCTTATAGTGCGATACAAGTTAACGGCAAGCGCCTGTATCAACTCGCTCGCGCCGGGGAAGCGGTGGAGGTTCCGTCGCGGCAAGTCGAGATTTACCGGATCGCGCTGTCCGACTGGCGCGGCGGGGACTATCCCGAAGCCGTCCTCGAGATCGAATGCGGCCCGGGAACCTACATCCGGGCGATCGCCCGCGATTTAGGGGAGATTTTGGCAACCGGGGGAACCTTGGCTGCTCTCACGCGTACCCAAAGTTGTGGTTTTGCCCTCCCGGATAGCGTCACCTTCGAGGAGATAGAAACCGCGTGCGATCGTGGCACATTTACCCCGATCGCCCCGGAAAAAGCCCTCGCTCATTTATCTAAAGTCTCCCTTTCCCCCGAATTTGCCCGCCGTTGGTGCCAAGGTCAGCGCGTCCCCCTACCCCCCGCAAGCGTCAATTGCCCCCCCCCGGTATGCGTCGATCGCGACGATGGGGAATTTCTCGGAATTGCGGAAATTACTGAAACCGAAGGCGATCGCCGTCTCGTCCCCAAAATGGTATTTTTACCCGAGGGTTAATCGGTGAGGGGTCGAACCCCTTATGCTGCGTGACCTTCCCGCGATCGCCCGATCGAATCACCCAATTGGGTGAGGTGCGATCGCTGGCATCAGCGATACATTAAAAATGTCCTTGAGAAGTGAGACTCCCCCTCAACCGAGATTGGCACCCCCCAAGATGTCTCCGCTTGTTATTAAGCGATGGTTGAGAACGCTTACCCCGGCGATTCGTCTCCTCTCGGGGACTTTTTTTTTGGGAACCCAGAAGTCCGTAGGGTGGTTAAATTTTAGATTTTAGATTTTAGATCTTAGATTGGATCTTGCGGATAAACGGGACGAATGGGAAAGGGAATTTCAATCCCTTCTTCCTGATAACGTTTGTGCAGGCGTTTGATAAATTCGTGGCGCGTAATCAGATGATCGAAATACTTTTTTGCGCCGAAATAAACTGTAAAATTAATACTGAAATAACCGAAAGTATGAAAACGGAGGAAGGGTTCAAACTCCGGTACGCCACCGACGACCTCCCGCATCACTTCTTCCGCCACCGAGAGGGTCACTTTTTCGACTTTTTCCAGATCGCTACCGTAAGCGACCCCAACTTCCACGAGGACGATAATTTCTCGTTCGGGAAGCGAATAATTTTTAAACGTTGCCGAAACTAACTGGGCGTTAGGAACGACAATTAAATTATTAGGAATTTCGCGAATTGTCGTATGTCTCCAGGTGACATCGGTCACGTAGCCTTCCTCGCCCGTTTCCAGTTTGACATAATCCCCGGGATTGACTTTGCGGGACATAATAATATTCAATCCCGAAAATAGATTAGATAACGTGGTTTGTAATGCCAAACCGATCGAAATACCGCCGACCCCTAACGCGGTCAGTAAAGGTGTAATCGAGATTCCAATCGATTGCAGAATAATTAAACTTCCGATGGTAAAAATAACCAATCGGGTCAGATTGACGAATAACGACGTTAAAGGAAGATCGCTATCGGAAGTCTGACTGTAGACGCGCACAAAACCGATACAAAGCCGAGAAATAACTAAAGTCAGCGCCCCTAAAATAATCGTGAGGATAATTCTCGATAAAAATAAGCGAATTTCGGGGCTGAGTTGACTGGCGATCAACGCCGTGTAAATCCCGGCGGTAAAAAAGATGACGAAGGGAATTCCGTGTAGGGAATCGATAAAGGTTTGATAGCGAGCGTAGTCGCGAACTTGAGGGATCGATTTTAGTTTTTGGATCAGGCGTTTTTCAATAATTAATCCAGCAATTAAGCCGGATAAAATTAAAAATAAGGGGACGAGGAATTTAATGAGGGTACTGGCTTCGATCATCGGATTCGTGAGGTTGTAGAAGGGGGCGATCGCCGAAGGTTAACAAAACAAATAATAGTCTGGAAAAAACAGAGTAAGATTTTAGAGTTTTGTCCGTCCAGCTAACAAGTACAAAGGAGCGATATTTCAAACAGTAAATCGACTGAATTTGACAAAAGATGCACGACATCGAGAGAAAACGGTAGATCCAGAATCCTGTAAGGGAGTTGGCGCGATCGCCTGACGCGACCTCCAGACTCAAAGGACGGGGCGATCGCCCCCGAACGTACACGCGATTGCAGGTCAAGGGAAGCTTAGCCTATACTTGAGGATAATCTGTAAGTTTATTTGTCAACACAAAAATAAAATGGCTAGAGACGAACTTTTACAAATTCGATTGACAGCCCAAGAAAAAGAGCGATTGCAAGCAGAAGCAGACCGTCGGGGCGTTTCCATGTCTGAGGTCATCCGCGATTACATCAAACGACTGCCCAAACAAAAATCCTAGGAATTTATTCTTACCTTCCCCGCTTTTAAAAAAATCCTCAAATGGCTATTTTTTAATCGAGGAAAGCTTTTTTATGTCAGATTTTTTTAACCTCGAACACCCTTACTCGTAGTTTTTAGGAGACCGAAAGCATGACCCGACGGCAAATCCAAGCCTATGGCAGTTGGAAATCCCCGATTTCCTCCGATCTTATTATTGCGGGAACGGTGGGCATCGGACAACTGGCCCTCGATGGCGAGACGGTCTATTGGTTGGAAATGCGACCGACCGAAGGCGGACGGTACGCGATCGCCCGGCGCCGTCCCGACGGCAAAACCGAAGACGTCACCCCACCGGAATTCAACGTCCGCACGCGCGTTCATGAATATGGGGGCGGCGCCTATCTCGTCGCCGAAGAGACGGTCTACTTTGTCAACTTCAGCGACCAACGGCTTTATCGCCAGGACCCCGGAGGAGACCCGGAAGCGATGACCCCGGACGACGGTCGCCGCTATGCCGATTTCGACCTTGACCGACCCCGACAGCGCTTAATCGCGGTCCGGGAAGACCACAGCAGCGCCGGAGAACCCGTCAACACGATCGCCGCCATCCCCCTCGACGGTCGAAGTAGCACGCAAGTCCTCGTCGCCGGGGACGACTTCTATTCCTCTCCCCGCCTGAGTCCCGACGGTTCCCAATTGTGCTGGTTGAGTTGGAATCACCCAGATATGCCGTGGGATGCTACGGAATTGTGGGTGGCATCTCTGGACGCCGACGGCAACCTCGGCGACAGCCAACGGGTGGCAGGCGGTCATGACGAGTCGATCTTTCAACCGCAATGGTCCGAGGACGGTCAGCTCTATTTCGTCGGCGATCGCTCGGGATGGTGGAATTTATATACCTGGAACGGACAAAAAGTGCGAGCAATCTGCCCGCAAACCGCAGAATTCGGCTTACCCCACTGGGTATTCGGGATGTCCACTTACGGCTTGATTTCCCCGGAGGCGATCGCGTGCAGTTACAGCCGCGAAGGCTTATCGCACTTAGGCCGCTTGAATGTCAAAACTGGCGAATTGCAAGAGATTCAAACCCCTTACACCTCCATTGCGTCCCTACAAGTCCAAGGCAACCGCGCCGTGTTTATTGGCGGGTCCGCCAGCGAACCCACCGCAGTCGTCCAACTGGATTTAGACACCGGAACCTACAAAATTCTGCGCCAGTCCACCACCTTAGACTTCGATCGTGCCTACCTGTCCACCCCGAAACCGATCGCCTTTCCGACCACCGAAGGCGCCACCGCTTACGGCATCTTCTACCCGCCGCAAAATCCCGACTACGAAGCCCCCGAGGGCGAATTACCCCCCTTGTTGGTCAAAAGCCACGGCGGACCGACGGCTTCGGCAAGCAGCACCCTCAGTTTGGGGATTCAATATTGGACCTCGCGCGGTTTTGCGGTCCTCGATGTCAACTATCGCGGCAGTACGGGCTACGGACGGGATTATCGCTTGCAACTGCACGGCCATTGGGGCATTTACGACGTGGACGACTGCGCCAACGGGGCGAAATATTTGGCCGATCGCGGCCTCGTCGATGGCGATCGTCTGGCGATTTCCGGGGGCAGCGCCGGAGGCTATACCACATTGTGCGCCCTCACGTTTCGAGATACCTTCAAGGCGGGAGCCAGCCACTACGGCGTCAGCGATTTGGAAGCCCTAGCGAAAGATACCCATAAATTCGAGTCTCGCTATCTGGATAAATTAATCGGTCCGTATCCCGATCGCCGGGACTTGTACGAGCAGCGATCGCCGATTCATCACTGCGATCGCCTCTCGTGTCCGGTCATTTTCTTCCAAGGACTCGAAGATAAAATCGTCCCGCCCAATCAAGCTGAAACCATGCTCGAAGTCCTGCGCGGTAAAGGTTTACCCGTCGCTTACGTCGCCTTTGAAGGGGAACAACACGGCTTTCGCCGGGGCGAAAATATCAAACGCGCCCTCGATGGCGAGTTTTATTTTTACGCCCGGGTGTTCGGGTTCGATCCGGCGGACGCGATCGAACCCGTGGCGATCGAAAATCTATAATTTGTGTTGCGATCGCCAATCTCGTGCGAGAGTTTGGTTAACCTGAACAAGAGAGTATTCGATCCCAATGATGAACAGCAAACGACTTTATCGCAGCCAACGTAACAAACAAATTGCCGGAGTCTGTAGTGGAGTGGCGCAATATTTCGGCATCGATCCGACCGTCGTCCGGTTGGCGTTTGTCCTGTTGGCGTTAATGGGCGGACCGGGACTGGTGTTATACCTGATTATGTGGGTGCTGATTCCCCTCGAACCGTAAACCCAAAGGGGATAAGTTACCCTCGACTTATTCCCTTTTCACACTTAATCTCAGCGATGGTTTCAGGGGCGATCGACCCGAAAAAAATAGGTGAAATTGACCAGATACATCCAATTCCCTCAACTTGTAAAAATCAGGATAATTATTGATGAAATTGATGAAATCAAAACTTTGGCGCGGTTGCACCCTCGTCCTCTTGGCGGGTTCGATCGCCGCCTCGATCGAGCGTCCCCAAACAGCCTCGGCGGATGTCCGCGTCGCCCCATTACAAACCGCCCAATTAGACACAGTTGAAAGTGGCGATCGCCCGACCGATACCAACCGCTTTCAACTGCTCGATCGCGGGGTCGAACCCCGGCAAGAATTGAGTTTTTCTCCCCCCGAAAACTCTAAAGAAATCTTGTCGGTCATTACCAATATGGATATGAATATGTCGATCGCCGGACGCATGATTCCGGCGATGGATATGCCCGGAATGATGATGAAAATGGAAACAGTCGTCGATCGCGTCGAAGACAATGGCGACATTCACGTGAGTTTCGTTTATACCGAATCCGACGTCACGGACGCGGCGAATTCCCCACCGATGATGGTCGAGGCGATCCGTTCCGAACTGCAGAAGATCGTGGGAATGACCGGAACCATGCTCGTTAACAAACATGGGGCGACGAAGCTAGCGAACTTCGATCTTCCCAGCAATATCGACCCCAATACTCAACAACTGTTCGATCGCACCATGAGTTCGATCGAAGAGATTTCTACGCCGTTACCTTCCGAGGCGATCGGTGTGGGAGCGCGCTGGCAAATTGCCAATTCTCCGGCGGTCAATGGCATGAAATTGGAGCAAATTGCGACTTATGAAATTGTCGAATTACAAGACAATCGCATTACCTTAGATATCGCGGTCACTCAAAACGCCGATCCCCAAAGTCCACAGTTACCGGGAATGCCGCCCGATGCGACAATTGACCTCAAATCTTATACCGGAAACGGACGGGGAACAGTGATTTTACAATTGGATAAAATGATGCCCGTGCGCGGTTCGATCGCGATCGATTCCAACACTCAAATGGAGATCGGATCGAAGAGTTCTAATTCGGTGCAAGCGATGCCCGTAGAAATGGACATGACGATGCAAATGGATATGGAATCGCTTTAGAAGCTTTTAGCGTTGCAGACGTGGGGGACGAAGCGATCGCGATCGCTTCGTCCCCCAAAAAAGAAGGGTAGGCGAAGGTCTACCCTTCTGTGGATCGGAAACATTAAATATTAATGGGCGTGCGAATGAGCATGACTGTGAGTGTGGCCGCGAGCATGAGTCCGAGGGGAACTCGCCGAAGCGGCGCTGACCTCGGTTTCCGCGAGGAGGGCTTCAATTTGCGGGTGAGCCCACTCGGCAGCCATTTGTAAGAATTGAGGATGTTCGTTGACGCAAGCCATCTGCACGTAGCGGACGCGATCGTGGCGCGCTTCGAGGGCGTGAATGATGTGGTGGACGTCGAGCAAGGTTTCGTGATTTTCCGTAGCAAAGCCGATCGGCATAAACACGATCGCCTTCGCCCCGAGTTGAATCAAATTTTCGGCAGCTAAGTGAGCGTTGGGTTGGGTCCACTCGATTAAGGGGGTTTGGTGATTGAGCCAGCCGACGGAAATGAGGGGATAGCGGTAGATCAGTCGTTCGCGGACGGACTCGTAGAGGGCCTCACTTTCGCGGATTCCGGAGGTAAACCCTTTCGCTTTGTGAGGACAGCCGTGATTCATGAGGACGATGCCGATTTCCGAGGGGAGGTAGTCGCCACGGAGTTCGGCGGCGATCGTTTCTTCGACCAGTTGGGCCATCAAGGCGATGTAGTCCGGTTCGTTGTAGAACGAGGGGATATAGCGCATCGACTGAATGGGAGAGTGGCCGGAATCTTCGTCGGCGAGGCGATCGAGGGCTTTGTTGACCTGTTCGACGGCGATCCCGCTCGTGAAAATCGAATCGACGACGAGGAGGGGATAGATCAGGAGTTTTTGAAACCCTTGCTGTTGAATTTCGGCGAGGACTTGTTCGGGGAGGAAGGGGGCGCAGAAGTTAAAGGCTTTAAAGACTTCGACGCGATCGCCCCACCGTTGTTGGAGCGCCTTTTCAATGCCTTCGCGTTGTTTCTCGAAAATGGCATTGTGGGGAGAAATAAAATTATCGTGTTGGTGGTTCCATTCGTGAAAATCGAACAGGGCCAGCAGTTTCGCCAACGGCGGATAAATCCAGGTCGGAACCGGGGCGAATTTGGCGGTGAGCAAGTTGAGCGCCTGCTCGTTATAGTTGGCGAAATCTTCGTAACTTTCCACCTCACCATATCCCATCAGCAAGACGGCGACGCGATCGCCGACCTGCGGGCTACGGCTATTGTTCTCGACAGTTTCGGGAGTAGCAACCACTTTAGAATCCTCAACGGGCAACAGTATCGCAACGATCCCAAGACCGGGGACAGGTCAACTCCCATGACATTTCGATGAAATCGTCATCGAAGGGATAGCCCTGTTGCTCGAACCATTCCCGGGCTGGCGATCGCTATCCCCTCTCGGGGGATGTGATTCTTAGGGTAGCATTCCCTACAGATCCGTCGAGCCGGGAGAGGAGATCGCCACGCGATCGCGTCCTTGAGCCTTCGCCTCGTAGAGGGCCGCATCTGCCGCCTCGATCAACCCCGACGCCGACTTTCCATTTTGGGGAAAACAGGCGACGCCAAACGACAGAGAAATCGTCCCGAGAGACTCGCGGTGATATTGAACGTGCAAGTGTTTCACCCCCTGACGCAACAACTCGGCGCGATCGACGATCGTATCGAGAGATGCATCGGGCAGAATCAAGACAAACTCTTCCCCGCCATAGCGACAGGCGATATCCGACTGACGGATATTACCTTGCAAAAACATCGCCAATTCTTTGAGTAACGTATCCCCCGCATCGTGGCCGAAGGTATCGTTAAACTGTTTGAAATGGTCGATATCGAGCAAGATCACCCCCAATCCTTGTTGTTCGCGGGTGGCGCGGTAGAGTTCGCGTTCGAGGGATTCTTCTAAATAGCGGCGATTGAACAAACCCGTCAGGGGGTCGCGAATACTTTGATTTTTGAGTTTTTCCCGTAATTTTAAATTGGCCAACGCCAAACCCAAACGTTCGGCAAAATTATCGGCGAGTTCTTGCTTACTTTCGCTCAACCCGTTGCGCTGGCGAGAACTGAGATAGAGCAGTCCCAAGGTTTCTCCCTGAGCCATCATCGGAATGCACAAGCACATCGACGGAAAAGGGTGACGCAAGTGAGCGCACGCCAAACCGCTATGTTTTTTTTCAAAAATATGGGGTCTTCCCGAACGGATCGCCCAACATTCATCCGGACCGAAAACCAGTTGGCTGCCCGTCGGTTCGCCCCAAGAGCTGACCGCTTCGAGGACGTTACCGGAGGCGCTGAGAATGTAGAGGGATCCCGCTTGTTCGGGAAACAGTTTTTCGACCAGGCGGGGGATCGTGTCGTAAGCTTCTTCGAGGGTGACGCACGCTTGGAGTAAGTCGCCGATCCGGTTGAGTCGCGTCAGCTCGAAGTTGGCTTGAGAGAGGTCTTCGATTTGGCGTTGCAGGTGCAGCGAGCGTTTTTGCACTTCGGCGAGATAGGCGACGACGATCGCCGTGAGCGAGAGACCCGTTCCGAGAAAGATCCAGGCTAAAAGGGGCGCGTTGAAAGGCGTCTGGGCGGTTTTGGGGAGCAGTTGGACGATCGCCTCGCGTCCGGCGATGAGGACCGGGTAGCGACATCGCGCCGGAACCGAGCAGGTGTCCCGGCGCAAGAGGTTGACAATTTTTCCCTGAATTTCCGGCTCGGCGTAGGTTTGCTCCAGATCGCTGCGATAGAGAGTGAGCCATTGAATTTGGGGCGATCGCCTCGGTTCGGAGAAGACCACGTCGATGTCGTCGAGGGGGATTCCTTGAAAGGCTTGTTTGAGCAGGCGACCGGAATCGAACAGGGCGATCGCCAAACCGAGCAGTTCGTCGTCCGCGTCGTAAATCGGCACGATCGCCGCAAAACTGCCGTAGGGGTTGCCCGGAGTCGGCTCGAAGCTGACCGCCGCTTGCTGACTTTCCACGGCCCGTGCGATCGCGTCCTCGAAGGCGGCGATCGTGGTGAGGTCCAACCCCAACGGAAATCCCCCTAGGGTACTCGCTTCGATCGCGCTGACCGGAAACGCAGGGGAACGCCCCTCCCCGAGGGTGACCGCTCGACCCCAACGCTCCCCCATCGCCCGTTCGTAATCCGAGCGCCGTTCCCGGTCGATCCGGGGCGCCCAAATCAGGGCCTCAGCCCCGGGATAGCGGGCGATAAAATGACGGGCTAAGGTCTCGAAACCTTGGGGTTGAAACGACCCCTTCCCGAGAGCGAGAACGTCCCCAATCGACCAGATCCCCTGCAGATAGGCGTCGATGTGACTTTCCACGGCGCGCGCCACGTTCTGAGTTTTCGCTTCCAGAGCGGCCATTTGCATCGATCGCTGCCAGCGCGCGATCGTCTCAAAGCCCACCCCCGACGCCACCAAACCGATACCGACGCTCAACAGCGTCGGTAAATAGCGAGACAGCCACTCCCACTGACAAAATCCCTTCAATTGTTGTTTTACACCCTTCATGGGAACATTATTTTCGAGTGAAAAAACGGGAAAAAATATCGTCGATTTCGATGGTTATCCCGCCATGATTGCGCTGCACCCCCGGCGCGATCGCCAAAAGCGATCCCCACCCCAATCCATGCACGTTATAACAAGTTTCAAAAGCCAGTGACAGATGGGCAGACCCCGTATAAACCCTCGCCGAACCCTTCGGCGCGCGATCGGTTCGAGCGCCCCTACTCCGCCACCACCGTGCGATCGCGCCCCTCCCGCTTCGCCCGGTACAGAGCCGTATCCGCCGCCCGCAGTAAGGTGTCCCCGCTTTGTCCGTGTTCGGGAAAATTGGCCACCCCCACCGAAATCGTAAGCGGACCGAGCAACTGCTGTTGGTAACGAACTTGAACCAGGCGCACTCCCTCGCGCAAGAGATGGGCTTTTTCCTGAGTTTGCTCCAAAGAACTTTGCGGCAAAATTACCGTAAATTCTTCCCCCCCATAACGGCAAGCAATATCCGCTTCGCTACTATTTTCCTGTAGGAACGAGGCCAATTTTTTCAAAATTTCATCCCCCGCCTCGTGACCGAAACTATCGTTAAACTGCTTGAAGCGATCGACATCGAGCATAATGACTCCCACACCGACATTTTGGTTTCTGGCTCGATGAATTTCGCGCCCGAGACATTCTTGTAAGTAGCGGCGGTTGTACAATCCCGTTAGGGGATCGCGAATGCTCTGCTGTTTGAGAGTTTCGCGCAAGGTTAAATTCGCCAGCGACAGGGAAATTTGCTCGGTCACTGTCAAGGTTAATAACTGTTTCGACGCGGTGAATTCACCGCTTTTTTCCGAACATAAATAGAGCGTACCTAATCCCTTCCCTTGGGCCATTAACGGCGTACAACTGTATTCGAGTCCGTCATTGAGTACGTGCTTGCACGGCAATCCCCCGCGATTGTCACACACAAAATGTTCCCGTCCCCGACGCAACGCCCAACATTCTTGAGGCAAAAAAACCGTTTCTGTCGTCTCTACATTCCCCCATTGAGCCACCGCTTCCACTAACTTTTTCGAGTCGTCGAGAATGAACAAAGCCCCACTCAAATTCGGAAACAGTAACTGAACCGATCGCGCGATCACCGCATAAGCTTCCTCTACAGTCAAACAGGCTTGCAGCAAATCGCTCATCTCTCGTAAAATCAGGGTTTCGCGATGGCGATTTTCCAACTCCGTCACCCAATCTTGTAACTTTTGATTCGCCGATTCTAACGCCCCTGCCGCTTGTTTGCGTTCGGTAATATCCCGGACAATCCGCAACAATCCTAGGGTTTTTCCCTCGCCATCTTTAACCACACTATCGATGGTTTCCCCGACAAAAATATCTCGATTCTTGCGTTGATATTGGACTTCATAAGGTTGTACAAAATCCGAGGCGATCGCCCCCTCACTCACTCCCGGGCGCTTTCCTTTTCCATAACAATTTTGTTCTAAATGACTATAATCGGCTTGTAAAACACTCATAGGTTGGCCGAGCATTTCCTCAGAACTGTACCCGAATAATTTAGAAAAAGCGGGATTGAGTAAAATCATTTCACCACTTAAATTTGCAAAAACAACCGCATCGGGGATCGATTTAAAAATCGCTTCAAATTCTGCCGTTTTTTGATATAAAGCTTCTTGTGCCTGTTGTCGTTCTTTAATTTCCTCTAAGGCGCGATCGCGCATTTGGCGATAATCTTGAATGCGTTCGGTCAAATCTGTCACATCTTGAATCGCCAAAATCGCATAATAACTATCTCCTTCAAAACAGGGAATTGAAGTCACCGTAGTATGTTGAATTCTAAAGTCTCCATTGGGTAACTTCGCCGGAATAATATGTTTGTGAAGTTGCGAGGAAAAAATCGTTGGCGGCCCCCCTTGAAAAATCGGTTTGAGGCGGGTTTTATATTTCGGTTTTTCTAAATGAGGAAAAAAATCTACTATCGAGCGTCCGAGAATTGTATGTCTGGGAATTTTCGTCCATTCTTCCAAACGGGAATTCCAAAAGACGACGACTAAATCTTCCCGCAGAATACAACTGCCAAAAGGAATGCGATCGAGGATAAAAAAGGCTTGAGCAACTCTCTCAACTTCGTCCATCATTAATAAATTCATTCATATTGAAGTTGTAACGAATCAATCAAACTATCAAAAGAACTCACGGTAAAAATTAAAATAATATCTCCTTGAATATGCATACTTTCTACGGAAAATCGCGCTTGTGCCAGCAAAATTACTAAATTGGGATCGAACTCGCTCCACGTTAAAAGATGGTCTACTGTATCTTCGATATAAATCGGCAGCGAATAATTAAAATGCTGGCCGAGTAAATTACTAATCGACCCCATGACGCCGTTAATGACAATATTACCGACTTCGCTGAGGGTTCCTATTTTTAACGAATCTAAATCGAGAGAATCTAATTCATCTTGGGTGAGCAAAGAAACTAACTTAGAAGCGCTATCTGTGGGGAACACGAGCTGTGCATTCCCACTTAACGACCCCGTAAACATCAAGCGGACTGCCGAGAGTTGAATCGGCCCTAATCGATGTTCGAGTTCCTCGGTTAATTCCGAAGGTGAAAAAATTTTAATGTACGGAACTTGCAAGGAAATATGAGATTCTAGCATTTCATTCAAAACACTAGCCGCCCTGCCCACTCCGATATTAATCATTTCTTGTAAGGCATCAATTTGTTCCACTGTAGGAGTCATAATTATTGAAGAGACAATGATGTTGCCGTTGGTGATTTCGATATCGGACTGGCCGATAACTGCTAAAACTTAGCAGGACGATAACCCGGTGGATTTAAAATTTTTAATTCAAACAGTAACCCGTGTCAAAGGCGATCGCCTCCTCGATCGTTTACATCAAAAATAAGGTCAATCTATCTCAATTGTAACAAGCGAAAATCCTCGGCGATCGTCCGCGAATTTACCGATCGCCCCTCGTGAAAATACACAACCCAAAACTCAAAAAAACACCCCGATCTCGTCCCCCAACTCACCCAAAACCAACAAGAACAATACCCACCCCAGTTCGCCAGTCCTGTCGTGACCTGCATCTGGCGCGCGCTTCCTCCAAGGGATCCGACGTTCCCTCAAATCTGTCACCCTCATCGTTACCCTACTCACCACGAGCGCACGATCGCCTCCCCCGCTTATCCTTCGGAAGGGGTCGCTAAAACGGCTTCGATCGCATCTTGCATCACCTGCGCTTGAGGGGGTTTGTTCAAGACGGCTTGCGCCCCTAACTCCAAACATTGCTGGCGCGAAGTTTCCTGAATGTCCGCAGTAATCACGATCGTCGGAGTCTTATAGCCTTCCGCACGCAAAATTTTGAGAAACTCCCACCCGTCAATTTCCGGCATCAGCAAATCTAATAAAATACAATCGGGATTGACTTCGCGCACGAGTTCGAGTCCCTCTTTTCCGTTCTTGGCTTCTAGGGTCTCATACCCTTGCTTTTGCAAGGTCTTACGGATCATTTTGCGGCTGAACATTGCATCTTCGACAATTAAAATTAATGCCATCTTGCTGTCTCTTAAAGCCTTAAAATACTGTCCGAATACGATGGTGGGGCGAACTGCGATCGCAGTGTACTCAAGCACGACTTCGTGGGATCTGCACTAAAGTAGGGGAAAAGCGGGCGACGTTCATCGGCGAGCAATTGGCTTGGTCTCATCAGATATTTTAATGGGGTCTGGAAATATCCGGGAGTTGGATAATTGGTAGAACGCAAGATTTCCAGCGAACCACGGCAACCTTACCTTGAAAAAACGACGATTGCGCAAGGGAAGATAACCCGTCACGATCGCCGCTCCGTCGATCCCCTGGGCGCTCAACGGGTCGAAACCCCAGCCAAACTCTACCTAAAATAATCGACAATGGGCAAAACAAGCTACGATCGCAGAGAATCAGCCAATCCCTTCGTTCGCATTCGATCGCTCAATCTCCGATATTGACCTCATATTTAGCCGCTATCGAACACTTTGCGCCTACTCATTTGTCCGGGAATTCACGACCCCCAACTTACCCGCCAGTTTCTCGACGACCTCACCGGAGGCGAACGATGGACCGATCGCCATTTGGAGGTTCTGATTTTTCCCGCGTGGGACTATCCGGCGTACAGTGCGTTACATATTTTGCATTTTCTCGACCGAGAGACGGCCCGGGACGACGATCGCGCGATCGCTTGCATTGCCTTTAGTGCGGGGGTTGTCGGCGCGATTGGCGCCGCTTGGGGATGGCAGGCGTTAGGTGGAACGGTCAAGGGGGCGATCGCCCTCGACGGTTGGGGAGTGCCGCTCTACGGCAATTTTCCCATTTATCGCCTCAGTCACGATCGCTTTACCCATTGGAGTTCGGCTCTCCTCGGTTCCGGACGCGCCAGTTTTTATGCCGATCCTGCCGTCGATCATTTACAGTTGTGGCGATCGCCTGCTACGGTCGCGGGATACGCCGTCGAAAATGACGATTGTACTGCTAAACAACGACGGACGACAGCGTTAGACTTTTTACTCGAAATTCTTTTAGAGTTTAAATTTTAGAGTTTAAATTTTAGAGTTTAGATTTTAGAGTTTAGATTTTACCTTGGGGATTTCGGGGCTAAAAACTTCTCCGAAACCCAATTGTCTCGAACGGCGATCGCCCTAGAAAATTGCGCGGTCTCTTGACTAATAGCCGGAGATCTTTCCAGTTCTACCGTTTTAAAAAAGGCCAACATTAACTGACTGACACTCAATAACAGAACAGACCAAGCGAGAATAGCTAAAGGAGATTTCATCATCCGATCGAGTAAATGCACGAAAGACTTTCCTCTGAGTCTAAAAAAATCCTAAAGCTTTTGACCTCTATCTACTGGTGGATTTACGGAGCAGATTCGCCGACAAGCTGGCATCGTGGCGATCGCCCCCGTAAAAGCCGCAATCTGCTCCCAACTCCGTCGATTTCCCCCAGATGCCTCCCGCGTGTAAAAATGGAACGACGGCGATCGGTCGGGGGGAACGGGCGATCGCACCTCAACTCATTTTAGATAGGCCACAGTCATGCAGGGTGGAACCCACTCTTTTTTATCCAATCCACAAGCTCCGGCATGGAATGCAAAGCTTTACGATGCCAAGCATATCTTTGTCTCGGAATATGCCACCGACTTGTTGAACTTGTTAAACCCAAAACTCGACGATCGTATCTTCGATTTGGGCTGTGGAACCGGACATCTGACGGCGCGCATTGCCGCCAGTGGGGCGCGCTTAGTCGGCGGGGACAGTTCGCCAGCCATGCTCGATCGCGCTCGTGTCCTTTATCCCGCCTTAGAATTTACCTTAGTCGATGGCGAAAATTTACCCTTCGACAACGAATTTGACGCCGTTTTTTCTAACGCGGCACTGCACTGGATGAAACAACCGGAAAAAGTGGCGGCAGGGATTGCGCGATCGCTCAAACCCGGCGGTCGTTTCGTGGCGGAGTTGGGCGGTAAAGGCAATATCGCCCAAATGCGGCGAGCTTTAGATCGAGCCTTAGAAAAAGAAGGATTACCGACCAGTCACATGGATTCGCCCTGGTATTTTCCCAGTATTGGCGAATATACCTCTATTCTGGAAAAATACGGACTGTGCGTGACCTTTGCGGTACTGTTCGATCGCCCCACGTCGCTCTCGGACGGCGATCTCGGGATGCGCAACTGGTTTACCATGTTTGCCAATTATTTTTTCCGAGATTTATCGGACACTCAGCGCGATCGCGTCCTGAGCGATATCGACAATCAGCTTCGCCCCACCTTGTATGAAAACGGCACCTGGATCGCCGATTACAAGCGGTTGCGCGTCGTCGCCGTCAAACCCTCCTCTTAACATGGGGAAGAACTGCGATCGTCTCGATCGATCGTCCCTCGTCAGCTTTCCCCTCGATCGATCCCCCCCTTCACTGATTCCGCTATGAGTTTGAGAATTTACGGCAACCGTCTCGTCAAAACCCTCCCCGGACAACAAACTCGACCCACCGCAGCCCGAGTTCGCGAAGCCTTATTTAATATTTGGCAAGGGGCGATCGTCGGCTGTCACTGGTTGGATTTATGTGCGGGTGCGGGGTCGATGAGTGCGGAAGCTTTATGTCGCGGCGCCGATACCGTCGTGGCGATCGAGCAGTCCGGGCGCGCCTGCCAGCTTATTCGCGACAATTTAGCCAAATATGCCCGAGAAGAACAGCAATTTTACGTTTATCGCGGTGACGTTCTCAAACAATTGCCCAAATTAGGGGCTCGTCAATACGATCGCATCTATTTCGATCCGCCCTATCACGGCGAACTCTATTCCGGCGTTCTCGACGCGATCGCCCGCTACGACCTGCTCGCCGCCGACGGAGAACTCGCCGTAGAACACGATCCGAACCGTCCCCCCATGGCTGCAATTTCCCGCCTAAAAATTTGCCGACAGAAAGTTTATGGCAACTGCGCCATTACCTTCTATCGGCTCGAAACCAACGATGCTACTGCTTAAGCGCGATCCTTCTTTCTCCTTTGGAGATGCCGAGCGAACACAGTCGCCGTGCGATCGCCCCTAGATCGCCCCTAGAGGTCGAACTGGTTGCCCCGCTTGTACTGTTGGTAAGCAGCAAAAAACAAACCCGCCAGGGTCACCGTAATTAAACCGAGGACGATACCGGAAAGTAAGGGTTCTACCATGTTTCGATCTCCTTATGACTGACGTACAGTTGAACGGCACGAAAGTGAACGACCCACGCTGATTCAAAGAATACAGCTCGGTCAACAACCTACTAGACGGCCTCCAAGCGAACTTATCGGTCTTACATCTAGGCGATCGGCCCTATCCTAGTTCCTAAGATTTATAGACAGCACAGATTGTACAAAAAATTGTATGGATCTAGCTTGGTTTTGGCAATTTCGGGCTCGTTCAGGTCGTAGGATTTTACCATGTTTGGGCAGTCGATGTTGAACCCCTCGAAGCATCCCAACGCTCAATCGAAAATTTTTGAGGGGGACTGATTACTCTCCCAACCCCTCAACAAGTTAACATTTCTTGGTTAACCTTTCTTTATAGTGTCTCATAATCCGCGCTTCTCCCTTGGGCGACCCCGAGCGAGAAAAAAGTTGAAAGTAAGCTCGCCGTGGCGGGATGCCCCCTCGACTCAATCCAGACTCCGGCGCTTGCCTATCCCGAGCAATACTTTTAAGATATGTTAGAAAATCAAAAGTTATTTGTACCTTCCTCTCAACTGAGAACTCTGTTGAATCATCAAGTTGCCAAATCTGAAGTGACCTCCTCTTCCCAGAAGGTCTGGGCGATCGCCGTCACGGTCGTCCTGGCAATCCTTATTTCTGTCGCGATCGCCTATCAATTTCAAATTTCCGATCCTTATACCAAAACCGTTTTATCCCTCTCCGGCGATCCCATTCGCGGTCATGCCATTTTTCAGATGAACTGCGCCGGGTGTCATGGCAATCGCCGAGGAACCCAAGTCGGACCGAGCCTCACGGATGTTTCGCAACGTAAATCCCGAGTCGGTTTAATCGAACAAGTCACGAGCGGCAAAACCCCACCGATGCCCCAATTCCAGCCGAGTCCCCAAGCCATGGCGGATTTACTCAGTTATTTGGAAAGTTTGTAAACTCGCGGGACTCTCAACTCCTAACTCCTTCGATCGCCTCCGTAGAAATGACGAGATCGTTTTTGGCGATCGCCGTGATATCAATTTCTCTGTTCTGGGGAATATTGGAAAGTATCACACCCCCAACCAGAATCAAATTCAGAATTCGATCGAGCGGGGATCGTTTCCGCCTCTGAGGACAGGCGTGACATCCTCAGCTCATTTAGGCAATCCCCACACCCTCTCGGCGATCGCTCTCCATAGGCGATCGCGCCTTCAGTTCCTCCGATCGAAAAATTTATTCCTCCACACCTCATCAACTGTTGAGGTGTCAGATCGACTACGAATTTAAAAAACTGGTTTCTAACGAATCTATTTACTCGAACGTCATTAAAAACAGAAACCGGGGTGAAGGGAAAGCGAACGATCCAGGGTATCCGATCTCATGAACTTCCCACAACTACCAAAATTTACCCCAGGTCAAAACAATGAAAATTCCAGAGGATCGATTTTCCGGCGATCGTCAATCGTCGCTCGATTCCGAGCAAAATTTCCGCCGATCTAGTGCATATCGAAACTTACATGTGGTTCGATGGTCTCTGTTCCTGGTTATTGTAGTGTTCTTGGTAGCGGTTGTCCTATCCTCGTTATTAAGTCAAACGAATAATCAAGCTAAGCAACCACGCACTAGACCGTCTAAAAAGGAGTACATGGTGAATCTTGGCGGTCCGGAAAGCGCACCAAGAGCTTATTCTCCAGAAGTGGCAGCTCCAGCAGAACCCTATCCGTTCCCTGGAGAAGTCACCCCGATTACTCCTAATACAGAGACTCAATACAATACCGAAGAATACCATCTCATTACCGATAATACCTTTCACTTAGCCAAAGACAATCCCTTATCTACCTTTTCCATCGATGTCGATACCGCATCGTACAGTAATCTGCGGCGATTTATTACCTCCGCTCACTTACCACCTCCCGATGCGGTCAGAATTGAAGAATTAATTAACTATTTCACCTACGATTATCCTCAACCAGAGGGCGATCGCCCGTTTTCAATTACCACAGAAATCTCTCAAGCCCCTTGGAATCCTCAACATCAATTAGTCCATATTGGATTACAAGGAAAACAGATGGTTCGAGAAGAAATCCCACCCAGCAACTTAGTTTTCTTACTCGATGTTTCCGGGTCGATGTCGTCGCCCAATAAATTACCTCTGGTCAAGTCATCTTTGCAAATGTTGGTCAACCAATTGAGCGAACGAGACCGGGTATCGATTGTGGTTTATGCGGGGGCGGCGGGTTTAGTTTTATCTCCCACTCCCGGCAACCAAAAAGCTGAAATCTTAGGGGCGATCGAGCGCCTCAACTCCGGTGGCTCTACGGCGGGAGGAGCGGGAATTAAACTCGCCTATGAAGTGGCTAAACGCACTTATATTCCTGACGGAAATAACCGCGTCATTTTGGCGACTGACGGTGATTTTAATGTAGGTGCTTCTAGCGATTCCGAACTCGTGCGCTTAATTGAAAGTTATCGCGATCGCGGCGTCTTTCTGACTGTCTTGGGCTTCGGAATGGGCAACCTGAAAGATAGCAAGATGGAACAGTTAGCCGACAAAGGGAATGGCAATTACGGTTATATCGACACGGAGAAAGAAGCCCAAAAAATGCTAGTCACCGAAATGGGCGGCACTTTACTAACGATCGCGAAAGATGTCAAAATTCAAGTCGAATTCAATCCCAATCGCGTCCGAGCTTACCGCTTAATTGGTTATGAAAATCGCATCTTACAAGATCGAGATTTTAATGACGATCGCAAAGATGCGGGAGAATTAGGAAGCGGTCATTCGGTCACCGCTCTTTATGAAATTATTCCCACTGGAGTAGACAGCGATATTCCTTTACCGACTATCGACCCGTTGCGATATCAGACCAATTCATCAGAGATCGCCGATCCGACGGGCTACAAAGCGGACGAGTTGATGCTCGTTAAGTTGCGCTACAAACATCCCGATAAAAATAGCTCGCAATTGATCGCCGAACCTGTCGTCGATCGCAAAACCTCGTTAAAAAACAGCTCCAATAACTTTAAGTTTTCGGCAGCAGTGGCGGAATTTGGTATGATTTTGCGCAATTCTGAATATCGAGGCGATGCCAGTTTCATGCAAGTTTTAGACCTTGCCAAAGAATCGCGCGGTGCCGATTTAGAAGGGTATCGTAAGGAGTTTATCGAGTTAGTAGAAACGGCTCGTGAACTTGAAGATCGTTAGGGTTTCAAACCAAGACAGTGACGATCGCAGAGGGTTGGAAAATTAGTCTGACTCAATGAAGCGATCGAGCGGAGACAAACCGGAGGAGCGCGCATGTTTTTCGCCCCTCCATCCATAACCCGCTTTGGCTCGATTCCCGTGGTTTAAAACCATTGAAAAGTCCGAAAATCGAGGGCGATCGCTCAAGAAAAACGGAAAAGGAAAGTAAACGATCCTTCTCCGAATTTTAAATTAACTTAGCTTACTTTTAGGCGTTGCCTAGGTTTAGAGACTGGGGGTTTTCCCGGTTTGTTCCTGGGAGGGAATTTCGCCGATGTCGGTGTAACCCATATTGGCGGCAATTTCTCGAAGAATGGAAATTTGATCTTGAAATTCGGCGTTTTCAACCTGTTTGAGAAGGTCGTTAACCGCTCCATCGGCTGAGTAATTTTCCGGCAGATCGACCACCGTATCTCCCATGCCGATCGCCCATGCATACCAAACGAGTAACTGATTGTTCGCCGTTAAGGCGCCGTAAGCGTGACTATATTGCGTGTCTTTACGCTCGACGAGATCGCGCATGACTTGCAATTGTTCGTCATCGGATAACTTAAAAAAGTTATCGAGTAATAAAGGGGCAATTTGCGGATCGGTTGCCGTGGGAGCGGCAGGGGTAATTGAATCCCCCATTTTTTCGTAAATCCAATAGAGTAACGCCAATTGGTCGTCGGTTTTTAACCCTTCAAATCTTTCGACAATCTTTTTGGTCTCTTCAGAGCGAATTTGAGAGTTTCCTGTGGTATTAATCGCAGTCATCAATGAGTAAATGGTTATTTCTACTTATGCCACTCTCAAGTTAACGAATTTAACCCGCTTGCTTCATCTATCTGTCAATAGATTATTAGCCGATCGCGCGGCGATCGAAACTCTAACCGTAGAGGGAGACAGCCACAGGTGCGATCGCCGCGAATCCGGCGCGCTGGGGTGGATTAGGCGCGCTTACTTCCAATCGCCGATCGCCTCGCTTTGTTCGACTTTCCAAGTGTGCCAATAATGTCCGAGGCGATCGACAAACGCACTCGGTTTCTCTGCATAAAGGCGATCGCCTAACACTTTCGCCGATCGTTGCAGTTGGTTGCGGCGCAGGTCGATCGAAGCGATTAAGGCTTCCAATTCCTCGCGATCGCGACACAATTTTGGATATTCGACTAACAACTGTCGCAAGACGGCTAAATCGTGATCGTCGCCGAGATAGTCGGACAGTTGTTTGGCTTCGGTTTGCATTTGATTCATCAAACTCGGCCAGATCGATTCTAAAATTCTCAAGTGATACCAAAAGTCTTTAACTCGTTTGCGCCAATTGTGAAAATTTTCGATGCTTCTGTTTTCAAAGGCGTGCTGTAATGCTTTGCGACCTTGTTTGTAAATGCGTTGGAAACCCGGCGCGATCGCCTCCCAATCGCGATCGCCGAGGTTCCATTCCTCCACTTGAGTTCGAGACTGTTCGATTTTCGCCGCCGCTTGTTCCATTTTGTTATCCTCATCTAGATGTTGTTTGAGGATGGCATCGCGGCGATCGATTAATGACGAACGAGTGGTGCTAAACGCATCGGCAGCAATATAATTGGTGTAAGCACTTTTAAGTTTGTCCAAGGTTTCCACATAAACGCTGGCATCGCGGACGTCGGATAATAAGCGTCCCGCATCCCGCCAAGTTTGGTTTTCGCGGCGGTAGGCTCCATCGCCGATGCCGAAGCGCACCAATCGAGCCACAGCTCGCAGTTTTTTCAAGCGTTTGCGCGCGTCGTGAATCGCTTCTTCTTGCGCGAGATGAGTATGACCGCGTAAGTCGGCGATCGCCAGTTCGATTTCGTCACCGACAATTCGCTTGATGGCGAAATCGATGGTTTCTTGTTCTTGGATTCGATAAGCCACGATGGGATTCTCCTTGAGAATTTCTATCAGTTGGAGTCGATTAAAACTCTATGAATAATTTAGGCGCTTCCCGCTCTCATGGTTGAAAAACATTTGATTTTTTAAGATTTTGTCGGCTCGTCCAACACCGATCCAAATAAAGCTGGGGGCGATCGTTCGATGCCGTCCTTCGGGAAGCGAGGGAACGGGTGAAGCGGAGATTTGGGGAAATGTAGAGACTCCCTCGATCGCGCCGTCCGGTTGAAGTGAATCAATCTCCCTCATATTTTAACCCAGCAAGAACGCCGATCTTAACACGAAGAATAGAACCCTAAAATCACTCGCAAGTACGATGTTTTAAGTTTGAAACAATGAGAAAATTATAATGCTTTAAGATTGTCCGATGTTGCCAGAATCGCGAAGTATCAAACCATATAAATCATATAAATCGATGAGTCATCCGCCTTTATCTCCAAATTCTAAAACAACCGATCGCATTTTAGTCGTAGACGATTCTCCCGATAATGTATTACTGGTGACGACAATTTTGGAAGAAGAAGGATACGAAACCAGTACGGCAGAAAGCGGTTATAGCGCCTTGGAGGCGATCGAGCAATCCCCCCCGGATTTAGTGTTGTTAGATATCATGATGCCGGGAATGGACGGTTACGAAGTGACGCGAAGACTTCGTAGCAATGCGGACTTACCGTTTATCCCGATCTTGCTGATTACCGCCCACGATCGCCCCAGTGTCGTCCAAGGACTGGATGTGGGGGCGGACGATTTTATCCGCAAACCCGTAGAAATCGACGAACTGCTCGCTCGGGTGCGATCGCTGCTGCGCCTCAAACACAGCGTGGACGAACGGGACGAAATTGCCCGCCAGCGCGAGGATTTTGTCTCTCGTCTGACTCACGACTTACGCACGCCGTTGGTGGCGGCGGATCGAATGCTCGGATTGCTCGGTCAAGGGGCGTTAGGCGCGGTGACCCCGGAAATGCAAGAAGCCTTCGACACGATGCAGCGCAGCAATGAGAATCTGTTGAAAATGGTCAATACGTTGTTGGAGGTCTATCGCTACGAGGCGGCGCGTAAGCGGTTGACTTTTACCGAGGTCAATCTGTTGCAATTAATCGAGGAATTGTGCGCCGAACTCGAACCGATGGCTCAGGCGCAAGCGATCGATGTCAAAATTGACGATCGCCATCTCTCGCCGGAAAATGGCTTTGCCGGGACCAATATTCGCGGCGATCGCCTGGAATTGCGGCGCTTGTTTACTAATTTAATCGGCAATGCGATTAAATTTACGGAAGCCGGATCGGTGGAAATCACCTTGAAGCCGGAGTCGGGGGCGATCGCGATCGCCGTCGAAGATACCGGACCGGGGATCGAACCCGCCGAGCAAGCGAACCTATTCGAGCGCTTTCGGTCGGGCAATCACAAGCGATCGGGCAGTGGTTTGGGCCTCCATTTGTGTCGTCGCATTGCCGAAGCCCATTCCGGGAGGATCGCGGTGCGATCGCAAGTGGGCAAAGGTAGTGTTTTTACAGTCACTTTACCGATTTTGGATTAAAATCGAGCGGTGAGTCGGCAGTCCGCTCTAAAGTCCCTGGAGGTGCATCGGAATCGGTTTGACTGTACGGCAGTTGTTTGAGGGGACATGACGACGAACTAGAGTTCGCTCCGATCTCGATGTCGTTGGTTAGCCTGTAGAAACGAAATGGAAACCCTTGCATATATTGAATTAGCCCGGGCTTACGAAAGCCAGGGCGATCGCGACCTTCCCAAGGCGACCCCCCGCGATCGCCGCTTTGTGTGGCTGCCTTGTTCGATGCCCCAATTACTGGGATGGTCGGTACTGGCCCTGTTGTTGGCGATTGTCGCTCCGGTTCCGCCGACGGCGGCCCAAACGGTGTTTTTCCAACAAGGGGATAGCGGTCCGTCGGTGCGATCGATCCAGCAGCGTTTGAAGAGTTTCGGTTATTTTAATACGGACGTTACCGACTATTACGGTCCGATTACGGAAGCGGCAGTGATTGAATTCCAACGGGCCAACGCTTTACCCGTCACTGGAATTGTCGATTCGCAAACCCTGCAAGCGATGGGTCGCATGGCGCAGCGATCGGCGCCCGTGCAGAGTTTTACCGCGACTCCGGCCCAAGGATTTGGAACGGTGACGGCGGTCAGTAGCAGTAACCAGGTGTTGCGGGTCGGCGATCGCGGCGTCGAAGTGAGCGCACTCCAGCAGCAATTACAACAACTCGGTTATTTTGCCGGCCCGGTAACGGGAGCGTTTGATTACGATACGGAAACGGCAGTCATTCGCTTCCAACAAAATAACAATCTGCGCGCCGACGGTCTGGTCGGCTCGAACACCCGGGCGGCCCTCGCCAGTCAACCACAACCCGCGCCGACGAGTCAGGGGTTCGTACCCCGTGCGAATACCTCCGGTGAAATCCGTTACGGCGATCGCGGTTCCCAAGTGCGATCGCTCCAGCAACGTCTCGCGATCGCCGGATTTCCTCCATCGCGCATCGACGGGATCTTCGGCGACGATACGGAAATCTCCCTCAAGGAATTTCAACAAGCCTATGGGTTGCCCCCGAGTGGCGTCGCCGACCCGACGACCCGGCGATCGCTCGATCGCAAGTTGTATGTGGTTGTGGTTCCTCAATTCCGTCAGGGAACCTTAGAAGCGGTGCGTCAGATCTTCCCCGATGCTTTTGCCGCCGACTCTCGCTTGGGGGATTACGTCCATGTCGGTTCGTCCTTGCGCCGGGAGATTGCGGAAGAACGCACTAAGCTGTTGCGCTCTCAAGGGTTTGTTGACGCGCGGGTCGCTTATTTTTAAATTTTTTGAAATTGGGTTGAAATTCGGTTTAAAGTGGCAGTAATGCCCGTTGGCAGCGCGGACAAATGGCGTGAATCGTCAGTTGACAGTCGAGCAGGTGATAGCCTTCTTTTTTGGCGGTTTTGGTGCCGACTTTCAAGATCGAGTCGCTTTTGAACTCGATGGTTTTGTTGCAGCGAACGCAAATCAGGTGGTGATGGTGGTGGGGATAGGGTTGATTGATTTCGTAATGTTTGTGACCTTCGGCGAGTTCGAGTTCTCGCAGTACGCCCATGCGCGATAGCAGTTTTAAGGTGCGGTAGATCGTCGATAAGCTGATATTTTCTCCTTGATTTTGGAGCAGCGTGTAGAGATCTTCCGCACTTAGGTGTTCGTTTTTGGGAAGGTTTTGAAAAACCTGTAGAATAGTTTCTCGTTGGGGGGTCAGGCGCCACCCCCGTTCGTTTAACTCTGCCTTGAGTGAGGAGGCCGTGTAAGCAGACATACTAAACCCCGTTCTCTTCTCAACAAACCGTCATTATTGAGAAGGATACACAATTTAACAGTAACTTGCAAGAACGTCTTCTTATTGAGAACTAATTTCGGCGCATCTGCGGGGGCGATCGCCAAAAAAAGTGAAGTGCGGACGCTCCGGCGATCCCCGGTCAAGTCGAGAACCTGGGGACGACTCGCCGGTCGCGGGGGAGCGAACGGAGGGAAAAACGGCGTAGATGTTAAATTTTATAACATCGATCGCCTCGCCGGAACGGACGAGAAAGGTCTTGACGCGATCGCGCGAGCAGTCAAAAAAGTGGTTTTCAAGGCGATCGGCGCGAAAGTGTTGATATGAAATAGATAGCACCCTGTCATCCACTCGCTTTAGCTGAGCGCTTCGAGATAATCGCGGACGCGATTGCGGCGTTTGGGTTGCCGCAGCTTTTGCAGGGCCTTCGCTTCGATCTGACGCACTCGTTCGCGCGACAGGTCCAAGGCGCGGCCAATTTCTGCCAAAGAATAAGGATGACCGTCACCCAATCCGAAACGCATCCGAATCACGTCTCGTTCCCGGGTCGTCAAATCCGCGAGCAGATGTTGCAAATCCCGTTGCAAAGCTTCTCGCATGAGAATTTCTTCCGGCGAGATATCGTCGGTTTCGAGCAAGTCGCCGAGTTCGGTATCTTTTTCTTTACCGACTTTCGTTTCCAGGGAAACGGAACGGGGAACGCGCAAGAGGACTTCGCGCACGTTAGCCGGAGTCATTTCTAACTCTTCGGCGATATCGTCGATGGTCGGGGTGCGACCTTTTTCTTGAGAAAGTTTGCGTTGAGCCTTTTTGATCTTATTGAGTTTTTCGGTAATGTGAACGGGAAGTCGGATCGTGCGGCTTTGGGTGGCGATCGCCCGAGTAATCCCCTGACGGATCCACCAGTAAGCATAGGTGCTAAACCGATAGCCCCGGGTCGGATCGAACTTTTCGACTGCTCGTTCGAGTCCCAAGGTACCTTCTTGGATCAAATCCAACAATTCCAAACCGCGATTTTGATATTTTTTAGCGACGGACACGACCAGGCGCAAATTGGCCTTGATCATGTGTTCTTTGGCGCGCACGCCTTCCGTTTGGATTTGCTCTAGTTCTTCGAGAACTAAGCCTGCTAATTCGGCCCACTTGCGTTTCCCCGCCGCCAAACTCGGCTTGAGTTCGGTCACGTCGATTCCACTTTCCGAAGCCCATCGTTCTAAGGACGGACGCAATCCTAATTGGGAAGATAGGCGATCGCGGGTTTCGATTAAATGGACGTAGCGCTTGAGTTCCGGATTGTCGTCCGTGGCGCCTTCGTCCCGTAATTCTTTCAGTTGCATGTAGCGCTGAACTTTTTGCGCTTCGGCAACTTCCTCGTCGCGTCCGAGCAAGCGAACTCGCCCGATTTCTTGCAAGTACAAGCGGACTAAATCCGTAGTGCGACGGCTGGGTTTGTTCACTAAAGTGGCACTTTCGGCATCGTCCACGTCCAGTTCGACGTCGATGGGAGCGTATGCTTCTTCGTCGTCGGTTTCGCTGGCGATGCGGCGATCGTCAAACTCTTGGGCATTCACTCGTTTGTTGTCTTCCGTATTCGGGTCAAAAGAAATTCCTGGCATGGTGAAAGTCTCAGCAGTTCCAGGGGATCGGAATTTTGGGATCGATCGCTGCCTGTCGGTTAGTATTCCCCCAGGGGAAACATTCGATATCGGAACGATGCGTTCTTCCAGCGAATTGACCTAACTTTATGGGTGTTCTCAACTCCGAAGGAACCCTAGAGAAAGGATTCGGCGAGCAAACCCCCGAGTCGGTCTCGGTTGCTGCGCGGTTGTTTTCTCTCTGGCACTACCCCGGCGAAGAGCCACAGACATCAAGCAAGCGGTTGGTTTTCCATGAAAGGACTGGCCGACCCCTACATGCTAGTATAAGAAGCCCTTTCCGATTTAAGAGTGACTTCGGTCAAGGGGGAAATTAATTTACATCACCTGTGTCATCGGTTCGAGATCGTTGACCAAATCCAATGATTCAAGGGGTTGTAAACCTTTCCCGGAAGAATTTAGAACCGGGAGTTTTTAGGGGCGATCGCGGGGATCCGAAGGGGGCAAAGTTACCGGGATCCCCCGTCGAACGGGTGGCACTTTTCCAGTTGGAAAATATTAAAAACATTAAAGACGGGGCGAGGGACGGCGATCGTCGCCCCGTCGAGGCGGACGGCGCGGGTCGGCTCAAGTGCTATTCCGGTTTGCTCTCGCGACCCATTAACGCTTCGAGGGCGGCTTTGGGGGTGATGCTACCGTCGAGGAGCAGACCGACTTGGTAGGAAATCGGCATCGAAATGTCCCGGCGGCGGGCGCGATCGAGTAAGACGGCGGTGGTGTTGACGCCTTCGGCAGTCCCTTCGAGATCGGCCAAAATTTCCGGCAGGCGGCGATCGCGCGCCAATTGATACCCCACTTGGTAGTTGCGACTGAGGGGAGAATTGCACGTCGCCAAGAGGTCGCCGAGTCCGGACAATCCGTAAAAGGTTTCGACCTGGGCGCCCCAATCGCTGCCGATCCGAATCATTTCTGCCAGTCCTCGGGTGAGTAAGGCGGCTTTGGCGTTGGTGCCCAGTTGTAACCCGTCGCAAACTCCGGCGGCGATCGCCATCACGTTTTTGAGGGTGCCGCCGAGTTCGACGCCGAGGGGGTCGCGATTGGTATAGACCCGAAAATCCATCGAGGAGAAAATCCCTTGCACCCGTTCGGCGGCTGCAAAATCCGTACTGGCGACCACGGTAGCGGCGGGTAACCCTTGTTGGATTTCTTTGGAGAGGTTCGGTCCGGCGAGGACCACCACCGGGCGATCGCCGACGGCGTCTTCCCAGATCGTCGAAGGGGTGCAGGTGGTTTCGGGATCCAAGCCTTTGGTCGCCGTCACGAGAATGGCATCGGGGCGGATCGGCAAGTCGCGGATTTGGGAAGCGACGGGACGCACCCCTTTCATGGAGACGGCGGACAGGAGAATTTCCGCATCGGCGACCGTCTCGGCGAGGGAGCGATCGCCGAGACGGGACCAGAGGCTCACGTGATGGCCGTTGTGGGCGGCTAATTGTCCTAACGTCGAACCCCACATCCCGGCGCCGATGACGGCGAGGCGGGTCGGCGCGATCGCCCCGGCTTCGCGATCGGTGGCGCTCACGATCGGGAACGGGGGTAACGTTCCATGAGGGCGCGCACCTGCTCGGCGTGATAGGAACTGCGGGTCAACGGCGAGGCGACCACTTGCAAGAAGCCCATCGATTCGCCGAGGGTTTGCCACTGCTCAAAGGTTTCCGGCGCGACCCATTCGGCGATCGGCAGGTGTTTCGGCGTCGGTTGCAGGTACTGACCCATCGTCAAAATATCGCAATCGACCCGGCGCAAATCGGCCATCACTTGGCGAATTTCGGCTTCGGTTTCCCCCAAACCGAGCATGATGCCGGATTTGGTGTACACCCACGGGGCGATCGCCCGAGATCGACGCAGCAGTTCTAGAGACCGCTCGTAATTCCCTTGGGGACGTACCCGGCGATAGAGCCGTTCGACGGTTTCGGTATTGTGGTTGAGGACTTCCGGACCTGCCTTGAGAATCGTTTCTAAAGCGTCCCAGTTGCCACATAAATCGGGAATCAACACTTCGATCGTCGTTCCCGGGGAAGCGGCGCGGATCGCCTCGATGCAGCGCGCGAATTGCGTCGCTCCCCCATCGGGCAGGTCGTCGCGGTTGACCGAGGTGACGACCACGTGATTGAGCCGCATCCGACGCACCGCCTCCGCCAAGTTCGCGGGTTCTTCCGGGTCGAGCGATCGCGGCGTTTTGTCGAAGTCGATATCGCAATACGGACAAGCCCGGGTACAAGCCGGACCCATAATCAGGAAGGTAGCCGTCCCGTTATGGAAGCATTCGCCAATATTGGGACAGGACGCTTCCTCGCAGACCGTATTGAGTCCGAGGTCGCGCAGAATTTCTTTGACATTGCCGACGCGCTCCCACTGAGGGGCTTTGACCCGCAACCAATCAGGCTTTACACTCACGCTTGCCATGAAAAATTTAAGTGACACTCTTTACATCCTAGCCAAAGATGATGTTATACTCTAGACTGGTTAAGGAAAAAAACCGCGCATCGGGATGTAGCGCAGCTTGGTAGCGCACTTCGTTCGGGACGAAGGGGCCGCTGGTTCGAATCCAGTCATCCCGATTTTTAAGAGGAATACAGACGCGCCGCCCTTTCTCGTAAGATAGGAGCGGCTGTCGTTGTTTTTTGGGGTTAGTTTTCGTGTTTTCTCGCCGCCAATTTCTGCAACGGTCGTTCGGTACGATGGGGGCGATCGTCAGCTTAAATGCTTTAAGTAAGGGCGATTCTCTCGCCCTCGATCGCCCCAATATTATCGTAATTATGGCCGACGATCTCGGATTTTCCGATATCGGGCCGTATGGCAGCGAAATTGAAACCCCCCATCTCGATCGCCTCGCCCGAGAAGGAATGAAGTTTACTCAATTTTATAATTGCGCGCGCTGCTCTCCATCGCGAGCGTCCCTGTTAACGGGTCTGTACCCCCATCGTGCGGGCATGGGAACGTTAACTAATCTTTCCGGTAAACCCGATTCTCCTGCCTACCAAGGATATTTGAACGATCGTTGCTTGACCGTTGCCGAAGCTTTACAACGTGCCGGATATCAGACGTTAATGTCGGGAAAGTGGCACGTCGGCGAAGAGCGTCCCCACTGGCCCCTCGATCGCGGTTTCGAGCAGTATTACGGCTTAATTGGCGGGGCGAGTCATTACTTCAACCCCAATCTCCTACAAGCAGGCAGAACCCGGGGTCGCGTAGTCGCTCGCAATCATACCCAACTCCTTGAATTTCCCGATAGTTTTTATCTGACCGATGCCATTAGCGAAAATGCGGTGGCTATGTTGCAAGAATATGGTCAAAAATCTGACCCGTTTTTCTTGTATGTCGCTTATACTGCTCCCCACTGGCCTTTGCACGCTTTGCCTGCCGAAACGAAAAAATATATTGGCAAATACTTGCAAGGGTGGGACGCAGTGAGAACTCGTCGGTACCGACAGGCGATCGCGCGCGGGGCGATCGATGCTCGGTGGTCTCTATCAGCACGGGACGAACGAGTTCCACCCTGGGAAACTGTGGAAAATAAAGCCTGGGAAGATATGCGGATGGCAGTGTATGCCGCCCAAATTGAAGCTATGGATCGCGGGATCGGCCAAATGTTGGAGGCACTGAGGCAATTGGGGCGCGATCGCGAGACCCTGGTCTTGTTTTTATCGGATAACGGCGCCAGTGCCGAAATTTTGCCAGATAATCAGTTAGATTTGATGCCCGGTTCCGGTCAAACCTACATGAGTTATGGGATCGGTTGGGGGAATGTCAGCAATACGCCCTTTCGACGTTATAAAATTTCAGTTTATGAAGGCGGAACCGCCACGCCTTTGATCGCCTGGTGGCCGGGGACGATCGCGCCGGGGAGTCGTAACGATCGCGTGGGACATGTTATCGATATCATGCCGACTTGTTTGGAGTTGGCGGGGGTCGAGTATCCAGAAAATTGGGACGATCGCCCGCTACTGCCTTTAGATGGTAAAAGTTTAGTCCCCTCATTCCTCGGTCAACGGAACGAAGACCACGAAACCCTGTATTGGGAACACCACAACAATCGTGCCATCCGCCAAGGCCAATGGAAAGCAGTTTATGAGAAAGAGACGGAAACTTGGGAATTGTACGATTTAGAGCGCGATCGCACGGAGATGAATAACTTAGCGGCAGATTACCCCGAACGGGTAGCGGCCATGAGCGAGCAATGGCAAGTCTGGGCGCAAGAGGTCGGCGTGGATCTGTCGTTTGAGGGGTGAGATCCTCCCGGCGATCGCCCCGCCACTTTCCCAGTTCCTTTCGCAACTTTAGACAACTTTTAGATTTCTGCGGTAGCGATCGCCGATCTTCCATCGCCGCGCACGCGATCGCTTCCATTGGAGTGAGGTTGGTGCATCGGCGCTTTTTCAATGCCAGCGATCCCCATTTTTGGCGATCGAGATCGAGGTTTTGGGTGAGCAAAATCACCGTTCTAGGGGGTGCAAGATCGCACAGATCCCGGGAGCATCGATGCGAGAACGATCGTCTAGAGGACTAGAGGTGTTGAGGAGATCAAATTCATGGAATATACTTGGAAGCCGTTCCGTTGGTTGGCTCAAACGATTGCCCTGCAAATCGTAACGTTAACCGTTGCAGCTTTAATGTTGTGGATCCTATCTTGAGAAAAATCACTTCAAGCCCCCCTACTTCTGCTCGTTCCCACTTGAAGACGATCCCGAATTGTCCCCCGATCGAATGAGAAAACCAATGTCTATATTCGCCACTGGAAATGCGATCGCCGAGCGCTCCAAACGAGTCGATCTCGATCTCGGATGAGGGACGATCCTCCCCACCGTCTTGAGCTTTTCCCCCGTCTCGAAGATCTAACCTCTGGTGATTTCTAGAGTTCGATCCACCCATCAAAACCCCTCCTTATTCGAGTCTGACCCCCTCCATTAGATTGACCTGTAAGGCCAAAAATTGATCCGGTTGTCCCGGTTCTCTCGAAAAGGGAACCACCGTGGTGTAATAGCGAGCGATTTGATTTTCCCCCCATGCTAACTCGATAGTTCCTTGCCAGACCTTTCCACGCTCGATCGCCTGCACGATAGGCGCTAATACCGATTCGATCGCCCGGAGATCGTGAGGTGGGTGGACTGTTGTTCGATCGACCGAACCCGCGCGATACTTTCGACCAAACTGCTCGCGCAAAAAATTAATAATACTGTGGCGATCTCCAACCGAGATTTTAGCGGCTCGTTCTAACGCAAATTTGAGCTCGGAGAGCTGTTTGAGGGTTTCGCGCAGTTGCCGAGCCATTAAATTGCGTTCGGCGATCGCATTACTGTAAGCCGCTAGAGTTTTTTCAAGTAATTGTTCGTCAAAACACCAATCTTCGAGCGATTTAGAATCCTCAAACAGATTGCGATCGCCGTTAGCATTACCATCATCTTTAGAGGGGGTCATCTCAGATTCCTCGCCGTCGTGTAGGGGGAAAACCACAAAAGAAAAGCAGTCTGTATTTCAATGCCTTGGTTTGTAGTTGTTTTAACAGATTTTGACGGGCTTTGGAAGTCGATCGAATCAAAAAGCAGTCAAATTTAATATATAGTCATTCTCCCAGGAACGAGATCCACAAATTGACGAATTTATTATTAAGCTTACATTCTGCACTCAAGAGAAAATAGCGAGAAACCGCATGACTGACAGCCATGCTGATGTGAGATAAAGAGAAAGCCGTGGCGACGATGCGAGTATAAAATATAAAATACTGACGTATTGTAGCCGGAATCAGCGACGAAATGGGCTGGGTAGAACCGATCGCTCGTATCATCCCCCAAGGAACTCCCCAAGAGCTGAGTACGGGAATCCAGGTCAAAGCCATGCTATCGAACGCTTTGGGCTTCATCTACCATTCCATCTGGCACTGGGTCGTTCAGTTTTTTGCAGTGTAGATCGGGTTGTTCCTGTCTCCGGGGTGGTTCTCTCTAATTTGACTGAGGCGAGGCGGCGCGTTCTGAACTTTTCCCCGGGCTTGTCAGCTTTAGTATGCTTCTTATTTTAACTACATCGATCGAACCCATCCAAATACCGTACAATTTTTCTTTTACTTTGCTTGGCAAAAGCGACCTGTGACTCGTTCGTAAGCTATTATCCCTCTTCTGTAACTCTAGGACAACCCTTGTCTTGACTGAATTCTAGAACTCTTACCGGGTTGGCGATCGCGACGGATTTTCCGAATAGAAACTCAAAAATAGGGTCAGAGTCGCCTAGGTCGCTCCCGATCGGGGATCCGGCAATCGCTATCTCCGACAATGACAGAAAAGGGTTATTTGAAATGACTATATTTCATTTCCATGAAAACGGGAATACATCAACCGAATACTGACTCATAAATCCTATAAACTCATTCATTAAAACCGCCGTTCTACTCGCAACACATCCCCCGGAGAAAGGGATTGAACGCGATCGCTCAAATCCAACCACGGCTGTAATTGTCCGGGTTGAAACGTGCGACTCATCACCACATAAATTGAAGTTTGATCGGCACCAATTCCCACCGCTTTAACCCCGTCCCAAGAATTCGCAATCAATTCATCGACAATTTGCCACTGCCGACCGTTCCAACGCAAACGACGGATAAAGTCAAACGGAGCTTTATTTTTCCCCGTAATCAACATTTTTTGTAAAATTCGCCGAATTAAATTCGGAAAAAAACGACCGAAACTTAACATAACCAACCGCAAAACGATCGCCTTAAATGGCGTCATTTGTTGCTGTTTTGCCCAGCCCAACTTTCCTTGAATCAAGATTTCATCTTCGCGAACTTCTACCTCGTAGTCATCGACTAAATGACCGACGGCATTTTTAAACTTTTTACCTTTTAATACTTTGACAGAAAACTGCGTATCGGAAAACAGTAATGTCCCATTTCTAAAAAGTTTAAACACTCCCCCTTTATTCATAGCTAAATAAAGCTCGACATCGGGGGTCGGGCGATCGCCCGCCGAGGTCGCATCTTGCACCCCTTCACCCCGAGTAATCCGGCGATCGATTAATAATTGCGCTTGTTTTAACCAGACGCGACCCGCTTTCGGACGGAGAGATTCGGGACGTTCCGGGACGAAATCGCGCCAAGCTAGTAAATAATTCCAGGTATGATGTCCGAGGATGCGATCGTCCCCATAACACGGACTCAACCCCCGGTCTAGCCCTTCTAAAAAGCGATCGTTAATTTGCAACCCAACAGGCATTTCTCGCCCCATAACTTCAAAACCGTGGGGGAAGAAATTATAAGTATTGCGGCTGGTATATTCGCCGCCATAAGATCCGTCGGGATGGACGAATTGAGCCGCTAATTCGATCGCCTTTTCTAAAACCTGTTTGAGGCGATCGTCCGGTCTACTTTGATAAACTTGGGCCAAACAAGAAATCGTCAGGGTGTGATAGCCCGGATCGCAGCCTTCATATTCTTGAAACCAACCTTCCTCGTTTTGCCAGGAGAACACCCGTTCCAGCCGTTTAGCTTGAGCGCGATCCCATCGGTCAGTTTGTAACAACGCGCCAACTCGTTCCAAACATAAAACAATTAAGGCTTGATGGTTCGTGAGTTGTCCGCTTTCGTGATGGTCTGCCAACCAATTCGCGCGCCGTTCAAAAAACTTGAGAACTTCGTAGTGATCTAGATCGAATAATTGATAACTTTCGACGCAAGCGAGCAGAGAAAAGGCGGCAGCCCCCGCCGCACGTTCGTAAGGGAAATAGTCATCGCAAGACCCATCGGCATGAGCGCTACGCGCCGCGTAAATGATGCCTGCTTCGACCCATTCACGCAGGTTTTCTTGATGGTAAAATGGATTGTCCGCGATCGCGCTGTGGTAAGCCAGCGCCAGGGGCCAGACGAATTCTTGAGACATTCCACTGGGGAAATCGACCACTTTATAATGCCAGAAGGTGCGATCGAAACAGCCATAGGTCGGACTGTGGGGATTGCGATCGCACAAGGTTAAAATTTTAGGGATTTGTTGGAGGGCTAACCGAGCAAAGATATCTTGATTCATTTTAGATTTTAGATTTTAGATTTAGGAATTTTAGATTTTAGCTTGAGAGGGTAATGCTTTTGTTCAAATACCTGAGTGACCCCCTTTACCTCTTGCCTTGAACCCGACTCCCTATTTGCTTCCAGCGTTGCTCTAGATTGCAACAACGGGCTAGAATATCATGCGGTTTAACGGAGTGGTGGGAAACCTTGCAGCAGTTTTCGACATTAATCGAGTTACTACGCGATCGCGCGCAACGACAAAGCGAGCAAACAGGCTACATCTTTCTCGCGGATAGCGAAACGGAATCGGGACATCTGACTTACGCCCAACTCGACGATCGCGCGCGGGCGATCGCCGTCGCCTTACAAGAAAAAGTCCCCCCCGGTTCTCGCGCTTTACTGCTTTATCCCTTTTCAGACGGTTTGGAATTCGTTCCCGCCTTTTTCGGCTGCCTGTATGCCGGAATCGTCGCCGTGACGACCTATCCGCCCCGTCCCAACCAATCCCTCGAAGGCTTTGAAGCGCGGGTCACCTCCTCGGAAACGACGATCGCCCTGACGACCCAAGCCCTCCTCGATTTGATTCGAGGGAATTTGCCGAAAGATTCTCCCCTGGCGTCCATTCACTGGATCGCCACCGATACCCTCTCCACCGATACCGCTCGCCAGTGGCACCCTCCCGAGGTCGGCGCCGATACCTTGGCGTTTTTACAGTACACCTCCGGGTCTACGGGAACGCCGAAAGGGGTGATGGTCACTCACCGCAACATTCTCCACAATTCCGAAGCGATTTATCGCGGCTTCGACCATAACGGCGATAGTCGCGGGGTGATTTGGTTGCCTCAATATCACGATATGGGCTTGATTGGCGGCGTCATTCAACCCGTTTACGGTGGATTTCCCGTCGTGTTGATGTCGCCGATGACCTTCTTGCAAAAACCGTTCCACTGGTTGCAGGCGATTTCGCGCTACCGGGCCACCACCAGTGGCGGTCCCAATTTTGCTTACGATTTGTGCATCCGTTCGGTTACCGAAGAACAGAAACAGCAACTGGATTTGAGCTGTTGGCAGGTCGCTTTTAGCGGCGCCGAACCCGTGCGGGCCGAAACCCTCGGTCGCTTCACCGAGGCATTTGCAGAGTGCGGGTTCCGCCGCGAAGCGTTTTATCCCTGTTACGGGATGGCGGAAACGACCTTATTAGCGTCGGGAGGTTTGAAGTCGGAAGCGCCGATCGTGCGGTATGTAGACGGCGCCGCCCTCGACGAACGTCGCGTCGTCCCGACAGATCCCTCGAACCCCCAAGGGCGGGCGGTGGTCGGTTGCGGGCGCACCTGGTTGGGACAGGAGATCGCGATCGTCGATCCGGACACCTTGCAGCGTTGCGATCGCGATCGCGTCGGCGAGATTTGGGTCGCGGGGGACGGAGTCGGTCGCGGCTACTGGAACCAACCGGAACAGAGCGATCGTACTTTCAATGCGTACCTCGCCGATACGGGAGAAGGCCCGTTTTTACGTACCGGGGATTTCGGCTTTCTCGACGATGGCGAACTGTTCGTCACGGGCCGGCTCAAAAATATGATGATCGTTTGGGGACGCAATCACTACCCGCAAAATATCGAGTTGACCATGCAACAGAGTCATCCGGTCTTGCGTCTCAATGGCGGCGCCGCCTTTAGTCTCGATCGCGGCGGCGAGGATCATCTCGTGGTGATTAACGAAGTGGAACGCACGGCCCTGCGGCGCCTCGATCCGGAGGAAGTCATCGGCGCCATCCGCATCGCGATTCTCAAACAACACGAAATCCAACCCTCGGCGGTGGTGTTGGTCAAGCCGGGAAGCACGCCGAAGACATCGAGTGGCAAAGTGCAGCGTCACGTTTGCCGCGATCGCTTTTTGGCGGGGACGTTACCTGTCGTGGCGGAATGGCAAGACTTTGAAGCCGATCGCACGGAAATTTTGCAATGGTTGGCGCGCTCGAATAGTTAGCGAGAATTCCCAGAGAGTGAAGATCGCGCGATGGGTTCCGGTAGCAAATTTTGCTTGGGGATTGCCAAGTTTCGATCGCCTTATAGGGCGATGCGATCGCGCGATCGATATGCTAGGGTTAACTACAGAAGCCGAAAACTTACCCAATCTTACTCAAACCGTGAGAAATTCCCGGAGCATTGACCAATATTTCTAGAAACTGAATTGTCAATCAAGTCATCAGTGGTGGTAAAATCGGCTCGAGGTAGGCGACATTGGTAGCGTAGAACATTTAAATCCATGTTATTAGGGTTTAAAACACAACTTAAAATTAATCTTACCCAACAACAAAAACTCGCTCGTCATGCGGGAGTGGCGCGTCATGCGTATAATTGGGGTCACGGGTTGTGTTTAGGGATTTTATCACATAATGCCGATTGTAGTCCCGATGAAAAAATCAAATTTCCCACAGCAATTGACCTGCACAAATGGTTAAATCAATTGGTCAAGCCAGAAAATCCCTGGTACTATGAAGTTTCCAAATGTTCCCCTCAGTACGCTTTAAGACATCTCGCTCAGGCGTGGCAAGATTGCTTTAGAAAAAAGAAATCCAGACCTAAATTTAAGAAAAAAGGCAGACAAGACAGCTTTACTCTAGATGGAACCATAAAAATATTATCTGAAAATAAAATTCAGGTTCCTGTCATTGGAATTCTGAAAACTTATGAAAGATTATCGGGGAATTATCAACCCAAAAATGTGACGATTAGTCGAGAGGCAGATCGCTGGTTTATTTCGCTTAAAATAGATGTCAACGTGACCCCCACCGAGAAGAAAACAGATGTACTGGGGATAGATTTGGGGATCAAAGCGCTTGCCACCTTATCAACGGGAGTAAGTATAGAAAGAATAAAAGCATATAAAAAGCACTCAAATAAACTAGCTAGACTCCAAAGACAAGTTAACCGAAAAAGTCTCGGCTCTGCCAATCGAAAAAAAGCCCAGCTTCAAGTCCAGAAAATCCATCGAAAAATCGCCAATCTCAGAAAAGATACGTTACATAAGTTGACTTCACAATTATGCAAAAACCACGCAGTCAATGTGATAGAGGACTTAAATGTATTGGGAATGATGGCCAATCATAAACTAGCTAAATCTATCGCCGATATGGGATTTTATGAATTTCGACGGCAGATGGAATATAAGAGCCAATTGTATGGGTCACAACTAATAATCGTAGACAGATTTTATCCGTCTAGTAAAACCTGTTCTAATTGTGGAAGAATTAAAGACTCATTACTCTTATCAGAAAGACTGTTTGGTTGCGACCATTGTCATCTCAAAATAGACAGAGATTTAAACGCAGCCAAAAATCTGGAAAAAATAGGTCGAGCTACGGCCAAATTAACGCCTGTGGACAAGAGTGAGCCCTACGGGTTCGTCAGTTGCTCTACTTGGGGAGACCCCAAGACCGCACTGACTCACCGACTCCCTTGGTAGAAACAGGAAGTAAAATCGACTCAAATGCATTGTTCATCAAGCTTTCAGACTTGATGGGGAAGTTTGGGTAAGTTTTATCTAGCGGTGAGCCTGAGTTAATCAATATCTTTATTAAATAGCCATTTTTCAGGAGGTTACATGGTCGCCTTCAGCGAGGTTGCCGAACTTGTCGCCTGGTTTTTACTGGCATTTATGTTCGCCAGTTTGGTCGAATATTGGATGCACCGACTCATGCACCAATATCCCAAATTGTGCCAGTTTCACGCGGAACATCACCGCCGCAACGAAGCACAAGGAGTTTTAGGAGAATTTATCGATTATTTTAAGGGCGGTTTAATCTTGATGGTGCCGCTCTTTTTATATTCTTGGGGAGTGGGCATCACTTGGTTTTGCGGAACCTTTTGTTATGGCATCTTTGCCGCCTTTGCCCATCAGTTACAACACGAAAATCCCACTCGGTGTTTCTGGATGAAAATGCCCGTCCATTACGTACATCATCGTTACAATCAATGGCATCATAATTTCGGTTTGGGTCTCGATCTGTGGGATCGGGTTTTCCGAACTTACCAGCCCGTCGAATGGCTTGCCGAAGCGGGGGCCAAGCGGGGAGAGGATCGCCCTTGGTTTCGAGTGCGCTGGCAGTAGGGATCGCTTCGCGGCGATCGCCGCCCATTTCAAAACTTTCCAAAACTTTCAAAAAAATGTTTGCAACTCTCTCTTTAGATTTTCGCTTAGCGGGTTTAAAAATTCGAGTTACAATTAAGAGTTAAATTCGTGAACATTGCTCTGCCGATCTGTTTTAGAGAACATCGCCATTCGATAACGGGAATCGAAGAGATCTCCGGGAGGCTCCGACGTCAAAAAAGCTTTGATGCCGGGAAGTTCGCGTGCGGACTCGCCTCATCAAGATTCTGACGAGCTGCGATACGCCTCCGGCGTCGCTACGCGAACGGATCGTGCGATCGAAACGGGCGTCAAACCATTAACGCGCATCTGCTATTTTTTGATGACTTATTCAGACTGTACCCAGACCTTCGAGACCTTAGTTGACCTGCTTCGCTACCGGGCCGTCCACCAAGCCGACCGAACCGCTTATACCTTCCTCGTCGATGGTGAAAACGAGAGTCTTTCCCTGACTTACGCCCAATTAGATCGGGTCGCCCGGGCGATCGCCGCCGAAGTGCAGGGTAAACTCGATCCGGGAGAACGGGCCTTACTCCTCTACCCGCCCGGACTCGACTACATCGCCGCCTTTTTCGGCTGTCTGTACGCCGGAGTCGTCGCGGTTCCGGCTTATCCTCCCCGTCCGAATCGTTCCCTGTACCGCTTGCAGGCGATCGCGGAAAACGCCCAAGCTTCGGTCGCCTTAACGGTTTCGCCGATTTTAAGCAATATCGAACGCCGAGTAGACCGCGCGCCGGAACTCGACTGTCTGCACTGGATTGCCAGCGATCTCCTCCAATTGGCGCGATCGCACGACTGGCAAACCCCCGACCTCGACGGCGACAGTCTCGCCTTTCTCCAATACACCTCCGGGTCTACCGCCACCCCCAAAGGCGTCCGCATCGGACACGGCAACCTGCTGGCGAACTTAGAGCGCATCCAGCAGGCGGCGGGGCTCTCGGAACGGACCATCGGCCTGTTTTGGCTGCCTCCCTACCACGATATGGGCTTGATCGGCGGCATCTTGCAACCGCTCTATACCGGATGTCCGACGATCTTGATGTCGCCGTTGATGTTTTTACAAAACCCCTGGCGCTGGTTGAACGCGATCTCGCGTTATCGGGCCAATACCAGTGGCGGCCCCAATTTCGCCTACGACTTTTGCGCCCGCAAAATCGCCCCGGAACAGTTAGAACACCTCGATTTGAGCTGTTGGGAAATTGCCTTTAACGGCGCCGAACCCGTCGCCGCCGACACCCTGGATCGTTTCAGTAAAACCTTTGCCCCGTGCGGTTTCCGCCGCGAAACCTTCTATCCGTGTTACGGCATGGCAGAAGCGACCTTGATGATTTCCGGCGGCGACAAACAGGGGCATCCGGTCTGTCAAACCGTGGACGCGGCAGCCTTAGAACAAAACCGGGTGGTTCCGACCCGAGGCGATCGCCCGGGAACCCGCACCCTGGTCGGTTGCGGTCGCACCTTGACCGATCAAATCGTGGCGATCGCCCATCCAGAAACCCTGACCCCCTGCGCCGAGGGCGAAATCGGCGAAATTTGGGTGCGCGGTCCGAGTGTCGCCTCCGGCTATTGGAACAACCCAGAAGCCACCCGGGACAGCTTCGAGGCGTATTTCGCCGATACCGGGGAAGGGCCGTTTTTACGCACGGGAGATCTGGGTTTTGTCGATCGCCACGGCGAAGTGTTCGTCACCGGACGACTCAAAGACCTGATTATCGTCAACGGACGCAATCACTACCCGCAAGATATCGAACGGCTGGTCGAACGGGTTCACCCGCTAATCCGACCCAGTTGTTGCGCCGCCTTTTCCATCGACGCCGACGGCGAGGAACGCTTGGTCGTCGTCGCCGAAGTCGAACGCCGCTACCACCAACTGCAACGTCAAGCCACCTCCACCGTCGCCACCGACGAACCCGGAACCGAGATCGCTAAAGAAGTCATTCAAGCCATCCAACGGGCGATCGCCCGAGAGTTCGACTTGCCCGTTTATACAGTCGAATTGCTCAAAGTCGGCTCGATTCCGAAAACCTCAAGCGGTAAAATCCAGCGTCACGCTTGTCGGGCCGAGTTTCTCGCGGGCAGTTTGGAGGCGATCGCCCCTTGACGGTCAACATTCCCTCGCGCCCCCTCTCCCCCGAGGTCCGACCCGTCGATCTCCAAGGCTTCAAAGATCTTTTCCGCCATCGAGATTCGGGGGGGAAATTGCCGATGGAACGGCTAGAAACAACAAAATCTCTAAAATCAAAAACATCAGTTTCTGCATCGACCTTTGGGTTGCCCTTCGATCGCGTCCGGGCAAAATCAAACAGTGAAAAGGACATTCTCTCGGGGATTTAATGGAGTTGCGATCGCGCCTTTCCGAGCCGCAACCTAGCTTGAACGTGCTAAAAATGTATTTCATGTCCCCCATTAATTTGTTTCCCAATCGAGATCGATGATGCTGACGACTTCGGTCGCTTCATGGCAAAATGAGCCTCAACCCTTCGGGGACGGGGCGATCGACAGTAAAGGTGGCGACCGAACGGACGTCAACGGACGATTCGATGCCTTTCAAAACCCGTCAAATCGGAACCGCAAACGTTCCCAGACGGCAAAAGGCAAAAACCACTAAGCGTTAGAATAACTCCTCACGCAGTGCCACCCCTGAAACTGAGTGATTTTGAGTTTAATTGGATGGAGAACTAAAACATGAATCTCTTGAATCAGCTCTGGAGTCAGGAAGACAGCCAACTCCCTCGCACCGTTTCCCCAGAGTCGGATCGGCCCGTCAACCCCGCCCAGTCTGGTGCAAATGCCCGAGTCATCGAATCTTGGTTGGTCGAACAACTGGCTCGCCGACTGGAGTTGAGCGCCGATCGCATCGACGTCCACAAACCCCTGACCGATTACAACCTCAACTCCCTCGAAGCCATTAACCTGTCCGGCGATTTAGAAAGCTTCCTCGGACGCAGGCTGTCCCCAACCTTGTTATGGGACTATCCCAATATCGAAGCTCTCGCTACCCATCTCGCCAACGAAATCGACAATCCCCACAGCCTCGGCGAACTGCACGTCGAAGCCCTCCCCAACGGTTCGCCGACGAGTCCCACCCCTTCGGACGAGATTTCCCCGGACTATTACCGTTTCGATCGCTTTCCCGAATATCAGAAACTCAGCCAGCAGCTCTTGCAAATCGAAGCTCTGGGTCTGGGAAGCCCTTTTTTTAGCGTTCACGAACGGATCGCCAACGATACCACGACCATTGACGGACGCGAACTGATCAACTATTCCTCTTATAACTATTTGGGGATGTGCGGCGATCCGGCAGTGTCTGAGGCGACGAAAGCGGCGATCGACCGCTACGGAACTTCCGCTTCCGCCAGTCGCGTCGCCTCGGGAGAACGGGTCATCCATCTCGAATTAGAAAGAGAACTCGCCGAGTTTATCGGCGTTGACGATTGTATCGTCTACGTCGGCGGTCATGCCACCAACGTCACGACGATCGCCCACCTGTTCGGCGAAGGGGATTTAATCGTTCACGACGCTCTCAGTCATAACAGTATCTTGCAAGGGTGCGAACTCTCCGGCGCCAGAATTATCGCTTTTCCCCACAACGACTGGCAGGCCCTCGATACCCTCTTGCAGCAGCGCCGCCACCAGTTCAGACGGGTGCTGATCGCGATCGAAGGGGTTTATAGTGCCGATGGCGATATCCCCAACTTGCCGGAGTTCGTCGCCGTCAAAAAACGCCACAAAGCTTTCCTGATGGTCGATGAAGCTCACTCGATCGGCGTGCTGGGAACTCACGGTCGCGGTATTGGCGAGTATTTTGGCATCGACCCCCAGGATGTGGACTTGTGGATGGGAACCCTGAGCAAGTCGTTTGCCAGTTGTGGCGGCTACATCGCCGGGTGTAAGGCGGTGGTGAAATATCTCAAATACACGGCTCCCGGATTTGTCTACAGTGTGGGGATGTCGCCGCCGAATACTGCCGCCGCGTTGGCGTCAATTCGGGTCTTGCGGGAGGAACCGCACCGGGTGGGGCGCCTGCACGATCGCGCTACTTTGTTTCGGAAGTTGGCGCGCGATCGCGGTCTGGATACGGGAACGAGCGAAAATTCTTCCGTCGTACCGATTGTGGTGGGCAATTCGTTGATGTCGGTGAAACTGTCTCAAGTGCTGTTCCATCGCGGGATTAATGTCGGGCCGATGTTTTATCCAGCCGTACCCCATAATGCCGCACGGCTGCGCTTTTTTATCAGTTGCACCCACACGGAAGCGCAAATTCGCGAAACGGTGGCGATCGTTGCCGAAGAATTGGCCAAACTCAAACAGGAAACGATCTTGCCCGAGTTGAACGGTCACGGGTGATGGCAGAGGGTGTCCATTTTCACGGGTTGATTACAGGAGGATCGAGCGGTATCGGCTTGAACGTCGCCCGCTTGTTGGTCGGTCGCGGCGCCAGCGTGTCCCTGCTGGCTCGCGATCGCGCCAAACTCGCCGCCGCCCGGGCCGCACTCGAAGCGGTCCGCACCGACGCCACGCAACAGATCCGCACCTTTGCCGTCGATGTCAGCGATCGCGCCGCCCTCGACCGAGCGGTTTTGGAGGCGATCGCCGCCCTCGGTCCGCCGGATCTGGCCGTCGCTTCCGCCGGAATCGCCCGCCCGGGCTATTTTCACGAGTTGCCCCCGGAAGCGTTCGAGCGCGCGATCTCGGTCAATTATTTCGGCAGTCTCTACACCGCCCGCGCCGTCTTGCCCTCCATGCGCGATCGCGGTCGCGGTCATCTGGTGTTCGTCTCCTCCGGCGCCGGACTGATCGGCATTTACGGTTACACTGCTTACGCGCCGAGCAAATTCGCGGTTCGCGGTTTGGCGGAATCCTTACGCCCCGAATTGCGCGGCACCGGGGTCTCCGTCTCCGTCGTCTATCCTCCCGATACGGATACGCCCCAACTGGCTGAGGAAATGAAAACCAAACCCCCCGAAACTCGACGGATTACCGCCACCGCTCGAACTTGGTCCGCCGAAGCGGTCGCCGCCGCCATTTTACGCGGGGTAGACCGCCAGCAGTTCGCGATCGCTCCCGGTCTCGAAATGACCTGGCTCAACCGCTTGCACAGCCTCTTATTTCCCGTTTTAAACTGGTATTTCGATCGCCTTGCAGCCCCCCGCTAACCATCGGTCGCCTCTTTTTAACCGCCCCACTCCCCGACTCTCTCCGACAGCCTCGCTCCTCGACCTGACATGAAACTGCAAGGATACTATCACAAATCCCTCTTATTCTTCATCGCTTTAACTGTCGCGATCGGTATTTTTTTTCGGTTTTACAATTTAGATAAAAAAGTTTATTGGATTGACGAAATCCACACCTCCGTCCGGGTCGTCGGCTATCAAAAAACGGAATTCGTCGATCGCGCCCCCACGAACCAAATTATCACCCGGGACACCCTCCATCAATTCCAAACCCTCTCCCCCGAACGAGGCTGGGGCGATACGGTAGAAGCCTTAGCCGGGAACGCCGAACATACCCCCATTTACTATTTATTCTGTCGGCTGTGGATGGAGATCTTTGGCAGCTCCCCCACGGTCACCCGGTCTCTGGCCGCACTGATTAGTCTGTTCGCCTTTCCCGCTATTTATTGGCTCTGTTGGGAACTGTTTCGATCGCCCCCCGTCGGCGCGATCGCGATCGCCCTGCTCGCCGTTTCTCCCCTGCAGGTTCTCTACGCCCAAGAAGCCCGCCAATATAGTTTATTTGTCGTTACTACCTTAATTTCCAGTGCCGCCCTGTTGCGATCGTTGCGACAGCCTCACTGGAAAAACTGGGCGCTTTACACTCTGACAGTCATCGTCGCCCTTTACTCCCATTTAATTTCTATTTTAGTAATTTTCGCTCATGGAATTTATGTTTTATTCTTCTCTAAATTCTTTTCTAAACAGTGGTTGACAACTCATCTCAAACCCTATTTAATCGCGGCGATCGCCGGAGGAATCCCCCTGATTCCCTGGGGCATCATTTACTTTCTCAACTCCAGTCGGGTCGGGAGTTGGTTGGGTCGCAACATTCCGACCTTGGCATTAGTTCGCCGTTGGTTTATTAACCTATCTTCGTTGATTTTAGACGTTCAAATCGGCACCCAACAACGGCTCTTCGATGTCGAACTCGGACGGGATGCGGCCTTAAATTTTGCCAATCCGGCGATTTATGCAATTCCGGCGGTGACGATGTTAGTGATTTACGCCCTTTATCGGGTCGTCCGCGAAACGCCGCAACAGACCTGGGGCTTTATCGCGATCGCGATCGCCGTTCCCGGTTTGACCCTGATGTTACCGGATCTCTTCTCCGGCGGACAGCGATCGGGGGTCGCCCGCTATCTATTCCCCTCCTACGTATCGATCCAGATCGCCTTAGCCTATTTATTCGCCCGTCGTCTCCAAGGTTCGCCCCCCCCTTGGCGGTATTTCTGGCGCGGACTATTGGCCCTGGTCTTGACGGCGGGGGTGCTTTCTTGTGCGGTCAGTTCCCAAGCCCAAACCTGGTGGAATAAGTACAGTTGTTATTACAATGCCGAGGTGGCGGCGATCGTCAATCGCTCCCCAAATCCTCTCGTCGTCAGTTCCCAAGCGCGAGTCAGTCGCCTCGTTTCCCTCAGCTATCTCCTCGGGTCTCGCACCCGCTATATGTTAGCGGCGGAGGGGGAAATCCCGAAGGCGATCGATCGCGAAGGGGAGATCTTTTTATTTCGCCCGTCACAAGCGCTTTTCGATCGCCTCCAGGCGGAACCGCGCTATGAATTAAAAGCAGTGCATCGCTTCGGTCACATTTGGCGGGTGGACTTAATCGACCCCACCGTAGCGCGCGACTGAAAGATCGCGCAACCACGCCCACATTTGATCCCCGAGGCAGAAGTGCCACCACTCGTTCGGATGGCGGCAGAATCCCACCTCGTGCAAGATGGCGTGCAGGTGTTCGCGGTTGGCGTGGTAGTCCCGTTCGAGGGGATCGTCGCTGTCGGCGAAGTGATGGGGATAGGAACGCGGCGAAATTTCGTCAATCGGCGATCCCATATCTGCCGGATCGCCGATCGGGTCGAGCAAGGTGACATCGACGGCGCCCCCGGTACTGTGGGGCGGCGGGGTCGCTGGGTCGCGGTTCGGCAGCGCCCAGAATTGATAGACTTCGGCGAGGAGGGCTTGACGCTGTTGTTCGTCGAGCGATCGCCCGTCCAATCCGCGCGATCGCGCCAGTTGGGCGAAACTGTAATCGACCATAAACTGCTGGACGGCGATCGGGCGGTAGGCATCGAAAATCTGAATCCGCCAACCGGGGCGATCGCGCTCTAACTGGCTTTGGGCTTCCAAAAGGGCGGCGAGAACGCCTTCGCGGACGAAAAAGGGGGAGCGATCGCCGTAAGGCGCCCCGAGTTGTTGGTAGGGATGGGGGGAAACCACCGCGAGGCGATCGCGCGGAATCGGAACGAGGGGTTCGCCACAGTCTCGAATCGGTATTTTTTGATAAGGTTTCATGCAAGAGTGATTTGATTTCCGTGGGCTGATTCGGATTCGGGTTAACTCAAAAGCGGGCGCAAACTCTGCCACGCGATCGCCAGGGCGATCGCCGAACTCGCCCCAATGGCGGTATTGATGCCGTTGACGACTTCATTGGTCATCCAGTCCACCTTGCCCTGAACCGTCGCCCCGATCGCGCTTTCCGCATTCGTCGCGATAAACGCAGCCATAACGCAAAATAACACCCCGGTGCCGTCGATTAAATTCACAGCCCAGCCGAGGACGGCGATCGCGATCGATCCGCCTATTCCCGCCAAGGTTCCTTCTAAACTGACGGCCCCTTCCGTTCCCGGCGCCACGGGTTTTAACGTCGTAATCAAAAAGGTGCGCCGACCGTAGACTTTACCCACTTCACTCGCCACCGTATCCGAGAGCTTCGTGCTGAAACTGGCCACGTAAGCGAGCAGTAACAAGGCGATCGCCCCCTGCGCCGAGGGCGCCAGTAACTGCAGTGCCAACACGCCAAAAGCACAGAGTATGCCCGTCAGCGCCGAACCCCAGACATTTTCCGGCCCTCTAGCCCCCGATCGCTTTTCCGCAATTCCTGCCGCTTCTTTCTGGGCCATTCCCACCCGGGTCACCGCCGAACCGACGAGGAAATAGAACATCACCACCGCATAACCGCGCCAGTCGAGAATCCCCCACACCGCAATCCCCAAAATCCAGGCGTGAACCATCCCGGCGGGAGTTAACAGCTTTTTAGGAATGGCATAGGCGATCGCTAACAAAACCGTATTCAACGGCACCGCTACCAACCACGGCGAGAACGAGGAATAATGAAATAAGAATTCCGAAGCATTCATGTTCAGTTCGAGTCGTCCTATGAATAACGTTATCTTTCATCTTGCCTTTCCCGTGAGCGATATCGCTCAAACTAAACAATTTTATGCCGAAGGTTTGGGTTGCAACGTCGGACGCGAAACCCCATCCTCGGTCATTCTCAATCTCTACGGCCATCAATTGGTCGCTCACGTCACTCGGGAGTCCCTCCACCCCCAAAAAACCATTTACCCCCGTCACTACGGCATTATCTTCCAAAATGAAAGGGATTGGGAAGCCCTTTTAGAACGGGCAAAAACTCAAAAATTACACTTTCGCGAAACTGAGAAACGTCGTTTTACCGGGTCTACTGTCGAGCATCGCACCTTTTTTTTAGAAGATCCGTTTTATAACGTTTTGGAGTTTAAATATTATTGCCATCCCGAGGCAATTTTTGGCGCCCGCGAATTTCTAGAAGTCGGCGATCCCGTCGAAGCGTGAAGCAATTTTAGGGTTGAGAATTTAGATTTGAGATTGAGGTAGCCTTGTTCTCAAAGCGGTCAACCTCCCCGCATGACGGACCCCCTCACTCAAGCGATCCGATCTCTAATTGCCGCAACCAACGCCTCCGGTTCGTCGGTTCCGATGCGAAAATGCTGACCGGAAGTGAATGTAATTTCTACTGCATCGAGTCCGGAAACGTTGAACATCCAGCCACGCGGCGTGTAGCGAATTCCCCACCCGTACCACCAGTGATTGCGAACGGCGATCGCATTTGTAATCTGTGCGATCGCAAATTCTTTGCGAATCCAACCCGGACCAAACCAACAGCGAAGATACTGAGAATCGACTTCAACGGTGAGGGTTCCAAAAACAAGAGCGACAATTAACAAACCGAGAACGGTAAATCCCGCGATCGCCCCCGATTGGCGATCGATCGACCAAATAAAGATCATCAAAAGGGTAACCGCCAAGAGAACCCATAAAATCGTGCTTCCGATTTGGGTATGTTTGTAAAACATAGTTGCTGTCATCCTATGTTTTCCTCCAACTGTTTAAAAATAGAATAAAAAACCTTTCACCCTAATTTATAGCATTTTTCAGGAGAGCATTCCTCAAGTTCCTAAGATCCAAACTCTATCGGTCGTTCTTGTGGAAACACCGAATCGACCCACGGACTTCGGAAGTCAGCGACGATCGCATCGGGGTTAACGTCTATTCTCTGATTGTTCTCTCTTATTGTTTAAACCGATCGATCGCTCCTACAGACGATCGCCTGTCTTGAAAAGAAGATAAAACATTTCAAACTCTATTGAGGCAAGAAAAGCGTTGAAACGGCAATCGCTCCACCGTTCCAATTGTGAAACTTATGTCAGAATAAAACTAAATTCTTCCGATCCTATAACGAGTTACCTTTATGGCCGTTCCGAACCAGAAAGTTATCCCGATCTTTTGCCTATCTTTTCTCGCCGTCGCTACGTTCGGCACGGTCGGGATTTGGGTCGTCCAAAATCCATCGAGAGGTTTAAATCCTTTTTCAACGTCCAGCCAGCCTCCAGGCAGTCGCGATTCGGGTCAACTCCTTGCCCAGAAAGAACCAGAGGTCATCGTCAGACCGCATCCGGTGCGATCGCTCCCCGGTCAACTCGACAAGATCCCGATGTTTAATAGTAACAGTCCGGAATGGGTTAAAAAAGAGGGGATTTTACTCTCGACCTTTCCGCCGACTGGGAAGCAAGTAAAAGAGGCCCATCTTAATTTTCCATTTGAGGGAAAATTCGAGTTTTTTGCCCACCATTTTACTCACACTCCGCCGAACTTACAGACGCTTTATCTCGGGGCGATCGTTCACAATCCCGGAAGCGAACCCGTCACCTTAGAAATCGATCGCGCCGCAAGTTATTTGATGGAACCGGAAGCACCTTTTCAGCAAAAACCGCCGATGAGTGAAAATCCCGACGCCCAAGTTTATTCCGGTCCGGGAATTCGGGCGGTCGATAATGTTTTGCGTGGGGTCAGACAGCCCGATTTTCCCGCCCAACTGGTCGTTCCTCCCCGCGAAAGTCGGCTGTTAATGAATCATCCGATTCCGGTCAAAGGGTTAGAAAAACCGATTAACGGTCGTTCGACGTTTATGGAGTTAAAGAGTAACGGTAAAGTATATTTGGCAACTTTGGCGATGTATGCTAAACAAGGTGCCGACGGGGGCGATCGGTCGCCGACCTTAGCGGAATGGCAACAACTCCTCGATACGGGCGGCGTCGCCCAACCCCGCGACAAAACCCCCAGTCCGCCGGATCAAGTGGGCGGTCAGTTAATTTACAGTCGCGTCGCCGGGGTGCAGCAAGGATCGAAATGGCAGGGGCGATTAGTGGATGAAGGCAGCGAATTTCTCACGTTATCTCAATCGGAAGAGGGGGTTTCTTACGTTTTGAGTACGGTTCGGGCCGGAACCTTGGGAACCGGACAAGTGCAAGCGGCGAAATTATTGGTTCGCTATCCCGATACCGCCTACGAATCCCACGGGAATTACGGGGTGCATTATGATTTGACCGTCCCGATTCGCAATGGGAGCGATCGCGGGCAAACCGTAGCGATCGCCTTAGAAACACCGCAAAAAGAGGAAAGATTATCGCAAAATGGTTTAATTTTCCGCCAGCCTCCCTGGGATTTCCCCTTTTTCCGAGGAACCGTCCGCCTGCGATCCGCCGACGGCGAGGGTCGGGAAATAACGCGCTACGTGCATTTGTGGCACCGACGCGGGCAACTCCTCGATCCCTTGGTTACCCTAGATCTGAAGCCGAACGAAGTGCGATCGCTCCGTCTCGACTTCCGCTATCCTCCCGACGCCACCCCACCCCAAGTGCTCACGGTGAGGATGTTGTAATCCCGTTGGCGATGAGGCGATCGAAAAACAACTCGCTCCCAATTGAGCCACGGGGATAGCTTTCCCGGTAGAATAACTGGTGTATTCTCAACCGATGTGGCCATGCGGCAACCTTCCTCATTGAAGGCGATCGCGATCGCGCTTTCTCTGGTACTATCTTCTCTCATTTTTTTGACCCCCACCCCCCCAGTTCTTGCTGATACCGCTTTTCAACCCATGTTTATCGCCAGCATCTTCTCATTTTCCGGCAAACGCCCCACCAACTTAGGGGTAAAAGACGGCAAACTCGGAACCTGTCCGAGTTCTCCCAACTGCGTTTCTAGCAATAGCAGCGACGAACAGCATAAAATCGAACCCTTAACCTATCAAGGGGATGGCAAAGCAGCGTTTGAAAAACTCAAAAGCATCATCGCTTCTATCGAAAGTGCCAAAATGATTCAAGCAGAAACCCATTATCTCTATGCAGAATTCACCAGCAAACTCATGGGTTTTGTCGATGATGTCGAATTCTACTTAGACGAAAACGCCGGAATTATCCAGGTGCGATCGGCCTCCCGTTTAGGTCAATCCGACCTCGGCGTCAATCGCAAACGTATCGAAGACATCCGCACCAAATTCAACGCTTAACCCTCAATCTTTCCTGGAAAATTGGTTAGCAATTGCCATGCTACCCAATTTCAGTCCCCAAAAACAAAGCACTTTCAAAACATTTCCACCGTAGGGACACGGCAGTGCCGTGTCCTTTTTTATGCTATAGCCATCCTATTTGAGTTGTAAAATTTATTGATAACCAATATCCCCTATAAATCTTAGAGCCTCAATCCACCGATCTAACTTGTCATTCCCGTGAAAATGGCAATCCACCCACCGAAATCAGATTTAACCTCATTGAGAATTAGGTTGAAATTCTATCCCCTTATTGTTTCCAACTAATCTAGGATTGCTATATACCCTCAATGATTGAGTTTCTGGGGGAATTCATAAATACAATACTTTAAAATTTGCATCATTCATTTATTCATGTACTCCTAATTAACGATCGTTAAATCAATAACAAAAAAAGCTGCTTATTGCTTTCTTTAATTGATTTTCAATTTAGGAACTTACAGAAAGAAATTGAGCAAGTGCAATTGTTCGTTCACAATAAGCTGGATTAACTCGATAATTTCCTTGTTCATCACGGAGAGCTACTGCGGGACACATCTTACATATTGACCTTGCAGAACAATTCGGATTACATCCATTGATTACTAAATTCTCCTGTGATTGGATATTGCCAACTAACTGTTGCCAAGCATCAGCGAAGGAAAGTTGCATGAGATTAAAACGCCGATCCCGAATTGCTGCACATGGAGAAAGAGTAGCATCGTAGTTAATGTAAGCACCTACTTTACCAGCTCCACAGCTAAAAACTAGGGACGTATCTCTAGATTTTATATCTTTTAAATTCGTAGAGGAAACTAGGTCTTTAACTAACTGAAGTCTAAACTTTTCTGCTGAGTAATATTCTGCTCCTTGTAGGGAAAAGTGCGATAAATCATCACCGTCAAGACCATTGTCAATACTTGCAGATGCAAAATATTCCAGGTTATGAGTTTTACACCAGTTATATATCCATTCAATAGAATTCTGGGTCAGAGTAGTTATTGGAGTTTTACAAAGAAGATTAAAGCCATAGTCCCGAAGAATCTCTATATTGTGGAGTACCTGGTTAAAAGATCGCCGTCCAGTGACTCTTTCGTAACTCTCTTCATCGTGACCGTAAATGCTAACTTCAATCACATAAGGTGGATAACGCTTAAATATTTCGATCTGCTCGGCTGTTAGCTTTTCTAAATTAGAATAAACAGATACAATAATACCTGCCAAGCGGAGTTTTTCATAAATGGCTGTAAAACTTGGATGGATCAGGCACTCTCCGCCTGTTAATATGACTTGAACAACCCCCGCATCCGCAAATTCATCAATAAGTTCAAAAGCTCGCTCTGATGAGAATATCGTAGGTTCGGTATGTCCTACCATATAACAAAAGCGACATTTAAAGTTGCAGACTGAAAGCAACTCCCATTGAAGAGTAGCAGGGATTCTCGATCCAGCTAAAGCCCAATCAATAAAATCATTAACATTTATAAATTTTAAGTTATTAGTTTCAAATTTTTTTAAGCAAATCCCAACAGGTTGCGATGAATCGACCGCGAAATCTACCTTACCAACGTGCCGATGAACTAACATATATCTTCCCTCCATTGAGGACGCGATAGTATGTCGCGTCCTTTATTTTTGCAATTTTTAGCAATTTACTTTTAGGTTGCAATCTCCTTATTATAGTGTTTTGCTATGACACAACGTATTAGTGTTGCCGCAAGCCATAAAATTTGCTCGTTCTGTTCCTACCTCAATGGGATACCATTCAGTGTGGTTATTCGATCGCGTATCGATAAAGCTAGACTGAGAGATTGCAGCATTACTTTGCTGCTCATTGACTGGTGTTTCTTTGATGTTGCTTTGTAACATAGTAGTCATTCTACCTTATGGGAGATTGAAAGAAAGTACAAGTAAACCAGAAAGTCTGTTCCTTGTATTTCTACCGATTTTAATATAAAAAATGATATCTGCATAGCAATAAAAGTGCTATAAAGTGGTATTTTACGATTTTTTATATGATTGTTTTTGTAGGAAAAAGTGGGATTTTCGAGTTCAAGTGGGAACAAGTGTGATAAAGTGGGAATCATCGTTGAATTGCCCCTCTTTGAGCTATGGACATTCAGGAAGTTTTAAGTTGGACGGATGAGCAAGTCTTCGCTAAAACAGGAAAACATCTTGAATCTCTACAAAAATCTATACTAGAAGGAGTTTGGCGACATCAAGATTATCAAGAAATTGCGGATGAAAATCAGCGAAGTTACGATCATGTCAAAAAAGAGGCATGGAAGTTATGGAAAATTCTATCTGATGTGATTGGAGAAGATGTTAAAAAGTCGAATGTGTGTTCTTTGCTAGAACAAGCGGAAATATCTAATATTTCAAATTACGGTGATTGCTTACAAATAGGATTCGGTAATGGTAATATCAATATTTGTGGGGAACAACCCCGATTTCCCTCTTCTCTTAACTCTGGCACAAGCCAAAATCAGTCACCTATCATTAACTTAGCAGACGCACCGGAATTAACTAATTTTTACAACCGCACCACCGAACTTTCTACCCTCAAAGACTGGATATTCAAAGAGCAGACTCGCTTAATCAGCATTTACGGTTTAAGTGAAATTGGGAAAAGCGCCCTTACCCTTAAACTCATCGAACAAATCAATCGTGAATTTGACTATATTATTTGGCGAAGTTTAAGCAATACTCCCACCCTGTCTAGTCTAAAAACCGAACTGAAAGAATTTTTTGCTCAGTCTCAACTGACTCCCTTACCAACTCTGATTGATTATTTTCGTAATTCACATTGTTTGGTTATTTTGGATGACGTGGAGAATCTTTTTCAAAGTGACGCATTAGCGGGTCAATATCTCAAAATATATAAAGACTATGGCAAATTTTTTAAACAAATTGCGAGAAACCCTCATCACAGTTGTGTCATCCTTCTCAGTTGGGAAAAACCCAGGGAAATCGCGACATTAGAAGCAGAAAACCGACCTGCCAAAACTTTACACTTGAAAGGATTAGGATCTCAGGCTGAGGAAATTTGCCGACAAAAAGGATTAACTGATGAGGAAAAATGGCCTGAACTGATCGATCTGTATCAAGGTCATCCTGTCTGGTTAAATATCATCGCCTCAACCATTGTCGAACTCTTTGACGGTAGCGTTTCCTTATTTTTAGCCGATCGCAAAGACATCTTTGTAGGCGATTTAGAACCAATTATAGAATCTCAGTTAGAAAGGTTATCGGAACTAGAAAAACAGGCAAGTTCTTGGTTGGCTTCTCAAAATCAAGCAGTAGATCTTTCTCGGAAACTCGATCGTCGCGAATTTTCCAAATCTGAATTATGGGAAGCCATTCAATCTTTAGTTAGACGGGGCTTAGTAGAAAAAATTGCTGAAGAAGGTCGATCTCAGTTTCTACTCAATCCTGTATTTAAACAATATATTCAGCTTCACTCACGTTCCCTGGAATAAATTTACAATATTAAAACATTCAAAATTCAACTGATAACGTTGTGTTTTCTGTAATTCGGTTGTGAAAAATTACCCATAAGCTGTTTATTTTTTAAAATGCATAGTTACGAGGTGGGCAGGATGCCCGCACTACCAAATACTATTGTGTCCTGTAAGGGTTTGTGTCCAGCAGGGGTTTGGTTACCAAACCCCTGCTGGTTTGACTCATGCAGTTTAAATGTCTAACAGCTTACATTCCAAATCCCCAATAAAAAAGCGCCCCCTTTCGAGGACGCTTTTTATTGAATCTAGCTAAAAAGAATTAGCCGTTGATTTGAGGAGCGGTCAAAGCAACCGGAGTAGCATCGGTGCTCGCCAAATCTAAGGGGAAGTTGTGAGCGTTGCGCTCGTGCATGACTTCCATACCCAAGTTGGCACGGTTGATGACATCAGCCCAGGTACCAATCGCGCGACCTTGAGAGTCAACAATCGACTGGTTGAAGTTGAAGCCATTGAGGTTGAACGCCATCGTGGAAATACCCAAAGCGGTAAACCAGATGCCAACCACGGGCCAAGCCGCTAAGAAGAAGTGCAGAGAGCGGCTGTTGTTGAACGAGGCATATTGGAAGATCAAACGACCGAAGTAGCCGTGAGCCGCAACGATGTTGTAGGTTTCTTCCTCTTGACCGAATTTGTAACCGTAGTTTTGAGACTCGGTTTCGGTGGTTTCACGAACCAAGGAGCTGGTCACCAAGGAACCGTGCATGGCACTGAACAGCGCACCGCCGAAGACCCCGGCAACACCGAGTTGGTGGAAGGGGTGCATCAAAATGTTGTGTTCGGCTTGGAACACCAACATGAAGTTGAAGGTGCCACTGATGCCCAAGGGCATTCCGTCGGAGAAGCTGCCTTGACCCAAAGGATAGATCAAGAACACGGCGGTAGCGGCGGCGACGGGAGCGCTGTAAGCGACGCAGATCCAAGGACGCATCCCCAGACGGTAGCTCAGTTCCCATTCGCGACCCATGTAGCAGAACACGCCGATCAGGAAGTGGAAGATCACTAACTGATAGGGGCCGCCGTTGTAGAGCCATTCATCCAAGCTCGCCGCTTCCCAAATCGGGTAGAAGTGCAACCCGATCGCGTTGGAAGAAGGAACCACAGCACCGGAGATGATGTTGTTCCCGTAGAGCAAGGACCCGGCAACGGGTTCGCGGATGCCGTCGATGTCAACGGGAGGAGCCGCGATGAAGGCGATGATGAAGCAGGTCGTGGCGGTCAAGAGGGTGGGGATCATCAACACGCCGAACCAGCCGATGTAAAGGCGGTTTTCGGTGCTGGCAACCCACTCGCAGAACCGATCCCACAGGGAGGCGCTTTCGCGCTGCTGTAAGGTAGTCGTCATGTGTTTATGAGTGCTATTTGGTTTTCAAGGTGGTTTGTATGATGGTTCCCATCTTAACGGGATTGTTAAGCTTTGTAAAGGGTTTTAACAAAAATATTTATTAATCATTAATATAAGTTTCTCTTATAATGGCGGGGACGAGTCGGGGACGAACGGCGATCGCCCCGTCTTCTCATCTTCTTTATCTACAAACGCTTTAATTGTGAGTTGTTCACCTCTGCTTTAAATTGACATGGCCGCCGAACATCATTTCATTCTCGACCTGACGACCGTTTTGGGCGCGTCTGCCCTCGGAGGCTACACCAGCAAGCGTCTCGGACAACCTATACTGCTCGGTTATCTCGTCAGTGGTTTAGTTGTCGGGCCATTTGGGTTCAAATTATTGAGCGATACCGCCCAAATCAAAGCCTTGGCCGAAATTGGTGTCGCGTTCCTCTTATTCGCCCTCGGGGTTGAATTTTCCTTGACCGAACTCAAACGGGTCAAAGACATTGCCCTCAAAGGGAGTTTGTTGCAAATTGGCCTCACCATCGGCTTGGTCGCCCTCCTGGCGACCGGAGTCGGGTGGGTAGAAAACTTTACTCAAGGCATCTTTCTCGGGGCGATTCTCTCACTCTCATCGACGGCGGTAGTTCTCAAATCTTTGACCGAACGGGGAGAAACCAATACCCTTCACGGTCAAGTGATGTTAGCTATTTTAATCGCCCAGGATCTTGCCTTGGGGCTGATGTTGGCGATTTTACCCGCCCTCAACGAACCCGCCAATCTGACTGGCGCCCTGATCGCTGCCGTTCTTAAAGGTCTGCTCTTTTTAGTGGCGGCATTTGCGGCAGGTCGCTGGCTGGTACCACCTTTAATTAAAACTGTTGCCAATACCGAAAGTAGCGAATTGTTTCTGTTGACGACGATCGCCTTATGTTTGGGGGTCGCTTTGGTTACGGCTGCTCTAGGTTTATCGGTAGAAATGGGGGCTTTTGTCGCCGGATTGATGATGTCAGAAATCGATTACGCCGATCAAGCCCTGGCTAAAATTTTGCCCCTACGGGATACATTTGCCAGCTTATTTTTTGCATCGATCGGGATGTTGATCGACCCGGTGGTTTTGGCGAATAATTGGCATACAATTTTCAGTTTAGTCGTAGTCGTGATGCTCGGCAAGGCGATCGTGATTTTACCAATTGTTTTAAAATTCGGTTATTCTTTTAAAACCGCGATGACGGTGAGTTTAGGATTGAATCAAATTGGGGAATTTTCCTTTGTTTTAGCTTTGGTTGCTTTAGAGGAACAATTTATCGATCGCGAACAGTATTTATTACTGTTAGGGATTACGGCAATTACTTTAGTCCTCACTCCATTTTTTCTAAAATGGTCCCCCGTTTTAGCCGATCGCGTGGCCGAAATCCCCTTCTTAGAACCTTATTTGCAACAGTTTCGCAATGTCAAATCCCTTTCTATTCCCGATACGATTAACAATCACGTCGTCGTGGCGGGATACGGACGAGTCGGCCAAGTGTTGGTCAATATTCTGCACGATCGCGGCCACAAAATTTTAGTCATTGAAAATAGCGAAGCTGCCATTCAACGGCTGAGAATGAATCAGATTCCCTATATTTTTGGGGATGGAGATTCGGAATTAGTTTTGGAAAAAGCCCATTTAGAAAAAGCTAAAGCCTTGGCGATCGCCCTTCCCGATCCCGCTTCGACGCGCTTGTTGCTCAAACGGGCCTTGGCGATCGCCCCTCACCTCGATGTCGTCGCTCGCTGTCATTACAACAACGAAATCGACCTGCTCTCCCATCTCGGCGCCCGCGAAGTCGTGCAGCCGGAATTTGAAGCCGCCCTAGAAATGGGATCGCACTTATTGATTACCTTGGGAGAAACAAAAGTGAGTATTGAATCGGTAATGCGTTTAATTCGGGAAAATCGTTATTTGAGCGTTCGGATAGAAGAACTCAAACGGTCCTAAAATCGAGGGGAGTAAGCCGCAGCGAACGGTCACTCCCCTATCGCCCAAATCCCGTGCAGTTCGCTAGAGTGAGTGAAGAAAACAAAACCAGGAAAAAGGGTCAGGGAAAATGTCAGCACAGTTATTACTGGTCGATGACGAACCGGGTTTGCGCGAAGCGGTACAAGCCTATCTCGAAGATGAAGGATTTCAGGTAGAGGTCGCCAGCAATGCCGAACAGGGTTGGGAACTTTTGCAGCAGAAACTGCCGGAATTGGTCATTACCGATATTATGATGCCTCATGTCGATGGTTACGAGTTTCTCAAGCAACTGCGCGAAGATCCTCGATTTAAAGCGCTTCCCGTCGTCTTTTTAACCGCGCGCGGGATGACGGGCGATCGCATTCAAGGCTATCAAGCGGGGTGCGATGCCTATTTGTCGAAACCGTTCGATCCCGATGAATTGGTAGCCATCGTTAAAAACTTGCTCGACCGTCGCGCCGCCCAAACCCCGGAAACCGGGGAAACCCCCGATATTGCCTCGTTAGCGCGCGAAATTGGCGAAATTAAGTCCCTGCTGACCGGGCGCAGCGCGATCGCCCAAACACCGCCACCGATTAAGGTCGATCTGACCCCGAGAGAGCAAAGTGTTTTGGATTTAGTCGCCCAAGGTTTGATGAATAAAGAAATCGCTAAAACGTTAGAAACTAGCGTGCGAAATGTCGAAAAATACGTCAGTCGTTTGTTTAGTAAAACGGGAACGAATAGTCGAACGGAGTTAGTTCGTTATGCCTTAGAACATGGGCTGACGAAATAAAAATATAAAAGATTGCGGCGATCGCCTTTCCCAGCCCGTTTATTCAAAGACTGCTTCAAACTCATTCGCGATCGCCATAACTGCTATCAAAAATCAAGAACGAGATAGGGATCGATCCTCGGTCGAACGATGAAAAAGGGTAACTCTTAGATCTTAGAGTTGCCCTTTTTGCCGATCGTTCTCTTACGTTTGCCTCGATTCAGATTGTATTTCTTCAGTTTGCAAGTGATACGTTAATTCGTGCAGTAGCCATTGTTGAAACAGGCGATCGCGTAATTCCTGGCGCACTTGTGGGGTCAATTCAGCAGGAATAGAGGCTTCGACTAACAGCAAATGATACCCCCGTTCGGTATGCACCGGACCGAGAACTTCGCCGATGCGAGCGCCAAATACTGCCGATGCCAGAACGGGGGGCAAACTCGACCGGGTAACTTCTCCTTCAAAACCACAATAAAGCCGTCGTCGTTCGTCTATGTCATAAAGGTGTGCAGCTTGATAAAAACTGATTTCTTGTTCGTCAATTTGATAAAATAACTCGCGAGCAACTTTTTCGTAAGGAACGACAATTTGATAGAGTAAAACGCGATCGAACTGCGTTCGATTTTCGGTAAAAATCTTTTCGAGATCGTCGTCAAATAAAGCACGGGCTAATTTTTCTGCTAAGAGCCGATCGCGGATCCCCCGTTCCCAATCTTCAATAGAAATCCCGCGATCGCGCAACCATGCCAGCGTATCCGATGCTTTTTCCAGCCGATGTTGCAACCGAAATTCATCAGCTCGTGCTTGAATTTCTGCATCGCTGACTTCTAGCGATCGCTCCCGTGCCACCCGGTCAATAATTTTTTGAAACAAAATCCCCTGAGTGACTTCCTGAAAACGCATTTCTTTTTTCAGGAAGTCAATAATATCGTTGGGAATAATCGATCGTTCTACAACATTCACCTTGGCAACAGTTAGCGTATGAATTTGCACTTCGACCCGAAGAAAAATTGATACTCGTAAGACGATCGAAACCTAGATTTCGTTGACATTAAAACTTACAAGTATCTGAGAACCCCCGTTGGACTGTTGAGGATAGCTCGATCGCCGATCTCATCCTTCAATAAAAAGCGATCTTCTATTAACCTTTGGCTAAAATATCGTCGCTGACGACGATAAAATCGTCTAGACCCAGAGTGGTATTCCCAAAAGCATCGACCGTTCCCAAAACTACTCCTAAAATAGGTTCTTCACCACCACTCGATCCAATTTTAACGACCGTGGAATCGATCGCCCCGTCTCCATTAAAATCGACGGCTTCCAAAACAATATTTTCGAGAGACACGCCGTTATCTATCCCTATTTTATCGAAATTGTCGGCATTGAAATCAAGAATTACATCCGCTAAAGTGAGACTATCCGATGCCGTTACCGTTCTCAACACGAACCAGTCGGTGCCGCTTCCCCCAATCAGGGTATCGCTCCCATAATCGCCGATCAAAATATCGCCACCATTGTTACCCAATAAAAGATCGTCACCTTGTCCGCCACGAACGATATCGTCACCTTCGCCTCCGGCAACCGTATCGTTGCCTTTGTTCCCATTGAGAATATCGCTCCCTATACTTCCCGTAATGGCGTCGTCTCCTTCCATCGCCCGCATGTAGTCGTCATCGGCGCTTCCTAAAATATTGTCGTCACTCGCCGTCCCCAACGGGCTGCCGGGTTCTAGCACGTCTGGGGGTAGCTCGACCGGATCGATCTCGACGATGGGCGGTGGCGGTGAGATCGGCGGTGGGGGCGAGATGAGCGGTGGCGGTTCCGCGTTTGTGGTTGCGGCGATCGCGATCGGGGTCTCACTTTCGCTCGGAGGCGGTGGCGGTTCTGACGTGCTGTTAGTAGCACTGGCGATCGGGGCTTCTGTTGCCGAGGCGATCGCCGTCGCCGAGGTGGCGCTTTCCGTTTCTGTGGGCGTAAATACGCTTACAGTCTCCGTTTGCGCCTCTCCCGTCGTCGCGGTGACCGTCGCTTCGCTGCTAATTATCGTTCCCGTAGAATCGGCAACTGCCGTGCTACTTGCAGAGACTTCGGTAACGTTCGGTGCGGGTGTAGTACCCGTGTCGAGGACATTTTCCTCCCTGACGGGATTGAGGTCGGTGGGGCTGTCGGAAATAGCAGGTTCCTCGATGGGAGCTTCCGAGACTGAAGGTTCCGAGACTTCAGCCGATGCCGTCGCCGTTGGAGGTGCTTCGCTGGCAACGGTTGCCGTCGCCGCACTGTTGCTCGCTGTTCCTTCCGGAGAGAAAGCGGACTCGCTCTCACTTACGGTATCTCCAGTGGGGGACGTGGCGATCGCTTCGCTGCTGCTTCCGGCCCCCGTTTCATCGACAAACGCCGTACTCGTTGCAGACGCACTGCTAGTGGGACTGTCGGGATCGACCTCCGCTAAAGAATCGTCTCCTGGGATTTCTTCCCACGATCCAAGTATCGCCGAGTCGGGATCGGCGATCGCAATCAATTCTTCTAATTCTGGCATGGCGATCGAACTCCTGTATATAGCGTTGACAACCTCGTTTTCCTCGCTTTCCTCGTTTTCTTCGTGAATTTTGTTGTCGGTTGACTGTTGCATTAGGTCGGAAGATCGAGGGGCGATCGCGCCAATTCACGGATAAAATCAGTTGTAAAATGAGTTAAAATTGGGCGATCGCCCTTGGGTTTCCACTTCCATCAGTCGCCAAAACTACCAGTTTTACAACCCTCGAAATATGGTTAATCTATCTGGCGAGTCTCGCCAGATTTAGTGATAAGTTTTTTCGAGGAAATAGAGGTTAAAGTGAACTTCTAAATGAGAAAATTATTAAATGATTTCAATCGGCGATCGGAGAAAAGCGGAGCTGCAGCCCCTTTTTGGAAGAGAAATTTACATGAATTTGCAAAGTTCAAACCCCTTCGCATACTTACGGGATTGAAAATGAAGGAATATCCGGTAAATTAACAGCCACAGAAATACCTACCCCACCACTGAACGAGACCGATGCCCCATAGGGTAAAGAAACTGCAAAAGCCCTAGTTTCCAAAAACAGCTTTGTAAACTCACCGATCGCCAATCCAGAAATGGTAATTTCCGTGATGGCTCCTCCTTGAAGATCGTCGGTTAAATGAGTAACTTCACAATAATTCAAATCAGAAACAATCATGGTCGCTCTTCTCCTCGATGTAGATCGGTTTTACGATTATTTGAATTCAGACAACAATTGTGGTAGTAATGGCGGGCAAGACGCCCGCCTGACCAACTTTTCTCTTACTTCACTCGAAAAATACCCTCCTCCCCCCTTTCAAAAAGGAGGATATGTGATAGAAGCAAGATCTTTAAATGAAGGAGTTGACTGCCGATACTTCCGATTTTGCTGACTAGCTAATCGCTAAGCTATATGCTGAAGCACCAATGGTACCGCCCAGAACGAGACCTCCAGCTTGCGCCCCGGTAATACCATAGGAAACATGGCTGAAGAAATTACCGATACGACCCGCTTCAGAAAAAGTACCCATTTCGACCTGGACTAAGAGGCCAATACCGCTTGCACCAGCTTCACTTAAGGCGAATCCAGCACCGTCGATGCGATCGGTATTGTTAATAACTTCGAGATGATTGAGGTCAGTAAGTTTCATGGGATTGCTCCTCAAGAATTGGTAAAAAGTTTGTCAAAAATCAGGAAAAAGCAAGACTTGAAATTAACGATTGAGATCGTATATTTTGGGGTTATTAATCGAGTTATACGAACTCAAGAGGCGGGGAGAGTTGAAGCAATTTCGTAACCTTTCCCACTGCCGGAGTAGGACTAAGCGGACGCAATACTAGAACTAGAACCAAGAACCGATCCATACAGTGCTAAAGCACTCACGTAACCGCTCGTGCGTGCAGAACTGCGGTAACCGAACCAACTCAAACTTTCGTTAGCTTCAGCCGTGGTTCCAGTCATAACGCCAGCTAGCAACCCGCCTGCCAAAACATAGGTGGAACTAGATGCATCAGCCGCTCCGGTCACTTGATTGGCTTCGCTAACTTCTTCCAAGTAGTTGAGTTCTGAAACGATCATTTTTTTGTCCTCATTCGGATGAGTTTATTGCTAGAAGCATTGCTCTCCTCGTTTTGGGTGAAGGAGATTGATGCTTACAGTGATGTTCTCTTTTATTCGAGATAACTTATCTTAGAAAAGATTTCTGGATTTGTGTTGCCATTTTGGCAGATTTTTCCAATAAATAAAAATTTATGAAATCAAATAAATTACTAGTAAAAAACTATTTTCTCAGGCATGAGTGGTCATGAAAAACTTTAGAAATATACCTCATGTCGGGTGTATTTCCTCCAAAAAAATGATCGAAGTTAATGCTTTAAAGATGCTTTTAATGGTGATACCGATCGCCCCTCCCTACAGCAATATTTAGGAAGAAGCGATCGCCCCTGTTGTCTCCAAAATTCATACAATTTCTGACCAAAAATTATAGCAATTCTCATTATCATCGAGCATTGCTATAGCGTGTAAGTTAATTAAAACTTTCTGGAGAAAAAATCGCAGAAGTCGAGCGTCGAACGAACATCGAAATAGCTGCCTTTTCCTTCAACCTTATTCCCCCGATCGCTCACGACTTCGAGATAGGTTAAATCTTTAATCCGATTGTTGTTAGTGGGTGCAGACTTTTCGGCAACTTCCTCCTCTTCGCGATCGCTATGATTCAGGCGATGACCGCTTGCTTGAATGCCTAATTCGTTTTCTTTCACTAAGCGGTTGTAAGTTCGGTAAGGAATGTAGTGTAATGGGTTATAACCGCCAAAGCGTAAAATTAAAACGCAGGCCCAAGAATAGCGACCTGCTAAAATAGCTTCGACAACGCAGTCAAACTGATCTACAGTCATGATTTTATCGAGCTTTTTATGATGAGAATAGGAAAAATGATTGAAACTCATTATTAAAACTCCTAATTCTTGGTATGAAAAATGAAGAAATTAAAACAATTAAAAGGTGATGCCACTTTCTTTGATTTTACGGATCGGATCGAGTAATACATCGGCGATCTTGCGTTCTCGAATCACAATTTCGGCGATCGCAGTCTGACCGGGTTTGAAATAAATCGTTTTCCCTTCATGTTCGATCCCTGTTTTTGCCAAAGCAATCTCGACGCGGTAAATTTTTCCGAGTTCGCGATCTTCTTGGCTATCGGGGGCAATATACGTTACCGTCCCGGGAATAATGCCGTAAGTTTGATAGGGATAGGCGTCAAATTTCACTTGTACCGCCATTCCTTTCTTAACAAACCCCGCTTCGCGTTCGGGTAAGTGCGCCGATAAAATAAGCGGCAATTTTTCGGGGGCGATCGTAGCGATTTCCTGTCCGGGTTCGACGACTTCGCCGGGACGCTCCATCGCTAAAGAGAGGACGATTCCGGAAACGGGAGCCTTAATAAATTGCCGGGTGAGTTTGGCTTTGGCGGTGCCGAGCAGTTTTTCCGTTTCGCCGATTTTACCTTGAATTTCGGTCAGTTGAAGGGCGAGTTTTTCGAGTTGTTGTCGAGATTCAAGGCGATCGCGCTCGGCTTCGGCTTCAGTTTGGGAAAATTGGGCTGCGAGTCGTTCGAGTTCGGCGATCGCCTCGCTCAAATTTCCTTCAGTTTCAGCAATTTTCGCCTGACGGTCGCGCAAACTTTGTTCGATTTCAAATAACCGATCTTCCGTTAACATTTGCTCGCTCAACTGAGTTTTTAAAATGGCCGTGGCGCGATCGCGCAAATTTTGGGTCGCATCGTCGAGACGGTCGCGGGCGATCGTTTGCTCCGATAACTGCGCTCTGACAATCGCCTCCTCACTTTGGCGTAGGGCTTGTCGTGCTTGAAACAAAAATTCCTGAGAAATCGCCCCTTCTTCCACCAACGGTTCGAGGCGGGCGATCCGGGCCCGTTGAGCTTCGGCTTCCTCTTCCAACTGGGCAATTAAAACTTCAGTCTGACGGGCTAAGGGTTCGAGGCGATCGCGCCGTCGCTCCCAAGCCGCCACATCCCCTTCTAACTGCTCCAACAATTGCGTACTGGTCTCCTGCAAAGGTTCGAGGCGATCGCGCCGGGTTTCGAGCGCTCTCACTTCAGCGTGCAACTGCTCTAACAATTGCCCCACCGTCGCCACATGACTTTCCGCTTGGGCGATCGCCGCCCGTCCTTCGGCGATTTCGGCCCGGGCGATCGCCTCGCGGGTCTTCGCTTCCAACCCTTGAGAAGCGATTAACTCTCGGGTTTGCCGCTCCTGCAAGCGATAGGCCGTCCTTTGCTCTTCCAGTCGCTCGACTTCCAGGCGCGCCATTTCCGGATCCAACTCGACCAACACGGCTCCAGCTCGCACTCGTTCCCCCTCTGTCACTGCCAGACGGGTGACTTTCCCCATATCTGTCGGATGAATTTTATACACTTGCCCTTGAGGCACGAGGGAACCGGGGGCGCGCCCGACTTCCTCGACGGTTCCCACGGCGGCCCAGGTCAAAAACATCGCACAAAAAATAAGGCTGCCTGCGAGCCAGTAGCGGGTCAACCCGGCGGCGGGTTGGTCGAGCAAGTGCTGCACGGCGCCGGACCAGTCGGCCCGATCGCCCGCAGTCGCCGGGAACGCGGGCGCCGGGGTTTCCTGCCCCTCCCAGATGGCGGACGGCGATCGCGCGGACCCTGAAATAGCAATCCCTCCAACGATCTGACTCGCTTCTCTCTCGATCTTGTCTGGCGACCTCGCGACGAACTCGTCGCCGTCAGGGGGGTCGATGCCAGTGGTTCGGGGGATGGGGGAGTTCGCATTCATCATTAGAGCGATCCTCAACGTATATATTTAATGGCTCCACTTCACTACAACCTCTCGCTTTTCCTAGCACGATCGCGGCGCCGTTGGAGTTATTCGTAAGGGAATACCGATTGATTGAAGTGCTGATTTTCGATCGCCGACAGCATCCGTAAATATACTAAGATGCGATCGGCGATAACTCTGCCAAAATGGCAGATTTTGTAGCTATCTTTACAGTTATTTTATAACCAATCGATTTTGAACTGACTTTTTTAAAGATTTATCGAATCAATCACTGGGTAATTCAGTGGATACACGTAGATTTTACCCAAAAAATGCCATTTCCAATCACTCCCCTCAACTCTACACTTCAAAGATCGAGTTGTTGTTGGGCTAAGTGATAGTACAAACCGCGAGCGGCCATCAGGGTTTTGTGAGTTCCTCGTTCGACGAGGACGCCGCGATCGAGGACCAGAATGCAGTCCGCATGACGGACCGTGGACAGGCGGTGAGCGACGACGATCGTCGTGCGATCGCGGCTGATTCGAGTCAGGTTCTGCTGAAAGCGGCGCTCGGATTCCGTATCTAAAGAGCTGGTCGCTTCGTCGAGAATCAAAATCCTCGGATTGCCCAACAACGCCCGGGCGATCGCGATCCGTTGCCGTTGTCCGCCGGAAAGCGACGATCCGCGCTCTCCCACTTTCGTGTAATACCCCAACGGCAGATCTTGAACGAACCCGTGCGCCTCCGCCAATTTCGCCACGGCGATCGCCGCTTCCAGGGTCGCATCCTCCCGGTACAGGGTGATATTGTCCAAAATCGTCCCCGAAAATAAAAAACACTCCTGGGGAACCACCCCGATCTGTCGTCGCAACGAAGACGGCGAAACATGTCGGATATCGTGACCGTCGATGACAATCCGCCCGCTACTCGACCCGTACAACCCTTGCAATAAATTCATCAAAGTAGTTTTCCCCGACCCACTGCGACCCACAACCGCCACGGTCTGACCCGCTTCGATCTCAAAGGAAATATTCTCTAAAGTATTGCGCTCTTGGTCGTCGTCGTAGCGGAAGGTAAGCGCTTCGCACTTCACCGTCCCGCGTAAGGTCGGTAGGACGAGCAATTGCTGTTGGGGGGTTTCTTCCGGTCGCGCCCCAAACACGTCGTCGAGTCGTTCGAGGGAAATCCAGACTTCTTGCAGTTCGTCCCAGAGGTTGACCATTGCCAACACCGGGTTAATCACTTTCCCCAACATCATGTTAAAAGCGACCAACTGACCGATGGAGAGTCGATCTTGAATGACTAAGGTGGCGCCGTACCATAGCAGTACCGTACTGCCGACGGTATTGATCAATCCGCCGACGGATTGCAAGGTGTTGCCCAATTTTTGACCCCGAAATTGGGCGTTGAGAAATTGGGTGAGGTGGTCTTCCCAGCGCCAGCGCAAGTTGACTTCGGAGGCGGTGGCTTTGAGGGTCGCCACGCCGCTCATCATTTCGACGAGGGTGGAGTTTTGTTCGGCAGCGCTGTTGAAAACTTGCCGGGAAACGCGCCGCATGAAGGGGGTGGCGATCGCGGTAAACAGGGCGATCGGCGGAATCATGGCCAAGACTAAAAGGGTTAAATGCCAGTTGTAGTACGCCATCAGCCCCAGGTAAATAAATCCCATGAGAAAATCGAGCCATGCGAGGACGACTTGGCGGATCAGAAAGTGTTGGATTTTTTGGTTTTCTTGAACCCGGGTGATGATGTCGCCGACGCGCCGAGATTCAAAAAATTTGAGGGGCAAACTGAGGGCGTGACGGATAAATCCGGCGATCAGGGTCAGGTCGATCCGGTTGGAAAAGTAATCGAGCAGGTATTGGCGGACGGCGCCGAGGGCGATCGCGCCGACTCCGAACAGCAGTAAGCCGAGGGCGAAGATATTGAGGGCGTTGAGGCTTTTCGTGACGACGACGCGATCGAGGATGATTTGAGTAAATAAGGGGGTGATGACGCCGAAGATTTGCAGCAGCAGGGAGGCGAGGACGATTTGAACGGCGACGGAACGATAGGGCCACAGGACGGCCCCGAATTGAGTTAATGAGGTTTTGCCGCGATCGAGGTCTTGGAGACGATCGCCCGGATCGAGTACGAGGGCGTATCCGGTCCAACTGGCGAGAAAGTCCTCCCGCGAGATCGTGCGATTGCCGATCGCCGGATCGCCGATCCAGAGACGATCGCCGCGTACGCGATAGACGACGACGTAGTGCATTCCTTCCCAGTGGGCGATCCACGGATGGGCGATCGGTGCCAATCGACTGAAGGAGGCGCGCACGGGTCGGGCGTGAAATCCAAGCTGTTCGGCGGTTTTGGCTAAGTTTTTCAAGCCGATCCCCGATCGCCCCACTCCGGCTAATTCCCGCAAGGCGTTCAAACTCCAGCGTTTCCCCCAATATTGGCCGATGCTGGCAAGGCAGGCGGCGCCACAGTCGGACGAGGATTGTTGGCGCACGGTAGGATAGCGGGCGAACCAGTCTTGCAAGCGACGGCGTAAGGGTTTGGGAAAGGCGATCGCCCCTGGTTCCGGTTCGGATCGGTTCGGGACCTCGCGATCGGTCTCGGACTCGACGGCGACGGGAACGGTGAGGGAATGGGCGGCGGCTCGACCTCCACTGACTGGGGGCGCCTCGCCAGCGAGACCGACGATCGCCCCCCGTTCCCAGCGTTCTCGCGGCAAAACGTACAGCCACAGCTCGCTCGCGGCGATCGCGTCCTCTGGGGGATCGTCGGGATAGCCCCAACTGCTGCCGATCGCTTGCGGGGGTGACAGTTCCCCCCGTCGCAGCCAAAAGCGCCCGTCTCGTGCGGGGGTCAGCTCCCTCAATCTGGCTCCTGCGGGAAGGTGGAGCTCTTGGAGGTGGGGGACGAACCCGGCGAGGTCGTGGCTGGAGTGCGATCGCGTCTCGGAAACGCAGGTTTTGTAGAAGATTTGCCGTTGTCGTCGTCGGCTTCGTTCTTGTAAAGCGGTTGCCAGCCCTGGATTGGCGGCGATCCACTCCGGCAGGCGATCGCGTGCGAGGCGGTAAAGGATGCCGTCGCTGGCGGCGATCGCCCGGTAAGGGAGAGGGTCGGGATCGAAATAGTCGTCGGCGCCGAACAGATCTCCCGCTTGCAGAACCGCAGCGCAAACCTCTCGCTGGCGCTGGCGATCGATGGCGACTATTCGCACTCGTCCTCGTTCGATAATGTATAAATCCGGGTAAATGCAGGGTTCTCGATCGTCGTCGTTCGGGGTCACGGCCCATTCGTCGCCGAGCCCGAAGCTCATTTTTTCCGAGCATTGCACGAACCCATCCCGTCCCGAAGCACCTAGCTCCAGGTCGGATAAAATGCCGATTTGCGTATTCATGGCAATTTTAATGGCAATTTTAAAATGGCGATCGATTGAAAGGGCGAACTCATTGCCCGAGAAATGGCAACGAGAAAACCAAAACCGCCGATTTTTTCGCGTAATTGGCGGTTAAATTGACAACAAATTGAATCTCTTATGTTGACGGAGAGTCCCTAGGGTCTTGGTTTGAGGTCGCGTTCAAAGGGATTGAGATCGGGTTTAAACATCAATCTCAAATCGGATGCGATCGCGCGGGTCGAACCCTATCAAAATGGTCCGATTTTGGATCTTCAACGGGGTTAGGCATGGTTTTTAAAAAGGGTTTTGTTAAAAAAAGTGATGTTATTGCAAACGGCGAGAACATCGTCTCGACGCGATCGCCGTTGGTAGCCCCGGAGCCGACTCAAGCGATCGCCGATTACGTAAAAACACGGCGATCCCGCTCCCGATCGAGGCGATCGCCTCCACCCTTTCCGATCTTAATCAGTAAATGCACGCATAAACTTGGCCTGTAATAAAAATTTAACGACCGGAAAGGGAGAACGGGATCGAGCGGCGATCGATCTGTCAATTTCAGGAGAAGTTCGGAGGAAGCGATCTTGTGGGAACAGAGAGCAAACTATAGCAATCGCCCCCCTTCCCTGACAATTTTATCGGAGAACTTGAGGGCGATCGCCATCAGTAATTGTTGTGAGAGACGCCGTTAATTATTTGCGGGAGTGGCAATCCGCTTGCTGAGGGATTTGACTCGTTGTTTGGCCGTGCTATTATTCGGATCGAATTTGAGCGCTTCTTCGTAAGCTTCGATCGCCTGAGCGGTCAGTTTTTTCTTTTCGTAAGCAAAACCGAGGTTATTCCAGGCGATCGCGTAGTCGGGATAGAATTTCAACGCTTCTTTATACTGGCGGATCGCCACATCGTATTGTTCGAGTCCGACGTAAGCATATCCCAATGCATTATGAACGAGCGCTTTATTTTCTTCCTCTACTAAGTCTTTACATTTGAGGGCTTTTTGAAACTGTACCGTAGCTTGGGAAAAGAGTTTTTTATCCAGGTAAATACTGCCGAGTTCGTAATACTCTTGAGCAGAGGCTTTCTGTTGACTGACTTTTTGCTGGAGTTGAGACAAGTTTTTTTCGATTTTGCGGGTTTTAAACACTTGCCGGATGACAAACCAGCCGACGATGCTCAGCAAGAACAGTAACAGTGACAGGTAAGTAATGGGAAAATAGCTATCCATAAAGTTGAAAAGATCGATTCAGACTCGCTGCACTCTTTATTATGCCGGGAAGGGGGCATGGCGCGTCAATTTTAGAGTTGAGATTTCACACTTTAGAGTTTAGAGTTTAGATTTTCAACCATCTCCTGGGGCATTTGCAGGTTGCGCGATCGCCCCAACCCGGGGAAGCGGGAAACTAAAGCGGCAAACGGACGCGGGATCCATCGTTCGGCGTCGGTCTGGGTGGGGGGGAGTGCGCCGACGGGTAAACCCCAGAATTCGGCCCGTTCTTGCAGCCACCCGTCCCGTTGCCATCGGGCGATCGCCGCGTTGACCCGGGCGTGCAGTTCGCCGTATTGTTGACCTTTGGGCATGACCACGGCGAGGGGTTCCGCAGACAGTTGCACCGGAAGGCGGAAATAGTCGGCATGGTCTTGGGTCCACCCCGTCAACACGGTTAAATCCCCCGCAAAGGCATCCGCCTGACCTGTTTCGAGGAGGGACAGCGCCCCTTGGTAGGAGGAAACCCCGATGAGCGTGGCAGAGGGTAAATGGTAGCGAATGGTGGCGATGCTGCTCGATCCTTCTAAAACGGCGATCCGTCGATCCTGCAAATCGGCGAGTTGTTGGAAGCGGCGATCGCGCGCGACCAAACTGGTACCGTCGATCGAGTAAGGGAGGCTAAAGCGAACGACCCGCGATCGCGATTTCGTAGCGGTAACTTGGGCGATCGTCAGATCTACGGAACCGTCGAGAACCACAGCGAGGCGATCGCGGTTGCGGACGGGTCTGAGTTCTAGGTCATCTTCGCTACCCAACCATTCCTCGGCCAACTGTCGGGCCAGATCGATTTCAAAGCCTTGTAGAGTTCCGCGATCGTCTTGAAATCCCAGGGGGCGAACGTTGTCTTTCACGGCGACGATCAACTTACCCCGCTTCTCGATCTCCGAAAATTCTGCCGCTTCCGTCGTCGCGATTCCCGCCAGTAAGAGAAAGGCAAAAGAAACGGCCAATCCTAGTATTCTTTTGCCTTTGACGCTCATGACGGCACTCGCCTTTATGCTTTCGCCGCCAGTTCCACCACTTTCGCGAAGGCGTTGGGATCGACCGCCGCGAGTTGGGCGAGCATTTTGCGGTTTAAACCGATGTTGGCTTTTTTCAGTTTGCCGATCAATTGGCTGTAGCTCATCCCCTGTTGTCGGGCCGCCGCGTTAATCCGCGTAATCCACAGACGGCGAAAATCGCGTTTGCGCTTGCGGCGATCGCGATAGGCATTGCGCAGGGCCTTCATTACCTGCTGGTTGGCGGTACGGAAGAGTTTCGAGTGGGAGCCTCGATACCCTTTCGCCATCTTCAAAATCTTTTTACGACGCTTGCGCGCCACGTTGCCGCGTTTTACCCGGGTCATGACTCGTTTCCTTTGACGTTACAAATTCGATCGGGGAGGGGGTTGGGATCCCGGAGGATGGCGATCGCCCTTCGCTCAAGGTTAAAAGGCTTTGCCGTGCCATCCGAGGGAGAAGAATTTAGAGATTCGTTAGAGATTCGGCAGCATCAAGCGCACGTTTCCAGCATCGTTTTCATGAACGGGAGACGCTTTCGACAGGCGGCGCTTGCGAGTGGCGCTCTTGTGCTGCAGCAAGTGATTTTTGTAGGCTTTGCGACGCATCAACTTGCCGTTGCCGGAGACTCTAAAGCGCTTTGCAGCAGCTTTGCGGGTTTTGATTTTAGGCATCGACTTTACTATAAATTCGGCACGATCTACTAATTTACTATCTCCGGTTCCTTTTAGCAAGACAGGCGCCCTCGGTCGGACGACCTGCTCGAAACCGACTCGAAACCCGATCGGAAAAAACGGCGTTCGCGCCGTGCAGCGCGTTCCCGAGGGAAGTTCGACGGCGATCGTCCCGACGGACTGGAACTCAGCCCGGTTTCTGCGGAGGTTTCGACGCCAATTTGATGCAGGATCGATTTAAGCTTTGGAACCTTAAAATAGTAGCATTCGGGACAGAGTTTGAACAGCCTCGACCTTGCAAGTGCTAATTGAAACCTTTCCCCTCTCTCATTTAACTTTAAACCCCGACGAGCGATCGCATGATTTCTATTGAAGATATTGCAGACGCTTTAGAACGTAAAAACTATCGCCATGCTGCACGATTGTTGAAAACCTTACAGCAAGAATCGCCCCGTCATCCTTGGCTGAAGTTTTATATCGGGCGTTATTATGAAGAAACCGGAAAATTAGAAGCTGCCGAAAAAGCCTATAGATTGGTTTTGCGTCAAGCAAGTCAACCGAAAATACTCGGTCAAGCTCGCAGTGCTTTGCAACGGGTCGAAGCCATCCCCCAACAGCGTCGAAAAGACGAAATCGCCAGAGCGAAAGCCGATCCGAGATTACGCGAACCCGGCATTTTAATTTTAGAGCCGATCGATCCCGCCATTCGCAAAGAAGCCGCCCAAGCTTTTGCGAAAGTCATGCAAATTCAAGCCTACTCGGCGCGGCTGATTTTACCCACGCGAACTTGGCGATTCTACCGCGCTGGGGCGATCGGCGAATTGCAAATTTTAGTGCGAGAATTAGCTCGAGTCGGTATTGATTCATTTTGCGTCACCCTGGCTCAAATTCAACAAGTCCGCGTGTTTAGAGTCAGTTATATTCAGTCCGTTTCTCCTCAGATCGTTTTAGTCTGTCAGGACGAAAGCGATCGCGCCGGACAGTTGAGTTTGAATTGGAGCGAAATTAGCGCGCAAGTTCTGGGAAATTTACCCATTTTTAAAGAAGTCGCCGTCGAAAATCATCGTAAAACTCAGGTGAAATACAAGCAAAAAACTCACGAATATATGGGAGTTTACGACTGGCATATTCCCGGGCGATCGTGCATTGTTCGTTTATGTCAAGACAGCTATCAATTCGATCGCGCCATTCCCCTCAAGCCCGCATCAAACTCCGGATTGCAGCCGGGTAAAGTGATGCCGAATCTCGATAACTTGAGTACGCATTTAAAATGGCAAAATCTTCTGAAATTTCTCCAATCTCATCTCGGCGACGTGAAAAGTTGGAGTGATTTTACTCCTTTTGCAGAAACGGCGATCGACGAAGCCGATTTACTGGATCGCATCCCGCATTATGTCGATATCTTTCGCTTTCGTCCCAGTGTTTGGGATCCGGCTTTTCATGTATACAGTAGTCTCGCTTTTATTAAAGCTCATTAGGCGATTGAATAGACGTGAGGCGATCGCTCTCGCTCTTATTGGAGATAGCTATTCTCAATTCTATCAGGTACAATTCTATCAGGTGAAAAATGGGTTGGTAGAGTCCCTTGCTCAAGAGTATGACAGCTTGAGTGTCTGTACCTCATTACTGTAATGGCTGTAAGAATTGCTATCAGTTATTTTATATGACTATATTCGTTAGCAATTCTCAACTAGATCGATCGATGCTTTTTGAAATTTTCTTGGGTTGCTGCATTGTCAATCTCATTCTTAAATGTATTCATCATCACAATTATTTCTTGGTGTAATTCCATATATTCATCTCGATCGAATATTAAATATTCACCATGAGCAATTGTATTTCTTGTTTTTAATAACTTTTCATCAATTAATTTGCATTTAGTTGAAAACAGAGAAAATTTCAGTCCTAAAATATCTGTTATGTCTTTTAAAACATCAGAAGATAAATTGGATAGAGTTGAAATCTCATCTTTAGGAAAAGAACATCTCTGGTTTAATTCAGAAATAAAAAACTCACAAATAGGTACGTACAATGATGGCTTGTTTGTTATATTGGCCTGATTTAATTTAGCTTTCATTACCCAAGCCAAAAAATTAGTGGAAAGCTCTTGAGATTTTAGCTTGTTTATGTTGACATATTCTCGAACATATTTCAAATAGCTATTAGCTGCTAACTTAACAAAACCCTCCCAATGAGAATACAAAATACAAACAGCACTTCGTACAAATAATATATGTCTTTGTTCGGATATATCTTTTCTTGCTTCTACTGTTTTTTTTATTTCTGAAAGCTCTTTTTTTCGCCAAGCTAGATCGTTATCTAGCCGATCGATTAATTGTTCAAGAGTTCTAATTCTCATCAACGAGAAAAAACCTCTCTACCTAGAGGAATCAGATATGGTAAACGTCTGGCTGCATTTACACCAGCTCCCGACCATTTTTGATAAATTTGATGAGACCAAATACTTTTAACACAATTGGGTATATCCACCAATGGTAGTGGATTTTTGTAGTTATATCCAATACCCAAAGCAATTACTTCATAAGCGGATAAGAGAAAACCTCCTAAAAACCGATCCTCTTCTTGTCTATATCGCTTGAAACTATTATCTCCTAAGCTTTCATTAAGAGTGTCAAAGGTAAGATCGAATGCTCGTTCAATATGACGATTGTCTAAATCATCTTTAATAGCCATTTCACGCATTCTAGTAGTCAAAAATTCACTGACATCTCCTCCCAGTTGTTTGAGACTGTCATCATCTCGATCGAACAGTAGAATAAAACGTAAGACTAATTCCATATCATATTGTTCTTCAAACAATCTATCGCTTAGAGCAATACAACTCTTAAATGACTCTCGATCGGCTAAAGAACGCATTAAATTATACAACCCTGGATTTAACATCAGTAGAATACAATTTCTTACTTCTTGAGGTGTTGCAATAGATCCTCCTGTATTTAATCTTTGAAACAACTCATACTTAATCATTTTATCGCTTTCTTTTTCTATGATATTTAGAGTCATTTTTCCCCTTTTTATCAACAGTCTTTGTGACATTGTTAAAGAATTGTAAGGATCTTGGGAATCGTTCCATTTTTTATCTTTTAAAGAAGGCAAATATGTTGTTGCTTGTAAGGCGAAATAACTTTCTTGTTCGGAGTTTTTCTGTTTTACACCAACAAATTCATAAATAGTTGAAAGCCTTTGAAGCCCATCAATAACATCCCAAACTCCATCATCTCTTTGGCTAACAAAAATGGGTGGTATTGGTATTCCTAAAAGGATCGATTCTATGAAGGCAGATTTTTGATAATCTGACCATCTAAAAAATCGTTGAAACTCTGGATAAATATTAATTTCATTATTTTCATACAGACTAATTAACTCCCCTATAGACATAGAATATCCATCGGTTCTAATTTCTTGCCTGGTTTTATCAATTTCTTCTTGCAAACCCATAATTTCTTCTTGTCGATGTGTTTGTTCTTTACAATAAAGTAGATGTTTCAGGAGTCAGCACTTATTAATTTAGAATGCTGATAGCGTTGTAATATTCATTGCATCTGAATAAGACTCGTAATCTATTCTTGTTTTCACAAAAAACAGCTAATTAAATACTTATCGTCTTAGCGATCGGGGATGTCGCATTCGGGTTTAAGGTCAAAAACTCTATTCTCAAATCTCTCCCCCGCCGTCCATCCCCTCGATTCGTTCAACCTATCAATTTTGAGCGCCCGGGGGCGTTTCCGCATCGGTAGAAGGCGAGTTTTCTGTAGTTTGCGCTTCCTCTGAGGGGCGATTCTCCTGGGGAGACCCTGCGTTGTCGCGGCGATCGGTCATTTCGGAGAACTTTTCCTGTGCTTGTTTCGCCCGTTCTCTGGCTTCTGCGCTCAACTGTTCCATCCCTTCGCGCGCCGTTTCTCCGACCTGTCCGGCGCGATCGCGGGCTTGTTCTGCAAAAGATTGTGCGCCTTCTTGCGCCTGTCCCGCCACTTCTTGCACCTTACCTTTGGCTTGTTCGGACAGATTTTGAGCGCCTTTAATTAACCCTCTTAAATCGACGAGTGTTTTATCGTAATCTTCCTGAAAGAGTTCGCCGACTTTATTGAGTTTTTTACTCATTCCTTCGGTGTATTCTTGAGGGGTTTGCACCGCACTATCGGCTACAATTACTCGCTTCGACCCCATACTGACGATATCTTCAGGGGAGAGCAAATACGTATCGCCGACCATCCCGCGCCAACCGCTCGACTTAAATAAATAGCCCACCACGATACCTGTTTGAGTGGCAAATAGATAATCCACTAACTGACCGACTTTATTCCCGGCATCGGTCCAGACTTCCTGACCGACGAGGGTATCTGACGGTTGGGGACTGTCCGGTTCGACGCGGTTTTCGTCGAGACTGACCATCAAACTATCGGCGCCGATCGTTTGAATTTCACCCCACGTGAAAAAATGTTTTTGGCGACCGAGAAAGCCAGATTTACAGGTGAAGCCGATGACTTGATTGGCTTTAGAATCGAGCCAGAGTGCTTCGACTCGCCCGACTTCCTCGGCGGTGGCGCGATCGAGGACGAGACGGTTGAGTAGTTTGGTGCGTTCGACGATTTGTTGTTCTGTATTCACAATATATATTCCTCAATTTCAGAAACTACAACGAGCGGACGATCGCCGCGAGCCAATCCAAGATGAAACGACCTGAGTCCGAAGATCCATCGCTGTCAATGGAGGGCGATCGCGCGGGGTTGAATTTGACAGAGAGGAATGTTTGGTGACGAGAATTGCGATCGCCGAGTCACCCGCCGACAATTTCCATCGGACGCGATCGCCTCCTAGCCTTCTCTCGGAGAAGGAATGACTGTCGAAGGCGTTTGGATCGGAGTTTTACTCGGTTTGGTAATTTCATCCTCGTGAGTGGAATCGGTTTCGAGAAGGGGATGGGTATCCATCCACTCCTGTACCACATCTTTTTCGGGATGCACTTTCGGCGCGCACCGTCCCAAATGAATTTGCAATCGAGGACCCGAGCGAGCAAGGCGAACTACCACCCCGTCTTCTACAGGAATATGACTAATACTCGTCCCCTCTAGGTAAGTCCCATTGGTTCCGAGATTGATCAATTCCCATCGATCGCCGTAACGCCGTAACTCCACGTGATGTCTGGAGACTACCGCACTGTAAAGTACGACATTGTTCTGACGCGATCGCCCGATCCGAATCATCGATTCATTCTCAAAACTCCAACTTTTGATCGGAGTCGCTTGATGTGGATGCAGCAAAGTGAGTGTAATCACAGGAGCCTCACTGTTGACGTAGGTACACCATTGACGGCTTTAGCCCGGAGAATCCGTTCCGATTCTCAATTTCTCAAGGAAATCTGTTGCTCGACTGGCACCTATCCTAACCCAATAAGCTTACTCCTTGATTGTGGCTCAGACACCCCGTCCGGAGAGGTTAGATCCCCGAGAACCCACCTCTCCTTCGATTCTAGATGGGTGCGGCGCCATCGAACGAACCGGGCGATCCGACTTGGAGCGTGGCGACGGCGATCGATCAAGAAAGTTGGAAAATCAACGAAACCAGATCCCCTTTTCCGAGGGAAATACGATCGCCCGCCCGCAAGCGATGGCGATTCCCTTGGGGCAAAGGCAAATTATTAATGTAAGTGCCGTTAGAACTCCCTACATCCTCAATATAAAACGCATCCCCTTCCGTGCGGATATCCGCGTGAACCCGAGAGACAATCTCCGAATTGGGGAATCCCGAAACATCGATATCCGGCGGAATCATATCGTTCGGCTTCCCAATATGAATGACGCTCAATTGCGAGGGCAATTCTATCAACGTATTGGTCTGCACGTGCAGCAAGCGAGCCGTTTGCGGCTGCTGCAACTGAGTCGCCGAACTGGCGGGCGCCGGAGTCGGTGTCGGGGCGGGCGTCGGCGTCGGAGCGGGCGTCGGTGCGGGGGCTGGCGCTGCGGCTTCCGAGGTCATGGCGATCGGTTCCGCTTCCACTAAAGGTTCCGGTGCTTCCAGATCCGGAACACTCACCCCGGGGTCAGATTCGGGAGCTGCACCCGGAACAGAAACCGCCGTCGGGGGAACCTCTGCCGCCTCCGCCGCCGTTCCTTCCGTACCCGCCGATTCTTCTTGAAGATTGTGACCGCATTGACCGCAAAAGGCCGCATCAGTTTGAACCGTGGCGCCGCAGTTGGGACAGCTCGTGGTGGCGGGTAAAGGCGTGTAGCAAGCCTCGCACTGGGTAGCGCCTTCGGGGTTTTGGTGGTTGCAATTTGGACAGACGATCATGGCAGTGTTTCCTTTATCTCCACACAATCCTAGAAGAGGTTGATTCGATCGCGCGACATTAGCGCTTAGATTTTTAGATTACAAAGGCGATCGCCGCCCGGGCCGTACGGAAAATTATACTCGCCGCAATTCGCCGCAACTCCCGGCAGCCTCGATCTCGCGCCCGTCAGCCTAAACCGAGGTGCCCTCCGGCAGCGTCGTCCAACAACCACCACAATTGACCCTCACCCGGTTGCACGAAACGGGCGGGATAAACGAAGGGATTGGCTTCCGGCGCAAAAATGCGATCGAGGGCCTCTTGCTTCCCGGCGCCAGAAACGAGGAACAGTACGCAACGGGCCGCATTGATCGACGGCACTGTAAACGTCAGACGCGGCTGACCGTCCTTGTTGCCGACAGTCACGAGGCGATCGCGCACCTGGAGCGCCTCCGTCCCGGGAAATAAAGACGCCGTATGAGCATCGTCGCCAATACCGAGCAAAATCAGGTCAAATTCAGGGAAAGTCCCGGATTCGAGTTCAAAAAAGGCTTGTAACTCTTGCTCGTGGGTGCGGGCATCGATGGCGGGATCTGCCGCTCCCGTGGGCATCGGATGGATATTCTCCGGCGGCAAAGGGACGCGATCGAGCCACGCTTCGCGAGCCATGCGTTGGTTGCTGTCGGGGTGATCCGGGGGGACATAGCGCTCGTCTCCCCAAAAAATATGGATCTTTTCCCAGGGTAGGTCTTCCTTGGCTAAGGCTTCGTAAAGGGGTTTGGGGGTGCCGCCTCCCGCGAGGGCGATCGTCGCGCGATCGCTCCGTGCGATCGCCGTTCGGATTTCACTGAGAACCCGCTCGCGCCCCCGTTCGATCAATGCTGTTTTATCGGGCAGAACTTCCACGTGCTTATTGTTCATGGCAACTGCTGCTTGCTACCGTTGTTTAATAGCAATTGTAGAGGGGCATTTGCGATCGCCCCGGTAATCTTCCTTTCTCTTCAACCGATCCCCTTGTCTTTGTCATGACTTCGTCCCCCGTTCGTCGCGATCGCCTCGTCATCTTTACCCGCTATCCCCAACCGGGACAGACGAAAACCCGTCTGATTCCCGCCCTCGGACCCGAAGGCGCCGCCCGCCTCCAACGCCAGATGACCGAACTGACCTGCGATCGCGCCCGCCAACTGCGCGCCGCCGGAGTTGGAGACCGACGCGACCTCGACATCGAGATCCGCTTTACGGGAGGCGATCGCCAAGGGATGCAACAATGGCTCGGCGACGATCTGCTCTACGAAACGCAAGGAGACGGCGATCTCGGCGATCGCCTCGCCCGCGCCGTCGATCGCGCCTTCGGCAGTGGAGCCAAGCGCGTCGTCGTCGTCGGGATCGACTGTCCCCACTTAGAAACCCCGATCCTCCAGCAAGCCTTTAGCGCCCTCGATCGCGCCCCCGTCGTCCTCGGCCCGGCCCTCGATGGCGGCTACTACGCGATCGCCGTACGCCGTCCCTATCCCCAACTCTTTGAAGGCATCCCCTGGGGAACCGAAAAAGTTTTTCAGCAAACCATTGACAAATGTTCTAATTCATGGATTAGACCCGCCTTGCTGCCCCCCTTGGCGGACATCGATCGCCCGGAAGACCTCGATCGCCTGCCCGACCCCCTGCGACGGACCCTCCTGCCGAAAATTTCTACCATTATCCCCGTTCTCAACGAAGCCGAGCGCGTCCGCGAGACCCTCGCCAGCGTCACCCGTGGAGCCAACATCGAGGCGATCGTCGTCGATGGAGGCAGCCGAGACGACACCCCGGCGATCGTCGAAAGCTTGGGCGTGCGACTGCTGCACTCTCCCCCCGGGCGCGCCCTCCAGATGAACGCAGGCGCCCGCGCCGCCACCGGGTCGATCTTGCTGTTTCTCCACGGCGATACTCGCTTACCCTCCGGCTTCGAGACCGCCATCCGCGAAATTTTAACCCGTCCCGGCGTCGTCGGCGGAGCCTTTCCTTTAGCCATCGACAGCCAGCAACCGAGTTTGAAACTGCTAGCAACGGCGGCAAACTGGCGATCGCACTTCTGGCAGATGCCTTACGGCGATCAAGGCTTATTTGTCCCTCGGGAGATCTTTTGGGATCTGGGCGGATTTCCCGAACTCCCGATTATGGAAGATTACGAATTCGTGCGGCAATTGCAACGGCGCGGGCGGATCGCGATCGCCCCTACCCCAGTGCAAACCTCCGCGCGACGGTGGCAACAACTCGGGGCTTTCAAAACCACGGCGATCAATCAGGCGATCGTTCTCGGCTATACCTTGGGGGTTTCGCCGGAGCGATTGGCGCGCTGGTACCGACAATCCCGCGATCGCGCCTAAATCAGGATCTTGAGCGGTGACACCGTTAGATCTTAGACTTGAGATCTGCAACTGAAAACAGCCATCGAACAGGGGACACTCGATTTCCGATCGCGGCGATCGGGAAAGAGGACGACCAAAAGCGAGCTAGGATAGGCTATTTATCGGAAAACATTTTAGAAAATCATGACTCCACAATCTTCGATCGCGGCGATCGCCCTTAAAGTCGTTGGTGTAGTTTTAATCCTGTCTTCGATTATCGACTACATCACCCTCGCCATACCCGTACAACTGCTCGAACGACAGTGGCAACTCGGCTATACGACGCAGATAGTCGATCGCGGCGTCATTCCCCTCGTCGCCTTAGTGTTTATTTTTACGGGATATTGGATTAGTAGCAACGAAGGCGGCGATCGCTCTTCCCCGGCTTCAATCGCCGACCTGCGCTTCTGGGCTTTATTATTTTCTACCGTCTTAGGGGTCGTCTATTTATTGCTATTTCCCCTGCACTTAAACAACGTCCGACTGGAACGGTCGGCGACCCTTACGGAAATCGCCCAACAAGCCAATCAAGCGGAAGAACAGTTGCGAGGACAACTCGAAAATCCCCAATTTCAACAAGAAATCGGTCAGCGACGCGAAGCGCTCAAAGGACAGTTGAGCCAACTGCTCCAAGATCAAGGGCGACTCGACCAAGCCCTGGAAAATCCCGACGTCCCGGACGACGAGAAACAACTGCTCCAAGAGTTTAAAGACAATCCCGGACAAATCGATGCTTTTCTCGACGAACGCCTCAGTACCGAAGGATTCCGCGATCGCCGTCTGACCGAAATTCGCACTCGCCGTCAAGACCTCGAATCGGAAGCGAAAACCCGATTTGCCAAATTAGCCGTACAAACTGGGATTAGTAGCTTGTTGTTATCCGTCGCTTACAGCGCTATTGGCTGGAGCGGGTTAAAAAATATGGGGTATCTCCAAGGGGGACGGCGCAAGCGCGCTGGTCGGTAGTTTGGTCTTCTCCAGGCGGGTGTTACTCGCCAATTGCAGCTAGTCGCTCGGATTTGGCGAGTCAACCCCTGTTAAAGTTTGAAACCCTTTGCCCCAATGGCCTCGGCTGAATGTTTTCAATTTATATCCTCACGCATAACGAAGAAATTGATATTGCGGCTTGTGTCGAGTCGGCGATGCTCTCCGATGACATTATTGTGGTCGATTCGGTCAGTAGCGATCGCACCGTCGAAATCGCCCGTCAATATCCCGTGCGCGTCGTCGAGCATCCTTTTGAAAGTCACGGTAAACAACGGACCTGGATGCTGCGTTCTCTCGAAACGAAATATGAGTGGGTTTACATCCTCGAAGCTGACGAACGGATGACCCCCGAGCTTTTTAAGGAATGCGTGCAAGCGATCGAGAGATCGGACGCGATCGGCTATTACGTCGCCGAACGAGTGATATTCATGGATCGTTGGATCAAACACTGCACCCAATATCCTCGCTATCAAATGCGATTATTTCGCAAAGACAAGGTTTGGTTTACCGATTACGGTCATACGGAACGGGAAGTGTGCGACGGATCGACGGGGTTTCTTAAGGAGACTTACCCTCACTACACCTGTTCTAAAGGGTTCAGTCGCTGGATCGAGAAACACAACCGCTATTCCACCGATGAAGCGGCGGAAACGATCGCCCAACTCGATCGAGGTCAGGTGTCTTGGCGCGATCTGTTCGGCGGCAAATCGGAAGTCGAACGGCGCCGCGCCCTCAAAGACCTATCCTTGCGCTTGCCTTGGCGTCCCTTTTTGCGGTTTATTTACATGTATATCCTGCTCGGGGGCTTCCTGGACGGAAAACCGGGCTTCGCGTGGTGTACCTTGCAAACTTTCTACGAATATTTAATTTTGCTCAAAGTTTGGGAACGGCGACATCAGCCCCCGCAACCGGAAGCGATTGCCTCGTCCGAGGAAGAATCGGTTCGTCCTTCTCCTTAACGAAGCTAAAACTAACGCTCTATTTCGAGGCGATCGCTTCCCCCCGACTGTAACAACGGGCGATCGCGATCCCGGCTTGGCAGGGGTTGCGATCCCCGTTCTTGATAAAATGACGTCTATATCAATGTCACCAACCCTGCCAATTGTGCAACAATTCTTTACAATTAAGTTAAATCCGTGAAAATAAATTAGTGAACAAAGCCAATGGGGAGATCGGCAACTAGACGCCCAACCCAAACCCTGACCGTCTCAGTAGGTGAGTCAGTACGTCGATAAGGTGCGGCGGGGGCAGACAGATCGACCCCATATCGAGCAGGAAATCAAGTAGAACGAGACGCGATCGCGCGACGGAACGGGCCATCAGAAGGAGAGTGGGCGAGCTGTGATCCAACGCTTCAAGCAAGACTTAAAAAACGACCTGATAGCAGGGCTGCTAGTGATCATTCCACTAGCAACGACCATCTGGCTAACCATTACGATCGCCCGATGGGTGATCGACTTTTTGACGAGCATTCCCAAACAACTCAATCCCTTCGACGGACTCGATCCCTTACTCGTTTACTTCCTCAACTTAGGGGTGGGACTGGCCGTTCCCCTGTTTAGCATTCTCCTGATCGGCTTAATGGCGCGCAACATAGCCGGACGCTGGCTGCTAGACTTAGGAGAGCGCCTCCTGCAAGCGATTCCCCTCGCCGGATCGGTCTACAAAACCCTCAAACAACTACTCGAAACCCTCCTCAAAGATTCCAACGAGAAGTTTCGACGGGTCGTTTTGGTCGAGTATCCCCGACGGGGAATTTGGACGATGGCCTTCGTCACCGGAGCGCTGGGAGCCTCGGTACAACAAGAACTCAACTCCCACGTCCCCAACGGTCCGATGCTCAGTATTTTTATTCCCACCACCCCCAACCCGACCAGTGGATGGTACGCGATCGTTCCCGAACGAGACGTGATTAACTTGCCGATGTCCGTCGAAGATGCATTTAAGGCGATCGTCTCGGGAGGGATCGTCAGCCCCAATACCAGCTCGCCCTTACCCTTACCGCCATCGAAACAGAAAAAATTAGACCCCTTACACGCCGAACAGAAAGCACAGGAGATCGCGACTTCCGACGTACCATCGGAGTTGGAAGACTACTCGCCAGAGCAAGAAGAATATATTTAATTACTAGAGGTTCAAGCTAAACCCACCATGCAAGCCCGCCGAATTGCCCGCGAACTGGCTCTTTTGAGCATGAGTCAGCTCAGTAACCGCCCTGAAAAACTCTCCGCTCAAGAACTCGAAGATCTCCTCCTCGCTGCCGTTCGGGCGTTGACGAACGAAGTCCACGACATCCTCGAAAATGCCGCAGCCGAACTCAAGCGAGGCAGCGATCGCCTGCTCAATAGCGAACTGCAAGCCACGGGGGTTCAAAGCTCGCGCACCATGGTTTACGACGCGATCGAACTGACCCAAAGCGCCGTCAATCGCTTGGGGATGGCGATGGAGTTGCCCGAGTTTATCCAACTGACCAACCGTCAAGAAGTCCGCGCCTACGCCCTCGAAATCCTTTCCGTGATTCGCGACAACCGCGATCGCATCGACGAGACGATCGCCGCTTCTTTGGTCAACTGGCAGTTAAATCGCCTACCGCGCATCGATCGCGATATCCTGCGCGTCGCCGTCGCCGAAATGTTTTATATCGGTACTCCCGATCGCGTCGCCATTAACGAAGCGGTAGAATTAGCCAAACGCTATAGCGGCGATGACGGTCATAAATTCGTCAACGGCGTTTTGCGCCGGGTCAGCGATCGCGCTAAAGAATTGAGTCATAAAGGTTAACTCATGGGGGGATCGGGGGGCGATCGATACCGCGCTCTAAACTCAAAGGTGATGCGTCGAGATCCATGGTTCCCCCGCCCTTGTCGATTCCCCACCCGGCGGCAAGGGCAAAAGCCCCACAATGAGGGCGATGAGACCGGCAACCCGCAGCCATCGCTTGTGGTAATCTAAACAGAATAGAGGAGCATCGGGGATTCTGGGGAAAGGAAAGAGCCTGTCAAGTCGGTCTGTCGGGGTTCGATGACCTAGACAAGTGGCGTGGGACAGGAATACCCAATCGCGAGGTGGGGAAGCCCGCGCTATACCCACTGTAGGCGTCGGGATCGTGCCACTATTTCTGTACCTAGACCTTCTGTACCTAGACCTCGACAATCGGCATTCAGGACAGTGTAATGGTTTTCAATTGGTTTCGCCGTCAGTTCGACGATCGCGCTCAAAAGTCTGAAGCAAAAACAACGGAATCAGAGCCAGCTCAACCCGAAGAAACAACCCCCTCGGCGGAGGCAGAATCCACCGATGAGGAAGAGGTCGATTATTTGACCTGGGCCAAAGCTGCCTATCAGAATATTCAGAAACAAAAAGGCGTCTCGACCGAACCGGAAGCGGAAGCCGTCGAAGCGCAACCGGAACCGGAAACGGAACCGGAACCGGAAGCTGTTGAAGTACAACCGGAACCGGAAGCGGAAGCTGTCGAAGCACAACCGGAACCGGAACCGGAACCAGAAACTGCCGAAGCACAACCGGAACCGGAACCGGAACCGGAACCGGAAGCGGAAGCTGTCGAAGCAGAAGCGCAACCGGAACCGGAACCGGAACCCGCACCCACCTCATTTTTGGCGCGGGCCGAAGCCGAACGCCAAAGCCGCCTGCAACGAGTGGCAGAAAGTGCGGTGGAAGTGGTCGAGGAAGAGGAAGAATTTGAGGAATCGGCAGCCGCCCGAGAAATTTGGCCGACTCGTCATCCAGAATTGGTCTTTGACGAGGGCTTTTTATGGTCTGCTGAAGTGTTGGCGGCGCAAGGACGGCGCCCGGACGAGATTTCTGTCGAAGAGATTACCTGGTTGCAGAAATTGCGCCAGGGACTGGATAAGACCCGACGCAGTTTGATCAACCAACTGCGGGCGATCGTCGGTCAAGGCCCACTCAACCGCGATGCGGTGATCGAAATCGAGGCGGCGTTGTTGCAAGCGGATGTGGGGATTGCGGCGACGGACTATATTATCGAAGCGCTGCAGGAGAAAATGCGGGAGGAAGCGCTACCGCCGGATCTGGCGATCGCCTATCTCAAACGGATTATCGGCGACTTGCTCGATCGCCCGACCCAGGAATTAGAAAAACCGTTTTTAGTCCCGGAAAAAGACCGTCTCAACATTTGGTTAGTGACCGGGGTCAACGGTGCCGGAAAAACGACGACGATCGGCAAAATTGCCCATTTAGCGAAGAAATCGGACTATAAATGCTTGATTGCGGCGGCGGATACCTTCCGGGCGGCAGCCGTCGAGCAGATGAAAGTATGGGGTCAACGCAGTGGGGTGGAAGTGATTGCCAACCCAGGTAAGAATACGGATCCGGCTGCGGTGGTGTTCGACGCGATCGCCGCCGCCCAATCCCGAGGGACCGAACTGCTGATCGTCGATACGGCAGGACGGTTGCAAAACAAGAAAAACTTGATGGACGAACTGTCCAAGATCCGCCGGATTATTAATAAAAAAGCCCCGGATGCGATCGTCGAATCTTTGTTAGTTCTCGATGCCACCCTCGGACAGAACGGCTTGAATCAAGCGCAAGTCTTTTCCGAAGCGGTTAACCTCAGTGGGGCGATCTTGACAAAACTTGATGGAACTGCTAAAGGTGGGATCGCGCTCGCTGTAGTGCAGCAGATGAATTTGCCCATCCGCTTTATCGGTGCTGGGGAAGGAATAGAAGACTTACGGCCTTTTTCGAGCTATGAATTTGTCGAAGCTTTGATTAGTGGCTAATAGGGCATTCTAACTTCAATCCAAACCCATTTAAACGGGGGCTAGGCTCGCCTTGATTGCCTTTTTAGAACCGGGTAGGCGAGCGATCGCCCCCCTTCGATTATTCCTCTCTCCACAGGGGCGATCGTCTATCCTATGGGAGCTTGGAAAGTTGGCGATCGTGTGGGATTGCAAAATGGCAGATTTCCCAACGCCATTCGGGGTGACATCCTCCCGAAGCTGAATCAAAGATTACAGCGCGGGCTTCCCAGTCTCACGATTGGGTATTCCTGCCCCACGCCACTTATCTAGGTCATCGACCCCCGACAGACCGACTTGACAGGCGGTTTCCGTTCCCCAGAGTCCCTGGGTTACTACGTTTTCTAGTCCACGATCCAAAACCATCTCTGCTGCAGCATGGTCACGATGAGTCCGATATCCACACTCAGGACAATGATGCTCTCTGACTTCCAACCCCTTGCTCACCGTAGCAAGGCAGTTGGGACAGGTTTGACTGGTGCCGTTGGGGTTGACTTTAGCAAAGTAGACTCCCCGTTTCCAGCAAACCCATTCCGTCAGAGACAAGAACTGCCCGAAAGCAGCATCTACACAATCTTTTCGCAACATCCCTCGCGTCAAGCCTTTAACGTTGAGGTCTTCTGCAAAGATGGTTTGCGCCCGGTCGCAAAGCTGATGAGCCGTCTTCAGATGGAAATCTTTACGACGATTGGCAATGCGATGGTGCATTCTAGCCACTTCGACTTGTGCCTTCTCCCAGTTTTGAGAACCCTTCTGTTTTCGTGCCGCTCTGCGTTGCAGCAATTTCAGCTGGCGTTGCATGGACTTGAAAAACTTGGGTCGCTCTTGGAAAGAGCCATCGGAAGCGGTCAAGAATCGCTCCAATCCCAGGTCAATCCCAATCGCCCGACCATGAACCGGGGCATCGGGAATCGATATATCCGATTCAATCGTGACGACGACATACCATTGTGTTCCTCGCACCCTCGACAATACCCTTACCTGTTTTACCTTGAACCCGTCAGGGATGGGGCGATGCAGGTTGATAGGCACTTCCCCGATCTTTGGCAACTTGATGGTGAAGCCATTGATGGGATTGTCCTTGAATTGGGGAAACACAAAGGATTTGAATTGACCAAACTTTTTGAAACGCGGGAATCCATGTCCCCGTTTCACAAATGCCTCCCAGGTATCGTGCAGTCTGCGAATTGTGGTCTGCAACACCTGAGAATGTACTTTACCCAGATGCGGGAATTGCTTCTTCGCTTTGGGCAGGTTGTTCTGCTGACGATGGTAAGACGGGAATGGCTCATCGGCGGGAATGATGTATTCCTTTTCCAGCGAGCATCGGTCTACCGAACACTTACGCGAAGCAATCCAGTCTTTGAGTTCGCGCAAAGCGTAGTTATATACGCCTCGGCACGTCTCAAGCCACGACCGCAGTTCAGTCTGCTGCAAGGCATCTGGATAGATTCGGTAAGTGTAGTTCATGGTCAGCATAGCCGGAGTTTACCAAAGGCTATAGCTGCCTGTAAATGCTGGTCTCATCCCCATCGTAGGGCTTGGCCCTTCCCGCAGGGTGGGGATGAGACCAGCTCGGGGAGTCCATGGATCCCGACGCTGATGCGAAGCATACAGCGCGGGACTTATAGCTCCCCTAACCCCTCAAAAGTTAAATTGCTAGAATTAAACCCAATTGTGCGTAGGAGGATCGCCACGATCGCCAAAAAGGGCGTTCGCATGTTCGTGGTGAAATCAATCCGCTCTCCCTCAAACCTAACTCTCAAGGGAAAGGAAGGTATGGCATTTGCGATCGTCATGAGGTACACCCTAAAACCGTACATTCCGGCGTCAACTCCGAATCTACTAGATTGTCATTTACCTGAAAGAATTGACAATTACTAGAAAGGTTACGGGTAAAAAGACTCCGGTAAAACTTTCCACCTTCGATTTGCTATGTTTTGATTTTCGATAACTGACAAAGAGCTTATTTGAATGACTGCTGTGCCGTTTCCAAGACAGCCTTTTGGGTCTGCTGATAGCAGTGCCAATCCGAACGGTTCCCCTACCGAAGTTACCCCAGTTGTAGCCCTCAAAGAACTGGTGGCGAGTTTACATCGCGAACAAAATAAGGTTCAAGATTTACTCTCATCTCTGGGATTTGCACTTCGCAGTTTTAACAACCTCAATCAGTTTTTAGAATTGATTCCCCTCGTCGCCAGCCGCGTCACCGATGCCGACGGTGGGGCCTTGGTGCTGTTCAAACCGAACGGACAACTGAGATTGCAACGGCTGCACTGTCAGGAAGGGCAGGAATGTCAGGATATCCGACAGGCGATCGAAACGGCGACCCGACAGATGAGCACCCCCGGGGGACAAAACGGATCCCCGACCTTGCCGACCGCCACCCTCGACTATCAACTGAGTAACTATCTCGGATCGGACGTTCACCTGTTCGGAACGGCGATTTTAGTCAAAAATAGCGAACGCGGGCGCCTCTACGTATTCAGCCGAGATCCGGACTATACCTGGACCACCACCCGTCAAAAATTGGTGCGCTTGGTGGCGGATCAAACGGCGGTGGCGATCGAAAATGACGAACTTTCCGTCGAGTTACGCAAGAAAGAACGCTTAGACCGCGAGTTAGAAATCGGCGCCGAAATCCAACTACGCTTACTCCCGCGCCAGTGTCCCCACATTGAAGGGATCGAACTCGCCGCCACCTGCAAAACCGCGAATCGCGTCGGCGGCGACTACTACGACTTCATCCCCGCGAGTCACGATTTAGTCGGGCCGAAACACAATGGCGGTAACCCGGCGGAACGCTGGAGTATCGCCATCGGCGATGTCATGGGGAAAGGGGTTCCCGCCGGATTGATCATGACCATGACCCGAGGTATGTTGCGCGCGGAAGTGCTCAACGGTCACTCTCCCGGACGGATTTTGCAGCACCTCAACCGGGTCATGTATAACGATTTGGAGAATTCCAATCGCTTCGTCACCCTGTTTTATTCGGAATACGACCCGAAAACGCGAACCCTGGCGTATAGCAATGCGGCCCACAATCCGCCGTTATTGTGGCAGGCGTCTACGGGTCAGATCGATCGCCTCGATACCCTGGGGATGCTGATCGGTTTGGATGCGGACACGCAGTATCAGGAAGCACAAGTCCAACTCAATCCCGGCGATACGATTATGTACTACACCGATGGGTTTACCGATGCGGTGAACCAACACGGCCATCGGTTCGACGAGGAGAACTTGGTCGCGGCGTTTGAATGGGCCTGCAAGCATTGCCACGGTCCGCAAGCGATTTTAGACTATCTCTTCGATCGCGTCGGCGAGTTTATCGGTCCGCACAACAGCAATACGGATGACATGACGTTAATCGTGATGCAGGTGCGATCGCCCTCGGAAATCCCCGAGGAGGAAGGCGTCAATCCGCAAACGGTGGAGATCGACCCGAGTAGCGCCGAAGAATAACTTTTCAGTGGGGACAGTTGCGATCCATACTGCTATGCAGATGCAAATTTTTGCCAAGATGGGGAAAAAATCATGATCTTGCTGCTGCACGGACTCGCGAGCGATCTCGCTAGCACCATTCACTGGGGAGAGTGGCTCTCTGTGTTGAATGCGTACCACTTTCCAGACCCGTCGCTGCTGGCCCAACAGGTGAACGATCCGGATATGCTCGGTCGGATTCAACGCGCCTGGACGACGTTTGTCAAAACCGGACAAATTTGGGCGTTGATTATCGGCGCGATCCTCGGCTACGTCTTCCGAGGGATTACGGGAACTTGAACGCTTGGGAGAGATGGACAACTGAGGGTTGACGATGGCAACAGGTGCGAACCGAACCCCGTTTTTCACACCCGTTTTCTCCAGAGGAAGCGGGTTTTTGCCTATTTTGGGGGGCGATCGCCTCTGAGCGAACAAAAAAAACTCTAAACATTATTTTTGGTGGGAGCATGAGCGAACAAAAAACCTGGAGTCAGCGATTTGAATCGGCCTTACATCCGGCGATCGCCCGTTTTAATGCGAGTATTGGCTTCGATATCGAACTGATCGAATACGATATCACCGGATCCGAAGCCCATGCCAAAATGCTAGCGAAAACGGGCATTATTTCCCCGGAAGAAGGGGAAAAACTCATTCAGGGGTTGGAGCAAATTCGCCGGGAATACCGCCAAGGGTTGTTTAAACCCGGCGTCGATGATGAAGACGTTCATTTTGCCGTCGAACGGCGTCTGACGGAAATTGCCGGAGATGTCGGTAAAAAGCTGCATACGGCGCGATCGCGCAACGATCAAGTGGGAACGGATACCCGGCTTTACCTGCGCGAACAAGTCCGCCACGTTCGCACTCAATTGGTCGAGTTTCAACAAGTCTTGCTCGATCTCGCCGAAGCTAACATCGAAACCCTCATTCCCGGTTACACCCACTTACAACGGGCCCAACCCCTCAGTTTGGCCCATCACTTACTCGCTTATGTGGAAATGAGCGCTCGCGATTGGGAACGCTTGGGAGACGTCTACCGACGCATCGATATTTCTCCCCTCGGTTGTGGCGCTTTAGCCGGAACCACGTTTCCCATCGATCGCCACTATACGGCGAATCAACTCGGGTTTAGTCGCATTTACGCCAACAGTCTCGACGGGGTGAGCGATCGCGATTTTGCGATCGAGTTTCTGACCGCCGCCAGCTTGATTATGGTCCACCTGTCGCGCCTGTCGGAAGAAGTGATTTTATGGGCCTCGGAAGAGTTTAATTTCGTGACGCTCAAAGATAGTTGTTCCACGGGTTCGAGCATTATGCCGCAGAAGAAAAACCCGGACGTTCCCGAATTGGTACGCGGTAAAACTGGGCGCGTTTTCGGCCATTTGCAAGGCTTGCTCGTGTTGATGAAAGGGTTACCTCTGGCCTATAACAAAGACTTGCAAGAAGATAAAGAAGCCTTATTCGATGCGGTCAAAACCGTGCGAGGCTGTCTGGAAGCGATGACGATTTTGTTCCGAGAAGGGTTGGAGTTTAAAGGCGATCGCCTCGCCGAAGCCGTCGCCTCGGATTTTGCCAATGCGACCGATGTCGCCGACTATTTGGCCGCGAAAGGGGTTCCTTTCCGCGAAGCTTATAATCTAGTCGGTAAAGTCGTGAAAACGTCCCTCGCCGCCGGGAAATTATTAAAAGATTTGACCCTCGACGAATGGCAGCAGTTGCATCCGGCGTTTGAGGAGGATATTTACGCGGCGATCGCCCCCAAACAAGTCGTCGCCGCGCGCAACAGCTACGGGGGAACGGGTTTCGAGCAAGTCCGGCAGGCACTCGTTCGGGCTCGAGATCGCCTCAATTCCGCCTCGATCGAATAGAGGAATCTAGAGCGGATTCGCCGCCGCGATCGCCCGTTTGAAAGGGCAAAAAAGGCGAAAAAATAAGAAGGTGCGAGCCTGTGACCATCGCACCTTCTTTATTATTAAAAAAGTTTTCAAAAAAGAGAATTAAACCAGGCGAGGGCGATCGGCCCGCACGACGATCCAGCGTCCACTGACCGGATCGCGATAGGTTAAAAACGGGTTAGAACGAAGTTTTTTATCTATCTGGCTCATCTCAAACACCTCAATCGATCTATGTATTTCTATCGTATGAAAGCTTTTTCAAAACGAACGCGATCGCAACACAAAACTGAGGGCGATCGAGATCGCTACCCATCGGCGATCGCGATCGCATCCTCTTAAATCTTGGTAACAACAAATACCCTTTCGCCAATCTCAACCCTAAACTCTAAACCCTAAACTCTAAAATCCAAACCGCCCTTTTTTTTAAAATAACTCGCCGCATAATTGCGCTGAATCGGCGTTCCATTCAACAGATAATCCTTGAGACGATTTTGTCCTTGGATCGTTTCGACTAAATCGAGAGATTCCTCGATCGCTTTTCCCGTAGCGTGATTGGAATCGTTTTCCAACGCCAACATCATCGTATCGACATGATCGACCCCTCCCAAACGACCCATCGATCGCCACGTCTGCCAGCAATTATTATAAGAATCGTAGCGGCGTAACGCTTGTCTCGCTTGGGTTTCCGTGCGTTTTTCCAAAATTGAATAAGCCGCCTGACGGACTTTCCACGAGCGATCGTGCAAGCGTTCGATAATTAAATCCAACCCGTCCGTCCCGCAATTGAGCGCTTCGTAAAGGGCCGCAATTCGATGTTCGACCCGGGGACTCGATAACCGTCGCCGGACTCCTTCAACGCCGCCGAGAACCATCGCACCTCGCGGGACGCGATTTTGACCGCCGAGGACCGCGTCCGAGGGACTGGGGCGTTCGTGGCTGTCTCTCATTACTCTTCGATCGTGGTTTTTTCAATTATACCGAGTCACTTCGATTGAGAAAACGGGCGATCGCCCCGATGACCCGATCGAACCCACCTCACTTCACTGCGAAGACGGAATCGAACAGGCGATCGCCTCCCTTCTCCAACTGAACTACAACAAGCCTTTGAGCCCTTTTCCCGGCGTCTCACACGATCGCGGCGACACCTCGCACGGATTCGGCGAATCGTCCAAATTCGGATCGAGCTGGCAAATTCCCGGCGACACCTCGCACGGATTCGGCTGCATTTCCTCATCCGGAAGCGGTTTCGTCGGCGGCGTCAGGCGCAAATCTTCCAGACTCGGCAATCCCCGGCAAATTTCCGGCAATTCCCCTTCCTTCATTGTTTCGGGAGCTAACTGACAAATTTCGGGATGCATCCGCTCCGGATCGCTAATTTCATCGCAACTACGCGGAAAACAGCCCTCAATCTCTTCTTTATTCTCCTCTTTACTCCGCTCGTTTTGGCCCCGTTGCGCCAAACTTTCCCAAGCAAAGCCGACTTTTTGGCGCAGTTGGATCTCGGTGAGGGTTTCACTCAAAGGAATCACGTGCGGCGATCCGACTTTTCCCAGAGCAAAGGCGGCCCCGCGACGGACGCGCTCGCTCTTATCTTGCAAAGCTTTCATTAATTCAACCTCGGCAGGTTGGCCGATCGCCCGCAAGGCGATCGCCGCGTGGAAGCGCGCGCGCTCGTCCTCGTCGTCGAGTTGCGCCAACAGCGCCGGGATCGCCTCAACCGCCGAATTCCCTATCCCCGCAAGGGCAAAAGCCGCGCAACGGCGCACCTCAACCCGCTCGTCGGCGAGGGCCGCCGTCAACGGCGCGATCGCCGCTTCTCCCACGCGCCGCAGTGCCGCCGCCGCATCTTCTCGCACAAATTTATTTTTATCATGCAAGGTATTGACCAGCTCCGGAATCGCCGCCACCGCTTCCGAACCGAAGGAACCGAGGACAAACGCCGCACTACTGCGGATCGTGGCGTCCTCGTGGCGTAACGCTTCCACCAGTTGCGCGATCGCTGGGGACCCCATTGCGCGCAAGGTGGCGATCGCCTGTTGTCGTTTAACCCCTTTTTCCCGTTGAATCGTCTGCAATTGCGCGGTGAAATCCCCATTTTCCGCCGCGTCTAAACGCACTTGTCCGAATAATAATAAAATTGCCGACAGACACAACCACCCCAATTGAGGCGGAATTCTCCATTTAGATTGCAAGTGATTCGATTGCGAGTTAGTTTCCATCATTCTCATCAATTCAACTAAAAGTAAACGATTTCCCTAAGAACAATTGGGACGTCAGAACGGTCAACTTATAACAATTGTAAATACATCAAGCCTGAGAAGGTAGGGGTGAAAATTTTTCACCCCTACTCCACTGTCTTTTTCCGATGTACTTTTAGAAATGCCATAACTATCAGAAGTCTTAACTCGTCATCGAGTTTCTGACTGAGTAGAAAATAGCATAAATTCCATCAATTGCATTTATTAATAACAATCCCTTGAAAGATTTACGATTCGATTCCGACCTCTATTGTACCCATTTTTCTCGAACTGTATCGCGATAAAATTGTTCCAATCCCGCCACTCCGGCGCGATCGCCGAATACGTGAGCGCCGTTGCGTTTTATTTTTTCAGTTAGAGAATTTCGCCAATCCGAATTTAATCCCAAACGAACCGCAATTTCTACATACTCTTGTTCGTCGGCGGCGATCGTTTCCGGACAGTCCAATCTCTTCAAAATACCCGCCGATTGGCGCGATCGCATAAACGACCCCGATCGCGTTACAATTGGCAATCCTAAAGCTACTGCATCTAGGGTAGTTAAAAACCCGGTAAACCCAAACGTATCTAAAACAACATCGGAAATAGACAGTAAATTCCAATAGTTAACTTGACTTTGACGGGGTAAAATCTTCCCAAAATTTGCAAACTTTAATCCGACGCGATCGAAGGTGCGATCGAGGCGATCGCGAAACTGTTGCGAAATCGCCGAACTCGGATGTCCGAAAAAGATAAAGTGCGCGCGCTCAACTTGTCGTGCAGTTTCCGCAAAAATCCAGTCATATTGCGGCAAATACTTAAATAAAGATTGACAAGAAATATAAACGATCGCCTCTTCTTCGACCCCAAACTCCGACCGCGATCGCCTCAACGGTGGAATCGTCGGTTTTGGATAACAGATTCCGATATTGGGTAAACGAATTAACGTTTCCGTATAATGTTGTTGCGCGTCTTCCGGTTCGAGCAGATCCGCCGAAATAAAATAGTCCATTGTCGGCGAACCTGATGTTACTGGATGTCCCCAAGCTGCACATTGAATTGGCGCCAGTCGTAACCCCGCTAATTGCGTCATCGGCGCATACATACCGATATCGAGAAACACTAAAATATGCAGACAATCTTGGGTGATTTTTGTGGCGATCGCCTCTAAATTATTCGGAATTTGGTAGAAGCGATCGCTGTACAGTCGAAATAATTCATTAAATTTATCGGTTTTTCGTCCGATATCGTAACAAGCGATCTCAAATCGATCGCGACTGGCTTCTCTTAACCAACCCAAAAACACCATTCCCACAGTATGCCATTGCAGACAAGACGATAAGTAACCGATTTTTATTTTACCTTCTGGAGTCAGTGGCGGTAGCGATCGCTCTTCCACCCATTGAGGATGATTGGCTTTCATAATGTGATGGACAAGTTGACCGTATTTACTTTGCACTTCTGTATCGTCTTGTCCTTGATATTGTAAATAAAAATTGGTGCCGCTTCCTATCGCCTGCAAAGCTTCTTGAGTGTTTAACTCGGAAATTGTTTGAATTTCAAAGAAGATTTGATTGAGATTTCGATTGAAGCGGTTTCTACAAGTTTCAATCTCTTTCTGAGATCGATACAGAATCGGTAAAAGTCTGATTTTTTGCAGTTTTAAAATCAGCGAATCGGCAAAATAACGATCCGCCTGTTCGATCGCCGCGATCGCGCGCTCGCTTTGCCCGAAATATTGCAAGCTTAACAAGTAACTCAAGTAAAGATCGAGAGAATGGGGATAGAGATCGATCGCCGTTTGATACAGATTCAAACAATCGTCAATCCGATTTAACGCTTGATAGCAATTAGCGAGAGCTTGATAAGATTCAATCTCTCCAGTTTGGGTATCTAAATACTGACAAAAATAGGCGATCGCTTCGTTATATTGTTGACGGCGATAAACGGCAAAAGCAAAATACAGAATAGACTCATTTGTTCGACCCGTCGCACTCAAAGCGAGGGCGAGATTGTAAATAATATCCGGATCTCTCGGTTTTAATTGTAATGCTTTTTGGTAAAGGGCGATCGCCTCGTCGGTGCGTTCTCGAATGAGATAAAGATGTCCTAAATTTAAATAAGTTTGATAATGCTGCGGTGCGATCGCGATCGCGCGGCGATAAATATGCTCCGATCGTTCAAATTCTCCCGTTTCTAATAACAGATATCCTAAATGTAGATAAGTTTCTATGGATTGCGAGTTTAAACGGAGCGCTTCCCAACCCGCCGCGATCGCATCTTGCAGGTAGCTGAGTTGACTTAAACTCACAGAAAGCTGATAATAAGCATTGGCATTGTTAGGAGAAAGCTTTAGGGATGTTTCGATCGCTTCTAAGGCGCGATCGTGGTGTTGCAAACGTTGGTACAATCGCCCTAACTCCAACCACAGATCGGCTGAGTTGGGATAAAGCTCGACTAATTCTCGATACCCTTTGAGGGCTATCTGTTCATATCCGGCGCGATCGGCAGCTAAGACTTTAAGATATAAAGGATCTCTATAAAAATTTAGAGATTGATTCATGGTTTGTGGAGTGATAATATATATTTGTTCTCAACGATCGCAAGACAGCTAGGGACGGGAATTCAATCGGAAGTTTGAATCGGCTAACCTCTTTAGTTGGCGGATTCTCAGGGTCGGGAGCATGACCGATCGCCCTATACAATCAGCAGGGGAAGACTGGTTATCAATCTATTTTACAACTTGGATCTGATAGTGATAGCCTTCCGATTCGAGAATCATTCAATGTAATTTTCTTCAATCAAAATGGAAGATCTTATCGATGTATCGGCGATCGTGCCTTGTTTTAATCAAGGGGAATTTATTCTAGATGCGATCGCCAGTATTGAAGCCTCGGTCGAGGTGAATTGGGAATTAATTATTATTAATGACGGTTCGACCGAACCCCTCACTTTAGAGGTTTTGCAATATCTAGAACGTCACGGATATTGGGTGATTAATCAAAGAAATCGAGGTTTAGCTGCTGCGAGAAATCGCGGAATTCGGGAGGCGAGTGGTCGCTATATTCTCCCGGTCGATGCGGACAATAGAATTAGACCGGATTACATGCGTTTGGCGCGCGATATTCTCGATGCTTCCCCAGAAATTGGCGTAGTTTATGGGAACGTTCAGTTTTTCGGCGATCGCCAAGCTCTTTGGCACGTTCCGGCGTTCGATCGCGATCGCCTTTTACAGAGCAATTATATCGATGCTTGTGCCGTTTTTCGCAAGCAATTGTGGGAAGGCTGCGGCGGTTACGATACGGCGATTCCCAATCGACTCGGATTTGAAGATTGGGATTTATGGTTGACGGCGTTAGGTCGGGGATGGCAGTTTTATCGCCTTCCCGAAATTGTCTTTGACTATCGGGTACGACCGCGTTCGATGGTGACTCGATGTTTGCAACAGGAAAATCACGAAAAAATTCTTGAATATCTCCGAAAGAAACATCCCGATCTCATGGGAGGGACGCAATAGTTTTTCAAGGTTTCAACTTTTATATTTCCACGGTTCGCACCCACGAAAGAACCGAGCGCCTTGCTAATTTCTTAGCAAGAATCGCTCGGAAAGTCTACCCAGTTGATGAAAGCTACGAGTTAGAACGCGCAAGCTCAGTGTAACTCAAGTTGAAGATAAAGTCAACACCAAAACAAGGGGGGTCGATCCGACGTGGCGATCGCCTTCGGGGGGGAAATCGTGGCGGTCGAGATCCACAGCTCGGCAAAACTTGATACAGTCAGTCTTAACAGTCCTGCTAGTCTTCGATTTCGAGTTTTATGATCTTTTCTCGGTTGCGTGGCGCGTGCCTCAGTTGGATGCAGAGCCTCAATCGCCTGCAAAATCAGGGTTTCCAGTGGTGGAGACGACCCCGATGGCGAGCCAGTCGTCTGTCGGCGGCGATCGCGATCGCGCTTTTGCTGTGGTTTGCGGGCGCCCCATCAGCTCGTGCGAGTCTCAATGACGATCGCTTCGACGGCAATATCTACGCGCTTTACGGTGGGAATGGCTCCCTAGTTCCGCCTAAAGTCACTTTTCCTCAAGCGCTCAAACGGGACGATAAGGCAACCATCATCGTGTTTTACCTGGATGACAGCCGGGATTGCAAACAGTTTGCCAGCGTCGTTTCTCAGTTGCAAGCCTATTACGGTCGCGCTGCAGATATTTTGCCCTTAAACGTGGATGCGATTACGACTGAAGCGAGTTTTACTCCCAATGATGCGGGGTATTACTATGAAGGGGTGGTTCCACAAACCGTGGTTTTTGACCAATCGGGGAAAAAGGTTTATAGCGGTCTCGGACAGGTTGATTTTGGGGAAGTCGATCGGGTTTTACGTAAACTTTACAATTTAGTTCCGAGAGACGCATCTCAGGAATTGAAAAAGCGATCGTTCAACGAATTTAACAGTGAATTAGCTCCCGACTAAGGGTTTTCCAGCCAGTCCCCGGGGTCGCTCTCTATCGGACTGGCTGACGCGATAAAATGTGCGAGCATCGGGGCGATCGCGCCGTAACCCACTCGCTTTGGTCGAGAACTTAGGGAGAAATAGATAATTATCGATTGTCGAAGGAAAACGGTAAACTTTTCGATCGCTACGAACTGAATGCGATCGCTTTAGCAAAGGGCAGAGCAAAAGGGATAGATCGCAACGATTCCCTCTAAAAAAATACAATCTGGCTAGGGTTAAAAGAACGATGGGGCGACAGGGAAGGCGATCGTCGAAGTTCGATCGATCGAACGCGCTTGCGCCATCCACGGGGGCGAACTTCACTCAGAATTGAGCGAACAAAGGGCATTCGCGATCGAGCGATCGCCTGGAAAGTTTAAAAATTTGAATTTCTCGTGAAGTTTTCACCCTCAGTCTATGGACAATTCACTTAAAAATGTGAAAATATTATCGGGGGAATTTCTATGCGGAGCTAGATGGCTTGTCTCAGAACGATCGCCATCCCCTCGTCCGTTCAATAAAGAGACACGGATCGACCGCGATCGGCGTCGGCGAGGCTGGATTTAGCCGGGTGCAATCGCCAAGTTTCAAACCCCGTCAATCCGAACGACCTGGCCACGATCGACCGGAATTCTCCTTGACTTTGAACACTTAACGATTGGCGAAAGTCTGAAATTCCCTTGGACTATACTAGGGCTGGATTGGAATTTAACTTTCCGGCGAGAACGGGGAGCCTTATGTGTCAGGATGGGGAGAGTTGTCTTAGACAGTGGGTTGCATCTATATCGGACACTCTTAAATTCATTAATTATTGACGACCAGGTGGGGTTTCCTCTCTACTTGGTGCATACGGCAAGACCATGCACAAACAAAAGCTCGACATACGCGCTCCGATCATTGCCCAACTCAGTCGCGGGACGGGAATTGGCTGGTTAAGAGTCGCCGTCCTGGCGATCGTCGATAGCTTGACGATCGCCGCCGCTTGGTATTTAGCCGATCTGTGGGGAACGCCAGTAGGGGGCTTTAGCCTGCTGTGGAACTTAGACGGCAAACCGGGATTTTTAGTACCGATTATGGTCATCACGATCGGTATTTTATGGGCCTCCGGGCTGTACGGAACCGACGATCGCCGTCGGGATTTTTTCAGTTTGATTAAATCTTTGACGTTAGCTCAAGGCGTGTTACTCATTGTCGGCTACCTCTACGAACCGGAAGCCGTAGCGTCTCGCTCCACCTTTTTACTCGCGTGGATTTTTAACTTACTTTTCGTATTTAGCGAGCGCTTAATTATTCATCTAACTATTATTAATTTACGCCACAAAGGAGCGATCCGGCAACGAATCAGCTTGGTAGGGCAAGCCCCCGACATTGAAGAAGCCCAAAAATTAATCCAAAAAACCAAGCAATATGTCATTTGCGATGCTGAAGACATCGGGCTTCGCCAAGAGGAAGATTGGAGTTCTTTAATCGACAAACTGCGCCTCAAACAAGTTAGTGAAGTCTTTGTTTGTTCTCATCTTTCCGTCAAACAGCAGGTTTCTCTCTACTGGGAACTAAAAACGGCGGGCATCCATCTAAGAATTTTACCAATGGGTTTGGAATTGCCGATCCAATGGTCTGAAATTAAGATGGTTAATGGCTTACCCACCATGAGATTTAGATCGCCACCGATTATCGGTGGAGACTTTTGGATCAAACGCGGATTCGATTTGGTCGCGGGCAGTTTAATTTTATTGGCGACCAGCCCGATTTTAACGGCGATCGCCCTCGCGATTAAAATTGATTCTCCCGGTCCGATCTTCTACAAACAGACGCGAATTGGTGTCAAAGGACGGGAATTCAAAGTCTGGAAATTTCGGACGATGGTGGTCGATGCCGAGCGCTTGCAAAAACAACTCGAAGAGATGAACGAAATGAAAGGCGGGATCATGTTCAAAATGAAAGAAGATCCTCGCATTACCAAAGTCGGACGGTTTTTGCGGCGCTACAGTCTCGACGAACTGCCCCAAATTATTAACGTTTTGATCGGCGAAATGAGTTTAGTCGGTCCGCGTCCGTTTCCCTTGCGCGACGTCGAACGCTTTTCCGAACACCATCACATGCGTCACGAAGTTTTACCCGGAATTACGGGATTGTGGCAAGTTTCGGGACGTTCGGACATTATCGATTTTGAAGATGTCTTTCGTTTGGACATGACTTACATTCAAAATTGGTCTGTCTCTTTGGACTTTCAAATCTTGTTCCAAACGATTAAAGTCGTACTCGGGAAAGAAGGGGCGTATTAATCCCCCAGATGGCGAGCTGTCCCCCCAAGCGGACAACTCGCGATCGCATCGGGGGTGTCGGACAACTCGCAGCGATCGCGCGCAGAACCCTCCGGCACCAAGGACAGGCGATCGCCCTCGAATCGTCAAGACCCCCAAACTTTGTCCAAAACCGTTTCTGGTGAAATATCCGCCACTTTTCCCGTCGGCGATTGAATGCTGAGAAAACGCACTTCCGCGTCGGAACCTCGGTCTGTAGGACTGGGAAGCCGTTTTTTAGCCGTCGTCGGGCCGAGCAGGGCGATCGTGTAAGTTTGCAAGGCTACCGCCAAATGCAGGGGAACGCTATCCGTACACAGCATCAAGTTCGCGGCGGCGACTATCCCGGCTAACTTACCGATATCCGGAGCTGAGGTCACCTTCAAACCCGGACAGGCCGCCGCCAACTGCTGGGAAAACTCGCGGTCTTCCGGTTCTTCGATCCAGACGATCGGGAGTTGGGGTTGTCGCTGCTGGATTTGCTCGACGATCTGCTGCCATTGTTCGACCGGGTAAATCCCGTCACGACCCTGAGTTTCGCACAGGGCGCCCGAACCGCCATAGGCGAGAATATAGCCGCTATTTTTAACGCCGAGTCGGTCTTGTTCCGCTTCGGCCCAATTGAGATCCTCTTTGAGCAAGGTCACCGAGAGGTCGGGGCAGGGAGTATCGATCGCCAAACCTTGCAAGAGGTCGTGATTGACGAGGGGAAGATACTGCTCGGTTTTTAGTTCGACCGCAGCGTTGAGAAACCAGTCGTCAACACTAAGATCGCGATAGCCGACCCGGGTAGGAATCCCCGAGAGCCACAGTAAGACCTTGAACAGGGGACGCCGTTCGAGGGATAAAACCGCATCGTACTCGCGATCGCGAACGACACCCAACAAGTTGCCCCAATCTGCCAAGCCATTGCGATCGACAAAATCAAAGGGCAGGACCTGGAGTGACTTGTCGTGGAGGAACTTGCACACTCGATAGGCATCCTTCGCCCGAGGCTCTACAATGACATCGATTCGAGCGTTGGGGTAAGACCGCTTGAGGTCTTCTAAAGTGGGAAAGAATAAAATTTGGTCGCCAATTCCGCCTGGGACAAGGGCCAGTATTCGCATCTCAGTTAAGTGAGCTTACTGAACAGCTTCACTGTACAACATTTAAGCCGACGAACTACCACTGTTCCATCAAAAATTGTCAGAACGCCGGACCGTTGGCAAAGCGCCCCCGTCCGGTTCTCCCGTGCAAAATCGGCTAAAATCGCAAAGGCCAAATTGAAGAGGAACCGCCGTGCATTTATTGATTCCAGCCGCCGGGATGGGGCGACGGATGGGCAGCGATCGCAACAAACTCCTGCTGCAGTTGAGCAACCGACCGCTCCTCGCCTGGACCCTACAGGCGGCCAATGCTGCCGAGCAAATTAGTTGGATCGGCATTATCGGTCAGCCTACAGATTGGCCCGACTTCAAAGCCATTTTAGCCGCCGAACCCCCTTCCAAACCCGTCGAATTCATTCGCGGGGGAGACACCCGCCAAGAATCGGTTTACAACGGCTTACAAGCCCTCCCCGACGGCGCCGAACGGGTTCTCATTCACGACGGCGCCCGTGCCTTAGCCACTCCCCACCTCTTCGATCGCTGCGCCGAGAGTCTGCGTCACTGCCGTGGCATCGTCGCCGCCGTTCCCGTCAAAGACACCATTAAAATCGTCGATCCGACCGACGAACTGATCCGCGAAACTCCCGATCGCCGTAACTTGTGGGCGGCGCAAACCCCGCAAGGCTTCGAGGTCGCCGCCCTCAAAAACTGTCACGATCGCGGACGCCGGGAAGGATGGCAAGTCACCGACGACGCCGCCTTATTTGAAAAAAACGGCTTGCCCGTCAAAATCGTCCCCGGGGAAGAAACCAACCTCAAAATCACCACCCCCGTAGATTTGGCGATCGCCGAACTCATCTTGCAACAGCGCCTCGGATCCTAAAAGCTTCGCAGGCGTTTTCCCGCGCGATCGCCAATCAAAGAACAAAATAATGGGGAAGCGTACTGTGCTTTTGAACTTGGCCGTATCTACCGTGATGCCTTGCCCCTCATCAGCCGATCGCAGAGGAGCTTATTCGAGGTGAGTGGGGTTCGGGAAACTCCGTGCGATCGCCCCGGAAAACCGGGAAAAAAACTCGTGTCGCGAGAGGGGAGTTTCCTGTCGGCTTCCCTAGGAGGGCTTCCGAAAGGGCGATCGCCTTCAATCCCCGTCATTTCTAGGGTTGGTGGCGCTGGAGCGATCGCGGAATCCTTGAAAATTGCTGGAATTAGATACAACTATCGCAATCTAAAACAAACTACCACATCCCGAGCCAATTTCAAAATTTTCACTACACATGTAATGACACAAATTCGTAAAAATTGTCTGTGTTTTGTTTTTATTTTGTCAGTATTTTGTACTGCACTCTTACTGTAATTTGGCGATCGCCTCCGGGGCGATCGCGAACCCTCGATCCAAATTTCAGTTATTCTAAAAAAGAGATAAAAACGGGGTTAGAGTCGCCGGGGAAATTACACCGTCAAGTGGCGAACCGTTCGCCTTGAAACACCCGATGAAAATCCTGTTAGTTGAAGACGACAATCGCATCGCCGAAACCTTAGCATCGATCCTACGCGATCGCTATTACACCGTAGAAATAGCCGGGGATGGCGAAAGAGCGTGGAGCCTTGCCAGTGCTTTTACTTATGACTTAATCCTGCTCGATGTCATGTTGCCTAAAATTGATGGCATCACCCTCACCCAACGCTGGAGAGCCGCCGGAAAAAGCACGCCTATTTTAATCTTGACCGCCAAAAATACAAGTCGAGATAAAGTATTAGGTTTAGACGTCGGCGCCGACGATTACGTCGTTAAACCCTTCGATTTACCCGAATTACTCGCCCGCATTCGAGCCTTATTGCGACGGGGCGATCGCGACCCTTCCCTCATTCTCAAATGGGGCTTGTTACAACTCGATCCCAACCGTTGCGAAAGCGAATATAACGGGGTCGCCTTACCCCTGACTCCCAAAGAATATAGCTTGCTCGAATTATTTTTACGCCATCCTCGGCGCTTATTCAGTCGCCCTGCAATTTTAGATCGATTGTGGTCTTTTGAAGATCCTCCCGGCGAAGAAACCGTAAAAGTTCACATCAGGAGTTTGCGAAAAAAATTGCAAGCCGCAGGCGCACCTTCTAATTTTATTCAAACCGTCTATGGTTTGGGATATCGGCTCAACCAACATCTTTAAACCGTGCGCCGCGATCGTCGCTCCACCTTCGACCCCTTTCGATGAAGTCGCCAGCCTGTCCCGCGATCGCCGAGCGATCGTGGCATCTTTCCGATTTCTTTACGTTTTTTCGATATCGTCAAACCATTCCCCCCGATCGGGGATTGTTATCGAGTTTTAGCGACAAGAAAATAACAATGTCGGAATCTAACTTTCCATCCCCAACTTTTACCCTTTCATCTTTCAATTCATCCGTCCCCGAACCTTCAACCACAACCGCACCATTGGACGATGATTTTTTTGACGACGACGATTTTTTTGAAAACGACTTTGACGATAATTTATTTGACGATGACTTCGACGACGATGACTTCGACGACGATGACTTCGACGACGATTTCTTCGATCGCATCGACGGCTTTATCGATCGCCTCGTCCAACCCCGGTTTTACTTCACCACTTATCCCGATGTCGCCGAAGCCATTCGTAACGGAAGCTTTCGTGGCGATGCCGACGATCACTTTGAAGAATTTGGCGGACGCGAAGGACGAGATCCTTCCATTTTTTATAGCGAACAATTCTATTTAACCAACAATCCCGATGTCGCCGCAGCCGTCAATCGCGGGCAGTTTCTGAGTGGCTTCGAGCATTTCTTCTCCTTCGGAGCTCGCGAAGGACGCAATCCGAGTCCGAACTTTAACAGTAATTTTTATCTTGAAAATAATCCCGATGTCGCCGCAGCCGTCAATCGGGGCACCTTCAACAGTGGCTTTTTCCACTTTATTGCCTTCGGACAATTTGAAAATCGTCAGCCCCGTCCGGCCAATCCTCCCGCCCCAGTTGCCAACGACCCCCTCATCGGTTCGACGACCAACCCAGCTCAATTCGCCAGCGACAACGCCGACCCCCTGACCACGGGCGGTACGACGATCGCCAGCGAGGCCATGCCGATCGCCCCTGCCGTCCCCGGCGATCGCCTTCCAGACCTCGCCGCCGCGTCTAGTGGCAGTTCGCCGGAGGATCTGTCCCTGTTTCTGCCCAATGGAGTCGAAGGGTTCGCCGCTTCCACCCCCGCACTTGCGACGCTCTCGGACATTGAAGCGAACGGCGATCGTCTCCCCCTCGATCTGTTTTAGCAATAGATAAACTCTCGAACAGCCAAATCTTCTTGACTGGGGAAAAACACAGTGTTCTTCCCCAGTTCTTTTTTTTGAGCTATAATCTCGCCAATTCAAGAAATTCTAGAGAACCCTTTCAACTGCAAAATCAGGGTGTTCGCGTGTCTTGTTTTAACTTCTCAGAATTTTAAGAGCTATCCACAGTTTCTTTGAGTTACATTGGCACAACAATGATGAATAATCATCGTGGACTTTGGCGTTCGCTAGTTGTTTTATGTTTGGCGATCGCCGGATTCTTATTCCCCGTTAGCATCTTTAACCCCGCGTCTGCTAACGCTTATTCTCCCGCCGATCTCGATCTTTACGCCAGTTCTGACGACGAAGATGACGGCGAAGACTTCGACGACGAAGATGACGGGTCCGACGACGAAGATGACGGCGAAGACTTCGACGACGAAGATGACGGGTCCGACGACGAAGAGAGTTAAACCGATCTGAAATTATGAATAAAGCAGCTTTTCGCAAACTCCACCGAACCATTGCCCCGATCGTTTTTGTTCCCTTATTGCTCAGTGCTTTAACCGGAATCGGTTATCGCATCGGTAGAAGTTGGTTTGCAATACCGAGAAGGGCGGGTCATTTGCTCATGGCCGTCCATCAAGGCGAATATCTCGGCCATGCCCTCACCCCCGTTTACGTGTTATTCGTGGGGTTGGGATTACTCGGGGCGATCGCCACCGGGTTGACCCTGACCGGATGGTTTCGGGGAAATCGAAGCGCAAAAGCTGCTAACTCTCTCAATTTCCGTCAAATTCACCGCCGTCTCGCCCCCCTATTTTTCATCCCCTTAGCCTTAGTGGCGATCTCAGGAATTGGCTATTGTTTGGGAGAAAGTTGGTTGGGACTTCCAGAAGGAATCGCGGATCGATTGATGGATATTCACCAAGGATCGTTTCTAGGAAATCGGTTAAGACCGATTTATGTTTTAGTTATCGGGATGGGATTGCTTTCCTTATTGATTACCGGAATTGAAATGACGGGAATGTTTCGCAAAAAACGGCAGTCTTCGATGTAAGCGTCCCGCTTGGATTTGAGAACCGGGCGATCGCCCGCCGGAGAACAATCCCCGATCGCCCTTCCCGCTTATTTATTTGGGAGTTACAATCAGTACGAACCCTAGAGGCGATCGTCCAAACTGAACGGTCCCGACCCGTAACTCGAAACCATCAGCAACCCTCCCATCAATCCCAGGTTTTTAAAAAACTGAATTTGTTGGCTAGAATCGCTAAAATTTGTGTGGAAAATCAGGGTTGTCGGGATTAAAAAGCCGACGAGCAATAACGCCCCCCATTTTGCGCGATAACCGCACAAGACCGATAAACCTCCGGCCAATAAAACGGCGATCGTCGGCCACAGCAAGATCCCCGGAACGCCGTTGCTTTGCATATAGGTTTGGGTCGCCGTGGGGTCGAGTAGTTTCTCGATCCCGGACTTGAGAAAGATCGAGGCGAGCAGAAGCCGCGACAAGAGCGGAATAAATGATTGTAATCGGTTAAAATTCACAAAATATGTCCTGCAAAAGGGGCCGATCCTTGCAGCAAACTGCAAAGTCTGTTTGTTTTCAAATTACTGTTATGAGTTTATTCCATCGCTTAATTTTAGGCACGAGCGTGCTGCTGTTGGCCGAGCCGATCGCCCCCATCGCGGCCAATCCCAACGAGTCGGCGACCCCCTCCGCCTGTCCGGCTCCCGCCCTCGATCGCATCCAACGCCATACCGTCGCCGCCGGAGAAAGCCTCGAAGCGATCGCCGAACAATATAACCTGATTCCAGCCACGTTGATCGGCTTCAACCCCCAACTGCGCGGCGGTCGAGTGCAACCGGGGATGGAACTGAAAATCCCCCCCTACAACGGCATTACCGTCAACGTCACACCGGGACAAACCTGGCCCGAACTGGCCTCGACATACAATGTTAGAGCGGACGTGTTGTTTGAAGTCAACGGCTGCCAAGCGCCGCAAGCCGTCGCCTTCATTCCCGGCGTCAACTGGTCGCCGACGAGTTCCCCGGAAACCGGATTGCCGGAAGCGGCGACCGACGCCGACGCCACCCTCGACGGCTATCCCCTCCCCCAACCTGGCCAAACCTTGCTCGCTTACGGCTGGCGGGTCGCCGGAGAGGACAGTAAGGTGGTGTTTCACAGTGGGATCGACTTGCAAGCGGACGCGGGAACCCCGGTGTTAGCCGTAGAAGAAGGCATCGTCGCCTACGCCAGCGATCGTGGCGCTTACGGAAACTTAGTCGTGATCAACCATCCCGGCGGCAAGCAAACGCGATACGCTCATCTACAAAATATAGAAGTCAGCTTGCGACAGAAAGTGAGACGCGGCGATCGCCTCGGCAGCGTCGGCACGAGCGGCAGTCCCGACGTCGGCGAACCCCACCTGCACTTTGAAGTGCGTTCCAACTCCGATCTCGGTTGGGTCGCCGAAGACCCCGCACTATACTTGCGATCGCAAGTCAGCGAACGGTGAAACCGGACTGAAAAAAGGCAAAAGCCCGAGCGATCGAACTTTTGCCCTTTTGCTGACCTGTAGCGAGACCGTCGCGCCGTCGCCTATCCCGCGTCATCGGCAGAGTCGGACTCGGACATCCCCAGAACCGAACGGTACATGTCCACGTACCGCTTCGCCGAAGTTTCCCAGCTAAAGTCCGACATCATGCCGCGCTGCTGTAGTTTTTGCCAAGCATCCTTGTAGCGGAAGCCTTCCCAGGCTCGAATCAAGCAGGTGAACAAATCCAACGGTTCGTAGCGATCGAAACAATAACCCGTTCCCTCTTCGAGCATCGGTTCGTGGTGGCCGACCGTATCGACCAACCCCCCCGTGCGGCGCACGATCGGCACGCAACCGTAACGCATCGCCATCATCTGACTGATCCCGCACGGTTCAAAGCGACTCGGCATCAAAAATGCATCGCTTCCGGCATAAATCCGGCGCGCCAGAGAATCGTTATACAACAAATACGTCGCCATCCGTCCCGGATAACGTCCCGCCAGTTGCCACATTTGCGTCTCGTAATAGCGCTCTCCCGTCCCCAATAAAATAAATTGGGCGTCGGTGTACGCCATAAAGCGATCGAGAATTTGTAACACCAAATCGATGCCCTTTTGTTCGACCAAGCGGGTCACCATACCGATTAAAAAGGCATTTTTATTGACTTCTAAGCCGACTTCTTCTTGAATGGCGACCTTATTCGCCGCCCGTTTCTCCAGATCCGTCGCGCTGAAATTGGCGGCGAGATACTTATCCGTTTCCGGATTGTAAGAGTCCACGTCAATGCCGTTGAGAATCCCGACCAACTTGCCACTGATAAACGAGAGCAAACCGTGCATTTTTTCACCGTAAGACTCCGTTTGAATTTGTTGGGCGTAAGTCGGCGAAACCGTATTGACGATATTGGCATACTGAACCGCCGCCGCCATCGTATTGTCCCCTTGCATGTACCAGGGACACCAGGTCATTTGTTCCAAACGCCAACGCCCCGGGCCTTGATAGGCTAAGTTATGAATCGTAAACACCGTGGCGATATCCGGGTCTTGGTGCATCCACACCGGAATCATCCCCGTGTGCCAGTCGTGACAGTGGATGATGTTGGGTTTCCAGTAATTCCAGGCAAATTCCGCCGCACCGTTGGAAAATAGGGTAAAGCGCCAGTCTTCATCGTCCCCGAAGTAAATCCGACGGGGTGAAAATGCCGGATGACCGAAAAGATACAAGGGAACGTCCGTCCCGGGTAAGACGGTTTCGTAGACAGAAAAGTCCTGAAACATGGCAAACCCCTTCCAGATCGGTTCGCTCGGGATTTTCATTTTGTCTGGAAGGAAGCCGTAATAGGGCATGAAGATCCGCACGTCATGTCCCATTTGTCGCAGCACTTTTGGCAGGGAACCGACGACATCGCCCATTCCCCCGACTTTAGCCAGTGGGGCCGCTTCTGCGGCGACAAATAATATTCGCATGTTGCTCTTTGCGTTCCCTGAAATGGTCAGTACCGCCATCATACCCGGATGCGGGATCCGACTGTAGCTTCCGGGGGAAGGATATGAGCATTTGGCAACACGCTAGCGCCACCGGGAGACTTTTGGAGATCGCCCCCCTTACGATCGCCCCTTCAACTCGGCGACGATTTCTTCGAGCAAGCCGATCGCTTGCTCCAAGCGCGCCACGATCGCCGCGTCCTCGCGATCGCCCTTTCCGGGATTTTCCAAATCCTCGATATACTTCGACAGGGCCTTATCCCGTCGCAGCCAACCGTCGAGAAACACCTGTTGGCTGGGATTGGCTTTAACGCGCTGGTGGCGGTAGTCGATCCGGCGTTTGACGTATTCCCGGGCCGTGGCGATCGTATTGTGAGCGGCGAGAGCGGCGCTGGTTTTCGAGCCGAAATCGCCATCGACGACCAAACCGCCGATCGCCTCCTGAAGAAATTCCACACTGCCGCGCAAGCCGAAATTTACCGCCGTATCGAAATGAACCACCGCTAACGGCAAACACATCGAATCGGCTTTCGACGGTTGCCAGTAATAGCGAAAGTAGATTTCTTCAACTTCCGCCTCCGTGAGTTGGGAAACCCGTTGGGGGGGTAACTTCTTATGCTGGCGGTAAGTGTCGTAGGTGGCTTGACTGATACCTCTATTGACGGCTCCGGCGGGATCTTGCGGGTGTCCGACCCCGCCTTCCCACTTCAAGGTGAACTGGAGGGCTCGGGCAAATGCATCGTTCGTTTGGGTCATAACCTTGCTCGCTTGCGATTTGAACGCCAATATCGGGGGGGCGCGATCGCCCGTACCCCTTGTATTCCAGCGATCTCCACCCCCACCCGCACATCTTCACCGGGTCGGCTAAAGATTGCAAGTGGCGGGTCTGTTACCGAGGGCAGACCCGCACCGATCCGGTTAATCCCGTTCGATCTGAGCGAAGATTTCCGCCAGGATCTCTCCGGCGCCTCGTTCGCGCAGTTTTTGGGCTAACTCCACCCCCAACGCTGCCGCCGTGTCCGCCGGACCGACCACCGTATCCTTGACCAAGGTTTGACCGTCGAGACTGGCGACCATTCCCGTTAAGGTTAACTGACCGTCGGCGATCGCCGTATTGACGCCGATCGGAACCTGACAGCCCCCTTCGAGTTCGCGCAAGAACGCCCGTTCCGCATCACAGCGTCGAGCCGTTTCCCGGTGTTCGAGCGCTTTAATTAAATTGAGAATTTGCGGGTCTTCCGTACGACACTCGATCCCGAGCGCCCCTTGTCCGACCGCGTGCAAGGAAATTTCCGGGGGGACGATCTGGTGGACGCGATCGCCCATTCCCAAACGCTGCAAGCCAGCCACGGCTAAAATCAGGGCGTCGTATTCCCCCGCATCCAATTTCGCCAAGCGGGTGTTGAGATTGCCCCGAATATCTTTAAACGTCAAATGGGGGAAATGATGGCGCAGTTGAGCCAAACGCCGCAGGGAAGACGTTCCCACCACCGCCCCTTCCGGTAGGGTGTCGATCTGCTTGTCTCGATGTTTGGCGTGGACCACTAAGGCATCTGCCGGGTTTTCTCGCTCGGTGACGCAGCCGAGCATCAACCCGTCGGGGAGATTGGTTGGCAAGTCTTTGAGGGAATGCACCGCCATATCGGTATCGCCGTTGAGCATTCCGACTTCCAGTTCTTTAGTAAACAGTCCCTTATCCCCGATTTTCGCCAAGGCCACATCGAGAATCTTGTCCCCTTGGGTAGACATGGTGTGGACTTCAAAGGCGATCTCTGGATAGTGTTTTTGTAGTTCGTCGCGCACCCAGTGGGTTTGCACGAGGGCCAGTTGGCTTTTGCGAGAAGCAATACGCACGGTTCGAGGGGGACTGGAAACGCTAGAAGTCATAGATCGATTGTGTCGAAGGTTCGGATATAATAACTCGATCTAGACTACCGTAGGGAAGACAACCATTTTTCGCATTTTTGATTTTAAAGATTTCGGCATCCCGTCGTGAGGGGCGATCGCCTGTTGAGAAGTCCTTCGGCTCGAACCCCCCACGACGATCGCATTTTAACTGCTGATTTGTCCTGACATTCCAACCTACATTCAACTATGCGAACGATCGCCGAAATCAATGACAAAATCGAACGCAAACAGGCCGTCGTCTGGACCGTCGAAGAAGTCAAAACCCGAGTGGAAGAAACCAGCGTCGCCGAAGTCGCCCGGGAAGTAGACGTGGTGACCACGGGGATGTTCGAGCCGATGGAATCGTCCGGGGCGCTGTTCAATCTCGGCCATACGGACCCGCCGATTAAAATTCGTCGCTGCTGGGTCGATGGGGTTCCCGTCTACTCCGGTTTGGGCGCTGTAGACCTGTATCTCGGTGCCAGCGAAATGGTTGAAGGGGTCGAAGGGGAAGAAACCCGCGAACGCGGCGGCGGTCAGGCGATCGAAGATTTGATCGCGGGCAAAGGGTTGCCGTTGCGAGCCGTCGGACAGGTGACGGACTGCTACCCTCGGGCCTCGTTCGAGACCACGATTACTCGGGAAACGATCAACCAGTTTTATCTGTTTAACCCGCGCAATCTCTATCAAAATTTTATCGTCGGGGTCAACGGCGGCGATCGCCTCCTCTACACCTATCTCGGTCCACTTCAACCCCAACTCGGTAATGCCGTCTACGCCTGTAGCGGCGAATTGTCCCCCCTGCTCAACGACCCGGAATTGAGGACCATCGGGATCGGGAGTCGCATTTTCCTCGGCGGTAGTATCGGCTATATCGTCGGCGAAGGAACCCAACATTTTCCCTTGCAAAAACGCCTCCCCAACAAAACCCCCATCGGTCCGGCGGCGACCTTGGCGGTCGTCGGCGACGCCAAGCAAATGTCGCGCCGTTGGGTACGCGGTTGTTATTTTAAAAACTACGGTCCGTCTTTAATGATCGGCATCGGCGTCCCCCTTCCCGTTCTCGACGAAGAGGTCGTCGCCTGTTGTGCGGTGCGCGATCGCGACCTGGTCGCCCCGGTGATCGATTTGTCGATCCCCCGTCGGATCCGGCCTACCTTCGGCTTGGTCAGCTACGCCCAACTCAAAAGCGGGCGCATTTCGATCGAGGGGAAATCCGTGCGAACCGCGCCCCTCTCCAGCATTCGGCGATCGCGCGAAATCGCCCTCGAACTCAAACAACGCATCGATTCCGGTGAATTTACCCTCACCGAACCCACCGCCCCGATTCCCATGGATCGTTCGTTTCTCCCTCAAAATGTCTGGGGATCGCGCATGACCTTCGACTAAGTTCTCGATTCAACCCGAAGTCGCCTGTCGGGAGTTCGTGGCGCCGCGATCGCCTCCCCGGAACTCCTGACGTCCCGAAGTTACGACCGCTTGTATTCTCGTTCGACATACAACAAGACCCCACTCCCGACACGGCGAACGGCTACTCGCTTTTACTCGGTGGATTTTTCTTAGACGGTTTGCTCGACGAGGGCGCCGATCCCGCACGCTTGCCACCTTTCGTCACCGGGCGCGCATTGCCTCTGTGGCGACCCGGCCCCTTGCCTCGGGGACGACCGGAAAACGGTTTTTTGCGTTTGGCACCGACAAACCCCATGTGGTTGCCGCCGTCAATTTCCAACTGTTCTCCAACTCGGTGAACGTGTAAGTCCCAAAAATGACCCACCGCTTTAGGATTGGATAACAAACCTTTCAGTTTTAATTTAAAAAACTTCGGTTTCTCCGAATCTTTGCGAGCGGTTTGTCTGATCTTGATGATGATGTACTGATGCGGTTGGGATTGAAAAATGACCTCCCCGCGAATCGAGAAATATCCATCTTCGAGATGGGATTGCAGGGTCGGAGCCGGGGCGATCGCCTCCTGCGACTCCTCGGATGACTCCGCACCCTCGGTGGCCGTTCCTTCGCCCCGTTCGTCGGGAGTTTCGGTCGCCAGTTTTTCCGGCTCCCAAACCCCCATAATTTGCGCGTGCAGGTTATCCGTATTTTGTCGGGTTCGAGGATAAACCACCCAAAGATGTTCTTGTTCTAAGTCCAGGTGATTTTTGACCAAACTCATCACCCGTCCCAACAACACCGCATCGATCTCGGTGCCGTCGCTCGTCAGGAGAATACCGCGCGTAAACTGCTCCTCGGACGGCTGATAACGACCGCGAATTAAACCGACCGCTCGATATTGTTTCGGTTCGCTCGGAGGTGGAATCGGCTGTTTGTGAAAATCTGTGAGATCGTTGTGAGAACTCACTTCGCTAGCGCTCTGTTCCGAGCTGCGATCGCTGGAATCGTCAGATTGACCTTCAGCTTCAGTTTCCGGCGCTTCGGCTTCGGCGGGCGACGGTTCCACGGCAGTTTCCGGCGCTTGCGCTTCAGTTTCCGGCGCTTCGGCTTCGGCGGGCGACGGTTCCACGGCAGTTTCCGGCGCTTGCGCTTCAGTTTCCGGCGCTTCTACAGTCGGTTCCGAGGGGGTAGCTTCAGCTTCCGGTGGTTTCGCCGGAGGAGTCGGAGGCTTAGCCGGAGGAATCGGCGGTTGGGACTGGTCGGACTCGGGGGGTTGCGGAGAATTAGACAACTGGTTAGAAGAGGAATTCATAAAACCTCCTTGCTGCGGAGACACATCCGATGAGGACTAGGTTACAAATTGGAAGACGCGATGAGAAATCAAAAGGCTGAGTGGAACAAGCCCTCTCGCCCGAACTGAGGCATCCTGATTCACCATACATGGATTTGGAAGCTCCGAGTCAAAACGGGGTTGACCGAGTAAAATCGTGTCGAATCGCGGCTCGTGCGGGCGACTCCCCCGCCAAAAATGGCTGGCGAGCGGCGGTTGATACGAGCCGACCCCACGTTTGAGACAATCTACACGGATAGATCGTCGAGGCCAGTAAGGGTGAATTCAGGAGTGACTCGGTATCAGTCTGCTTATTGTACAGAATGCAACGATCCTAGAGTAAAATCCGCATGGTTTGGAGAAACCAGCGAAGTGGAAATAACGAGATTCAGGCAAATTTAGGGATTTTGGCAATCGATCGCCGCTCTATGAACTCTGGCTCGATCGCGCTGCTGGAATCTCGGTAGTAGGAATTTTTCTCGAATCGTCGGTATTGTTGAAGCCGATGCGCCGGAGGTTGGCCGTTGTCGGACGAGAGCGGCGCATCGCTGGAGCTACTCATTTTACACGCTCTCGGGCGATCGCCCTTCGTCGGGTTTTCCCGATGGCGACCTCGGACTCGCGCGGCTCGCTTCTCAGTTGCGGGTCATCTTTGTCTAGAATAGCGTTAAACCGATCTCGCTCAAAATTCAAGGGAAATACTGTGTCTGAAAAACGCGATCGCTGGATCTTTAAAGTGGTAATGGCCATTGGCTTAATTGCCTTTCTCGGGATTGGAATTGCCCCTCTGGTCAATGGGGTCTTACAAGCCAATAACCCCACCACGCAGACGGCTCCGACTGCTTCGCCGAACAGTGACCCTCAAAATACAGCACAAGCCGATTTAGAAGCCCAAGCTCGCGGTTACGAATTGGTTTTACAACGGGAACCGGACAACGAAACTGCATTGCGAGGTTTGCTGGAAGTGCGCTTGCAAATGCAAGATATTCCCGGGGCGATCGCGGCGTTAGAAAAGTTGGTCGAACTCAAGCCGGAACAGAGCAATTATGCGGTGTTGCTCGCCCAAGCGAAGGAACAACAGAACGATCGCGAGGGAGCGGCTCAAATTTATCGCCAACTGCTCGAAACCCAACCGGGCAATCTCAACGCCTTGCAAGGTTACGTCAATCTGTTGCTGGCTCAAGACCGCCCGGAAGCGGCGATCGGCTTGCTCCAGGAAACCCTCGAAAAAGCCCCCCAAGCCAATCAAATCGAAGCCAACAGTGTCGATGTGGTCTCGGTTCAGGTCATTCTCGGGCAGGTCTACGCCGATCGCGATCGCTATGACGAAGCCCTCGCGGTCTTTGACGAAGCCATTAAAACCGATCCGGAGGATTTTCGCCCCATTCTCGCCAAAGCCCTCGTTTTTCAACGTCAGGGTAAAAATGAAGACGCTCAACCCCTATTCAATACAGCATCGGAATTAGCCCCGGCTCAATACAAGGATCAAATTAACCAGTTGGCGCAAATGCCCGTCCCGACTCAGGGCGCCGCTCCAGCCCCGGCCCCGGCTCCCTCTCCGGCGGAATCGAACCCCGAGGAAACGTCGCCGGAGTAAGCGTCCCTAGGCGACTTCTAAGGCGGCGACGATGCCGAAAAGCAGAAATAAACCGCCGCCGATCGCCGTCACGGTCCGTTCGGAAATCTTTCCGGCAATTAATCGACCTCCAATCACCGCGATCGCCGCGCAGATACTGTGACCCTGAATCGCTCCGACGGTCACCCCCAAGGGGTTGTTCGCCGCCGCTAGGGCGATCGTGGTGATTTGGGTGCGATCGCCCCATTCCGCTAAAAAGGTCAGCAAGAACGCTTCGGCTAAAATTCCCCATTGGGCCGACTGGCTCAACCATCGCGAAAATTTCGACTCCTCAACGGCGATCGCCGCCGATTTTACTTCCTCCTCGTCCGGTTGGCTACTCATCTGGGACGCATCGTAAAGCAACTTCAAACCGAAGCCCACAAACAAAGCAATTTCGCCAAAATCAAGATAATGTTTCGGCAAAAATGACACCGCCTGACCGATTAACACCGAGAGTACGGTCATCGCCGCCAGAGCCAACACGACCCCGCCAAACACCCACCTGCGCGTGTGGCGCATGGCTAAAATGACGGCAATAAAAAAGGTTTTATCTCCTAACTCGGAAATCGTCGTCAGTAACAACCCTGCCGTATATGCTTTTAACATGAACTGTCGCTCCTCGGAAAAGACTGTAGGGCGATCCGAGCGAGCTGGTTAAAAGCGAAAACACTTCACCAAGCTCGCTCGAATGCGAACTTAGTGAAGGTCTCGCTGCCAAGTTCTCTAAAACCTTAAAATTTCCTCTTTCTTATCGAGGAAAATCGGAAAACTTGTTATCCGAACCAGGCGTTTGAGCCAGTATGTTGATTCGGATAGATCGACGCTTTGGTGAGTCGATAGCTACTCCCCTTCAGAAGTTAATTCTAGTGTAAACGCTTCAAAAATACAAGCATTTTCGATCGCTTTTCTCCCTTTTTTCAATCGAAGAGTTTCTCATTTCACAAATGAATCACTTTGCTTTTAAAAATGATTCATTTGTGAAATCAAATTCCCTCGATCGAGCGCTGGCCAAACGGGAAAACCCCTCTTTTTGAGCGCTCTAATACTTGCGTTCCTTCGGCTCGAAGCGAGTAATAGTGACGGGTCGATAACGAATGTCAATTCCCGTCGGGGAATAATAGGCCAGAGTATGTTTTAAAAAATTGGCATCGTCGCGATCGGGATAATCTTCGCGGGCGTGGGCGCCGCGACTTTCCCGACGCTCTAGGGCGGAGGAGAGAATCATCTGACCGACCCGCATGAGATTCTTCAATTCGAGTGCTTCGATCAGTTCCGTATTCCACACCGTCCCCTTATCGTCCAAATACACCTGTTCGGCTTGAGCGATCGCCCGTTCGACTTGTTCCAAGCCTTCGCGCATGAGCGATTCGGTCCGAAAGACGCCGCAATGTTGGCTCATGCAGTCTTGAAAGGCTTGGCGAACTTCGCCGATGCGATAGGAGCCACGGGCGTCGAGGAGGGATTGGAGGGTATCGCGGGCATCTTCGAGATAGGGGGCGGGGTCGAAATCGGGTTGTTTGCGATCGTCGAGGTAGCGGGCGATCGCCGCCCCGGTCAACTTACCGTACACCACGCATTCGAGCAGGGAATTGCTGCCGAGACGGTTGGCGCCGTGAACCGACACGCACGCCGTTTCTCCCGCCGCAAATAAACCTTCGATAAAACCTTCCGGACCCTTGCGAACGCGCCCTTGAGTATCCACGGGAATCCCGCCCATCGAGTAGTGAGCCGTGGGCCGCACGGGCATCGGTTCGATCGCCGCATCGATCGCCAGCAAACGATGGGCTTCTTCCCAACAAAAGGGAATCCGACTCATAATTTTTTCCCGTCCCATGTGGCGCAAGTCCAGGTAAACAAACGGACCGCCGGGACTGCCGTCGGCGTGGATGCCCCGTCCGGCGCGAATTTCGAGGGAGATCGCCCGCGAGGTGATATCTCGGGGCGCCAATTCCATCCGCGAAGGGGCGTAATTCGCCATGAACCGATCGCCTTCGGCATTAATCAGATACGCCCCTTCGCCGCGTACTGCTTCCGAAATCAACACCCCCACCGGATAGAGTCCCGTGGGGTGAAACTGGACGAACTCCATATCCTGCAAGGGAACTCCGGCGATCGCCGCCATCGCCAAACCGTCCCCAGTCGAAGCAAAATCGTTCGAGGTCGTATTAAAAACCCGTCCGTAACCGCCCGTGGCTAACATCACCACCTTTGCCCGGACTGCCCGCAGTTCGCCGTCGAGAATGTGGTACATCACCACGCCCTTCGCTTCTCCGTCCTCGACAATCGGGCGCATCACGTACCATTCGTCATATACTCGCACCCCGTAACGGCGCAAATTATTAACCAACTCGTGCAGGATCGCGTGACCTGTCTTGTCCGCCGCATAACAGGTGCGTTTGTGACTGTGACCGCCGAACGCCCGTTGGGCGATCCGTCCGTCGGGCAGTCGCGAGAAGAGAACCCCCATGTGTTCGAGGTCGATGACCACATTGGGGGCTTCCCGGGCGAGCAGTTCGACGGCATCTTGGTCGGCGAGGTAGTCGGATCCTTTGACTGTATCGAAGGCGTGAGCTTCCCAGGAGTCGAGGTCGTCTACGTTTTTGAGGGTGGCGGCGATCCCCCCTTGGGCCGCGACGGAGTGCGATCGGATCGGGTGAGTTTTAGCGACTACCGCCACGTCCGCATCCGGCTTGAGGCGGCTGATTTCGACGGCAGCCCGACAACCTGCGAGTCCTCCACCGACGATAATGACGTCGTGTTCGATCGTATCTGCTATCTTGGGCATTTTCTATACTTCGCTCTCAAAAAAGATTCCCCACCTTCGGGCAGGGAAATTCTGACAGGGGTTGGCGCGATCGGCCATTGCGGGAGATGGGGTCTCAACGGGTAGCGCCTGCGGTTCCCTCCCGAGGGGAGGTGCTCGAAGCCGTTCCCAGTTCGGGGGAGGTATTATCGACCGGATTGAATTCGATGTGATTGAGTAAGGTCGTGACGAAGGCAAACAGCAGGAACGGTAAGGATAAGACGACAATTAGCCCGACCGTGGCGAGGGCGTAAATCTGCCGTTCGGCACTCCACAAGGCCAACGCCGACGCCAAACTGAGGAAAATGACGATCAACCAAATGATGATTTGTCCGTAAATATCACCAAAGGTCAGAGTGCAAACTAGCCGATATTTGGGCAGTTCGTTATCCACGATTGAGATCCTCCTAACTTCTGATTAAAGGTCTAAAGTGAACGACCCACGCCGATTCAAAGAATACAGCCTGGGCAATAAGCCAATAGATGGCCTCCAAGCGAACTTATTGGTCTTACATCTAGGCGATTGGCGCTATCTTAGTTCCTAAGTTTTATAGAAAGCACAGGTTGTACAAAAAAACTTGTATGGATTTAGCTTGGTTTTCGCTATTTCAAACCCGTTCGGGCAGTAGGATTTTACCATGTTTGGGGAGTCCATCTCTTCCAACGCTCAATTGAAAAATTTTGAGGGGGACTTATTGCTGCGCCAACCCCTTAAAACATTAAAAGGATTGCCAGATCGTGCAATATTAATTTACACGATCGCCCCGGGATCCCTTTTCCCGCCCTGCGAGTACGAGGATCCGTGGGGCGGTCGGCGGCGATTTCGCGATCGCATCGTGACACGCGATCGCGCGTTCGCCCGGGAATCTTGACTGCGGACTCGTCTGTACGAGTCGATGCTCAAACAAAATAGTTTTGTCATTATTTATTTACTTTGCAAGTCGCCCCGCAGTGAGTTTAACTCACAAAGATGGCTCTCTTGGTTATCTGAGTTACGGAATCAATGGGAACGTAGATTATATAATTTTATTTGCGTTGTATTAAGTTTGTTGTGAATCCCGTTACTCAAAGTCTAAAGTTTTCACGAAGAGAACCCAGTCTTTGGGATTTTTCCGGATATCTTAAGCACATCACCCAATCGCTTGACTCGGAGGAATCAGATGGAATTCTTGCTTGTTATTTTGGCCTCGATCGCGATCGCCTATGGGTTGCTCAAGATGCCAGTAAAAATTAAAATTATCGATCGCGGTCGCGCGGCGAGTTCGACCCCGGAACCTCCCCGGGAATCTGCCGTTATTGAAGAATCGCGCTCTCCGGATCCGCCGTCGATCCGTGTCGATCGGTTTTTGGAAAAAACAACGGCCAACGATTTAGGATCCCCGAGTAAAGATTCTAGTTACGAAGATTGGAAAAATCGAGGCGATCGCTATCTGGTTTGTGGGGCTTATCCAGAAGCCCTCGAAGCTTACGATCGCGCCTTAGAATTGCAGCCAAAAGCTTCTTATCTTTGGCAGCAACGGGGGGAAACCTTAAAACGATTGAGGCGCTATCAAGACGCGATCGCCTCCTACGACCGGGCGATCGAAGTGAGTATGAATCCGATCGGTCGCTATCAAGCCTGGAATGGAAAAGGTTCCTTACTTTTTGCCTTGCAGCGCTATGAAGAATCGATCGCCGCTTACCACCAAGCCTTAGCCATTTGTCCCAACGGGATCGGATCGTCCCATATTTTAGGATTGGAAGGGATGGCCTGGTCGAAATTAAAACATTATGAAAAAGCAGGAGATTGCTATCGGCAAGCCTATCACAAAGCGATTGAAGTCTCGGAACAAACTCGCTTCCACTTGAACGATTGGCGGGTTCGATCTGCCGAGCAGATTTAACTTTGGAACAGAGAAATATAGAAGTTGTCGATCGCGTCAGTAATAGAGGAAATTGCAGATGTTGACGACAACTTGGAATAATTGTTGCAGCATCGATCGCAACCCATCGAGTAAAAACCATCGAGAAATTAGGGTCAACCGGATCGATACCTTCAATCGATCGCGCGAATTAACCCTCGATGTAAATCTTCATAAATGCGATCCACCCAAAGTTTTTCTTGCGAACTCAAACAATGTCCCGAGAGTAAAGTCATTAACGTGCGTTGGTCTTGACGGCTGATTTGACGAGAGGAGAGGATGCGATCGACGGCCCGGCGAATGGCATTTCGATCGGTAGATGCAATAGTATCCATAGGATCTCGGAGAAATTTAAACCCTTCCATCTTCTAGTATCCGTGAAATTACGGTTGTCGCCGCGATCGAGATCGGCTATGGCTGAGATCGCGATCGCAACGATCGCCGAGCGTCCCTCAACAGCACGAACCATGACCCAGACTCGGGGAATAAAACCCACCCGCGCCCTCCGATGCCTCGCCGTGGCGATCGCCGCCCTATCCCCAATCGCCGCACGGGCGCAAGTGATACCCGATGGCAGCCTCCCAGAAAACTCCCTCGTCATCCCCGAAGGCAACCTCACTCAAATCCGGGGAGGCACCCAAGCCGGAAACAATCTCTTCCACAGCTTTAAAGAATTTTCAGTGGGCGCCGAGGGCGTGGTCTGGTTCGACCATGCCGCCGGAATTACCAATATTTTGACCCGGGTCACCGGAGGCAAACTCTCGCAAATCGACGGCACGATCCGCGCCAACCCGGGGGCGAACCTATTTCTACTCAACCCGTCCGGGATCGTCTTCGGCGCCAACGCCCGCTTGGAGATCGGCGGCTCCTTTCTCGCCACCACGGGCGATCGGCTCCTGTTCGACGACGGCAGCAGCTTTAGCGCCACGGACACCTCAACCCCCGCCCTGCTCACCGTCGCCGTACCGACGGGGATCCAATTTGTCAACGACGGGCAATCCCCAGCCAGTTTGACGGTCCTCGGACCGGGCAATCGATTCGGGTTCGGTCCGCTCCTCGAAACCGTGCGCGACGATCGCCCCACCGGATTCGCCGTCCCCCCCGGACAAACCTTAGCCCTGCTCGGCGATCGCATCGACATTGCCGGGGGCAACCTCACCGCCGAAGACGGCCAGATCGAATTGGGAAGCGTCAGAACGGGAACGGTCACCTTTGGCAACGAAAACGCAGCCTTTGGCTATAACGTCCGAGAATGGGGAGATACGCGCCTGAGTGGAGCCGCCTCCGTCGATGCCAGTGGCGATCGCGGCGGCAAGATCCAAGTGAGAGCGCGCCACTTAGCCGTCCTCGAAGGCTCTTCGATCTTGGCCGATACCTTGGGCGACGGGCCCGGTCAAACCGTCAAACTGCAAACCAGCGAATCGATCGAATTTTCCGGCTTGACCCCCGGCGACGGCACCTTTTCGAGTAGCGCCTTCGCCTCCGTGGCTCCCGGCGCCTCCGGGAACGGCGGTCAATTACTGATTGAAACCGATCGCCTGCGAGTCCTCGACGGCAGTATCGTCGGCGTCGATACCTTCGGCGCCGGGAACGGCGGCTTGATGTCGGTCAAAGCCCGCGACGTCGAAACCCGAACCAGTTTTTGGTCCGGTTCGAGCTTTGTAAGCGCCACGGGAACGGGCGGCACGATCGCCATCGAAAGCGATCGCCTGCGGGTTTTAGAAGGGGCCCAAATTCTCTCGTTTACTCGGGGAGAGGGCAATGCTGGAGAAGTCATTTTGCGCGCCCGCGAGTCGATCGAAGTAAGCGGCGCGGGGGTCTCCTTCGGCAGTCTATTTGCGAGTGTCGTCGTCACCACCGTCGAAGTCGGAAGTACGGGTAGAGGGGGCAATCTCACCGTAGAAACCGGACGTTTGATCGTCGCCGACGGGGGAGCCATTTCGACGGAAACCAACGGCACCGATCCGAGCAGCGCCGCCGGAGTGCTATCCATCACTGCGACCGAATCGATCGACGTTTTCGGCCAGAATGAAGAAGGATTGCCCTCCGCCATTTCGACCAATGCCAATTTCGACGCCCCGGGCGCCGATTTGACCATCGAAACCGGGCGCTTGCGGGTCGCCGATGGCGGTCAGATCGGCTCCGGCAGCTTTGGGGCGGGCAATGGCGGCACCCTCACCATTCGCGTCAACGGCCCGATCGCGCTCAGTGGCTCTGCCGCAGAGTTGGAATTTCGCGATCGCCTGTTTTTCACCGACGACACGGGAACTCGTTTCCCCAGTGGCTTATTTGCGTCCTCCCAAGGTGCGGGCAATGCGGGAAACTTAACCATTGAAGCCCAATCGTTCTCGGCGGATAACCGTGCTGAAGTCACCGTCAGCAGTTCGAGTACCGGGGAAGCGGGGAGTCTAGAATTAATCGCGGAAACGGTCGATTTAGACAATCAGGCGCTCCTGCGAGCCGATAACAGTGCCGGGTTGGGTAATATTAGTCTGTCCACTGGCGATTTACGCTTGCGTGGGAACAGCCAAATTTCGACCAATGCCCGAGGGATAGACGACGGGGGAAATTTGACGATCGCCACCCAGAATTTAGTCGCCCTCGACAATAGCGATATTACCGCCAACGCGGTCAATAGTGCCGGAGGACGCATCAGTATTAGTGCCGAGGGCATTTTCGGGACCGAACTGCGATCGCAACCGACGGCGGCGAGTGATATTACCGCTTCTTCCGAACTCGGCGCCAACTTTAGCGGCGAAGTACGTTTAGAAACCCCGGAATTCGATCCGAGGACGGGATTTTTAAAAACGTCGCCGCAATTGCTGTCTGCCTATCGGTTGCAACTGGCCGGTTGTGCCGCCCCGGAGCAAAATCAATTTACGATTACTGGAAGTGGAGGACTGCCGGAAAATCCGATCGCGCCGATCCGCGCTCAAAGCTTATGGGACGACCTGCGCGACATTCCCGAAGAGTCGAACGCCTCGCCATTGACCCATGAAAGCGATCGACCTGTTCGTACGACGTCTGCGCCTCCAACCCTTGAGGCAACCGGGTGGGTCACCGATGACACCGGACGGGTAGAACTCGTCGCTTCGGGTTCCAATCGCGTCAATTTTTCCCGCTTGAGACCTCAAATTGCGGATATCGTGCCTGCTTGTCCTTGAAGTGAACCATCCCCAGTCCGCAGCCCGAGGATCTTCCTCCCTGAAGGTGAACTACCGCTATTGAATCGGAGATTGCAATAGCGGCTTCCTACCCAACAGATTGCCCAATCGTAGATTTCTTGCGTCCTCTACGGTTCGGTCTTACATCCCGACAGTAGGCTTGGCCCCGCGTCCCGCAGGTCAAGAGTCGTAGCCCCTCTTCTCTGAGATTGATAGCTGCATTGAGATCGCGATCGTGACTCGTCCCACAGCTAGAACAAGTCCAATTTCTGACATCTAGTGGCAGGCTATCGATTTGATTCAAGCAAACGTTGCAGGTTTTAGAAGAGGGGAAGAATCTATCAACTTCAATATAGACTTTCCCTTCCTGTTCGGCTTTGTACTTCAGCATCGTCAAAAACATTCCCCAACCGACTTGGCCGATCGCCTTAGCCAGGTTCGGGTTTTTGAGCATGCCTTTGACATTGAGGTTTTCCACACAGATGACTTGGTTTTCGTCAACTATCCTACGCGATAGCTTGTGTAGGAAATCCTCCCGGCAACGTGCTACCTTGTTATGTACCTTAGCGACTTTCTTTCGTGCTTTATTTCGGTTGTTAGAGCCTTTCTGTTTTCTCGATAAGTCTTGCTGCTTGCGTTTCAGGTTACGCTCATGTTTAGCAATCCATCTTGGGTTGTTAAACTTAGACCCATCGGAAGTTACAGCAAAATGATTTAATCCAAGGTCTACACCGACCGCTTTTCCCTCAGTGGATGAGTCTGGATTGGGTTTCCCATCTTCAAAGAGAATGGAAGCAAAATACTGGTCGCAGCGATTTTTGGTAACTGTGACGGTTTTGAGTTTGCCTTCTATTGGTCGATGAACAACCGCTTTAATTTCCCCAATCTTCGGTAGCTTCAAGGCGTTCTCCAACACCTTGACATTTTGGGGATACTGGATGGATTGTTTGCCGTGTTTGGACTTAACTCGCGGATACCTAGCCCGCTTCTCAAAGAAGTTGTTAAAAGCGGTTCCCAGGTTAATGCAAACCTGTTGAAGGCATTGTGAATATGTCAGCTTTAACCACTCATGCTCTTGTTTGAGGCTGGGAATCTTTTTCTTGATGTCGTAACTAGATAGTCCTTTTCCAGTCTCCTGGTAGGTTTGGTTCATCAAGTTCAGACCATAGTTCCACAGCCATCTGCAATTGCCGAAGGATTGCTCCAGCGATTGCTTCTGCTGCTCATTTGGGTATAATCTGACCTTGACAGCTTTAAGCATTAGGGTCAACTGAATTCACCATAAATACTCTACCATAAGTTACTGCCGCCATTCATCTCACGCTTCAATCATAGATTTGAAGCGGAGGATTCTTGCGGATTTGGCTAAAATCTTTCATCCTTCGATCGCCTCGTCGCCGATTGTTTCGCCGGGCGATCTCGCGGGTGAAGTCTCTGGATGGGAGCGATCTGGGGATTCTCCATCGGTATCGACCATTCCTTTGATAAATTGAGGGGGTTTGTTCCAGCGATCGAGGACGTCTTTAATTAAAACTTCTTGCAACCAGACTTGAGCGACTACGGTGAGGGGTAGGGCTAAAAATAAACCTAAAAAGCCGAAAAAGGTCACGAAAAAGACTTGCGCCAGCAAGGTGACGGCGGGTAACAGAGAAACTTGTTCCGCCATCACGTAAGGAGTAAGAAAATTGCTCTCTGCTTGTTGGATAAAAATGTAGAGAATTAAAACGGCGAGGGTTTTCCAAGGGGCATCGAGGAGGGCGATCGCCATTGGCGGAATGACGCTCAATCCCGGACCGATATTCGGAATAAAGGTAAGAATGCCCGCTAAAATACCGTTAGCTAAAGACAGACGCACTCCGAGAATGGTCAATCCCAGCCAGCTAAACGTAGCAATCACGAGCATATTAAATAAAATCCCCACCAGCCAACCGCCGAGGGCGACCTCGCAACGATCTAAAATGCCCTCCACTCGGCGTCTGTAGAAGGAAGGAAATAAGCGCACGAAGGCGCGACGGTAGGCGTCGGGATTGACTAAAAACATCAGCGACAGGACGACAACTAACAGAGAACTGAGCATGACGCCCAAGGTGCCACTGACGACATTTCCCGCCCGTTCAAATAATTGGTTAATTAAGGCGGGAAATTGTCCGGTAATTGTATCGAGATCGGGCAGATATTGTTTTAAATCGCGGGGAACCCGGGTACGAAAACGATCGAGCCAGTCGTTGAGTTCTTCAATTCCTAATTGAAGCAGTTGGATTAATTGTTGGAATTGTTCGGCGAAAGGCGGCACGATCAACCAGAAAAATGCTGTCAAAATGACGAACAATAAACTGATGGAAATCAGAACAGCCCAACCCCGTTTGATATGGAATTTTTGTAAGTAGCGCGAGAGTCGATTGAGGGCAGTTGCCAGGACGACGGCAGCAAAGACAAGAAGTAAAACTTGGCGAATTTGCCAGAGAATGTAAAGGGAAATAATTAAGCTTAAAAAGCCGATCCATTGACCTAGATTCACGGGCGATCGCTCCTGACACCGATTCGATAAGGATTTGATAAAGAGGGGGGAGATGGCGATCGCGCAGTTGCGACCGTCAACGCATGAATGAGTGATAAGAAGTTATGAAAATACCGGATTGAGACTATACCGGATTGACGAAAAGATCGGTCTACTCTCCTCGTTGTTGCCACATGCGCCAACCGAGGGCAAGGGCTACAATGGCGGGCGGGGTAAAAACACCGATCGCCGCGATCGTCGCCGTTGCAGGAAGCGCAAACTGTGGGCCGACCCATTTAATCGCCACGGAGAGAACCGCCGAGGCGACGATCACTTTTAGAATAAATCCCACTGTACTATCCATTGGCAAGCTATCCTGATTTTCCTGATATTTTATTCAGATTTGATTGAAAATTTGATTCAAATGTGATGGGGATTCTCTGAAAATTCTCTGAGGTTTGCCGAACGTCCCTCTCGCCGTTTCAGGGAAGTAGTTTCTCGATTTCTTCGACCCATCGGCGTCGTTCGCCGTGTTCTAATTTTAAAATGTCCTCTAACGACCAGTGAAAATAAAAGGCGATCGCGGCTACCTCCTCGTAGAGGAGATCCAAGGGGTAGCCTACCATTCCCCCAGTTCGGAAAACCTCACTAATTCTTGATTGAGTTCGTTAAACTGTTCTTGCAGGTAAATAAAGTCTGCTAAAAACAATTCTTCTAACTGTTGGGGAGTGATTCGATCGAGGGTTCCCAACTCGACGATCGCCCGCGAAAGCATTACGAAAGTCGCATAAGCGGGCTCCTCCCGAACCCGGCGATCGCGGGTCACATAGAGTTCGTCTTCTCCAGTTATCGGACGCATTTTCCCGTGACGGTGAAGGCGACCGCTTGCATCAATAGCACCTTTAGGAAGGGTAAACTCAATTTCTCGATCGAGCATCGTTTTGTTGCCCTTGAGTTTTATAACAATCAGACCATTAAGATCGGACAAGTAGCGAGGTTTTCGGGTTCGGCGATCGCCTCCGATAGCCACCCGGCGTATCCCGAAGCGATCGCCTTTCCCTTAACCCATTAAGGCGCGATCGTCGCGCGATCGAACGATTCGATCAAACATTAAATCGAAATAACATAACATCGCCTTCTTGGACGATATATTCTTTTCCTTCGCTACGAACTAACCCTTTTTCTTTCGCCGCACTCATCGACCCACTCGCGACTAAATCCGCATAGGCGATCGTTTCCGCCCGAATAAAACCGCGCTCGAAATCGGTATGAATCGTCCCCGCCGCTTGGGGGGCAGACATCCCTTCTCGAATCGTCCACGCCCGGGTTTCTTTCGGTCCGGTGGTCAAAAATGTCCGCAATCCTAATAACTTATACGTCGCGTGAATTAGAGATTGCAGCCCGCCTTCTTCCACACCTAAAGATTCGAGGAAATCTGCCCGTTCTTCTGCCGACAAATCGACTAATTCCGATTCGACTTGCGCCGAAACTACAACCGTTTGAGCATTTTCGCGATCGGCGTGTTCGCGAACTTGTTCCACCCACTGATTGCCAGTCGCTAAATCTTCTTCCGATACGTTAGCCGCGTAAATAATCGGTTTGAGCGTTAACAATTCCAACTGTTTGACTAACTCTAATTCTTCCTCGTTCAATTCCGTTTGACGAGCCGATTTTCCTTCATTGAGAACGGCAGCAATTTTTTCGAGAACGGCGAGTTCGGCTTGGGCGTCTTTATTGGCGCGGGCTTGTTTGCGAGTGCGTTCGATCCGGCGTTCGATTTGAGCCAAATCTGCTAATGCTAATTCTAAATTAATGACTTCAATATCTCGAAGGGGATCGATCCCTCCAGAAACGTGAATGATATCGTCATTTTCAAAACAGCGAACCACCTGAACGATCGCGTCAACTTGGCGAATATGAGAGAGAAATTGGTTACCCAAACCTTCCCCTTGACTCGCTCCTTTGACCAATCCCGCAATATCGACAAACTCAATTCGCGTCGGGACAATTTGCTCGGAATGAGAAATTTCGGCGAGCACTTGGAGGCGTTCGTCAGGAACGGCGACCACCCCTACATTCGGCTCGATCGTGCAGAAGGGAAAATTAGCCGCTTGGGCTTTCGCATTAGCCACGAGGGCATTAAATAACGTAGATTTACCGACGTTAGGGAGTCCGACAATTCCAGCTCTTAACATATTGACCTACAAAAATAACAAAAACAAAGGATCGACGGTGAGTTTTGCAGCTCAATTTTACAGCGTAATTTTACAACTTAATTTCACGGCGCAATTTCACACCTTTAATCGTTGAGAGCGATCGTCAAACGATTGGCAAAACTACAGATTTTTCAGCTTAACACGATCGCCAATCGTCCGTAAAACTGAGGGTCGATTCAATGATTGTCGATCGCGTGGAATCAAGAACGGCCAAAGGCGAATGAAAGCGTGAAACCGCACTATTAGCGGTTATTTTAGCCCGCAGCATCGACGGGGAAATTGAGGCGGATGGCGTGACTCTCGGCGATCGAACGCACCGCAAACCCTCGATTCTTGCCTAGGGTTGGGTTGGGCGATTCCCCGCTTTGGGAACCGATTTCGGGGCGATCGAACCGTCGGGCATCACCGTTCCGGTCAGATTGGTATTTTCGAGGTGAACGCCGCTCAAATTGGCGCCGTAAAGGGTAATACCGCTTAAATTAGCCTGACGTAGGTCCGCTTGAGTTAAATCGGCTTGAATCAGACAACTCGGCTGAATCGAGGTGCCATCGACTTCAACCTGTAAGTCTTCCCCTTTTAAAACTAAAACAAACGGACCGATTTTAATCGTCGCGCCGTCCGACAGGACCACCGGGCCTTCGAGTTGTTGGTCGTTGACAAAGACGCCATTGGTGCTGTTGTGGTCGCGCAAGACATATTCCCCTTGAGAATTGACGTGAATCACCGCATGACGGCGGGATACGAAGGGGGAATATAATTGGATACTAGCTTTGGGCGATCGCCCCAACCAAATCGTCCCTTGATTTTTCAGAGAAAACGCCCGCGCCTTACTCCCTTCCCCCACCGGGGTCGAAAAATCCGCTCCGACTAAAATCGCGCGCGCCAAATTAGCCCGACTCAAATTGACTTCCGTTAACTTCGCCTCGGTTAAATTGGCACGGGTTAATGTCGTTTCACTTAAATTGCAATAACTCAAATTCGTGCGGCTCAAATTGGCCTCGTTCAAATTGGCCCGACTTAAATTACTCCCGGACAAGTCGCTGCGCGCTAAATTGGCCTTACTTAAATTCACTTCGCATAACTTGGCGTGACGCAAATCGACATCGGATAAATTCGCCCCCGGCAACTTGGCGCCGAACAATTGGGCATTTCTCAAATCCCCTTTTTCGACTTTCGCATTCGTTAAGTCCGCATCGTACAAGTCCGCCTCGCTCAAATTGGCGCCGTTGAGTTTCGCTCCCTTAAAGTTCGCCCCGACGAGATTGGCAGAGGATAAATTCGCCTCGCTCAAGTTGGCATTGGTTAAATTCGCTTTGCTTAAATTAGCCCGACTCAAATCGGCCCCACTCAAATCGGCGCGGCAGAGGTTAGCGCCGGACAAGTCCGCCAAGGTTAAATTAGCCCGAAATAAATCGGCCCGCCCCAAATCGGCGCGAGAGAGGTTGGCGCGAGAGAGATTGGCGCCGAAAAATTTCGTCTGAGCCAAGTTCGCCCGACCCAGATGGGCTTTTTCTAAATTGGCTCCACTTAATTTCGCCTGAGTGAGATTGGCATCGTAAAAATCGACGCCACTGAGTTCGGCATCGTACAAGTCAATCCCCATGAGTTGAGCAAACATCAGATTCGCCCGACTCAGTTGTATCCCGCGAAAATCCCTTTCTCCTGCTGCATACCGTTTGAGCAGTTCGTGAGCGTTCATGAGTCCCCATCCTAAATAATTCGACGATCTTAAAACTTGGGGGCAGATTTGAGAATTTAGCAGGACTTGCGAGAAGCCTCCGCTTCAAATCTTCGATGGAAGCCAGAGATGAATCGCGAGCCAATTCTCGTGCTACAATATGAAATTTTTTTTTGGAACACCAACTCCAAGGGCGAAAACCGAGGGTTTAAAAATTTAAGAACCCTGGAGAAGACGGAGTTAGACCGATGGAGGGCGAGTCAGACCCATAGAAAACTTATTTTCTGGAGGCTTCGGCGGTAGAAATAGGAAGCCGCGACGGTCATGTTCGATTCAATCGGCGGTACTTCACGGGAAATGTTCTTGAATAAAGGCTTCCGCTTCGGCACGAGTGACGATCGCGCGATCGAGGGTCGCCGCCAGCACGGCATCTAAAATTTTCTTATAACGCGGACCGGGTTTGTAGCCGAGGGTTTTGAGGTCGTGGCCGTCGAGGAGGGGCTTCGTTTCGATCCATTCGGTTAAATATTGCCAAATTTTGCGGCGAATGGGACGGGGGGCGCGCACGGCGACGAGCATTAAGGTTAACACGTCGTAACGGCGCAACAGCCGCACGATCGCGCTCGGACGAGTTAACTCGCTCACCGGGGACACCGCCTCGGACGCCTCGGCCAAACCGTCGAGGCGATCGATACTTTCGACGCTCATTTGTAAGTTCGTGGCAACTTGGCGGCGATCGCCCGGGGCCAAATGAGCCAAAATGACCTCTAAGCGAATTTGCCAATATTCCGGCAGTTGGGAGAAACACGGGGGCAGATCGCCCCCGATTCGAGCGGGTCGCCGCGAGATCGCCTGCAAGCCGCGATCGACTAAACACAACTCTCGCCACAACGCCCCATTCAATTTCAAACTCGGATGGATGCAGCGCAACGCCCCTAAATCCCCGAGCAATTCCAAGGCACTTTTCCAATAAGGCGCCTGCAAAATATATTTCAACTCACTTTTGAGGCGCGTTTCCAACGCCGGGGCGCGTCGGTTGCCCGAGGCGGGGTCGAGGGCGTTTTTCTGCATCCGTTCGTAAATCCCACTTTCGAGGGCGTGGCGGATGTAGCGTTCGGTTTGTGCTTCGATCTCGAAACCGAGACGCACCGCAAAGCGCACGGCCCGATAAATTCGCGTCGGATCTTCGATAAAGCTGTTGGCGTGCAACACCCGAATCCGACGGTCTTGCAAGTCCAGCCAACCGCCGAAAAAGTCTAAAATCTGTCCGGCGCGATCGCCCCCGGTCAGGCGCAGTGCCAGGGCGTTGATCGTAAAATCCCGGCGGTAGAGGTCTTGACGGATCGAACTGGCTTCTACTTCCGGATTGGCGGCGGGATAGGGATAAAATTCCGTGCGCGCCGTGGCAATATCGACCCAAAGCGAATCTAAAACCGGGTCTTTGTGCCAGAGTAAGGCGGCGGTTTGAAATTGACCGTGAATGTCGAGGCGGGCGGCGGGATACAGTTGGCGCAAGGCTTTGGCCAGTTCCATTCCCGCTCCGACATCGGCGGTTTTGTGGAAGCCATCGACGACGAGATCGATATCGCCGAGCATCAACGGTTCCTTGCACGGATGGAGACCCGAGGTCTCGTCCTCGTCGCTTTCCGAGCTTGAGGAGGGGGAGGAAACGGCGAGCAGGAGGTCGCGGACGCCGCCGCCGACGAGATATAAGTGCCAGCCCCGCTCTTCGGCTAACTGGGCGGCGCGATCGAGCACTCGGGCGAGGGGTGGAACCAAACTCCGAGCCAGTAAAGGTTTGACCGACGGCGGTAGGGGACAGTAGGGGTGAATGCGATCGATCGGATCGCGCGACTGTCCGATCGCCTTGTCTTGATGGAGTTGGCGCAGCAGGTCGGTGCGGGTGACGATGCCGATCAGTTCGTCGTTTTCGAGGACGGGCAGCCGTCCGATATCGTAAGTGACCATCAACGCTTCGATCGCTTGAAGGGTGGTATCCGGGGCGATCGTTTTGAGGTTGGTGGTCATGTAGCCTTTAACCGGGGCGTGGGAAAAGCCGTGGTGTAAGGCAATATCGAGGTCGCGCCGGGAAATTACGCCGACGAGTTGCCCCCGGGAATCGACCACGGATAAGCCGGAGTGACCGTAACGCAGTAGGATGCGATGGGCTTCGTGGATGGTGGTGTCCGGTCGGATCGTCCGCACCGGGGAGGACATCAGTTCGCGGGCGAGGGGCGGATGGGGGATTTGCCGTTTGAGGCGATCGAGCAGATCCGGCAGGAGGCGATCGCGATCGGCGTTGCGTAAGGCGGCGGAGGCGGCACGGGGGTGACCGCCGCCCCCCAAGGGTTTGAACAGTTCGTGCAGGTTGGTTTGGGGGATGCGCGATCGCCCGATCAGGGTCAGCCGTTCGTCGTTGCCACTTTTGACGGGATAGTAATGGGCCAACAGCACCACATCGCTTTCGGTCAGTTCGAGTAAGTGAGAGGCCAATCCCGCCAGTCCGGGCACGTAAGCGTCACTTTCGAGTACGACCCAAGACACTGTATTGCCTTGAATCGTTTCGGACTGTAGCTCCCTGAGCCCTACGGCGAGCAAGTCTTGCAGTTGGGGGGACAATCCCGGCTCGATATATTCGGCGATCGCCCGCACGCTGGCCCCGCGTTCCATCAACCAGGCTAATGCTGCCGCATCCCTGGCGGTGGCGTGGTCGAAGGTCAGCGACCCGGTATCCACGTGGATGCCCAAGGCCATGACCGTGGCTTCGGCGGGGGTCAGATGGCGTCTGTTGTCTGCGGGAGCGCTGTCCCCTTGGCGATCGATCGCGGCGATCTGTTTCTGCAATTGTTCGACAATCAGGGTGGTGGTGGCTCCGACGGCTTCAATTTGCGTTTGAGTTGCCGGAATGTCACTTTCCACGTCGAGATGGTGGTCCCAAATTTGAATCGGGACGGGCAAATCCAACCATTCCGCCGTTTTGCCGAGGCGATCGCGCTGTTGAGTATCGACCACGATTAAGGAGCGAATTTTCTGCGGATCCACCGATCGCCGTTCGATCAATGCATACTCGTCGCGATGTAACGCCAGAAACTCCCGAACTCCCGGATGACACCCCCCCGCTAAAACAATCCGCGCCCCCGGTTGTAAGCAGGTCAAGCCGACCGCAGCCCCGAGGGCGTCGAAGTCGGCAGTGGTATGGCACAGAATTAGATCCATAGGGAGTTCAGGAGTCAGGAGTCAGAAGGCAACAGGAACGGGTCCAAGTCTCTCAGGCGGGCATCTTGCTGCTGGCGCAGGTCTCTTGCCCGCTTCTTCGACTAACCCGCCGAGGGGAAATGGGGTTCTCTATCAATTCTAGAGGGGATCTTTAGGAGAGTAGAGAAATTCGTGCAATTGATGATTAAATAAGGGTTTAGATCGGAAAATCGATCGATATTGACGGCGTTTTTTGCACAAAATCTCTAAAAAATGTTCTCCTTGACGAGCTTGCCGATCGCCGCTTCATTCTTCGAGGGTCGAGCGCGATCGGGTGCGGCGAAGGGGGCAATTTTTGATAGGGTACTAGACAGGACTGATACGGCTGCTCGTTCGGGCGCCGCAATCGTTCACTCGATCGCTGTGTTGGGAGAAAAAACCATGACAATTATCTTTCAGTTAGCACTCGCCGCTTTAGTTCTGATGTCTTTTGCGATGGTCGTCGGCGTTCCCGTCGCCTACGCCTCGCCCCAGAATTGGGATCAATCCAAAACCCTGCTCTATTTGGGCTCGGGAATTTGGGTGGCTCTGGTGATCTTAGTCGGCGTCCTCAACTTTTTGGTGGCTTAAACGGGCGATCGCCCCGTCGGTCACCCCCTTTTTGGGAAGCCAATCTCTGGAGGGAGAATTTTCATTCGATCGTCGATCGCCGAACGGTCGCCGTGCGATCGCGGCGGCGAAGATTCTCGAAGGATTCTCCCTCACCCTCCAGAACCGATCGCCCCTCAAGCGGGTTCGAGGGTTCTCAATGGTTCTAACTTCTAACAATCCGTTGTAAGTGCCGTTCGGCGACATCTCGAGGCAGACTGTCGCGAACGCTTCTGTTTCATTTTTGGGAGCGAGTTGTTCGACTGCGCTCCTCTCTTTCCATTCTATCTTTTGTATCTCAATGGCAGTTTTCGAGGGAAATTTTACTCAAACCGAACACTTGCGGTTTGCGATCGTCATCGGTCGGTTCAACGACTTAATTACCAACAAACTTCTGGAAGGATGCCAAGACGGTCTCAAACGTCACGGCGTCGATATCGACCCCGAAGGAACTCAAGTCGATTACGTCTGGGTTCCGGGGAGTTTTGAAGTGGCCCTCGTTTCCCGGCAGTTGGCCTTAAGTCAGCGCTACGATGCCATTATCTGCCTCGGAGCCGTCATCCGAGGACAAACCCCTCATTTCGATTACGTGGCCAACGAAGCCGCTAAAGGGATTGCCGCCGCCGGATTTCAAACGGGGGTTCCGGTGATTTTTGGGATCCTGACTGCCGATACCATGCAGCAGGCCCTGGAACGGTCGGGAATTAAAAGCAATAAGGGCTGGGAATACGCCCTCAATGCTTTGGAAATGGCCAATTTGATGCGACAAGTCAAAAATTTACCCGAATTGGGTATGGCTTACGGTTCGCCGACGGCTTTGGCGGAACGCGACAATCCCAGTCTTCCCGCTTCGACCGCGCGCGGCGATCGCCCTTGGGAAGCGCAGACCCAAGAGGATCGAGAGCGCTCCTAGACCGGAATCGAGGGGCGATCGAGACGGCGATCGCCACCCCAGGTTTAAAAATTTTCCGGTAGTGGTTGACAGAATCTAAATTTACTGGAATACTAATATTTACTGACGGCCTCGCGGCTGGAAGTCTCGCGGGTATAGCTCAGTGGTAGAGCGTCACCTTGCCAAGGTGAATGTCGCGCGTTCGAATCGCGTTACCCGCTCTTGAAAAAATCAACCATCGAAAGTCCCTGCCATCGGCGGGGTCTTTTTGTTTGAGGGGCGACGGTTGTAGCCGGGTCGCCCTTTCGAATCGAACGGGGAGGTTGCAGCGAACGAACCCGAGGGCTGCAACCTCCGATTTGAATGAAGGAGGCGATCGGCGGCCATCCTCAAGCGATCGAGACTGACCGACCTCACGCCGTCCCCAACGGGCGATCGCCTCAGTCGGAAGTTCGGCTAATCAAGACCGGACAGTTGGCGTAAACGCGCACGTAGTCGGACAGAGAATTACCGAGCAGGCGGTCGAGATCCACTAAACTCTTGGCAATCGACGGGCGGCGATCGGGCGAACCGATCGTCAACAAGTCGATGTTATTTTCCTCGACCAAATTACAAATCACCTCGCCGGGTTTGCCTTCTTGGAGAATGCAGCGATAGTCTACCCCATATTTTTTCGCTTCGGCGACGGCTTCGCTTAACACCGGATCGTCCTGTTCGCTGGTAATCCCTTTATCGGGATTGGCGCGCACTAAGAACAATTGACCCCCCTTGACCTCGCGCAGCAGGAATAGGGCTAAATCCAAGCATTGACGGGCGGACTTGGACTTATCCATCGCCACCATCACCCGCTTGATTTTTTTGACGTAAACGTCATCTTTGACCAACAGCATCGGACGCGAGGCGAGTTGGAAGACGTATTGACTGACCGATCCTTCCAAAATGGCTTGCAAGCGACCTAACGCCCGCGATCCCATGATAATCAGATCGACATCTTCTTCCTCGGCGACTTCGCAGACGATCGTTTTCGCATCCCCTTGTTTGAGACGCGGATTGACTTTTTCCGGAGCAATATTGAGGGACTTGACCGCTTCGGCTAGAATTTTCCCCCCTTCTTCCAGTTTGGCGGCCATGTCATCGGCGACAATTTGCTGCGGAACCACGTGCAGAACCGTCACCGATGCCTGTTGGATCGCCGGAATATCCAGCAACATGTTGAGCATCTCTTCGCACAGTCCCCGTCCGGCAACCGCTACTAAAATTTTTTTAATCACGATCGTTCTCCTGGTTACAACAGCTTTTGTGTTTTTGATGGGGGAGCCAAACTCCCTTAGGGTTTAAGGTGTTAGTTGCATTGGTCTGTTTGGCGGATCGGGGGCGATCGCTTGCGCCCCTTAAGATTTAAGGATAAGACTGATTACTTACTGAAAATTTGTAGAAATGTAGCGTTTTGGCACAATTTGTAACATGACAGAGCAACGCAACCCGCAAGCCAAACTGCCACCGACGGAGGCGATCGAGACCTTATCGGCTCTTCCGGGCGGAACGTGGTTTGAATACCCGGTGCGAGCGCACCCCCACCATACCGATTATGCCGGGATTGTCTGGCACGGAACCTATTTAACCTGGATGGAAGAAGCGCGGGTGGAGTCGTTACGGGCGATCGGAATTAATTTCGCCGATTTGGTCAACCTCGGTTGCGATTTGCCCGTGGTCGAACTCTCCGTGCGCTACCACAAGCCGATGCAGATGGGTATGGATGCGGTGGTCCGAACCCGCATGACCCAGATGGACGGGGTACGCTTGAATTGGGAATATCAGATTCAGTCCGTCGCCACTGGAGAGCTGTTCCTCACCGGGTTGGTGACCTTGGTCGCCGTCGATCGCGATAAGGGAAAAATCATGCGGCGCCTGCCTCCCGCTTTCAAAGATGCCCTCGTCAAGCTCTCGCGTGAGTGAGGCGATCGCCGGAAAACCCTTTGGGATCGAGGATTGTCCCCCTCGGATCCCTCGGATTCGGGAATGGCGATCGCCGCTCCCCCTTGGGGAGATTCGCGGACAACAAACCCGGCGATCGCTACCTTCGATTCCCCTTCCGCGCCTAAAATGGGGAACCAAGTAGAGATTGGCAAGGTAGGGAACTTAAATGTCAAAAAAATTAAAGCTCTTAGTCGTCGATGACGAGGTAGAAAACCTAGATTTGCTCTATCGGACTTTTCGCCGCGAGTTCCAGGTGATTAAAGCGGAAAGTCCTTTAGATGCTCTGGAAATCTTAGACGGAGAAGCGGAAGTCGCCGTGATTATTTCCGATCAGAGTATGCCCGAAATGAGTGGGGTGGAATTATTCGGCAAAACCACCGATCGCTTTCCCGACACCATTCGCATTTTACTGACCGGATATACCGAAGATTCTCTCGATGAAGGGGCCGAGGCGATCGAGGGAGCGCGTATTTTTAAATGCATCACCAAACCCTTCGACACGGAAGAACTTAAAGCCGTGGTGCAACAAGGGGTAGAAGTCTACCAAACCGCCCGCGCCAACAACTAGATTCAGGGCTTCCCATCCGGGCGTTGAGCGCCTCGCGCTCGCCCCGTTCGCCCCTTCCGTAGAATGGGGAGCGCAGCTCGACATCGGCGCTGCGGCGATCGCCCCCGTTTCCCACGCTCGGGGAGTCGAGCAGATCCGGACTGAACCGAGAAATCGCCCAAGATATCGTTACTTTTTGTTAAGATCGACACGACCCTCGCAAAAGCCATCCCGTGGCCGTTACTCGTGCCGCGTCGCTGCCGACTGTTCCGGCAATTATACCGAACTGGCGCCGCCGTCGGTTGGAGGAGTCGCCAAACTTGCCCTACTCAGCCTTGGAGAATTTTCGATCGATGTTAAGACTCGAACACGTTAGTAAAATATACCCCACTGGTGAAGTTCTCAAGGATATTAACTGGGAAGTCAAGCCCGGCGATCGCATCGGCTTAGTCGGCGTAAACGGCGCCGGAAAATCCACCCAACTCAAAATCATTGCCGGAGAAATCGAACCGACCGCCGGAGAAATTATCCGCCCCGCCAACTTGCACCTCGCCTACCTCACCCAAGAATTCGAGGTAGACCCCGGACGCACGGTTCGCGAGGAATTTTGGACCGTCTTTAAAGACGCCAACGAGATCCAACATCGCTTGCTTGAAGTCCAGCGCGACATGGAGCGGGCCACCCCGGACGAGTTAGACCGCCTCATCAAAAAACTCGACAAACTCCAGCGCCAATTTGAAGCCTTGGACGGTTATACGTTAGACGCCCAAATCGAGAAAATCTTGCCGGAAATGGGCTTTACTCTCGAAGACGGCGATCGCCTCGTGAGCGCCTTCAGTGGCGGCTGGCAAATGCGGATGAGTTTGGGTAAAATCCTCCTCCAAAATCCCGACCTCCTGCTCCTCGACGAACCGACCAACCACCTCGACCTCGAAACGATCGAATGGTTGGAAACCTACCTCAAAGGCTTGTCCACGCCGATGGTCATCGTCTCCCACGACCGGGAATTTCTCGATCGCCTCTGCACCCAAATCGTCGAAACCGAACGCGGCGTTTCCACCACCTATCTCGGCAATTATTCCGCCTATCTCGCCCAAAAAGAGCTCGATCGCGAAGCCCAATCCGTCGCCTACGAACGGCAACAAAAAGAACTCGAAAAACAACAGGCATTTATTGAAAAATTCCGCGCCAGTGCGACCCGCAGCACCCAAGCCAAAAGCCGCGAAAAACAACTCGACAAAATCGAACGCCGGGAAGCTCCCACCGGGTCGCTCAAGAGTTTGCGCTTTCAATTCCCCCCGGCCCCGCGAAGCGGTCGCGAAGTCGTCAAGATTAACAACTTAGTCCATACTTACGACGACAAAATTCTATTTCTCGACGCTAATTTAGAGATCGAACGCGGCGATCGCATCGCCTTTCTCGGCCCCAACGGCTGCGGTAAATCTACCCTCCTTCACATGATGGTCGGCTTGGAAACCCCCACCGAAGGAACGGTCAAACTCGGCGATCATAACGTCATTCCCGGTTACTTCGAGCAGAACCAAGCCGAAGCTTTAGACCTGGAAAAAACGGTCATGGAAACCATCCACGACGAAGTCCCCGACTGGAAAAACGAGGAAGTCCGCACCCTGCTCGGGCGTTTTTTGTTTAGCGGCGAAACCGTCTTTAAAAAGGTCGTCGCTCTCAGTGGAGGGGAAAAGGCACGTTTGGCCCTGGCGCGAATGCTCCTGCGTCCCGCTAATTTATTGATTTTGGACGAACCGACCAATCACCTCGACATTCCCGCGAAGGAAATGCTCGAAGAAGCCCTCAGTCAATACGACGGCACCGTGATTATTGTCTCTCACGACCGCTATTTTATCTCCAAGGTTGCCAATAAAATTGTCGAGATCCGCGATGGCGAATTCCGCACTTATTTAGGCGACTATCACTATTACTTAGATAAAATCGCCGAGGAGAAGGAAGCGGCACGAATTGCCAAATTAGAGGCAGAAAAAGCGGCCAAGAAAGCGGCGAAGAAGTCTAAGACGGCGTCGAAGCGCAAGTAAATCCCCTCGACCCCGCCGCCAGTCGAAGCGCGATCGCACCCCGGTTCTGGGAGATTGCCCTCGGGGGGGTGACCCCGCATCGGTCATGTTGCTGTCGTGGCTTCGCTGGCGATCGTTGCAGATTTTCGGCGCGATCGCTGCGATCGCGATCGCACGAATTGTCCGATTTTAGTTACAAAGTTGTAACGATCGCGATCGTTTGTTTATCCGATGGCGATCGCATATTTCATAATATTAAAATCACGAAGTCTATCGAGGAAGTGAATTAAAATGGAACTATAGAAAGTTAGGAGGACGAGCAAATGAAAACCGGGTTTTTCTCTGCCGTCGCAGTTCCTGTAATCGTCTTTTTCGCGGCTCCTGCCGTCGCCGAAAATCCCGCTCACCTCGAACAGTTGCTAGAAACGAATCTCTGTCAGGGATGCGATCTCAGTGGCGCGGATTTGAGTAACGCTCACTTGATCGGAGCGGATTTGCGAGGGGCCGACCTGAGTGGAACCAACCTGTCAGCCGCAAACCTCGAAGGGGCGGATCTCACGGGCGCTAATTTGGCAGGTTCCAATCTCAGCAATGCCTTTTTAAATAGTGCAAGTTTGCGAGAATCGAATTTAGAAGATGTCAATTTCAGCGATGCGAATTTATCCTTCGCCGATTTGACGGACGCCGATTTAACCGATGCCATTCTGCTCAATGCGAATTTGAATGGAGCTGATTTAAAACAAGCCAATATGCCGAGTGAAATTCTCGGACGGCAATAATAACGGCAAGCATCAACGAACGTCAGTTAATCTTTGGAAGAAGTATACACTCGGTTCAGTTGGCCTCGAACTGCTGTTCGAGCATCAGTCTCAACAGCAGGGATTCGAGTGACTGGAGGTTATGAGGATCTTCGGAACTCTTGCAGCGTTGTAGTTTTTGGTGCAGTTCGTGGGGAGAGTAGCGAGCGGCGGCAGCTCGAATCTGAGGTTTCATTGCTTCGAGGGTTTCCCCACTCAAATGCGCGGAAAGCTTAAGAAATTCAGTTTCTAAATCGGCGATCGCGTCGTCTAAATCCATAAACATCACCCGTCAAATACGATTAATTAGTTCCTCTTTAAACGTCAGGGGAATCCGGAACTTCACAAAGATTTAAAAATTTTTTCAAAACGCCAAAAAGCGCGTGCAGTCTAAAACTGCCGCGCTTTTGTCGGTGAATCAATTTAGGGATCCTTCGAGCCAACTCGGGCGATCGCCCGCTATTTTACAAGAATTGAAACTAGCTATTGTGAACTACTTCTCCCTCTCTTAGCGAGGAAGGAGCTTCCTACCCAAAGAATTGCTGTCTACCCTAAGCAGTACCGAGTCTTACATTCTGGCGATCGGCGGAAAACCCTCCTTCCGACTTCCATCCCCTCTGTGTAAGCGAGGAAGGGAAATTCACGCTCGTGTTAGTCACAGGTTTGTCCCCATCATCTGCTTGAGGGCGTCGAGTCCTTTTTTCACCCGGCGGGAAACGGTCACCGCACTGATTCCGAGGCGTTCGGCGGTTTCCTTTTGAGTCAAATCGTAGAGAAACACGAACTCTAACACGTGACGGGTGCGTTCTTCCAAATTGGCTAAAGCCTGTTGCAAGCGGATGCGGTCTTCCTGGGCCAATTGAAAACTGCGATATCCCGGATCGGGAACCAACTCGCCGAGAGAGGCGGCGCCTTCTTCTTCATCGACCACGGGAGCATCTAAACTCAGAGGCGCGCGGTTGCGACAGGCGAGCTTGATCTCGTGCCATTCGTTTAACGGAATCCCCAATCCTTCGGCGATTTCCGCATCGGAAGGATGGCGGTTGAGTTCGACTTGCAGCTTTTGAACGACTTTTGCCGCCTGACGTTGGAGGGTCAGCCAGTTGCGCGGAATGCGAACCGAAGGGCTTTTATCGCGCAGGTAGTGCTGGATTTCCCCACGAATGTAAGGAACGGCAAACGAACTGAAGGCATGACCTTTAGACAGGTCGAAGCGTTCGATCGCCCGAATCAGTCCCAAACAGCCGACCTGAAGGAGATCGTCGTAGTTTTCGGGACATTGCTGCATCCAGTGATGCACTTCTTTTCTTACCAAACCGAAGTTGAGCTGTACGAGTTCGTTGCGAACCTCGGTTGAAGGAGACTGCTCGTATTGACGCAGCAGCTCTAAACTTTCGCGTTTGACTTCTTTGGAGACTGTTGTCAGCATTTAGACACCCCAGTTGGTAGAATCCCCTAGTCTAGTGTGGTCCAATATCGTCGAAGGAGCTGTGATCCTCGGCACAGAGAAAAAACAAAGGCTTTGGCGATCGCCCGAGTAGCTCGCTCGATAGCTCGCTTGCGAACTCGATCCTCCGATGGGGTGGGTTCGCTGGCGCGCGGCAGGCGATCGCCTCCGTACTCAGGCGCTTTGCAGTTGAAATTTGCAGTTGGAATAATGATTTAACAATTTTAGCCCGATTGGGGGACGACAGCGCGCCCCACCGCCCACATTAGCAATTGAATGCAATTTATATTCAGAAAAATTTATAAAGATTTTTGAGCAATTCCCGGTTATTTTGTCCGCAAAGACAGTCTGTGTGAGGGATTGACCGGGCGATCGCCCGACGGCGATCGATATGAAGCGATGTTAAGAATTCCGCAGATCCCGCAATCCTGGCGGGGGAGGCGATCGGCAAAAAATCCCCCCCGAGTCCGCCAAAGGGATGCCAACTACAGTTGCAAATGGTAAATTAGCTGGATAAAGTCGCCAAGTTAAGGAACGTTCAACACTAAAGCCTTGAATTTGGACGAAAATGATTTTGGGATAGACTTATAGCAAATTGGAGCTGCCAACGATCGTGAGCCAATCTGAAACGCCAACCGTCCAATCCTTGCAAGCAGAAGTCGCTCGCCTGCGCGAAGACTTACAAATGAAAGACCAACTCGTACAGCAACTGTCTCAAGAACTGTTTCGCTTGGTCAAAAGCAACGCCAACCCGATTCTCAACCAGCAGGTTCCCGAAGAATATCTCGAACAAATGCGCCTGCTGCGCGAACAGATGCAAGGGTTTGAAGAACAAGTCGATTTCTACCAAGAACAAATCGCCAATCGCGACGGCGAGATCTACCAACTGCGCCAGTCCGTTCAGGAACTGACCGACCGTTCCCGGATGCTCGAACAAGTCGTCCAAGAACTCCCCGAAATCTATCGGGCCAAATTTGCCGAACGGATGGCCCCGGTCAAAGAAAAAGTCGAAAAACTCCAGCGAGAAAATCGCCAACTCCACGCCGAACTGCAAAGCGTCAGCTACCGTTTGGCGCTCAGAAGTCGGCGCCAGTCCGGCAATCTGGAATTGCCGAAATTGTCTGGAGGTCAAGGACCCGATATCAGTTTGCCCTCGATGGGGAACGCTTAAACGGGTTTTCACCAGTTTTCGGGGTAGAAGCACGCGAGAGTTGACCGTCGCCGAACCTACCCCTTTTTCTTGCCCGCGTGGCGGGTAGGTGTTTTAGTGTGTTGACCGATCGCCCGGAACGATCGCCCGTAGCAAGGATCCGGTTGAGGCTCAGATGAAGAGAAGAAGCCAACCGGAAGCACGAGGCGTATTCAACTGTTCAAATTTTGTGAATCTTATTCGAGATCGTTGGAAGTTCTGACGGGAGGGCGAGCGATCGCCTTCGGCTTACTTTTCCCGTAACGTAGCACCCCGATAGCATGGAGAAAAGTAGATTCAAGCGGCGATTAAATCTCGCTTGGCTTTGAGTAAGATCCCTTCTGAGTGTAGAAAGTCAACCATCGCTTCGTAACTGTCAAAAATCTCGAAGACGAGATCGAGTTGACTGATTTCAAAAATGACCCGCACGCTGGCTTTGAGATTGAATAAAATGAGACGAGAACCGCGATCGCGCGCCGTTCTCAGGGTCCCGACCAACGCAAACAACCCCGAACTATCCGCAAAGGAGACATCGTTCATGTCGATGGCGAATAAACGGACGCGCTCCGGACAATTTTGTAGCACTTGTTGGTGCAATTGATTTCCCGTCTGAGAGTCCAAGCGCTCGGACAAATGAAGCACGACGGGTTCAATCGATTTTTGAGACGCCACAGTTACACCTCAAACGGTATGATTAAAGAGAGTGCTATTGCTGCTCGACGCAAACAGCAACTAAATACACACCTCTATAGCATGAAAGGTTTTTAAAAAAACTGGGTTGCCAGTTATCACATCGCCGTTGTGTTTTCGATCGCGGCGATCGCCTCAAGCCTTGCGGTAAAACCCCTCGAACTGTCGAGGCGATCGCCCCGGCTTTGCAGATACGGTAAACCGCGCTACCGACAAGATTGACAGGATTGCCTGATTTGCGCCAAGATGTTAAAGAATCGTCAAGCTTTGTAAAGGCTGTGTTGCATGTCGGTTGAGCTTTTTTCGCTAGAAACCCTCAAAGAAATCGCGCATCAATACGGCTACTGGGCAGTTTTTCTAGGGATAACATTAGAGAATGCAGGCATTCCTCTTCCCGGAGAAACCATTACGCTCGTGGGAGGTTTCCTCGCCGGAAGTGGGGAATTAAATTACTGGTTCGTCCTCCTTAGCGCGATCGCCGGAGCCGTTTTAGGAGATAACTTCGGTTATTGGATTGGCAAAACAGGAGGGTGGCCCCTTCTGGTCAGTCTTTCTCGTTTATTTCGTATTTCAGAAGATAAATTACTTTCCGTTAAAGATCGCTTTAGCGAGAATGCAGCGCAAGCCGTATTTTTAGGAAGATTTGTTGCCCTCCTGCGTATTTTTGCAGGACCGCTAGCGGGAATTTCCCAAATGCCCTATCAGCAATTTTTTCTATGTAACATGGCAGGGGCGAGCGTATGGGCAACTGTTATGGTCAGTTTGTCATTTTTTATTGGCGAACTGATTCCCTTAGATCAGTTGGTCACCAGCGTTGCTAAATTTGCGGTTTTTGCTTTAGTCGTCGTTTTAGCATGGTTCGTCATTCCGCCGTTATTAGAGGCACGCAGTGCCGCAGAAGAACTCGATCCCTAATCGAGGCAGCATCTACAGAATTTTCCCAACCCTTATTTAATTCCAAAAGAAAAAGGCAAAATCTTAAGGTTGAATCGAGTCAATCGAACCGATGAGATTTTGCCTTTTATATCGATCGTGTCGAGGGCGATCGCCCGACTTTAACTTAACCGCGCAACTTTTGCGACCAAACCCGCGTGGGGAGACCCCACACGTAAATAAACCCTTCTGCGGCTTTGTGATCGAACTGGTCCTCGGCGCCGTAAGTCGCCAAATCCGGCGTATACAAAGATTGTTCCGACTGACGGCCCACAATCGTCGCATTGCCCTTAAACAACTTGACCCGCACCGTTCCCGAGACTTGCTCCTGCGTCTTGAGAATGAAGGCATCGAGGGCATCTTTGAGCGGGTGATACCACAAGCCGTTATAAATTAACTGGCTGTAAGTTTCCTCTATCCCGCGCTTGTAGAGAGTCACGTCTTTCGTCAACGTGAGACTTTCGAGATCGCGGTGGGCGTGAATGAGTAACAACAAGGCTGGTGTTTCGTAAATTTCACGAGATTTAATCCCCACCAGACGGTTTTCGACCATATCGATGCGCCCGATGCCATGACGACCCGCCAAGGTGTTGAGTTCGCTCACCAACGCCACCGGATCCAATGCTTTACCGTTGACGGCGGCGGGCAGCCCTTGAGTAAAGGTGATTTCGACATATTCCGGTTCGTCCGGAGTGTCGGAGATCGCCTTTGTCATGACAAAAATTTCTTCCAGAGGTTCGGTCCACGGATCCTCCAACGGCCCGGCTTCAATACTGCGACCGAGCAAGTTGCGATCGATACTGTACGGCGACGACTTCTTGACCGGGGCCGGAATCCCAAAGCGTTCGCCGTATTCGATCGTCTGCTCCCGACTCATCCCCCATTCCCGGGCGGGCGCGAGGACTTTCAAATCCGGATTGAGCGCCGCAATCGACACGTCAAACCGCACCTGGTCGTTGCCTTTCCCGGTACAGCCGTGGGCGACCGCATCGGCGCCGTATTTATCTGCGGCATCGACTAAGAGTTTGGCAATCAACGGTCTGGCTAAAGCGGTCGAAAGGGGATAGCGATTTTCGTAGAGTGCATTGGCTTGAATCGCTGGAAATGCGTAGTTCTTGACAAAAACTTCGGTTGCATCGGCCACCAGAGATTCACTCGCCCCATATTTGAGGGCTTTTTCTTTAATCGGTCCGAGTTCTTCCCCTTGCCCGAGATCGGCGGCTAAGGTAATGACTTCTTCAACGCCCCATTCGTTTTTGAGGTAAGGAATGCAAACGGTCGTATCGACACCGCCCGAATAGGCTAATACAACTTTGGTAGCGCGACCCATAGTTTCTTGTTGTCCTCAAAGCACCAGTCCTCTATTATCGGGTAATTTTTGGCGATTGATGTCAGGAGTTATGTAGATTGTTGATTTTGGCGTCGGTTGCGGCCAAATTTTGCCAGGGCGCGAGGGAATCAAAGATCCTGGGACAATGAGTTGAGGGGGCAATCGGTGTATTTTGCCTGCGGGCGTTCGCGAAGCGTCTCCCCAGGACAATCGCTCCTGTCAGTCGTTCACAAATTAGGGATGAAACTGTGTTGGTCAGCGTAATTATTCCAACGTTCGATCGCCGCCCGATTTTAGCAAAATGTCTCGCGGCTTTGGAAGCTCAAACCGTTTCCGAGTCGGGGGTTGCCGATTATGAAGTCATCGTCGTAGACGACGGGTCCACAGACGACACGATCGCCTATTTAGAAACCAACCGCGAGCGCTATCCTCACGTTCGCTGTTTTTCTCAATCCCATCGCGGTCCGGCTGCCGCCCGGAATTTAGGCTTAGAAAAGGCCACCGGAGAGACGATCGTATTTATCGATAGCGATTTGGTCGTCACCGAGCATTTTTTGCAAGCCCACCTCGATGCACTCCACGCCGCCTCAGTTCGCTCGGGCAGCGATCGCCTGTTTACTTACGGGCGTGTTATTAATACGAATAACTTTGACAATCCCACGGCAGAATCTTATAAAATTACGGATTTTTCGGCGGCTTATTTTGCCACGGGAAACGTGGCGATCGCCCGTAAATGGTTGGATGCCGTCGGCGGATTCGATCCTCGGTTTCAACAGTACGGCTGGGAAGATTTAGAACTCGGCGTCCGCCTCAAACAACAATTGGGATTGAAATTAGTTAAATGTCCGCAAGCCGTCGGCTACCACTGGCATCCGCCCTTTTGTCTCGACGATTTACCTCGGGCGATCGACCGCGAAATCGAACGCGGCAGGATGGGGGTTTTATTCTATCAAAAACATCCCACCTGGGACGTCAAAATGATGATTCAAATGACTTGGTTGCATCGGGTACTGTGGGGAGTGCTGTCCTTGGGAGGACGCTTGAACGAGCGATCGATGGCCGGACTGTTGCAATGGGCGATCGATCGCGGTCACGCTCAAATCGCTTTAGAAGTCTCTCGAATTTTTTTAAATTGGTATAACGTCCAAGCGGTTTATGCTGCGTACAATGCCACCTTTGCCCGCCAACGGGCCACCAACAAGCGGAAATGAGCCGGGGAGGGGCGATCGCCCCCTCCCGTGCCAACCGTTGCGAACTCCTCAAACGCCTCCAACTCAAACAGCTCAAAAAATTTAAACGGTAAATTTAAACAGTAAACTTGCCATTTCGTGTTACCCTAGGAAAGTTGTCTAATCTCGCACATCCGGGACTTCGGGTGTTTCCGGCGCTGGTGACTGGAAATCCGCTCGGATGGAGGATTAACCCGAACTTGAAGGAGTTACTAACCTTATGGCAGTCGTCTCTTTAGCCCAGCTATTAGAGTCCGGGGTTCACTTCGGCCACCAAACGCGCCGTTGGAATCCGAAAATGTCGCCGTACATCTTCACCGAACGTAACGGCGTCCACATCATCGACCTAGTCCAAACCGCCCAGTTAATCGAAGAAGCTTACGATTACATGCGGACGGCGGCGGAAAAAGGTCAAAAAGTGCTGTTCGTGGGTACCAAGCGGCAAGCGGCGGGGATTATTGCCCAAGAAGCTGCCCGTTGCGGGGCCTACTACGTCAACCAACGCTGGTTGGGGGGAATGCTCACCAACTGGACGACGATCAAAACCCGGGTTGACCGACTCAAAGAATTAGAACGACTGGAAGAAACGGGCGCGATGGACTTGCGTCCGAAGAAAGAGCGCTCGATGTTGCGTCGGGAGTTAGCCAAACTCCAAAAATATTTAGGCGGCATCAAGTTGATGCGTAAAGTTCCCGATATCGTGGTCGTGGTCGATTTGCGCCGGGAATATAACGCGGTGCAGGAATGTCAAAAGCTCGATATTCCGATCGTGTCGCTATTGGATACCAACTGCGATCCGGACGTGGCGGATATTCCGATTCCGGCGAACGACGATGCCATTCGTTCGATTAAGTTGATTATCGGCAAACTCGCCGATGCGATCTACGAAGGGCGTCACGGCGTACCGGATTCGTCTGACGAGGACGACCAATTCGACGACGTAGATTATGAAGACTACGACGACGAAGACCAGGACGAGGATCGGGACGAAGACGACGACGAGGACGAGGACGAAGACGACAACAGCGACGATTAAGTGCGCCGAACGTCTTTTTTGCTCGAGCGGACGATAAATCGACCTGTGAAAATTGAGTGAGATTTGTTGTGCCGTCGGCGATCGCCTGTAGGGGGCGATCGCCCTACCGCAAGCCATTGACGCGGCTTTCTCACGGGCGGACTTCCAACCAGACAAGTTTCGCCGATTCGCGAGGGGCCGCAGCTTGTTGGTAAAATAGCCCTCGGTTAGCGATCTCCCCGGTAAGCATCGAGGGATTCAAAGAGGGGCAACCCTCGACCACCGCACCCGAATCCTCGAGAATTCGGCATCGGTAACCTTTGACGATGATGGAGACCCAAGACTCGCGCTCCGGATCGTTCAGTCTGGAAAACTGTCAATAGAGTGGGAATACAGGCAAGATGGCGGACATATCTGCAAAAGTTGTCAAAGAACTACGCGAAAAAACTGGCGCCGGAATGATGGACTGCAAAAAGGCGCTCAAAGAAAACGACGGCGACATGGCTAAGGCGATGGAGTGGTTGCGCCAGAAAGGGATCGCCTCGGCAGATAAAAAAGCGGGTCGGGTAGCAGCCGAAGGACTCGTAGACAGCTACATCCACACCGGAGGTCGCATTGGCGTTCTCGTCGAGGTCAACTGCGAAACCGACTTCGTAGCTCGTCGTGAAGAATTCCAAAGCCTCGTTCGCAATATTGCCATGCAAATTGCGGCTTGTCCCAACGTCGAATACGTCAGCGTCGAGGACATTCCTGCCGAATTCGCCGAAAACGAGAAAAAAATTGAAATGGGTCGCGAAGACCTCGCCAACAAACCCGAAAATATTCGGGAAAAAATTGTGGTCGGTCGGATCGAAAAGCGCCTCAAAGAACTGTCTTTGTTAGATCAACCCTATATCAAAGACCAGAACATCACGGTTGCCGAGCTGATCAAGCAAACGATCGCCCAACTCGGTGAAAACATTAAAATCCGCCGTTTCGTTCGTTTTGTTTTAGGCGAAGGCATCGAAAAAGAAGAAAGCAACTTTGCCGATGAAGTCGCCGCTCAAACGGGTGGCAAAGCTTAGACGCGACGAAGGCGCGAGTAGCTCTCTAGCGGAATCCACGCCGAACGGAGAGTAAAGCACGGGTCGGCAAAAGACAGGTCAACTTCAAAAATCTGGCCTGTCTTTTGCTGTCTCAAGCGCTAAGCTGAACAAGAGACCCGATCGCCCTTCGCGCAGCATTGATACAATTGTGGAACGTTTATGGTCAGACCTCTCGATCGCATCGAGCGAGATATTGAAAAATTAGAGAGTTCTTCGCAAGAGATCGCCGAAGAATTACAGCAAACCTACGAAGGATATTTAAAAGTTCTCGGCGAAGCGGTGCGGGGACAGGCGATCGTGGCGACCTATCACATCTGCACCCACGGCAATCCCGAAGCCTTTCTCGAATTATCCCTCGATCGCCGCCAACAATTGCAAGCTAAAATCCGAACCATTGCCTCGGAAGCGCGCAGTCGGCTCGCCGTAGTTCCCGACCTCCTGCTCGCCACGCGCTTGCTCTCCCAACTGCCCGATCCGAGCGAACTGCTCGAAGCCTTGAGTAACGCGAAATCTCTCGAAGATCTCGAAGCCGAGTGGCCCGATGCCGCACGGGCGGACAACTTCGACTTAGAGGAAGCTGAGGAGTCAGAAAGCGCCCTAAGTACGGAAGAAGAACGAGAACGGGCCGAGGCAGAACGGGCCGAGGTAGAACGGGCCGAGGAAACCCCAAACTATCAGTTCGAGCAACCGGAAAGCGTCGCCCGATGGCAAGAAGACCTCGAAGGGGCGATCGCCCAACAAGTGCAGGACGCCTCGCGCCAAATCAATCGGGCATTACAGGAATTTGGCATCTTGCCGCCCAAATTACCGCCGATGTTGCTCGAAGCTGCCGCCAAAGTTCCCGGTGGCGATAATGGTGTAGGAGTTCCCAACCTTTTAAATCTGACCGTCGAAGCGGAAACGCCAGAAGAAATGCAGCAGTTGCGAGGGAAGAAGCGCAAGCGTTCCCAAGCTTTGCAACTCGTGGCCATTCAACTGAGACTGTCCGAAATCGAATTAGGCGACGCCCAAGTGATGGCGGCGCGACATCAAATTCGCCATCTCATCCATCGCCTCAACACCCTCAAACGAGAATACCGCACCCGCGATCGCGAGCGGGCCGTTGCCCGAGCAGAGGCGGCATGGCGGGCGAGCTGGTTCGACGAGGGAGCCGATTAGGAGGGGGATGCCGTGGCTGTAGAACTGCCGGATTGGGGAAGACTGCAAAAAGCACTGTCCATCGAAGCCTCGCGTGGCTTTGTCAACCTGATGGGCAAAGAATATCGCTTTAGCGAGTTCCTCCACGCCAGTTTGAGCGAACCGCCCCAGGACAAGCTGATGGGGGCAGAAATTCGGCGCTGGCAGGGCTTGGCGGCCCAGTTCGGGCGCTACGGCGAGCTGAGCCGGGAAAGTCGGGCGCAATTGGTGGAAGAAACCCGTAAATTTCTGCTCGATATGGAACGGATCTGCACGCGAACCCCTTCGGCAGCCGTGACCTCTCCGGGGCAGAGGGTGGCGCCCGCTCCGGCGGCGAGTCGTTCCGTCGCCGCTCGCCGTGCGCCGCGTGGTGCGCTCGCGCCCGATCGCGGCTTGACCCAAGTCCCGGGAATCGGAGCGAAGACGGGCGATCGCCTCGCCAAATTGGGACTCTACACCGTCGCCGACTTACTGTATTACTATCCGCGCGACCATATCGACTACGCCCGCCAGGTGAATATCGCCGAACTCGAACCGGGGGAAACGGTGACCGCCATCGGTACGGTCAAACGCTGCAACTGCTTTGCGAGCCCGCGTAATAGCAAACTGACAATTTTTGAATTAGTGCTCAAAGACGCGACGGGACAGATCAAAATCAGTCGCTTCTTTCCCGGCTACCGATCGCGATCGCGCGGCTGGCAAGAAATGCAAAAACGCGCTTTTCCTCTCGGGGCCGTCGTCGCCGCCTCCGGACGGGTGAAAAAAAGTAAATACGGTATTACCTTAGACAACCCGCAACTCGAAGTGCTCGACGGGGAAGGCGGGGCGATCGAATCGCTCAACGTGGGGCGAGTCGTCCCCGTGTATCCGCTCACCGAAGGGGTGGGAGCCGATGTGGTCCGCAAAGCGGTCAACGCGGTCCTGCCCGCGATCGCCCACCTGAACGATCCCTTACCGGGAGGGCTGCGTAAAAAATACGGCTTGATGGAATTGGGCGAGGCGATCGCCAATATCCACTTTCCGCGCGATCGCGACATCCTCGATGCCGCCCGCCAGCGCCTGGTCTTCGACGAATTCTTTTACCTCCAACTCGGACTGCTGCACCGCCGTCAGAGCGCCAAAACCAATCAAAAGAGCGTCGTTCTGCCCCGTCAGGGCCAACTGATCGAAAAATTTTACTCCCTGCTTCCCTTCCACCTCACCGGAGCCCAGGAGCGCGTTATCGGCGAAATCCTCAACGATTTAGAAAAGCCCGAACCGATGAACCGCCTGGTTCAAGGGGATGTCGGTTCCGGTAAAACCGTGGTCGCCGTCGTCGCCATTTTAGCGGCGATTCAAGCGGGATATCAGGCGGCGTTGATGGCCCCGACGGAAGTTTTAGCCGAACAGCATTATCGAAAGTTAGTCAACTGGCTCAACTTGCTGCATCTCCCGGTCGAACTGCTCACGGGTTCGACCAAAACCAGCAAACGCCGCCAGATTCACGCCCAACTGGAAACGGGAGAATTGCCCGTGTTGGTGGGAACTCACGCTTTGATTCAAGAAAAAGTGACCTTTCATCGCTTGGGGCTGATCGCGATCGACGAACAACACCGCTTCGGGGTCGGTCAACGGGCGAAACTGCGTCAGAAAGGGGTAGACGGCGTCCCCCACGTGTTGAGCATGACCGCCACGCCGATTCCGCGCACGTTGGCGCTGACTTTACACGGGGATTTAGATGTGAGTCAGATCGACGAGTTGCCCCCCGGTCGGCAGGCGATTCAAACGACGGTGTTGGGATCGAAAGACCGCCCGGACGCCTACGAGTTAATTCGTCGGGAATTGGCCCAAGGGCGTCAGGCTTACGTGGTGTTGCCGTTGGTGGAAGAATCGGAAAAGTTGGATTTGAAATCGGCGATCGAAGAATACGAGCGCTTGCAGGAATCTGTTTTTCCTTACTTTCAGGTGGGATTGCTGCACGGACGGCTGACTTCGGCGCAAAAAGAAGAGGCGATCGGGTTATTTCGGGAAGGTCGCACCCAGATTTTAGTGTCTACCACGGTGGTCGAAGTCGGGGTGGACGTTCCCAACGCCACGGTGATGTTAATTGAAAATGCCGAACGCTTCGGATTGTCGCAGTTGCACCAGTTGCGCGGTCGGGTCGGACGGGGGGCCGATCGCTCCTACTGTTTGTTGATGACCCATCCGAAAGCAACTGCAGAAGCGCGTCAGCGTTTGAACGTGATGGCGCAGTCGCAAGATGGGTTTTTAATTGCGGAAATGGACATGCAGTTGCGCGGACCGGGGGAAGTGTTGGGAACCCGTCAGTCCGGGTTGCCGGATTTTGCCTTGGCGAGTTTGACCCAAGACCAAGAAGTGCTGGTTTTGGCGCGGGATGCGGCGGGACGGGCGATCGCCAAAGACCCGACCTTAGAACGCTGGCCGTTATTAAAAGTGAAGTTAGAACAAACGTTAAAACGGTTGATGGAAGGGGCGATTCTAACCTGAACGGTCGGGAAAAGTAGCCGCTTTCAGGGAAGGGATCGCTCTGAGTCGCGCTGCGATCGCGTTTGGAGACAAGCGGGGGCGATCGCAGCGCCTTGCTAAAATTACTAACAGCACTGACTCGAAAAACTGAAAACTTTTCAAAATGACCCTCGGCGCGATCGCGGCGATCTCTAACTTTTTTTCGGGAAAAATACCAAGAACGGCTAAAATTTTAAAGTCTCAGAATTGTATCGGACAGCTTTGTAATAACATCTCTCTCTCAAGTGACCCCCGCGATCGCCCAGGCTGATTCTGGGAGGTGACATTCGAGCCGAAGAGAGCGGCTCGAACTCGGCCAGATTTGCCACACCCATCGTTCAAAATTAGGGATTGCGCCGTTCTATGACTTTAACGCCATTTTCCTCTGCCTCTTCTCGCTCGGTTACTCGCAACGTCGGGAAAAGTTCGCAAGCTTTAGTCGTGATGGGTATCGTTACCCTGATGATGTTGCTTGGAATTGGTTCGCGCTTGGCCTACTTGCAGTTATATCAAACCGAACAGAGCCGACAAGAGGCTGACAACAACCGAGTGCGGCTGTTACCCAAACAACCCGGACGGGGCAATATTTTCGATCGCAACGGCAAACTGCTCGCCAGTTCGCGCCTCTCGCGCGCCGTCTTTCTCTGGCCATTAGAACAACAACCCCACGAGTGGCCCGCCACCCTCAAACGACTCTCAAAACTGCTCAACATTCCCGAAGCCGAATTAAAAGAGCGCCTCGAAAAAGTCGGTTACGAATCTCCCCTCCCGGTGCGCGTCGCCCGAGGATTGGGCGCCGAACACGCCACCGCCTTAGAAGAATACGCCGTGGAACTCAAAGGGGTGAAAGTCGATGTCGAAGCCATTCGCTACTATCCCCACAATAAAACCGCCGCTCACATCCTCGGTTACACCGGAGAAACCAACGATCGCGACTTGACCACCCTCAAGGAACGGGGTTATCGACTCGGAGATATTATCGGTCAAATGGGCGTCGAAGCCGCCTTTGAAAAGAAATTGCGCGGGGAATGGGGCGGTCAAGAAGTCGAAGTCGATAGCACGGGTCAAATTCTGCGAACCCTCGGCGAAAAAGCGGCCAAAGCCGGACAGGACGTTCACCTCACCATCGATTTAGAGTTGCAGAAAGCCGCAGAAAAAGCCCTCGGCAATTACAAAGGGGCCGTGGTGGCGATGGATCCCAACAATGGCGCAGTGTTTGCGATGGCGAGCTATCCGGCGTTCGATCCGAACGTGTTTTCCGGACGCATCAGCGATGAAAGTTGGGCTCAATTGCAAGGAGAAGACCATCCCTTCGTCAATCGCGCGATTCAGGGATTTCCCCCGGCGAGTACGTTTAAAATTGTGACGACGACGGCGGCGATCGAATCCGGCAAATATTCTCCCTACACGGTTTTACCCACCTATCCTTACGTGCAGGCAGGCGGGATTAAGTTTTGGGACTGGAACCGCGCCGGATTCGGGCCGTTGGGTTTTGTCGGCGCTTTGGCGTGGAGTAGCGACACGTTTTTCTATCAAATTGCCATGGGGATTGGCGGCGAAATCCTGATCGATTGGACTCGCCGCTTTGGTTTCGGCTCGAAAACAGGCATCGAATTAGCCTCGGAAGAAGCGGCGGGGTTGGTGGCGGACGATCGCTGGAAACGCGAAGAAATTGGCGAAGAATGGCTCTTGGGCGATACGATTAACATGTCCATCGGTCAGGGCTTTTTGTTGGCCAGTCCCCTGCAAGTGGCGATCATGACCGCCGTTCCCGCTAATGGCGGCTACAAGGTCAAACCCCACTTACTCAAAGACGACGAAGAGAGTAAGAGTTGGCGCGAGTCGTTGGAGTTGCAACCGGAAACTGTGGAAATTTTACGCACTGGATTGCGCGACGTGGTGATCGCCGGGACGGGAGGCGCCCTCAACGTGACGACCTTGCCCCCCAATGCCGGGAAAACGGGAACCGCAGAAGATCCGCCGCGCCTGTCTCATGCCTGGTATGGCGGTTACGCGCCGTTTGACAAGCCGGAAATTGTCGTCGTGGCCTTTGGCGAAAATACGGGAGGCGGTGGCGGTTCGTTCGCCGCACCGATCGCCCGTCAAGTCATGGAAGCTTATTTTAAGAATAAGAAAAAATAAGCAAAAATAAGCCCCGCTAACGGCTCGTTTTTCCGGGAAGTTTCGGTCGTCCCCACTGCGACAGCGCGATCGCCCCTTCATAATAGTTAAGGAATATGAAGTTAGCGATCGCCTTCGTGGCGCGAATGATTATGGGATTATTTGGATTTGGTAAAAAGCTCACCCTACCGAAACCCGGAGAAGCTTTGAGCGGGCGATCGGAAAAAATGCCCGTTCCCGACCGTCATTTTGTCAACGGCAATCCCCTCGAACCGCCGTTCCCAGAAGGCTTACAATTGGCCTTATTCGGTCTCGGCTGCTTTTGGGGCGCCGAACGCAAATTTTGGCAATTAGACGGCGTATACAGCACGTCAGTGGGCTATGCTGCCGGATTGACCCCCAACCCTACCTACCAAGAAGTCTGTAGTGGGATGACCGGACATAATGAAGTGGTTCGCGTCGTTTTCGACCCCAACGCAGTCAGTTACGAAACCTTGCTTAAAGTCTTCTGGGAAAGTCACGATCCGACCCAAGGAATGCGTCAGGGAAACGACGTGGGAACTCAATATCGCTCCGGAATTTACACCTATTCCGACGAACAGAAAACACTGGCTGAAGCCTCGCGCAATGCTTACCAAACTGCGCTTTCGGCTGCCGGATACGGTGAGATTACCACGGAAATTATCGACGCCCCGGACTTTTATTACGCCGAAGCTTATCACCAGCAATATTTGGCGAAAAACCCGAATGGCTATTGTGGTTTAGGGGGAACTCGCGTGGAATTTCCCGAAATGAGTGCGGCGACTTAATCGCTTAAATGGACATGAAAAAGGCGATCGCCATTAGCAGCGATCGCCCGATATTTTAAACCGACAGCACGGACGGACTCGAAACTTTTGAAACGTTTAAATTTAGATTGAAAAACTTATAAAAGCGGCCAATTTTGGGGTCGGTCTTCACTCCATCTCGCCCCCCCGGGTTTGGTTCCTCTGGGCGGTTCTTCGTCGATTTCTGGATAATATCCTTTCGCTAAAGTTACGCCAGTTTCAACCTCCAAATTTCCTCGGGCGATCGCCCCTGCTACCATCCCTAAATTCAAGACAAGTCCGAGGGAAAAGGCAATGTAGACTGTAGTTTTTAGTTGACTCAGCATAACACCCAAATGGCTCAAGTAAATCGTCACGGAAGCGATCGCGCTCGTCGTATGCTTCTGACGTTTGACATGAGCGATTTACTCCTATGGCTTCCCGCTTTCCGGAAAAAAAGCAGATGTTTTGAGAAGTTAATTGGGTATTTTTTTAGCAGGAAGATTCGTATTATTTTGTCTGTAAAATGACGAAATACCTTTCAATACTTTATATGACTTTTTAAGCCAGAAACTATTTTAGTTATCTACAGCTATTCTTAAACATCAAATTGCAAAGAATAAAAACAATAGCAATTTTTGCCCGACTGCTTGGCACGATACATCGCCATGTCGGCAGTTTTGACCAACTCATCTACCGCTTCTCCGTGAAAGGGATATAAACTAATCCCAATACTCACTCCAACCTGAATATTGCAATTTTCGATCGCGAACGTCTCGCCAACCGCCGCAATCATTTTAGTCGCCACTTGAGCGACATTTTTAGGATGGTGAATCGCGGGGATGATTACTGTAAACTCATCGCCTCCCAGACGAGAAACGGTATCTTGACTCCGCAAACAGCCTTTTAAACGGGCGGCAACCCCTTGCAGGAGGCGATCGCCGATATCGTGACCGTGACCGTCGTTAACTTGTTTAAACCCATCTAAATCGAGAAACATTAAAGCCACGATCTGATTGTGCATCGCCGCCAGATCTAAAGCCTGGGAAAGACAATCGTAAAAACGCTTGCGATTGGGCAGTCCAGTAAGCGGATCGCAATACACCGATTGTTTTAACTCTTCATTAAAGATCGCGAGTCGGTCGGCGGTTAATTTCAACTCATCTTCCCGGCGTTTGCGTTCGGTAATTTCGCGAATAATGCCGACGAGTAAATAATTTCCGCCGGGGTCTCGGTGGAGGGAACGTTTCGTAGAAATCCAGTGAACGACATTGCGAGAATCGGTCAAGGTTTCTTCTGTTTCGTAAGCATCGCCCGTGAGAAAAACGTGCTCGTCTTGCTGCCAAAATTGCTCGGCTTCGTGGAAGGGAAGAAATTCACGATCGCGGCGATCGATTAATTGTTCTAACGGATAACCGATTAGTTCGGCAAAGGCTGGATTTAAAATAATCCAGCGATGCTGTCGGTCTTTGACAAAGATAGGGTCGGGAATACTTAAGAGAATTTTGTCTAAAAAATCCTTGGTTTTTTTAAGTTCGATTTCGCGGTAGAGACGATAGCCGATCGTCAAAAAAGTGGAACTCAACCAACTCAGAGTGAGAGGAAATAAAGGTAACCACCAACTATAAAGAAAAGCGAGATAACAAATCAGTGCGATCGCGACTTGAACGATGCCAAAATAGCGCAGCGATCGCCCGAAAGAGCGATGGCGGGAAGCTAAGGTCGTCCCCAAACCCGCGATCGCCCAAATGGCGAGTCCTTCGACCCAATTGGGCAAGATCGAGAGCGTCGGCGATCGCCCGTCGAGGGCCGCAGCGAGCAGTTGAGCGATAAAATTGGCTTGCAGTTCGACCCCGTAAAGCTCCGCCGGATAACGGTGCAAAGGGGAACCGTTGTGGGGAAGTTGAAACAAGTCTTTGATACTGCGCGCCGTAAATCCGATCGCCACGACGCGATTGCGTATCCAGTCGGCGGGAACGCGATCCTCCAGCACGTCGGAGAGGGAAACGATGGTAAAACGGTCTGGGGGATAAAAGTTAGCTAAAACTTGATATCCGCCGCGATCGTCCGCGCGATAAATGCGATTGTCCGGGATAAAAGGGTGCAACACGGTGCGTCCCCATCGAATCGCCTTCGGATCCGACGGGTGGCGTTTGGCTTCGATTCCTTCACCGTGTAAGTAGATCTGGGCTAAATAAATGGCAAAACTTTCGTGAGTTTTGCCATGATTGCGCCAAAAGAGCAGATTGCGGCGCACTTTACCGTCCGGATCGACTAAAACATTATTAAAGCCGACGCGATCGCCCAAACCGTTGGGGGGATCGACCGAGGAGTTTTCGCCATCGGGCAAACTTTCGACGCCGATTAAATTGGGGATATTTTCAAAAGCGCGTTGTAATTGCTCCGAACCGGGTTCGACAGGGAGATCGCGAAACAAATTCAAGCCGATGGCGCGCGGCGATCGCCCTTGCAGTTTCCACAACGCCTCGGCTAAAACGCGATCGGGAATGGGCCATCGGGCGATCGCGCGTAAATCCTCTTCGTCAATCCCGACGACGAGAATGCGCGGGTCTTTCGCCGTCGTCGGTCGCAGTTGAAACCCCAAATCCAACATCGCCAGTTCTCCCCCTTGTAAGGCGCCCCCCCAGCGCAACAAGACGATCGATCCGGCAATCAAACTGGCGCCAATCCAGCTTCTACGCTGTCGGGTCATCCACGGTTGAATCGAACTCAAACGGAATCGAAATTGAGGCAAAATAGACAGCCGAGTCATTTCCCTGATGGTCATTTAAGCCGTCCGATCGCGGAGGGGGCCAGAGAAACGCCAACGCTCCCCTCTGGTGTGAATGGCGTCCCCCTCTACTATAGGCTCCGGTAACGGGTCGTATCGACCCCGAGACTGCACGGTGCATCTATACAGCCCCCCGTTCCCTGGAGTATTCCAGGGGGGCATCCTGGAACCATTGAGGGCAAATATAGGATCGCCCGACGATCGCACTCCACCGCCACCCCCGACCGATTTGCTATCTCCATCTGTTATGAATCAGCGTTTTCTCACTTTCAAATGGCCAAAGCCGTTTTCGATCGAGTTTTGGGCCTGTTTGGGCATCGCGATCGCGGTGTTGCTCCGCATCGTCCATCTCGATACCCGTGAATTTTGGTATGACGAAGTGTTATCGGTCCTGCTCTCCTCCGGTCAAAAAATTGCCTTCGTCAAACCGCCAGACGTTCCGGTTCCCCTCGCCGACTATACCCAACTGCTTTCGATCCCGGTAGAAAATAGCCTCGACGACACCCTCAAGACCGTCGCCGACCTGCTGCGCGGGATTGTCGGCGGCGAGCCCCATCCTCCCTTGTTTTATCTGAGTCAGCATCTGTGGTTGCGCTGGTTCGGGAATGGGGTCGCTGCGGTTCGCAGTTTAAATGCCTTATTCGGGATCGGGGCGATCGCCGCCGCTTACGGATTCGGTCGCCGTTTGCTCGGTCACCGTCCCGGCTTGCTATTTGCGGCCCTGTTAGGACTCAACCCCTTTTATCTCAATCACTCCCTCAACGTCCGCATGTACGCCCCCTTAGTCTTCTGGGGCCTTCTGAGCGCCTGGGCCTTGCTCGAAATTATCGGCTGGAGTGCCCCGGAAACGGAGAAAACCCCGCGCCGCTTTCCATGGGGGTGGCACCTGGTCTTAATCGGCTCCGTATGCGCCGGATGTATGACCTTTTATCTGTTTGCCTATTGGGTTCTGGCCCTGGCGGCCCTGTGTCTGTATCTCGACCGCCGACAGTGGTGGCAACACGGGATCCGCTTGGGGGCGGGGGTTGCACTAACCGCGCCTTGGATGTGGTGGGGGATTCCCCAACAGTTGAGAAATGCGGATTTCGGGCGCTTCGACGCACCGCCGGGATGGTGGGCCGCGACAGTCCGTCACGCCCAGGACGTAGCGGTTTGTCTGGGGTCGCAATTGGTTCTCGGCGATTGGACCACCAGCGTTCCCCTCGGGGCGACGGTGGCGGCGGGGATGGCGGCGATCGCCGTCGTCGGCGTGGCTCTGGTGCAGTTATGGCAACGGGAACGCGGCGACCGCCGTCGATTCGGGGTTATCTTACTGTTGAGTGTCTTCATCCTCTTTGTAGCGTTGAGTGTAGATGCGATCGGCGGCAAGTTCACCCTCGGCTTTGGTTGGGGGCGATCGACGATCTACATGTTGCCCGGATTTTTATTGGTCGTCGCCTTGTGGCTGGAACGACTCGGCCCCCGGTGGCGCAGCGCGATCGCCACGGTTATACTCGCGGTGTATCTACTCTTGAGTGTGGGGGATTATGCCGCGCGATCGCGCCGTTCCTTTCACCCAATCGCCGATCTGACGGTGACCGGAACCGACGCCACTACCGCGATCGCCCTCAATTCCCGGGCGTGGGGCCACGTGATGCGTCTGGCGTACTACATTCCCCCCAGGGAGTCGGTGCTGTTGCTCGCCCGCGATGCTGCCGACCTGCCGGAGGCGTTGGCCCGGGCGATCGAGGCGGACCCGTCTCGCTTCGATCGCGTCTTGTGGCTCGACAGTGCCGCCCCGGTGTGGTCGCCCCCGAGTACCCCGGAACAAAATGCCCAAATCTCCGCCACCCTCAGTCGTCATTACGGCTTGCAAACCCGCCAAACGGTTACTGGAACGATGGAGATGGATAACTTCACCCTGTCGCTGTACGATTGAGCCGTTGCCGCCGTGCCCTGCGTCCTCCCTCCCTTAAGCAACCTGACGGGGGCTTGTAGACTAATTGTGAGATATTTAGCATGAATGAATCTTCCCCTACTCCCCTCGTTCCCGTCCCCACGGGAGCCGCGATCGTTCCCCCTCTGCCTAAAGCAACCGAAGGCGAACGGCCCTTGCGCCTGTCCCTGATCCTGCCGACTTATACGGAAAGTGAGAATATCGAAGCGATCGTCGGCAAACTCACCGCACTGCTCGATCCGACCCTTCCGAACGCCTACGAACTGATCGTCGTCGATGACGACAGCCCCGATAAAACTTGGGAAGTCGCCCTCGCTTTGAGCGATCGCTATCCCCAACTGCGCGTCATGCGTCGCCAAAGCGAACGGGGACTGTCTACGGCGGTGATTCGCGGTTGGCAAGTGGCTCGCGGCGAAGTCCTCGGGGTCATCGATGCCGATTTACAGCACCCGCCAGAGGTCCTGTTGAAAATGATCGCCGAGATCGAAGAGGGGGCCGATTTAGTCGTCGCCAGTCGTCATATCGAAGGCGGCGGCGTCAGCGATTGGAGCTTTATCCGGCGCTTTTTATCCCGTGGCGCTCAAGTGTTGGGCTTAATTTTGCTGCCGGGAGTGGTCGGTCGCGTTTCCGATCCGATGAGCGGTTATTTTATGGTGCGCCGCAGCGCGATCGCCGATCGGGAAATGAACCCGATCGGCTATAAAATCCTGATCGAAGTCCTCGGTCGCGGCGAGATCGGCGACGTGGCGGAAGTCGGTTACGTGTTTCAAGAACGGCAGGAAGGAGAAAGTAAAGTTACCTGGCGGCAGTATGTGGATTATATCGGTCATTTAATCCGCTTGCGGACTTCCCGTTGGCCGATCGTGCGTTTTTTTTGCTTTTGCGCCGTCGGCTTTAGTGGGGTATTTGTCGATATGGCGGTTTTATATTTATTGAGCGATCCGAGTACGTTGGGATGGGGACTGACCCGCAGTAAGGCGATCGCCGCCGAAATTGCCATTATTAATAATTTTTTGTGGAACGATGCTTGGACCTTCGCCGATATGTCCCAAAAACAAAAAGGTTGGCGCAAGCGTTTCAAACGGCTGTTGAAATTTAATAGCGTTTGCTTGCTCGGTTTGGTCTTGAATATTTTGTTATTAAATCTGTTATTTAATCAGTTCGGAATCAACCGTTACCTGGCCAATCTGATCGCGATCGCCGCCGTCACGTTATGGAATTTTTGGTTGAATCTCAAGTTGAGTTGGCGGGTCACGGAAGTCGAGCCGGATTGACATCCTCACCGCCGAAGGAAGGACGCTGATTCCCAAACCTCACGATTTGGGTTCCTGTTTTTGCCCCTGACGAGTTTTTCGCCGTAGGGGTGGTTCGCGAACCACCCCTACTCGTTCCACAGGCTGTAACGGTGTGTCCCACCGCCAAAAGATTCTGTGCGGCGTTGAGATCGAGATCGTGAACCGTCCCACATTTAGAACAGGTCCACTCTCTGGCACTCAACGCCATCGAATCAACTTTGTGTCCGCAACATCCCCCCTTTAGTTCCCCCCTTATTCTTTAGTTCCCCCCTTATTAAGGGGGATTAGGGGGGATTCCACGACTAGGGTTTGGTTTTCACGCACCAAGCGGGTTGTCAGTTTGTGCAGGCAGTCACTCCGAGCATCTTTAATTTGTTCGTGAATTTTAAAATGGGGATACTTGGCTCTTCCAGCGACAAAGTTGGAATATCCCTTTTCGAGGTGACGCAATCTTTGTTGGAGGGCAACCGCAGAGACTTCTGTGAGCAACTGCAACGCCTCTTCTTGTTTCCATTGCGTCAACATCTTCGAGGTTTCGCGATACCCCAACTTTTCCTGTCGCTCTTTCCAGGCTTTCGCTCTCGCTCCTTCCTTCCTCCTTCCTCCCTCCCTTTTCCTTTTCCATAATGTATTATCTCGGGACACTTCTCAAATCCATCTCGAATATACATCGAGATGTCAAGGTTTTATGTGTAAAAAAATATGAAGTAAAAGTGTTTTATCAAAAAAATGCTTTACCATTAAACGAAGTTTGCTAAAAATTTAAAGCTTGATTTTACAATCAACAGGTGCTTGGCGACTTTTAAGGTTGATCCAAAATTCTAGTGATTTAAAATTATAGTGTGTTGAAATTTTAGCTCCTTAGTATTTTCAAAAAATCGAGAACATCATGAATAATAATTATTCCCAACAAGGAAATTTTGGAATTGGACAAGTTAATGGAGGTGTTTTAAACAACAAAAGTACTATTGCTGGAGTCAATAAACAAGAACAAAAGCAATCTTTAAGTGAAGTTGCTCAAGAAATTCAAGATTTGCTTAATCAACTGGCAATAACTAATTCTTTTGAAACTAAAACTAAAGCAGAAAAAGAGGATGTAGCTCGACAAGTTATTAATGAAATTCAGGAAAACCCTACTTTATTTGATAATATCTTACAAGTTTTACGTGTTAGTGGTGCTGCAGCATTAAAACAATCAATAAATCATCCTATTGCTACATTTTTGGTAACAGTTATTGATGAAGCTGTAAAGATTCAAAAAAAACAAACAGAATCTGATTCATTCCCAAGACCTTAAAAGTTTAAAGTTTTGGTAAATAAAAGGTTCTTCTTAACTAATTGTATTAGCCAACAATGTTTTAAAATTTTTGAATAAATGCATTGCATAGCTTTTCAAAAAAAATACATCGTTAGTTTGGAAGAACTCATCTAAATTGCTAAAGGCTGACTATGGAGAATTAATTATTGTAGGATTGCCTATTTCCCACAGAGCTTGTGGAACTTGCTCGTTCATAAATTGTTGAAATAGTTCCGATCTCTGCCGTCCGACAAAAGAAGCCACTTGGATTCCAATTTGACCGTTATCTCTAGTAATAGGTCCGTATGCATCTGTACAATAGTAATCCTGTATTATTGATAAGTTCCTTTCAGAATAACTTGCGAATACTGGATAAAAAGTTATTGGATACTCTTCTGGGTTTTGCGGGAGAGGATCTCCACAAGAGCTTTGTGGAAATCTTTCTTGGTAAAATGGATTAGGTATCTGCCTCTCTAGCGCTCTCTGTGAACTTTCCAGTTCATTTCCTTCTTCTAATGGAATAATATTTTCTTCTTGACTTTGTAGTTGTTCTTTTTCTATCTGTGCAGTTTCAAATTTTCCCTTTAAGTTATGAATTCCAAATACTGTTGTACTTGTAACAATTAAAAAAAGAGTAATAATTAGGCCAATATTTTCTAACAAAAAAACATTTTTTTCTAAAGATTCTGACAGGGATTTTATTTCGGTATCTGGATTTTCAGATATTTTTTCTATAACTCTATTGATTGCATCTGTATCTGTTTTTATAACCTCATATAGCCTTGGCATAAAATGACAAATAAACGAGCGATGTAGAACGATTTTATTTTTTAGTTTTGAAATTATTAAAAATGAAAATACTAATCTAACTAGATAGAACAATAAGATTTTTATTGAATCTTGATTTTGATTGTTTGCCAGATTATTTGTTGAATTCTTTATTTTGTCTGCTTGGTTTAAAGATGTATTATTCATTTTTTAGTTCTTCTCCTTTTAAAAAATATTTCTTTTTTTAGAAAACAAAATCAATGAATAAAGTGCTAATTCTTTTGTGGCTAATTTATCACTTCTTTTTAACCATTGAATTAAATAATTTTCAATTGAAGTCAAAGGTCTCTTGCCTTTTTTCCAAATAGGGTATTCGCAATTTTCAAATTTGATAAATTCGGTACTAGAATTTGGTGCAAGTGAAGATCTTTGATCTAAATAAATTTCTAGTAGTCCTCCGGCCAAAAAATTTATTATAGTATCGGAACTTCGATCGAAAATATTTTCGCTTTCTATTAGCTTACTATCAATTGAATTCATTAATATTTCAAATGCACTGGCTCCAGCTATTTGTAATGCTAATAATTCAATTTTCCATATATTACTTTTACTTGCATTATTCTGTCTTACATTTATATTTAGAATGATTTGTTTTACTAAAGAATTGACAGCCTGAGTTTGCTTTAAGATTTTGCGATCTTTATCTAATTTGATTTCTTGAGCTAAGGCAATTAGCCTGAAAAATATAAAATATTCTTCAGGGTCTATTTTTTCGTCATTCGATAGAATCAAGTTGATATTCTCTTCATTAGCATTTTTCAAAATAATTTCAATAATATTGCCTTTTATGCTGTCAATTCTAGATTTAGGTAAGTTTTCGATAAGAGCATCAAGGTATTTTTTGAATTTTTCTTGATTTTTGTTGATCGTGAATAATGTTGAAGTTAAAATATTTTTTCTAACTCTAGAATCAGAATTTAATATTAAAAGTTGAAACAGGTTTTCCAAGCAAGAAACAAAGTTAATATTAAAAACACCATCAAAAATTTCATAATCGATAAATGAATAAGTAAAAGCGATAACCAAGGCTTTTTCATCTACATTAACTTCGTCATTATTTGCATCGATATTATTTTTAGACTTTTTATTTTTTTGTGGTAATTTTGCTTGACAATAGTCTTCGTACCATTGATTGATTATGAGGTGTACTGTTTGGTATTGATTTTTATAGAATGATTTAGCAATTCCCGATCCTATAAAAAAGGAAAAATATAATCCTTGGTTTAAAAGTTTGTGTATGATCTTGTTTTCATAAAGCTGTTTTAAATGAAAAGCAGTAGCTGTTACTATGGTCTTATTAAGTAAAGTATTTAACACAGTCAAGTTTTTTGAAGTGGATAGTTCTAGGATCCAATCAATTAGTTCTGTATTAAGGCAATTAGCTTCCGCATATTCTACTGCGTAATATATGCTCAAGGCAATTGTAGCACCGAGATTATCTTTGTATAGTGTTTTGTTTTGATTTGAATTGTTGTTTCTAGCCTGTTCTAAATAATGTTTTTTTAAAGAAGACGATAAGCTATAAAAACTCTCTAAAGTTCTGAAAAATTTAGATTTGTGTTCAGGATAAGCGTACCAAGTGGCAATTGCTCGTGCTGCTACATCTCGAATATTCTCATCATCATTCATACCTAGTTGTGCTAAAGCCGATTGCATAGCTTCTATGGCACTAATAGAAACTTTGCCCAAATCAGAAAGCGATCTAGCAATAGCATTTCTTAGATTCTGGCTTTTTTCTTCATCTCCATATAATTCCCAGTTAAAATTACTTTTAGTTACTGATTCTTTAACTAACACAACTAACACTGAAATAGCTGCTATGACTTGTCGTCTCAAGCTATATTTACTATCTCTTTTCCAGGCCGCTTCAAATAATGCAATACGTAATTCTGAATTGCCAATATCGACACTAGAGACATCGATTCTATGAATTTGAGGTTTAATAACTTTGAATGGAGCAATATATTGAATTTGTTCTTGTTTATCAGAAAAATTAAAATATTCTTTGTACAAGTTTTGAATATCACAATAGTCAAGAGCTTTTAATGAAGGATCTCTTTTTTGCCAAGCACGAGCGACTACTTCTTCTAGCGCTGCAAAAAATTGATCTTCAGCCAAGCCATCAAACAATGTTAAACCTAAACATATTAATTTTTCTCTATATTCTAATTTTTTATTGTAAAACTGTATAAAGTTTTCTTTTGAAATCAATTCTGGCGAAATTCTATCGTTTGTATTTAACAAATAGTTTTTAAATGATTTTTCTCCCCAATCTGATTTAATAGATTCCTTTGTAATACATAATAAAAACAAATTCTCTTTCTTTTGTATTTTTTGAAAAAATGATATCTCCTTAAGAGGCAAAATCTCTTGTAAGGTAATGTTCTCTATAATAAAAAGCAATTTGTCTGATGTATTGCTAGCTTTCCGTAAAATCTTAATGTCTAAAGAATTTAGTCGATCTTTTTTACATTTTAATATTTTGAATTTATGTTTTGAAAACATTATTTTTGCTAATCTGTCTGCAAACCAAGTTAAGCTCGTATAATCACCAATCTCTCTGTCTAATAAAAGAACTCGTTGCGATAAAATATGTTTAACTGATAGTTCTTCTGCTGTTTCTTCGTGTTTGTAATATTCTGGATATATATAATCAAGTGAAGTTTTAAAGTCTTTTTCATCTAATTCTATAAAGTCTTCTTTTTCATTATGAGCGTAAATAGTATTAGTAATTTGACTATTCTCGATAACTCCAGCCAAAGTACCTAAATTCTCAAAAGAACCTCCATGCATTCCTCCCATTCCAAAATTTCCTTTTTGGGAATAATCATTACTCATGACTTTCTCAACTTTCTGGAAAATAACAATAAGCTAGAAATTTAACATGCTTAGCATGTATTTTACCTTTCTAATTAATCTATTTGAATAATCAGAAATTGACTACCGTTCGCAACCAATCCCATCGCGATCGCCGTCAAATCCATGAGGATCCGAACCGACGACTCGAAACCGTCGCTCGCTAATCTCGCCACAATCCAAATCGGGCGGATATGCTGGAATGCATACATCGGGATAAGACGGGTCACAATTCTCATCTCTCGCCGTCTCAGCCGCGCATTGTCCTGCTCGAAAATCCCACGGCATACACGCAGGCAAGCTACTCCACAAGAGCATAATTTAATATCCACGATGTAACGGACGAACGGGCTGCACATATCGCGAGTTGGCTCGAACGTAACAAATCTCCGTGGTGGCCGACGTTCCTATCCACAACCAAGGCAAACCGCGATTGTCTAATTGAATCATGGCCGATTTGATTAGCTCTCCTTCTTGGAAGGTTGTACCAACCGGATATTCATAGATATCTCGACCGTTGGGACCTCTTCGACGGTTGTAATATCGACAATTTAATCCATTCGGATCGGGATCTACTACTTGCCATTCGTAAGCGAGCCGAGGGCCTGTTCCTGCACTGTAGTAATCTCCATTCTCATCCATTACTAACCGTCTTTCCGCGATCGCCACCTCGACGTTGTCCGATGACAATCCTTGCGGAATGACCGTAAATCCTAAGTGACTCCCGACTAACGCCGCCACCGCGATCGCAATTCCTTTGACTTTCAGCATGATGATTCACCGCGAACGCTCCAAACCAACCACCATTGGCTACCCTTTGATTGATTGGCAATTTCTTTTCCCTACGGACAAAACCCTAAAGTTATCGCACCCAAACGATAACGTCATCTATCTAGGGTCTGTCATCAATTAAGAAAATTGACAAAAATAGTGAAATGTGTGTAGCCTGCTACCCGTTCACTCAAGATAGCTCAAAACCGGGATGAAACGGCGTTACGCTTTACGAGACGACCAATGGCAACGCATTGAACACCTGCTTCCGGGTCGTCCGGGTACAGTTGGGGTCACAGCTAAAGATAACCGTTTATTCGTCGAAGCCGTGTTGTATCGCTTTCGAGCAGGGATTCCTTGGCGAGATCTTCCCGAACGCTTTGGGGATTTTCGAGTCGTCCACACACGCTTCACTCGCTGGTCAAAAACTGGGGTGTGGGAGCGCGTTTTCCAAGTCCTCTGCGAGGAAGCCGATAACGAATATGCTGCCATCGATTCCACCATTGTGCGAGCGCATCAGCACAGTGCTGGAGCATCAGGGAGTTCAGCCGAAGAGGAAAATATCGGTCGTAGCCGAGGCGGGTTGAGTACGAAAATTCATGCGGTGGTGGATGCTTTGGGGAATCCCATATCTTTTTTTTAACTCCCGGTCAGGCCAGCGATCTAGTCGGTGCCGAGCGGTTGCTACCATCAGTGGAAGTCCAGGCACTGCTAGCGGATAAAGCTTACGATGCCGACGAACGAGTCAGACAACCGTTGCACGAGCGAGGGATTGAAGTCGTCATTCCCTCGAAAAAGAATCGAAAACAAGCCCACGATTACGATCGATTCTTGTATCAAACCCGACATCTGGTGGAAAACTTCTTTGCCAAGCTCAAACAGTATCGAGGGATTGCCACTCGTTATGACAAGCGCTCGGTGAACTTCCTGGGTGGCATTTACCTGGCTGCATCCGTGATTTGGCTGGCTTAAATGTCCGCAGGCGCTTTCCTCCACATTTGGTCACTTTTGTCAACCTACATAATTGATGACACGCCCTAGGTTGTTCTATCAGTCAACAACTCAATTGTAGTGAGATTATGGAAGTGAAACTCTAGGTTGATTGAACGTTTCACTCAATTTAGCACAACTTTTTTCTCGTGCAATCCTTAATTTTTTGTTGGCAACAATTTGTAATTTTTCCTTCAGCTCTCTGGCTTCTCTTTTTCTTAAAGGCTTAAACACTTTAATTCATTAAGCTATAAATATTTAAACAACTAAAGGTTTAATATCTTTAAAATATGCTGTAATTAGGTCAGAGAATGACTTTGAGGGAGATAAAGATCCTCAAAGTCATTGGGTTAGAGGTCGAGGAGTTGGCGTAATTGTTGGATATTGCGAACGTCATCCCAATCGATATCGGCAGACTTGAGGTAATCGATCGCCACGCCGATGAGATGTTGGGGATAGACGCGGTCGGCGGGTGCCACCGGTTCGAGGTTATTATCGCGGATCGTTTGGGCGGTAGAGGTCAGCCAATCTTTTTGAGATCGGGGGATTTTGATATTCACGTTAACCAGTTTCTCTTGCTTACGAGGGCGCCGTTTCATTTTATCTTGAGTTTTGGGAGGTTCGGAATCGTTCGTTTCCGGCACGTTCTTTTCCGGGAATTTAGGTGCTGAATCCGACCCCTGGCGCTGAATGCCGGAGAATGACGATAATTTACCCATGCCTCCCATCTTTTTGTTGTCAGCCATTCGATAAAACCTCTATATATTCTTGAGCTAGAGTGCGATAGGCTTTCGCCCCCGCCGAGCGCTTCGCATAATTGGTGACGGGTTGTTGGTGCGCGATCTCTTCAGCCACCGCGATATTGTCCGGAATCGTCGTCTTCAGTAATCGAAATCCCAACTCCGGCGCCGCCTCGAAGAGCAATAAATCGGCCTCCGCCGTTAGGGTCAGTCGTTTGCGATAGCGACAGCGCAATACGTCGATCGGTAAGTCGGGGCGATCGCCGCGAATCAATTCGACCGCTTCCGACAATCCTTTGAGGGCGGCAGATTCGCTGACGACGGGGACTCTGCGTTGTTTAAGTCACGGCGGTTAAAACCGCCGTTCGTCTTTCCTCCCCGCGTTAAAACGACAGGGATTCCAGACTCTCGATTACTTTTCTTGAGTACCGTAGGGCATACGGTAAGTTGGGTCGATCGCCCGAAGGCTTCTGGAGGTTTGACCACTACTTTGACGGGGGCAAGCCTGTCAGAGCAAGTCGGATCGTTGAAGGAAGAATTCCCACGGCTTTAGGCTGGGGAGTGTCAATCCGCAATGCCGTCTCGGGGTAAGCCGACCGCCGACAGTCCGGCGATCGCGCGCAGGTTTTGAGTGCGAATCAGTTCGTCAAAGCTCAACTGGGGACGACCTTCGATCCGGGCGACCGCTTCGATCGCCTCGGCCAGGTAACGAGCCGCTTCTCGTCGGCTGTACCCCCTTCGGGCAGCGACGTTCAACGCTCCCTCGTCGGCCTCGATTTCCCGTTGGGAGCGCTTTTGCAACCGCCAAATTTGGGCGATCGCCACCCCGGTCAGTCCTCCCGCCGTCACGGCGCCGATCGCGTCGGCTTGAGCGAGTTCGACCACGGTGGCGATCGTGCCGCCGAGAGCCAATCCCTGATAGAGATCCGGCTTAAACCAGCGCACGTCCAACAGCCAACTGACCGTCCGCAGCAACAGCAAATCCCGTTGGGGCTGACTCAAACGGAACCATAAATCGAAATTGAGATAAATCGGTCGTTCGCGCGCCCACGGCATCGGAAACGAAGTCTGGATGACCGTAGCTTGCTGGGGACGGCTGATGAGTTGGGTCTTCATCCGACCGCTCGCGCTCATCAAATCGAACAAGCGGATGATTTCGGTCTGGGGGTCGATCATGCCAGAATGGGTTGATGGAGTAGTTGCCGCGCGTCACCCACCGACGGGCAACGGCGAACTATTCTACAATTTTTCTACATTTTTTATAGAATACGACAACAGCAGCCAATTTTTCTGATGAAACAGGCTCGACACGATCGCCCGTCCTCGGCGATCGCCGTGCTGGGGTCTGCGATTTACAGGCTATACTTCCGTTCACTTTTTCTCAGGTGAAATTGAAATATGGATGCGTTCGAGCCAATCGCGCCAGAATGGACCGCGAAAGCCATTCACGCCCATCAATTCTGCTGTCCGACTTGTCAGGCGAGCTCGATGGAAGCCAAACGGGTTTGGATTAACCGCCGATCGCCCGTCTATGGGGAAGATCGCAGCCGCAAATGGCAGGAATTCTACGAATGCGAATGTTCCACGGTATGGTGGGCTTGGAGCAGCGATCGCCCGCCCTCTCCCTGGGGCGATCGCGAACGAGGTCTAGACGATTTGTTCTAAGAGCGCGATCGTGCTTCGCAGACCCGATCCCGTTCGCGAAGCGACTCCCTTGGAGCATCGCCCCTCACCAACGGGGATTGCGTTCGAGCAGCGCTTCGGCGGCTTGGCGGTCTAAGGCGGGGGAGAATAAAATCCCCTGGGCGTAATCCGATTGCAAGGCCCACAGTTGCACTAAATTTTCCTCAGTTTCCACCCCTTCGGCGGTGATGTACATGCCGAGATTGCGTCCGAGCATGACGATCGCCCGCACGATTTCTTGATTTTCCGGGCTTTCTTCCATTCCCATCACAAAAGACTTATCAATTTTGAGGGTATTAATCGGAAATTGAGCCAAGTGGGATAAGGAAGAATATCCGGTGCCGAAATCGTCGATACACAGGTGAATGTGGCGCGATCGCAACTGCTCTAACAGTTCTGCCGCCGATGCCGCATTTTCCATCAGCACGCTTTCGGTAATTTCGAGTTTTAAATCCTTCGGATCGATGCCCGTTTCTTCTAAAATGCGATCGATCTGCTCGATTAAATCCGGTTGCGCCAACTGCTGACCCGAGAGATTGACGCTCATCGTCAAGTTCGCATATTTGGGAAATTGACGTTGCCACTGGCACAATTGCCAGCAGGCTTGGCGCAGGACCCACGCCCCCAACGGCACGATCAATCCCGTTTCTTCGGCGATCTCGATAAATTCTCCGGGCCAAATTAAACCTCGTTGGGGATGTTGCCAGCGTATGAGGGCCTCGAACCCTTCCACGGATCCGGTATCGAGGGCGACGATCGGCTGATAGTGCAGGACGAAGGCATCTTCGCGGGCAATCGCCCCGGACTCGGCGGCGTCGGCGTCGCGGTTTTGCTGGTAAATACTGCGGCGCAAGTCATTTTCCAAGCTCAGCAAAGCGACGGCGCGATCGAGCATGGTGCGATCGAACAGGGCGTAGCGCGCTTTACCCGCCGCTTTCGCCCGGTAGAGGGCGAGGTCGGCGTCGCGGATCAACTCTTCGGGACAGTGGTATTCAAAGCAACTCGGGGCGATGCCAATACTGGCGGTGACAAAGACTTCGTGACCCGCGAGGTTAAACGGTTGGGTCAGTTCGTCGTCAATCCGGCGGGCGACGGCGATCGCCTCGTCAATATCGCCGAGATGTTCCAACAGCAGGGTAAACTCGTCCCCGCCAAAGCGAGCCAAAATATCGCTGGGACGGATGCAGCGTTGCACTCGTTCGGCGAGGGAGACCAGCAAGCAATCGCCCATCGAGTGGCCCAAGCTGTCGTTGACGACTTTAAAACGGTCTAAGTCGAGAAAGAGAACGGCAAATAAGGGGCGCGCCGGGGATTTGGACTGTTCTAAGGCGTGGGTGAGCCGTTGGAAAAATAAGGCCCGATTGGGCAATCCGGTGAGGGAGTCGTGGAGAGCTTCGTGGCGCAGTCGTTCTTCGGCCCGGGAGCGATCGGTAATGTCGATCGCGTGGAGGTGAACGAGTTGCAAATTCGGGATCGGATGGTAAATCCAGGAAAAGACCCGGTCTTGAATCCAGCGCTCGACTTGAATGCTACGGTTGCCGTGTTGCAAGCAGGTTTCGACGATTTGACGGTGGTTGACGGGTAAAAAGCCCGTGGCCAATCCCACCCGCAATTCGTCGAGAACCCGTTCGGTGGCGGGATTGACGTAGGTGGCTTCGCCGTTGGCGTCGCAAGCGAGAACCGGATTGGGGTTGTAGGTGGGAAAGGCGGCGAGATAGAGGTTTTGGGCTTCTGCGGCTTTGCGATCGCTGATGTCGGTATGGGATCCGGCCATGCGGTAGGCTTTGCCGTCGCCGTCGCGGACGGCTAATCCCCGACAGAGCATCCAGCGATAGTGACCGTCGGCGTCGAGCATTCGATATTCGCCGATCAGGTGTTTGCTCTTTCCGGCGAGGTGGGTGGCGATTTGTTCTAGGATTCGTTCGCGATCGTCTTCGTGGATCAGGTCGAACCATTCCTGGGGCTGGTTGCCGATTTCGGCTTCTTCGTAACCTAACAGGGATTTCCACCGGGGGGAAAAGTAAATGGTGTCCTCGTTTAAGTTCCAGTCCCACAGCCCGTCATTGGCTCCGGCGACGGCGAGGGCGTATTGTTCTTCACGATCGCGCAACATCCGGTCGTGGCGCTGTCGTTCGATCGCCGTGGCGAGGACGTTGGCGATCGCCTGTAAAAAATACACTTCGTGAGACCCAAATTGACGTTTTTTCGTCGTCTCCGCACTCAAGACCCCGAAGGGGCGATCGTTGCCGTAAATGACCGTGCTGACGCTGCTGACGATCCCGAGGGCGATCGCGCTCGGACTCGGGGTAAAGCGCATTTCTGCGCCCAGATCTTCGACAATTACCGCTTCTTTGACCAACAGCGTATATCCCGCCTGCGATTCGGTCCCCCGTCCGCCGACGGTGCTGGCGAGGGTTTCCGAGGGCCACCCGGCTCCCGTTCGCAAGCACAGGTGACCGTTATCTTGCAATTCCCACACGGAACAATATTCGACGCCGAGGATTTGATTGACTAAATTAGAGGTTTCTTCAATCAGGGTACGCACGTCCATTCCGGCTAAGGCCCACTGGCCCAAACCCGCCACTAAGGCACTGGCGCGGGCGTGACTGGCTAACTGGGTTTCGACGTGCTGGCGTTCGCGTTGTTGTTGTTCGAGGTGCGCTCGATTTTCTAACAAGAGTTTTTCCAATTGGTTGCTGTGCAGCAAGGCTCGACCCGCTACCAAATGCAAACAGACGACCGTTCCCCCGATCCCGAAGACGATCGCTACCAGGGTCGCGGGAACGAGGATCGAAAGCTGCCGCCTGACGGGGGCGTAGAGTTGGCGCGTGGGAACGGCGAGGGCTAAAATGGCCGCATTTTCGGCGATCGGCGTGTAAGCGACGGTCATCGGCGAGGGCAAGTCCCGCCCGAGTTCGAGCAATCCCTCGCGATTGCGGACGAATTGTGTCAGGGTTTCAAGTTCGGCCCACTCCTCCCGCGCCAGCGATCGCGCCGTGTCGGAACTCAAGGGGACGAGGTTCTCCAAATGGCCATTGTCGATCGCGACGAGCAGGTACTCTTTTTGCTTTTTAAAATACGGATGGCGGTTGATTCGTTGTTTGAGCGCTTCTAAATCGAACCAAACCAGATCGATCCCCACTTGGCGCCATTGGCGATACTCCTTGGGAGTCGCTTCGCGAACGAGAATCGGACTGCTGACCGCGAGTAAGGAGGAATCGACGATCTCCACCGACGCTTCCAACTCGTTTTGTCGGGCTTGTTCTTCCAACACCCTCGTCAATACCCCTCCCCCAGCGATCCCCACAGTCCCGACGGGCCGTCCGAGGCGATCGATTCGCGTAATTCCGACAATTTCGGGGGATGCTTCGAGGGCGTCTTGCAGGATCTCCCGGTTGAATCGAACTAGATCGGCTTGGGAAATTTCGGCGCGGTCGTAGGCGGCTAATTGTTGACGCGCTTCGCTCCGACTCGATACCTGCAAGGCGATCCCTTTGGCCCGTGAAAAATAGTCTCCTAATGCCTGGGCCGTCCCTTGCGCCGCCAATAACAAGTTTTCTTCCTCGCGGCGCTTGAGCGCTTCGTAAACGGGGACGATCCCGAGCGCCGAGATCGCCGACGAGAGTGCAAACGCCCCGAGTAGGACGTAGACGATCGTAGAACGGCGCAATTGCCGCGTTACTCTGCGCTTAACTACCATTGACGCTGGGCATCAGGTTTAACAATCCTTGTGAACGCTCTCGGTTGCCTCCCCTAGACGGACTGACCGCGAACCATGACCCCCGATTACACTCCCGACGGCCTGGAGTCTCACTCCCGAACCCCGCGACCCCGGAATCGCGGCTGAGAATCCCACTCCTCGTCTGCTGGCGATCGCGCCTCCGAACCTGCGAACGAAGGACAGCCCCCGTCGCGATCTTCGTTGCGCGATCGATGGAAAATGGCAACCGTTAAATTTAAGGGTCGTTGGGCTCCCGCGACCTGTTCCCTTTTAAGCTTGCCCCTGCGATCGAGCGATTTCCCACGAGGTCATCGAGACAGTCCATCGGATTTCTGTCTTGGGTTGGAGTAGATTCAATCGGTCGCTGGGCTGCTGGCTGGCGGCGATTCTGCTTCGCAGACGCTTCGCGATCGCCGTGAGCTGGTGTTTGTCCGCGAGACGGCGCTCTGCGTGCAATTCTTCCCCTCATTTTTCCCGCGATCGCTCAAATTAGTATATCGCGAGTTTCTCTTACGATCCGAATTCGACACCGGAGAACCTTGTGACTCTCTCCCACACCCACCATCGATCGCCCCACGACCCCCGCGCCACTCCCTCAGCGCCTTTTTTAGACCGTCCTCCCCTCAATTTTTAAAGGAAAAACGACCGTAAAGGTCGAACCTTTTCCTAATTCCGATTCCACGCGAATCTCCCCTTGTAATAATTTCACCAATTGTTTGACGATCGTCAATCCCAACCCCGTACTCTCTACTCGATCCGCCTTGGTATTTCCCTTAACTCGCGCGAACGGTTGGAAAATGGCTTCTAAATTTTCTGCCGCAATTCCTATCCCCGTATCCTTGACCTTTACGAACCATTCCTCGTCCGAAAGGGTCGCACAGGCAATCTCGACCGATCCCATTTCCGTATAGCGAACCGCATTCCCTAACAAGTTAATTAACACTTGCTGCAAGCGCGAAATATCGGTTTCGATCCGACCCGGACCGCGATCGCAATCTATCCGCAAGGTCAGCCCTTTTTCGTCCGCCAAGGGTTGAATCGTTTCGGCGGCGGCTTTCACCACCGAACTTACCTCTATCTCCATCAGTTGCAGTTGCTTCGTCCCCGATTGAATTCGAGAGATTTCTAAAGAATTATTCACTAATTGTAATAATTGTTTAGAGGATCGCAAAACTCGGCTGATATGCTCGATGCTAATTGGATCGGAATCGGATTTAGCTTGTTGTTCTCGCAATAAAATTTGCGAATAAGCCATGATTGAATTCAAAGGAGTTTTAAACTCGTGCGCCAGATGAAAAAAACTATCTTGACTCAAGGTTAATAGTCGATTTAACTCTTGATTATTTTTCATTAATTGTTCGTGCAAGCCATCCAGTTTGGAGGTACGTTCTGCCACAAACTGGGTGAAGCATTGGGAGGTCGCGCGATCGATGACGGCATCTACGGTTATAAAAATTTGATAGCATTCCCGAGCCGTGAGTTCTATAAGTTGTTCTTCTAATATTTCAAAAATAGTTTGTCGGAGTAAGTGATATTCTCTGGCAATTTCGGCGGCGTCGAACCCTTGTTCTTCCCTTTCGGTACCGTGTTCTAAACTCGCTATTTCGATTTGCTGTTTGTTGGCGATGTCACCCTGTAAAAAAGCAACACACATCGCATCCAACACTTGAGGAATCAAGTTTTCTAAAGCGGGTTCGGAAAGTCCGTTAGAACTTGGAATTTTTCGATCTTCTCGAACTTTTTCTTTCCAAATTTCAAAAATTCGATCTAAGTTTTCGTTGAAAAAACGATCGATTTTAATCATGGTTATTCAATATCGCTTTAAAAAAGACTGTATAGAAGATCTCTATTCACTCGCGGACAAAAACAGTTATCCATTCCTGCCAGACGGAGAATGACTGATTGAGTTGCTAGAGTTCATGGCTTTAAGAAATGCTATGATAGCAGATTTTCACCGATTCAAAATGAGGGGAAACTCCCTTAAGGACGATCGCGCCATTCCCGTAGCCTCTAACGATCGCGCGATCGCCTTCTCTCCCCGGTCAGCCCTCTCGACGGCGGCGGTCGGCAATTCCCTCCATAGAGGCTCAATCGAGTAGTTTATGTGGATCGTGTCTCTTCAGCCTTTCCCTTGTCGATCGCGATCGCGATCGCCGATCCGCGCCAGAGTTGGCGATCGAGTAAAATTGTCAGGAGTGGAGTTTATGCGATCGCGCCAGTTGGATATGGAGTGGAGAGAAGTTTCCGGGAACTGGGTTTATCTTCCCCCCAGACCGAAAGGCATCATTCATTTTTTAGGGGGAGCATTTGTCGCCACAGCGCCACAAGTAACCTATCGATGGTTACTCGAACAACTCGGACGCAACGGTTACGCCACGATCGCCACGCCGTTTATCAATACCCTCGATCATACCGAGATCGCCCGTAACGTTATCGAACGCTTCGAGTGGGGCGTGGAACAATTGCAAATGTCGGGAAAGTTACCGAAACGTTACTTGCCGATTTACGGGATCGGACATAGTATGGGCAGCAAACTGCATTTACTCGCAGGCAGTTTATTCGATCTCGATCGCGCGGGCAATATCCTGATTTCCTTTAACAATTACCCGGCGAGTCGTTCTATTCCCTTAGTCGAACAATTTCCCAGCGCTTTTGCGGTTGAATTTACCCCTTCTCCCGAAGAAACCAACGCGATCGTTTTGAAACGCTACGCGGTTCGGCGCAATCTTATTGTCAAATTCAATAACGACGAAATCGATCAAAGTCTCGACCTCACTCCCTTATTACAAAAACGGTTTGCCAATCTGGTGACGTTATTGCAATTACCGGGAAATCACCTGACGCCGTTAAGTCAGGAAATCCCCTGGAAAGCCGGATCGGAGTTTTCTCCTTTAGATGCGATCGCGCAATGGTTCAAGCAAGAAATGTATCGCGAACCGCAACAATTACATCGGGAAATTTATCGCTGGTTGAATCCTCTGGGATAGGTGAAAAAGACCTGTTTACCGAGGATCGCACAGCTCAAAAGATCGATCTCTTACGGGGCGATCGGACTGACTTTGGCGCGATAGAGTAAGGTTTCTTCCTGTTTGTAGCCGACGTAGCGGACCCGGACGCGATCGCCCGGTTCGGCGGTTCCGTCCATGAGTTGGTGTTGTTGGGGGTCGTAGGGAATCTCGGCGCCGACTTCGGCGATCGCCTCGATTCCCCATTGTCGCACTAACGCTTCTACGGGACTGACCAGGGGTAACAGCCGTCCGGCGGGGATTTGGGGGTTTTCGCGGGCGGCGCGGGCGGCGGTGGGCCACTGTAGCAACCACGATTCTAAGACGTCCAGACTGGCGCGCTGAAATTCCCGTTCGAGGGTCGGTCGTTGGGCGTCCATTTGCGCTTGCAAGCGGGCGTATTCTTCCTGGAGGGCGGCGATCGCCTTTGCATCTCGTGGGTTGCGCTCTCCCGATCGCGCGATCGCCTCCCGTTCCGGACTTGACGGCGAAAACTGCTCGATTAACTCACTTAAGGAGACTTGTAAGGTCTCGGCGATCGCCAGCAAGGAGCGCGATCTCAGTTCCAGTGCTTTTCCCTGTCGCAACTGTCGCACGGGCCACAGGGAGACTCCCGCTTGGCGGGCGAGGGACCGAAAACTCGACAAGCCCACGGCTCCCATCTTTTGCTGCAATCGTTCGGTATAATTTGGTGTCTGGCTCATGGTCGATTGTATCGTCAGCAAAGGGCGATCCATCTGAACTGAGATGTATCCCCAATCTCCTTAAATGGTGAAGGGGCTGCCAAACTCTTCTTGATAACACACTTGCTCCATGCCAAAACGCCCGCCGTAGCGCTTATACGGTTCGTCGGCAAAGCCGAGGGCGAGCAAGCAGCAAACATCGACGGCTTCGGGAATCTTAAAGGCTTCTTTGACTTTGGCGCTGTCGAACCCTTCCATCGGACAGCTATCGACTCCAAAACTTTTAGCGACGATCGTCATGTAGGCGACGGCTAACATGGTGTGGCGGTTGGTCCAGGTTTCCTCGGACTCGAAACAGGGTTTGTTCTCGAACAGGGCGGGAATTTGCGATCGCATCACGTCGGCGTAGGTGTCGTTAACGGCGTCGTGTTCCCGTCCCAAGGCGATCGTCGATTCGATATATTCCGCCTCTTTCACCCGGCGATCGCCGCAGCAAATCAAGACCACGGGCGCCTCGCCTACTTGTCTTTGGTCGAACGCACAGGCTTTGAGTTTGGCCCGATTTTCGGCATCTCGGACGACGATAAAGCGCCAGGGTTGCAAATTATATCCCGACGGCGCGCGCAATCCCAGGCGCAAGATCTCTTCGAGCAACACTGCCGGAATTACGTTTGGCAGAAAAGAACGGACGGCCCGACGTTGTTCGATCGCCTCTTTCAAGCCAAAGGTCGGTTTCATCTCAATGGCCATTGAGCGTTCCTCTATCACGACAAGTCGAACCCAGCATAGCGCGATCGCCATCGCTTTCGCGAATTGAAGTCCCGGATGCACGGTAGGGCTGTTCGGGGACTCCGGGCGATCGCGTCGGGGGCGATCGCCGCACAATGACCTTTACTCTTCTAACAGGCTTCTGAGCATCCAAGCCGTTTTTTCGTGAACTTGCATACGCTGGGTCAGCAAATCTGCCGTCGGTTCGTCGTTGACCTTCTCCACCGAGGCGAAAATCGATCGCGCGGTGCGAACCACCGCTTCCTGACCTTCGACCAGCAGTTGAATCATCTCTTTCGCACTCGGAACCCCCGCCGTTTCTTCAATCGAGGTCAGTTCGGCGAAATCGGCGTAGCTTCCCGGCGCTGGAAATCCGAGGGAACGAATGCGTTCGGCAATTTGATCCACGGCGAGCGCCAGTTCGTTATACTGTTGCTCGAACATTAAATGTAACGTCTGGAACATCGGCCCGGTCACGTTCCAGTGAAAGTTATGGGTTTTCAAATAAAGGGTGTAGGTATCGGCGAGCAGTCTCGATAAGCCATCGGCAATTTCTTGGCGATCGCCGTGTTCGATACCGATGTCCATTTTGACCTCTTTTCCTTTCGATTTGTTTTTTTCTTTATCTTTACCCATGACAATTTCCTCAACGTAAGGGTAGTGAATCAATGTCTTCGCACGAGTGGCCTCCAGTGACGTTCCCCCGGTCGTCTTCCCGGCGCGATCGCCCGTGCGAGCTTCTTTACAAGCCTATCAAGTTGGCGACCCCTCGGCGCGATCGTCTGTCGTCTCGGATACAGTCACTTTCAGGCTAAATGCCGTTGCAAGACCGCGCGCGGCGCCCGCCGAACCCGACAGCGAATCGTTTCGTGTCCGAGACGCTGGCACGCTTCGTAACGGTGACAGCCAGAAAATCCATAATACTGCCCCTCGACTTCGAGAACGTCGATCGGTTCTTGCAAGCCGATCTCTTGAATCGACGCCATCAACGCCTTTACCTTCTCCGGGTCGTTTTGTCGCGGGAGGGGGCGGCGAATCGCCTCAATGGGAATATCTTCGATCTTCATCGTCTCGCAGTTCTCCTTGCCAACGCTCCCTATATCATACTCATAATGAGTATGACTTGCAACAAAGAGCCGGAAAACGAAAAATGGGGATGGCGAGATCCCGCGATTGGGAAAGGGCGAACTCAATAAAACGGCTGTTCGATGTCAGTAATCTGCTGTAACCTAAAGCCTAGCAGCCTTTAAATGCCGTCGCCCCCACCGGGCGATCGTCGGCAAAGGTTGAGATTCGGACTAACGTCAACTACCCATAGGGAGTAGCCAATATGAGTGCAGGCAGTACCTCTGACGAAATTAAATTTGGAACTGACGGATGGCGGGGAATTATTGCCCGAGACTTTACCTTCGCCAACGTGCGAAAAGTGACGCGAGCGATCGCCGCTTATTTAGAAACAGCATATAGCAAAGATCGTCCCGTCCTCATCGGTTACGACCCGCGCTTCCTCGCCGAAGACTTCGCCCGAACCTCAGCAGAAGTGTTGGTAGACTTGGGGTGGACCGTCAAAATGGTAGACCGCGACTGTCCCACCCCGGTGATTGCCTATAACGCCCGTCACCTCAACAGTGCGGGGGCATTAATGTTCACCGCTTCTCACAACCCCGCGCCCTATTGCGGCATTAAGTATATCCCCGATTATGCCGGACCCGCGACCCCGGAAATTACCGATACGATCGTCGCCAATATCGCCAGTGCCTCCGACGCCCCCGCTTCCGGGCAGCATCTGGATAAAATTAGTAGCTTCGACCCGCAACCGGACTACTTGCAATTCCTCTACACCTTGCTCGACGTCGAAACCTTGCGTAAAGCCAAACTCAAGGTCAAATACGATGCCCTCTATTCCACCTCGCGGGGCTATTTAGATAAAGTTCTAGAATACTGCGGTTGTGAGGTAGAATCTTTTCACACCTGGCGAGATGTGCTGTTTGGTGGCGGAATGCCCGAACCCAAAGGAGAAATGCTCGTCGGCTTGGTCGAGTCGGTCAAAAAAGATAACGCCGATTTAGGATTGGCGACCGACGGGGACAGCGATCGCTTTGGGATCGTAGACGAACGGGGGAACGTGTTGACCCCGAATACGATTCTGCTCTTGTTGGCGCGCCACCTGATTAAAAATAAGGGCAAGAAAGGGGCGATCGTCCGCACCGTGGCGACGACCCACTTACTCGATACCCTGGCGGAAAAATACGGACTGACCCTCTACGAAACCGCCGTCGGGTTTAAGTATGTCGGCGAGAAAATGCGCGAAACCGAAGTGTTGATCGGGGGAGAAGAATCCGGCGGTTTGAGTATTATCGGTCATATTCCCGAGAAAGATGGGATTTTGGCGGATATGCTCGTCGCCGAAGCGATCGCCTACGAGGGGAAACCCCTAAGTCAGCTCGTCGAAGAAGCGATCGCCGAAGCAGGCGGACCGTTGTACAATACCCGTCTCGACCTGCACCTGACCGAAGCGCACAAAGCCGCCGTTTTGGCAGAATTTCCGCAAAAGCCGCCGTCTGAAGTCGCCGGGATTGCGGTCAAAGAAGTCGGGCGCAAAGATGGGATCAAACTGTATCTTGAAGATGGCGGCTGGATTTTGCTGCGTCCCTCCGGAACCGAACCCTTGATCCGGGTGTACGTGGAAACCGATTCTGAAGAGAAACTCAGTAAAATTGCCGCCGAAATGGATGAGGCGATCCAAAAATTCGCACCCGTAACCGCTTAATCGGGCGATCGCCGCGCCATCATTCCCCGTTTGACCGCCATCGTGAGGGTTAAATCATGCCTGCTCTGATTGCTAGCGCGATCGCCGCCGCTTGGATCGTCGCGATCGCCATTATTTCGGTTCAAAATGCCACTTTAGTGTCCTTACAATTCCTGGGGTTTCAGTCCATTCAACTCCCCCTCGGGATCGTTTTGGCCTTGAGTGCGGCAACTGGGGCGATCGGGGGTGCGATCGGGTTGAGCGTGGCGGGAAATACCTCCGACCGGGGCGATCGTCGGCTGCGTTGACCTGTAGCGGGTCGCCAACGGGTAACCCCATTAACTTCTTAAGAACACCCGGCAGAAGAAAAACTTAAACGGGTTACAAAACTTGTTACATAAGTTTTTCTTTTTGCCCTTTTTTTACTTTAGGATAACGGCTAGAGATCGCGCATTCGATCGGGCGGCATGGCGATCGCGTGGCGGCTCCTTGGGAGCATCGCCAAGGGTCCGTGCAAGAGAATCGCTCTTGTCGGTCGAGAAGTTTAGCTACAATCCACCACAGCTCGATGGCTCAGAAAACCGCCACCATTAGTGTTTCTTATTGCGGCTTACAAGTAGTGATGCTCATGAAGAACGAACGACGGTCAGGGTTATTGCGGTGGCGCTTGCTGGCTCCACTGTTACCGGGGTTGCTCGGGATCTCGACGATCGCCACGATCGCCGAACTGAGCCATCCGCCGAGCGCGATCGCCAATTCCGCCAACCTGCGATCGTGGGAATTCGATCCCTACACCCAGCAACTGCAAGTCACCGTACCCGCAGGCAGTACCCCCCGCTATCTCGTGCTGGAAGATCCGCCCCGGATCGCCATCGATATTCCCAACAGCGATCTGGGACGGCAACCCGTGAGAGAAACTTATCCCGGACTCGTGCGCGAAATCCGCATCGGTCAATTTGAACCGGGAATCGCGCGGGTCGTGGTCGAACTGGCGCCGGGAATGGCGATCGCCCCGTCTCAAGTCGAACTGCAACCCCTGGGACAGTCCAATCGGTGGGTCTTGAACCTGAAAACCGACTTATCCCAAGCCCTGCCGGATTTGGAAACCACCGCCGATCGCGGCGATACCCTGCCCCAACTGCCTCCCGCCGCCAGTGGGGCGAACTTCGACCCGCCGCCACCACCGCCGACCTTCGAGAATCTCGGCGAGAACGGAGGGGATCCGCCGCCGCCGCCGATGTTGTCTGTAGAGGTGCCGTCCCCAGAGTCGAACGGCATCGACCGGGCCGAGTCTGGGGTTCAATTCGACTTACCGATCGCCGAAGAAACGCAAACGTCACCGACGCCGACCGTGAGCGTTCCCGAGCCGGAAGCGGGCGATTCCGAGCCGATCGCGATCGCCGAAAACGAGGCGGAGAGCCAGTCGGAAAGCCAGTCGGAGGCGATCGAGATCGAGGTGCCGCAATTACTGCCCGAATCGGAAACAGAAGCAGAAAGCGAACCGGAAGCCGCGCGATCGCCCGTCGCCGAGTCCGAAGAGCGAGCCGTTCTCGAAGCGACGCCAGAGGCGTCTCGCCCGTCGAGTCCCCAACGCAACGGACCGCCGACCGAGGCGATCGTTTTCGGACAACCGCTTCCGGGATCCCGGACGATTGCCGCGATCTCCACCCGTGCGGAACCGTCAGAGATTGGAGGCTCCCTCCGGTGGGGAGACCGTTTATCGGCGCCGAAGAGCGAAGAACGACCTACGGAATCCGCCCCCGCCGCGATCGCCTCAGCTCCCTCCGAACGGGCGATCGCCGCCGGAACCTTTTTGATTTTGAGCTATCCCGGTGCGGCGCCGTTTACCCTGGACGCCGAGTATCCGCGCCAAGAAGTGTTAGTCGTGCAGGCGGATCTTTACGATCGTGCCGGAAACTTGAGCATTCCTTTAGGAACGCCAGTTATCGGTAAATTTATGAGCGATGGGGGTACCCCTCACTTTGTAGTCGAGGCGATCGTCCTCGACGGACGGACCGTTCCCCTCGCGGCCCAATCCGACGCCTTGCGATCGGCCAATCCGCACACCATCCAACCGGGGCAAGTGTTACCCGTGCGTCTCACCGAACATTGGCAACCGCAAGGGCGTTAATGCTCGGGTGCGATACGCCGTTTTTTCTCCACCACGGGGGCAAATCTACCGGGAGAACGAAGCAAAAACTGGGCAAGATCTATTAAAATCAATGCTTAACCAAAAACGGTAACGGCTCCGAACCTCACCCACTGAATTGAGCTCAGTAGAGTGGATTAGAATTTATTTTAAGTCTTTGAATGTTGACCTTTTAACGCTCGCAGGCGATTTCCGCACGGGCGATCGCCGAGCTAAACTTCGAGGGTTCAGACCGATTCAATCGTTATTCCATTTTGCTTTAAAACTTTTTTTGAATCTACTCTGGAATATCAATTTTTATGAATTTGCCATTGCGTTTACACTCCGATATTTCCGCGATCGTCCCTCCTTCCTTCAGCCTATCTCCCGAACTGTTCGCCAAAGTCTTTCCCTTTCATTTAGCCTTTAATGGCGAGGGAAAGATCGTCCAGATGGGAGAAGCCCTCGCCCGAGTTCACCCCCGACTGAGTGTCGGGGCGACGATCGAGCGGCACTTTCGGATTGCCCGCCCGCAAGTAAGCTGGGATTACGCTCAGATTTGCCGCGCGACCCACGCCCTCTACGTACTCGAAAGCATCGAGAACAAGATGAGATTAAAAGGGCAAATGGTTTGCGTCGAGTCAGAACAGATTGCCTTTTTTCTCGGTACTCCCGCGATCGCCGACTTCAAAGCTCTCAAAGGCTTGGGCTTGCGCTTGAGCGATTTTGCCCTGCACGATCCCGTCACCGACTTTCTCTTATTGCTGCAAGGCCAAAAACTCGCCTTATTTAGTGCCAAAAAACGCAGTCAAGAACTCAGTCAAAGGCACCGAGTCTTAGAAGAATCCCTTTCTAAATTAAAAGCAACCTTTGAAGCGACCGCCGACGGCATTTTAGTGACCGATCTCAAAGGGAATATTTTAGATTTCAACCAGCAGTTTATTAAAATGTGGCAGATCTCGCCAGCGACGATCGCCCCCAACGGCGAGAACGATCGCGAGTTGGCCTTCGCGCGGCGAAAACTGCAGCATCCAGAAGTATTTTTAACCAAAATCCGGCAATTGTACGGCGAGCGCGAGCGCGAGAGTTACGACATTCTCGAACTCGACGACGGACGCATTTTTGAATGTCACTCCCGACCACAGTGGATGGGTTCGGATATTCACGGTCGTGTTTGGAGTTTTCGTGACATTACCGACCGCCAACGAGTCGAAGCCGAAATGCGCTACCAAGCCTCTCACGATCGCCTCACCGGGTTGCCGAATCGGCGATTGTTTGAAGAACGACTGGCGGCGGACCTCGCCGATGCGGAAGTGGAAGCGGAAATGCTCGCCGTCGGGTTTCTCGACTTAGATCGGTTCAAAGCGATCAACGACACCCTCGGTCACGCCGTCGGCGATCGCCTCTTGGAAAGTGTCGCCCGACGGCTGCGATCGCAAGTGAGAACCGGGGACACCGTCGCCCGTTGGGGGGGAGACGAATTCGTGATCTTGCTGCCGAAACTGTCTTGTTCTCGGGATGCGCTGCAAATCGCCCAAAGATTGCTCGATGCCTTCGGCGAGCCTTACGTCCTCGAAGATCGAGAATATCAGATCGATTGCAGCATCGGTATCGCCCTTTATCCCACCCACGGAACCGACAGCCACAGTCTGATTCACCATGCGGATACGGCTCTCTATCGCGTCAAACAACAAGGTCGCAACGGCTACCAAATTTACAACCGGGCCATGAGTACGGAAGCCTCGCAACGGTTGGCCCTCGAAAATCGGCTGTACCGCGCCTTGGAACGGCGGGAATTGCTGGTACACTACCAACCGCAAATCGACGTGCGCCGCGATCGCGTCGTCCAGATGGAAACCCTGCTCCGGTGGCAGCATCCCGACGGTCACCTGATTTCTCCTAAAGATTTTATTCCCCTCGCCGAAGAAAACGGCTTGCTCGCCAATATCGATCGCTGGGTTCTCGGCGAAGCCTGTCGCCAAACCAAGCAATGGCAAAATGCAGGATTTGAAGACTTGGGAATCGGTGTCAATCTCTCCAAACGACTGTTTCGACAACCGGATTTCGTACAGATTTTAGACGACCTCCTCGCCGAACACCATCTCGACCCCCGCTATTTGGAATTAGAGATTAAAGAAAGTCTGATTCACGAAGATTTAGAACTCACCAGCCGTCACTTACAGCAATTAAAAGAATTGGGCGTGCGCTTGTGTTTGGATAATTTTGGTACGGGATATTCGGCCCTCGCCGATTTAAAACAAGTCCGATTTAATGCCTTAAAAATCGATCGCTCCTTAATTGGGGATTTAATTGCCAGTCAGAATAACGCCGCGATCGCCAAAGCGACGATCGCCTTGGCGAAAGGCTTGAATTTAACCGCGATCGCCCAAGGGGTCGAAACTCCCGAACAGCAAGCCTTATTGCAAAGTTGGAACTGCGATTTGATGCAGGGAAATTGGTTTGCGCCGCCGTTAGCGTGCGACGCCGCCACCGCCTTTTTAGAGCGGCGAATGCCCGCGTCCCGTTCGGGAACTTAGCCCGCGCGTTCGCGTAGCGTCGCCTCCGGCGGAGCGCCCCTTCCCGTCGGTTTCACGTCGCCCCAGTTCAAGCAAACACGCGATGTTCCAACGAAGGCATTTGGCGGCGCACTTGTTCCAATCGCGAAGGATTGATTTCCGCGATCGCCACCCCCGGCTTATCCCCGGCATCCGCTAAAATCATCCCCCACGGATCGACGATCGCCGCGTGTCCGTGAGATTGGCGGCGTCCGTAGTGGCGCCCCGTTTGCGCCGGAGCCACCACGTAACAGGTATTTTCGATCGCCCGCGCTTGTAAGAGAATTTGCCAGTGGTCTTTTCCGGTATAGGCGGTAAAGGCGGCGGGAACGAACAGCACGTGCGCCCCCTGGCGAGAAAGATGGCGGTAAAGTTCGGGAAAACGAACGTCGTAACACACCGACAACCCCAGATTTCCCCAACTTTCAGATGGGTAAACTGTAGGCAGGCGATCGCCCGCTTCCACCGTACTCGACTCTTGATAAGTATTGCCGTCGGGTAAATTAACGTCGAATAAATGGACCTTGTTATAGCGCGCTACTTCCACGCCACTCGGTTCGACAATCACCGCCGTATTCGACACTTTCCCCGTGTCTACCGGGACGGGAAAACCGCCGCCGAGTAAAGCGACTTGATAGCGTTGCGCCATCGTTTTGAGAAACTTTTGGCTGGCGCTCGAAATTTCTTCGGCGCGAGCAACTTTTTCTTCTTCTTCTCCCAAAAACGGGAAATTTTCTGGCAAAGCGACTAACTCGGCCCCCTGACGAACCGCCAAGTCGATCAGTTCTTCCGCCTCGGCTAGGTTTTTCGCCAAGTCAGGCACGCTCGTCATTTGAATCGCGGCAGCTAGATAGGGTTTCATCGATGCAGCTCGAATAATGAATCGGACAATAGAAGTACAGATCTTTATTTTTGCCTGGAATGCCGCCGCAATGCCAAAAAAATCGATCGATTTGGCGATCGCCGAACCGTCAATCCCTCGCACGATAGCCCTTTCGCTCCCCGAGTGAATCTCGTCCGGGGCGATCGCGATTTTACCGACAATCTAGGTTATAATGAAAAACGACTTCACGGGATGTAGCGCAGCTTGGTAGCGCGCCTGCTTTGGGAGCAGGATGTCGCAGGTTCAAATCCTGTCATCCCGATCTAAATCCATAACTAGATAAGAGGGGAGAGGCGATCGGCTCCATCCCTTGTTTTTACCGAGCGGATGGCGCTCCGTTCTTCCCTCCACGCAAGCCATAACTTGAGCGCGGTGTTAAGATAGCGTTCTAGCTTGCGGTTAGGAAACTTTAACACCATCGATGGAGTCCTCTGGGTTATTCAGTAGAACGCGATCGCCACAAACTCAGATCGATTCCCACCCCAGACGCGCCACAACTGCAAACATTTTGCCGTCACTCGTTAGACTTCGCGGAGTCGAACCGATCGCCCTTGTATAGAAATCTAAACCCCTGTCCGTTCAAATCCATTCATATTTGGATCCGACCGACTGATTGCCGTTAGTATTGAAATTAGGTGGAACTATGAACTTATTACTGCGTTGGGGCGCGATCTTAGGAGTTGTCAGTACGGTCATCTTAGGACCGTCCCCCTTCTTAAATCATCGGATGGCCTTGGCCCTGCCACAAGATCAAATTGTTAGAAAATTACTCCCAGTTCCTGTCTTTACAGTGACCGACGCCGAAGGTTCGCCCTTGGTCGCTTCCGACCCCAACCGCGAAGGTCAAAGCTCCGTTGCTGGGGTGTTTATCTCCCGAGAAGACGCCCAAGCGTTTGTCGAACGACTCAAACAAGAAGACCCCCAACTCGGCGCCAACGTGCGCGTAGTTCCCGTGTCTCTGGCGGAAGTCTACGAATTAGCCCTGCAAAGCGAACAAAACCCGGAAAATCTAGAATTTACCTTCGTTCCCGTCCAGGAGCAAGTCCAATCGGCCCTGGCGGTGTTGCGCGAAGAAGATAGTAGCGTCCAACAATTCAACGGCGTTCCCCTCTTTTTAGCTACCGGAGGACCCGATAACGGCTATTTGACCATCCAACGGGGCAACGAGCAGGTGATTCCCCTGTTTTTCAACAAAGAAGAACTGCAAGGAATGCTCAGCCGTTTCCAAGAAAAACAACCGGATTTAACCGCTTCTGTGGATATTGAAGTGGTGAACTTGGAAGGGGTGATCGACTTGTTAGAAACCAGCGACGACCCGCAAGTGAATAAAATTATTTTCGTTCCCCCGCGCGAGTCGATCGAATTTTTGCGATCGCTCCCCCAAACCGCACCGGGGAATGGAGCCACTCCCGGACAGTAATCGAGATCCGGGATAAGGGACGATTGTGTTTCGCTGCTGCGACCCCGTACAATCAGAACTCACGAGGTCGAACCGGGTTGAGAGGGAGGGCGCATGGTGATTTCGGGGATCGAATTGTGGCAGTGGCGAGAGAGCGCGCGCGCCCAAGCGATTCGGGCGGGGGTTCCGCCGGAAGAACTCGACTGGCTGTTACAGGAGGTTGCGGGTTTGGATCCCTTGGCGTTGCGTTTGGGCAGTTACAAAACGCGATCGCAGCTTCCCATCGACTACTCTCTCGCCCAATTGAACGAACTGTGGCGCGCTCGTTTGGAAGAACACCGTCCGGTACAGTACCTCGTCGGCGTCACCCCCTGGCGTAATTTTTCTGTGCGCGTCTCCCCGGAAGTCTTGATTCCCCGTCCGGAAACGGAATATTCGATCGATTTGGTAGCGCGGGCGATCGCCCATTCCCCGCGACCGCAGGAGGAGTTAGCCGCAGGACATTGGGCCGATCTCGGCACGGGAAGCGGCGCGATCGCCTTGGGGATGGCCGATCTCTTGACACATGCCACGATTCATGCAGTCGATGTCAGCGAGTCGGCTTTGGCGATCGCCCGGGACAATGCCCGCCGTGCGGGATTGGGCGATCGCATTCTCTTTTATTGTGGTTCTTGGTTCGAGCCCCTCACCTCGGTGCGCGGTCAACTCAGTGGCATCGTGTCCAATCCCCCCTACATTCCCAGCGCGCAAATCGCCGAACTGCAGCCGGAAGTCGCCGAACACGAGCCGCGACAGGCTCTCGATGGCGGTGCCGACGGTTTGGATTGCATTCGGGCGATCGTCGCTGGCGCCCCGGCGTACCTGGTTCCCGGCGGCATTCTCCTGTTTGAGATGATGGCCGGACAAGCGTCGTCCGCGCGCCATTTACTCGAAAGCGAGGGAAGTTATACCGGAATTGAGATATTCTCGGATTTAGCGGGAATCGAGCGGTTTGCTCTGGCCTATCGCCGCTAATTGTCGATCCCGATTCCGACTGCGAGGCGATCGCTTGCGATCGCCCCTTGTCCGAGACTCTCTGCCAACAGCGATGACCCTAGTTTCCCCCGACACCTTAATTTCAGGCGCCCGCGCCGGACAACTCGTCAGTTTTCCCACTGATACCGTTCCGGCCCTCGCGGCCCGCAGCGATCGCGCCGAGCTGATTTTTACCGCCAAACAGCGCAGCCCGGACAAGCCCCTCATTTTAATGGGCGCCAGCCTCGAAGACTTGATGCCTTACGTCCTCGGATCGGCGATCGAATTAGAAGCGTGGCGCGCCCTCGCCCGTCGATACTGGCCCGGGGCGCTGACCTTAGTGCTGCCCGCCTCGGCGGCAGTTCCCCCGGCGATGAACCCCCTCGATCCGTCTACCATCGGTCTGAGGGTTCCCGATTGCGCGATCGCCTGCGAAATCCTCGCCCAAACTGGACCGTTAGCCACCACCAGCGCTAATTTAAGCGGTCAGCCGCCCTTACAACGGCTTGCGGACATCGATCGCGCCTTTGAGGGCGTACTGACCTTGGATCCCGAGGCGATCGGCCCTTTACCCCCCGCCAGTGGCTTGCCCTCTACCGTCGCCAAATGGGCTGGCGATCGGTGGGAAATCCTGCGTCAAGGATCGGTTAACTTACAACTGCCAAGTTAATTCAAAAATTTTTTAACTCAAAAGCGCTTATGAACTGGAGTAATTGGCTGTATCTCGCCACGGGTCTAGGCATCGGTTTGGCTTTACATCGGTGGGTCCCGTCGCGCCCGCAGGCGACGGAAAGCGACACGAGTGCAGATGGTCCTGCGCCCGAGGACGAAGCGGATCGGGCCTCGTTGGTGCGACAACTCGAACACCTGCAATTGCAATATCAAATGGCCGTGCAGATGTGCCAATTTCGTGCCGGATTCCTCTCGCGGGTTTCCCATGAATTGCGCGCGCCGATTAACGGTCTGATCGGTTCCCACCAACTGATTCTCGAAGGGTTGTGCGACAATCCCGAAGAAGAACGGGAGTTTTTGGGCAAAGCCAACACCTCGGCCCTCAAAATTATCGAAATTCTCGATCGCATTCTCGATGTCGCCCGCACCCAAGAGGGTCGTACCCCCATGACCCTCAAAGTGGTTCCCCTAGGGGAAATTCTGGCTAAAGTACGGGAGTTAACGACAATTCAAGCGGCTAACCGTAACATCGGCCTCAAAATTGGCGAAAGTGACCCGAATTGGTACGTTCGCGCCGATCGCCACTGGCTGACCCAAGTGTTGGTCAACGCGATCGATATGGCGATTACCCCGGTCACCCCGGGAGATATCCGGGTCAGTGTCGAGGAGGTGCCTGCGAGGGACGATCGCCCTCAAGCGCCTCACGGGGATCTGAAAATCGCGATCGATACCTATTTGCCGTTGGAATATTGGAGCGAGCCGATCGACTTCCTGCACCGAGAACAAACGGCGGACTGTTCGTTAATGGAAGATCCGGAACTGTCTGCCGGGATGAACTTGTGGCTCGACATCACCCTGTTGGAATTGATGTCAGGAAAGCTGGAAATTTTACCCCTGCCAGCGTCCGCCGCCCCCAATTCCGGGGATGCGAGCCTCACACCGGGAGCTACCCGGCTTCAATGCTTAATTCCACGGGCGATTCCGACGGCAGGGACGGACTCGTGAGCGGTTCGTTGTATAACACCATCGTCGTGGTTGAATTCGGCTCGAAGCCGATGCGCTCGTAAAAACGCTGTTGGTAAGTGGTGGTGAGGTAGACTCGTTCGACGCGGTTGAGGTGCGGGTGACTGACGAGGGTTTCGACTAATTTGCTGCCGAGTCCGACGCCGCGATACTCCGGATGAATGACGACATCCCAGATGGTGGCGCGGTAAATGCCGTCCGAAGTGGCGCGTGCGAAGCCGATCAAGCGGTCTCGATCCCAAACGGAAATCACGGGATGGCTGTGGGTAATCGCGACGGCCAGATCTTCGATTTGGCGATCGCGTGCCCAAAATGCAGTAATCTCGAACAGGGATTTGAGGGCGTGCAAGTCGATCTCGCTTTTGCGATCGCTGAAGCGAATATGACGGCAATCCATCGTGCTATTCATGCTCAATTAACCTTGGAGTAGATTGAAATGGCGGATCGAATGGAGAAAAGTCGAGACCTGTCGAGCTCAAAATAGGAAAGGCGATACTCCTTTCTCCTTTGGAGACGCTCGGCACAAGGCGCACGCTCCGCGAACGGAGTCGCGTTGCGATCGCCTGCAGTTCGATGGCTTCAAACTGCACGAGCGAGAAACATGCTCGTTCGATTTCGGATCGCACAACTGTGTCAAAAATACTTTAAATTTGGCCGCTCAACACAGCTCGAACCCCGAGGGCTAGATCGCAATCGGGTATCGTCTAACCGTCTCGATCTTGTGAGTGGGACTACTTCTCAAATTTCGATCGCTCCGAGTTGAATGGATCGTTTTATCTTAGAGATCACTACTTTACTTTTATAATAAAACGGCTGGAATGACCAGCGTTATTTTTGTTTTTATCGGTTTTTCTTGACATGGACGAGGGCAATTCTCCGCCCATTTTTTTGATGGGTTGTAGAAGGTTTCGAGGGGCGATCGCCCGTGAATTGGGAGCGGCGATCGCCCGATTCTCTAGGACGTGAAGCGGTTTAATTCGCCAACCAACGCGCCGCATCTTTGGCGTGATAGGTCAAAATCAAATCGGCTCCGGAACGCTTGAACGCCGTCAGCGTCTCCATCACCACTTTTTCCTCGTCGATCCAGCCGTTGAGCGCTGCCGCCTTCACCATCGAATACTCTCCGGAAACGTTATAAGCGGCCACGGGTAAGTGAGTCGCTTCCTTAACGCGCCAAATAATATCCATATACGCCAAAGCAGGCTTGACCATCAACATGTCCGCGCCTTCGGCAATATCGAGTTCGATTTCTTTGAGCGCTTCGCGACCGTTCGCCGGGTCCATCTGATAGGTCCGGCGATCGCCAAATTGGGGCGCCGACTCTGCCGCATCCCGGAACGGTCCGTAGTACGCCGAGGCATATTTCGCCGCATAAGACATAATCGGCAAATCTTGATAACCCGCCTTATCCAACGCCGCCCGAATCGCCTGCACGAAGCCGTCCATCATCCCGGAAGGGGCGATAATATCGGCTCCAGCTTTCGCTTGGGAAACGGCGGTTTTGCCGAGCAGTTCTAAAGTCGGATCGTTGAGAACCCGTCCGGTCAGATCGCCAACTTCTAAATAACCGCAATGACCGTGAGCGGTGTATTCGCACAAGCAGGTATCGACCATGACGATTAAATCGGGAACGGCTTCTTTCACCGCCGTGGTCGCTTTTTGGACGATCCCGCAGTCGTGCCACGCGCCCGTAGCTTCCCCGTCTTTGTCGTCGGGAATCCCGAATAAGATAATCGACGGGATGCCCAAGTCGTAGACTTCTTTTGCTTCTTCGACAATTTTATCGATCGAGAGTTGGTAGACTCCCGGCATCGATTTGACTTCTTGGGCGATGCCTTCTCCCGGTACCGCAAACAGGGGATAAATTAAATCGTTGGTGGTGACGATATTTTCGCGAACCATCCGACGAAGCTGGGGATGGCTACGCAAGCGGCGAGGGCGATGAATTGGAAACATGGTGTTTTGTTAAGGATTGAAAATCTCAAATTTTAGTCTAAAACTTGGGCGCGCCCCCGGTTCGCCGATAACGTTACGTTCTGTTACACGAACCGGGGGCATGGCCTGTCCGAACGGGGCGCTTTGAAAGCAGAAAGGCTCGCCGGGTGGCGGGCCTCTCTCGGGATCCGTACAATCGGAGGGAACGACGAGTCGTTTGAACCCCGCCGATCGCGTCAATTAAGCTTCTAAAGGATAGACGCTTACTTTTTTGCGGCTTTTGCCTTTTCTTTCAAAAGTGACGATGCCGTCAACCAGAGCAAACAGGGTATCGTCGCTGCCCCGTCCGACATTATTGCCGGGGTGAACTTTGGTTCCCCGTTGGCGGATGAGGATGTTTCCGGCTTTGACGACTTGACCGCCGTAGCGCTTGACGCCCAAGCGCTGGGCGTTAGAGTCGCGACCGTTGCGAGTGCTACCCGTTCCTTTCTTATGAGCCATAGTTCTTTCTCGTTTTTGTCTGGGGATAGTTCACCGACGTTGCCAGCTTTCCTGGGCGGGCAACGGGAGGCAGAGGCTAGGGAAAGCGTGCCTCCCTCGGGATGGTCTGGAGTATTGTCTATTGTGCCGCAATCGGAGTCGCGATCGCTACTGCCGACTAGGCAACGGGAGCAGATTCTTGAGAGTCGGCGGTATCGGTCGCGTCGCTCGCGAGAACTTGACCGTTCATCGAGATCGATTTAATCATGAAGCGGGTCAGTTCTTGACGGTGACCGCGTTTTTTGCGGGTTTTCTTCTTCGGCTTCATCTTGTAGACGATCACCTTCGGACCGCGCAGGTGTCGGAGGACTTCCCCTTCGACGCTGGCCCCTTCGATGTAGGGTTGACCGACAGTTACGGTGTCGTCGTGGCTGATGAGGAGAACTTTTTCGATCGCGATCGTTTCTTCGGGATCCACGGGAAGCAGTTCGATGTCGTAGAACCGACCGGGTTCCACGCGCAGTTGCTTGCCGCCAGTTTCGATAATTGCGTAGGTCATAGGATGGTGATGGGAATTGCCGTACGGGTAGCTGGTTGAGAGCGTTTACTTACACAAGAGCCAGCATTTGCCGAGATCGAACCCGATCCGAGCAACAGTCACGGCGCCGGGAGGCGGGGGTGACTGACAAGTCGCTGCCTTGTCGAGGGCGTTTTACGCTTGAGCGGGAGCCGCTTCCTCTTCCGGTTCGCTTTCGCGCACTTCTTGTTTGACGGTCAGGTAACGAATGACTTCTTCACTCAGACGCATCATCCGTTCTAAGGTCGCCACGGGAGAGCCATCGCATTCGTAATTCATCTGGACGTAGATGCCTTCGCGATGGTTGTCGATCTCGTAGGCGAGACGGCGTTTGCCGCGATGTTGGGTTTCCACGTTGGTCGCCCCGTGTTCGCGCAGCAACTCTTGGTATTTCGCGATCGCCCGGTCGGTGAGTTCTTCGCCGAGGTCGGGGCGCAAGATGTACATCGTTTCGTAGATGAATTGTTTCATCGAAGTTGGCTCCTTGTGGACTGCATGGCTCCTTCTCACCCTTGGCTGTGACGCGGGGGGACGCCGTACTCTCGATTCCGGCGAGCGCTCCCCCCACCAAAGAAGAAGCAAGGGATTACAATAGTTGGGATTTAATTGACCGTTGCCAGCCAATTTTCCGCACAAACAACAATTGTATCAGTTCGCCGCCGATTTTTATCCGATCGCGTTCGAGATCGATTAACTTTAGGATCGATACTCGACAGAAGCAAATCGGCTTCGATCGCGGCGAGGGATCGGTCGGTCGCAAGGGGACGACAGAGATCGACCCTTGGCGTTCCTGCTGCCGAGGCTCTACAACTAGCGACCTACTGAATTATCAACAAGAGGGCAAAAGTCAACGTTATGGCACAGCGCTATGTCCGCATCCAAACTCCTGAAGGACGGATTTACTACGGTTTATTGCAATTGAGCCGCAGCGTTCAGTTGCTCGACGCCCCTCCCTGGTTAAAAGGGCAACCGACCGAGCGATCGCTTCCTCCGGACAGTTACAAGCTGCTGGCGCCTTGCGCGCCCTCGAAAATTGTGGCGGTGGGCAAAAACTATACCGATCACGCCGCCGAAATGGGAACTCCGGTTCCTTCCGAACCCTTGCTGTTTCTCAAACCGCCGAGTGCGGCGATCGCCCACGGCGACGCGATCGCCTATCCACCGCAATCGCAACAGGTGGAATACGAAGGCGAATTAGCCCTAGTGATCGGCGATCGCTGCGTCCAGTGCGGCCCGGAAGAAGCGGGCGCCAAAATCTGGGGCTACACGATCGCCAACGACGTCACCGCCAGAGATTTGCAAAAACGGGACGGACAGTGGACGCGGGCCAAGGGGTTCGATACCTTCTGCCCCCTCGGCCCGTGGATCGTGCGCGAACTGAGTCCCGGGTCGCGCTTGCAGACCTTTCTCAACGACGACCCCCAACCCGTTCAGTCGGCCCTAGTCGATGAAATGGTCTTTCCGCCGGACCTGTTAGTGTCGTATATTTCCCAAGTGATGACCTTGCTCCCCGGGGATGTGGTGTTGACGGGAACGCCGCGCGGGGTCGGTCCGCTCGCGATCGGCGATCGCACCCGCGTTTCCATCGAAGGAATCGGCGTTTTAGAAAATACGGTCAAACAACGCTTACCTTAATCAGTTCTAGAATCGGCTAAGAGCGCACTTGCATGTGAACCGCATCGGAAATGGCCGGAATTTCGGCGTAGCGACCCATCAGCGACTGCGCCACGGCATAAATGAAAGCGACCCAAATCCCTAAAAAGACCGTATTAAAGAGCGCTTCGATCGCCAAAGCCCCTAACATGTTGCCCAAAATCGGCAGAATCAACCCGCATAAGAGCAGAACGATGTCTAATAAAATTGCCTGCATCGTGTTAAAGCGAATAAAATGACTGATATTTTCATTTCTAACTACGGCAAACAGCAGCACGAAGAAAATAATCAGTCCGGCAAAGGGAATGCTCTCGTACAGTTGGATAACAGGTAAGAGGGGAATAAAAATAATTTGCAACTGCGGAAACTGCTCGAATAAAAACCGACCGAAGCGCAGCCCTTCGATCGCCGGAAGTAAGTAAGGTAAACAGGCAAAAATACGGTCGGAAATGGGTGTAGTCCCGCGCCAAGTCATGTTAAATTCTCCTGAGTGAACGGGTTAACAGTTTATAAGCTCAGGATAGCGCAGTTGGGAAAGGGAACGGATCGACCGCGATCGCCCAACCCGCGATTATTCCAATCAACTATTCGATATGAGCGACGGTAAAGCCCATTTCGCACTGATAACATTCTGCCTGTCGGTCGCCGGATTTGCGGATCGCGTGGCCGCAGCAGAGCTGACCGGGGCGCCAGCGCGGCTGACCCGTGCGGTCGGCGAGCAAGCACGTCTGACAAACTTGCCGGGAAGGGAGTACGCGATCGTCCATTAAAATCACCAGCATTTGAAACCTCCTCGGGATCCCCAACACCCTCAAAGACATTCTATGACACGAATTTAGGAACGCCTCCCAAATTGCAATAGAAGGTTATATTGTTGGCGGCGATCGCTGCCGTATCGTGAGTCTCATTTTGCGCGAATTTTCTCGGGGCGGGCGATCGCGCCGACGACCAAAGCCCGAACGCTCCCCCTTCAATCCGACCCCGCGATCGCGTTATGATGGATGGCCTGGGGTTATTGGGGTTTTGTCAAAACCGATTTCTTTTTCAACGCTGCCGATTCCTCCCCACATTTGTTTTCAATTGTACCCGTCGCCCCTGCCACAGCAGGTTGCGCGGGTTTGATGTCTCCGTTAGAGGTTCGATCTGTGACTTCAAGTAACTTAGACTTTTTGGCCGAAACCGATCCGACCGTTGCCGGACTCATCGGACAAGAACTCCAACGCCAACGGGATCACTTAGAGCTCATTGCCAGTGAAAACTTCACCTCAGCCGCCGTTTTGGCCGCTCAGGGTTCGGTGCTGACCAATAAGTACGCCGAAGGACTGCCCCGCAAACGCTACTACGGCGGGTGCGAGTACATCGACGGAATCGAACAGTTGGCGATCGATCGCGCCAAAGAACTGTTTGGGGCCGCTTGGGCCAACGTCCAACCGCACTCTGGGGCTCAAGCGAACTTTGCGGTCTTCCTGGCTTTGCTCCAACCCGGCGATACGATTATGGGAATGGACTTGTCCCACGGGGGTCATTTAACCCACGGTTCCCCAGTGAACGTGTCTGGCAAATGGTTTAAAGTCGAGCATTACGGGGTCAGTCCCGAAACGGAGCAACTCGATTACGATCGCATCCGCGAATTGGCCAAACAACACCAGCCGAAATTAATCATCTGCGGTTACTCCGCTTATCCGCGCGTCATCGACTTCGAGAAATTCCGGGCGATCGCCGACGAAGTGGGCGCCTACTTGATGGCCGATATCGCCCACATTGCCGGATTGGTGGCCACCGGACACCACCCCAATCCCCTACCCCACTGCCACGTGGTCACCACCACCACCCACAAAACCCTACGCGGGCCGCGCGGTGGGTTAATCCTGACCGACGACGCCGAACTGGGTAAAAAATTGGATAAAGCCGTATTTCCCGGCAGCCAAGGCGGTCCCCTCGAACACGTGATTGCCGCCAAAGCCGTCGCCTTCGGCGAAGCCCTCAAGCCGGAATTTAAAGCCTATAGCGGCCAAGTGATTGAAAACGCCAAAGCCTTAGCGGCAGCCCTGCAACAGCGCGGTTTCAAACTCGTTTCCGACGGGACCGACAATCACCTGATGTTGGTGGATCTGCGATCGATTTCGATGACCGGAAAACAGGCCGATCGCCGCGTCAGCCAGGTCAACATTACCGCCAATAAAAACACCGTTCCCTTCGATCCCGAATCGCCCTTTGTCACCAGTGGCTTGCGCCTGGGATCTCCCGCAATGACCAGCCGGGGCATGGGAACCGAGGAATTCACCGAAATTGGCAATATCATCGCCGATTGCCTCTTAAATCCCGAAGACGAGGCGATCGCCGCCGATTGTCGCCGTCGGGTCGCCCAGTTGTGCGAGAAATTCCCGCTTTACCCGCACCTGAACGTACCCGTCGCCGCGATCGCCTAGAACGAGAGCGCCGGGCGATCGCCCCCGGAAGCCGCAAGGGTCATCCGGCAAATTTGGCCAACTTGAGATTGTCCAAACGGGCTGCACTCAAAGATTCCAACGGCGATCGCCCCGCCGCCAGCCCATTTTAATTCCAATTTCCTTGCTGAGTTCGTTCTGAAATGTAGTAAATGTAGGTAGACGTTGTTCGAGACGTTCTGTCTGTCTTGCACTCTATCTCGTTCAGATGCCTTACCAGCCGTTCGATCTGGTCTCCCTTTACCATCTGGTTGCCTTCGTTGTCTCAGCCGTGGTGGTTTTGTGTACGACCCCTTGGGTCAAAAAAATTGCCCTCAAAAGCGGTCGCGTAGACCTGCCCGGAGGTCGCAAAGTCCACAGCCAACCGATGGTACGCTTGGGAGGAGTGTCCATCTTCTTAGGCGCCTTGAGCGCTCTTTTAATTGTATGGTGGACTGGAGGCTTCGGCATCCTACCCCCAGACAAAGAATATGAAATTTGGGGCGTGACCATTGGCGGACTCGCCTTTTTTCTGATTGGCTTAGCCGACGACTTGTTCGGTCTGTCCCCCTTTATGCGCTTGTTCCTCCAAGGGATCGTAGCCGGGGCCGCCTGGAACGTCGGCGTTCAAATCGAATTTATCAGTATTCCCTTCGCCGGATTGGTCACCTTACCCGATTGGATCGGCTTTCCCATCACGATCGTCTGGCTGGTCGGGATGACCAACGCCATTAACTGGATCGACGGCTTAGATGGGTTGGCGGCGGGGGTCTCGGGGATTGCCGCCGTGGTCATGCTGACCGTGAGCTTATTCATGCACCAACCTGCGGCGGCCCTGATTGCCGCAGCCCTCGCCGGAGGAACCCTCGGATTTTTGCGATACAACTTCAACCCGGCTCAAATCTTTATGGGCGATGGCGGCTCTTACTATATCGGTTTTACCCTGGCGGGGGTCGGGGTGATCGGCTTAGTCAAAACGACTGCAGTCACCGCAGTCGTTTTACCGTATATCATTCTCGCCGTCCCCATATTGGATATGTCCGCCGTGATCGTCGATCGCCTCCGCAACGGCAAATCCCCCTTCAGCGCCGACAAACGTCACTTACACCACCGTTTACTCGCGGCGGGACTCTCCCACCGTCTGACCGTCTTGTTCATTTACTCCCTAACCTTGTGGGTCGGCAGCATTGCCCTCGCTTTCGCCGGAATTCCCAGTGGGATCGCCTATGCACTGGGGGCGACGGCCCTGTTGAGCTATACCAGTTGGAAAGTGATGAAACACGCCCGCTAACGGTTCGCTAACCGTCTTCAATGGCAGCAAAGCTCGCTTTTGCTGTCCGAACTCGATCGCCAATTCTCGAACGGATGAGTGCATGAGTGCTGAAATTATTTGTGTGGGTACCGAGTTGCTGTTGGGCGATATTCTCAACAGCAACGCTCGATTTTTAGCCGGGGAACTCGCCAGTCTGGGCATTCCCCATTACTTTCAAACCGTTGTCGGAGATAACCCGCAACGGATTCAACAGGTCTTGCAAGTCGCGCGCGATCGCGGCTCCCAATTGCTCATTTTTACAGGGGGCTTGGGCCCGACTCCGGACGACCTGACCCACGAAACCCTCGCCCAATTTTTCGGGGTGTCTTTAGTCGAAAAACCGGAAATTCTCGAAGATATCGCGGCTAAATATGCCGCACGCGGGCGCAAAATGGCGTCGAGTAACCGCAAACAAGCCTCAATTCCCGACGGGGCGGACATTTTACCGAATCGGGCCGGAACCGCACCCGGTATTATTTGGCAGCCGGAACCGGGATTGACTTTGCTGACGTTTCCCGGCGTTCCCGGCGAAATGCACCGGATGTGGCAGGAAACGGCGGTTCCCTACCTCAAAGGTCGCGGATGGGGACGGGAAATTATTTACAGTCGGGTGTTGAAGTTTTGGGGGATTTCGGAATCGGAACTCGCCGAGAAGGTCAGCCACTTTTTCGAGCAAAGTCATCCGACGGTGGCCCCTTACGCCAGCAATGGCGAGGTGAAATTGCGACTTTCGGCCCGGGCCCGATCGCCTCAAGAGGCCCAAACCGCGATCGCCCCCGTTATCGAACAGATTAAAGCAATTGCCGGATCGGACTGTTTCGGTAGCGACGAGGATACCCTCGCTTCCGTGGTCGGTCGCTTACTCCTGGAGTCCGGCCAGACGATCGCCGTGGCGGAGTCCTGTACGGGAGGCGGCTTAGGCCAGCTTATTACCGCCGTAGCGGGCAGTTCGAGCTATTTTATGGGGGGAGTCATTTCTTACGATAACCAAGTCAAGATCGCCCTGCTAGGGGTCGATCCGGCGGTGTTAGAGCGCGAGGGCGCGGTGAGTGCGACGGTGGCCGAGCAAATGGCGCGCGGGGTGCGCGATCGCTTGGGGACCGATTGGGGGGTCAGTATTACCGGAATTGCCGGACCGGGGGGCGGGAGTGAAGCGAAACCCGTCGGTTTGGTCTATATCGGTTTGGCGGGATCGGATGGCAGTGCGGACAGTTTTAAATATCAGTTTGGGGCGTTGCGAGATCGCGATTTAATTCGCCATTTCAGCGCCTGTTGTGCGCTCGATCGCCTGCGCCGAAAATTGTTAAGATGAAGTTAACATTTAACGGCGATCCCGAAATTTATCCTATATTTGGCTTTGTCAAAGGGATCCAGCCTCGATCGAGACCGCAAAGACGCGCGATCTCCGGCGATCTCCAGACTCGAAAACGCGATCGATCCCCTCAGTAGACTTGCTCATTTCCGAGGATTTGGTTACGATCGAGTTAAACGAATAACCCCTGCGCTGGACAACGCAATGCGTCGTCGGGACAGCAGCCGCAGTAACGGTTGGACTGAAGGAGCTAGTTTATTCAATGGACTATATCGATAAAGTTATCGAAAAGCTTAGAGAGTGGGCGCAGAAAATTATCGATGCCCTTCTCGGTCCAGAACCCGAACCGGAACCCGAACTGATTCCCATCCCCGTTCGCGAACCGAGAAGGCGTGGTTAATTTGTAGCCATCAACTGGAGTGGGTCTAATTGTTGAATATTTTGGTCTTGCACGGACCAAACCTGAATCTCCTGGGTCGTCGAGAACCAGGAGTTTATGGTTTGGCGACTTTAGATGATATCACGGCTTTACTAGAACGAGAAGCCCAAACCCTAGAGGCAAAAATCGAAACCTTGCAATCGAATCACGAGGGGGTTTTGATTGACGCGATTCACGACGCCTTGGGGAAACACGACGGCATTTTGATCAATCCGGGGGCGTATACTCATACCAGTGTAGCCCTTCGAGATGCGATCGCCGGAGTCAATTTACCGACGGTAGAGGTTCATTTGAGCAATATTCACCGTCGCGAACCATTTCGCCACCATTCTTATATTGCCCCGGTTGCTGTGGGACAAATTAGCGGTTTCGGACCGGACAGTTATCGATTGGGATTATATGCGTTGGTGAATTACTTGAAGCAGAAGAGTTGAGGGAGAGTTTAGAGACTGTTTATAAAATAAACATTTCTATTGTGTCCTGTAGGGGTTTGGTAACCAAACCCCTACGAGATTTTTTGATATTTTCTTTATAAACAGTGTCTGAGAATCGGCGGTCTCAATTAGACTCCGACTGTTCGAGTAAAGCAATGAGTTGGGCTTTTCTCAATCTGGAATAACCAGAGTAACGTCGTTCTCGGGCGAGTTTTTTTAATTCAGGAACTGTTAATTTAGAATACTTTGAATTGGAAGAAATGGCAACCGATCGCCTGGGTTGGGGGTTCAATTCGTGACGAAACTTATCAAATTCCCGGGCGATTAATACTTCGATCGCCTTCAAATTCCCTTGACTTTCCAATTTTTCCAAACGGCGATCGCACATTTCCAGTTTCTGGCTAAATTTGAGGTCGAAAGTACGAAGTAACTGACCCAATTCGGCGAGATGGCGATCGAGGGTTTCAATCGAACTAGAAATTTCGACAGATTCAGTGATTTGATGGGATTCGATCGCTCTATCTTCGATCGCCGTATCTTTTGTTGAATTGAGGGCGATCGTGGGATTGTTTGGGTTAGTTTCTGCGCGATATTCTTGAAAAACTTTAACCTGTTCGAGTAACGCTTCTTCGTTCTCCGGTTCGATTACAAAAGCACCGACCATTTCCCCTTGACGGGGGTCGATTTCTTTTGCTCTTACAGCTATATAATACTGAAAGTGTCCGTCAATGACTTCAAAGGATTTTAACCCCGTTCGACGCACGACAAAAGGGGCGATCGAACCTTTTGCAGCTAAGCTGAGATGGGCTGCATAATCTATTTTATCGGCGGGGAAACGATCGCGATCCACAGTAGAGGTGATTTTGTTAACGCCAATCAAGGAAGGTAACAGCTTTTTCATGAAGCTAATCCAGTTTTATTTAAGACTTCTAAGGCGAGAATTTCAAATTCTTGGGCGGCGGTCGAATCGGGTTTAAAATCGAGAACCGATCGCGGACAAGCAATTTCTAAATCGCCGACGAGTTGGACTTGTTCGGAACATTTAGCGAGGTCGTCGCGATCGTAAATGGTACTGTCGAGAAGTTCCAGTCCGTAACGAGTGGGAATCAGTTCCCGGCGTTTTTGAAAGGTTGATTGGATGAACCGTGCGTTGGTCGAGATTTTACAGGGTAAGATCCCTAAGATTTCGACCGGGCCACGTCTGAGTTGCTTGCGAAATCCATTGACATTTTTAATCAAGTCTTTAACGTTATTTAACCCTTGATTAGAAAAGGGTTTGAGATCGGAGGGAATCATCACATAATCGGCGGTAATTAAAGCAATTCTGGCGTAAAGATTGAGGGAAGGTGGCGTATCGATTAAAACGATATCGTAGCGATCGCGCACGGAGTCGAGCTTATCTAGCAGACTCAAGCGGCTGTAGTCGAGTTGATTTAATTCACTTTCATATTGCATTAAATCGATATGGGCGGGAATCACATCAATTTCTGGACTACAAAATTCGGAAGATCTGGCTACTTCATCGATGGGATGATATTCTTCAGACTGTAAAACATGTAAGATATTACTATCTCGAATGTCGTCGAACTCTTCATCGTCAAATTTGATTAATCCAGTGGCAAAGGTGGTGTTCGCTTGACTGTCGATATCGATAACTAAAACTCGTTTACCTTGTTTTCTTAAGGCTGCCGCTAAATTGACGACAACGGTAGTTTTTCCGACGCCACCTTTGTTATGATAAACGGCAATAACTTTCATCGATAATGTCCTCTCGGGAATAGGTGAGCGATCGCGGTTTTCTCGAACAGGGGTTGTTTCTAAATTGGATAATTCCGTTGATAAACTACGATCGATGGAATGAGACGAGATCGGAGGGGGACGATCGCCACTTTTGGGGTCAAGTTCTTGTTGGAGGCGATCGCGACCGATTAAACCTTCTATTATAGAGAAATTCTCATCAATTTTATCTCCAGAACATTGAAAAACTAGTTTAATTTGAGTACCGTCCCGTCGATAAATTCTGAGTTGTTTTCCATTTGTTAGCAATCCGTATTTAACGTGAAGTTGGGTTAAATATCGCCGGAATTTGCGGACGTGGCGATCGAGTTTTTGCCGGGGATGTTTGGCTTCCATGACTACAGTCAGAGGGGAATCCGCACTTAAGACAAAGGGAATGGCTTGAGTGGCGAAGGCTAAGAAGTCGAGGCGAATGCTGCTGAAGGTTACTTCTTGATGCCAACTTTCGGGAGGATAACCTAATTTTGGCAATAAGTAACTGACAATCAGTTTACTTTCAACTTCGCTTTCATTGCGGCAAAAATTGGGATTAAACCTCAAGGGTGGGAGACTCCTTTGGGATTTTAGAGGCTTTTTTGGGAGTTTTTTATAGAATCGAGCTTATTGTATGGCACGATCTCGCCGCGCTACTTCCCCCGATCGCTTGCGATCGTTCAATGGGTAATTGCATGAGATGTTAAATGACCCCTATTGATAGTCTCACGATTTTTGAAAAGAAGGTCGTATATTCACAATCTTTTACATTTTTGGAGGCGATCGCGGTCCTGGGGGAGGAAAAGGTATATAGAAATCGGATAAGGGCGAACGATGTTAGCGATAGTGGTGGCAAAAGGCGATCGCGCGATCGATCGTCTGAGTTTGCTGGGGATAGTCGAGTTGGGGGCGTCGGATCGCGAGCAGGTCGATGCCCAATTCGGCGGCCAGTTGGCGCTTGATATGCTCGCCGCCAGGGGATCCGGAGGCTTTGGTGACGACGGCGGTAAGCTGCCACTGCTGCCAGAGGGCGCGCTCTAATGGGAGGGAGATCGGCGGACGCAGGGCGATGAGGCGATCGCCTGTAAATCCGGCATCGAGGGCGGCTTGCAAGGCGGTTTGTGAGGGTAAAATCCGGGCGAATAAGGTCGATCGCCGTTGCCAGGGACGAAATAACGATAAATAACGATAGCCGATTGTGAGTAAAACCCGGTGTCCGGCGAGGGTTTCTCCGGCGACGAGGGCGGCGAAAGAATCGAAGTATTGGACGCGATCGCCCTCCCGATCTGGGATTTCCGGGCGTTCGTAGCGCAGGTAGGGGAGGGCAAACTCCCGGGAGGCGGCGATCGCCAGTTGTGAGATTTCGACGGCGTGAGGATGGGAGGCATCGACGATCGCGCGGATCCGGCGATCGCCGAGAAACTGCGGCAGGCGGTCGCGGTCCAGTTTGCCGACCCAGACGGACAGGGCGGGATCTGGAGGATAGAGCGATCGCGCCGATTCCGTGGTTACCGAGACGATCGCCGCGATCCCTTGCTCCAGGAGGGTGCGGGCGAGTTCGGCACTGTCGCGGGTGCCGCCGACGAGCCAGATATACCCGGACGAGTTCACGAGGGAAACTTAATTTTGTATAAATTAAATAACTCGCCGGGTTGGCGTTTGAGGATTTTGGCGCCGGAGGATTTAATCAATTGCTCCCAGGCGGCGATCGGTTCGAGGAAGACCTCGGCGCCGAGATAGGTTTCTAGGATCGCCCAGTTTTCGGCGAGGGGGGAAGCGGGATCGACGACGTCGAACACAAAGTGCGCTCCCGGTTTGAGGACGCGGCGGACTTCGGAGAGGACTTCGACCCAATAATCGAGAGGATAGTAACAGCTAAATCCGGTGGCGATCGCCAGGTCGAAAGATTCCTCGCCGTAGTCGAGGCGATCGGCAGATCCCAATTGGACGCCTTTAAATAGTTTGGAATTAAGCTGGGGACCGCGAGCGTTGAGTGCGTCGCGAGCGACGCTGCTAATTTCGCGACCGTAAAAATAAGCGCCCCAATCGCGCCAGGGATAGATTAAAAAGCCGACGCCGCAACCGAGATCGAGACAGTGTTGGTTTTTTTTCGGTTTGACCAGTTCCCAGAACGGCGAGGTAATTTTAGCTTGCAGTTGACCCGAGGCGCGCTCGTGAAAGATCGGCATCGCTTCGACTTCTTCGGGGAGGTCGAACGGTTCGCCGCGATACTCGCGATTGTAGCGCAAGGCGACGGGGGCGATCGCCGTTTCCCAGGGACTGGCGCCCGCGCGATCGCGGTGGGGAGAGGGAAAAGCAGAAGGTACAGACATGAGCAATCCATTAAATTTGCGCCACGAAGTGCGATCGCGGGGTAGACAAGGGCGCGGAAGCCTTTGAGAAGGGCGATCGCCGCCAAGGGTTAACGACCTTTGAGCGCCTTGTTAAAATTCTTGCGATAGGACTTATTGACGATCAACATCGGCCATAACAGGGTCAGATAGAGGCGTCCTTCACTAAAGTTGGTGCGGTTGAAGCCTTTCCAGAACTTCCAGCCCCCAACGGCATAAACGCCCAATAAAATTAGTGCAACCAGAGAACTCATAATGATGCGGCCTTTATAAAAGCTGATTTTGCTTTAAATTTTAGATGATTTTTTCGCCTTGCGGCGGTTGGGCGATCGCCGAGGCCCAGGCAAAAAGGGGCTCGGTCTCGTACGAAACACCTTAGCATTCGGCCAACACGGTAAACTGTTCTAGAGATTGCTTTTGTAGGGTTCTCAGATGGGCAAGTCTTTTCTCCGGGGCAGTTTCCCCATTGTCAGGAAGTGCCGAGTGCAGGAAATGTGCGATCGCCCAATTCCCAATAGAGATCGAGATCCACGAAATCTGAGTGATGAATTGCCAAGCTCTAGGGTCAGTCAGTTCCCTACCTACGGACTCGTGCGAACCGCGCGACTCTCCCGGGTTGTCGCTATGCGATCGCCCCTTTCCCGTCTGCCTTCCCTTAAGCGAGGGGAACGAACTCCGGTAAAAGACCCGAGAACACCCCCGTGTTCTGTACCCTAGAGAATACAATCCAAAATTAACGAAAGCATCTACAAAGATCGCAACGCGCGCGCGAAGACACCCAAGGAGGAAATATGCGAGCAGTGCTAATGGCAGGCGGTTCGGGAACGCGACTCAGACCGCTTACCTGCGATTTGCCCAAACCGATGGTTCCGATCTTAAACCGACCGATCGCCGAACACATCGTCAATCTCCTCAAACGCCACGACATCACGGAAATCATCGCTACCCTGCACTATCTGCCGGACGTGATGCGCGACTATTTCCAAGACGGCAGCGATTTTGGGGTTCAGATGACCTATGCGGTGGAAGAAGATCAACCCCTCGGAACTGCCGGATGTGTCAAGAATATTGCCGAACTTCTCGACGATACGTTTTTAGTCATCAGTGGCGACAGCGTCACCGATTTTAACCTCAAAGACGCCATTGAATTTCACAAGCAACGTCAATCCAAAGCCACCCTGGTTCTCACCCGAGTTCCCAACCCGATCGAATTTGGGGTGGTGATTACCGATAAAGAACATCGCATCAAGCGCTTTTTAGAAAAACCCTCAACTAGCGAAATCTTTTCCGATACGGTCAACACGGGCACTTACATTCTCGAACCGGAAGTCCTCGACTACCTGCCTACGAATCAGGAATGCGACTTTTCTAAAGACTTATTCCCCCTCCTACTCGAAAAAGGCGAGCCGATGTACGGCTACGTCGCCGAGGGCTACTGGTGCGATGTCGGTCACCTCGACGCTTACCGAGAAGCGCAATACGACGCCCTCGACCAAAAAGTCCTCGTTGATTTTGCCTACGAAGAACACTCCCCGGGGTGCTGGATCGGCCAGAATACTTATATCGACCCGACGGCTCATTTGGAAGCCCCGCTTTTGATCGGGGATAACTGCCGCATCGGCCCGCGCGTGGAAATCGAAGCGGGAACGGTGATCGGCGATAACGTGACCATCGGCGCCGATGCCGATCTCAAACGTCCGATTATTTGGAACGGGGCGATCGTCGGCGACGAAGCGCACTTGCGGGCCTGCGCGATCGCCCGTGGCGTGCGGGTAGACCGTCGCGCTCACGTACTCGAAGGGGCCGTAGTCGGTTCCCTCTCCAGCGTCGGCGAAGAAGCCCAAATCAATACCAGCGTCCGGGTCTGGCCGAGTAAAAAAATCGAATCCGGCGCCATGCTCAATATTAACCTGATTTGGGGCAATACGGCGCAACGCAACTTGTTCGGACAACGGGGCGTCTCCGGATTGGCCAATATCGACATCACCCCGGAATTTGCGGTGAAATTAGGCGCCGCCTACGGTTCGACCCTCAAACCCGGGGCCAGCGTCACCGTCTCGCGCGACCAGCGCAGTATCTCGCGGATGGTGTCGCGATCGCTCATTGCCGGATTGATGTCCGTCGGTACCAACGTGCAGAACTTAGAAGCGACCGCGATTCCGGTAGCGCGATCGATCGTGCCGACCCTTTCCGTCGAAGGCGGGATCCACGTGCGAGTCCACCCGGACCGTTCCGATTCGCTGCTGATCGAATTTTTTGACGAAAAAGGGATCAATATCTCCAAAGCTCGCGAGAAAAAGATCGAAGGCGCCTATTTTAAAGAAGATTTCCGACGGGCCCAAATTAACGAAATCGGCAACATGGCTTATCCGAGTCAAGTGCTCGATATCTACAGTCGCGGCTTCGAGGAGCATTTAAACGTCCAATCGATCCGCTACAGCAACTCCAAAGTGGTCATCGATTACGCTTATGCCGTTTCCGGTGCCGTTTTGCCGCAACTGCTCGGTAAATTCGGCAGCGATGCGGTAGTCCTCAATGCCAGCTTGAGCCAAACGGCCCCGTCTAACGACGAACGGGAAAATCTGCTGCAGCAACTCGGTCAAGTCGTCGAAGCGCTCAAAGCTACCTTTGGGGTCCAGGTGTCGGCGAACGGCGAGCAGTTAATCTTAGTCGATGAAACCGGATCGCCGATTCGCGGGGAACTGCTCACGGCGCTGATGACGAACATGATTCTGACCACCAACCCGCGCGGGACGGTCGTGGTTCCCGTGCATACGTCGTCCGCCGTCGAACAAATCGCCCGCCGCCACGACGGTAAGGTGATTCGCACTAAAGCCAATCCAACGGCGTTGATGGAAGCGTGCCATACGAATGCCAACGTCGTGTTGGGAGGCAGTGGGGAAATGGGCTTTATTTTCCCGCAGTTGCATCCCGGCTTCGATGCGATGTTCTGCATTGCCAAGACGATCGAAATGCTGATGTTGCAAGAGCGATCGCTCGGTCAAATTCGCTCCGAACTGCCGCGAGTATGCCATAAGAGTTACACTTTGCGCTGTCCCTGGACCGTCAAAGGCGCCCTGATGCGCCATTTGGTAGAAACTCACCCCTCGGAAATCTTGGAATTGGTCGATGGGGTCAAGATCCTCGATCCGCCGGAAGAAAGCTGGGTGTTAATTCTGCCCGATGCGGGAGAACCCTTGGTGCATATTTTCGCCAACAGCAACGATCGCGAATGGGTCGATAACAGCTTGATGGAATACCGCAAGCGGGTTCAAGAGTTTGTGGAAGAACGGGAAACCGGAGAAATGAATTCTTTCGAGAATTGAGTTGCACTTCGGTGACGCAAGTTCCCTTGAGGTTCTCGGCGATCTAGAGGCACGCGATCGCGTGCCTCTAGATCGCCGAGATGTATCTTAAATATATTTCAATCGACGGTTTGAGGCTTCGACCTTTCCATGACCTTTCCGACTTCTCCCCCCTCCGCGACCGCTTCCCCGATCCGAGACCGTTGGATCTGGCGCGGTTTTAAGATCAACTACCAACACCTCGGCGATCGCGGTCCGGCGGTCGTACTCGTCCACGGATTCGGTGCCTCGTGCGGTCACTGGCGCAAAAATCTCCCCGAATTAGCCAAAACATGCCGGGTGTACGCGATCGACCTGCTCGGTTTCGGCGCTTCCGCCAAACCTGCCCCACGGATCGAAGCCGACTATACCTTTGAAACCTGGGCCGCCCAAATCGCCGATTTTTGCCGCGAAGTCATCGGAACTAGCGCCGTTTTGGTCGGCAACTCGATCGGTTGCGTCGCCATCTTGCAAGCTGCCGTAGACTTTCCCCAATGGGCCGAGGGGGTGGTCCTCATTAACTGCTCCCTGCGACTGCTCCACGATCGCAAACGAGCCGAAATGCCCTGGTACCGACGGATCGGAGCGCCGATCGCCCAAAAAATCTTACAACAAAAACTCGTCAGTCAATTCTTTTTCTCGCAGTTAGCCCGACCGAAAACCGTTCGCAACATCCTCTTACAAGCGTACCGACGCAGTGAAGCGGTCACCGACGAATTAATCGAGCTGATTCTCGAACCGTCGCGCGATCGCGGCGCCGTTGACGTTTTCGTAGCCTTTACCGCCTACTCTCAAGGCCCCTTACCCGAGGATCTACTCCCCCGCTTGTCCTGTCGCGCCCTGATTCTCTGGGGAACCGAGGATCCCTGGGAACCGTTCGCCCTCGGTCGCCAATTGGCCGAATTCGCCACCGTCGATCGCCTGATTCCCTTAGAAGGCGTCGGTCACTGTCCTCAAGACGAAGCGCCAGAATTAGTCAACCCGATTTTATCCGAGTGGATCGCGCAGGTATCGGCGGCGCGCGGCGATTCTCCGTTGGAGACCCTACGCGATCGCGATTCCCCGTCTTCGCAACCGTTCTAAACGGGCAACGTAATCACAAACTCGCTGCCTCGTCCTTCCTCCGAACTCACCTCGATCGTACCTCGGTGTTTTTGGATAATTTGATAACAAATCGACAATCCCAAGCCCGTTCCTTTCCCGACGGGCTTGGTGGTAAAAAAGGGATCGAAAATTTTCTCGCGGATCTGCGGGGGAATCCCCGGTCCGGTATCTCGAATCGTTACGCGAACCCGATCCTCAACGGCTTCGGTGGCGATCGCGAGCTGCTTTACCTCACTGTTCGCCCCCAACATCGCATCGATCGCATTGGCCAACAAATTGACAAATACCTGATTCAATTGTGCCGGATAGCAGGAGATAAGCGGTATATCCCCATACTCCTTAACCACCTCGATCCCCTGTTTGAGTTGAGACCCCAGAATCAAAAGGGTACTGTCGATCCCTTCGTGCAACGAAGCTTCTTTCATCTGGGCCTCGTCGAGGCGAGAGAAATTGCGTAACGACACCACGATCGCCTTGATGCGATCGGTACCCATTTTCATCGACGCCAGCAGTCGCGGAAAATCTTCTCGCAGATAATCCGGTTCGATTTCGTCGAGACGCGCTCGGGTTTGAGGGGAAAGCTCCAAACCTTCCGCCTCGTAGAGATCGACCACCTCTTGCAAATCTCGCGCATATTCCTCGGCGTGAACCAGATTGCCGTAGATAAAACTGACTGGATTGTTGATTTCGTGGGCGACTCCGGCGACGAGTTGCCCCAAACTCGACATTTTTTCCGTTTGAATCAGTTGGGCTTGGGTTTGCTGAAGCTCGGCGAGGGCGGCGCGCAGATCTTGGGTGCGCTCTTCGACTCGCCGTTCCAGAGTTTGACGGGCGTTCTCCAATTCCTCGGTATATTCTCCAACCCAGGCGATCAGTTGATTGAGGGAAACGGCGAGTACGCCGACCTCGTCCGCCGTACTGACCGGGGCTTTCAGCTCGAAATTCGATTCCTGAGTGACCTGGCGAGCGACCTCCGTCAAAGCTTGGATCGGGCGGGCAATGCCGCGACTGGTATAAATCGCCAGGGCGGCGGCGATCGCCGCCGACAGTGCCATACTGGCCATAATCACTTGGAAGCGTAGGGTATCCGCGCGGATCGATCCGGCTTGAGCTTGTTGGTATTGGACTTCTGCCGCGTGCAGGATACGGATGAGGCTTTCCGAGAGGCGCTCGAACTGGACGTCGAGGGCGAGCAGTTCGCGATCGCGGATCGTATTGACGATCTGTTGCTGGGCGGCGCTTTCGTCCGCGCTCGCGTTGACTTGCTCGATGCGATCCCAAAGCGACTGGACGATCTGCTCGTAAGCGTCGATCGTCGTGGCATAGTCCGTTAAAATCTTCCTCAACTGGCTCGATTCGGTGACCACTTCGGGATTGCGATCGCCGAACTCGTGGAGTTCGGAAAGGAGCGCCTCGACCCGAGCGATATTCCCTAAAAACTCGCTCGTTTCGTACTCGAACCAAATCGAATCGCCGACGACGGCAAATAGCTGTTGCGGGTGAGACCGTATCTTCAGCACCCCATTTTCTAATTGATTGAGTAAATTTTGCTGTCTGTCGGCAACGACGAGCAGGTGTTCCGCCTGGTTTTGATAGTAATTGCCGACGATCGAACCGATCGCGGTCCCGGACACGGCAATGCCAATCGCAAACCCATAGCCATAGCCGATTTTTTTGGCGATCCCGAGGTGGGCGATCGCCCGGGTGACCCAACTCCAAACGCCTTTGTTTTGGGCGATCGAGGGTCTGGGCATTTCGAGATCGCTCTCCCACTTTGCATTTACCATCGGTTTTCCCCCACGACTGGCTCTCTCCTCGCAGTGTCAAGGCTCCCGACGATCGCGATCGCCCTGGCGGCGATCGGGGCACTGTAGCAGAGAGAAGAAGACCACAATAGCGTTGTTTGTTTCATCAGAACCGTTTCGAGACAAGTGGGCGATCGCACGACGTCAATCGAGCTAGAGGTAATCGTCTTGTCCGATCGCGCGATAGGCTTCGCGGATCGGGTCGTAATCGCTATTTTTGGCTGCTACCATTTCGGAGTTGGCATACTTTGCATTCGCCGCCGACGCTAAAATCCCTTGCAGTAATTGGTCTTGAGCGGCGAGCATCAGCGATCGCATCTCCTCCAAACAGGCGGGATCGAGTTGGGAATTGGCTGCAAATACGTCGCTCGGTAAATCGGGACCCCGGGCGACGATCGGAACCGCGCTCTCGGATAAACCCGCCTCCCGGAGGAATTGAGTGCGCCGGAGATTGGAATCGGCCCACGCATCCACTTCGCCTTTTTGGAGGGCTTCCAAGCCGCGATCGCCTGTCATCACTGTTTTAAAATCGGACTGGGGATTTAAGCCCACATCCACGAGCAGCTTGGTCGAACCGAGGTGACCTGCGGTTGACCCGGCAGTTCGCATGGCGATCGTTTTGCCTTTCAACTGTTTCAACGAGGTAATGGCACTGTCGGCCCGCACCGAGATGACCGAGTAATAGTTGGGTCGGGTCAGGGCAATCAAAGGGATGGCCTGCGCTCTGGCATGGAGCAGCACGTATTCCGACGGTCCGGCGAGGACCAGATCGACCCGACCGGACAGCAGGGCAGGACTGGCGGCGACGTGGTTCTCTACCGAGAAAAATTCTACGTTTCTCCCCAATACGTCTGCCAATGCCGATTTAAAGGCGCCGAATTCGGCTTGTAACTGTTCGAGTCCTTTGATATCCGTTATCGCTAATCGCAGGGTGTCCGGGCAGTTCGCTGCGGTTTGAGAACGATTGCGCTGAGGCTGGCGGGTGGCTGTGGTGCAACCTGCGATAAACAAGAGAGACGACCACAGAAATTGACGCCGTTTCATGGTGGTCGATCCTGTTCGGCGGTCAATAGCCAGAGCGATTTTAGACGGGCGATCGAATAACATTGTTATAACAATTATCGGGTCTGTTATCGAGACCCTCTTGAGAGGGGCTACGGGGTATGAAGATCGACGATCTAGCCACTCGGGCGTCGGCTTTGTGCAGTCCCAAAGGATTAGATCGGAGAGGAAATAGCGATCGCCCTGATGACAACTAACAACGGCTCACCTCGATTTTAAGCGATCCTGCTAACGGTTTTAGAGCGTTTTTAGGTTTAATTTTGTTTTCCTTAAAATTACGAAATAAATACGAACAAACTAAAAACGATAAAAGCCGGGTTAATACAGCATTTTCCTCTGCTATGCAAGACATTTAGATCCCCCTAAATCCTCCTCGCCAGGTAGGGGTTTGGTGACCAAATCCCTACTTTCCTCGTTCCCCCCTGTAGCTCATCAGACGCCCGAGTGCTGTAGAGGCGACTATCTATTTTTCCTCAAAAATGTATCCGAGACTCAATAACAAACCTGGCAATATACTTGATTTCTTTAAAGAATAGATGGAATTCATTTCAGATGACAGGTTCTTGAAACAATGATTCGGCAGTAAATGTGAAGAATAAATCTCAAAAATAGGGCGTTGAGAATCGGCGAGAGTGGGCGATCGAACGCTTTTAATTCTAAGGATAGTGAGTGATTTTATTTCCAGTCTACGCACTCTCCCTCGGGATTGGCAGTCGTAAATGTACAGAATTGGACGTGCGTAAATTCTTCTACGATCCATCTCAGTAATTTCATCTAGATGGATGTTGGCAATGGCTTGGGAGATTTGTATCGAAAAGCGCGTCGAATTCAGCAATCCGAATGACTGGGAACCGATTTAGTGTAAAATGCTACATTTTGCTCGGGTCCCGTTCGATCGCCGTGTGCGGGCGATCGTCTGGGATGTTGAAGTTACGGGGTTTTCGCCATGAGCATTCATAACGCACGTAGGGGTCGATCGTCGGCTGGCGATCGCCCCCGGGTCATCCGACGATCGCGGCGGCGATCGATCGCCGTTGCGATCGCGATCTTCAGCTTTATTTTCGGGGCGATCGTCGGCATCGAGCGCGCGGCGATCGCCCAATCCGCAGCCGGAGCAGCTCAAATCCAGTCCCTGTTCCCGCCGACGTCGATTGTTTCCGAAAACCGCATCGGAAATTTAGTCTACGCTCCCGTCATCCTCGACGGTCGCAAGTTGTTTCGCGTAGCGGCGGCGGCAGTCAGCGACGCCGACCCGACCCGGGGAGAAACCTCCCTGTTGAACGAGCGCGTCGATCGCATCGAAAACGAACTTTACGGTTTGATCGCCACGGGATTCAATCCCGAAACGCTACAAATCAACGTCGCCATTCTCAACGGCGAAACCGCGATCGTGGCCTCGGACGGCGATCGCGTCAACAATCAGCCGATCGTCACGGTCACCGACCTCGACGCTCGTATTTACGGCTTTTCAGTCAGTCAGTGGGCGCGGGAGTTGGCCGAGATTATCCACCAGGGAACGATCCGCGCCTATCGAGAACGCCAACTCCCTTATCTGTTGCGTCACGGCCAAATTGCCGCCGCGATCGCCGTTGCCGTCGCCGTGCTGAGCCTAGGGCTGCAATCCCTCGAAAAACGCTTGAAAGCTAAAACGGTCGAACTTCCCGGTCCGACACCTTCCCTGGAAGCCGTAGACTCGCTCCCGTCTGCTTTTGGGTCGCTTTCTCCCGAAGAAGTGCGCGCTGCGGATCGCTCCCGCGCGATCGCCCGACGCCAGGAAGTCATCAACCGCGATCGTCATCGAAATTTGACGTCTCTCAAACAGTGGCTGTTGCAAATTGCCAAATTGCTGCTCTGGATCGGCGGGATCGCGACGATCGCCGGACTGTTTCCCTGGACGCGATGGCTGCAATCGTGGTTAGTGAGCAAGCCGATCGTTTTGGTGGCGATCGTTCTATTCACGAAATTAGCTATTGATGTGAGTTGCGTTCTCGTCGATGTTTTTCTCAATACCTTAGTTCAACGAACGACTTTGAACGCCAATGGCTCACAACGGCAAGCCTTGCGCTTTTCCACCTTTTCCGTGGTTCTCAAAAGCGTCGCCTTCTTTGTTTGTGCTACTGTCGGCACCGTCGTAGCACTCGAACGCCTCGACATTCCCCTCGGTCCGATTTTAGCCGGGGCCGGAATCCTCGGTTTTGCGATTTCCCTCAGTTCGCAAAACTTTATTAAAGATGTCGTTAACGGTTGTTTGATTTTGATCGAAGACCAATATGCGATCGGCGATTTTATCGCGATCGATCCGGTCATGGGATTTGTCGAAAATATGAACTTGCGCGTCACCCAATTACGCGACGGAGACGGACATTTAATTACCATTCCCAACGGCACCATTGCGATCGTCCGCAATATGTCCAAAAATTGGTCTCGCGTCAACTTTACCATTCAAGTTGCTTACGACAACGACATCGAAAAAGTCATGCAAATTCTCGAACAAGTCGGCCAACAATTGTACGACGATCCCCAATGGAGCGATCGCATTATCGAAGTACCCCTATTATTAGGAATTGACGAATTAGCGCATCAGGGAATTACCTTGCGGGTTTGGATTAAAACCGCACCCCTGCAACAATGGGCCGTCGGTCGCGAATACCGCCGCCGTCTCAAACTGACCTTCGATCGCCTCGGAATTTCTATCGGTATTCCCCAACAATATATCTCCTTCAAATCCGACAGCAATGGAGAAGTACCCTTTCCGAGATCGTCTCAATGACCGATATATCTCATCGGAATCTCGATCGTAAATTCTGTACCCTGTTTGACCTGGGAATGACATGAAATTTGACCGCGATGTTTTTCCACCACAATTTGATAGCTAATTGACAACCCCAACCCCGTCCCCGAACCGACCTCCTTCGTCGTGAAAAAGGGATTAAAAATATGCGATTGAACTTGGGGAGTAATGCCATTGCCATTATCCGCAATGCGAATGACGACCGATGGCACGGTCTGCGAGCGATCGTCAGACGCTGTTAACTCCCCGAGTTTAGTTTGAATGCAAATTCTCGGCTTTAAATGGCGATCGCTTTTCATCCTTTCTTCTAGTGCATCGATCGCATTCGTCAGCACATTCATCAACACTTGATTGAGCTGTCCGGGATAACACTCGACTAACGGTAAATCGCCATACTCTTGAATCACTTTAATTTCGGGTCGCTCCAGTTGCTTTTTCAAACGGTGATGCAGAATCATCAACGTACTATCAATCCCGCTATGAATGTCCGCTTCTTTCCTTTCCGCTTCGTCAAGACGGGAGAAGTTTCGCAAAGACATGACAATTCCCTTAATTCGATTCGCTCCCTCTCTCATCGAGTTTAATAAATTCGGAAAATCTTCTTTCAAAAAATCTAATTCGATCGCCTCGATCGCTTCTAAAATATCGACGCCGGGATTCGGACAAGACTCTCGATACAGTTCGACGAGATTTAGTAAATCGTGGGTGTAATCCGTGGCGTGGCTGAGGTTCCCGTAGATAAAATTAACCGGATTGTTGATTTCGTGAGCAATTCCCGCGACCATTTGACCCAATCCGGCCATTTTTTCTTGTTGGACCAGTTGAGCTTGGGTATTTTTTAACTGATGCACGAGTTGTTCGAGTTCGATCGCCTTAGCACGTTCCCTCGCTTCCGATTTTCTCAACGCATATTCAGCCGCTTTCCGTTCGACTAATTCGCTTTTGGCTTGTTTAAATAACGTCGATTGTTGAATCCCGATCGCTACTTGATTGGCGAGCTGTTTGCATAAACTAATTTCCCAGGTTTGCCATTCTCGGGGTTGAGAACAGTCATGAGCGATTAGCAATCCCCAGAGGGTTTGATGTTGAACGATCGGGACGACTAATTTCGCTCGCACCCCAATTTCTACCATAAAATCGGCCAAACACGGTACAATTCCTCCCGCATCCCGATCGCTCACCGCACAGATCCGTCCTTGTAAGTAATTCGCATAAATTTCCCGAGGAAATACTTCTTCTGGGAAGACGCGATCGAGTAATTTTTCAATTCCCCGTGCGGTCATTTCCGCGATCGCGCAACCCGTTTCATCGGGGAAAATTCGATACACTAAAACTCGGTCGGCTTGTAGCACTTTTTGCAATTCCACAACCGTCGTATTGAGAATTGCATCTAAATCTAAAGTTTGGCGAATTTTATTGGCGATCGCCCCGTTCAATTGTTCCCGAATAAATTGTTGTTTTAGGGATTCTTCCGCTTGTTTGCGTTCGGTAATATCGATGCTCGTCCCCATTAACTTGATGGCTTTTCCAGAGTTATCTAAAAGGGTTTCTCCTCTAGAATTAATATAGCCAATATTGCCATCGTTGCGAATAATCCGGCTGTCAATATTGTAACAAGTTCCCCTGGCGATCGCCTGTTCCATCGCTGCCAATAACGCGGGGCGATCGTCTGGATGAATCCGAGTATTAATAATATCGTCAAAGGATACAGCAGAAGCGGGTTCTAAACCAAAAATCCGAAATAACTCGTCCGACCAGATCATCTCCGAACTAGCAACATCTAACTCCCAATTGCCAATATGAGCGATCCGTTGAGCGTCTTGTAAATGTCGGGTTGTTTTTTGCAGCGATTGGATTAATTCCGTTTTTTCTTCTTCGACTCGTTTGCGTTCCGTAATATCTGTATTAATACCAATCAAGCCGACAATATTTCCCTGTTTATCTTTAATCGGGTTAGCCCGCAACAGAATTTGCATTTTGCGACCGTCTCGTGCAATCTGCTCGACTTCGCCAACCCAGGGATGACCACTTGAAATGGTTTGAATCACCTGTTTGCCAATTTTGCGATCGACAAAGGCAATTGGAGGTCCTCCGGCTGCATTAAATTCCGCCGCCGTCGGATAAGCGTAGAGCTCGCTAAAGGCTTGATTGTGATAGTAATGATTGCCTTCAATATCCGCCATCCCGATCGCGTCGCTGCTACTTTCTACAGCTAACTGAAATTTGATTAATTCCAATTCTGCGAGTTTGCGATCGGTAATATCTTGATGAGTTCCAGTCATGCGAATGGCTTTACCATTTTTATCCCGATCGAAAACTTTTCCATGACAGGAAATCCAGCGCCATTCGCCGGATTTATGTTGCATACGAAATTCAACATGATAACTCGGTAAGCGATTTTCCAAATAATCCATCAAGCAGACTCGGACCGTCAGTAAATCGTCAGGATGAACTAATTTTTCCCAAGTTTCAAAGGAATTTGTGAGTTCTTCAACTTCATAGCCGAGCATTTTTTTCCAATAGGGATCGAAATAAACCTCTTGAGTGCTAAGATTCCAATCCCACAAGCCCAAGCTACTGCCTTCTAAGGCTAACTGTAAGCGATTGCCTGCAATTTGTAACTGTTCGGCTTGTTGTTTGAGTTCGGTGATATTGGTTGCCGTTCCTAAAATCTGTTTGGGGGTTCCATCCGGCGTGCGCGCAAAAATGACTTCCCGACTGTTTAACCAATACCACGTCCCACTTTTCGATCGCATCCGATATTCGATTTCAAAAAATTCCCCATCGGAACCTTTGCTAATTTTCTCAAGATAGCTCGGATAACGAGCAAAATCATCCGGATGCATTAAGGTCGGTAAAACCGTGTTTCCCATTGCGGCAATCTCGGCTTTATTGTAGCCAAGCATCGCGGCGATGTTGCGATTAATAAATACATTTCGTCGTTCTTCGAGGTCGTAAATATAGATAATATTTGGATTCGCTTCTGCGACTTGTTCGATAAAGTGCTGACTGGCGCGCAATTCTTCTTCAGCTTGTTTGCGATCGCTGATATTAAAACTGGTCGAGATAATGCGATCGATGCGATTTTGAGCGTCAAATAAGGGAGTTAAGTTGGTAAGCCACCAGGTTTGTTGACCTTCAAATAAAAGCGATTCTTCATAAACAATCTGGTCGATCGATCGCAAACAACTTTTATACCGCTCGCAAACCGTTTTAGCAACCTCCGGCGAGAACAACTCTTCGGGGGACTTTCCCTCGACTTCGCGCGCTCGCAACCCCAAGAGTTTCTCCTGCATTCGGTTGATTCCTAAAAAGCGAAACTCGCCCTTTTCTTCGACATTAACGACGGCGATCGCCGCTTCAATACCGTTGTAAATTGACTGTAAAAACTGCTCTCGTTCGACGAGCATTTCTTCCGATCGCAGGCGATCGCTAATATTCACTAAAGTTGCAGTTAACTGCTCGATTTCGCCACGGTCGCCGCGAGTGCAAGAAAGACAGACGCGAGTATGGACAACTTCTCCATTTTTCCCCAACCAGCGCTTGTTAAAAATAGCGATATTTTGTTCGCCATTATAAATTTTGCTCAGATATTCTAACTCCTGGTTGACATCCTCTGAATGCGTAAATTCATCCCAAGATTTAAACATCAAGTCACCGAGAGAATAATTGAGCCAGTGACAGAAGCTAGGATTGAGATCTAACCACGGCTCTCCCCCTGGGATTCGTCCTAAATTCGGTCTAATTTTGTAAAAACCGACTAAAGGATTCTTAAAATAACTTTGCCAAAAAATTTTGTTGTTACTTTCTCGTGAAGTTTGATTCTCCAACTGATGGTAAGATAAAGCCCAGCGAATCAAGCGAACCAATAACTCGCGATCGTATCGACCTTTAACGATATACTCGTCGAGCCAGGACTCGGATAAAGAGATCGCCCATTCTTCTTGACTCCCATCGGCGATCGCGACCAGGGGAATGCCTTGATTTTTGCAATTACACTGGCTGAATGCTTCAATTTCTGTTTCGGAAATACCAGATAAGTCAACAAAAATAATGTCAAACTGTTCTACAGTAATAATAAAACTGGCTTCGCTAATGGTCAGGCATTTCCAAAGAGTAAATTGACAATTTTTATAAGGGCGATCGAGCATGGTGGCGATCGCCTCCTGCTCGCTGTAATCTTCGTCAATCAAGAGAACGTTGACATTGATTGTCTCCTTGGAGGTTTCTCTAGAACTCGTCATTTTTCCCAAATCAAATATTGGATTAATCAAATTGACCATAATAGTTTTCTTCTAAAAATTGGTTTTACATGAGAGATAAGCTATTCTCTAAGGCAATCGACTCGTCGCCTTTGAGGGAGATTTGACTGCTTGTCCCCTCACCGATTAAAATCGGCGTGCCGTCACCTCATCGATGCTCGATCGCGGGGTAGGCTACCGTTTCCGTACAAGTTGGATTCCCTCTAGCCTAACTCTTGTTCAGATCTTAAAAGAGGCTATACCAGTACAGTCAATTGAAAAAAGTTGTTGAAATTCGCATTCGCAGTTGACAGGCTAACAAAAATCCTGACTTCTACGGAGGAAGTCCTCTGGTTGAGTGGAATGCTCTAAATATAGATGCTATAATAAAAGGTTGCAATATTTCTCAAAAAGCACTATACGATCGCGGCTCAGCGCCGATCCCCTCAAAACAAGTTTCGATCTGTGCGCGGCGTCGCCATTCCCCAAAACTCCTGAAATAACGGTGCTACTGTGTTATGTAGGGCAAGACGTCTTGCCGTTTGGGGTCCTGGGTTAGAGTTAAAGGAATTAATGCATAAATCCTTGTTTTTGTCAATACTAAAAAGTAGGTGATTTAGAGTGCAATGGGAAAAGTCCGGGAGAAAAGAGTCTACATTTTAGTAATTGACCTCGGTCGAAGGAGAACTTTATCCGCTCAAAAGCTTGATATAGCTCGCTTTAGGAACCCTTGAGATGACCATAGACCAAATCGTACAACTGTTAAACGCGAGCTTGCCACGACCCTTGAGCGAATTACAAGAATGGCTGTTGCGGTGTTCTTGGGAGGGGCAAACTTATGCGGATATGGCTGCTCAACTGAACTATTCGGCGCAATACCTACGGAGCCAAGCCGCATCGGAACTCTGGCCGATTTTAAGCGAATTTTGGGGGGAACCGATTTCTAAGCCGAATTTGCGATCGCGGTTGGAATTGCGCCCCCTCAATCGCCAACAACAACAATTGCTCGAAGCGCTTAACTGTACTCATCTTTACGAACTGCCGAATTTTCCCAGTGGTCCGGTTCCGCTCGATTCGCCTTTGTATATCGAACGCCCTCCTATCGAAGAACTCGCCTATCAAGAACTCACCCGTCCGGGAGCGGTCATCCGCATCAAGGCGCCCCGGTTGATGGGAAAAAGTTCGCTGATGTTGCGAATGGCCGATCGCGCAGGCCAGCTTAACTATCATACCGTCAAACTCGATTTTCAAGAAGCCGATGCCAGTATTTTTAACAATAGCGATCGCTTTTTGCGCTGGTTGAGTGCCAATGTCACCCGACAGTTACAACTCGACCTCCACCTCGATGATTACTGGTTTGAAGAAATCGGGAGTAAAGTCAGTTGTACGAGTTATTTTGAAGGATATTTACTCTCTCAAATCGATAGCCCTCTGCTGTTCGTTCTCAATGAAGTAAATATCGTTTTTGAATATCCGGAAATTGCCCGAGATTTCCTCCCTCTTTTGCGTTTTTGGCACGAGCAAGCCAAACAGAGAGAGATGTGGAAAAAACTGCGATTGGTTGTGGTTTATTCGACAGAAGTGTATATTCCACTTAACGTCAATCAATCTCCTTTTAATGTGGGATTGCCCCTAACTTTACCGCCGTTTAGTCTCGCTCAAACTCAGGAATTAGCTCGCCGTCACGGACTCGATTGGTCTAACTCGAAAGAAGCTAAAGAATTGAGGGATTTTGTGGGGGGACATCCTTATTTAATCCGGATCGCGCTTTATTATCTCTGTCAGTCCGGTCAATCGGTAACTCTAAAGCAACTTTTAGCAGAAGCTCCTAGCGATAGTGGCATCTACGGCGATCGCTTGAGAAACTTGCTCCTCACTCTCAAAGAAAATCCCCAACTTTACGATGCATTTGGAAAAGTGATTTCCAGCGATCGCCCCGTCATTTTAGAACCGATCGCCACCTATAAATTAGATCGTTTGGGGTTAGTTCGTTGTTCGACGGAGGGGTGTGTAGTCTCCTGTGAATTGTACCGTCGCTATTTTAATTTTTACTTCGGAAATTCTGAAGAATTTGGAGGCGATCGTTTTCAGTAATAGCGCTTTTTTCAAAGATGCGATAATTTTTGGGGAGGGGTGAGAGCTTCTAGCTCGTAATCCGGGATCCATTCTTATCTATCTACCTCAGCCATCTGAGAAACGCTATAAAAAGATAAGTCCGTCTGAGTTTACGGTCGGTTAATTCTATTAATAGTATTTTCTGCCAACATGGGGTACGCCGACTCAAACGGTCATTCGCGCTTATATAGCGCTCCTCAATCAATTGGAAAAATAAACCAATAGAATTTGACCCCGATTCGACCCTCGGTTCACTCCGATTTCTGTGGGTGGATTCAGTGTTTTCACGGAAATGACAGGTTAAATCGGTGGATTGAGAAAAAATCGGTACGGGATCTTTACTGTTCAATAAATGTTACAACTCAGATAGGATTGCTACAGTTCTCCGGACATGACTTTGCTGATGCAGGAATGAAAAGTTGATTAAATAAATTTCATGACGATGAAAAATGCTAGATTTTTATCAAGTAGGGGGAAGCTTAGATGCCAATTCCCCTTATTATGTGATTCGTTCCGCAGATGACCGACTCTACGAGGAGTTAAAACAAGGCAATTTTTGTTATTTGCTTAATTGCCGACAGATGGGCAAATCTTCACTATTGGTGAGGACATTTCATCGCCTGCAAGCCGAAGGATATCGCTGTACGAGCATCGATATGAGTGCGATCGGTAGCGAATTGATTACGGCAGAACAGTGGTATAAAGGGATCGTCGCCGATTTATGGCGCAGTTTTGAATTATTTAGAAAAGTTAATTTAAAACAATGGTGGCAAGACAAAAGAGATTTATCTCCAGTCCAGCAATTTAAAGATTTTATTGAAGAGATTGTATTGGGTTCATTTAAAGACAAAAATATTGTCATTTTTATTGATGAAATTGATAGTCTTCTTTCTCTAGGTTTTTGCGTCGATGATTTTTTTGCGCTCATTCGCTTTTTTTACAATCAACGTGCGGTCAATCCCGAGTACAAACGGCTGAGTTTTGCTCTGTTTGGAGTGGCGACACCGAGCGATCTGATCGGCGATCGCCAACGAACACCCTTCAATATCGGTCGGGCGATCGCCCTCGATGGATTTACACTGGAGCAAGCGCGACATTTAGCTTTGGGATTCCAGGGAAAAGTCACCCATCCCGAAGCCATCTTAAAAGAAATTCTAGGGTGGACTGGCGGACAACCGTTTTTAACTCAAAAACTCTGTTATTTAGCCCGACTTGCCCTAGAACACCCGGCGGACGGCGGGGATCCTCGTGCCTTACCGTTGCTTCCGATCGCCGGAAAAGAACGAGAGTGGATCGAGTTGTTGGTGCGCGATCGCCTCATTCAAAATTGGGAAGAACAAGACGAACCCGAACATTTAAAAACCATTCGCAATCGCCTGCTCGCCAATTCTCAAGTTGCTGCGTGCAACCTCAGCTTGTACCAACAAATTTTAGAAAACAACGATCTTGAAGCCAACGATTCTCGCGAACAAATCGAATTGTTGCTGTCCGGGATAGCCGCCAAACAAAATGGACGGTTGACCGTTAAAAATCGTATTTATCGCGAAGTTTTCGATCGCGCCTGGGTCAAAGCCCAACTGGATCGTTTACGTCCCTATGCTTCCGCCTTAGACGCTTGGCTGGCTGCGAACCGAGAAGATCGTTCCCGTTTATTACGGGGTCGGGCTCTCGCCGACGCGCGCCTTTGGGCGCAAGACAAGCGGTTGAGCGATGCGGACTATCAATTCCTCGCCGCTTCCGAACAGTTCGATCGCGAAATCGTCCAGCAAGCCTTGGAAGCGCAACGAGTGCGCGAAGTCGAAGGGCGACTGAAGGAACAGCACAAACGCTTGGCGTTAGAACGGCAAAATGCGCGGCGACAACGAACCTTTATTATCGTATTGAGTGGGATCCTAGTGGTGGCGGTGGCTTTAGGTATTTGCGCGCTGTGGCAGTACCGACAGGCGATCGCCAGCGAACGGCGATCGCGCATCAGTGCGATCGAAGCGCTGGTATCGTCTTCTCAAGCCTTGTTCGCGTCAGAGCGCAATTTAGATGCCCTCGTCGAGGCGATCGCGGCGCACCAAGCTCTAGAGCGCCTCCCGTCGGCCCCGAACCCCTTACAAACCGAGGTACAGGGGGTTTTGCAACAGGCGCTCTACAGCGCGACGGAAGTTAACCGTTTTTCGGGACATCGCGGCTGGGTGTTGGCGGTGGAAAGCTCTCCCGATGGCCAACGGGTTGCTACGGGCAGCAACGATCGCACCGTGAGACTCTGGAAACCCGATGGGACCCTCTTATCCACCCTTCCCCACGGTCACACCGTTCACGCCCTGGCATTCAGTTCGGACAGTCGATACTTGGTTACCTCAAACTTAAATGGGATGATCTATACATGGGATCGCGATGGCAGGGCGATCGGCCATTTTCGCGCTCACGATAGCGCCATTTGGGACGTGGCCGTCAGTCCGGACGGGGAACGGATTGCGACCGCCAGCGAAGACGGGACGATCGCCCTGTGGAGCTTCCAAGGACAACCCCTCGGGACGCTCAAGGGACATCAGGGAGCGGTTTGGGGGGTCGCGTTCAGTCCCGATGGCAAGTTGATTGCCTCCGGCAGTGAAGACCGCACCCTTCGGATTTGGACCGCAGACGGCAAGGCGGCGACCACCATTGACGCCCACGAGGCGGCGGTCTGGGATGTCGAGTTTGCTTTGTTAGAGTTGGATGGAGGCGAAAAAAAGCCGACGGTCATTTCGGCGAGTGCCGATCGCACGATCGGCGTGTGGAACCCTGACGGAACGGCGATCGCCACCGCCAAGGGCCATGAATCGGAAGTGTTTGAAATCGCAGTCAGTACCGATGGCAAGCAGATCGTCTCTGCGAGTGCGGATAAAACGGTTCGCCTCTGGACGCCCCAGGGAATGCCGCTCACAGTCTTCAAAGGTCATCAAAGTAGTATTCGCGGGGTTACGCTACTGGGCAGTCGGGGGACGATTATTTCCGCCAGCGATGACACTACGGTACGACTTTGGAAGCCGAACGATCGTTTTTTACAGAAAATCGTCGCCCATCGAGGGACGATTTGGGATGTGGATTACAGTCCCGACGGAGAGATGCTCGGGACAGGCAGCACCGATGGCACTCTGAAACTGTGGACGAGACAGGGGAGGTTAGTGCGATCGTTAACGGCCTCTGAGGCGACCGTTCAAGGGATAGGATTTCTTCCAAAGATGAGTGCTTCTGGAGAAATCTGGATTGCCTCCGCCAACAGCGATCGCACCATTAAACTGTGGCAACTCGACGGGACTTTACTAAAAACGATCGCCGGACACGATGCAGGGGTTTGGGATATTACCCCTTCTCCCAGAGGGGATCTGTTAGCCTCTGCCAGCGACGATAAAACGATCAAACTCTGGACTCGTGAAGGTCAGTTACTCAAAACCCTGGTCGGACATCAGACCAGAGTCTACGATGTCGATTTTACGCCGGATGCGCGACGGTTGGTTTCAGCGAGTGCAGATGGCACGATTCGGGTCTGGAGTGCTGACGGTGAATTATTAAAAACCATCGACGCCCATCAAAACGGTATTTGGCAAGTGGCTCTCAGTCCCGACGGGCAGAAGATTGCCAGTGCCAGTCTCGACGATACGATCGCACTGTGGACGATTGACGGTGAATTAGTCAAAACCCTTGAAGGGTCCGATATCGGCATCACTTCGATCGATTGGAGTGCGGACGGTCGGATGCTGGTGAATGGCGGCGCTTCGGGGGTCGTGCAACTGCGCGACGCCGAGGGCAACACGATCGCGGTGTTGAAGGGTCATCAAGGCAATGTTTGGGGAGTGGCGTTCAGTCCCGACGGCAAGCAAATCGCATCGGTCGGGGACGATCTCGCGCTCATCCTTTGGGATGTGGAGCGCATTGTCAATCTCGATCCGGTGGTTTACGGTTGCGATCTGATTCGCGATTACTTGCGCACGAATTCGCAACTGAAAGAGGAACAACGGCAGTTGTGCGATCGATAGTTGTGCTTTTGTCGAGCGGATTCGATTTAATAAGAATTCTCACTGTTTTAGGGAGCTACTATAGGTTTTTGATACTAAGATTACCATATAGGTATTTCAATTCAGCTCGATCCAATCACAAGCGTTAGCGTAGCGACGCCGTTAGCGTATAGCCTGCGCTATCGCCATAGCCTGAGCCATGGCTTCGCGCTTTGCGCTGAGCGACTCCAAAGGAGTTATACTTTTTTCAAAAATAATGAGAGAGAGCGAGGGTCGGGACACGGCAATGCCGTGTCTCTACGGGTGAGCTTCATAAGAGGCGATTGGAGGATAGGGCTGGAGACAGGCAGTGAGAGGTTAACGCAGTTGACGGATTTGCGCTTGGGCGTCGTTGTAGCAACTGGCTTGACCGCGATCGAGGCAGAGGGTGGCGGCTTTTTGGAGGTCTTCGATCGCCCCGGGTTTGTCGCCGAGTTGGGCGCGCAGTAAGGCGCGATCGTAGTAGGCGCGGTCGAAATCGGGCTTGAGGCGGATCGCTTGGCTGTAGTCGGCGATCGCCGCACTGGTGTTCCCCGTATCCGCATAAGCTGCCGCCCGATTGCTGTAGGCGACCGCGTCGCTGGGTACCAACTGGATCGCTTTAGTATAATCGGCGATCGCCCCGGGTTTGTCCCCGGACGCCGATCGCGCCAAACCGCGATTGCTATAAAACTTCGCATAATCGGGATGGATCTGAATCGCTTCCGTACAATCGACTACCGCTTGTGCGGCATTGCCGAGATTGACGTGAGCGATACAGCGATTGCCGTAAGCCGTTCCATCTTTAGGATCGAGTTCGATCCCCTTCGTACAGTCGGCGATCGCCTTGTCGTATTGCGACAAATTCAAATAGGTCGCACAACGATTGGTATAGTAAGCCGGATTGCCCGGATTGAGGCGGATCGCCTCGCTGTAGTCCTCCATCGCCCCTTGATAATCCGCCAGGAAGAAGCGATCGCGCCCGCGACTGTAGAACGCATCGGCATTGTTGCGATCGGAACGAATCACCTCGGTGAAATCCGCGATCGCCCCTTGTTTGTCCCCGGACGCGGACCGAGACAAGCCCCGATTCAAAAGCGCCAGATTCGCCTGTTGGGGGTCGAGACGGATCGCCTCGGTATAATCGGCGATCGCCTTCTCGTAATCGAGCAACTCGTAATATACTAAACCCCGCTTGTAATACGCATCCGCATCGTTGGGATTATCTTCGATCGCCCGGGTAAAATCGGCGATCGCCTCGGGATAATTTTCCAACTCGTAATGAGTCAAACCGCGATTGTAAAACGCATTAATCTTATTCGGCGATAACTCCAGAGTGCGATCGTAATCCTCCAGGGCCGCCTGATAATTCCCCAAATCGTAATAGACATTGCCTCGGTTGTAGTGCGCTTCCGGATTGTCCGGTTCCAATTCCACCGCCTGATTGAACTCTTCGAGGGCTGCCTGGGGGTCGCCCCGCTTGACCAAATCTAACCCCGTCGTTTTCAACTGATCCACCCGATGGCGGGCCGACTGGGCCAAAAATAACCACAACACCACCACCACCCCGACGGCGCCGAGAATGCCGATCGCACTCCACAACAGGGACACCGAACTGACAGGCGATCGCCATCGCGACGACGACCCCTTCAGTGCGGGGCGCGGGCGTTCTTCCGGGGTCTGTGCAGGGGGACTTGTCACCGGAGGTGGTGGCGGCGCGATCGCCGCGAACACCCCTTCCGGACGAGTGTTGAGCTTTCTCAAATCCGCCAGCACCTCCGTCGCCGACAAATAGCGATCGCCGGGATTGGCGTGTACCATTTTTTCCAAAATCCGGGCGAACTCCCCAGAGACTTTCAAATTTTGTCGCCAGGGTGCCACCTCCCCTTTCGTGCCATTCGACGACGATAACGGCGGTAATTCCCGGGCCGACAACCCCGAAACCGCCTGAATGGCGATCGCCCCCACCGCATAAAGATCGTCCCCATAAGGGGCGTGTAATTGAGCCGACTCCAAAGGTACGTAGGTATTGACTTCCCCCGATCCATTCAACGAAGATTGCCCTTGAGTTTTCATTAACTGATAACTAATTTCTTTAATCGGTCCGAAGTTAATCAAAACCAATTGATTATCGAGTTGGCGTCGGATCAGATTGTCGGGATTAATATCCCGATGAACGATTCCGTGACCGTGGACGAACACTAAAATTTCTAAAATTTCTTGTAATAACGACACCACCACCGCTTCTTCCAGGGGATTTCCCTGGCCGATGTCCGCCGAAAGTGGCCGTCCGGCAATAAATTCTTCAACCAGGAAAAATTCTTTATCTTCTTCAAAAAAAGCAAGCAGTTGGGGGATTTGGTCGTGTTTTCCGAGTTTTTCTAAAGATTCTGCCTTTTTTTTAAAAATCAGTTCTATAATTTGCAAAGTTCTCGGATTATTACTCGGCGGTCGCAATTGCTTGACGACGCATTGAGGATAGCCCGGACGGTGGGTATCTGCCGCTAAATAGGTCTGTCCGAATTCCCCTGTTCCCAGAACTTTGATAATTCGATAACGCCTGTCTAAAAGTTTGCCGATCATGAGCGCCCTAGAGCCATAGTTGGTCTTGATTATGCCATGAATGTTCGCGAGGCTCGGTATCGCAGTTTATTTCTAGGGAAAATTTGAAAACCTGTTTAGATCGCCACGATAATGCCGATCGAAACATGCAAATTTTCCCGGCGAACTGTCCATTTTCAACCTTCGATCGATCGCCAATCTTCAACAAGATGCACCCCGATCGCCATCGATCCGCCTCAAGGGAATCAGAGGTGGCGCCCTTCAATAGAGCTTGCGATGGCGATCGCGTCGGCGGGCCTGACGAAATTGGCCGATCGCCCACAACCCGATAAAATAGCTGGCACTGGCGGCGATCGTGCCGACGATCGCGCAACCGACCAACAAGGTCGTCACGAACTCCGTCCCCAACAGCAACAACGCCGATGCCGATTCTAAAAACTCGCTGGCGAAGACTTCCCCAGACCCCAACACCCACTGACCGACCTCAAAATTGAGCCAAAAGATCGGTCCGTAGGTCAGGGGATTGCTCACCCAGGTTCCGGCGGCAGCCATCAGCTTGTGACCGCGACAGGGAATCGCCAAACCGATGCCGATTAAAGTTTGCAAGCCAAATAAGGGAAAAAACCCGGCAAAAACCCCGATCGCCAACCCTCGCGCTAAATATTGGGGGCTACCTTTAATTCGCAAAAAGCGATAGTAAAAATAACGCAGCCGTCGCTTCCAATCCGGTCGCCGTTCTAGGGAACAAGGCAAGGGATTGACCCAATCCTTGAATCTCTCCCACCGCGATCGCCCCCGAGGGGCCGACCCTTGCACCGAATCTCGACGGGAATCGTGGTTTTCGTCCAATGGTTTATCGCACTGGGGCTTGACCTTGGGATAGGACAGTTGGTTCATAAGACAATAGCAAACTATTTTAAAGACGGGTTAATTATTCGTCGGTTCGTGTCAGAATTGAGGGATTTTCAGTCAGTCGGTTCCCTCGCGTTTATGAGTAGGTTCGTCGTTTGACGACCGTTCCTGTATGAATATTGTACTAGCGAGCATCGAAGGGAAAAAGGAAGGCAAGATGGCGCCAGAATATGCGGCAGCAGAAACGATCGCGGCAATTGCGACGGCGATCGTTCCCCAACAGGGGAGTATCGGCATTGTGAGAATGTCCGGGTCGGAGGCGATCGCGATCGCCGAAGGCCTGTTCGACGCCCCGGGACGGCAACCGTGGGACAGCCACCGGGTCTTGTACGGCTACGTCCGCCATCCCCAAACCCGGCAAGTCGTCGATGAAGCCTTGTTACTGCTGATGAAAGCCCCCCGGTCTTACACCCGCGAAGACGTGGTGGAATTTCACTGTCACGGCGGCATCATGCCCGTCCAGCAAGTGTTACAACTGTGTTTGGAAGCCGGGGCGCGTTTGGCCCAACCGGGAGAATTTACCTTGCGCGCCTTCTTAAACGGGCGACTGGACTTAACCCAGGCGCAAAGTGTGGCCGATTTGGTCGGCGCCCAATCCGCCGCCGCCGCCCAAGCCGCTTTAGCCGGGATTCGGGGCAAATTAAGCCAGCCGATCCGCCAGTGGCGCGCCGACTGTCTCGACTTACTCGCCGAGATCGAAGCGCGGATCGATTTTGAAGAAGACTTGCCGCCTTTAGACGAACCGGAGATCGTGCGGCAGATCGATCGCCTCGTCGGCGAAATGAGCGAGATTTTAGGGACGGCGCAACAGGGGGAACTGTTGCGGATGGGCTTGAAGGTGGCGATCGTCGGTCGTCCCAACGTGGGCAAATCGAGCTTGTTAAATGCCTGGAGTCGCAGCGATCGCGCGATCGTGACCGACTTACCCGGGACGACCCGCGACGTGGTGGAATCCCAGTTAGTCGTACGGGGAATTCCGGTACAAATCCTCGATACGGCAGGGATTCGCGAAACCGAGGATCGGGTCGAACAAATCGGCGTGGAGCGATCGCGGTTGGCGGCGGAATCGGCGGATGTGGTCTTGCTGACTGTCGATGCTGCACTCGGGTGGACGCCGGGCGATCGTGAAATTTACGATCGCGTCAAACACCGCCCCCTGATTCTGGTCATCAACAAAATCGATCGCGCGGACACCCTACCGGAAATCCCCGTCGGCGAGTCGATTCGGGCGACGGTCAAAACCTGCGCCGTCCGCAACGAAGGCATTGAAGACCTCGAAACTGCCCTTTTAGAAGCGGTGGGCGCGGGTTCGGTAGAAGCCGCCAACCTGGAAATCGCGATCGATCGCCGCCAAGCTGCCGCCCTCACCCGCGCCAAAACTTGTCTCGAACAAGTTCAAAAAACGATCGCCGACCACCTCCCCCTCGACTTTTGGACGATCGACTTACGCGGCGCCATCCAAGCCCTCGGCGAGATTTCGGGAGAAGAGGTCACCGAGTCGATCCTCGATCGCATCTTCAGCCGTTTTTGCATCGGTAAGTAGGGGGCGATCGGATTTGAGTCGAGTTCAAGCAAATTTTTGGATGAGGGCAAAGATAAAGTTAGCACTTAAAACGCCGAGGGCGACGGAGAGAAGGATAAATAAACCGATGCTGAAGATCGAGCGAATTCGAGATTTCATAGAGAGGTTAGAGGTTAGATTGTAGATTGTAGATCGAGGGAAGGAGCGGCGGGCAAGATGCCCGCACCACAGGCTTTGAGATCGGCGCGAGTCTCGATTTCCTCCTCCCTAGATCCGGCTAACGGGGTCTGCCCAAGGTGGTAATATAAATGACCGCTTCATCTTCGGGAATGCCGAGAACTTCGTTGACGCGATCGTCGAAAAAGCCGCCGATCCCACTGACGCCCAATCCCATGTAAATTGCAGCTAAATTGAGCCGTTGACCGAGATGTCCGGCGTCCATGTGCAGGTAGCGGTAAACGCGATCGCCGTATTTGGCGATCGCCTTTTTCAAATCTGCCGTATGGAAGACCAAGGCGGCAGCATCCCGCCCTAAATCTTGTCCCAAACACAAGAAATGCAGTTCGCGACGGAAGTTTTTAAACCGCACTTGGCGTAACTCTTCCGCTTTGGGGGCGTAATAATAACAGCCTTCGTCCAACCCTTCCACGGAAGAGACGGCGACAAAGGTTTCGAGTAAGGTCAGGTCGAAAAAGTCCGGTTGTCCGTCCAATCCTTGATAGAGATAATGTTCTGGATGGTAGGTAAAATCGAGAATGGCATTGAGTTCTTCTAAAGTAATCGAGGCGCCGTTATAGCTGCGGGTAGAACGGCGGCGCAGGATCGTATTTTCCAATCCTTGGAGATTTTCACCCCAATCGATGGGGGGCGTTCGGGTGGAGACTTTAGAACAAAAGGGCAAATTATATTTATCTTCCCGTTCTTCCGGTTCGCTGTCTCGGGTCCAGCCTCCGGTACCACTGGTATCGGTATCGATCTCGGTGGCGTGGTGGAAGTAGGTGAGTAAGTCCCCGTCGGCGACCTCGGGATAGGTGGTTTGGGTGGCAGAGGGTAAAGCGGTACGATAGGGGGGCAGGTTCTGATCGACTGCCAGCAAGTCGGCGAGGGGAATTACGGCGATCGCTGCTTCTCGGTCGGGATCGAGATAAAACAGCTTGTTGAGGGAGGCATCCAGAAAGCCGCCGATAGCGTGAGGTCGGTAGTCGGTTAAGGCGCTGGCGAGTTCGAGGTTGCCGAGTAAGTGGCCCGTATCGAGAAAAATACGACGGTAGGCGCGGTCTTCGTAACGCCAAGCGGAGCGGTAAAATACGGCGGTGGTGGCGATCGCCAGTCTCGTACTTTCTAAGACGGGATGCCAAAAACACGAGCCTTTCAAGGTGGGCCAGGCGTCTGCATCCCAGAAGCGGATCAGGGAGTGAGTTTTGGTTTGGTAGTTGTAAAGTCCGGGAGGCAGAAAGGGAGTGCCTTGAGAGATTAGGTACACTTCCGCCGGGTATAAGCCTCCGGCGGAAGGTGCGGCCCGAAAATAGAGGGGATTTCCGGTACTCGTCGGCACTTTGGCGGTCAGTCCGTAAGTGCAGAATAACAGCCGCGACAGTCGCTTCAAGCCGAGAACCCCTCGGTCTTTGCGCTCTTCTTCGGACAGTTTTTTCAGATACGGTTTGAGGTCGATCGTCTTGCCGATCTTGTATTCTTTAAACGGGATCGGTTGATTTTCCCAATCCAACTTTCGCGCTTTCGCGGCGAGGGTGTCGGGGTCGTATTTGGTGCGATCGTGATAGTGTTGGGCGATCGAAATTGGCAGATCTGGCATAGGGGGAGTGCGTCACTATTTTTGTTGAACATTCTTTCCGATCTTGACATTAGTGAGGCGGAAAAGGCGAAGTTTCTAAGTAAAAATACTAAGTCTTTACCCGGGCGCTTCCGTAATTGCGGCAGAAAAGGCGATCGCCTCGCGCAAGGTCGCGGCGATCGGGATTAAGTATTAAAAAAATTTAAAGAAAAATGAGATTGTTGTTACATTCCGTTAACCTCAAAAAAGACTAAGTATTAATGCTCAAAAACTTTTTGAGATCGATACTCAAACCATCTACTCTCGGTCGTTATTATAGTCAGCAGACGTGCAGCCAATGGAAGGGGTTGACGAAGAAAACACATTGTTATGCAGAAACTCAGTGCCAAAGAGGTATTAGCTCAATATGGAGCAGGTCGTCGCGATTTTGCCGAAACAGATCTGGCGGCTATCGATTTATTTGAAGCAGATTTGCAAGAAATCAATCTGGTTAGTAGTAATTTAACTGAAGCCTACTTACCTTATGCCAATTTATCTTACGCAAAGGTAGCACTAGCTCAAGCCATCGCGATCGAGTTAAGTGATGCAAAATTATATCAAACCGATTTATCGAATGCGAATTTAGCAGGCGCTAATTTATCGCGCGTTAATTTACGGGGCGCTAATTTAAGCGGTGCAAATTTGTCCGGCGCCAATCTTCAAAATGCCGACCTTTCTAATGCCGATTTAAGTAATGCCGATCTGTCAAAAGCTAATTTAAGCCGCGCAATTTTGGAACGCACCCGATTGAGTGGAACAAAATTATATGGATGCAATTTGTTTCGCGTCCAGCAGTGCGATTTATCGGAAGCTTATCTCGATCGCCTGACGGTTTATCCCGATGGCTATCGCCGCTATCACGATCGCTGAACCCTTGGCGGTTGGCGATCGCTAGTCAGACTCGGAAAAAGCCGATAAAATAACGATCGCCCGTCCCTTAATACAATTACCATGAACGAGGTTGTCATCGACGTCGATCGCGCGATCGCCACGCTAAAACAGGATTTACCGACCCTTTTTAAACGGGATATTTCTTACGATATTTACCGAGACGATATCTTTTTTCAAGACCCGGTCAATACGTTCAAAGGAAAATTCAACTATCGGATTATTTTTTGGACCCTACGTTTCCACGGTCAACTCTTTTTTACTGAACTTGATTTTGACGTTGCCGACGTGCGCCAAGCGAGCGAAAATACCCTTTTCGTAGAATGGACCGTGCGCGGTACCTTACGGGTACCGTGGAAAGCTCGTATTTTCTTCAATGGCAACTCAACTTATAAATTTGACGAACGAGGATTCATTTACGAACATATCGATCGCTGGGATCGCAAGCCGAGCGAAATTTTAAAACAGTTTTTCCGTCGGGGAGATTAAATTAAAAAGTTCGAACGGGCGATCGGTTTTCTCGATCGCTTAACAAAGAGTTGAAGCCAATTCGGGTTACTTTTTATTAAAAAGAAGGAGAGGACGTGAAGGGAAGAAAAGAGCAGTAACATTTCCTTACCAAGGATGCCTCTCTCCTACTTTTAGAGCCATATAGCGAGCCTAAATTTCTTGGAACAAAACTGGCGATCGGGATGCTCGCACTCCCAAGGGTTTCAGGTAGGGAACTCCGATCCAATTGATTGAGGAAGGCTATAGTATAACTATTGACGATCGCCTTTTTTTTTGCTAGGCATAAGAGGTAATTTGATTGATTCTAAAACTTATGTCAGCTTTTAATTTTCAACTATTAAGAAAAGTTGGGGTGACGGTGGCTCTTTCCGCGATCGCCGCGATCGCCAATCCTGCCAGTGCCGCGCCGGGACCAAGCCAGCAGAACGCAGAAGGGATGACTCGTGCAAGCCATCCGGTCACCCGCGTAGCTCAACTGCAACAAGGAGGAAATGCCGCACAAAAACAGGCGATCGAAGCGGCAGTTCGTGAAAATTTGCGCGCCTTAAACAACGAAGATATCGACGCTTACATGGCGACCATCGATGAAAATTCACCGGTTTACGACTTTACCCGCAGTTTCACCCAACAGTTAATCGACAATTACAACCTCAGATACGAAATTAACAGCTTGGAAGTGATCTCGCAATCGAGTAACGAAGCACAAGTTCAAGTCACCCAAACCACGACCAAAATTAGCGGTCCTGAATTTAGAAATAACCGCATTCAAGCGGTACATATCCTCAAAAAATCTAATGGAGAATGGAAAATTTTCGCTACGGAAGTTCGTAACGTCGAATATTTAGATTAGCGCGATCGCCCCTCGAAAGATCAAAATAATTGCCACGAGGAAGACCGTAACAATTTGAGGTGTTCGAGACGTTGAGTAAAATAGCTCTCGTCTAAGCGACTGTAGTTGTAAAGACGGGCATTGTGGAGATTGATCGACCACATCCAGAGATGGGCCATTTGAGTGAGGGATTGCAAACCGTCGAGTTCTCGTTGGCTGAGGGGTTCGACACCTTGATACCCTTCGAGAAAAGCCTGACGGACGGCTTTACTCGTCCCGGCGCGTAAGGAAACTTGCCAGAACTTGGCGATATCAAAGGCCCGCCAACCATAAGCGCATTGATCGAAATCGAATAAGGTCATCTGTCCGGAGGGGGTAAAGTGGACGTTCCCACTATGGGGGTCGCCCCAGCAGACGGTCCAAAAGGGGCTGTGTTGGGGCAGTTCGGCGAGTCGGGCTTCGATCGCGCCGATTGCCTCTCGTAGCTGTTGGAGGTCGTGGGGGCGGTGTTTGAGGAAAGGCGCGATCGCCTCTAGGGCATCTTCGAGTAAGTAATCGGGGGTTAACGACTGGCGAACCCCCCGAGGACGAAATTTCTGGCAAATTTGATGGATTTTGGCCAGAGTTTCGCCGATCGCAAAACTTTGGGTCGGGTTGAAGTCCCCCACCGGAACCGTTCCCGGGGCGTAAGGAAACAGGGCCGCGTAGCGATCGCCCTCCGGCGCCGCGATCGTTACCGAGAGGTCTCCGGCGATCGTGGTCAACGGGGCCGCAACCGGGAGGTGGTGGCGATCGAGAAAATCGAGCAATTCCAATTCAAAATCAATTTCTGACTTCGATCGCCAGTGGTAGTGGGAAACCCTCAAAACATACATCTGCCGTGACGTTTCTACCACGTAAACGTCACTCAAGCCGCGATGCCAAAACTGACAACGACGAACCGGGTCGAGAGGGTAGCAGGCGAGAACGCGATCGACCAATGCCTCGGCGTTCAGGGTCGAGTAGATAACCGGAAAGACCTCGTGAATCATAAGATTTTGCCGCGCAGGAACGAATCGATCGATGGATTGATGAGGCGAACGGCATTCAACGGTTGACGACAATTTCTACTGCCACTGCACCCACCAAAACCATCACCGTCTCAAGGGTATAAAGTCTGCGTTCCTGCAATCGTTATTTGTGTAACAGTACACAAAAAAAATGGGTCTGCCGACCCCAAAATCGAGAAATTCGCGATCGCCGCCTACATCCGTTCCGAGGTTTTCTTGGGGGCGGCGGATGTCTGAATCGGTTGGCGTTGGGGAATTTCAATCACAAATTCCGCCCCGCGTTTCTTTTGCGAAACACAGTACAATTTGCCGCCATGTTTTTCGGTAATAATCTGATAGCCGATCGCCAAGCCCAAACCCGTCCCTTTTCCGGTCGGTTTCGTGGTAAAGAACGGATCGAACAACCGCGCCAAGACCGATTCTTCAATCCCCGGACCGTTATCGGCAATTCGGATCGAGACCCAATCGCGATCTTTAATTGCAGTTCTAATCCAAATTTTCGGCGATTTCTCCGCGTGGGTTTTTCCTTTCCCTTTATTCCCGTCGAGGGCGTCGATCGCGTTGCTGATGATATTCATGAATACTTGATTGAGTTGACCCGCATAGCACTCCACTAACGGCAACTCTTCGTATTCTCTAATAATTTCAATCCCGCCTTTCTGCTCTGGATTGAGACGATATTGCAAAATCATTAATGTATTTTCAATGCCTTCGTGAATATCGACGGGTTTCATGTCGGCTTCGTCGAGACGGGAAAAACTTCGCAAACTCCGCACGATTTCTCGCACTCGTTCCGCCCCGACTTTCATCGATTGTAAAACTTTCGGCAAATCTTCAATCAGAAACTCTAAATCGACTTCCTCCGCTTGGGCTTCGATATCTGGCGGCGCCACGGGATAATGATTGCGGTAGAGATAGAGTAAATTAATTAAATCTTGAGTGTAGTTATCCGCATGGGTGAGATTGCCGTAAATGAAGTTAATCGGATTGTTAATTTCATGGGCAATTCCAGCGACTAACTGACCCAAACTCGACATTTTTTCAGTTTGAATCAGTTGGGTTTGAGTGCGTTTGAGTCGTTCTAAGGCTTCGGCTAGTTTACTGGCTTGCTGCCGAGAATGCGCTTCGGAATGTTGTAAGGCTTCATTGAGCCGTTGCAGTTCTTCGGCTTTTCGCAAAACAATATGAATCAGTGCGGTTCTCAACTCTAAAGCCGCATCGACTTCGCACGCTTTCCACGGTAGCGATCGCCCGTAAACAGTTTCTTTCCACAAATCGAACGAGTGACGCGGCGTTAACGATTCGCTGCCATCTTCTTCTACTTCTACGGGTTTGTTGGGGTTTCCTGCCCATTTCACCGTTTGCACGACTTCCGGTCGGAACCAGAGAACGTATTTCCTCGGATGGCGGGCGATCGGAATTGCTAATAAGCCGCTCGCCGTCTGTTTGAATTGCTCCGCTTCTTTATAAAATTTGGACAGACAATCGGTTTGAAATACGGGTTCGTCGCCGATCGCACTTTCGATCCAGTCGATTAATTTATCGAGTCGTTCTTTGTCGGGAGTTTTGCCGATCGCTCGGAAGCGATCGTCAAAATAAATCGCCGCTCCCGAAGCTCCAACCAACTCTAAAACATTGGGTTGTCGCCCGACTAACCCATCGATAAAGTTGTCCTCAACGGACATATATTCAATTAAGCGAGTGACGATAGATTTTAATTCGATTTTGTAATCGTAATCTTGATTGTTTTCTTTGGAATCAATTTCCAAAGACATAATTTGTCCGAGAAATTCGCAGGTTTTCCGGACTTCGTAAGCGATATATTTTGGCGAATAGTGATGGCAGGCGATCAATCCCCACAAGCGATCTTTGTGAATCAGGGAGATTGACATCGAGGCGCGTACCCCCATATTTTCTAAATATTGAATGTGAATGGGGGAGACACTGCGCAATACTGAAAAACTCAAGTCTAAGGGGCGATCGGTGAAGGGATTGAGTTCGGGAACAATCGGACTCGGTTGATAGCGAATGTCGGGAATAATTCGCAACCAATTTGAGTAATACAGTTGGCGCGCTTGTTTGGGAATGTCCGACGCGGGATAGCGCAATCCTAAATAAGGCTCTAACTGCGGTGCTTTACATTCGGCGATCACGGTTCCGTAACCTTCCACCGGATCGAGCTGGTACATCATCACGCGATCGAATCCCGTGAGTTTGCCAATTTCCCGAACCATTTTTTCGCAGAGTTCCTGCAAGGTCGCGGTGTTTTGGATCTTGGAAATTGAATTTCTCAGTAAGTCGTAAACGTTTAAAAAGGAAAGGTTCGATCGCGTGCGCGCGGGTTCTAACTCTAAAAGGACCAATCCATCGTTTCGGTGGATAATTCCGTCAAATAATAACTTTCTCCCTTCCGCTTCTACGGATAGGGGAATCGGATTCCTGCCGCTAATATCTTGGTGTCTGAGATGCTGGGACAGCAGTTCGAGATCCGTAGGATCTAATAATAGGCTGAGAGATTGACCGATTAATTCACGGACTTGGCATTGAAAAATGGTAGCGATATTGGTGCTGGCTTGTACGATCTCGAAGGTATGCTCTTTGAAAGCCAACAGCAATCCGTGCGGTTGAATGGAACCGGGGATATGTATGGGTTCCCGGTCGCAATTTGTCAGATCGACTTCGGGATATGTGGAGTGGAGGTTGCTATTCATTGACGTGCAGTCGCGCGATCGCCCAAACCTGAATTGAGTTGTTTAATATTATAGAAATCCAATTTATTTCTTGACTCGAATTTATAAAATCGTTACATTCTTAAACATTTTAACCCAATTGAGGATAAGGCGATCGCCTCGTGGCCAAATTAGAAAGCCATCGTTCCCCGATCGCGCCTACCCAATAGGGATCGAGAAGTTGCGGGAGAGAAACTTTATTCTAACCGGGACGATCGCCGGGGAAGTACGAGGATATTTTAAAGGACAATCGTGCAAATTCTCTTGTTTCGGTTCAGTTTGAACCCATGAAAAAGATGCCGCTAAACTATTCACAAACCCGTATAATTTACGAAAATTAAACCATTTTCTAAATTTCTATTCGTCTGAAGAGACGAGGCTCTAGATCGAGCCTGTTACCGTCGTAGCAAAGGCGGGAATCCTCAGCCCAGCCGAAGGATTCCCCCCCTGGAGACTCTTACTTTTTCGCTTTTCCCTTTTCGCTTTTCCCTTTTCCCTTTTCCCTTATCTCTTTCCCCTTCAACACTTCCTTCAGATATTTGCCTGTATAAGAAAGGGGATGTTCGGCAATTTGCTCGGGGGTGCCGATCGCGATCGCCTCGCCCCCTTTATTTCCCCCTTCCGGACCGAGATCGATAATCCAATCCGCACAACGAATCACGTCCAAATTGTGTTCGATAATTAGAACGGAATTGCCTTTATCGACTAATCGTTGCAAAACATTTAACAGTTGGTGAACGTCGTAAAATGACAGTCCCGTAGTCGGTTCGTCGATTAAATAAAGGGTTTTTCCCGTGGCCCGGCGCGATAATTCCGTGGCGAGTTTGACCCGTTGGGCTTCGCCGCCGGACAGGGTAGGGGCGGGTTGTCCTAAATGAATGTAACCGAGACCGACATCGACCAAGGTTTGCAGGCGGGTGGCGGCGCGGGGGATATTTTCAAATAGAGCGCACGCTTCCTCGACGGTCATGTTGAGGACGTCGGCGATCGATTTTCCTTTGTATTTGACTTGCAAGGTTTCGCGGTTGTAGCGCGCTCCTTTGCACACGTCGCACTGAACGTAAACGTCGGGGAGGAAGTTCATCGAAATGACGTTGACGCCTTGACCGCCACAGGCTTCGCAGCGTCCGCCTTTGACGTTGAAAGAGAAGCGACCGGGTTTGTAGCCCCGGGCTTTAGCTTCGATGGTTTCGGCGAAGAGGGCGCGGATGACGTCGAACACTCCGGTATAGGTGGCGGGGTTCGATCGCGGGGTTCTGCCGATCGGCGATTGGTCGATGACGATGGTTTTATCGACGACATCTTTAATGGTTTTCGTACCCGGGGTTTCGAGGGCGTCGAGGTCTTCGGGAAGGGGGACTTTGCGGGTGAGGTGGTGTTGCAGCGCCGGATAGAGCAGTTCTTCGACGAGGGTGGATTTCCCGGAACCGGAGACCCCGGTGACGCACACGAGTTTGCCGAGGGGAAGGGTCACGTCGATGTTTTTGAGGTTGTTGCGCCGACAGTTTTTGAGGACGAGCGATCGCCCGTTTCCCGGTCGTCTCTCGGTGGGGGTGGCGATCGCGCGGCGCCCGGACAAATAAGCCCCGGTGAGGGACTCTTCTGCATTGAGGAGGGTTTCGAGAGACCCTTGGGCGACGATCGCCCCGCCGTGAACCCCGGCCCCGGGACCGATATCGACGATGCGATCGGCAGCGCGGATCGTGTCTTCGTCGTGTTCGACCACAATTAAGGTATTGCCGAGGTTTCGGAGTTTGGTGAGGGTGTCGAGGAGACGACTGTTATCCCGTTGGTGCAGTCCGATGCTGGGTTCGTCGAGGACGTAAAGCACCCCGGTGAGTCCGCTTCCGATCTGGGTGGCGAGGCGAATGCGTTGGGCTTCGCCGCCGGAAAGGGTCATGGCGGGGCGATCGAGGGTGAGGTAGTCCAAGCCGACATCGAGGAGAAATTGGAGGCGCGATCGCACTTCCCGCAAAACCAGTTCGGCAATTTGAGCTTGGCGATCGCTCAATTCCAAGTCATTGACGCGATCGAGGGCTTCGGCGATCGAAACTCCGGTCAGGTCGAGAATGCCGTACTGTCCGACGCGAACGGCGAGGGCTTCGGGTTTGAGCCGTTTTCCGCCGCACTGTTCGCAGGGGAGATCGACGAGATAGACTTCGAGTTTTTGCTTTTGGGTTTCCGAACTGCTTTCCTCGTACTGGCGTTGCAGCATTCCCAACACCCCGGGGAAATGGCGGTAATAGCCTTTGGTGTCTCGATAGCGCGATTCGGTTTCGATCCAGATCGGTTCGGGGGATCCGTTGAGTAACGCCGCTTCTTGGGTCGGGGTGAGGTCTTTCCAGCGCGTGTTGATGTCGAACCCGAACGCCTGTCCGACGCTGTGGAGGACGCTGAGGTAATAGGTGCTGTCTTTTTCCGACCACGGGGCGATCGCGCTGTAAACGGGGGCTTGGCGATCGGGAATCACCAGATCTGGGGAAAAGGCGCGCCAACTGCCCAATCCGTGGCATTGGGGGCAGGCGCCGTAAGGGGAGTTGAAGGAAAATAGGCGCGGCGAGAGTTCTTCCATCACGGCCCCGTGTTCGGGACAGGCGAAGTTTTCGGAAAAGACGATTTCGCGCGGCGGTTGGTCGTCGCTATCCGGCTGGATGAGGACGATCGCGACGCCTTCGGCATTTTGCAAGGCGGTGGAGAGGGAATCGGCGAGACGTTCTTGGATACCGTCTTTTTTGACGAGGCGATCGACGACAATTTCGATCGTGTGACTTTGGTTTTTATCGAGGGCGATCGCGTCGGACAGGTCGCGGATTTCGCCGTCGATCCGAACCCGGACGAAGCCATTGCTGGCGAGGCTGGAGAGCAGTTTTTTGTGGGTGCCTTTTTTCCCGCGCACCACCGGGGCGAGAATTTGGAATTTCGTGCGATCGCTCAACTCCATGACCCGATCGCACATTCGATCGATCGTTTGCGGCGCGATCGAGCGATCGCAGTGCGGACAGTGCGGTTCTCCGGCGCGTCCGAACAGCAAGCGCAAATAGTCGTAAATTTCGGTGACCGTCCCCACGGTGGAACGCGGGTTGTGGGAGGTGGATTTTTGATCGATCGAAATCGCCGGGGATAACCCCTCGATCGCCTCCACGTCCGGCTTGTCCAGTTGTCCCAAAAACTGCCTGGCGTAAGCACTCAGGGATTCGACGTAGCGACGCTGACCCTCGGCAAAAATCGTATCGAAGGCGAGGGAAGATTTCCCGGAACCGGACACCCCAGTAAACACGATCAGGCGATCGCGCGGCAGTTCGAGGTTGAGATTTTTGAGGTTGTGCTGCCGCGCCCCCCGAATCCGAATGCAGTTCGGATTACCTGTCGTCGGCGCGACAGAGGGGGGGACTGACTTGCCGTTCTCGGTTTCGGCAGGTTGGTTGTCAGAGACAGCAGAGTTAGGCATGGGGTAGTCTGCGATACATTCCTTAACAATTTTAGCGGGTTTCGAGCCATCGATTTTCGATCCGGGCGATCGCTTCGTGTCCCGGTCGTCCCGTTCCCCATGGGATCGGGGATGACCGATCGATCCTTCCCGACGATCGCTCGGTGTTTTTCCTGTTTCCTCAATCGGCGATCGCTCGCACGAGAACTAAGCGGTAGGGATGCAAACTTTTGCATTCCTACTTATTGCGGATTGCTTGTAAAAGAATTAGCAATTTCCGCCACCACCGGATCGAATTGCGATTGCAGCGATCGACGGTAACGAAGTTCTAAAACCTTGAAAACGCCCCCCTCTTCCCGTTCTTCTACGACCTTTTGATAAAAAACAAATCCGTCATCGTATCCCGAAACTACAAACCAATTATCTCGACGAACTTTATACGTTACTTCTCGACGATCGCTCCTCCGCGTCGCTTCGCGATACCAACCGTCCAAACTGCCATGGAGAGTATGGTGAGTCCCGTAAACACTCATCACGATCTGATTGTCCTCAGAAATAAACGATTGACCGTCTCCGTTTTGAGCTTCCCCTTGGGGAACGAGCAGATCCCTCGGATATTTCACCGCATAATTAAATCGGGAATTGTAATAAGTTTCGTAGGCGATTTCCTCCGGTGGCGGGACGGCGATCGAATCGCCCACTCGTTCGCAAACTGCGCGATTGGCTTCGTAATAAACTTGATTGGGATCGTTCGGTCGTACCGTGATTTTACGATCGCGCTGTTCGGTGCGATCGACTTCGCCATTTTCGTTATAAAAGCGAGCTTGTTTCAGTTCTACTCGTCGAAGATCGCTACAATTAACGATCGCTTCCGATTCAAATTCTCGCCGATTCGATCCGACAACGATCGTATATTGAAACGTATTGTCGCTCAGTTTCGTTAGGGTTTTAAGATCGACATGGCGATCGCTATTTTTACCCTCAGAACTGCTCAAATGGATATAGCGATCGTTTTCAGCTTGTCCCGGAAACGTACAGGCGGCGAGGGGCGTTACAACGGCGATCGCGCCGAGGAGGGCGATCGATTTCCAGCAGATCTTTTCAATCACGAACATGGATCGAGACGGGGAAGATTGAGCAAAGGCGGATATAAAAGAATTTTAATCGATAAAATCATCCTTGTCGATTTAGCGGTCAGTTAATGCTTCAAATCCGGCAGCAATATCGAGAAGTTCTCCGGTAATCGAGCTTTGGCGCTGGCGCCGATATTGACCCGTCAGATCTTCGAGACGTTCGTTAATATTTTTTTCCGCCGCTTGCATCGAAGACAGACGGCTGGCGTTTTCACTCGCTAAAGATTCGGCAAAAGCGCGATAGAGAGAAACAAAAAGATATTGCCGAATTAATGCCGAAAAGAGAACTTGCCAATCCATGGTAAAGGTGGGCATTACGTTACTCGGCCACTGTTTATTTTGTAGGTTAGATAACCATTGGCGATCGACGGGTAAGAGAGGAAACACCCGAGATTCGTAACTAGAACCGGAAACGGAATGATTGTAAAAGAGAACCACGCGATCGATTTCGCCCTGTTCTCGCCACCGTTCGATATTGAGAATAAGTTCTTGCACCATGGGGGTAATTTCTTTTGCCGAACTGGGGACGGAAAAGAGGGCGTCAATTTCGTATTTTGAGGCTTGAATGGGCAGGACAACCCGCGCACCGACGGCGGCGATTGAGAGGCGATCGATCGTTTCGTTGTGTTCGTGGAAATAGGCGATCGCCCGTTCGGCAATTTGTTCGTTAAATTGACCGCACAGTCCTTGGTCGGAACCGAAAACGATCGCCCCCAAGCGAGCAGTTTTGGGATTGAAATTGCCCAAAAATTCGCCAAAATCATCGCCCTCAAAATACTGGTGTTTGAGCGCAATTTGCAAGCCCATTTCTACACTACGGTTGTAATCGGCGAGAGATTGGACGGCTTTTTGATATTGGCGAATGCTGACCGCCGCTAACGCTTTCATTGTTTTAACTACGGATTGCAAATCTTCAACCCGAGTAATGGTAGATTTTAAGGCTTCTGGAGTTGTCATATCAGTCGTTATCTGCGCTATTTTCTACTTCGTTATCGTCTAAAAAAGGCGCGATCGCATCCCCGGCGACTTCCACGAGGGACTGGCGATCGTCATCGCTCAATTTTTCGCTGTTTTCGATGCGATCGCACAAGTCCGGGTGGCGATCGATCGTCCGTTCTCTGACCGCATTTTCTGCATCTTCAATGCGATCTAAAGGGATGTCGTCGAAAATCCCCTCGTTCGCCGCCATCAACACCGCAATTTGTTCCGCCACGGGTATCGGTTGTGACTCCGGTTGTTTGAAAATTTCTCGCACTCTTCGCCCCCGTTGTAACGTTTGTCGGGTATCTTCATCGAGTTGAGTTCCGAAACGGGCGAAAACTTCTACTTCTTGGAATTGGGAATAAGAGAGGCGCAGATCGCCGGAAACATGGCTGTAAGCGGCGAGTTGAGTCTTTCCGCCGACGCGAGAGACCGATTTACCGACATCTACCGCAGGTAATACAGCTTTTTGGAACAAATCCGGGGATAAATAAATTTGACCGTCGGTAATCGAGATTAAATTGGTAGGGATGTAAGCGGAAATATTTTGCGCTTGAGTTTCGACAATCGGCAACGCCGTGAGAGAACCGCCACCGAGTTCGTCCCTTAAGTGAGTCGATCGCTCTAACATGCGAGAGTGGATGTAAAAAATATCGCCGGGATACGCTTCGCGACCGGGGGGACGACGCAACAACAACGACAGTTCGCGATACGCCCACGCATGGCGGGTTAAATCGTCGTAAACGACTAAAACGTCGTGTCCCCGTTCCATAAAATATTCGCCCATTGTCGTCGCGGCGTAGGGGGTAATGTATTGCAATCCCGGGGGATCTTCGCCACCCGCGACTACGGCGATCGTGTAGTCCATCGCGCCGCTCTCATGTAATTTGGAAACGGCTTTGGCGACGGCTGAGTTACGTTGAGCGATCGCGCAATAGATACAAATTGCGTTTTTGTCTCGTTGGTTGACGATCGTATCGAGGGCGATCGCGGTTTTTCCCGTTTGGCGATCGCCGACGATCAATTCTCGCTGTCCCCGTCCCACGGGAATCAGCGCATCGACCACTTTTAAGCCCGTTTGTAGGGGAACGGTGACCGGAGCCCGATCCATAATCGCCGGGGCTTCCCGTTCGATCGATCGCCGTTCTTCTACTTGAATCGGTTCGCCGCCATCGAGCGATCGTCCCGTCGCATCGATCGCGCGACCGAGTAGGGATTCGCCGACGGGAACTTTAAGCTCGTTTCCGGTACGATACACTTCATCTCCCGCTTCCAGACGATCGCTATCTCCTAATAAAATTACGCCGATTTCATCCGGATCTAAATTGAATGCAATCCCGAATAAATTCCCGGGAAATTTGAGTAATTCATCGATCTTAAGATTCGGCAATCCCGAGACCCTGGCAATTCCTTCACCAACGGATTTTACGCGACCGATTTCTCGCACTTGAAGGCGCGGTCGATATTCGTGTAATACCGAATTAAAAGTAGATTGAGTGGCTTCTAAAACTCTTTCTAATACGCGATCGCTCGTCATTCACTTCGTCCTCTGGCTGAAAATATGTTGAATATAAAAATAACTAGATTGTCTCTCTTTACTGAATTGCTTGTAGCTCTTTTTCGATCCCCATCAACTCCGTTTCTAAATTTTGGAAATATCCGTCTAATGTCCACCCAATTTCGCGATCGCCCAGCTTTAACTGGATGCCACAATCGAGATCCGAGGATTCTACAAATTCGACCGATTCCAAATCGAGTAAGCTGCACTCTTGTAACCGATCGATTAACTGCTGTCGGGTTGATTGGGAGAGCTTAAAACTGGTACGAATTGCGATCGCCTGTCCGGAATTTCGGATCGATCTCGCGATCTCGTCTCGGTCTCGTTCGTCCAATTGTTTTAATTGTCGTAGGAAAACATCGATCGCGCGGTTTTGTAATTCTTCATCGGCGAAATCTTTTAAAACTCGACGGGCGATCGTATAACTTTGGCGGACGAGTTCGACCTGCAAGGCTTTTTCCCGATTTTCCTCGGACTCGACCCGATCGCTTTCCTCTCGATCTAGGGGAACCGTCACGCGATCGATCGCGTCTCGGAAGCGATCGCGAACCCCTTGCAAATAAGATTCGATCGTCCATGCAATTTGATATCCGCCTATATTCAGCGTAATTCCGCCAATTACTCGGTCTGATGTTTTAAAATTGACATCTACCCCGTCAATCTTTAATTCTCGCCCCATTACATTGAGGAATTCCTCGCGAGTTTCCGGCGACAGCGCGAAGCGAGTGCGAATTAAAATCGGCGCGTCAGACGAGTTGAGTGCTTCGCGAATTTGCTCGCGATCGCGATCGCTCAAGTGATGGAGGCGATCGATCAGTTGGGCGATCTCGCGCTCTTCGAGATCGATATCGGCGAGATCCCGCAAAACCCGCCGGGTCAAACTGTCCGTTTCTTCGACGAGTTGATTTTGCAAGTTTTCTACAAAATGATGGCGATCTCGCCGTAACTTAGAATGCCACTGGGCGCGCATTCGATCGACTTGCGATCGCGCTTCTTCCACTAAAGACTTGCGGCATTTTTCCGCTTCTTCCCGGGCTTCGGCGAGCCAGCGATCTCGCTGTTGCTCTAACTGTTCTTGTTGCTGGCGGTACGATTTAGCTTCGCGGTCGGCGACTTCGCGCGATCGATGCGCCTCATTCCACTGTTGCTCGATCTGTCGATCGCGATCGGCGATCGTCTTGACAATGGGTTTGTATAAAAAACGCTGCAACAAATAAACGAGAATTAAGAAATTGATAAGTTGGGCAATAACGGTAAACCAATCAATTAACACGAATTACCCTCCACTTCGATCTAAAACATAATTCCAAAATGGATTGGCAAAAATTAAAATCATCGAGACGACAAAACAGTAAATTGCCGTGGATTCAATCAACGCCATCCCCACAAATAAAGTACGAGTAATCGTATTCGCTTTATCCGGTTGTTGCGCCAAAGCTCGCATCGCATTTGCTAACGCCAATCCTTCACCGATCGCCGGACCGATCGCTCCTAAACCAATCGATAGTCCTGCGGTAAAAATTGACATCATCCCAATTAAACTAATGTCGCTCATCGATCTTTTTTACTCCTATTTTTTGGACGATATTTCTTCCGATAGTTCTTTTGTACTGAAACCAAAATTAACGCTCTAGATTCGATGGCTTTCGATCGTTAACTGCTCTTCTGAGCGCGCATTCCCGAAGCAATGTAAACCATTGCCAAAATTGCAAATACATAAGCTTGAATCACGCCAATTAACAAGCCAAAAGCTCGCATGACCATTGGAAACAATAACGGCACGATCGAAAGCAAAATTGCCACCAACATACTGCCACTCATGATGTTTCCAAATAAGCGAACGGCGAGGGATAAAGTCCGCGAAACTTCGCTGATGAGTTGAAACGGTAACATGAAGGGGGACGGTTGCAAAAAATGCTTTAAATAGCCTCCTACTCCTCGATTTTTAATCCCGTATAAAGGAACGGCAACAAAGACGCATAAAGCTAATGCGGTTGTTGTCGATAACGACCCCGCCGGAGATTCGTAAATTGGAAATAAGGTCAGTAAATTACAAGTGGCAACAAAGATAAATAAAGTACCGATAAAGGGCAAAAATTGGCTGGGTTCTTGACGACTGGCATCGCGAATTTGGTCGGCGATCGCATCTACAATGATTTCCAAGATATGTTGCCGTCGAGAAAGTTTAGGTTGAACCGATAACTGGCGAGTCACTACCCACGATCCGCCAACTAAAATTATCATCACAAGCCAAGTGTAGAGAATCGTTGCATTTAGTTTGACGATTCCCGATTGCCATAAAATAATATTGTCCGGGCTAATTTCCATCGGGTCTAAATTGGAGAATTATTAATGATACAAGTCAGACATTAATGAGATATTAATGAGACATTTTTAGATGTTCCAACTTTTCGATCGCACCACAGCTATTATCAAAAATAAACCAATCAAAAATAAGCCAAGAAATGGATCGAAAAATGGGCGATCGAACGAAATTCATGCAGAATTTACAGAAAGAAACGATTTTTGATAGGGGCGATCGCTTATTTCTGGATCGAAAAGTTAGCATTTTGGGGAAGTTTCAAGCTTTTCGTTAAGATGAAACGAGCTAAAATAAAGCCGAGTAATCCCAGTAAGGCGCGTTGCCATTGCCCGTCTATAATTAGATAAAACCCTAATAAAGCAATCGTCAAGCGACCGATTAAACTACTGATAATTAAGCGAATTGGCCATTGTGTTGTTGGCAGTTGACGCACGGTCACCCAAAGACTACCAAAGTAAAATAGTCCTAAAGCAAATCCTCCAAGAATTGCTGTAAGGAGAGGTAAATATTCTGCGAAATATTCTGCGAAATATTCTAAGTTCATGAATTTAACCTTAAGTTCTAGGCTTTGTACGTACAATATTTTAAAATGATTTTAAAATAAGCGATCGCTCTTTTAAATCAAGTCATTTTAACAGAATTAAGATTGTTTAGCTTATCGTTCTATTCGTTCTCGCTGAATCCAATACCAAGCATTAAAACAGCCGAGAATGACGCCAAATAATAACATCATTAATGTCCAGGAATATTGACTTTCCCAGGTGCGATCGAGCCAAATTCCGATCGCCGTTCCGATGAGGGTGGGAATGGCGATCGCCCAACCGACGAGACCGAAGGTTCCCACCCAAAACCACAAATTTTCATCCTCATCGCGGCGTGCTTTTAATTTGCGTCGGGATTTTTGACGGATTTCTTGCTGAAAGCGATCGCGTTTTTTTCGGTATTTTTTTAAACCGAATTTATTGGGGCGTTTCACCAGTTTCTCCTGTAAGTTCGACAAAGCCCCGAACGAAGCCAACTTGCAATTTTGCTAAAGCCGAACGGGTTTGTTTTTCGCGATCGTCGGAGCGTTTAAACTGTTCTTCGACGGTGCGATCTAAATGTTCTAAATCTCGATCGCCGATCGCCGCTCCAGTAGAAATTAAAACCTCGCGATCGCATTTGACTAAAATTCCTTCATCGACGGCGATAAAGCTTTCGTCGCCGCTTCGATCTTCGTAAGCTAAAATACCGGGAACGAGGGCGGTGACGAAATCAATATGATTCGGCAAGATGCCAAAGGAACCGTTGTCTGCTTCTGCATTAATTTTAGTTACGCTTCGATCTAAAAAGACTTCGTTCGGGAGTAGAATTTTTAAATTAATCGTCATTTTATAGAGAACTCAACTGACTCGAAAATCGAGATCGTGAGGGGAAAAGACAAAATAAATAATAAGTTGGTTTTTAGTTGTCTGTCTTCCCCGGTTCGTCCGATTTTTTGACCTCGTCGATCGCGCCAATCATGTAAAGACGGCGTTCGGGGCGAGCGGAAAATTCGTCATCTAAAATGCGATCGCATCCGGCTAAAGTTTCTTCTAAGGAAACTAACTTACCCGCTTTGCCTGTAAACTGTTCGGTGGCAAAAAAGGGCTGAGTTAAAAACCGTTCTAAGCGTCGGGCGCGCTCGACCACTTGGCGATCGCTCTGGGAAAGTTCCTCGATGCCCAACATGGCGATAATATCTTTCAATTCTTGATAATTAGCTAGGGTTTGTTTGACCGCTTGAGCTGTTTGATAGTGACGTTTTCCGGCGATCGTGGGGGTGAGCATTTTCGAGCCGGACTGGAGGGGATCGACGGCGGGATAAAGCCCCTGACTGGCTCGTTTGCGCGACAGGACGATCGAAGAAGAGAGATGTCCGAAGGTGTGGACGGCGGCGGGATCGGTGAAATCGTCGGCGGGTACGTAAACCGCCTGCACCGAGGTAATGGCGGCGCTGGTGCTGTTGCTGATGCGTTCTTCCAACTCGGACAGTTCGGTGCCGAGGGTCGGTTGGTAGCCGACGCGGGAGGGGAGGCGGCCCATCAGTCCCGAGACTTCTTGTCCCGCTTGGATGAACCGAAAAATGTTATCCATCAATAACAAAACGTCTTGTTGGGCGTCGTCGCGGAAATATTCGGCCATGGTCAGGGCCGCGTGACCGACGCGGAAGCGGGCGCCGGGGGGTTCGTTCATCTGCCCGAAAATGAGAACGGTATTGTCGAGAACCCCCGCCTCTTTCATATCGCGATAGAGTTCTTCAGCTTCGCGATTGCGTTCGCCGATGCCACAAAACAGGCTGATGCCTTCGTGGTGAGATACCATGTTATTAATCATTTCGGTGATTAAAACGGTTTTGCCGACTCCCGCACCGCCAAACAGTCCGGCTTTGCCACCCCGTTCGAGGGGAGCGAGTAGGTCGATCGCTTTGATCCCGGTTTCGAGAATTTCGGAGGTGGTGGCCCGATCGCGCATGGGGATCGGTTTTTGATGGATCGATCGCCATTCCCCCTCGACGATCGGGGTTTTGCGATCGACGGATTCGCCAAAAACGTTGAAAACGCGACCGAGCAATCGCCGACCGACGGGGACTTGTAGGGGTTTGCCCGTGTCGGTGACCGTCGAGGAGCGACCCAAGCCGGAAATGGAGTTGAGGGCGATCCCGCGCACGGTGCGATCGTCGAGATGACCGATCGTTTCGATCGCGATCTCGTCGTTTTCCCCCGCACTCAAGCGATGGTACAGTTCGGGGAGGCGATCGTTAAAACGCACGTCGATGACGCTGCCGCGAATGGAGATAACTTCGCCTCGGTTGGCTGGCAATGCTTGAGATTCACTCACGATCGCTCCGGGTCTAGCTACACCAGAAGCGATCGCCTCCGGGTTGCAATTCACTCTCGCCTCGGTCGGTTCGCTTCTGTTATGCTTTACCTCTACCAAAATATATTGATTCGGTACATCTTCCCAAGGACAGAGACTCGATATCCATAAGGGGGATTTGCGATCGCCGAGTCATGGCTTTGAAGGTTAAAAATTTTCTTGTTTTTCTTGGCAATCCTGCTGTTTGACCCGCCGTTCTTGTTCGGCGATCGCCCGGTGATGGGAGGCTTCTCCCGCCAGATCCGCACAGCGATCGTCGAGTTCGGCTAACACCGGAAGGCGCCCGTAAAGCACCAGGGTATCCCCGGGATAGATGCGCGTGTCGCTCTGGGGTGCGCCGACGTAACGCCCGTTGGAGCGGTGAATTCCCAAAACGGTGACCCCTTCACGGGTCAGGTTTAACCCTTGTAAGTCGTCGTTAGCGAGCCAATCTTGCGGTTGTACCCTCAATTGCGTGACGGTATATTCTCCAGACAAGTTGAGAAGGCGCACGTAATCTCTCACCTCTAGCCGCGTACACCGTCGCAACGCCGATTCGATCGCCCGGGACAGATGGCGATCGATCCACTGACTGGTGGCTCCCCGCCACAACAGGAACAGTCCCACCCCTAAAATCAGCAAGCGGACGATCCACTGTCGCGGATCGACATGAGAAACGTTAACAATAATGAAGAAATCGTCGTCACAATCCCGACATTTCCGAGCAACATCAACACCGAGATCGTCTCTCGACGAACCCGATGGCGGACGATTTGCTCGGATTCGCGGGTCGTAAAGCCGACCCCAGTTAAGGCCGATCGCGCTTGAAAACGGGCGGACTCGCGGGATAATCCAGTTAAAGTCAGTACCACCGTCGCAATACGGTTGATAAGTAATGATAAAGTCAAAACAACGAACACCGAAGCTAAAGCAGCCAAATGCAATTTCCTCCAATATTCTTCTAGTTTGGGTTGCCTTCCGTCCTCGATTGTGAGCCAAAAAAAGGGCGCTCGTAAAGGCAGCAGGGGAGACTTTTACGGCAAAAAACACGGTATCTTGTGAGTAGGGGATCTCGATGCAACAAGGGATCGGCGATCGCCCTCGTTTGCATCGATTTATACATTTCTCCTTTTTAAAATGGCCAAAAATTAGGAGGTGTCCATTCGTGAACGTCATTCAAGTGAAAGCTCGATTAAAACAGGGAGTCCGGGATTTCCAACAACAGGATTTAACCGGAATTGATTTAACTGGATTTGACCTGAGTTACAGCAATCTCGCCGGGGTCAATCTCAGTTATGCCATCCTCAAACATGCGAATTTAGAAGGTGCCAACCTGGAAAAAGCAAACTTTAAATGCGCCGATTTAACCTATGGAAATTTAACGGCAATTCGTTCGGCTGCCGCGATTTTTGTTCGAGCCAATTTGAGTTACGCCAACTTAAGCGGCGCCGATCTCAACGCTTGTAACTTCAAAAAAGCGAACTTAATTCGTGCCAATCTCTATCGTGCTCTTTTGACCAATACCGATTTCACGCAAGCAAATTTAACGGAAACTAACCTCGCCGAAGCCGATTTGAATCACACCATTCTCTACGACACCAATTTAACTCGCTCTGACCTCGAACGGGTCGATTTAAGCCAAGCCATCCTCGATAAAGTTGTTTTAGCTGATGGTACGATGCCGAGAGAGGATTAATGATGCGATCGCCACTAGCAGGGTGTTTATTTCTCGTCGATCGCCATTCCATCTGCCTCAAGCGAATCTCTACCCAAAGGTAGAGGTCTGTTTTTAAAGGGGCAATCTATTGATAGATGTCAGTTGGGGGTCAAAATCGATAGGCTTGAATCGTGCTGGTCAAAGAGTTGGCTTAAAACTTCATCGAGATTTACCGACCGTTTGGCAAGCCATTGATTTTCAACCCAACTGAGGAGATTTTTTGCCTATGAATATCATCTTAACTTTAGGAATCGCGGCTCTCACGCTCGCCAGTTTATTTGCTCTCAATCGGCGATCGCTCAAAACTCCATTCGCCTTGCTATCCGTGGTAGTTCTGATGGCAACGAGCGCTTTCCCGGCGATCGCGCACACTCAAGTCGCCGCATTAGGTGCCTCGGACTCGGCTCTCAATAGTCGTCAAAAACAAGCCGAAGAAACCCTCAAACTCAGTCCCGAAAAAACGCAATATAAAGGGATCGAGTACGTCCGACGCAATACCGGGGGTCAACCTCTGAACGATCGCGAAATTCAAAATAAAATTGCATCGGATATTTCTGAAAACTTGGTCGCCAACGTCTCCAGTGGTGCGGTCATTTTATCGGGAACCGTCCAAGATCGCCAAACCGCTAAAGATATCGTTCGAGAAATTAAAAATATTCCCGGCGTCCATCAAGTGACCTTTGAATTGGGATTGCAAGAAGTCGCCTCATAACTGACGAATTGAGCGATTCTCAATAATTCTCAATAATTCTTAATAAGATTATTGGGGTATAACCTTTTTAGTCAAACCCGCACGTCTCCCACTTTTTTTCCGGGATCTCGTGCGGGTTTTGACCGTGGAAGGGATGCGGATCGTCTGCCTCCCTCGGGGTTTATTCTTCTTGGCGATCGAAGTCGAGAGAAACCGAGTTAATGCAGTAGCGCAAACCCGTCGGTTTCGGTCCGTCATTGAAGACATGACCTAAATGCGCGCCACAGTTAGAACAATGCACTTCAGTGCGTCGCATAAACAAACTGCGGTCTTCCTCTTCCCCTACATTTTCTGAGGCGATCGGCGCCCAAAAAGAAGGCCATCCCGTACCCGAATTAAATTTTGTTTCCGAACTAAATAATTCGGTTCCGCAACAAATACACTTATAAACCCCTTTTTCCTTATGGTCGTGATAAACTCCGGTAAAGGCTCTTTCCGTACCTTTTTTGCGCGTTACTTGGAATTGCTCCGGGGTGAGCTGTTCTTTCCATTCTGCATCAGTTTTTTCGACGTTGTAACCCATTGGTGATTTCCTTTAAGATTGCGCGTTCGACTCAGTGGCGATCGCGAAAAACTACGCCACTTCTCTTTTCATTGTATCGCTCTTTTTAGATGCGATCGCGCCGTATTTGCTCGGCGAGACTCTTATTCCGAACTCTCGGACTCCGTTAAAGAAATTAACGGTTCTTCGGCAAATTCTCCCAAGCCGACTAATTTTAATAATTTCCCTGCTTGACCGAGTTCGTAAGACGCCTCTAAGGCATCGTACCAAATGCGCGCGAGGCGAAAGTGGGGGGTTTTCTCGCGCGATAATTCGGCAGGAGTTAACCGTTGAATTTCGCCGCGAACGGCGATCGCACGGCTGGGATCTTCCCAATCACAAACCACCACAAACGACCATTGATAACGCCGACCGACTTGCAAAGAAACCGATTCCGGTAAGACAACGCGAACCACACCACCGCCATCGGGAACCTCAAAAATAAGCGGCGTTCCGACCACATTTTCCGATTCTTGCCGCTCATTTTCGGTAACGATCTCGAACTTTAATTCCCAAGCTTGATTGGGGGGAATGTAGACGAAAAAAGAGGGCCGTTCCGAGAGGGTTCCGAGATTGTTAAATTCTTCAGAATTAACGGGAATTAAAGGGGTCAATTGTTTGTCACCGAGCAGACAAGTCCCACCCCGTTCGGGTTGGTACAGTCGCAAGTCAGAATCCGTGTTTTGTTCGTTGGCGATCGCGGGTGAAGTGAATGTCGGCAATACCCCGGCGGCGATCGCCCCTACCATCAGCCCGCAGACTCGTTGGATCGATAAATATAAATCGTTATTCATTATTTTACACCCCCTTTTCAGAAAAATCTATGGCGATCGCTTGCACGGATGCAGGCAATCGTAATCCTATTTCAAACATCACTAATGAACGATATCAATATGGGGTGAAATTTGCCAAAATTTAATCGTTCCATCATCACTTCCCGTGGCGATCGTCGTGCCATCGGGACTAAAACTCACGCTATTAATGGCCGACGCATGACCTGTAAGAGAACTTAATTTTTCTGCGGTTTGTACATTCCAAAAACTCAGTAAATTATGGCGATCGCCCGTCACTAGCAGCCGACCGTCCGGGCTAAAAGTTAAAGATGAAATAATCCCACGAGTCCCATTTAAAACCTTGAGTTCCGTCCAGTCTTTGGTATTCCATAATTTGATCTGTCCGTCGCGAGTGGCCGTGGCCAACATGTCCCCGTCGGGACTAAAAGTAACGGCGATCGCCTCAGTCGTTTGTGGCGCAAGTCGATCGATTTGCTCGCCTTTTTGCCAATCCCACAAACCGATCGTTTGGTCGAAACTCGCCGTTGCTAAAATAGGTTCTTTGGGATGAAAGGCGATCGCGTAAATCGTATCCTGATGACCCTTTAACTCAGTCAGTAACTCGCCGTTTTCTACATTCCACAACTGCACGTGCGGTTCGTCGCCTTCACCGCTACAGGAGGCTAAAACTTGACCGTCGGGACTGAAGGAAATATCTAAAACTTCACTAAAATCGCGATCGATCGTCCAAAGTTTACGCCCTTCTTGCCAATTCCACAACGTAATTTTACCACTGCCATAACTGCTCGCTAATAAGGGGGAAGATTGCCAATTGGAAGCCTGATTGAAGGCGATCGCCCTAACAAAATCACCGTTTCCTAAGAGGGTGGCGATCGCTCCCGACTCCCCGACCTGCCAAAACTTAATTTGATGGTCTAAACTCCCACTGGCGACCCACTGACTGTCCGGACTGAAGGCGATCGCGCTAATTGAGCCGTTATGACGGCGCCAGGTTTGTAATAATTCACCGCTTTCAACTTTCCAAAGATTGACGGTCATATCTTCACTCGCCGTCGCCAAAAACTGCCCGTTCGGACTCAAGACTACGTCGGTAATCCGTTCCGAATGCCCCCGTAAAATATGCAGAAGTTTTCCAGTTTTTACATTCCACAGTCGGACGGTGTAATCGTCGCTACCACTGGCTAAAATCGTTCCATCGGAACTGAAATCAATACTATTAATTCGCTGTTCGTGACCCTCGAAGGAACGAACGACCTCGGTGCGATCGCGATTCCATAACAAGATATTATTATTCAGGGTTCCAGTCGCGAGTTGAAACTCGGAACGTTCGGATTTTTTGTTCCCCGTTTCTTGCAAGGCGATCGCGCTGACCGAGCGAACTTCTAATAATTGAGAACGCGACTCCCTTGGAGCATCGTCCGTTACCTCCCAAAAAAACACCCCATCCCAGGTATTCGCACCGATTAACATCTGGCGATCGGGGGTAAAACGGAGGGAGTGAATCGGTTTCGCTAAAATGTCCTGCCAATCGCTGAAATCTTCGACCATTTCCCCCGTTTCGAGATTCCACAAGCGAATAGTTTTATCTCGACTGCTACTCGCTAAATATTTGCCATCGCTACGATAGGCGATCGCCCAAACAGCATCTTGATGGGCGATAATACTCTTTTGTAAGCGAGCTTTATTGACCCCTTCACTGATATCCCACAATGCAATTATTCCACTACGATCGCCGACAGCCAACTGTCGCCCGTCCGGGCTGTAAGCTAAGGTTTCAATTTCAGAAAAATAGTCCGGTTCTAACGTTTTTTGTAACGTCCCATCTCGATTCCAAAGTCTGAGTAAGTGACCGCCCCCTCCACTCGCTAAAACTTCTCCATCCGGGCTAAAAGCGATTGTTTTGACCGAACCTTGATGGCTCAAACGCGGAAAAATTGGGACTTCTTGCAGTTTGGCAATACTATTTGGTTCGATCTCAATATTGTGGGGTGAAACGAGATCGGAATTGTTCCGTTCTTTTAGTTTAAAAAGCAGTCCCGAGATCGCCGTTGCCGCGATCGCCGCGATCGTCCCGGCAACGATCCATTTTTTTAAATCAGTTTTTGAATTAAATTCTATAGGGTGCATTAGATTTTAGATTTTAGATTTTAGATTTAAAATTTTATAAGCTATCGAGCATTTGAATTGGGCGATCGGGAGCGATCGAGATGCTCGCATTCCCCGCAGGCTGAAATTCCTTTCCCCATCTCAATATCTATGGATGGACTTTTGCCTTTTTTCCTTCACTCCGGACTTTTCAAATTCACTTCGATCGCCGCATCCATTAATTCAAGATCGTGAATAAAATCAGAACGATATAAAGCATTGATGCGATCGTAACAAGCTTGATGGGGTGGAACGCCGCGATAGTTGACTTGGAGATTGTGGAAGCGATCGAGCAAATATCCGGCAATCTCTAAATAACATTTCGCCCGTCCTCCGTCGGCGGTGGTCGGTAAGAGTTGCTCGACTTGAAAGGCTTCTTGAAAGTTACCGTAAGCTTGTAATAAGAAGATTAAATCTTCCGGTTTGGGTTGCGCTAAATCGACCTGCGCCCAACGCAAAATCCCTTTATTTAAAGCAACCTGATAGTGTAGTTGTTCGGAGTAGAAATCATCGTGCTGGCTGAGTTGATGTTCGACTAACTCGAAATAAAATTCAGCTTGGCGCACGTCGGCTTCGGGAAGTTTGCCCGTCCAGCCGACTTGTTGTAAGCCTTCTAGGAGAATAACGCGACCGAGGGCGTTTGCGGATCGGGCATTATTTAAAAACTTTTCATAAATTGATTTTGCGAGATCGAGTTGTCCTCGATCTTCGTAATGACGGGCTAAACCGACCATTAAATCGGCTTGTCGATCGCGATCGCCGATTAACTGATATTGTTCTTGAGCTTTTTCGAGTTCGCCCCGTGCTTCGTAAGCTTCACCCAAGCTGGCAATTAACTGTTGTTCGAGATTCCGTTGGAGCGGGAATTTTTGAGCTTGGCGGTATTGAGCGATCGCCTGGGAAAACTGCCCGATTTGTGCCAAATTTTCCCCTTTATTAAAGTAGTCTATCCCCCACTTGGGCAAGTTGGCATAAATCCCCCAAGAAATCAACAGCAATCCGCTCGAAATCATCAAAGTCCCGGCGCCTTGCCATCGGGGGGGAATGCGAGCGCTAATTAAAATATTTTCGACGATTTTTTGACCTTGTTTGGTGACGGCACCTCCGGTGACTAAGACCAACCCTCCCGCTTGGGCGATCGTGGCGAGATGTTGGGCGAGATCGCGACCGATTTGTTGGTTGGATTTAAACACTTCATAGGTGCTGACGGTAAAGCTGGCAGCGATCGCCAGACAACCGATCGAAATTCCGGTACACAACCAATCCCACAAGGAGGCGGGTTCTTCTTCGGAACCGATCAGGGTCGGGTTCAAATACCACCACCAGCGATCGGCGGGCGGTTTGAGGGTGTTGCGCCATCCGATCAGTTGATTCCCCCGGGCGATCGTCAATCGCTGTTGTTTCAAGCGGCGATCGAGTTCGACGATCGCGGCGATCTGAGCTTTGGGAAGGCGATCGCGCACGCTCTCGACGCGATCGCGGGCGGCGAGTAATTCTAAAATGGCTTCGGAACTGGGACGGCGATCGGTTTCGATCGCGCTCAGAGTCCGTTCGTAATGCTCGATCGCGCGCAAGCTGTCGCGTACCGGATCGCTCAACTGCCACCACCAAAAGCTTTCCGGCGGATTCAGGCTCTGTTTCCAATGCTTCAATTCTCTATGGTTGGCGATCGCGGCGCTCTGTTGTCGCAGGCGGTTGTCGAGTTCGACAATGCGTTTGGCACTGCGATCGCCGAGTTGAGAGCGACTCCAAGCCTCGTGCAGTCGATCGCGAGCGAGCAGCAGCTCTAAAATCACCTCCCCGGTGGCGCCTTCCTCGCGATCGACGCTTTCATCGACTCGGTCGAGGGCGATTTCGTAGCGGGCGATCGCGCTATCTATCTGAGTGCGCTCGGCACTTTTACTCTCTTGAATCTTATCCATCGATCGTGCACCCTACCCCCTTCGGCGATCTGGGCGATCGCTGTCTCCCCCCACTATAACTAGCCCAATCCTCTCAAAAAAGCAAAAAAAAGCGAGCCCGTTACGGCCCGCTCGTTCGCGTCTTAATTCTGTTGGGAGGAGGAGGAAGTATCAACTATGCGATCTGAACTGATCGAATCCAAACTTATGCAAACGGATCGATTCCCATGTCCGTAGCGGCTTTACGCAAAACGGTGATTTGTTGGTTGAAGTCGAGCAGGGTAATCCGATTGAAGACCGCAGACGCACGCGGCGATAAGCTGTAGTTCGCGGGAACCGGAATCACTTCCCCGGACTTCATCCATTCCGCCAGTTGGAACCAAAAAGCCAGTTTGTTGTTATTACTCAGGACGCCGTAGGCGCGCGAAATCGGATTGTTGACTTTCTCTACCAAGTCGCGCATCGCTTGCAGTTGCGCCTCGAAGGGCATTTCTCGGATTTGATTTAACAGACCTTCGGCAAACTGCATCCGGGCGGCGCCGGGAGCGGCAGGCGTAATTGCACCGCCGAGATTTTCGTAAATCACCCACAGCAAGCCGAGTTTGTCGTCGGTACTCAAGCGCTCGTACTCGGCGAGGGTCGCGGGAACGGCTTCGAGTTGGGGATTGAAAATCGCGGTATTAAATTCGGTGGTAACAGCCATGTGTAGAACCTCTGTTGAATGTGGTTTACGGTCGTCTGTTGTTAAAGAAATGATTTGTTAGGTTAGAGATTGCTCAACCAGGAGATTAAACCCTGTCCGGTCAAGGCTTCCATCACGAGCATGGAGACGAAACCGAGCATCGCCAAACGTCCGTTGAGTTTTTCGGCATATTCGGTAAACCCGGTGCGCGATTGCTCTTGAACGTACATCTTGGGCTCGACGGCAAAGTTATTCATCAGTCCTTGTTCGTTGACGGTGTAGCCGTTCATGGGTAGTCGCTCCTGTTTGCGCTGTCTCTGTTATTAAGAAATGTAACGCATTGTAAATTTATATTGTTGTGACTTGACTCACGGCAACTGGCGATCTCGATCGCTCAAAAAGCTGAAAGGCTTGATATTAAAAGATTTCAGAGAGTAGAAAAAATTTTTTAATCGCCCGAATTTCTTCGCGATCGCCTGTCTCGGGGGTTCGCAGCGATCGCATAACTTTATAAAACTCAATTTATGGCAATTAATAGAAACTAATCTTTATAAATCGCAATAAAGCTCAAGATATCTCAATAAATCTCTAGAAATCGGCTACCCGCGATCGAGGGGAGTCGATTTCAGCTTCTGGGGATTTGAGTGGGAATCTCGATAACGAACTCGGTCCCTTCCCCCGGCTTAGAGATGCACTCCAAGCGTCCCTTATGTTGCTCGACGATAATTTGATAGCTAATCGAAAGACCCAAACCCGTTCCCTTGCCGATCTCCTTGGTGGTGAAAAACGGATCGAATGCCTTTTCGCGGACTTCTGGAGGCATTCCCGGCCCGTTGTCGCGGACGCGAACGGCGATCGTCTTCTTATTTAACGCCTCAGTGCGAATCCAAATCGTCGCCGGGACGGGCAGTTCCCGACCTTGGCGGTAGCGTTGGTCAGACTCCAACGCATCGATCGCATTGCTGAGTAAATTAAGAAACACCTGATTGATCTGACTCGCATAGCACTCCACCAAAGGCAGATCGCCAAACTCCTCCACGGTGACAATTTCGATGGGCGATCCGCCTTGCAAACGCGGTTGCAGAATCAATAACGTATTTCTCAAGCCCTCCTCAATCTTGACTGACTTGAGTTCGGCTTCGTCAAAGCGGGAGAAATTGCGTAAAGACAGCACGATATCTCGAATCCGCTCGGCGCCGACTTTCATCGAAGCGAACAGTTTCTCGGTATCGTCGATTAAAAACTCCAGTTCGACCTCGTCGAGTCGTCGAGCGATCTGTGGAGTCGGTTGGGGATAACTCTGTTGGTACAGTTCGATCAACTCCACCAACTGCTCGAAATACTCCTGAGCAAACGTCAAATTGCCAAAAATAAAACTCACCGGATTGTTGATCTCGTGGGCCACACCGCCGACCATGCGCCCCAAACTCGACATTTTCTCGGTTTGTACTAACTGCGCTTGAGTTTGTTTCAATTCGCGCACTAACTTACCGAGTTCGTGAGATTTGGCCCGTTCTCGCGCCTCGCTTTTGCGTAGGGCCGCTTCGACTTGCTTGCGCTGTTCGATTTCCTTGTGCAGTTGGTCGTAAGCTTCTAACTGCTTGACAACCCGCTCGAAATTACGGGCGAGAAATTTAATTTCATTGCGAGGAAGGTTCGCAGGCATGGTAAAGACCCCGGTACGATCGCTCTCGGCGACCGCCTGATTGACCAGGGTGAGGGGTTTGAGAACGACGCGATGAATCGAGACCCACATTAAGATTAAAATCGCCACAATCCCGATCGCGATCGCCCCGGTCAAGGTCAAGAACATTTGTAAGGTGGCGGCTTGCAGTTGGCGCAGATCGAGAATGGCGATCGCCAAACCCCGCCGTCCCGAGGTGCCGAATAAGGTATTGTGAAACGGCAAAATTTCCACTAAAACGGGTTTGCCGTCTAATTCGAGTTCGAGAAAGCGTTCCTCTCCGCTACGAGCACTGTCTTCCATCGCCGCCGCCAGTTGGGGACGCACCAAAGCGTAAGGGCGATCCTTTTTAAACGCGCCGCTACGGGTAATCGTCTCGCCATCGGGAGCCACGATCGCAATTTCTCGCACCGCAGGTAAGGTCACGTAATTTTGCACCACCCGTCTTAACATCCACAGGCGTTCGGCTTCGAGGGTGCTTTCCGTGGAAAATTCCAAACTTTGGACGATCGAGCGCGCTTGTTGGCGCACTTGGGTTTGTAAGTGCGACTCCAATAAGGTATAGCTGAACGATAAAGTGAATAACCCTGCGGTAAATAGAGCGGTTCCGAAACCCGTCAGCAGTTCCCCGGACAATCCTTTTTTGATGAAAGAAGATTTTTTACTCAAGATTCCCACGCCTCAATTGCTGCATTCACCGAGGTTGAATTGAGTTGGATGTCTTCGCGAACCGACTTCCCGTGACGCGGATCGGCTTTTAACAACTCGGCAATTTTGACGACGGCTTCTTGTAACCGACCGTTGGTCGCAAACATGCGCCGATTGAGGTCGCGATCGCCTTTTTGCAATCCGCTATAATCTTCGCCGAAGGATGCGCCCGTTTGCCCCAATTGTTCGCCGACCACCTCAAACACGCGATCGGGTTGAGTTTCCACCGCGTTCATGATGTCGAACCAGGCTAAAATAAACTGTTGCAAGGTTCGTTCTCGTTCGGCGACAAAGCTAGAACGGGCGATAACTCCATCGATCACGAGACTGTCTACTTCGGCAGTGGTAAAGACGACTTTTCCTTGAATTTCCCGGGCGATCGCCGTCAAATCCGGTTCCCACAAGACCGCCGCATCGATGGTTCCTTCTTTCAGTTGTCTCGCCGCCACTTCGTTCGGTAAGTCGGCAATCTCGACCGCGTTCGGTTCGATCCCGTTCGACTGTAGCGCTTCGAGCAAAATTAGGTGGTTGACCGTTCCTAACTTGCAACCGATCTTTTTGCCACGCAGTTGTTTCGCCGATTCGATTCCCGGTTTCGCGACGACGCCATCGGCCCCTTGGGAAACGTTGGTGACCATGACGAACTCGGGGCGATCGCTCGTCGGATCGACTTGCATCACGTCCCACAAGGACGCAAACGCCAGATCTAACTGGTTTCGCATGACGGCCCGGGAAGAGTCTTGTTGATTGTCAAAGCGAACGAATTCGACATCGAGACCCCGTTGTTGAAACAATCCCGCGTCTTTCCCGTAAATCGCGATATCGAATCCGGGCCACGGCGTAATCCCAATTCGCAACGGCGTCAGTTCTCCTTGGGGCAAACCCAAGCAAGCATTGAGTGCGATGACGCAAAATAGAGTCAAAATCGATAGCAATAGGGGAAATTTGCGCCGTTTAACGGGCAGTTTAAAGTTAAAATTTCTTAAAAAAGCCCAACTCGACCCGAAACGATCGCGATTGAATTTTGGCATGAGAAAATCCTCCCCAGACAATGAGAGTTAAAACGAATGTTGATGCTCCCGATAACTTTGCTAAAAAACTCAATAGCGGTTGACATCTATCGAGCGCTATTGCCCCCGAATGCTTAGTTTAGCTTCAATCGAAGCTGAGTTTCCACAGTAAAAATGTGAGCCAAAATGTGAGCCAGTTTAAAACAAAGTTTAAGAACGCGCGGATCGCTCCTATTTTGCCGTGAAGCGCGATCGCCGATCTATTAGCCGATCTATGATTTGATCTTGACACCGATTCATGATTGATAGTTTGCGATCGCCGCGCGACGGGCGTAGTTTGATCTTTGTCGCGATCGCGTATCTCTTATTATTAGTGCCGTTCGCGATCGATCTCCCGGTCGGATGCTGGGGATTTTGGTTAATTGGCAGTAGTTTATTTTGTTTTTGTGCCTGTGTCATCAACCACAATCACCAACATTTGCCGATCTTTGTCAGACCCTGGATGAACCAAGTTTTTAACGTCATTTTAACCCCAATTCGCGGCCATACCGCGACTCAAATCGCGATTCCCCACAATTACAACCACCATATTTATCATGGCGATCGCCGGGATTGGATGAGTCCTGAATTGGCGGGAGAAGGCTGCGGTTGCGTGCGGTGGTTGCGCTATTTAGTGAGGGCTTCTCTCCATACCGCCCACCAAAGAAAACAACCGGACGCGCCGCAATTGTCCCGGGAACAACAACAAAGTTTACAACGGGAACGAGTCGTTTTATGGCTGTTTGTCGGCGCGATCGCGATCGCCAATCCCGTAAAAGCACTGTGGTTTGTCGGGATTCCCTGGGGGATGGCCGTCATTGCTTTACTCAGTGTCAATTTTATTCAGCACGACGGTTGCAATCCGGGCGATCGCTACAATTGCTCCCGTAATTTTACCAGTTCTTTGGGGAATTGGTTATTTTTTAATAACGGCTATCATACCATCCATCATTTGCGTCCGACCCTGCACTGGAGCGAGCTTCCCGAGGCCCACGATCGCCTCGTCAAACCCCATCTCAACCCCGATCTGGACGTGCGATCGATTCTCGGTTTCTTCCTATCGTCCTATTTATTGGCGTGGCGATCGCCGAAAATTAAAAATCCTTAATAATCCCTCGATCCCCGATATCTGGAATATTGTATCTTAAGAATATCGTCAGAATATCGTCTCGATCGAGGATGAGCGAACCATGACCACCGAGTCCGAATTTCTCTATCCGCACAGCCACTTTCACGGAGAACTTACCCCGGAAAATATCGAATTTCACAACAAAATGGAAGATTTCGTACAACGATCTTCTATTCTTTCTAATTTGGCGAGTAACGGTAAAATTTCTTTAGAGCAAGCGTTTACAGAGATCGGAGACCTTTGGGAAGAGCTTTGTCAGAAAAAAGAACAATTAAACATTGGCACGTCTTCCGATGTTAGCAAGAACGAACCCTCAGAAAAGCAGGAGCGATCTTAACTCGTAATTTCCTTCCCTATTTTTGGCAGCGCGATCGCCTTCGGTTCCGGTTCTTGACAAGGTTGGGGACCCGCCCAAAATCGAATAAATGCCGTCAAATATCCCGGGCGATCGCGGTCGGTATCGTCAAATTGCGGTAAATAAATCCAGGGAACATTTGGATATTGATGGTGGGCTAAATGCCAGTTAAAATTTAACAGCAAGCCTTGATACAACCCGTGCGCTTTTAAGTTGTGCGCCCCGTTTAAAACATGTCGGGGAGAATGGGCATGATTGATATATTGTTGCGACGACCAATTTAATCCATAACAGGCATAAAGGAGTAAATACCATTGCAGTTGTAAGTCGAGCCAGAAAAACAAGCTCACTTGAATGGCAATGACCGCCAAACATTCCAGGCGGATTTTTAGTAAATAATGGGCAGGCAATCCGTTAATCATCGCCGAGGCAGACGGGGCATCTTGCAGTAATTGATTTTGTAATAATTTCGGATAAATCAGTAAGGCGATCGTCGCGACGGGAACCGCCAACCAAAATAAGCCTAAATAAAGACTGTAAAAATAAAGCCGTTTCATCCCTAAGTTATCGGTGGGATAGTAGAGATCGAACATTTCCGCATCGGTACGATTGCGGCGGTGATGACCCAAGTGACAAGAACGCAAAAAGGTAAAGGAACCCGGGAAAAAAGCAGCGAGGAGAAAGCCAAATGTATTATTGATTTTTGGATGCCGATGAAACAGGTTATGTTCGGCTTCGTGCAGGAGGGAATAGAGGGGTAAAAACAGGAAGGAAAAGGCGATCGCGAAGCCGAAAGCAAGGCCAGCATGACCGACGTGAGAAGCGCCCCATTGCAGGCCCAATCCGGCGAAAACGATCGCGCAACTCAAACCGATATTGAGCCGTTCCGGTGGCGTTAAATCGAGGTGAGCCGGGGGAGGGAGTGGGGTGGGGTTCATAGGGAGTAGGAAGTCGGTAGGGTTGTCGTGGTTTGGAACATCTCGATGTTTGAACTTCTCCAATCTAAAATCTAAAATCTCAAATCTAAAATATACTTTAACCGAACTCGATTCAAACGCCAAAAACATGCTATTTAATGGGATTGGAATCGCGATCGCCGTGTTGGCGTCGGTCACGGCTTGGGCGATGGTTGTAGCGACCTTATATTTTCTGCGATCGCGCAGCATCGACCGAGGAGAATCGCCCGCCCCGCCAGGGGTGGAGTCGTCGGTGAGGGTGAGTATTCTCAAACCGATTAAGGGACTCGACGATCGCCTCGAACGCAATTTAGAGGCGTTTCTCAACTTACAGAGTATATCTTATGAAGTATTAATCGGCATCGGCGATCGCCGCGATCCGGCGTGGCCCGCGATCGATCGTTTTCTCGCGGCCCATCCGGAAGCGCCGATGCGGGTCATTTTCACCGACGCCCCGCCGGACGCCCACCCGAAAATGAGTAATTTGGCGGGGTTGGAAGCCCAGGCGCGCGGCGAGATTCTCCTGGTCAGCGATGGCAATACCTGCCCTCCACCGGACGCCCTGGAACGGTTGGTCGCCAGCTTTGCAGACCCGCAAATCGGCTTGGTGGCGGCGCCGTTTTTAGTGCGATCGCCGCTCACTTTGGGGGCGCGCTTGCGATCGCTGCGGATCGGGACGGCGATCGTCTGTTCGATTTGCGGCAGTTATACTTTATTCAAAACCCCGTTTGTGGTCGGTAAATGGATGGCGGTACGCCAACAAGCTTTGGCGGATATGGGGGGCTTTGCGGCGTTGACCGGGGTGATGTGCGCCGACGGTTTAATTTATCCGAAATTGCGCGCCCTCGGCTGGCGGGGGGCGATCGTTCCCCAGGCGATCGACGTATACTTAGGGCCGTGGAGTTGGCGTCAAGCCTGGAGCCAGCAGCTCCGGTGGTCCCGTCACGTGCGCTTCGTGGCGCCGATCGAAACGGCGGTCGAGTTTTTGTGGAATGGCCTATTTTTAGGCAGTTTGGCGATCGCCTTCGGCTGGGGAGGGGCGACGATCGCCGCTTGCGCGTTGGGGGCCGCCGGGTTGGGGATCTGGTGCGCTTACACGATCGCCTACGTGAGTTTGGGAGGCGCGGCGACCGACGTACTCCTGTTGCCGATCGTCGATCTGCAAATGCTGGCGATCGCCGTCTGGGCTTACGCCAGTAACGAAATCCAATGGCGGGGACGTCGGTTTTACATCGGGCCGGGAGGTCAGCTCGAACGCTCGGAAAGCCTCGATCCGACCGGGTGAGTCGGCTCGGGTGACGGTCGGGGGGCGGCGATCGGAATCACGATCCGAAAGGTCGTCCCGTTCCCGGGTTCGGACTCGCACTCGAACTGACCGCCGTGTTTTTCGACCACGATCTGATGGCTGATCGACAGGCCCATCCCGGTACCCTTGCCGATGTCCTTAGTCGTGAAGAAGGGGTCGAAAATGCGATTTTTGAGGTGTTCGGGAATTCCCGGCCCGTTGTCGCGAATTTCGATGGCGATCGTGTGATTTTTATGGCGTTCGGTGCTAATCCGAATGGAGGGCGTCGGCTCGGGGGGTTTATCTTGGTCGGAGTTGGCGACCCACGTTTCTTCGAGGGCGTCGATCGCGTTACCCAGAATATTCATAAACACCTGATTGAGCTGTCCGGCGTAGCATTCCACCGAGGGGAGGTCGCCGTAGTTTTTGACGATCTCGATCGCCGGGCGATCGCCCTTAGCTTTGATCCGGTGATGCAAGATCATCAAGGTACTGTCGATCCCGTCGTGAATGTTGACGGGTTTCATTTCCGATTGATCCAACCGGGAGAAGTTACGCAAACTCAGCACGATCTGACGGATGCGATCGGCGCCGACTTTCATCGAGGCGAGCATTTGCGGCAGGTCTTCGACTAAGAACTCGAAATCGATATCTTCCATCAAATCGACGATCTCGACATCCGGTTCGGGCAGGTGTTGTTGGTAGAGGTCGAGCAGTTCGAGCAAGTCGTGAGCGTACTCGGTGGCGTGGGCGAGGTTACCGTAGATGAAGTTAACGGGATTGTTGATTTCGTGGGCGACTCCGGCGACCAGTTGACCCAAACTCGACATTTTCTCGCTTTGGACGAGTTGACCTTGGGCGTGTTGCAAGTCTTCCAAAGCGACGGTCAGTTCCCGGGCTTTGGCTTCGGCGGTGGCGGCAGCTTGCTGGCTTTTGCGGTAGAGTTCGGCTTGGGAAATGGCGATCGCCGCTTGATCGCCGAGTTGTTGCACCAGTTCGATTTCGTCTTTACTCCACACTCTCGGCCCTTGACATTCGTGGGCGATCGTCAGTCCCCACAAGTCGGAACCCATGCGGATCGGTACGATCAAATTGGCTTTGACTTGCAAGCTTTCTAAAAATTCCCGGTGACAGGGGGTTAGATCTTCCATCGCGATATCGTCGATCGCCCGCACCCGCCCGCGCAGGTAGAGGTTACCGTAAGCTTGGGGAAAGCAATCCCCCGGACAACGGGTACCCAGAACGGATTTCCAGTTGCCGCGCACGTCTTCGACGGTGACTTCTCCGGTTCCGTCCCCTCGAAATTGGTAGATGACGACGCGATCGGTGTTGAGTAAATTACGGACGCGCCCGACGATCGTCTGCAAGATTTCGTCGAGGTCGAGGGTGCTGCGGATGCGATCGCTGACTTGCTTGAGAATGCGGGTAAATTTGAGGGTGTTTTGCAGTTGGGCGGTTCGTTGTTGGACTTGATATTCTAAGTTGGCGTTGAGGGCTGTGACTTCTTTGTAGAGCAGGTATTGGCCGATCGCCATCGAAAATTGATCGCCGAGGGCTTTCGCCATTTTGATTTCTTCGTCGGTCCACTCTCGGGCTTGGTTTTTTTTGAGTTCCCGCCACGCTTCAAAAGACTGTCGGGGCATCAGTTGGCGGACGTTACTGTTGAAGCGTCCGGCCCACAAGGTTTCGGTATCGACTTCTTGGCGGAAGATGCTCAGGTAACCGAGGAATTTTTGGCGGTAGTACAGGGGAACGACCAGAAGACCGCGAATTTGGGTGTTTTTGAAGGCGGGGGCGATCGCCGCCAAACTGGGGTCTTTGTACAGGTCGGCGATCGCGTCGGCGGGTTCGTAAACCTGGCTGCTATTGTGGCTGGGGCTTCGCCGCCGTTCTCGCCACTGGCGCCATTGGGGATGTTCTTCTAAAATGCGCGTCTCGGTCGCGTCGGGAAAGGTCGGGCGATCGCCCCACGCGAAAATTTCCGGCAGACGCCCCCCGCGAACGTCGTCGCCCCCGTCAGTGGGGGCAATGTACACCCGCCCCCCGCAACCGTCTAAGGATCGCACCGTCGCTTCTAGGGCCCCTTGCAGTTCGATCTCGGGACTGCCGTGCAGTAAGGTGGCGATCCGGTTGATCGTCGCCTCCCGCGCTTGTCGTTCTCGGGTTTTGGCGAGTAAGGTGGCTTGGGCGATCGCGATCGATACCTGGTCGGTAACGAGTTGTACCAGTTGTAAGTCTTCTTCGGAGATGTCCCGTTCTTCGGCGTGGTGGGAGACGATCAAACCCCACAGGTCGCCGTTGGCAATAATCGGGACGACCAGCGAACAGTAAACCCCCATCGCTTTGAGGTAGGTCATGTGACACGAATCGAGGGGGCGATAGGAGATTTCGACTCGTTCGCGATCGCCGGGATCTTCTCTGCCGTTGCAGTTAAACGGACTCAAGCCGATTTGTTGGGATCGAACTTTGACAATCGATCGCACTCGTTGTTGCAAAAAGCGCTCTCGCGCTTCCAGTGGGATGTCGTCCGGGGGAAAGTTGAGTCCTTTGAGGGAGCACAAGCTCCCTTCGTCAATCGACTCGGCAATCACTTCGCCACTACTATCGGGGTTGAAGCGATAGACCATCACGCGATCGGTTTCTAGGAACGAGCGGATCTCTGCCGCCGTTGCCGTGAGAATTTCTTCTAATTCGAGCGATTGTCGGATGCGATCGATCGTTCGGTGAAGTAAAACTTCCCGATCGAGTTTCTGTTGGAGCGATCGCACGTGATTTTCTGTGTGTTTCATTTTCTAAACTTAGACCGTACCAACGCCAAGGGAACCCCGTTTTTAACTTTTCCCCCCTTCCCCTCTTGAAAATTTCGGCGATTTTCCCCTTGCCACGAGCGTTCTTCCTGTTCTAGGAGAGGTTGGCAACATCAAAATGACACTCCCGAGTTTCAATCTTTTTAGATATTTTTGGAGATCGCCCGTCGATCGCGGCTTCACTCTTTTTGGAGCGAATTTTACCGGAGAGTTTATCCCCCTTCATTTAAGAGATACTGAGAGTTTGTTGGTGTTTCCTCCTGAATTTGGAAGAGGCGACGCTTGATGACGGAGTTATCCAAAAATTAGTTTTTTATTTGTTAAACTGAATTTTTCTCAAAATTTTTCCGAGAAAAAAGCAAATCGATTCCGATCGTTACAATCGGGTCTTGAACCGCGACGATCGCGGAGCTATCCAAATCGAACCAGATTCGACCGCAGAACTGCGTTCTTCAACTTTATATTTCAAAGCATGGCGATGTCGAGCGGGTTTTCACCCATTCGCGATCGAAATAAATCGAGATCGAGCCGCTTCAATCCACGAAGCACCTTCCGGATTGGCGATCGCCTCCTTTAGCGCTGAAATCGAGCGATATCGACCCTTTCAACTCGTTCTCAATTGGCCTTTTTATCCCAGCTCGGCAACGGGACACTCTAGAACCTAGACACTTTTGAGCCAAGCAGTCTTAGCCGAAATCAAGAGAAATTTCGACCTTCAACTCCGATGGAAAATCGACCCGAGCTTGATGGATATTTTCGATCCCCGATTTTTGAGTTTGTCAATTATGATAACAAGAAAATCGTGAAAATCTTGGGTTTGTATTGCTTAACACGGCGATCGCCCCCTCGCCGACGATCTCGGGGAGGGATCGCCGTCGAAATCGAGGTTTTGAGGCGATCGCCCTCGATCTCCACCGTCCGAACTGCTCTCGTTTTTCCGCTCTCTAAAACTTACTCAAACTTAATCATTTGATGTTTAGCTCCTAGCTTGGATCTTCCGAGACCTTTCCATCACGCTTGCTTACACGGCTGAGCTCTCCGCATTTTCTACATTAATTGCCGCATTTAAGTCACGATAAGAGTGAGACGTGACAGTCCGGACAGTCATACTGTCTTCGGTCCAGGGGCATTTTTCGTTGGTGTCCGCAGTTGGAACAGATCTGCCAACTGGGATACTACGGGTCAATCAGCGTTAATTGGCTCCCATACCACTCGCATTTATCCTCAAGCTGACGACGGAACTCATCAAACCCACCATCCACAATCGCACCAGCCAGCTTGTGATCTTTGAGCATCCCCGACACATTTAAGTCTTCGATTTTTACTTCACCGTGGTTCTTGGCTAAGTAAGTTGTTAACTTGTGTAAATGGTCCGCTCTCATATCGGCGATGCGTCGGTGGGCTTTAGCTAACTTAACTTGAGTTTTTTCTCGGTTTTTACCTCCTGTTTGACGGCGGCTTAGTTCTTTCTGGAGTTGGGCTAGTTTTTTCTGAGCCTGGCGATCGGCTTTTGGGTTGGCATAGGTTGTACCATCGCTCAGGGTCGCTTTTTAATTCCTACGTCTACCCCAATCCGCTCTCTTCCTTTTAAAGTGGCCTGGGGTTCAAAATCAATTTTGAAGGCAATATACCAGTCCCCTTCTCGTTTACTCATCGTGACGTTTTTGGGATGGACTGGCGGTAACTGTTCGTGGCTTTTTACCCAACCGATCCGAGGTAGCTTCACCCAATTACCGGAAACTTTAATGCTTCCTTCCAGGTAAAAACTCTCTTTGACCTTCTTTTTCTTAAACTTGGGGAAACCTGTTCCTTTGACTTGCCCAACTCGCTTAAACGCTTGATTGAGGTGACGCAACGCTTCTTGAGGGCTACATTTGGAGACTTCATAGTACCAAGGATTCTGGCTTTTTACCTCGGCGACTAATCTCTTGTGTAAGTCTATGGCGGTTGGCAGTTTACCTCCGGCTTCTAATGTTTCCTGACAGGTAGCGAGTCCCCAATTCCAAGCGGGTCGAGCGACTCCTGCGTGTTTCGCCATCAGCGTTCGTTGTCGGTTATTTAAGTCTAGCTTGGTCTTAAAGCCTTTCACTGACTTTTTTTAACTCCTCAACAATCTTTTTGTTCTTGCCATTTCGGCTACCATAAAGACGAGCCGAAAACACGGTAATGATTTCCAACACATCGTTGGCTAAGTCTTCCTCAAAACTGGCATCCTCAGTCCGATTTATAATCACAATCTCTACACCAAACTGCTCACAGATGCTGAACACTAGTTCAGCCCCGAATCTAAGTAACCTATCCTTATGGGTAAGAACCAGTCTGTCGATTTCACCCGATGTGATTAACCTCAGAAGACGCTTTAACCCACGCTTACTGTAATTCACCCCAGACCCTAAGTCTTGGATAATTTCATGCTCCCAACCATTTTGAGCGCAGAACAATTCAATAATTTCCTTTTGACGTTCTAGGTCTTGTTTCTGGTCGTGGCTACTGACTCGTGCATAACCGATTGTGTACGCTCTATGAGATTCAACACCGAGCAATTGAGACATAGAGTATCTTCGGTGTCCCGACGCTGTGCGCTCAGGGATTAATTTCCCTTCTGATTCCCAACGTCTTAATGTCGATGGTGATACTCCTTTGATTTTTGCGGCTTCGGAAATACTAAACTTACTCATAATCTTATTATAGCTTAAAAAATGAGTAATTTTAAAAAATTTTAGTGAGAAATTTAAACCCTATCTCCAGCCCTCACCCGCCCACCATTCTTTCAGTGAAAACAGCGCGATCGCGAAGCTGCGATCGCACCTCCATCAAGATTTTGCCCAGATGGTTCGCTCCCGTTTTTTCGGCGCCACACCCCCAGTAATAATCCGTGGGCGAATCTTCGACGATCGCCTCGTCTCCCGTCTCCAACAACACCTTTTGAATGTCCCTATGGGTGAGAAACTTCGTCAACACCGCTTCGTGCATGATCTCTCGTTTGACCCCTTCCCAATCCGAACGAACCTCGTATCCGCGATCGCGCCCCAACGCCGCCGCCTCTTCCGGCGTCTTCACCCCCCGGATTTTCTCTATCAACCCTTCGTCCCGAGTTCCGACAAACTTATGCGCTTGGTAATAATGTTCTACCGTCGGCCAGTCCCGATCGTTCAAATGAATCGAGTGAGGAGAAAAGTTAGAAAAACAGCCATAGGGATCCGGAACTTTATAAAAGTAAATGGTCATAGGATTGGAGTGGGAAGGGGAGAATCGGAATCGGTAGGGCGGGCATTTTGCCCACTTTCAAGCAAAAAAGGACACTATATCCATCCTAAATCAAAATCTGTAGGGCGGGCATCTTGCCCGCTTTCGACCCAGAAAGCCTCCTAGATCGAGGTCACAACTCCAATCGGATCGCTCTCAAACATTATCGATCTTAGATTTAAACTCTAAAATCCCAAATCTAAAATCCCAAATCTAAAATCTAAAAGATCGAATCCGGGTACAACCACTGCACCCGGATTGAATACCGATCGCCCTGCTTCCTTTACCGACCGCGACCGGGAATTAAGCTCCCTTTAATATGTTTGATCGCTTTACTCGCAATTTCGCCGTAGCGCAATTCGCCGCAGAGAATTTGACCCATGCGATAAGTCGCCGCAGGTTGCTTGATGACCACTTTATAAGCCAAACCGGGAAACTGATAGAAGACCCCCGCCAGTCTTCCCGCCCAAGTCATATCGCTTCCCCACTCCTCATTCATGACTTGAGTGTAGGCTTCTAAAGCCTTAGCGTCGCCGCCGAGGGCGCCATCGATCGCCTCAGCCGCTTTCATCCCGCTATACATCGACGGACGAATCCCTTCCGCCGTGAGCGGATCGACCATACAAGCCGCTTCCCCAGCTAACAGCGCATTTTGGGTATGTAATTTCTGCTCGCCGTCCCACAAACACAACCCATGTTCGTAATGTTTGGCGCCGTCGAGGTTCAACCCGAGTTGACCCGCATAAGTCTGCATGGTCTTATCCAGGTTATCTTTACTGCGCCCTTGCAACGCCGCCGCGCCAATCGAGTAGCCGTCAGCTTTCGGGAAGTTCCAGATAAACCCTTTTTTGACTTGTCCGAGGTCGAACTGAATCCGCGCCGAGTCGTCGGTTTCGCTTCCGGAAACTTCGATCGCCCATGCGCTATGGGGTTTGCGTTCTTTAAACCCGAGCAATTTCGGCATCGGTCCTTTGGCGCCATCCGCCGCAATCAGATAGCGTCCTTCCACGGGTTCGCCGTTGGTGGTGACGGTCCAGCGATCGCCCGCGAACTTGACCCCGGTCACTTCGGTACGGTCGCGCACTTCGGCCCCTAGGGCTTTGGCTTGGTCGATCAAGAAATTGTCGAACACGTCCCGGCGAACCATCCACATCGGTTCCGGGGTTTCAATTTCGGCATCGATCGGATCGCCACCTTGCCAGGTATAACGCAGTTGTTTGACTTTCAAAGAAATAGCCGGAGAAAAATCGAAGTCAAACCATTGGGCGATCGCCGGAGAAACACCGCCCCCACAGGGTTTGTAGCGCGGTAGGGCTTCTTTTTCGAGAACCAAGACCGAACGCCCCCGTTTGGCCAAGTGATAGGCTGCCGTGCCCCCTGCCGGGCCACCACCGACGATAATGCAGTCAAACATCATGCGTAAACTTTCACTCCTCAATAAACTTTTTAGATTGAGTCACGCCACTGGCGATCTCATACATCCCTCGCGCCCAGGGTTCGGGATGGTAGATTTTAGAATTTAGATATTTTTAGATTTTAGATTTTCGATGGGAAAGATTGGCAAGTTTTAACGAGTGTGGGTTCTACAAATCAATTTTTGCGCTCGTGCGACCCACCCTTTAGAACCCTTATCCATCGACCATTTCCCCTAGGGGGAAACAGCTAGCCCGTGTACCAAACTCCGGCTAGCTGTCAGCAATTTTTAGGGCTTCAAACGGTCTTGATGTCTTCTTCTTTAGCCGCGAGCAATTCGTCAATTTTGGCGGTATATTTATCCGTCAACTTTTGGATGCGATCTTGTAAATCCCGAGATTCATCTTCGGAAATATCGCTATTTTTTTCCTGTTTGCGAATGCTGTCGATCGCGTCGCGGCGGATATTGCGAATGGCGACTCTGCCTTCTTCGGCATATTTTCCGGCCAATTTCACAAATTCGTTGCGGCGATCGCTCGTCAACGGCGGAATGTTCAAGCGAACGATACTCCCGTCATTGTTCGGCGTCAAGCCGATGTCGGACATCGAAATCGCTTTTTCGATCGCCGCCAAACTAGAGCGATCGTAGGGCTGAATGGCGATCGTGCTGGCATCTGGAGTGCTGATATTGGCCAGAGATTTGAGCGGGGTGGGAGAACCGTAATATTCCACCATCACCCGGTCGAGTAAAGCGGCGTTCGCGCGACCCGTGCGAATGGTGTTAAAAGAGCGCTGAGTCGCCTCAACCGCCTTACTCATATGACTTTCAACTTCAGATAACTTCACAGTAACCTCCCACTATGGTTCCGACTTTTTCTCCCATGACGGCTCGACAAATATTATTTTTAACCGTAAGGTCAAACACCACGATCGGGATATTGTTCTCTTTGCACAGCGCGATCGCGGTACTGTCCATCACGCGCAAGTCGTTCGCCAGGACGTGACCGTAGGTCAAGCTTTCGTAGCGTCGAGCTTCAGGGTTTTGATGGGGATCGCAATCGTACACCCCATCGACTTTCGTAGCTTTAAAAATCACCTCTGCATCGATTTCTGCCGCTCTCAGAGCAGCCGTAGTATCGGTGGTAAAGAAAGGATTGCCCGATCCGGCGCCGAAAATCACCACCCGTTTTTTCTCCAAATGGCGCATGGCGCGACGGCGAATGTAGGGCTCGGCGACTTCCTGCATCGAAATCGCGGTTTGAACTCGGGTGGGTACCCCAATTTGTTCGAGGGCATCTTGCAAGGTCATGGCGTTCATGACCGTGGCAATCATGCCGATATAATCCGCCGTGGCCCGATCCATCCCTGCCGCAGCGCCCTTGACGCCGCGAAAGATATTGCCGCCACCGACGACGATCGCGACTTCTACCCCTTTAGAGGTGACTTCCGCGACTTGTTCGGCGATGCCTTGAACGACCCCCGGATCGATGCCGTAGGCAAGATCGCCCATTAGGGCTTCACCGCTTAGTTTGAGCAAAACCCGACGGTAAACTATCCCCATGCACTCACTCTTTTCCCAACTCTAATTGCCTCCACCATAAGATAGCAGCACGAAGCCATTTTGCCACCACCTGATTTGAACGCGGGCGGCACAGTGGCGAGATCTCGAAGGCTCGGAGGCTGCCCCAAAGGTGGCGCGCAAGGACGCGCGGACGTTTACGATGGGGACTGGCGCCACTTCAGGGAACAGCCGACAGGTTGAGACGATGGGATCCGAATGGTTTCGCCGTCGAGCAGTTGGGCGATCGCGTCGCGCAAGTAATGCACTCCCACGGCTTCGGGGTCGTCGGGACTGTCATCGATCGCGCCACTGTAGCCGACAACACCACTTTGGTCGAGTAAAAACACTTGAGGAGTCAGGTGCGCCCCAAAACTGGCGGCAACATCTTGATTCGCATCTCGCAAATACGGAAAATTCAACCCGTGTTCCCGGGCGAAACTTTTCATTTTCTCAAACCCATCTTCGGGGTATTGAACCGCATCGTTGGAGTTGATCCCGATTAGGGTAAAGTCTCGCCCCTCGAACTGGCTTTGAATTTGCTTGAGCCGTTCTAAATAGCCTCGCACGTAAGGACAGTGATTGCACATGAAAACGGTGCAAACGGCACGATACCTGTCGAGGTAGCGGGCGAGATGGTGCACTTGGTCGTCAATCCCCGGTAACTCGAAATCTGGGGCGTGGATGCCGATGCTTTTCCCGGTATTTTCCATAAGAAAACACTCTATCTACAGTGGACGGTTTAATCAATGAGGGGCGATCTAGGGGGGCGAAGGTTGACCTTGACTCCGATTCCCTCCAGGGCAGGTTCGATTCTTATTTTTCCTTTACTTTAGTCTTTGACGCTCCTTAGCGATCGCGGCGTGGGGATTCTTCCTTCAACGATCCGATTTACCCTGACAGGTTGGCTCCCGTCAAAGTAGCGGTCGAATCTCCAGAAGCATTTGGGTCATCGACCCGAGTTCCGGTATGCCCTACCGCACTCAAGGCAGTCTTCAGACTATTAATGGCGGCGTTGTGGTCTCTGTCGAGTTCCCACCCGCACCGACAAATCGTTGAGGACTGCTATAGCAATCCTAAATGATTTGGAACCTCTGTAGGGAGCAAAATGCTCCTACTCCCAAGGGATTGAGGTGGGCCACGCCGACGATTGCCATGGCCCGATCGCCTCTAAGACAAAAGCGCCGATCGCCCTTTAAAATAATCCCTAAACGCTCGATCCCTGTTTTGCGCGATCGCCCACAGAAAAGTACGGACAGATAGCCGATGAATAGTTGTATTTTAATGGCGGAAATTATTGAAGCGCCGCAATTGCGATATACAAATGACAACCTGGCGATCGCCGAGATGTTGGTGCAATTCCCCGCACTGCGCTCCGACGACCCCCCGGAAACGCTCAAAGTTGTCGGCTGGGGCAATCGTGCCGAGGAAATCCACAACGACTTCAAACTCGGCGATCGCGTCGTCCTCGAAGGGCGCCTCAAAATGGAAACCCGGGAAATGCCCCAGGGCTATAAAGAGAAACGCGCCGAACTCACGGTGCAACGGGTTCATCGCCTCGACGGTAGCGCCTCCCAAACCGCCCCCGCTCCCACCGCCGCGCGATCGCCCGCGCCGAGTAACTTAGTGAGCATGGAATCGCGCCGCCCGGAACCCCCGGTGGAGCGTTCGCAGCCCTCCCGTCCGGCAGCACCGCCGCCCCCCACCCCCCGTCCGACAGCTCCCAGTTTCAACGACAGTGACGACGACATGGACGACGAAATCCCGTTTTAAGCGGAAAATGCTACTGGGGTGCTGGCTAGCGCCCCTGCGCGATCTGGCGATCGTGCAGAAGTTCCGCGATTCGCCTAACTCCTAATACAGTCAATTTGAAACCACAATATTTTCTAAACCTGTCTCCAGCCCTCGATCGAGATGGATCGCCTCGAGGGACACGGTAGTGCCCTATCCCCAATGCCGTGCCCCCAACGGGATGTCCCCACCAAATCATTCACCCAACAAGCGTTTAATCTCCTCCTCGGTCAACGGATTTTCCCCGGCGCGCAAGGTATCGATATATCCCTGCACGATTTCTTGAGCTCCTTCATCCTCACTTAATTCGATGAAGCTTTCAAACGCTTGAATCGCGCCTTCCGTATCTCCCGTGAGGGCTTTGGCGATGCCCAGATTGCCTCGCTCGCCCGCATCGTTCGGTGCTAACTTGACGGCGTTTTCGCAGGCTGCCAGCGCCGCCTCGGCCTCACCGCGCAAGCTGCCATACCAACAGAGATTATTCCAAGTTAGGGCAGAAATTTCCAAAGTTGAATCGATTTTCTGGGCGGCAGTATAAGCCTCAATCGCCGCTTTATACTTTCGGTCTGCCGCGAATTGCTTCGCCTGGTCCACCCAAGCAGCAGCCGCAAGTTTTCTTGCTTCCGCTTCCGGGTTCAGGTCGAGAGAGTCGTCCAGTTTCAACGCTTGTTGGAATTTCTCTCTCGCTACCTCCACCCGACCCTCGCGGGCGAGTTGTTTCCCTTGTTCCACTAATGCAGATACGGCAATTTGGATGGCTTCCGATTCCGGGTCCAGTTCCAGAGTCTCGTCCCATTTCAACGCTTCTTGGAATTTTTCCGCAGCTTCGTCAACTTTACCCTCACTGGCGAGTTTTTTGCCTTGTGCCACCAAAGCCGGGACGCCGAGTTCCGTGGCTTTCGCTTCCGGGTCGAGGTCGAGAGTCTCGTCCAGACTCACCGCTTGTTGGAATTTCGCAATGGCTTCGTCAATTTCACCCGCCTTGGCGAGTTCTTCCCCTTGTTTCACTAACGTGGAAGTGGCAATTTCGATGGCTTTCGCTTCCGGGTCGAGGTCGAGGGTCTCGTCCAGTTTCACCGCTTGTTGGAATTTCGCTCTCGCTTCCTCCACTTGGGCTTCCCGGGCCAACTCTTCCCCTTGTGCCACCAAAGCGGGAACGGCAAGGCGTTTGGCTTCCGCTTCCGGGTCGAGGTCGAGAGAGTCGTCCAGTTTCAAGGCGCGTTTGAACTGAGTCACGGCCCCCGAGAAATCGCCATCCCGGGCGATAGCCTTGCCGTGACGCACCAGAAAATCTGCCGACTCGGTGGGACTCCAGGCATACTTCTGACAGGTTTTGCCAGCATCGCGGGCGATGTCGGTTTGCGGGTGAACGAGGACCGGATGATACTGCAACTGATTGCAGGCCATTTGCAGCCAATGTTTCCAATCACCCGCGTGCCACAAGCGCACGGTGTTGTCCGTACTGCCACTGACGATCGTCTGTCCGTCGGGGCTGAAGGCGACGGCTAAGACCGAACTCTGATGGCCGCGCCAGGGTTCGCCGATCGCTTCCCCCTGGCGGGTCCACAAGCGC
>NZ_JAEOXH010000002.1:592894-662922 GCF_016632315.1 Oxynema mangrovii CENA135 | reverse complement strand
CTGATGGCCGCGCCAGGGTTCGCCGATCGCTTCCCCCTGGCGGGTCCACAAGCGCACGGTGTTGTCCCAACTGCCACTGACGATCGTCTGTCCGTCCGGGCTGAAGGCGACGGCTTCGACCGAATTCTGATGGCCTTGGAAGCGATTGTGTTCTCCGGCGGTTTGAATGCTGGTGAGTAAGCTACTTTGAACCGAACTCATCACTCGCCCTAATTGGTCTTGACTCTCTCCTGTCGCCTGGATCGCTAGCAATACCCCCTCTAACGGTTGGGGAGTGGTGAGCAACTGTTGCGCCTGGGCGGCGTTGGCCCGCAAGTTGGCGATGGTGGCTTGGCGCTGGGCATTCAACCAGAGTCCGGTGACGAGGGTCAACACGGTGGCGACGGTGCCAATACTGAGAATGTGGGTGATGCGTTGCTGGCGGATGCTTTTTTGCACGAACTCTGGGGCGGGGGCGGAGAGGGGAAAGGTTTCGCCATAGCGTCGCACAAATGCCTCTGCCTCGGATAAATCTAACCCCCTCAACAAACCCTCGCGGCGTTTGCCTTTGTCTTCCCACTCTTGCGCTTTGTCTTCGATTTCGTCTTGTTGCCGCTTCAGTTCCGGGTTTTCGCCTAGCCAGTCTTTTAAGGTGTTCCAGTTGCGAATTAGGGCTTCGTGGGCGACATCCACCACCGTGATTTTATCGCCGTTGTTCCCTCTGGCTTGCAGTTCGCTGGTGACGATTAAGCGGGCGTCTTCTAATTTCGCCAGTACGGTTTCTACTTTTTCTGGGGAGGGGGGTAAGTCGGTTAACCGGGTTTTGCGGACTTGTCTGCAGGTGGTTTTATCCCCTTCTACCAGTTGGGTGAGTTTGAGGAAGATGCTCTTGGCGAGGGTCTGTTCTTCTGGGTCGAGGGAGTTATAAACGTTATCCGCTTGCGTTTCTAAGGCTTTGAGGACGCCACCCATGTCTTGGTAGGTTTTCACCGTCAAACGGCGATCTCTCCAATCCCACAGTTCGTACAGGAGGTATTGCAATAAAGGCAAGCTTCCCGGGGACTGCTGCACGTCTTTCACCATCTCGTTTTGCAGGTCTTCCGGGATGGTCCATCCTTCTTTGGCGGCGGGTTTAGCAATGGCTTCGCGTAACTCTGCCTCCTGCATTCGGCCAACAATTTTATTCTGGGTTTCGATGAGTTGCGCCAGTTGGGGATATTCGGCGCATTGGCCTACAAAATCGGCCCGCAGGGTGATTACTACTCGTAGAGAGGGGGAGGATCCCCCCCGGCCCCCCTTGGAAAGGGGGGGGTTGGAGTCAATCGCGCCTAGGATACAATCCAAAAATTGTTGGCGTTTGGCGTGACTTTGAGATTGGGTAAAAATTTGCTCGAATTGATCGACGACCAACACCACCGCCGGGGCTTCGGTTTCGGCAATCAGCCGTTGTAAGCCTTCGGCCCCTCGGGCGAGTTCGGCGTTAACCCGGTCGAAGGAGTGGCGTTCGTCCACCAAGACGCGGGCTAAACTCTCCAGGGGGTCGTCTCCGGGTTTGAAGGGGTCGTAAATTTTCCAGGATTGAGTCTCGGGGAAGCGATCTCCTTTCTCCAATTCGGGAATTAATCCGGCCCTGACCACCGAGGATTTCCCACTGCCAGAAATCCCCAATACTGCCAAAAATGAATCGTCATGGATGCGATTGACTAAGGTTTTCGTCAGTTCCTGGCGACCGAAGAAATAGGGGGCGTCTTCTTTTTGAAAGGCGGCCAATCCTTTATAGGGATTTTTCCCCGTCACCACTGCTTTCTCGCGTTCCCGTGACGGTTCGTTGTCCGGATCGATTAAGATAATCTCGCCGTCGCGGTTGAGACATTTTGGGGTTTGCCCGCAAGGTTCTAACGCTTGCATCAGATAGTGAGAGAGGGTGACCGTACTCACCACCCCCTCCTGCTGCAACCCTTGCAATAATGCCTCGGCGAACAGGCTATGTTCGGCTGTGGTGGACTCATACGCTAATTCCGGCGCGCCACAAGCGGATATCAAACAGCGCGTCACCCGTTCCGATTGTCCCGGGTCCGCTTCTTGATAATTAAAGAGTTCCCCGGAATGGCAGCAGTCGAGAATCGCGATCTGCTGTTTGACGGGACTGTGTTCTAAAACTTGCCGCAAGTATGGCAGGGATATCCCCCATTTCTCGGTGCTATTACTCTCGGGGTTGGCGCGACTGGTGGCTAGAAATCCTTGGGTGAAGCGACCTTTCACCTGTCGCAACCCATGTCCGGCAAAAAACAGCAGGGCTATTTCTGGAGGCTGTTTTTCCGTTTCCGAGATCGCAAATAACCAGTCGATCGCCCGTTCTAATTCATGATGGCGTAATTCTTTCTGGGAATCCACTTGCGATGCTTCCAGGGTCGAGACTACAGGGAGTCCCCGGATATCGTCAAAGCCAATTTCTCGCAGTCGTCGGGCTACCGCATTGGCATCATTGGCGGGGGTTCCCAGCTTTGCTAAATGTGTATAAGTGTTAATCCCAACGACTAAAGCTCGCTTCATGGCAAAATGGCTATAATCAAACGAGATAGAATTGACCCCGATCGCCCCATATTTTTAGTAGTATAGCCAGGTTTGACGATGGCAATCGCCTCTCTTGATAAAAGTTTACTCGCTCTTTTGATGGCGCTATACAGATTCGATAGCGACCTCGACGCCGACAGCCTCGATACATTAGAAAACCTCGGCGATTTACTCAATGAAGACCCCCCCGATCTCGAAGAAATACACACGGCGATCGACGATCTCTTGACGACTCACACGGCGTTAACGGCTTTATATCAAGAAGCCCTGACCCAAATCGATCGCCTCGATCTCCCGGACGATTATCTCCCCGACGAAACTACACTCGAACAACAATTGAGCATCGAGGTTAAAGCCAAAGGTTATTTTGGCGGTAAGCCGAGAAAAAACATTAAAGAAATCGGCAATTTAATGGTTCTCATTTTAACCAGCGATAAGCCGGAAAAAACGGCCAAGAAAATCGAGGACTTAGAAAAATATTGGGAACTTCCGCCAACTCCCCTATTGTAACCTCTGGGTAAGGGAAAAGGGAAAAGGGAAAAGGGAAAAGGGAAAAGGGAAAAGGGAAAAGTTACTATTCACTTTTCCTTCGTCATTCCTAAATCAGTCGAGTCAGGGCGATCCACCCGAACCCCTTGGGAGTGGGAGCATCTTGCTCCCTAGTTTGGTTACAAATCCTTTAAGATTGCTATATATGGCTACTGTATGGCAATATTTTTTTGAACCATGAGTGATTTAATTTTTTTAACCCTCGATCTGTACTTATACGATTTACGCGATACATTAGGGCAAACATCAGAAGAATCAGAAAAAAATCGGGAAAATTTCAAAAATAAGCTTCCAGAAGAGTTGAGATCTAACCTTCAGCACGACCGTCAATTTGAATCTGACTTTACCGAACTTTTCGGAAAACAACGCATTGTTGAATTTAAAACAAATACAGACCCTCCCCATGAGGGATATTACTACCCCGTTCGCTTAAATGATACCTACGGATTATTATTAAGTTGCTCGATCGCCGATCGCCAGAATCCCTATCCTGCTAAGTCGATTAGATCCCTCAATCAAGATATTCAAAAGCGGCTGAACTCAGAAAAACCCTCATTAGGGCGAAGCTGGGTAATTTACGGACAATTAGCCTATCCAGACGAACAAAGCCCGGAAGAAATTGCCAAAATCTGCTATCGTTCCTTATTGCCCAGTCGGAAATGGGACGAGGATTTACAGGGCAGAACTTGTATTTTCAATACCCACTTTTTTGAGCTGAGTTCCCATCGCATTGTTTTAAAAGAAAACAGTTCTACAGACAATCAGGAGACCCGGGAGTCACGGGTTACTCTCGACGAACCGATTCAGGATGGGGAACATGTGGTCATTATTTTATATCCCACTGAAAATATCGCCGAAAGGGCGGCAACATTATTAAATTTTGAATGGATGAGTTTATTTCATTATCGGGCTAAAATGTTGTTTAGTTACGGCCAAAGTCGGAGTTTAAAACAGTGGCTGAAAGGGGACGCGATCGCCATTCGGGAATGTTTGCAAGATATTCGCAATTCCAATTTAAAAACTAGAGCGTTTAAAAAACTGCAACGCACCCTCGATCGCACCCGAAAAATTTTACCCGACTACACGATCGATTTAGGGAGTTTAAATGACCAAATTACCACGGTTGAAATTAATTTACATGACTACCAACTACGGGTGCAGGCGATCGCCGATCTTTTAACTCAAGAATTTAGCCCAACTGTTTCAGGACAACGTACCCCGGTTGAATTAACCTTTCTCGATCGATTTAGAGAGAGGGTACGCGATTGTTATTTGCTGCAAATGAATAAAGAAAGGGATTATTTTAGTTCGACATTAAAGACATTAGAAGCGTCCATCGAAACCACGTGGGCGATCGTCGAAATCGACCGTTCCCGGCGCGATCGCAACTTCCAAAACACCGTCGCCATTGTTGGGGTCGGCTTGGGGGCAGGTTCCGCAGCCGCTTCGATTTCCGGGCAGTTTCCGACCTCAAACGAGGCAATTTCGATCGCACAATTGCGACAGCATCCGATCGGGGCGATCGTCGATCGAATCCCCGGGTTACCTTCCCTGTGGTTGCGTCCGGTGATTTCCGGCGTCTATTGTCTGGGGGTTGCATTCGCCTTTGCGGGGCTGACGGCGATCGCACTTGCCCTCTGGGAACGGCGGCCTCGTTGATACTTTTCTCCTTTTCAGACGGCGATCGCCGCCTGAAAAACCCTTGATTCTCCCGGATTCTAACCGCACTTTTACCCCGCTAAAACGGGATTTGCCAGATCTCGATGTCGCTACTGCCGACGATTAAAGTGTGACCGTCGGGACTGAAAGCGAGATCGATCGCGGGACGGTGGAGGTGGCGTAAAAGCTGTCCTTGAGGCAAACTCCAAATCCTGACGCCATCGTCACTCGCAGAGGCGATCGCCCGACCGTCGGGACTGAACGCCAATGCACGTATCAAAGCCTTCTCGCCATGACCGCGAACGGTCAACTTGCGAATTCCCCGTTGCAAATCCCACATCTTGAATTCGCCATACGTCCCGCCTGCCACGGTTTCCCCGGCGCGATCGATCGCCACCGCTTCCACTGAATATTCCGGGGTTTCGGCGTTCAAAGTCGATAACAACTCCCCGGAATCGACGGTCCAAATTTTAACTGTATTGTCTTGATGGGCACTCGCTAACGTGCGACCGTCGGAGGCGATCGCGATCGCCTCGGCCCCCGCCGACCCTTCCAAAGTATCGAGTAATTCCCCAGTTTCCAGATTCCACAAGCGCACTCCAAACCCACTCGCCGTCACCAAAGTGAGATCGTCCGGGGCGATCGAGTCGCGACTCGGTGGGAGGATCGCCAGATCTTCGATCGGGCCGTTCTCCCGGGCGCGATCGATCGCGATCGATCTCTCGATCCGACCGGACCGCCAATCCCAAACCCGCACCCCGTCGTCACTGCCACTGACCAACCATCGGCGATCGCGCGACATCGCCAAGCTACTGACGGTCCTGCCGTGTCCCGAAAGCGTCCCTAACAGCTTGCCGCTTCTCACTTCCCACAGTTGGATGGTGTCGTACCCGGCATCGTTGGCGACGATCGCCCCGTCCGAACTGAGGGCGATCGCCGCGATCTCCTGGCCCACGCGAATCCAATTCGATCGCACCATCCCCCGCCAGCCCAAATTCAAGCCGACCCGGGGGGCTAACTCCAAAAACTGCTCGATGGCGATCGCCCCGTTGACCTCGGTTCCGTCGCGATCGAACTGACCGCGTATCGCCACGACCCGCCCCCACGGATCGAACAACACGCCCCCCTGGGTAGTCGGTTGCAACGGACTAGTATAAATCAACCCGTACCCTGCGGATAAATTGACCGTCGGATAGTCGAAACGATCCGCCCGGGCGACCAAGGTCGGCCCTTCCGGCGCCGTAGCCGACAAGTACAGGCGATCGCCCTCCGACGGCCCGAAGGTCGCCACCGGATAATCGACCTCGCTGGTAAAGGCGATCGTCGCCAAATCCACCAGGGGGAACCGTTTGACCGAACTCGCCGCCACCGGATGACGCCGACCGTCCGCCGTCCTCACTTGATAGCTTTCCCCCCCGGCTAATACCGCGTTTGTCGTCAACACAGTATAAATATTTCCCGAGCGATCGACGATCGCCCCAGTTCCCAAATTGCCGCCCGCGATCGCCACAGTCACGTCTTCCGCAATCCGCGCGATCTGGCTCTCACTCAGTACCGGATTCGGGGTCGGCGGTTCGGCGGCGATCGCCCGCACCGGGGGGAAGCCCACGGGCATCAATGCCATCGATAACGCGATCGCCCCGGTTCCGACGCCGAATCCGAGCTGTTGCTGGCGACGAGAGCGAGTCGCCCCGCCTAACATCCGTTTAAACCACTGCATGTCAAATACCCTACAGAAGATCGATCCAACGCGATCGCCCTGATGGAATGCTTACGGCACCCGCCACACCCGGATATCCCAACCCGCACTGACGATCGTCCCTCCATCGGAACTCAAGGCGATCGCCCGGGTCTCGGTGGGGAAGAAATGCAACAGCCCCCCATTAGTGAGATCCCAGACCCGCACTGCACTCACTTCCCCTTCCCAACTGCGACTGACTAAAATGTCTCCATCTTGAGAAAAGGCCAAATCGGCAAAACTCGCATCGGGATGGCGGGCGATCGTCTCCTTGGGATTGCCCGTTTCCACATCCCACAACCGAATCGTTTGGTCTGCGGCGATCGCCAAAGTGCGCCGATCCGGACTGAGGGCCACACTGCGAACCGGGCTGCTATCGGCGACGAGCGATCGCACTAATTCCCCGGTCGCCAACCGCCAGAGGTTGACCCTGCCGTCATCGCTGCTGCTGACCAGGGTTTCGCCGTCGGGGGCGATCGCCACGGACCAAACCGACCCCTGATGTCCGCTTAAGGTGCGGATTAACTCCCGACGGTCGAGATTCCAGACCTTGACGAGGCGATCGCCCCCACTGCTGACCAAGGTGTTGCCGTCCGCACTTATCCCTAAATCGGTGACTTGTTCTCCGTGGGCCTTAAAACGATCGATCGCGGCGCCCGTTTCGAGATTCCAAATGGCGATCGTGCCGTCCAAACTGCCACTGACTAAGGTTTGACCGTCCGGGGCGATCGCCAGGGCCTGAACCCGACTGCTTTGAGTTTCTAAAGTGCGTAGCAGTTTCCCCGTCGTCAGATCCCAGATTTTAATCGGCGATCGCTCCGGACCGCCATGTCCGCTCGCCAGCAGGCGCCCCCCCGGGGCGATCGCCACGGAAAAGGCATCCATCCGCGCCGCGACCTCCTCGCACACTCGCGATCCACTCCCGTCGTCGCGACATCGTTCGACTTGCGACTCCGGCGTAATTCCCGCAGGTTGAAAGTTGAGAATATCGGTCAGCACCGCACTGCGCCATCGGCTCTCGATCGCCGCAATCTCCCGGGGCGCTTCCAATTCCGTGGGCGCTTCCGACTCCGTGGGTGCTTCCGACTCCGTGGGCGCTTCCGACTCCGTGGGCGCTTCCGACTCCGTGGGCGCTTCCGACTCCGTGGGCGCTTGTCCTTCACTCCTCGCCACCGCCACCCCATCCGCTTTGGCGATATACTCCTGGGGGACGAGGGCCAACCCGCTTAACTCCGATTGAGCTTGACAAATAAAGGAGGCGGCTTCGGCGCGGGTGGTGTTCCGGTCGGGATTGAGTGTGGCCGGATCCGGGTAGTTAATGACGATGCCTCGTTCGATTCCGGCGGCGATCGCGCTGCGGGCGTAGTCGGGAATCGCTGCCGCATCGCGCAAACTGGCTTGTAAAATGGCTGGCGCGTTGGCGGGCGCCGGATAGCGCAGTCCACTGGCGATCGCCACTAAGACTTGCAAGCGCGGGATCGTTTGGGTGGGATTGAACAAGCGCCCGGAATAGCCGGAGAGAAAGCCACTGGTGTAGACGTAATCGACGATCTCCCTCGCCCAATAGTCGCTGGGCAGATCGATAAACTGGACCGAATCGCGCACGGCTTCGCGGTTGGGAAAGGCGCGGGCGATCGCCGCCGCCAATTCAACCCGGGTGATGGGGTCGTCGGGGCGAAAGGTGCCGTCGCGATCGCCTTTGAAGATATTACGCTGGTTCAGTTGGACGATACATCGGCGCGCCCAGTGATTTTCGAGGTCGGAAAAGGGGGACTGGGCGAGGGTCGTGGGAACGAGACCGAAAACGGACGCGGCGATCGCCACTCCACCGATCCCGAGGCGATCGTGGCGCCCGTGCCGTTTCAAGCTCTGTGGGGGTGTATCTTTCGATTCGGGGAATCGGGTTGGAAAAATAGCGAAAATTACTCGGAGTTGACACCAAAATTTCACGTAAATCTCCTGGATGCTTGGAATCCCTGTCTCTTTAGCGTCGGGAGGAAAACCGACTCAAGCCGCATCAGAGCGCCGAGTTCCATCGAATGAGTATGGAGGGGGTGGGTTGCCCCTGCGATCGAGATCGTTGTCTCCAAAACTCCCCACAGGAGCGCCGCGCTGTTCGTTCGGGGTGCCATTTCATCGATCGCACCACCGACCTCGATTGTAATATCTGTCTCCTTGGCGTCAAGTCTGGAAATTTTTCAAACGAATCGGCCAAGTTCTCAAGATCGTCCCGAGAACTTGGCCGATTGCATAGCATATTTTTTATATTTTGTCAAATCACAGCACGCGCAACAAACTGGGAATTGTCGAAATTGCGCTCATGGTTTGGATGTCGGCTAAAGCGCTGTTAAAGTTACCCTCGCGCACGTCGTGAGTCACTAAAACAATTTCCGCGAGGCGATCGCGCATCCCCGTTTGGACGACGGATTCCAAGCTGACGCCGTGGTTGCCGAAGCAGGTACCGAGTTGACCGATGACGCCGGGTTGGTCTTCGGTGAGCAGGCGCACGTAGAAGCGGGTAACGACTTCTTCCATCGAGGCGATCGAGCAGTAATGTTGATGGCTGCAGCCGATCAGGGGATGGGGAATCGGTTCGCTTTCCGTTTTCAAAACGGCGGCGACGTTGAGCAGGTCGGCGACCACCGCGCTCGCCGTCGGTCCGGCTCCGGCGCCCGGGCCGTAGAACATCACCTGTCCGATCGGGTCGCCTTCGATGAAGATCGCGTTATAAACGCCGTCGATACTGGCGAGGGGATGGGTTTTGGGGACTAGAGTGGGATGGACGCGCAATTGCAAGCGATCTTCGCTATGTTCGGGGTTTTGGCTTTCCCGTTTGGCGATCGCCAGTAATTTGATCGTAAATCCGAGTTTTTCCGCGTAGCTGATATCGGCGGCGCTCACCTTGCGGATGCCTTCGGCGTAGACGCGATCGCGATCGATCCGTCCGCCAAACGCCAAACTTGCCAAAATCGCAATTTTATCCGCCGCATCGAGACCGTCAACGTCGGCGGTGGGATCGGCTTCCGCGTAGCCGAGTGTTTGCGCGTCGGCGAGCACCTCGCCAAAGTCGGCCCCTTCCCGTTGCATCCGGGTCAGAATATAGTTGGTCGTACCGTTCACAATTCCGGTGACGCTTTGAATGCGGTTGGCGCCGAGGGATTGTTTGAGGGGTTGGATCACCGGAATGCCGCCGCCGACAGAGGCTTCGAGCATCACGTAGACGCCTTTTTCGTTGGCGGCGGTAAAGATTTCGGCGCCGTGGCGAGCGATGACCGCTTTATTGGCGGTGACCACGTGTTTGCCGTGGGCGATCGCCTGGAGGATGAGCGATCGCGCGGGTTCCAAACCGCCGATCAGCTCGACCACGATCTCGATTTCGCGATCGCTGACGATCGCCTCCAAATCTGCGGTTAACACCCCTTCGGGGAACTGAACGGCCCGAGGTTTGTCCGGCGATCGCACGCCGACGCGATGAATTTCTAACTCTTTTAATAAGGGATGGCGACCTGCGGGATCGAGCAGAATCTGCGCCGTTCCCGTCCCTACCGTTCCCAATCCCAGCAAACCGACTTTAAACGCCACGATCGATACTTAAGTCAACACTACATAAAACTAACAGAAATTCTAACGCTTTCTAAACGCACGAAGGGCGAATCGCCCAGTCGCGCCCCTCCATTTAAGTGGGGAGGTCGCGTCCGAGCGATTCGCCTCCGGCGTCGCTAACGCGATCGCGCATTCAGTTCAACCGTTACCCTTCATGCCGCACGGAAGCTGCTATTAGTAGGTTTCCACGTGCCAGCGATGGGCTTTTTTCAGTTGTTTTTGGTAATCGGACCAATCGATCCCCTGTTTGGAGGTTACTGCCGACATTCCGGCATCGATCCCGTCTTCCATGCCTTTGAGACCGCAGATATAGCCGTGGGTGTTATCTTTTTGCAGCAGTTGCCAAATTTCCTCGGCGTTTTCGGCGATCCGGTCTTGGATGTACATCTTGCCGCCTTGAGCGTTTTGCTGTTCGCGGCTGATCGCGTAGGTGAGGCGGAAGTTCTCGGGGAACTCTTTTTGTAATTGTTCGAGTTCTTCTTTGTAAAGGATGTTGGCGGTGTAAGGAATGCCGAAGAACAGCCAAGCGAGACCCTTGAACTGATAATCTTCGTGTTTTTCTTTGAACATGCGCCACAAGAAGGCACGGAACGGGGCGATCCCGGTTCCGGTGGCGATCATGATAACCGTAGCCTCTTCGTCGTCGGGGAGCAGCATTTCTTTCCCGACCGGCCCGGTGATTTGAACGTCATCGCCGGAATTGAGGTTGCACAGGAAAGAAGAGCAGACCCCATAGACGGTTTCGTTAGTTTCGGGATGTTGGTAAACCAGCTCGCGCACGCACAGAGAAACCGTTTTATCGTCTTCGTTGTCGCCGTGGCGGGTCGAGGCGATCGAGTAGAGACGTAATTTGTGAGGTTTGCCTTTTTCATCTTCCCCGGGGGGGATGATGCCAATACTTTGACCTTCGAGATAGCGTAAATCGCCGCCCGAAATATCAAAAACTAAATGTTGGACGCGACCGCTTCCGCCTTCTCTGACGAGGGCTTCGTTGCTCAAACATTTGCCAATATAAGGATTTTTAGGCTTGTAGATGTTAACGGGAATGTCTTTCGCTTTAGCCTTGGCTTTAGCTTTTTTGTCCTTCGCTTGAGTCATCGGCTTACTCGGTTGTGATTGAGGTTCGGCCTGGGGTGCCTCGGCGACGGTATTCTTTTTACTGCCATTGGCGTTGGCGATCGCCTCTGCCGCTTCACTCAAGGGGCGAATGCTGACGATTTTGCCCCCCATTTTCGCGATCCGGCGCATCTCTTGGTTCATCCGGTCGTAAGGCACCGTAATCAACATACTGCCACTGCGACGGATCGGGCTGTTGTTTTGAACACTTTCTGTGTTTTGGCTCAAGCCAACGACTTCATAAACAAAAAAACGGTTTCCGGCTTGCGTATTTGCTGACTTCCCAACGGCGCTTGAATTGTACATAGATTTGGATCTCTGAGTCTTTTTGAATTTACTTCCTGCTCGGTCTTGAGATGAGGCGCTCTACGCGCGATCTATTCCTTACTCCTGGCAATAGAAACTCGATCTCGTGCCATTAGAGGCGATCGCCTCCCTTTCGCTAGGGATTAATTATCTCCTGATTCGGTCAGGAAAAAAACTTGAACGCTATTCTCTAGATTACCGCCCGACGGTCCCCCAACGGATTCAATCTGGGGTGGACTGTCCCACTGACGGCCATTGATGGGTGATTTGGAGGCTCGCCCTTGTCGGTTGGGACTCGTTGAGGAGCGCGCCGAGCCTTCTGGGAATCCTGGCGATCGCCACCGCCGTGCTGGCACGGGTCAAATTTTACGTTAGAACTGCACTTTTTCAAACGGGCGATCGGCTCGGGCCGCTCCCTCGCTCCCGAACTCGTCGATCCTTCCCCGTGGAGGCGATCGCCGAAAATCTAACATTTCATGACATCGAGCCGATCTCAATAGCCCTCCGAGCACTCAACTCGTCGAGGCGATCGACCCTCGATCCACCCCTGTAGGGAGGCTCGGCGATCGCCCGATCTAACCCCTTTAACTCTTCGGTAAAATTCAATAACCGCGCTCGTCTAATGGTAGGATTATTCAGGGATTTGTAGCTCTTACGAATTAACTAGACCTCAATATGGCAATATAGAATCAATTTTATTGTCTTTATGCAAGGGAAGCGGGGCTTACCCGCTTGCAAAGGAGCAATCGCTTTTCGCGGTATGAAAGCGATCCCAATAACAAAAACTAGAGCAACATGCTCGCATGGGCTGACAATCCAGTCTTTTACGCCCTAGGCGCCTGTCCGAGCGGATTGTAGCGCGACAACCAAGCGCCCCAGACAAACTTACCCCTTGGGAAGCCGGGGGTCTGCCTGTGGAGGCTGAGTCAAACCAAACTAGGCTTGCCTAGCAAGGCATCGGCTGTTGAAGCAGGAAGCTGCTTGTCCGTTGCACAACCATAACAATGACAAGCGGTACTTCACCCTGAGCTGAAGGTACTAAGACGCAATTATCGATAGAGGGAATCTATGACGAGTAAGCCGGATCGCGTGGTTTTAATTGCTGTTGCCGGGGACTCCGGATGCGGAAAATCAACTTTTTTACGCCGCTTGTCCGACCTGTTCGGCGAAGAACTGATGACCGTCATCTGCTTGGACGACTATCACAGTTTAGACCGGAAACAGCGCAAAGAGCAGAAGGTAACCGCGCTCGACCCCAGAGCCAACAACTTCGACCTGATGTACGAGCAAGTCAAAGCTCTGAAAAACGGTCAGGCGATTGACAAACCGATCTACAACCACGAAACCGGAGAGATCGACCCGCCAGAACGGATCGAACCCAATCGCATCATCGTGATTGAAGGACTTCATCCTCTCTACGACGAACGGGTACGCGAATTAGTTGATTTCAGTGTTTACCTCGATATCAGCGACGAGGTCAAAATCGCCTGGAAAATTCAACGGGATATGGCCGAACGCGGTCACCGCTATGAAGATGTCCTCGCCGCCATTAACGCCCGTCGTCCCGATTTTAGCGCCTACATCGAACCCCAACGCGGTCATGCCGATGTCGTCCTGCGGGTTCTGCCGACCCAACTGATCCCCGACGACAAAGAACGCAAAGTCCTGCGGGTTCAGATGATCCAACGCTACGGCGTTCACGGCATGGATCCCGTTTATCTGTTCGACGAAGGCTCCACCATTCACTGGACCCCGTGCGGTCGCAAATTAACCTGTCCGTATCCCGGTATCAAAATGTACTACGGTCCGGACAGCTTTGAAGGACATGAAGTCTCGATCCTCGAAGTAGACGGTCAATTCGACAACCTCGAAGAAATGATCTACATCGAGAGCCATCTGAGCAACACCAACACCAAGTTCTACGGCGAGTTGACCGAACTACTCCTGCAACACCGCGACTATCCCGGATCCATCAACGGAACGGGCTTGTTCCAAGTGTTGACCGGACTCAAAATGCGTGCGACTTACGATCGCCTGACCTCTACGGAAACGAAAGTCGAAGCCAAAGTGTAAACGGCGATCGCTTTCAGTTGAAATCAATTATCGACGCGAGAGATTTGGCTCTCGCGTTTTTTTTAGGTTTTTTTAGGCAATTGCGGGTTCACACGGGCCAAAGGTGATAGACAACAGACAAAACAGCAACCCTCTGTAGGACGCTCCTCTTCTCCCGACTCCCGACTCCCCACTCCCCACCTCCAACCGCCTATGGCAAAATGAGACAAGATTCTCAACAACCAGCCGATTCAATCACCAGCTTGACGTTTACCTGATGACCTCCACCTTTACCAACTTACCCAGTCAATACGATCCATTTACTGCCGAAGCCAAATGGCAGCAGTTCTGGGAAGAACGCCAGACCTTTAAAGCCGATCCCGATCGTCCCGGCGAACCTTACTGCGTGGTCATCCCGCCACCGAACGTCACCGGAAGCCTCCACATGGGTCACGCCTTCGAGAGTGCCTTGATCGATACCCTAGTGCGCTACCATCGCATGAAAGGATGCAATACCCTCTGGCTTCCGGGAACCGACCACGCCAGTATCGCCGTTCAAGCCTTACTCGATAAAGAACTCAAACAACAAGGCAAAACCCGCCACGAGATCGGACGGGAAAAATTTCTCGATCGCGCCTGGCAGTGGAAAGAAGAATCCGGCGGTAAAATTGTCAATCAATTGCGCCGTCTCGGCGTGTCCGTAGACTGGACTCGCGAACGCTTCACCATGGATGAAGGCTTGTGCGACGCCGTTCTCGAAGCCTTCGTCTCCCTTTACAACGAAGGACTGATCTATCGCGGTCAGTACATGGTCAACTGGTGTCCCGGAACGCAATCGGCGGTGTCCGATTTGGAGGTCGAACAAAAAGAAGTCAACGGTCACTTGTGGCATTTTCGCTATCCCCTCAGTGACGGTTCCGGGTTTTTGGAAGTCGCTACGACCCGACCGGAAACCATGCTCGGCGATACTGGGGTGGCAGTCAATCCAGAAGACGATCGCTACACCCATTTAATCGGCAAAACCCTGACCTTGCCCATTATGAATCGCGAAATCCCCATCGTGGCGGATGAATGGGTCGATCGCGAATTCGGAACCGGATGTGTCAAAGTCACCCCCGCCCACGATCCGAATGACTTTGCAATGGGTCGGCGCCATAACTTGCCCTCGATTAATATTATGAATAAGGACGGCACCCTCAACGAAAATGCCGGACCGTTCGAGGGCTTAGACCGTTTTGAGGCACGCAAAGCCGTCGTCAAGCGCTTGGAAAGCGAAGGGGTCTTAGTCAAAGTCGAAGACTACAAGCATACCGTTCCCTACAGCGATCGCGGTAAAGTCCCCGTAGAACCGCTCATCTCTACCCAGTGGTTCGTCAAAATCGAATCCCTCTCCCAACAAGCCCTGAGTGCCTTAGACGATCGCCACGAACCGCACTTTGTTCCCGAACGCTGGACGAAAGTGTATCGCGATTGGCTCGTCAGTCTCAAAGATTGGTGCATCTCCCGCCAACTGTGGTGGGGTCACCAAATCCCGGCGTGGTACGCCATCAGCGAAACCGGGGATGAAATTACCGATAATACCCCCTTCGCCGTCGCCAAAACCGAAGCCGAGGCGATCGCCCAACTCCAAGCCCAATTCGGCGAAAACGTCAAAGTCGCCCAAGACCCGGACGTTCTCGATACCTGGTTCTCCTCCGGACTGTGGCCGTTTTCCACCCTCGGCTGGCCCGACAACACCGCCGACTTCCAAACCTACTATCCCACCACCACCCTCGTCACCGGATTCGATATCATCTTCTTCTGGGTAGCGCGCATGGCGATGATGGCGGGTCACTTCACCGGAAAAATCCCCTTTAAAGATGTCTACATCCACGGGTTAGTCCGGGACGAAAACAATAAAAAAATGTCGAAATCGGCGGGAAATGGCATCGATCCGTTGATTTTAATCGACAAATACGGCACCGACGCCCTCCGTTATACCTTGATCCGGGAAGTCGCGGGCGCCGGACAAGATATCCGTCTGGAGTACAACCGCAAAACGGACGAGTCAGTTTCCGTGGAAGCGTCGCGCAACTTTACCAACAAATTGTGGAATGCGGCCCGCTTCGTGATGATGAACTTGGACGGACAGACCCCGCAACAGTTGGGAACCCCAGCAGCGTCGGCCCTGGAGTTGAGCGATCGCTGGATCCTGTCGCGCTTCAATCAAACCGTGCGGCAGTCTCGGGAACACCTCGATCGCTACGGCTTGGGAGAAGCCGCCAAAGGGCTTTACGAGTTCATTTGGGGCGACTTCTGCGACTGGTATATCGAATTAGTCAAATCCCGCCTGCAAGGGGAACCCGGCCCCTCTCGAACCGTGGCGCAGCAAACCTTAGCCCACGTTTTAGAAGGGATTCTCAAGTTACTGCATCCCTTCATGCCCCATATTACCGAGGAAATTTGGCATACCCTCACCCAAATCGGCGAGGAAGAGACGTTAGCCTTGCAACTTTATCCGGAAACGCAAGGGGAGTTCGTCGATTTAGAATTAGAATCGGATTTCGACTTGCTGATCGCAACCGTGCGCACTTTGCGGAATTTGCGCGCCGAAGCGGATATCAAGCCGAGTGCCAAAATTAAGGCGATTTTACAAAGTGAAAGCGCCAAAGAACGGGAAATTTTAGCCAAAGGCGAAGCCTACTTACACGATTTGGCCAAAGTCGAAGAATCGACGATCGCCGCCACTATAGACGGGGATCTACCGCAAACGATCGCCTCCGTGGTCGGAACCGTACAGGTGTTGGTTCCCCTGGCCGGAGTCGTCGATATCGAGGCGTTAAAGGCCAAATTGGAGAAAAATTTGGCAAAAGTCGAAGGAGAAGTCAAATCCCTCTCCGGACGGCTTGCCAATCGCAAATTTGTCGATAAAGCGCCGGAAGAGGTGGTGCGCGGCGCCCGCGAAAGTCTGGCGGAAGCGGAAAAACAGGCGGAAATTTTGCGCGATCGCCTGCGCCGCTTTAGCGAAAATTAAAACTTAGAGAAGCAACGCGCGATTATAATAGCCTCGATCGCGCATTGCTTCCCAGGGAGGGTTCTTCAGGGCCACCATCTATGCTCTATTTAGCCCAGGTTCAGAAGAAAGGTTTTTTAGGAAAAACGGGTTTGCGCCTGTTGGCGTATCGCAAATCGGCGTATACTTGGCGACTCGTCGGCGAATCTGAGAACATTGTCGCGAACGAGGCGAGTGGGTGGAGTGAAGGGGTATTACTGTTAGTCGAATTGTCGCGAGACCGTCAAGTGCGATCGGTCGAAGAAGCGACCGGATGGATTTTAGAAACGATCGATCGCTGTCTCAGTCAAGGAATCGGCCCGGAGGCGATCGAACGGGAATTAGAAGGGGTGGAAAACTGGCGCCACTCGTTGACGTTGCAAAGTCAAGAGTTATCTCGCCAACGTGTGGAATTAGAGGCGCGACGAGACCAGTTACAAGAGTTAGAAGAAAAGTTAAAAGCAGAACAACGGCGGTTGGAGGCGATCGCCAAACAATTGCGATCGCAGATGGATTCTTGAGAGACTGTCGATAAAAAAATCTAAAAAAATCTAGTAGGGGTTTGGTTACCAAACCCTCGAGAAGTTGGGGTAACCCCCCGTCGCCACGACCGATGCGGTCTCCATGGCCTGTTTGGTTACCAAACCCTCGAGAAGTTGGGGTAACCCTCCGGCGATGGCTTCCTCTCAAACCGGGTTCTTATACCATTTTTCAAAAACGATCGGAGAGATCGAGGGTTTATAAAAATGGCATTAATGCTTATAGCCTTTTCCTCTGCTATGCAAGACATTTAGATCCCCCTAAATCCCCCTCGCCAGGTAGGGGTTTGGTTACCCAACCCCTACTTTCCTCGTTCCCCCCGAAATCCCCCCAACCCCCCTTTGAAAGGGGGGCGAAGAGGGGATAGGGGACTCGACACTGTACCTCATCAGACGCCCGAGTGCTGTATTTTATAAACAGTGTCTAAAATTTTAGATTTTTAGATTTTTAGACTTTAGTCCTTGTCGTTACTTTAGTCAATTTTTGCTGTAAAGGAATCGAGATTGCAAATTCCGTTCCTTCACCCCAAGTGGAATGACAGAACAAATCGCCGCCATGTTGTTCGACGATAATTTGATAGGCAATCGACAAACCCAATCCGGTTCCTTTCCCTACGGGTTTCGTCGTAAAAAACGGATCGAACAAACGCTCTTTTGTTGCTTCTTTCATGCCGATTCCGTTGTCAGAAATATAAATGCCTACACGATTGCCCTCTAATAAGCGCGTCCGAATTTTAATTTTACCGCGATCGCCTGACTGGGTCGAAGATTGATGATTGCCGTGGGCGGATTTTGCCAAAACTAGGCGCTGTTCGATCGCGTCGATCGCGTTGGAAAGAATGTGCAGAAAGACTTGGTTGAGTTGACTGGCGTAACATTCGATTAACGGTAATTTTCCGTAATCTTCGATCAGTTCCACCCCATTTAATCCTAATTTTTGTTTGATGCGACCTTCTAAAATTGTCAGCGCACTGTCGATTCCCGAATGAATATCGATCGGTTTCATTTCCGCTTCGTCCAAACGCGAAAACGTCCGCAGGGAGATAACGATATCGCGAATGCGATCGGCGCCATTTTTCATCGATTTCAGCATTTTAGGAAAATCGGCGATCGAGTACTCTAAATCGATTTCTTCCAGAAACTCATTAATTTCCGGTTCCGCATTGGGATAACATTCCTGATACAGTTCTAACAACTCTAATAATTCTTGAAGATAAGTTTCTGCATGAACTAAGTTGGCGTAAATAAAATTAATCGGGTTATTGATTTCGTGAGCGATACCAGCGACGAGCTGACCCAAACTCGACATTTTCTCGGTTTGAATCAGTTGCGCTTGGGTTTTGCGTAGCTCGCGCAAAGTTTGTTCCATTTCTGCGGCTTGCAGCCGATATTTTTCTTCGGACTTTTGCAAAGCAAATGCCGCTTGTTTGCGTTCGGCAATTTCAGAAATTAATTCTTTATTTGCTCGCGACAGTTCTTCCGTGCGCTCTTTGACGCGATGTTCTAATTTCTCTTTAGCTTTTTGCAGTTCGGTAAATTTTTGTTCTAATGTCGCTTTCATTAATTTAAAATTTTCAATTAATGAATTGATTTCAGTGACTTCACTCGACGGCCAATAGACGGTACGATTTTCGTTGAGTTTTTCGGGTAAATTAGTCGTTACGACCGCTAACTGCGAAAGGGGTTTGACTAAAGAACGAGTTACCGGAACGGCAAAAGCGATCGCCAATACGGAAATTCCAAATAAAATCCCTAGGGTTTTAATATAGCGGCGATGGACACTTTCAATATAAGGGGCGGCTGATGTTTCTAAGATCAGTTTCCACGACAAATTACTCGAAATTTCCAATTCGAGAACGTAAAAAGAGTTGTTCCAACGCTGCATGAGTGGCATTCCCGGATCGGAGGGTTTCCACAGATAACTGTTGTCTCCTAACGTTTCTATGTTGCCCTCTTTTCGTAGGTCTAGGATTGACAAAAGTCGGCGATCGCCCTTACTGCTAATCAACACTTGATTGTTGGCATCCACCACCGTCATTCTTAAGGGAAACGGATAAGAATGAGATCTGATAATATTTTGCAGAGAACTAAAATTGACTTCGGCAATAGTATAACCGAGTTTCTTGTTATTTTCCCGAACGGGAATGCAAAAAGAAATGAGAGGGAATTTGCGATTGTTGACAGTGCGATCGTAAATTTTCGGTCGGGTGCTATCGCAAATATCTGGGAGAACTTGCACGGATTGAATCGCACCGATCGCACGATTTTCACGAGCAATTTCTAGTTGTTGGCGATCGAGAAAATAAAGCCTTTCGAGATCGGGTAAAATTTGGCTGGTGAGCGCCAAACTGCGATCGAAGTCAAAGGAAGAACTGAACTCCCATTCCGTGGCGATTTGACTTAAATCCTCAAGGGTATTCAAATGCTTTTCATGCCACAAGCGCAACTCGGCAGCAATATCTGAGGAAATCATCGATAAATTAGTTTTAATATCGAGTTGGACTTGTTTAAAGGTTTCTTGTCCGTCGAGAACGGTGAGCAGGAATAGAGGGAAGAAAACGAAGGAAATTAATAAATTAAATAAAGTGTGGTAAAAAGAAATCGTTTTACTGACCTTGAGGCGATCGACCCATTCGTAAAGGGGGGTATGGAACACGATCGCGCTGGCAATTAAAGCATTGAAAATCCCGTTAACGGCTTGTTTGAAAACAATTAAAAAAGTAGAAGCGGTTTCGACTTGCATGATACCGCCGTAAGTCATCCAAATAAGCGGTATGCCAATGCAGGACCAGTAAACTGCATCTAAAAGAACCATATTGCCCTTGCGATCGCGCAAAAACCAACTCACAAATAGGGCTTCTGCGGTAAAAATGAGCATGGCGTAGGGATGACCCCAAGCGAAAAATGTCGGGCTTGAGGTCAAAAAAGCGGCTAGGGTTGCGGAAAAACAGCCATACAACCGGGCGATAATTAAAACGGCAATACTTCCAAATAAAAAATCGACGCCGAAAAATAGGGGAAGTTTATAAATATTGCCAAAATAGGCGAGCAAGGTCAGCAATAGCAATCCAATTAATGGTTTGCGTTGCACTTGAAGGAGGGAAGGCGGAGTCAAGGGACGATTAAAATTCATTTTCTGCACGACTGAATTAGAATAACGTGGCGAGATCGCCCTAGAGGAAAGTCAATAATGAGATAACCTATAAATTGACATCGAATTGACGATCGAAATTGATGACTTATTTAATGCAGCGATTCACCCGAGGTTGCCATTTGATTTCTGTCAGGTAAGCCAGGGTAAATAAAACGATCGCATTGATGACATACATGAACCAAGTTTTGGGGGAAAATGAATTCAATCCCCACTGTACCAAAATGGGATAACTTAAGAGGTACAGACTGTATGAAATCGGCGCGATCGCCGCACATTTACCTAGTAATAAATCAAAGCCAACTAAGCGGTAACGATACCAAATAAGCCCCACACCCAGCCCCAAGAAAGCGGCAAAGAAATGACGAAACATTAAAAAAGGATAGTAACCTGGTTTGAGATCTTCAAGCCAGAATAACGGTAAGCTGGTCGCAACTACAGCCAGACCGAGACCGATAAAAATTGGTTGCAAGTTTCTGTAAGTGAAGGTGCGATCGCGCAAAAAGACTTCCGCACATTCGACACCCACCCACCATAAAATAAAATAAGATAAAATGAGAGCAATTTGATTGGGAATGGCTACGTAAATTGCGTAAAAAAGGATTGAAAAGGCAGCGATCGAATAAATTCTTTTATTATTTTTGGGTAAATATTTGTAGGCGGGGTAAAACATCAAATAAAACCACCATTCATAAGACAAAAACCACAAGGGCAAATTCCCTAAAAATGGATAAAACCACGTTCCGGGTTTGACGCTGCCGAAGTCCTGTAACAGTAATAAGTTTCCGGCTAAATCGTACCAAGAAAACTCCTCGATCGCTTTCCCTCGAAGGGCGGCGATCGCCAGGGATACCAAAAAGGTTATTACTAAAGGAAAATAGATCCGACGGAATCTCCGGACAAAAAAAGTTCTAAACAGTGTTTTCGGATGGCGTTCTAAGGATAGCCTCACGACAAAACCACTGAGAATAAAAAAAATGATGACAACTTCTTGACCTGCAGAAAATAAGAGTTTTAGATTCCCCGAAACTAATTCTTTTCCGTAGAGACCGTAAACGAAATTATGGAGTAAAATATATAGACAAGCCGCCCCCCGAATAGCATCTAATTTCTGGATGTAGAATCTCTTGGCCATATTGGGTAATGGTTTTTCGCAAGATAAAATTAGTCCGATTTGAGCGATCGCGCCGGAAATTCCAATCGGATTCAAAACCGGAGTTAACTTAAAATCGAGTCAAAAAGACCCTAATTTCGGGGTTGGGCGAGCAGTCAAGCAACAGTAAGCCCCGGTTGAAATCTAAAATTTTGGGTGACTTTTCTAGCTTAAATTAAGCTACAATTGCCAGGGTTCAAAGAACTAAAATCATCGATAATTTTTGGGGTCAATTGGCGCAATACCCTCATTTTAACGGTCAACAGAGTCATTGCAAGCACTTAAAATTAAAGATTTGAATTTTTCCTCTAAGATTTGATGAAAGCAAAACATCGCGATCGCCGGGACATGTTAACTAAATAAGGGGTTCGGAGGGTTATCGATTCCCCACCCGGCGGGCAGGGCAAAGCCCTAGAATGGGGAGGATGAGATCGGCAACCTGTAGCCATAGCTTGTGGTAAACTAGAGAATAGAGTAGCCCAGAGACTCTGGGGAAAGGAAACCGCCTGTCAAGTCGGTCTGTCTGGGGTCTATGACCTAGATAAGTGGCGTGGGGCAGGAATTGCCTAACTGCGAAGTTGGGAAGCCCGCACCAGATCCGTAGGGTCAGCGTCGGGAAAATGTCACGATCTATGTAACTCATGTTGAGGGCAATCGTTCTCTGAGCTGGAGAGCGATCGGCGGTAAACGGACAGCCGCGAGCTTCAGCGAAGCGATCGCGCCGTGTAGTCCCGGTCGAATCCCAGCGATCGAACGATCGACCCGGTCGGAGTTTTCAGTCATCATTACTATCGATTTCGACTGACTGTAAGGGCGAAACCTTCAAATTTCCTACGTCATTCGCGCCGTGGAATCTGCACGAAGCTGAGTGTACTCGGCGTTAAGTCAAAGAATTTTCGGAAATTTGAGAGGATTGCAGCCCCTTCGTGACGTTGGCGCCAAGTGGGCCAAACGCCCGTTTCGAGCTGACGTTGGAGTGCATCGGTGGGCTGAATCAGCGATTTTAGAGCCGCATCGTCGGTTAACCCGCGGTGGATGCACAGATTTGATGCAAATTGACGCAAATATTTCAGGAGGTCAAATGACACAAGTCGTAGTCGGAAAAGACGAAGCGATCGAATCCGCCTTACGCCGCTTTAAACGCCAAGTTTCGCGAGAAGGTCTGTTTGCGGATATGAAACGTCGGCGGTTTTATGAAACTCCCTTGGAAAAACGCAAGCGGAAAGAAGTGGCGCGTCGCCGCAAGAGTCGCCGCTATCGTTAACGATCGCCGACCCACGGCCACGGCGCCAATCCGCGACAATATATCCTAAAATCGGCAAGGGCTTGGTTTCTAACCAGGCCCTTGCGATCGTTTCGCCTTCGTCCCCTCACTGTTCCAGGGGATCTTAATACGACTTCAACACTCGTTCGATTTCTCGGTTTTGCTGGCGTTTCTTGAGGGTTTCGCGTTTGTCGTGCAGTTGTTTCCCTTTCGCCAAAGCCAAACCGACTTTAACCAAACCGCGCTTGAGATACATCCGCGTCGGAACTAAGGTCAATCCTTTTTGTTCGACTTTACCGATTAATTTGCGAATTTCATACCCGTGTAATAACAATTTGCGCGTCCGACGCGGTTCGTGGTTGAAAAATTCACTCGCGGTTTGATAGGGAGAAATGTGGACGTTGTGCAACCACACTTCGCCATTGCGGATTAATGCATAACCGTCGCGCAGGTTGACTTTCCCTTGACGGATCGATTTAACTTCGGTCCCTTTTAACTCGATTCCCGCTTCGTAGGTGTCGAGAATTTCGTATTGGTGGCGAACTTGCCGATTGTCGCTAACGATTTTAATGCCTTCGCTGGTTTTTGCCATAAAAATTTAGTTGTAAAGATCGATTGAAGAGCCAGACTCTTTCTATTTTAGGTTTTAGATTTTAAATTTTACAGTTTCCCGGAGCGATCGCCCGACCCGGACGAGGCAAAACCCCCGTGACGACGGCAACAGGGGGTTTTCTCTCTCGGTGGCGGCGCGATCGCCGCCACGCCGCGTCAACGGGTGATTTTTTCTTGACCGAAATTGCGAACCCCCCAGACGGCCCAGCGTCCCTCGGCTTCGTCGTCGTCGAGGTCGTATTCTAAAACGGCGAAGTTCTCTCCCGGTCCCCAACCGACGACGAACCAATCCCCCGATCGCAGGCCCACCCCTCGATAGGTCTCGTCATCGACTTCCCAGGTGACCTGGTAGGCGTCGCGATCGGGTTCGATCGTCAAACGACCGTCGTAGGAAGACTCGCTGCGTCCGGGGTCGGTACTGACCGTGCGATATTCCCCTTCCAAGCGTCCGGAACGCCCTCCCGTCGCCTTTTCCGTCCCCACATTGCCATCCGCCGTGGAGAGACTCCAGCGTCCGTCTAAGCGGTTGCCGTCATCTTCGATTTTGTAAAGGGCAACTCCGTAAATTTCCGCTTCCCGTCCGTATCCGACCAGGAGTTTGCCGTCTTCGACAAACCCCAAACCCGTATAGTCGCCTTCTGAAGTTTCCCATTGGAGTCGGTAGAGGCGATCGTCCGGATCGCCGATCGCCTCGATTTCGACGGTTCCGGTGTATTCGTTGCCGTTGGGGGCTTCGCCTTCGCGAATGTTCCAAATGCCTTCGGGATCGATATCGTCGTCGTTATTCCACCAGAAGGCGATCGCCTCCCCTTGGGGAGAGACCCGCGTCTCCATCGGGCCGAGACCTGCGGCGATCGCGCTGGCACTCCCCCCGAGTAGGGCGATCGAAAGCATCGCTAAACTGGCTGTAAGTCGCTGTTGCATGGTAATTTCTCCTCGATCCGAGGTGCGGCATCTAGTTTGCAGGGGCGATCGTCGTACCCGCCCCACCTTTGTTTATTCACAAGCCGCCTCGGACTCTCCCTATGTTTGGACGCGATCGCGAGGGCAAGGGTTGCGATCGGGTTTATTTAAGATTTGCTACGTTACAAAACAACCGATCGAAATCCGCCCGTTTTGGGTCAAAATGTAGGATTTTGCAATATTTTGAGCGAATTAACCGAAATCTCTTCTGTAGTTTTTCAATATTTATATTAGCCAATCTTATCGCTAATATTATTAACTTTTGTAAAAACCTTGACAATTCCCACTCAAACCGTAACAATAGATACAGAAACGAATCGTTCATCTCTCTGAAGCCTCAATAACTGCCGGATATGCAATCTAGAGGTCGCTGGAGAGACGGAAGTAGGGAATTTTCCCGAAGGAACGCGCCTCAAAATTGCTACAGCCAGTTATTTAGGAGGCGACCCTCATGCAATTAACTTATCGCGGAATCACCTACGAATACACTCCCCCCACCGTTCAAGAAACTGAAGGGACTCTGAGTGGTCGTTATCGTGGTTTAGATTGGCAGTTCTGCAACGTTCAAAAGCAACCCGTGCAACAAACGAATGTGGAGCTGAAATATCGCGGAGTTAGCTACAACCCGGCTGAAACGGTAGCGGTCAATGCGCCGGAAGAAAAAGCGCGCTACCGGATGATGAAACGCGATCGCCGCGTCCAAAAACGCCAACGTTCGATGTTGAGCCGCTTGGCGGGCGAAGTCGGTCTCGGATTGGCGTTCTAAGCGCACCGGATAGATAAAGATTGCCAAAATCGAATAGGCTAAACCCAATGAAGGCACGAATTTCGTGCCTTCATTGCTTCTAGAGGATTTTTTAAAATCCCCGCCCTCCTTCGCGAGGGTCTTTTTTTTTGGCCAAAAATCTTTGGGCAAAAATCTAGTGCGGCCAGCGTTCCCGACAATCGACCGATAAGATAAAACCTACATCTAGATTGGCGAAGAAGACTCCAGGGCTGCATTATAGGCGAAGAACAAAGCTCGAAAAGACCCAGTCGAAACCGCTTCGGGCGCATCTACACCGCATCAAAATCTAAAATCGTATAAACAGGTTGCAACAGGTAGGGCTATGTCCGAATTCGAGAAATCAGCAGCAACTCAGGGGTTGACCCCACCGAAGTCGCCTCCCGAGAGTTCGCCGCGACCGAGAGGGGGGTCGCCGCTTTGGTCGTGGGTGACCCGGTTACTCGGACCGTTTTCGGAAACCGATCGCGCCAATCGCCTGTACGAGGCGAAGAATTATCAAGGGGCGATCGCCTTTTACGATCGCGCCCTGGCGAAAAAGCGCAATTTACCGAAAGTTTGGCTCAAACGCGGTATGGCCCTGATGAACTTGCACCGCTACGAAGAGGCGATCGCGTCTTACGACGGGGCGATCGCTTTGCGTCCGGATGACTATTGGGCGTGGACGTTGCGGGGGCGATCGCTGTTTCACTTGCAACATTATCAAGAAGCCCTCGCCTCGTTAGATCAAGGGATCGAGATCGAACGCAAGGGATATGAAGCATGGTACTATCGGGCGCGATCGCTCGACGCCTTGCAAAAGTACACCGACGCCTGGGACGCTTACGATCGCGTGGTGCAACTCAAGCCGAATTTGCCGGGGGGTTGGTACTATCGCGGACTGCTGGCGATCGAACTGCAACGCTACGCCGAGGCGATCGCCGCTTTCGAGAACGTGGTCAAACAACAAGCGGACAACGCCGCCGCCTGGTTTTATCAGGGAATCGCCCTCGAACAGTTGCAACGCTACACCGAGGCGATCGCCGCTTACGACGAAGCCCTCAAGCTGCAACCGGACAACCCCGCCGCCTGGTTCAATCGCGGCGTCGCCCTCGATCGCCTCGGACGCCATACCGATGCGGTGTCCTGCTTCGATCGCGTCTTGCAACAAGTCACCAACAATCCGGTGGTCTGGTTTTATAAAGGGAAAGCCCTGCGTCACCAGTGGGCGCAAGCGGCGATCGCCTGTTTCGACAAGGCGATCGAACTGCGATCGCAGTGGCCCGAAGTCTGGATGAATCGCGGGATTGCCCTGTCTGACTGCGGTCAGTACGAAGACGCCCTGACCGCGTTCGATCGCGCCACGACGATCGACCCGAACTTACCCGCCGCCTGGTTGGGACGGGGGATGGCGCTTTACGGATTGCAGCGTTACAGCGAGGCGATTCTCGCTTACAGCAATGCGTTGCAAATCGAGCCGAATTTGACCGAAGCCTGGTATCACCGGGGGATGGCGTTGGAGAAAATGGAGCAGCATGAGGACGCCCTCGCCGCTTACGAGAAGGTCATCGCCGTGAGTCAGGATGCTACCTTTGTCTATCGCGGTTGGGTGAAATGTAGTGACGTGTTGGAGAAGTTGGGGCGCTACGAAGCGTCCCTCGAAGCCTTCGATCGCGTCATCGAACTCAAACCGAACGACGGGGAAGCGTGGATGAAACGGGGGGATCTACTCTATCAGTTGGAGCGATTTATCGAGGCGATCGCCGCTTACGACCGGGCGATTCAAATTTGGCCGAAATATCTCGAATGCTGGATGAAACGGGGGAAAGCGCTGACCCGCTTATCTCAGTATGCCGCCGCGATCGCCGCTTACGATAACGCGATCGGGATTAAGCCGACCCATGCTTTAGCGTGGATCAAACGGGGTGAAGTGTTCGAGAAACTGCACCGCTATCCCGAAGCGTTGAAATCTTACGGCGTGGCGATCGAAGTCCAACCCGACTCCGCCGAGGCGATCGACAAACGCAATCGCCTCCTCGAAAAAATCCAAGAATCCCCCCTCGATTTACCCGAAACCGAGTGACGGCGCGATCGCCCCTAGAACCCCTCATTCTCGCGCCAGCAAGAGTCTACCCTCTATCTCACATCATTCCCTCAATCTCAACTCTCAACTCCCCATGAACAAAATCCTCGGGGTCACTACCGCCCTTCTTTCCCCACTTTGCCTCGCCGTCGATGCGGGATATGCCGTCAATCCCAACCACCTGCAACAACTCCTCGCTACCAACGAATGCCGCTACTGCGACTTAAGCGGCGCCGACCTCACCGGGGCCGACCTGCGCGAAGCCGACCTCATCGGCGCCAACTTGCGAAAGGCGATCCTCGATGAAGCCGACTTGACCGATGCCAATCTCACGGGCGCCGACCTACAAAGTGCGTCTGCCGTCGCCGCCAATCTGTTTAGCGCTAAACTCATCAACACTAATCTCACGGCGGTCAATTTCCATCAAGCGATTTTAGTCAGTACGGATTTAACCGGGGCGGATTTAACCGGGGCGATTCTGACCGAGGTCACCGGATTGGAAGAATCCCGTTAATCTTGGCAGAGTTCCCGTTGGATTCGAGATGATTTAACGATCCTTTGAAAAACATTATTGGCTTAGATCGTTCAGTTTCAAGATCTAATAGCTTACAATATTTACCGAATTTGCCGATAACAACAATAACGCTTCTAGACCCAAAATAGATAATTTTAAATGCAATATCAATTAATTTTACGACAGGGAAAACAACTCGACGGCGATCGCGCGGATATCGGTATTGTTGACGGTAAAATTGCAACGATCGCGGCGCAAATCGACGGGACGGGCGATCGTGAAATCGACCTCGACGGACGCCTCGTCAGCCCGCCATTTGTCGAGTCCCACATTCATCTCGATTCCGCTTTAACCGCCGGACAACCCCGCCCCAATCAAAGCGGCACCCTTTTTGAAGGCATTGAAATTTGGGGCGATCGCAAAACCGATTTAACCGTCGAAGATGTTAAAAATCGTGCCATTTCCACCCTCAAACAACAAGCCGCCCAAGGCATCCTGTTCGTGCGATCGCACGTCGATGTCAGCGCCCCAGATTTAACCGCCTTACACGCCTTACTCGACGTTCGCGAAACCGTCAAAGATTGGATAACTTTACAAATTGTTGCCTTTCCTCAAGATGGCATCTACTCCCATCCAGACAACGAACAATTAATCGAAAAAGCATTAACTTTAGGCGCCGATGTCGTCGGGGGCATTCCCCACTATGAATTCACCCGAGAAGATGGGGTCAACTCCGTTCGTCGCATCTTTGAATTAGCGCAAAAATACGATCGCCTCATCGATATTCACTGCGATGAAATTGACGACGACCACTCCCGTTTTTTAGAAGTCGTCGCCGCTTGCGCCATTCGCACCGGATGGCATTCTAAAGTCACTGCCAGTCACACCACGGCGTTCGCTGCTTATAATAATGCCTATGCCACCAAATTAATGGGCTTATTGGGGCGATCGCGCATCAACTTTGTCGCCAATCCCTTAATTAATATTACCCTACAAGGTCGCAGCGATACCTATCCCAAACGGCGCGGAATTACCCGAGTTAAAGAACTGTGGCAAAATGGCTTAAATGTTTCCCTCGGACACGATTGTATTCAAGATCCGTGGTACGCCTTGGGAACGGGAAATATGCTCGATGTCGCTTATATGGCCGTTCACGTTTGCCAAATGACCGGATTAGCTGAAATTGACGCTTGTTATGACATGATAACCGCCGGGGGTGCCAAAACCCTGAATTTAAAAAATTATGGAATCAAAGTCGGCAACGATGCCAATTTAATTGTTTTAGACGCAAAAAATCGCTTTGATGCCTTGCGCCGTCGCCCTACCGTTTCTCATGTTATCTCCCGGGGACGGCTAATTTTTGAAACGCGATCGGCGGCAACTTGTTGTTATTTAGAATAAGAAGAATACAGCAATTTTTGCTGTATAAGAATCATCACTGCTCAATTTCGATCGTTCTTACCCGGCGACTCGTAAGGTTGCCCCGCGAACCGTTACCATGAAAACGAGGTGGAACCGTCAAATCGGGTCAACTCACTGCACAATAGAGCGTTCAGGAGGAAATCTCATGGCTTTAACCCCTTCGACGATGTTAGATCTCGGTACGACTGCACCGGATTTTCAACTTCCCGATACGATCTCCGGTCAAATGATTTCCCTCAAGACTTTCAGCGATTGCAAAGGGTTACTGGTGATGTTTATTTGTCGTCACTGTCCCTTTGTCAAACACGTGCAAGAAGAACTCGCCAATCTCGGTAAAGATTATCGAGATAAAAATATCGGGATGGTGGCGATTAGTGCGAATAATGTCGGCACTCATCCCGACGATGCACCGGAAAAGCTCAAGGAAATGGCCCAGGAACTCGGGTTTAATTTTCCATTTTGCTATGACGAAACTCAGGAGGTTGCTAAAGCGTATACGGCAGCTTGTACGCCGGATTTCTTTTTATTTGACGGCGATCGCGCGTTGGTTTATCGCGGTCAACTCGACGATTCCCGTCCCGGTAATAATATCCCAGTCAGTGGGAAAGATTTACGGGCGGCCCTCGATGCGATCGTTGCAGGAAATCCCGTTCCTTCAGAGCAGAAACCGAGTATCGGTTGTAATATTAAGTGGAAACCGGGCAGCGAACCGCCTTATTTTGGGGCTTAAATCGATGAAAGCTCAATCGATGTTTTGAATCATTGCAGGGATTGAAAATTGAGTTATAGCACTTCTGACTTCCATGACGGAGGATCTCCCTAAATCTTGCCGATTCAGGAAGACTTCAGAAGAGGTTTCGTCCCCGATCGGGTTGCAAATTTTGTCATTGTTGATTGAGTTGAGGACGACCCGATCGCATCTTGCCCAAGGGGGAATGAAAGATCGCGAAGATTTGCCAATGGATAAGGATAAAGATCGTGAAAGTAGCATTTCTCGGCACTGGATTAATGGGTCTACCCATGGCCCGACGTTTGTTAACCCATGGCGTCGAAACGATCGCCTACAATCGCACCCCGGAAAAACTCGACCCTTTGCGCGCGGCGGGGGCGACGGTGGTCGAGTCCAGCAGGGAAGCGCTACAAAGATGTGACTGTGCGGTGTTGATGCTGACGGACGCGCGGGCGATTCGCGAGGTGGTCTTGTCGGGGTCGGCGCGCGATACGCTGAAAGGACGGGCGATCGTCCAGATGGGAACGATCGCCCCGGATGAAAGCCGTTCTCTGGCCCGGGAGGTGAGCGATCTCGGCGGCGAATATCTCGAAGCCCCGGTACTCGGTAGCATTCCGGAAGCGAAGGCGGGCAAGTTGTTGGTCATGGTTGGCAGTACGGCGCCGCAGTTCGATCGCTGGCGTCCCCTGTTACAAAATTTTGGGGAAGACCCCCGTTATATCGGCGAGGTCGGTGCGGCGGCGGCGGTGAAATTGGCGCTCAACCAGTTAATTGCGGCGCTGACGGCGGCGTTTTCGCTCAGTTTGGGGTTCGTGCGCCGCCAGGGGGCGGATGTGGATGCTTTTATGGAGATTTTGCGCCAAAGCGCCCTCTACGCGCCGACCTTCGATAAAAAGCTATCGCGGATGAGCGATCGCGATTACGAGAACCCGAATTTTCCGACGAAGCACTTACTCAAAGATACGAAGTTGTTTCTCGGGGAAAGTCAATCCCTGGGTCTCGACGATCGCGCTTTGGACGCGGTACGCGAAATTTTAGAGGCGGCGATCGCCCGTAATTTAGCCGAAATGGATTATTCTGCTTTATTTGAAGTGGTGGATCCGCCTCACTAAAATGCTTGCAGGCTGGGAGTTGTGGCGATCTCTGGCGACGGGGCGATCGCCAAAATCGATCGGAAGTTGCCCCGGTGTCACGTTTTGGGATACACTACACTTCCTGCCACTCCAGCCGACGAGCGATCGCCTCGCTCACTGTCCTCTTATTGTCCGAATCGCGGCAAGGAGATCGATCGCGATGGATCTGCCTGTTATTTCCTCTACCTTCTTGCTGACGCTGTTGTTAGGGGTGGGTTTGTTCTTCTTCATTCGGGCGTCGGTCAAAGACCGTACCGAAGAGATGACCTTCCGGGTCGTCAACTCCGAAGAAGCAACCCTCAAGCAAGTTCAGGATTATTTCGAGCAGCGCGCCTATCGTTTGGCGAAGGTCGATCCGGAAAACAACCGGGTCACTTACGAAGGATTCGTGCGTCCGAGTTGGTTCCTCGCCAGCTTTTTAACCCTCCTGGCGGCGATCGGCTTGTTATGTTTGTCTTTAGTCTGGTGGACTGTTCTCCCGAAAGGGGGCGTCTGGTTTCTCTCCGTGCTGTTGTTGTCTCCTTTGGCGGGGTGGTTCTACTGGAAAAATGCCGCCCGTCCCGAACGAGTCGCCGTGGCGATCGCCTCGGCGCCGAGCGATCGCCACGGCGAAAGCGAGTCCGCAGCGTCGGAACTCGAAATCGTGTTAATCGGTCATCGAGACGAGTTGGCCACCTTCCGTCAGACCCTCCACTGGCCCTTAAAATAGGGCTGGAGACAGGTTCCACAGAAATAAACCCCACTCAAACACGGTTGAATGGGGTCGATATCTGAATTGGCGCAGTTATCCGGTCAAGCCAAGCGCTCGATCGAGGGACAATAGAAATTCCCAATATTCTTATAGAAAGCTTTATTCCAATCTGTCTTAGCGACTGTTAACAGCCACGTTGGCAACCGTTTCCGGACTACCTTCGACAATCTTCAAACTTGGGAACAGGAAGTGATTTTCTTCCACATACTGAGCGCCGAACAACCCTTTTTCGGCCCAAAAGTACCGATCGGTGGTATGCTCGTTACGTTTGACTAACAGCAAAGCGGGCGGGACGATCCCTTCAGCCTTGATGTATTTTCGAGCGGCTGTAACTGGCTTATCTTCACCACTTTCGATACTATACTGAGGCACGTGCTCTAGAATTCTGCGCCCTTCTTGGCGGCGACGGCTCTTGCGCTTACGTCTCCTTGCCAAATTCCTTACCTCCTCTTTCAGCCGACGGTTGTAGTGATAGTTACAAAAGCCGTCGTGATTATATCGTCTTCACTGCAAAAGATCAATGGGGCTTAATTTTTCTGATAGGACGGACGCGATCGCCTCAAAATCAATAAACACGGGGGTTCTTGCCCGACTATACAAAACGAACCCCGATCGCCTGCTTCACAAAAATTAAAAAATTGTAAATTAGGTTTAAGAAGACCGCGATCGCGCCTTGGCGAGCGGCGATCGCGGCTCTCAGTCCGGGCGATCGCCTCGGCAAAGAACAGCTTGGGGACCGTCGGTAATGTAACGCAGTTGACCGGAAGCCCCCCGGAGAAAGTGAAGCGAAATTGTATCCTAGCATTCAATCTGGCCAACTCCCAAAGATTTTTGTAACCATGTTAGGGAAGGGGCGATCGCCACGGGGAAAACTCTTGCGATCGCCTCGAAGCGTAGCGAATCTTACTCAATGGAGTCCGACGCGCGATCGCCTTGCCGAACAGACGCTTTGCCAAGAAATTGATGAGTGCTAGTGCCGAGTTTATTGACCTGTGTAAATCCCAAGTCGCTCTACTCACGAAAGGCTTGGGCGCGTCCCTCAGTGTCGTCTATTTAACCGAAGAACGGGTCGAAGGGAGACTCGTTCCCGTCGTCGCCTATCCCGACACGGCGCTGTTTTGGGAAGAAGGGAGCGAACGCGGCGCCCTCCAACTCGCCGCCGAGTCCGAACCGACCGCCGTGCGATCGCTCGAAGCCGCCGTCGGCGACGATCGCCCCCCCGAGCCCGTCTCCCCCGACGATCGCCCCTCGATTTCGCCCGCCGTTGCCCCTCCTGGTGCCATTTCCGGCGATCGCCCCGCGACGGATCCGTGGATCGAGGCGCTGCCCTACGAGATCGACCCCGATCTCGATGGCAACCTCGCCCAACCGCGCCAAATCGTCTTACCTTTAATTCACGAAAGCGCGGTCATGGGATTGCTCGTTACCACCCGAGACGATCGCCCCTGGAACGATCGCGAACGCAGCCAGATCGAGCGGATCGCCCAGACGATGGCGATCGCCTGCATTTTAGACCGACGCCAGCGCTGGTTGGGGCAGCAACTCGACAGCTTGCAAACCCACACCCGGGAACGGCAACACCTACACGACGAACAACACGACCTGTTCGACAGCCTCTTACACCAAATTCGCAGCCCCCTCACTGCCGTCAAAACCTTCGGTAAATTACTACTCAAACGCCTGCTTCCCGAAGATCCCAACCGGACGATCGCCGAAAACCTGCTGCGGGAAAGCGATCGCGTCCGCGAACTGCTCGAACAAATGGATCGGGTCAACGATTGGGCCGACGAATCCGACAACGGCGACCGACCCCGCGATCGCGCCGCCGCCGTCCCCCGCTTGACTGCCAGCCCCGAATTACTCCTGCCCCCGTCTCGCCTCGAAATCTGCGACGTCCCCACGATTTTAAACCCCTTACTCGCCTCCGCCGAAGCGATCGCGGGCGATCGGGGTTTACACCTACAAGCCCGCTTGGCGCCGCAATTGCCGAAAATCCGCGCCTACCCCAGTGCCTTACGCGAAGTGCTGACTAATTTAATCGACAATGCCTTGAAATATACCCCCGCCGGGGGCCATATCGAGATCGCCAGCTTCTCCACCCGCGATCGCGCCGACCGCCCCGAAGTCGCGATCGCCATCAGCGACACCGGACCGGGCATCCCGCCAGAAGACCTCGAAAATCTATTTCAACGCCACTATCGCGGCGTCCAAGCCCAGGGAAACATCCCCGGAACCGGATTGGGGTTGGCGATCGCCCGCGACCTCATCCGCGACCTCCAAGGCGATATCGAGGTTTACAGTCCCGCCGAACCCGACTGGATCGCCTGCCCCGATCCCGCATTTACTCACAAAACCACTCCCGGCACCACCTTTGTTGTCAAACTCCCGGCCCTCGACGGCGACGATCTCTACGATTGAAATGACCCGACCGAACTGATGGTTTGATGCGGCGATTTCGACGGATCGGGGGAGTGAAATCGGGGGGTAAAATTGCCCCGGAGATCGCTCGATATTTATCCATCAACCCGGGCAATTGTTATCGGACGACGGGCGCCCCTTTCTACCGCCATCGACGGCGATCGCGGCTAGAGAGAACGGGAGATCGTCTCGCGATGTGCTTCCAACCGTTCGATTAAACGATCCACGGATTTTCCCGGTTGATTTCGGGGGCTAGAATTCGCCGATCGCCGATCGCTCGGGGCCTGTTCTTCGTAACCTAAATGAGAAACCGTGAGGCGCAAACGATTCGATAAAAAGACGGCGATCGCCCGATAAAACCGCGCCGCAAATGCGGTATCTCGTTCTAATTTTTGCTCCAGTGCCAATCGCGGGATGGACAAAACGATCGCATCTTCCAAGACTTTGACCGTGGCCGATGGCGGACGTGTATCGAGAAACGACATTTCCCCCAAAACTTCACCAATGCCGATTTTAGCGATTTCTTTTCCTTCTAATGCAGCAACTTCCACCACTAAGGTGCCTTGCAAGACAATATAAACACTGTGAATGGGTTTACCTTCTTCAATAATCGTCGTTCCCGCCTCTAATTCTTCGCTCGTGGCGATCGTCAACATCCATTCCAGGTCTTCTTGACTTAATTCGCTCAGAATAAAAAGTCCTTTTCTCATGAGTTCATAAATATATTTTTATGACTTATTCCCGAGGTTATAGCTTAGCGCTGGACACTCGGATAGGGTCAAGAATCGATCGTCGATCGACCCCCGACAAGTGCCAACGGCGATCGCCTTTATTTTCTATTGTAAGAGCTAAATAAAAGAAGTTATTAGTCTTTAAAATATATCCTTGCGGCGACCCAATTCGCACGCCAGTATCCCGCATCTGGCGCCCGCCAGCCTTGCGCGACCTCTTGCCACCATCAAAAGACCAATTTTTAGCCCCTTATTCTCTCGGGGGTGCCTGGGGTGAGTGGCGTTGACCGTAACGTTTGGCCCCAGGAATGGCACTGATTCCGTGAACGACAATCGACGCGCAAACCACCGCACTGACGATCGCCCAAATCGATTCGGTTTGGGTTTCGCGAATCGCCAACATCGCATAAAAGATTGCCGCCACCCCCATCGGACCGAACCATCCCATAAATAGCAAATCCCCATTGCGTTGCAGGGAGTGCGGGAAACAGGATTTGAGTAAAAATAGAACGGGAAGTCTGCGCAAGAGTAAAAGTGCGGAGATCGCGATCGCCCCGGACCAGCCGAGATCGAACCATTCCCGCCACGGTAACCCCAATCCAAACAACACAAACACGTATAAGGTGAAGAAACGGTCTACCGCTTCTTGGACTCGTTCTTCCTGCGATCGCTCGGAACCGCTTACGACTAAACTAAACGTACTCCCCGCCACGAAAACTGCCAAAATGCCATCGCCGTGCAGCAGTTTGATGCCCCCCAACACCAACAGGGATAAGGCCAGGGTGTAGGCTAAAAACGAGGGTTTATCGATCGTGTGCTGTCGTTCGGCCCGCAACAACAGCCATCCGGCGAGATAACCGCAAACGGCCCCCAAGACGACGGTGGCGCCGACTTCCCAAAGCAGGATTTCGCCAAACCACTGTCCGAGGGCTTCTCCCGGCGATCGCGTCAGGAACAAGATCGGTAAAAACACTAAGGGATAGGCTAAACCGTCATTCGCCGCCGATTCGGCGGAGAGGGTATGACGGAGGCGATCGGGTAAATTGCGTTCCGCGACTTTTCCGGTGACGATCGCCGTCGCTACCACCGGATCCGTCGGCGTGACGATCGCCCCGACCAGCAGGGCGACCCACAACGGCAATCCTAAAATGAAATAGACCAAAACCGCACTCGCCACGCAGCTTAAAGGCATTACGAGTCCGAGTAGCACGGCTTGAGCTTTCCAGTGTCGTAATAGATAACCTTTCGGCAATCGCAGGGCCACCCCCATCAATTGAATGGCGATCGCCAAGCGCGCCCCTTGTTCTAAAATCGATTGCGGATTGCCCCAATGGCTCAAATCCAATAAGTGCAATCCCGACGGACCGAGGAGAATCCCGATACAGACCGCCACCAGTGGATCGGACAAAAAGAGCCGTTCTTTGAGAAAGCCAGAGAGCAAGCCCAAAACTAAAACCAGTCCGCCCAGGGCAGTTAAAGCAATATCTAGCTCGTTTCCACTGAATTCACCCATGAGAATTTTAGATTTTAGATTGTAGATTTTAGATTTTAAACCGATCGCCTGTCGTTGCCGATCGCTGTACTGAAACTGGATTGAATATAGTCCGGCGATGGAAAAAGCAAAAAAAAGGTACTGGAGGGTTTCCGGTACCTTCGTGCTTACAAATAGGAGCGATACTAAACTTTAAAAATAATGCGCGGCGATCGTCATAACAGATTTGAGGTTAATCTCAGCTTGAACCGCTAAGAAGCCCGCACTGTACCTGAAGGGTCGGTGTCGGGAGTAGGTCACTTAATTTTTAGCGCTCAACAACTCGAAGCGATCGCACACCAACGCCAACACGCCGACCAATTGAAATTGCCAAGGGGCAAATGCCAAGGCACATAATAGTAAAACACTGGCAATCGAAATCGCCATCACCCCTACGGTTTCTTCGGCAACTCGTCGCCACGACCACCACGCAGCTAGTGCGACCATTGGGGCAATAATGTAGAGAGCAATCATAGTGGGGGCAGCTCCAAATTAGCGGGAAATAAAAGTATCGTAGGACACAAATTTTTGGATAGCTCCACTGTATCACCGAATACGGTTTTTCGGGGCGTTTCGCTATTGAGATTTGCTGACATCGATCGCGCAAAACTCAGTCAGAAAATAGTGAAAAGCACCGTATAAAAGAGGTTTCAGAGATTTTAAAACCTTAGATGACTTAAGATTATGTGTTCTATTTTACAGAAATCTTGATGAAGAGATTGAGTAAGAATGCTCAACAGGAACGAAAGCCGTCGCGATCGCGTTCGTTCCCGATTTTATCGAGCTTGTAAGCAGGGATTTCTTCAGGTTTGCTTGGATATTTTTCGGTTAAAAAAGTAGCCTATTTATCAGAAAAATAATGATTTCTTTGATAAAGAAAACCCCGTCGGACGGGGTAGAGTTGGCGAAGGCGAGAGAGGGAAGTGCAAAGACTGTGAACGTCAAGATCGAGGGGTTCCCTATAGAGGATTCCCGACGAGGGAGTCAAACTCCCTCAATCTTTCCACAAAGCAATCCCGCCCAACAACCCGGAAATATTGGGAACGATCGCCACGTTCTCGGGTAAATCGATAGAAATCTTTTTGGCTTCGCCGCCACCGATATAGAGGCGATCGTAATTGAAGAGATTTTGCAGGGCATCGATCGCCCGAGCCAAATTTTTATTCCAACGCTTGGGGCCCATTTTCTTGAGAGCGGCCCGTCCGAGTAACTGCTCGTAGGTTTTATCTTTGCGGAAAGGATGGTGTCCGCCTTCCAAATTCGGAACCAATTTGCCATCGACAAATAAAGCGGTTCCGAAACCCGTGCCCAGAGTGACCACCAGTTCGACCCCTTCCGAGGCGATCGCGCCGAGTCCCTGGATGTCCGCATCGTTCGCCACGCGCACGGGTTTATCTAACTGCTGTTGCAGGGAAGTCGCTAAATCGAAACCGACCCAATCCTCGTGCAAATTGACGGCGGTGTAGGTCACCCCGTGACGGACGACCCCGGGAAAGCCGACGGAAACGCGATCGAACGGGGATTGTTCTTTCGCCAAAGTAACGATCGCCGCGATAATCGGTTCGGGTTTGGCGGGTCTGGGAGTTTCCTGGCGGTTGCGATCGGCGATCGCCGTTCCATCTTCGTCTAAAACGAGGGTTTTAACCCCACTACCGCCAATATCCACCGCTAGAGTGCGGATGCTGCCATTGTTCTCGGTCATAACTGTGCGAGTAATCAAGAGTTGAGTCACAATCAAGAGCCTCTAAGAGAAACCGGGTTTCTGTTCGAGAGAACGGCTAGTTTCTCTAGAGAGCTTCGAGAAACCCGGTTTCTGGCTCAACTCCCGAGACGATCGGCAAAGAAACCGGGTTTCCGGTCAACCTACAGGGTTAGGGACTGGGGATCGTTCTCAATTAACGCCGCCAAATCTTGCAAGAACGCTGCCGCATGAGAGCCGTAAATCACCCGGTGGTCGCAAGTAATATTGACCTGCATCTGACGACAGACGCGGATCGAGCCATCATCGCTAGCGACCACTTGAGGACGAGCGGCGGCGATCGCCAAAATCGACCCTTGACCCGGCGGCAAGATCGCGTCAAAACTGCTGACACCGAACATTCCCAAATTCGACAGGCTAAAGGTGCCCGTACTGTACTCGTCCGGTTGCAACTGTTTGACCCGGGCGCGATTGACCAAGTCTTTCCAATTGCGCGACAGAGAATAAATATCCTGACCGTCGGCACTTTTCAACACCGGGGTAATCAACCCGCCATCGGGCATCGCCACCGCCACGGCAACATTAATCGCCGAGGGGTACTCGATCCCCTTCTCTGTATAACGGGCATTGAGAACCGGGTGTTTTTGCAAAGTGACGGCGACCGCTTTCGCCAGCAAGGCGGTCATCGTCACCCCTTTAGACTTAATTTGCTGGTAGAGCCTATCTAAATTATCCGTCGTTATCGTATAACTGACGTGGAAAACAGGCGCTTGCCACCCCGCGAGCATATTGCGAACCACGGCTTGCTGCAAGGTATTGAACGATACCACCTCGCCGAGGGGGGCGGGGGCTGGAGTGGGGGGAGCTGCCGGAGCTGGCGTCGGGGCGATCGCCGCCGGACTTGCCGGGACCGTTGCCGGAGGAGCCACCGGGGGCGCACTCGGTTGGGTCGCTTTGCCCGCCGCCGCTTCCACATCTTCGGCCACGATGCGACCGTGGGGGCCGCTTCCTTGCAAGCCACTCAAATCGACTTGATATTCTTTCGCTAACTTGCGGGCGCGAGGCGAGGCGATCGTGCGTCCGTTACGACGAGAAGGACTCGCTGTCGTCTGGGCAGGGGCTGCACCCTGACTGGCTGACGGGGCGGCAGACGGAGCCGAAGCAGCAGGGGCGGCGTTTTGAGCCGCAGACCCTTGCAGTTGGGCTGCTTTCTGCTTGGCTTGTTCGATTTCGGCTTCTGTTTCCGCCAACAGGGCGATCGCCGCCCCCACCGGAGCTACTTCTCCCGCAGGAACGACGATCTCGGCGAGAATCCCTTCGTAAAAGGATTCTACGTCCATGTCGGCTTTGTCAGACTCGACCACCACCACCGTTTCTCCCTTTTCCACCTTATCTCCCGGGGATTTCTCCCAGGAAACGATCTTTCCTTCAGTCATGGTGGAACTGAGAGCAGGCATAAAAACTTCGTGAATCATGGGGCGATTTCCGACTCGACGATCAATGAAATACGAAAATAAGGCAAGCTTGAATTGTATCGCGATACAGGGTAGCCCGGATAGCCTACGGCCCGCGCCGCTCGATCGGTTTCAACGGTCGGGGTTCGCACGCGAACGCCCGGTGAGTGCTTCCTCGGGCGATCGCCTCAAACCGTTGGGGAATTACAAATCGCCGCGAATCTCTTCGACGACCCCATCGCGTAACAAAATCTCCACCTGCATTTTCTTCACCAGATTATCGCCTCTTTCGACGGAGAAAAAGCTTTCCATCTGTCCGGTATTGACCTCTTGTTCCAGTTCCAGGGTCTGGACTTGCTGTAAATTCTGCAAAATTTGGTTTTTTTGCGCCAGCAGTTCCCGTTGTTTCTGATTGACTTGTCGTTGCACGTTCTCCCGTTGCTGTTGGGCTTGCGGGCTACCAGCTTGCGGGTTTTGTTGTTCCAAATCGGCCATCATCCGTTGTCCCTGCATTTCCAACTGCTGCATTTGGGTGTCGATTTGGTTGATCTGCGCCTGTAACTGCTGTTGGACTTCTTCTTTCCAACGGGGCGTCACGACAGCTTTGACAATAATATTGCGCTTGAGCAGTAATTTCGAGTTAGACAAGTCCATATCCATTCCGGTCGCTGATGGTGCGTAAACGACAAAGACCGGGCGACGATCGCCCCTCGGCAGCACCGGGCTACCCCGAGGCGATCCGCCCTCTAGTTATACATGGCTTCGATCGCCGAACGATAGCGCTCGACAACCACGGGCTTTTTAATTTTAAGGGTTTGCGTCATCATGCCATTTTCAATCGAAAACGGTTCGTCCAGCAGCCAAAACGTACCGATGCGATCGTCACTCCGGTAACTCGGGCGGTTTTTCACTTCCCGATTTAACTCTTGCCGGAATAACCGATGCACCACGTCGCTATTGAGGGCGATCGCCCCTTCTGCTGCCCTTTCCGACGCCATTTCCCCTGTTCCCGTCTCGGGTAAGTGCAACCGCACGTTTTCTCGACTCGCCCACTCCTCTAGGGCCTCAAAATTCGGCACCACTAACGCCCCGAGATATTTTCGATCCTGTCCGACCAACACGATCTGATCGATGTACGCACTTCGCAAACAAGCATCCTCGATCGGCTGCGGTTCGATATTCTCGCCATTGGTCAGGACGATCGTCTCTTTCGCCCGTCCCGTTAAAATTAAATCCCCTTGGGTATTTAACCAGCCCAAATCTCCCGTATCGAACCAACCGTCTCCATCGATCGCCGTCGCCGTCGCTTCAGGATTTTGATAGTACCCTTGCATGATTTGCGGCCCGCGCGCCAAGACCAGACCCCGTTCTCCGGGCTTCAACGTCCGGCGGGTCTCGGGATCGACAATGCGAATCGCCGTTTCCGGAATCGGACGTCCGGCGGAACCGCGCAAGTTATGCCAAAATCGGCGGGCCGTCAACACTGGGGAAGTTTCCGTCAGTCCGTAACCGACGAGGATATCCAAGCCGATCGCTTCAAAAAAGTTTTCTAAGTGCATCGCCAGGGAACCCCCGCCACTGATGACGTAAGCGAGTTGACCCCCGGTGGCTTCGCGGATTTTGGCGTAGACCAACTTCGAGGCGATCGCGTGGACGGGCCACAACAGCGCCAGTTTCACTCCCGCCATCAGGCGATCGCCCCCTCCCGGCGGTTCCAACTCCAAGCGCAACCCCTGCCAGGTTCGCCGCGCTTCGATATACTGCTGGCTAATCCCCATCAAGGTCTTGGCTAATTTTTGCTTGTTTTCCGGTTGCTGGCTTAACTGTTTTTGAATCGCTTCGTAAATCGACTCCCACAAACGAGGCACGCCGATGGTGTATTTGGGTTTGTATTGTTTAAAATCGGTCTTGACGTGGCGGATACTCGTGTAAATTTGCGTGCAACCGCGCGACAGGAAAAAATATTCCCCGATGCGCCCGAAACTGTGCCAGGTCGGCAGCAAGCTGAGGGTGCGATCGCCCGGATGCGCCTGCAATACCGCCCCGATTGTCGAAAGTTGGTGCAGTAAGTTGCCGTGGGTCAACATCACCCCTTTCGGTTTGCCCGTAGTTCCGGAAGTGTAGAGTAAGGTGGCCAGGGTGTCGCGATCGAGGGGGACGCGCTCTAACGGGCGATCGCTCCCTTTTGCCAACACTTCGCTAAAATTCAACCCCTGGACTCCCTCCCGTCCCGGCGCTTCCTCGTCGGAGAGCAAAATCACCCACTTTAACCGTTCGGTTTCTAAATGAGGGTCGAGTCGGTCGTAGAGGTCCCGATTTTCCACGACTAAACCGACACTGCCGCTCTGTTGGAAGATATAAACTAGTTCTTCGATATCCGCATCGCTGCCGCGCACCACGTCGGCGGCCCCGGCATACATTAAACCGCGATCGGCGATCTGCCAGCGCGGGCTGTTGTTGGCAAACAGGGCAATCCGTGGCGGCAAGCCGTTTTCGATCGGCGGCAGTCCCAAGCTTTGGATCCCGGCGGCGAATTGTTCGACCCGATCGCCCAATTGAGCGTAGGTTAATTCGACGGCGGGTTGGCTGTGAGGGTCTTTGAGGGCGACGATGCGGCTGAAGTGCGATCGCTCCATCTCCCACGCTTCGGGCAGCGATCGCGCCCGGTGGTACTCCGGTTGTTCGCTTAAATATTGCCGTTCGCGATCGGTCAGCTTGTAGGCATAATCAGCTTTTGTGAGAGTCATGACGGTCGATCTGAATAGTAGAGAGTAGAGATATCCGCAGGGGAGCCATTTGGCCCGTCCCTCCTTAGCACCCAGGCTAAGGGGATTGCAACTTATCTTAATCTCCTCGGGTTGACCGAGTGACCTGGGGGGACAGTTTGGCGAGTGTGACCCCTCAATGTGCCACTCCGACGTCCAGTTCGGCTCAGCTCTGGTGTACTCGTCGCCTGCGTCCGCGCACGAAGCGGATTTCGTCGTAACTGTAATGCTCTCCTAAATGTTCGCGGATGGTGGTTAACGAGCGATCGCCGAGCAGGTCGAGGGCCTGCCAAATTTCGACTTGTCGGTTGCGGTTGACGAGGCGATCGATTTCGACGCGATCGTCAATTTCGAGTAATTCGGCTAAATGGGTGGCGATCGTGCGGGGGCTGAGTTGGCGGTGTCGGGCGATCTCTTCGATGCTCCAGCCTTCGCAATGCAATCTCAAGGTGAGGGCTTGGGTGTTGGAGAGTGCTTCGTCTTCCGGTTCGTCTTCGGGTTCGTCTTCCGGCTCGAAGGGGGGGGTTTCGCCGCAGTAGGCTTGAATTTCTGCCAGGAAGCTAGGCCCGTATTTTTCCAGTTTTTGGGCGCCGACGCCTTTAATCTTGCGAAATGCGGCCAGGGTTTGGGGTTGGCGTCGCGCCATTTCCTGCAAGGTGCGATCGGGAAAAATCATATAGGCGGGAAGGGCTTCTTCAGCCGCGATTTTTTTGCGTAATGCCCGCAATGTTTGAAACAGATCGTCGTTTGCCCCCGGGGTCGCACTCGGGGCTGCACTCAGCCCTTGTTCCTGACAGTAGGTTTGAATGGCGCTCAAGAAGCGATCGCCGTATTTGACTAATTTATATTCGCCGACTCCGGCCAAATTGCCGAAAGCATCGGGGGTTTGGGGACGTTCGCGGGCCATCAATTTTAAGGTGGAATCGGCAAAGACCATATAAGGGGCCAGGGATTCGGCGTCGGCGATCTCTTTACGCAACGATCGCAGCAGATCGAAGAGCATCTCGACTTCGGCGGCGAGGCGATCGCGCCCGTCCAAGGGGGTGTCTTCGGCTTGGCGGGTGACGGCGAGCTGGACTTGGCGCTGTTTTCGCATTACTTCCCAACTCGCCGCATTCAATTTGAGAACGGAATAACCGTCGTCGGTTTCGTTTAATAAGCCTTGGTGGACGAGCGATCGCGCCAGCATTTTCCACTCGTCTGCGGTTTTATCGGTGCCGATTCCAAAGGTCGATAATTCTTGATGGTTGTAGCGCAAGACTTTGGCTTTTTTCGACCCGCGCAAGACGTCGATAATATGATTGGTTCCGAAACGTTCTTTCGTGCGCGCCACGCAAGAGAGAAACTTCATCGCTTCTACGGTCCAATCCTCGATCGGTTTGGGGTTGCGGCAGTTATCGCAGTTTTCGCAATTCCCGGGAAAGCGTTCGCCAAAATAGCCCAATTGAATCGTGCGGCGACAGTCGGTTCCTTCGACATAATTGAGGATTTGGCGTAATTGTTGGCGGGCGATTAATTGTTCTTGCGGTTCGGGTTTTTGGTCGATTAAATATTCGATCGTTTTTAAATCGCCGTAACTGTAAAAAAGGGCGCAATGGGCGGGTTCGCCGTCCCGTCCCGATCGCCCGGATTCTTGATAGTAACTTTCGAGATTGCGCGGTAAGTCGTAGTGAACCACAAAGCGAACGTCGGGTTTGTTGATGCCCATCCCGAAGGCGATCGTCGCGACAATAACTTGCACGTCATCGCGAATAAATCGCCGTTGGGAGCTCGCCCGCTCTTCGTCGCCCAATCCGGCATGATAGGCTAAAGCTTTGATTTTATCGTTTTGAAGTCGGGCGGCCAGCTCTTCAACCCGGCGGCGACTGAGACAGTAGATAATCCCAGAACCGCCTATTTCGCGAATAATCTGCAATAAATCGCCATAGGACTGCCTGCGTTTTTGACGGACTTCGTAATAGAGATTGGGACGGTTGAAACTGGCAAGGTGGACGCGGGGATTTTGGAGGGCCAGTTGGGAGACGATATCGTGGCGGACGCGATCGGTCGCCGTCGCCGTCAGACCCATGACCGGGACTTGGGGATAGCGATCTCGCAACAGGCGCAGTTGGCGGTATTCCGGGCGAAAATCGTGACCCCATTCGGAAACGCAGTGGGCTTCGTCAATGGCAAAACTACTCAGCCCCACTCGGGCGCGCACCACTTCTAAAAAGGCGAGAAAGCGATCGCCGACCAAGCGTTCCGGAGAGACGTAGAGCAGTTTGACACGACCCGTGACGATCGCCATTTCCCGCGATCGCTGTTCTTCCCAATTGAGGGTACTGTTGAGAAACGTCGCCCCGATCCCATTATTTTGCAGCGCTTCGACTTGATCTTGCATCAGGGCGATCAACGGCGAGACCACCACGGTGACCCCCGCTTTGAGTAAGGCGGGAAGTTGAAAGCACAAGGATTTTCCGCCTCCGGTCGGCATCACGATCAGTTGATCGCGATCGGCTAAGGCGGCTTCGATAATCTCTCGTTGTCCGGGGCGAAAACTGTCGTATCCAAAAAACTGTTTGAGGGACCGTTCTAAGTTTCCCGGGGGTGTCACGGGTCGAGGGCTGCTTAATGACACGATCGGCTCGGTTTCGTCTACACTGCTCTCCCTATTCTAGGGGCTATCGGTCCCCCGGACGCCGTCGGACGATCGCCGCCGTACTTTGGCCCGAGATCGGGTCAATTACCGGAAGCTTTATCGATTCTTCATCATTTTTCGTCGTTTTTTTAACTCGATTTCGTCCGGTCGCTCCTTTATTTCTCTCGAAGGAAATAGTTAGGTGAGCAGCTCAGTGTTGCGTGCGATCGAGCGCCGAGAGCCTCTTTTGCAATTTTGATTAATTTTATTACTGTGAGGACGATTATGGGTACGCCCGTTTTGCGGCATCCCCGTAGCAGCCATCGGCGGTCTTTTATGCGAGTGATTCCAATTCGGAAAACAATTGATTCAGTGGGTAATTCAGTGGGATCGAAGCGGGCTTGTTTGGCGCTCGACGGGATGAAAGTGATTGTTCTACACCGGAAAAGCGAACCGGAAAAGCGCGACCGCGATCGGTTTATCTGTCCGATCGCCGCCGAACGATGGACCGATTCCGCCTGCGCGCGATCGGCGACTAAATTGAGCGATTGTTGTGCTTGGTGTCCCGGCGCCCAGTTCGATTGATGTGGCGATCGACCCCCGGGCTGCGGTCGAATTGTCCGGCGATCCGACCGAGAAAATCGCGACAGTAAAAACCTGTAGAAGTCGAGCGATCGCCTCGATTTCTACAGGCTATTTCGACGAGCTAAATTAACGAAAAGAAAAAACTCAGACGCGCGCCAATTCTTGTTCGGTCGCAGGGCGCTTGCTATTGCGAATCCCTTCAATCGCCTTGGCATAATCGTCAGCTTTAAACACTGCCGAACCCGCAACAATCGCGTTGGCTCCAGCTTCGAGGACTTGCCAGGTATTATTCCCTTTCAAGCCGCCATCGACTTCGATCCACGGATCGAGACCGCGTTCGTCGCACAGTTGGCGCAGCTTCCGGATTTTCGGCACGACCCCGGGGATAAAGCTTTGACCGCCAAAGCCCGGGTTGACGCTCATGATCAAGATTAAATCGCACACGTCCACAACGTATTCGATCAATTCTAACGGCGTGGACGGATTGAGGACGACCCCCGCTTGTTTGCCCAGTTCTTTAATTTGACACAGGGTTCGATGCAGGTGAGGAGAGGCATTGTGTTCCGCGTGAACGGAAATAATATCAGCTCCCGCGTTGGCAAAGTCGGCAACGTATTTTTCCGGTTCGACGATCATCAAGTGAACGTCGAGGGGTTTTTCCGTCACCGGACGGAGGGCTTCCACGATTAACGGTCCGATGGTGATATTCGGTACGAAACGACCGTCCATTACATCGACGTGAATCCAATCGGCTCCCGCTTTATCGACCGCGCGCACTTCGTCGCCCAGACGGCTGAAATCGGCTGATAAGATAGAGGGAGCAATAACAATGGGTTTTTGAGATTGGGTTTGGGTCATCGGTAACGATACTCTCCTGCGTCCTTAAGTATTAAGTTTAACAAAATCTCAAGAAAGTCCCTAAGTCAAGTTGTTGGGGAGCGATTCCAAAATTGAGCGAGCAAAAGCAGATTAATAAACTGGGTTGGACGATCGGTAGTGCGACGGTGGTGTTGTTGGGTTTTCCGGCGATCGCCCTCCAAAGTTCGGTTGGCGAAAACGGGATCGACGCCCGACGACTCCACGAGCCTCCTTATAATCTGATCGGTCGCAAAATCGCGATCGCTCAGGTCGATATCGGTCGTCCGCGACAGTTCGGACTGGATAAATCCGTAGAACGCCATCGCGAAATCCCGGTCAGTCGGGTTTTTTTTCGCGACTCTCCCGCCAAGACCCACACCAGTAACGAACCCCACGAAAAACAAGCCCAACAACACGCGGAAAATGTCGCCGCCGTGATGATTTCTTCGGATAAAGCGCTCCAGGGGGTCGCTCCGGGGGCGAAGTTATATGCGGCGGCGATCGGCTTTTTACAGCGAAGCGGTCAGCCCGAAGAATGTCTCGCGGCCCAACATCTCGCCCAGCAAAATGGGTCTGATGTGAGAGCCATTAATTATAGCTTTGGGGAATCGTTGCGCCAAGATCCGCGACCGAACGCGGTTTTAGACGGCAATGCATTGCTCACTTTGTGTGTCGATTGGCTGGCGAACGTCCAGAATGTGCTGCACGTCGTCGCCGGAAATCAGGGACGCGGCGGCATACCCATTCCCACGGATAATTACAACGGCTTGAACGTGGCGTTTACCACCCGTCAAGACAATGGGGTGTTTTCTAAAGTGGACTTTGCCAATATCGGCAGTTCCTTTACCGGAATCCGCGATCGCCTGCGGGGGTTGGAAGGGAATATCGACGATCGCCGGGCGATCGGCTTGGTCGCCCCCGGGAGCGATCTGGAATTACTCAACTTAGAAGGGGAAGTGGTGCGGACCAGTGGCACCAGTTTCGCGGCGCCCCACGCGACCGCTACCGTCGCCCTCCTGCAAGAGTACGGCGATCGCCAACTGAGCGGACAACAGCCCGGGTGGAGTTTGGACGCGCGCCGTCACGAAGTGATGAAAGCGGTACTGCTCAACTCCGCCGAAAAAATTGCCGATACCGGAGACGGCAAACATTTAAACATGAGCCGGACGATCGTCATCGAAGACAATCGCACCTGGCTCGACTCCGACGCCTACCGCAATCGGGAGATTCCCTTAGATGGGAATATGGGAACGGGACAGCTCAATGCGTTTCGCGCTTACCAGCAGTTTAGCGGCGGACAGTGGAGTCCCGAGGCGCCCGTTCCGGCGATCGGATGGGATTACCGCCGTCTCGAAGCGGATTCCTATCGCGATTACGTGTTAAGTCAGCCCCTCGCGGCCAACAGTTACGTTTCCCTGAGTCTGGTGTGGAACCGACAGGTGGAACTTGAAGATCGCAACGGCAACGAACTTTACGACATTGGCGAGAGTTTCCGCGATCGCGGCTTGAACCAACTCGACCTTTACTTGATGCGCGCCGACGAAACCGATCCCGCCAACAGCATTCAAGCGTCGGTCAGCCTCGTTGACAGCACCGAACATATTTTCTTCCCCGTTCCCGAAAGCGGACGTTATAAAATTCGCGTCCACTTCCGCGATCGTGTCAACACCGACGAGCAAGCTTACGCCCTCGCCTGGTGGACCGTTCCCACTCCCTAATTCAACCGATGGTCAACCCTCCCCGCCCTCCCCAACCGCCGCGCGATCGCGCCACCGCCCGCCAGCGCCAGAAAGCCCTCGAATTACTGCGCGAATTCGAGCAACCCTCGGATAGCAAGGCGCCCGAACCCGCCGCGATCGCCGAAGAAGAAATCGACACGGGCGATCTCGATCGCCCCCCCGCATCCACCTTTTTCTATCTCATTCCCGTTTTCGGGACGATTCCGGCCTTGTGGACCTTGTATCGGCGGGGAGGCACTGCCGAACAACGGCGCATCAGCCGTTTGGCCGTAACCCTTGCTCTTCTGTGGCTGGGGGGGTACATTTTACTAGAAACCGGAGCCAATCATGCGGAATCCCTGCATTTACCCTTGTTATTAACCAGTAGTTTGTTGAGTTCGGGGTACTTTGTGGTAAATATTTGGCTGATGGTTCGCCTGTGGAGGCGGCGGCGAATCGACCTGCCGGGAATCGGTCGGATTGCCGACGGCGCGATCGGCAAACCTCCCGTCTGAACCGTTCATCCCCCCATCCCCTTCTCAACGTCCAGCGCTACGAAGAAGGCGCGCTTCCCTCCAACCAACCTCCCCGGGTCTGGCCTCGCGGGTTGCGCGCAGTGCCATCTAAACCGACGAGTGTCCGGAGTCGATCGCGCCTTCAACTCAACCCCTGCCCCGATCTCGATGGCCGACCGACTGGCCCGTGCGATCGACCAACTGAACAACTCCATTTGTGTGTGTGAGGAAGCCCGTGCCAACGCAGAATCTATCGAACCAAAAATCCCTGACTTCCAAGAAAATGCCATCGGTTCCCAAAGAACCTCCAAAAGGGAATCGCGGGGGGTGGTTGTGGCTGTGTTTTGGCTTGAGTGGCGTGGCGATGCTCTCCGCAACGGCAGGGGCATTGCTCGCCGTGTCCCTGTCGAGTACGCCCTTAATGCAAAGTCAGCTCAGCGCCGAAGATGCGGCGATCTTTTCCCAAAGCGAACTCGCTAAAACCAATCTTCGCCTTCCCGAGTTGACCCGCCCGGTCAATATCCTCGTCCTGGGAACCAGCGTTCTCAGTTCCGATCTCGACGAAGAAGCCGAAACCGATCGCCAATTGGGTTATCACGCCCCAGTCAATTCCCTCGAAGGGCTTTCCGACGTGATGCTCTTGGTCCGCTTCAATCCGGAAACGAACAAACTGGCGATCCTCTCCATTCCCCGCGATACCCGCACCACGGTCGAAGGGTATGGCGTTCGTAAAATCAACGATGCCAACCGTTATGGCGGTCCGGCGTTGAGCGCTAAAGCCGTCAGCGAACTCCTCGGCGGCGTTCGCATCGATCGCTACATCCGCGTCAACGTTCAAGGGGTCGAAAAGTTAGTCGATGCCCTCGGTGGGGTCAATGTCTACGTCCCCATCGATATGAAATATCAAGACGACAGCCAACACCTCTACATCGACCTCAAACAAGGGGAACAACACCTCAACGGCGCCCAAGCGCTACAGTTCTTGCGCTTCCGTTACGACAATTTAGGCGATATCGGTCGCATCCAACGCCAGCAAATCATGATGCGGGCGTTGATGGATCAAACCCTCAATCTCAATACCATCGGTCGTCTGCCTAAAATTCTCTCGGTGATTCAAGACCACATCGATACCAACTTGACCCTCGAAGAAATTGCCGCTTTAGGTGGATTTGCAGCCAAGGTAGACCGTTCGGCGGTGCAGATGTTGATGGTTCCCGGGGATTTCAGCGATCCGGAAGAATATAAAGCCAGCTACTGGATGCCGAATTACGAGCGACTCGATGCGATGGTCGCCGATCATTTCGATTTCGATCTGCACGCCCGGGGGTATCGGTCCGTGGATCCGGCTTACGTGAAAGTGGCGATCCAAGATAGTATCGAGGACTGGGAAGCAGTCGAACGATTGCGCGGGATTCTCGGCGATCGCGGTTATTGGAATGTGTACGCTTCCAACCCCTGGCACGAACCCCTCGCAACGACCCGGATCGTGGCACAAAACGGCGATCTCGACAGCGCCCGTTCGATTCAAGAAGCCCTCGGATTCGGTGAAGTCTTTGTCGAAAGTACCGGAAGTTTGCGATCGGATATTACGATTCAGTTGGGACGCGATTGGTACACGCGCCGCAAAAACACCGCCGCCACGAACGAGGAGGCGATCCCAGAAGAAGACTTCAGCTTCGATCGCGCTTTACCGTCCGAGTCGTCGCAGGTCGAGGATTTCCGTTTTCAGGAGATCCCCGCCGAATCGAGTGCGCCCCTACCGGACTACAGTTGGGACAATGCCTATCCGTCGAGTTACGGATCGGATTACGGCGAAAATGACGGGGCGCAATCGCAGTATTAAACGGCGATTCGCCATGAAGATGTTTCAAAATAAAACAAAAGCTGAGGATTTTTTCCTCAGCTTTTGTTTTAGCTCGATCGCCCAGGGTTTAGCGGAAATTGTCCGGATTCAATTGAGCGTCGGAACTTCCACGATTGAGGCTGTCGAGACGATCGCCCGTCCCGCCATCGGCGCGATCGAGGAACGGTCGCAAATCGATTCCATTGGCGCGTACCGCCGAACCGCCGCCGCTACCGGGTAAAGGAACCCCTAAAACCCCTTCGACTTCGCGCAGGATGCGACCGTCGTCGCCGACAATCGCGTTCACTGCATCGGTTTGTTGACCGCTATCGGCCACCGTGAGATTCTCGAAGATGCGATCGCGGGTCAATTCCGGGTCTTGTCCCGGCGGAACCGTCAGCACGATCCGACAATCCGGGTTGTTCGCCGTGGTCACGCAAATCGTATTGTAATTATTCTCGACCGCCGTTTGCAGTCGTTCCAAACCGTCCGGGCGATAGGCTTCCAGACGGCGCGCGATTTCCTGACAGCGCATTTCCGGCGTCCAACCGCCCCCCATAGCACTCGGTTGGGCCCATTCGTAGGAACCACCCGGTTGACTTTGGGGATGGTACATCACCGTATATTCTCCCTCGACGACCTCGCAGGTGAAACGGGGTTGAGTCGCCGTCGGATTGCCTTCTGCGTCCGCATCCCCGGTTTCCGTCGGCGCATTCTCCGAATCGGGGGGAACTCTAACATTAGACGGACGCGGCGGGTCGAGGGCCATCACCGCAGCACTCGAACTGAAGACGAGCGCCAAACTCGCCGCCATTCCCAAACGCAAAGGATTTTTCAAATTAAGTCGCGACATAGAATAAGTCTCCCTATTGTTTACGATCTCCAACTCCTGAGACGATCGCTCCACACACCCGAGCAATTTCTGGCTACTGTTGCTTGAGTTTTTGCAAAAATTTCCCCGTCCGAGCGTACTTTGGGAGATGGCGATCGCCCCCAAACTCGCCCGGGACAACTGAAATCGGGATATTTTACCCAAATCCCGAATCTCGCGTTGCACCCGAGGGGACTCTATAGAAACAAGACGAAAGTTGTGGCAAAAAGATTCTCAACCCGCGCGATCTATTTTAATCCTTAGATCGGGAAAACTTCAATTGGGCGATCGCCATCGATCGAAAAAGCGAAAAAAGCCAAAAAAAAGCTCAAAAAAAGCTCAAAAAAGCGATCGCCCCCGGAAAGGAGCGATCGCCTCAGTTCGTTCTTGGCTTGATTGCAAGATCTGAATTCTCAGAACTATTAAGCCACTGCCGATTCGTTGTTTTCCGCTTCCCGTTCTAAGGCTTCGATCGCCGCTTCATTAGCTAAAAATTCATTCAATTGCGCTTGAATGCGATCGCGCACCAACTGCCGATATTCGTAGAAATGCTCGAAATAGGCGCAAATCGTCAAATAATGGTCCCAAACCCCGGGATTGTAGCGCAAAATATTCAACAAATTAATCCAGAACTTCCAGCGCGTCTCGCGAACGACTCCCTGACGCCACGCCAAAATCAACAGCGCCCGAATCGCAATCCAATCGACCTTACGCCGCCGCACGGGATTTTTGGGGGCGCCCAAAATCAAGAAATGTCGGTAGACGCGATCGAGAAACTTCTTCGGGTCGTACAATTCCCAAAACGCCTCGATATACTCGCGGGCGATGTCTTCCACAGGTCGGGTGGGAACGAAATTCATCAACGTGGTTTGATTGCCATTGACGAGGGTTTTACTGCGCATCCGCCCTTCTTTCTTCAACCGTTGGGACAGGCCCGTATTTGGCAGCGCTTGCAGCATACTCAACATCGGCATCGGAATCGCCGTTTCTTCGACGAAGCGCACGATGCGATCGCCCGCCCCCGGTTTTTCGCCGTCGAAGCCGATAATAAATCCTGCCATCACCCGCAATCCGGAACGAGTAATTTTTTCTACCGCCGCCGACAGAGGATCGCGGGTATTTTGAAACTTTTTCGTCACGGTCAAACTGGCTTCGTCGGGGGTTTCAATGCCTAAAAAGACCGCATAAAAATTGCAGTCGGCCATCAATTCCATCAGTTCCGGATCTTCGGCCAAATCGACGGAAGCTTCCGTAGTAAATTTAAACGGATAACCCCGTTCTTTCTGCCATTCTTTCAGGGCTCTTAACAACAGTTTGACATTGCGTTTGTTGCCGATAAAATTATCGTCCACCAGGAAAATACTTTGCTGGAAGCCGAGTTCTAAGAGGCGATCGAGTTCGGCGAGCAGTTGTTCCGGGGTTTTGGTGCGGGGTTTGCGACCGTAGAGGATGATAATGTCGCAAAATTCGCACTGGAAGGGGCAACCGCGCGAAAATTGAATCGGTAAGGTATCGTAGGCGTCGCGGTCGAGCAGATCGAACCGGGGAATCGGAGTTTGGGTCACGTCGGGCTTTTCGTGGGCGCGAAAGACCCCGTGGGTGTCGCCGCGTTCGAGGGCTTCGACGAACATCGGCAGGGTAATTTCCCCTTCATCTAGAATCAGGTAATCGGCCCCGGTTTCCTTCGCTTCTTCGGGAACCGAGGTCGGGTACGGACCGCCGACGGCGACGGGTTTACCCCGTCGTTTGGCTTCCCGAATTTGGTCGCAAAAATCTTCTTTCTGGACGATCATGGCCGAAACGACGACCAGATCGGCCCATTCCCAATCTTCCTCGGTCGCATCGCGCACGTTGCGGTCTACCAGTCTAAAGTCCCATTCTTGAGGCAAAATGGCCGCTACGGTAATCAATCCCAGGGGAGGCAGTAAGGCTTTGCGATTGACTAAGGCTAAGGTTTTCTCAAAAGACCAGAAACTTTTAGGAAAAAGGGGGTATAAAAGCAATACTCGCATTCGTTTTACCTAAATGCTGGGAAGTTCTCCCAATATACACGTCAATTCAAGCGTGAATTACATTCACGCTTGCGGATATTCTAATGAAAAAATAAAAAAATACAGATGTGTTCGGACACATCTGTGGAGAATGATGCCAGAAAAAGGCGATCGCGACGGCGCGGTTTCTAAAAACTTTTTTCCGGTTTGAGCATTCCGTCTTCGAGATATAAAACGCGATCGGCCACGTCTAAGATTCGGGGGTCGTGGGTGACCATCAAGACGGTGGAACCGCCTTCTTTGGCGAGTTTGCGTAACAGTTCGATCACGGCGTGTCCGCTATGGGAGTCGAGGGCGGCGGTGGGTTCGTCGGCCATAATGAGTTTGGGATGTCCCGCCAGGGCCCGGGCGATCGCCACGCGCTGTTTTTGACCTCCGGACAGGTTACGGGGTAACTGCTGGGCTTTGTCGTGCAAGCCGACTTCCCCGAGGAGGTGGACCGCTTCTTGGTGGGCTTGTCGTCCTTTAATTCCTTTGAGGTTGAGGGCGACTTCGATGTTTTCGGCGGCGGTCAGAGCCGGGAATAAGTTAAAGCCTTGGAAGATAAAGCCGATATGTTGCTGGCGGAAACGGGAGAGTTGCGATCGCGACATCCAGGTAATTTCTTCGCCCAATAACTGAACCGTTCCCGAAGTCGGCGTCAGCATTCCTGCCAAAATTGAGAGTAAGGTGGTTTTCCCGGACCCGGAAGGCCCCATCAACAGTTGGATATCTCCGGGATTGACGGTCAGGTTGATGCCTTGGAGCGCTTCAAAAAAGCCCGTTCCCGAGGGAAATCTCATTTTAATCCGTCTTGCTTCGATCGCCCCGCGATCGGTCGTGGCCCTGGGGACGGCGCGATCGGCCACGTCGGTAAAGTTGTCGCGGATTGACTCTTGATATTCTATGGAAGCAGTCATTCGTTTCGATAAATTACTTCGATAAGCGATGGGCAATTGACGGTGAGAGCGAAGCAAAGCGTTTTCTAACCGAACATCCCTGGAAAATGGCCTAATCTAGCCCTCGATCGCCATTGTGACCCATATTTTCCAGATCGTCATCGCCCAATAGGGCTGAGTAATTATGCTGAGTGACATCCTCCCGACGCTGAATCAAAGATTACAGCGCGGGCTTCCCAACCTCGCGATTGGGTATTCCTGCCCCGCGCCACTGATCTAGGTCATCGACCCCCGACAGACCGACTTGACAGGCGGTTTCCGTTCCCCAGAGTCCCTGGGATACTACGTTTTCTTGTCCACGATGCAAAACCATCTCTGCTGCGGCACGTTCGCGTAGCGACGCCGAAGGCGTATCGCGATGAGTCCGATACCCACACTCAGGACAATGATGCTCTCTGACTTCCAACCCTTTGCTCACTGTAGCAAGGCAGGATGGACAGGTTTGACTGGTACCGTTGGGGTTGACTTTAGCAAAGTAGACTCCCCGCTTCCAGCACACCCATTCCGTCAGAGACAGGAATTTTCCGAAGGCAGCATCTACACAATCTTTTCGCAACATCCCTCGCGTCAAGCCTTTGACGTTGAGGTCTTCTGCAAAGATGGTTTGTGCCTGGTCACAAAGCTGATGAGCCGTCTTCAGATGGAAGTCTTGACGACGGTTCCCAATTCGATGGTGCATTCTAGCCACTTCGATTTGTGCTTTCTCCCAGTTTTGAGAACCCTTCTGTTTTCGTGCTGCTCTGCGTTGCAGCAATTTCAGCTTGCCTTGCATCGACTTGAAAAACTGGGGTCGTTTTTGGAAAGAGCCATCGGAAGCGGTCAAGAATCGCTCCAATCCCAGGTCAATCCCAATTGCCCGACTGTGAACCGGGGTATCGGGAACCGATACGCTCGACTCAATCGTGATGACGACATACCATTGCGTACCCCGCACCCTCGACAATACCCTCGAACATCGGTCTACCTGACACTTACGAGAAGCAATCCAGTCTTTGAGTTCGCGCAAAGCGTAGTTATATACGCCTCTGCACGTCTCTATCCACTCCAACAGTTCAGCCTGCTGAGTGGCGTCTGGATCGATTCGGTAAGTGTAGTTCATGGTCAGCATGACTATAATTTACTACAGGCTATAGCTGCTGGTAAATGCTGTTCTCATCTCCATCGTAGGGCTTGGCCCTTCCCGTAGGGTGGGGATGAGACCAGCTCGGGGAGTCCATGGATCCCGACGCTGATGCTTCGCATACAGCGCGGGACTTATAGCTCCCCGAATCCCTCAAAAGTTAATTTCTAAAATGGCAAGGGTTCGCCCCGAGATTTAGGCTTTGAAGACGATCGCCGGATCCACCCGATTGACTTTCTGAATGGCAAAAATCGCCGATCCGACACACATGACCACGGTCAAGCCGAACACCCCCACCGCCGTCATCGGATTAATGGCGATCGTCAATCCCTGGGCGGTCATCACCCAAGCTCTCACCCCAAAACAGAGCGCCATTCCCGGCAAATAGCCCAAAACAGCCATCCACAGCGCCTGTTCGATAATCACGCTGTAAATCGTCCAATCTGACGCCCCCATCGCTTTGAGCGTCCCGAACTCTTTGAGGTGATCGGAAACGGAAGAATACAAAATCTGACCGACGACCACCATCCCCACGACGATGCCGACGACCGCCCCCAAGCCGAGAATAAAGCCGATTCCGGTTCGTTCTTCCCAATAGGTGCGGGTTTTTACCGTCATTTCTTCGCGGGTGTAGGCGATCGTATTCGGTAAGGCGTCTTGCAACCGTTGCTTGAGCACGTCTAGATCTTCTCCCGTTGCCGCTTCAATTAATACAAAGCTAATTTTGTCGTCCTCGCCGAGGGCTTCCGGGTCGTCGGGGGATAAATCTGGCGCCCCTTCTCCCGGACGCGAGGTGACGTAAGCGTTCGCATTTTCCAACGAGGTCAGCACTAAGGGACTGTTGATCGAATTTTGCAGCCCTTCGATAAAACCGACAACCCGGGTGCGAAAGGCTCCCACTTCTACTACATCATTCACCCAAGCCACGTTTAAATCTGTAGCGCTTGCTTCGTCTACGAAAACTGCATAGGGGTCGTTTAATTCGTCGATGCGTCCTTTGACGATCTCCCCGGGACTGAATAACTCCCCTTGCGGATCGAAGCCGACAATGCGAACGTGGTTTAAGTTGCCACTGCGATCGCGCCACAAGGTTCCGTTGACGATCAACGCTTCCGCACGGCTGACCCCTTCTACAGTTTGCGCTTCTTCGAGTCGCTCGAAGGGAATTTGTAAGGTCATTTCGACGTTGGCGAGATTTTCCGAACCCAACCAGATATCGGCTTTAGACCGCTCGACCATCAAAGCGGTCGAACGGATGACGCCTTGAAAAATACCCGTCTGAATGGTCACCAGGCTGACGGCAAACATAATTCCCGCTTGAGCGACGAGGAAGCGAGGCAGGTCTTCAAACAGGTTTTTACGAGCAATTGAAGGCATGATAAGTGCGGCAGAAAAGAATAATGTCGTTAATGTCGTGGGAGGGTTTGAGTTGGATCCGGTTCCGTTAGTAAGTGTAGCTAGTGTAGCTTCATATAGATGTTGTAGATGCTGGGCAAGCCAGTCAGGAGCAAAAAGCCCTCGTATTGCCTTCCCCTGTTCTCCCTCTTGCCTCTTGCCTTCTCCCGATCGCTTTCAAATATATCCCGCCAAAAATTCAAAAGTTTCTTCATCCCAACAGGGTTCTGGATACAGGAAGCTCAAATAAAGATCGACGTCGGTTTCGATTTCTGCTAAGTCGTCGCGATCGAATAAGGCAGCTAAGGCGGTGTTATCTCTGGCTTTCAGTGGCGATAAGGGGTCGGCAAAGATAAACTGGGGACCTTCGAGGACGATCGCCACGGGTTCGGCAATTTCTTTATCTTTTTTTAAAACTTGTTGGCGAGATTTGGCACTGAGTAACCGTCGCAGCCGTCTTGGCGGGTTGGAGGCGGCAACTTTCGAGCTAAAACGAATGAGTTCGGCGAGGGCCAGATCCCCGGGATGACTAGATATACTCATGAACGGTACGCACCCTTTTGCAAGGAATGACGGCAAGAGCGTGGGTTCTCCGATCGCCCGTCGGTTGAGAAGTGGGTGCAACGGAGGGCTACCGGGTGTTGAGATCGAGAAACGAGCGAATCGCAATCGCCACGGTCAACACCTGCGATCGTCTTCGCGCTTGAATCTGAAATTCGCGTAAAATTGACAACGGACCCGCGTCCGCTTGCGGGGGTCGCGGGGTAGAGGAAGCTAGAAAACGAATCGAATTGAAAATGGTGGAGGGAGAATGAAGACGATCGCGCCGGGATGGCGATCGATCGGATTCGATCAGTTTTGGGAAAGATCGTTAAAAATCCCTAGAAAAGATGCACCGACTCCCTACCCAATTTGGCGATCGCGATGGCGGAGGATCGCCGGAAACACTAACCATTCGCGAGCTTTTGAGGCCATTCTAACTCAATCACTCGCACTCCAAAGGTATCGGCAAAGGCGGCGATCGTCCTTTGGCGGACGCGATCGCACGAGACGTCCCCGACGAATTGAGCCAAACTGCCTACAGGGCGATCGGCAATCCCACACGGGACGATCGCCTCGAACCCTTTGAGGTCGGGGGACACATTCAAGGCAAAGCCGTGCATGGTAATCCAGCGACTGACTTTAATCCCGACCGCCGCCACTTTGCGTCCTTCGACCCAGACCCCGGTCAATCCCGCGAGGCGATCGCCGCGCAACCCGTAATCGCGCAAAACTCGGATGACCACTTCTTCGAGTTGGCGCAAGTACCAGTGCAAATCTTGGCGATAGTGCTGCAAGTTTAAAATCGGATAGGCGACCAGTTGACCGGGACAGTGGTAGGTCACTTCGCCGCCGCGTTCCACCCGGTAAACCTCGATCTCGCTCGCGTTCGGATCGAACTTGAGAAAGTCCGAGGTCGCCCCTTTTCCGAGGGTGTAGACGGGGGGATGTTCGAGTAAGAGCAAAACGTCGCTTAACTCCGGGTTTTCCCGGCGCGCGCGCACGAGGTCTTGTTGCCACTGCCACGCTTGAGCGTAAGCCAGGCGATCGAATTGGTAGAGACAGACCGGACGCAAAGGGGACATCAATCACACCGGGGCGATCGCCCCGTAGCGGCAAAATAGATTTGCTATTTTAGCGTCCCAACGGCGATCGCCGCGAACCGCGATCGCCCCGTCACCGTCGATCCCCTCGATATGCAACAAATTTTGAAGACAACGAGCAGGTCGCGACTATTTAAAATATACCCATGGTAGGGTGTAAATAAGACTACAAACACGAAGGGGAAAGCTAACGGTGTTAGAACCACCACCAAGCAGAAGCAAAAGGGTCAGCCGACCGTTCCGAAGGGAGACCTCAGCATTAAGATTTTCTGCCAATCCGGTTAAACAAAACTAGGGTTCGTGCTAGAATAAATCCATAAAACCCAGTAATCGACAAAAGCCGTTATAGGGTTGAAATTCAGAGGCAAATTCTCTGAAACCTTCTTTCCACAAGCAACTTGCGGACGATTCAAACTGAAAAGAAAGAGTGAGTAAGTAAACTTATCGCTCGAAAAAAAAAAGATAGATTTCCTTGAAGAAGTCCACCATGAAATCGAGGAAATCCGTAGTCGGATCGGAACGCCGCATCGCTTGGGGAATGCATGTCACCCACCACACACCGGGGACATGAAACCCTCACCCTATAAAGGAACAGACGAATGGGAAATCAAGGAGCGGAAAGAGAGAGTCAGCGTAAGTCCGTCAATGGGAGCGGGTGAATCCATAGCATCAGGAAGCCATCCTCGATTAGAATTGGAAAACACTTCCTGCAAGTTTAGGCACCGTTCTTGACCAAACTATCCCTTCAAAACGGGCAAATAGCCATTATTTCAGGAAAGCGGCAATACCCGCCCCGGTTTCCCCACCTTCAAGAAAGTACGCAACACGCAAACCGTCAGAAAAACTACCGTTTTCAGTCTGACGCTTGAGTGTTTGCCTTTTGTCTTTCTGACTGATGGATATTGTTAGCGGGAAGAGTTCATATGAAGCTTGTTATCCAAGGCAAAAATATTGAAATCACTGACGCGATCCGCGATTACGTCAATCAAAAGATCGAGAAAGCCGTCAATCACTTTCAGAATTTAACGATGGAAGTAGACGTGCATCTGTCGGTGGCGCGCAATCCCCGAATCAACCCGAAGCAGACGGCTGAAGTCACCATTTACGCCAATGGGACGATCATCCGCGCCGAGGAGAGCAGCGAAAATCTGTATGCCAGTATCGATCTGGTCGCCGACAAAATCGCGCGTCAGCTTCGCAAATATAAAGAAAAACGCAATCAGAAGAAAAATCACGGCAAACCGAAAGAGATCGAAGCCGAGGTTCTCAACGAACCGCCTGTGGTGGAGGATCTAATCGGCGATCGCACTCCCGAACTGCCTGCCGAAGTCGTGCGGACGAAATACTTCGCCATGCCGCCGATGACCATTGAAGAAGCCTTGGAACAACTCCAGTTAGTCGATCACGATTTCTACATGTTTTGCAACAGCGAAACGGGAGAAATCAACGTGATTTACGAACGCAACCACGGCGGTTATGGGGTGCTGCAACCGCGCAAGACCAACGGGAATAATGGCAATGGTGCCAGTCGCGAAAGTGGGACTAAATCTCAAGCTGCCAACGCTTAAATCCCCAGGCTACCCCTCTCCTTTTTAATCATTTTTAGCCATCTCAAACCACCGTCATCCTCTATCGGGGGGTGACGGTGGTTTTTTGGCGATCGCCTCCCTCGTGGCGGACTTATTGGCCGATCGTATTTTGAAAGTTGCGCGGCCCCGAGTAATCCGACAGCTTCGCCAGTTCTTCTAGCGATCGCCGACCCGGATATAATTTATCCTTAATTTCCCACGTCGGATAACCAGTAATTCCGACTTGCTGGCACAATTCAACTTGAGGATCGGGCGCGCGATAATCGCATTCAATATATTCGAGTTTCTCCGTCGCTTCTTTCCCAAACAGTTCTTTTTGTTCGTGGCAATGGGGACATAAGAAACCGCCGTACATTTTGGCATCAATTTCGCTCAAATGCTCGGCTAAAGCGATTTCAGCCGGACCGGAACTGTTGACAATATTAAAGGGACTGCTGCTATTGGCATTGGGAGAATTAATACTCGCATACATCCCCAAGGTGCCGACAATGGTCACCATTCCCACGGCCAGACTGGTAAATATTGCTTGGCCGATATCTTCCCAATCTTTACCCATCCAGGCGAGGACGAACAAAGTCAACGAAAATAAAGCCGAAGCCAAACAATAAATGCAAAGCGCTTGAATTTTATAGGCAAGAAGATACATCAAATAGCCGCTAAAAATAGCCATTGACGTACCGCCGACTAAAATCAGCCACCAAGTCCAGTCTTCCAAGCGCGATCGCAATTCTTTATTCTCTGCGGGATTGATGGCGAACGGTCCGACGGCAAAACCCGTCATTCCCACGTAAGCTAGTAGTCCGAATAAGGTCAGGGGAAGACCAAAAACGGTGGCGTAGGGACTGTTGAGAACGTCATCACAACCACTGGTCGGACAAGTGGCAGAATCCCCCATTAATTTAATTACAGTTAAATAGGCCGTCACCACTGCCCCCATCGTCGCGATCGCAGCAATGAGGAAGCGAGACTTCCGATGAATCCAGGGAGTAGAACGTCGGCGTATCATAAGGGTTTTTGACTCTCATTAGCGCAAAAAGGCAAACCGAGAAAAAATTCTCTATAGCAATCGTACATGATTCACGAGAAGGGGCGTTGACCGTCCGGGTCAACCCCTGTTTTTCTCGTGGGATTTCCAGAATAGACCGACGTCTATCGCAACACCCGAGTTGCATTTAAAATTGCGAGTAAGGCGACGCCGACATCGGCAAAAACTGCCGCCCACATACTGGCGAAACCGAAAGCCCCCAAGGCAATAAATACGCCTTTAATCCCTAACGCAAACCCAATATTTTGCCAGACGATCTGTTGCGTTTTCTTACCGACGGCGATCGCTTCGGCCACTTTAGAGGGGGCATCGGTCATAATCACAATATCGGCAGTTTCGATCGCCGCTTCCGAACCTAACGCCCCCATTGCAATGCCCAAATCGGCCCGGGCGATCGCCGGAGAATCGTTAATTCCATCCCCGACAAACGCCACTTTTTCGCCGTCGGGCGATCGCGCCAAAATTTTCTCTAAAATGGTTACTTTATCTTCGGGAAGTAACTCGGCGTAATATTCATCGACCTGTAAAGCCAGGGCAACTTTAGCCGCTACATTTTCTCGATCCCCCGTCAAGACGATCGCCCGTTCGATTTGCTGTTGTTTGAGCAATTCGATCGCCGCGATCGCGTCACTTTTCAATTCGTCGGCGATCGTAATATATCCCGCATAAACCCCGTCAACGGCAAAATGCACCGCCGTCTCCTCAATTTCTTCTACACTGTCGTCAATTCCTTCACGAATTAAAAACCGTTCGTTTCCGGCGATCGCGTCGCGTCCGTCGATCGTCGCTTTGACTCCAAATCCAGCAATTTCTCGATAGTCCGCAATCGTTTCCCGGGCGATCGCACCCGAATATGCCTCGCGAATGGCAACGGCGATCGGATGGTTGGAATAGGATTCTAAATGGGCTGCTAATTTTAATAATCCCTCTCGATTCCACTCTCCGTTCGGGTGAACTTCTCTCACCTCAAACGTTCCTTGCGTCAAAGTTCCCGTTTTATCAAAAATAACGGTTTTAATTTCCGTTAACGCATCTAAAAACATCGAACCTTTTACCAAAATTCCTCGTTTCGCCGCACCACCGACGCCCCCAAAATAACCGAGGGGAATACTGACCACCAAACCGCAAGGACAGGAAATGACCAAGACCACCAACGCCCGATAGACCCATTCTTCTACCGTCGTACTCGGAAATAACAAGGGCGGCAATAAGGCAACTAAAAGAGAGGCTAAAACGACGATCGGCGTGTAAATCCTAGCAAATCTAGTAATAAACTTTTCAGTTTTTGCCTTTTTCGTCCTCGCATTTTCAACTAATTCTAAAATACGGGCGATGGAAGACTCTTCAAATCGTTTCGTGACGCGAATTGAAAGCACCCCCGTTTGATTGATAGTCCCCGCTAAAACTGTTTTACCTGCTTGGATGGTACGCGGAACCGATTCCCCGGTGAGTGGGGAGGTATCCACTTGCGAAATCCCCTCGATCGCCTCTCCATCTAAGGGAATCTTTTCCCCGGGTTTAACCACAATCAGATCGCCAACTTCTACGGTTTCCGGATCGACGGTTTCGAGTTGTCCGTTCCTTTGTAAATGAGCAATTTCTGGGCGTATTTCTAATAAACTTTGAATCGATCGCCGCGATCGTGTAACTGCTTTTTCTTGGAAGAATTCGCCAATTTGATAAAACAGCATGACCCCGACGGCTTCGGGTAAATGATGGATGGCGATCGCCCCCAAAGTCGCGACGGTCATTAAAAAGTTTTCATCAAAAATTCGCCCTCGGGTAATATTTTTCCCCGCATTCGTTAACACTCCCCAACCGCTAATCAGATAAGCGGGGATAAATACGGCATATTCGCCGATCGCGTAAGGGGTTGAATGCAAGGTTTCTTGAAAAATCAATCCCGAAATAAAGAGGGCGATCGCGATGGCGATCGGGATTATTTTTTGGGCGATCGCGGTGGAATCTTCGGTAGAATTATGCTCATTTTTAGAATTGGCTTCTTGAGAACAACTGCAACAGCCTGTAGCGGAAGAATGTAGTTCGCTCATGAAACAAAACTAATATATCAATATTTGAACAGTATTTCATATATTTTAGCAAAAAAAGGGCGGTCTCGTAAACCGCCCGGGAGACCCGAGGAACCCTAAGTGGGAGAATTAGGTAAGAAGGACGCGATCGCCGCGTCAAATTCAAAACAAATTGCAAGAAAATTTTAAATAACTTCTAAAATTGCTAAAAACTTATTGAAACAGGCGTTTAATTTCCTGCCAGAGGGGGGAAGATCCGCGATCGACCTGCGGTTGAGTAAACAGACCGTAACTCGGACTGAACAGAAATGCGAGAGTAAATAAGCCAGAAGCAACTAAGACGATCGCCGGACCCGAGGGAATATTTTGATAGTAGCTCAGATACATGCCGCTAATACTGGAAAGAATACCCGCGATCGCGCCGAGAACCATCATTTGATGTAACCGGGGAACTAATAAATAAGCCGTAGCGGCGGGAGTGACGATTAACGACAACACCAACACCACGCCGACAGCTTTCATACTGGCGACTACGGTAAGTGCAATCAAAACCATCAAGCCGAAGTTGAGTAAATTAACGGGCAACCCCACGGCTTCGGCCCCGAGACTGTCAAAACTGTAAAAGAGCAATTCTTTATAAAATAAAATGACCACGGCAAGAATGACCGTAGCGATCGCGGCAGTTTCCCACACTTCTGCCCCGGTGACGCCGAGAATATTACCGAATAAAAAGTGATTGAGGTCGATTTTGTTATCTTTTTGGATAATTGTAATTAAAGTAATACCGAGGGCGAAGAAGGCGGATAAAACAATTCCCATGGCTGCATCTTCCTTGATCGGCGATCGCCTCTGAATCCAGGCGATAATGACCGTACTGAGAATACCAGCGACGAACGCCCCGACAAATAGATTGACGCCGATGACGAAGGCGATCGCCAATCCAGGTAAAACGGAATGACTGATAGCATCGGCGAGTAAAGCTAACCGTTGAACCATCAGATAACTACCGACAACGGCACAAATCAGACCGATGAGAATGGCGATCGCGAGAGACCGTTGCATGAAACTGTATTGAAGCGGTTCGACAAGCCAATCGAGCATGAGGAAAATGGGGGAATGGGGAGTGGGAAATGATGGCGGTTGGCGAATTATCGAAAATGCGATCGACATTGAGATTAAGCCGCTTCCCCGCTAAAGAAGACGACTTTACCGCCGTAGGCGCGATCGAGGTTATGTTCGTTGAGCACTTGCTGACGGGAACCGGATGCAATTAACTCGCGATTGAGCAAGATCAAATCGTCAAAATTAGTAATTGAGGCGCCGAGGTCGTGATTGACGACTAACACGGTTTTGCCTTCGTCGGCGAGTTCGTGGAAAATCTCGAAAATGATATTTTCTGTTTTTTGGTCGATTCCGACAAACGGTTCGTCAAAGCAGTAAATTTGGGCTTGTTGGGCCAGCGATCGCGCTAGAAAGACGCGCTGTTGTTGACCGCCGGACAGGTCGCCGATGCGGCGATCGCGCAGGTGACTCATTCCCACCCGTTCTAAAGCTTCGCGGGCCAAACGGCGACTGATGGCACTAAAGCGCTTAAACCAGCCCGTTTTTTCAACCCGTCCCATCATCACCACGTCCCACACCGTCGCGGGAAAGGTCCAGTCAATTTGCGATCGCTGGGGAACGTAAGCCACCTGGCGACGCTGTTCGCTGAGGGGTTGACCGTTGTAGAGAATCTGACCACTGGCGATCGGGGTCAATCCCAACATCGCTTTAATTAAGGTACTTTTACCCGCCCCATTCGGTCCGATAATCCCGGTCAGTCTTCCGGGGGCGATCGCGCAGTTGATATCGGTGAGGGCTTCGACTTTGCGATAGCTGACCCCGAGATGGGTGATGCCGATCGGGGCGCCGGGAGTCTGTTTTTGTTCTCTCCAGACTTGGATATTCGCAAGGGAACCGGAGGGAGGTGTCGGGTAATTCATCGGTGGATCTGTGGGGGGTGAGTGGCGTTCTTATTTCAGGATACTGCAAAAGTGAACGAAATATGAGACAAATATGAAATGAAAATGAAAATGCAATTCACCCCAACACAAGCCGATGACTGACGCGATCGCCTCCCAGAACTCTCCGACCCGGTGGTGTGGATGGATAGGGACTGTATTGATAGGATTGTCCCTGGTTAGCTGTACGCCGAGTCCGCCGGAAACGGGGAACGAGAAACCCCGAGTCGTCTCGACCAGTACCGCGATCGCCGACTGGACCGAGATCGTCGGCGGGGATGAAATCGACCACACCGGAATTCTCGAACCCGGCGCCGACCCGCATATTTACGAACCCGTCCCCCAAGATTCGATCGCCTTCGAGGAAGCAGATTTGATTCTCTACAACGGGTACAACTTAGAACCGGGGTTGATTAAATTGATGAATGCGGCGGGGGTCAAGGCGCGCAAACTCGCCGTAGGAGAAGTTATCGAACCGTTGGACATGGATTATGACGGTCAACAAGTCCCGGACCCTCACGTTTGGGGAAACGTCAGCAATGCGATCGTCATGGTCGAAGCGATTCGAGATGTATTGATCGAACTGTCTCCCGAAGATGAAGCGCTGTTTCGCGAAAATACTGCCGCCTTCGTCGGCACCTTAGCCGAGTTGCACGGCTGGATCGAGGCGCAAATCGCGACGATTCCGCCGGAAAATCGCCGTTTGGTGACCACTCACGATGCGTTTCAATATTTTACTCGGGCGTATGGCTTGCAGGTAACCGGGACGTTAATCGGGATGAGTACGGAAGAACAACCCAGCGCCCAAACGGTGACCCAATTGGTCGAACAGATTAAAGCGGCGAAGGTTCCGGCAATTTTTGCAGAAACTACGATTAATCCTAAGTTGATCCAAACGGTCGCCGAGGAAGCTGGGGTGCAATTGTCGCCACGAGAGTTGTATTCGGACTCCCTCGGCGCCCCGGGAAGTGAGGGGGATTCTTACGTCAAGATGATGGTCTCGAATACCCGGGCGATTGTAGAAGCGTTAGGGGGAGAGTATACACCTTTTCCGATGGAGACGGGCGATCGCCCCTAAATGAAAAAACGATGGGTGTGAGATCGGGAGGGTTCCCGACGATGCTGCTCGGGGGAGGAAAATCGCGATCGCTGACGGACACAACGCCGGAATTTCAAGGGCGATCGCGTCAAGTCTGGAACCTGCCGCGTTCGGCGATCGGTCTCACCCTCGCCAGCTTAAATATAGACTCTTTTCAAAGGATTTTAATATAAAAAATGCTATCTAACGCGATCGCCGGATGGAATAGGAGGGCGAGGCGGGCGATCGCACTACAAATCCGATTCAGCTCGCGATTGAGATTTGTATATCTCATGACAAATTATCAATACCACTTTCAGAGATTGGAAATTTTTGTTTAAACTGTAAATAGAGCAACGCAATTGTTTTCTGAAGGATGTGGCCGTCGCAGAAAATCGCAGTTATGCTTTTAAATAATGATTTCTGTCAGTTTAAGTGGGGCGATCGCCCCCTGATTTTTTCGAGCCAAGAACCTTTTAAAAATTCCGGATTTTGAGATAAATTTTTGGTAAGCAAAAAATATAACATCAACAAGGGTGAATATCAATGAATGATAAAGATAAATTTTTACATCCGCGCAGTCGCTATTACGGGCAAGTCACCCCAGAAAACCTCTTATTTAACGCTAATTTACAAGAATTCGCCCAGCGCGTGACCTTTATTAGCTGTTTGGAAACCGGGGGAAAGCTTTCTCCCGAACAAGCTTACCAGGAAATTAGAGCGCTGTGGAAACAACTCAAACGGTCTAAAAAACAACTGAAAATTGGAGAAATTTCGATTTCCGGATCGGGGGAATCCTAGAAGAGATCGCCAGTTGACGGGCGATCGCCGCTTTGTCTGTTTCCAAAGGAAATCGCGACCGTCGAGATCGATGGCGGTGTGACGGCGAGACACAGGGCGATCGCCATCATGACGAATTGGAAAAATCCGCAAGTCGATCCCTCGCGCGATCGGCGCAACTTGCCAATTGTGCTCGTGATTTGATTTTTTATATTAGCGACCGCCATTCCCCTTCACTCAAGCGGTCGTCTGGGCAGAAATAGACAGTGACGATCGCTCAGAAATCGCCGAACTGCCGAACTTAGGATCGCACGGAGCGGTCGAAAGTATCCCGGAGCGCCCCACAAAAACAAAGCTACAGCAATGCCGCAGGCTATACGCGAACGCCGCCACAACGCTGCAGCAGGATTTCCAAGGCGATCGCGCCCTTCGTGGTAGTTTCCCCCGGTCAACAGGTAGGGTAAGATACTAAAATCCAGTCGGTTTTGGCGGGAATCAGCCGTCAAACGTAAGGGGGAAAGTTCGGTGCGAGTCCGACGCTGTCCCGCAACTGTGATGGGGCGATCGCCGCCTCTAAGTCAGAATGCCCGCCGACGCTTCGACCGACCACCAATCGCATCTGCGAGGTACAGATGAAGGGGAATTTACCACTTGCTCGATTTTTCCAACCCAGTCACATCCGTTTGCATCCCCCGCGATCGCCACGCTACGGCGCGAATCGCATTCCCAGGGATGCCGAAATCGCCCTTGTGGGAGTCCCTGTCGGACCGCCAGCGAGACCCGAGGCGGCCCGTAGCCGTCTTTCCCGCTTAGCCCTTTCTTAGCCGCTATTTCGCAAGTTCATATCCCCCGTTCGAGTACGACGTCCGATCGCACCGATCCTCGGAGCCTCTGGGAGATTCGCCTCGGTAGGCGATCGCCGCCGCGACGGCTCCAACCGCGTCGCGATCGCAATTTGCACTCCATTCTTGTTCAAGATCGAAAAAAGGTAAAAATGTCCAAAGACTTGTTTTCCCATGGCTTGCACGCCCTCAAATGGGGCGCATCTGCCGCCGTTTTCGGGGCGATCGCCGTCCTGTTGAGCGCCCCCCCCGCCAGCGCCCATCATCCCTTCGGCGGGACGACCCCCTCCACCTTTTTCGAGGGTTTTCTCTCCGGACTCGGCCACCCAGTTATCGGGTTGGATCACCTGACCTTCGTGGTGGCGATCGGCCTGCTGTCGGCGTTACACGGGCGCGGACTGGTCATTCCCACCGCCTTCGTCATCGCCGCAATGGGAGGCACCGTCATTCACCTGTTCGCCGTCGATTTACCTGCGGTCGAACTAGTAATTTCCGCATCGGTCTTGGGTTTTGGCGTCCTGCTGGCGAGAAAAGCAATGCCGAACCTCGCCTGGGTCGTCGGTTTGGCGGCGATCGCCGGAATTTTCCACGGTTACGCCTACGGCGAGGCGATCGTCGGCGCTGAAATGAATCCGATCGTCGCTTACCTCGCCGGATTTACCCTGGTTCAACTCGGGATCTCCTGGGGAGCCTTCGCGATCGGCAAAATGCTGCTGCAACAGGTCGGCGAACAGCCCTCGCTGTCGTTGCGCTTCGCCGGATTCACGATTTGCGGCATCGGTGCAACCTTCCTCGCCACCTCCATCCTCGGCTAATCCTTCGTTGTTTTCTCAGGTTCCTCCATGCATAAAATTCCCGTTACCGTCGTCACCGGATTTCTCGGTGCTGGCAAAACTACCCTCATCCGCCACTTACTGCAAAATAACCGAGGTCGTCGCATCGCCGTTCTCGTCAATGAATTTGGCGAAGTCGGAATTGACGGGGAGTTTCTCAAAGCCTGTCAAGTTTGCGACGACGACGAAACCGCCGAACGAGCGGGTAATATCGTCGAACTGAATAACGGTTGTCTGTGTTGCACCGTACAAGAAGAATTTCTGCCGACCATGCAGGAATTGCTCAAACGCCGGGACGACCTCGATTTTATTTTGATCGAAACCTCCGGTTTGGCGTTGCCGAAGCCCTTAGTGCAAGCCTTTCGCTGGCCGGAAATTCGCACGGGAGCTACGGTAGACGGCGTGGTGACCGTGGTCGATTGCGAGGCGATCGCCAACGGTACCCTCGTCGGCGATCTCGATGCTTTGGAGCAAGCGCGCCAAGCGGATCCGAATTTGGATCACGAAACCCCGATCGAAGAGTTATTTGAGGATCAGCTCGCCTGTGCGGATTTGGTCCTGTTGAGTAAGGGAGACGTGTTAGACGACGCAACCCGCACCCGGGTCGAAAATTGGTTGCGCGAGCAAGTCAGTCCCGGCGTCAAAATTCTGCCGTGTGAAAACGGTCAGATCGATCCGCAGTTGCTGTTAGGATTCAATGCGGCGGTGGAAGAGAATTTAGAAAGTCGTCCGAGTCATCACGACAGCGAGGAAGATCACGACCACGACGACGAGATCGGGGCGGTTCATGTGGTGTTAAATGAAAGTTTCGAGCCGCGCCTTTTAGTCGAGCGGTTGCAAGCGTTAGTCGCCGATCGCGAAATTTACCGGATTAAAGGGTTTATTTCGGTACCCAATAAGCCGATGCGCCTGGTGTTGCAAGGGGTCGGCAAGCGGTTTGACTATTTTTACGATCGCCCCTGGGGGCCGAGTCAAAAGCGGCAGACCCGGTTGGTGTTTATCGGTCGCGAGTTAGACCGCGCCGTTATTGAAGCGGCGGTGCGATCGCCTCAACCGATCTCGACATCGGTTTAACTTTTGAGGGGTTCGGGGAGCGATAAGTCCCGCGCTGTATGCGAAGCATCAGCGTCGGGATCCATGGACTCCTCTCGAACAGTCGATTCCCCACCCTACGGGAAGGACTAAGCCCTACGATGGGGATGAGACCAGCATTTATCAGCAGCTATAGTCTGTAGTAAATTATAGTCATGCTGACCATGAACTACACTTACCGAATCTATCCAAATGTCGTACAGCAGACTGAACTGCGGTCGTGGCTTGAGACGTGCCCAGGCGTATATAACTACGCGTTGCGCGAACTCAAAGACTGGATTGCTTCTCGTAAGTGTTCGATA
>NZ_JAEOXH010000002.1:420065-589710 GCF_016632315.1 Oxynema mangrovii CENA135 | reverse complement strand
CCTTCGGCACCCGTGGTGGTGTCGTCGCCTTCGGCACCCGTGGTGGTGTCGTCGCCTTCGGCACCCGTGGTGGTGTCGTCGCCTTCGGCACCCGTGGTGGTGTCGTCACCTTCGGCACCCGTGGTGGTGTCGTCGCCTTCAGCACCCGTGGTGGTGTCATCGCCTTCAGCACCGTCATCGGAATCGTCGTCACCTTCGCCACCAATCATGGTGTCGTCATAGTCGGCACCGTCACCGATGAGGATGTCATCATTGTCGCCACCGATTAAGGTGTCATCTCCGGAACCGCCGACCAGAATATCTTTGTCTTTGCTTCCTTCAAGCAAGTCATCGCCGCCGTTACCGAAGATGACTTCGCTACCGACTAAGGTTTCTCCTTCAGCCGAACCGAACAGAGCCGATTCAAAGTCGATTTCGAGATCGTCAATTTCGACTTTGTACTCTTCTTCTTCAATATCATCATCCGGCTTGGAGGCAATCAAACCTTCAAACTGACCGACTAAGAAGTAGTGTTCGAGGACAGTAGAGAACTCGCCACTGGCAATCAGTTGTTCGACTTCCGGATTCAGCTTCAGGTAGAGTTCTTCGTTGAATTCTTCACTGGCGGAGATACCTTGTTTAACACCCACCGAGATGAAGTGCTTGTAAACCAGTTGGAATTTTTGCGAAGCAGTCGCACCTTCGGGAATTTCGAGTTCAAGTTCGGGATTTTCCGCAACTTGTTCGGCGTTTTCGCTGATGAAGGCTTCGAGCTTCGCTAAGTATTGCTCGACATTGAAGAAAGGAATCGGGCTGCCAACTTCGCCGCCGTCATCATCACCTTCATCGTCATCCGATCCTTGAGATCCGCTTTGAGTGAAGGCTAAGAAAGCTTCAAAGGCACTGGAGAACTTGCCACTGGCAATGGCATCTTCAACTTCCGGATTGCTATCGAGGAAGAATTCGACGTTGAAGAAAGGAGTCGGGACTAAGCCTTGAGAGATTCCTTCTTTCAGGAAGAATTCGCGAACGCTGCTGAACTCGGCACCTTCGCCAATCCGGGCGAGGATCTCTTGACTCAACTGAGAGCTGAAGAATTCTTCGTTAAACAGTCCGCTTTCTTCTAAGGCACTGTCAACATCGACGTCAGGTTCTTCGGGTTCTGGGGGTTCGGGGATTTCGATGTCCGGAGGATTGGGAACGTCGGGCAGATCGTCGGGATTGGCGCTGTCTTCAATATCCCCACCGTCGGCATCGTCGCCGTCATCATCGGCGTCAGCACCATCGGCGTCGTCACCGTCATCATTGGCGTCAGCACCATCGGCGTCAGCACCGTCATCGATGTTGTCGCCACCTTCACCACCAACGGCGCCGTCATCGGAATCTTCCCCGGCGATGTTGTCGGAATCATCTTCATCCTCATCGCTGTCGGGGTCGGCACTGGCCAAGCGACCTTCTTCTAATCCAAATTGCAGGAAGTGGAGGAAGGCACTGAAGATCGAGCCTTGTTGAAGGGCTTCGGCAATGTCGCTATTGTTGTTGATGTAGGAGATCGCGCTAAATTCGCTGCTGAAAACGCGAGCTTCAAAAATCCCGAATTGGAAGAAGTGAGCGGCACCGCTTTCAAACTGACCGCTAGCAACAGCTTCTTGAACGTCAGTGTTGCTGGCGAGATATTCGTCTTCTTTGAAGAAGCGGCTGAATCCACGACGTTCTTTGCGACCGTGTTTCAGGAAGTGAGCGAAGGAACTGACGAACTCGCCACGGTTGACAGCTTGGGCAACGTCAATATTTTGTTCTTCGTAGTAGCTCGCTTCAAAGCCAACTAAAACGGTGCGTTGCTCTTTGTAGCCAAATTTGACGGCGTGTTCAAAACCACTGGAGAACTGTCCGGCTTCAATGGCGACGCGAACGTCTTCGTTGTACTGGAGATACAGTTCTTCATTAAAGCATTTAGAGAGAAACTCTTGGCTTTCGCCATCGAGACCGTCGGCGTCGTCCATGTCGTCGTCACCCATTTCGCCGCTCATGGCGTCGTCACCCATTTCGCCGTTCATGTCGTCGTCCATGTCGTCCATGTCGTCCATGTCGTCGTCCATGTCGTCCATGTTTTCAGTGACGGTGACTTCTCCTTCGGGAGCTTCTTGTCCTTCTTCAGGAACAACGGTAGTGGTGACGTCTCCTTCCTCACCAACATCATCCCCGGCATCGTCACCGACGACGTCATCTTCAGAGACGCTATCGTCGGTACTGTCATCGGCGACACCCGTGGTGACGGCTAATTCTTCGTCGGTTAAGCCTTCTTGAGGGGGAACGACTTCTCCTTCGGTTTCTGCAACGGGTTCGTCTACTGCGGTTGCCGTTGCTTCACCTTCGACGATGGGTTCTTCGGTCGCCGGGGCTTCTTCTTCGACCACAACAGGTTGTTCTTGTTGTTGTTCTTGTTCTTGTTGTTGTTGTTGTTCGAGTTCGTCCATTCCAATTCTCCTGGGTTATTTTTCGATCGCGAAAACTTGTTGGGAACACAAACCACCCCATGACGTTGACGAACGCCTGTTTGAGATGGATGATAACCGTGCTAGTTTCCGTGGCTAGCTAGTCGATGTAAAAATCTAGAATTTCTGGGTTGAGTGGCGACCCGATGGGGCGATTGCCAGATTGCTTGTTTCGATGACGCTCTCAAAATGTTAACCCCCTTTTAGCACTGAAGTTTATTTTCTAAGGGAACTGGTGTTGCGTATTGAGTCAGGTGGATTCAATTGGAAGTTGTGCAGTCGGTTTGGATGGGACTCGATGGACTCAGTTAAGCGGAACCAGTTTCATAGTCTACTACTTAGAAATTCTCAAAAACAGTAGGGTTTTTAGTTCGATATGGCTTGAGAGCGAATGGATTTGAAAGTTTTATCGTGTAGTTGCCACTTCGGGCGCTTACCCATTTTCTACTTTCACTCCATCCCATTCATCGGTCATCGATAATCTCAACCACCCATCATTTCATAATCCTCAACCTGTGAATATTAGGTTATAGATGAACCCTGCCAGACAAGTTATTGTTAACTTGTTGTTGCTCGGTCGTATGGTAGCGAGATCGTCGAACTCCGTTCGATCGATTGATTCCAATCGCGGGGGGTTCTCCAGACCTCAAGCTCAAGGCTTTACTAAAGCTAGAGACTACAACCAAATTGTTTGGGTTCCCAAAGGAGGTGCTAAAAATGCGACCTGCGTTGATAGACCACGGCTTGTTTGGGTTTGTTCCCCACTCAAAAGATTTTTTTTTAGAAATTTGTTGGCGAGTTGCCCGATCGCCTATCCGGCGCAATCGTCCGTATCTTCTATGCAGGCGATCGCGGTTCAAGTCTACCTTAAGGCACTTTTCAGGCGCTCCATTTCGTGCTTTCGCCCGTCGGACAGCCCGGTAATTTCAACCGTACACTCAGCAAAAAAATGACCGATCGCCCCGGCGATCGCGCCTTCATTCTTATTAACTTAGGAATTATCTTTTCAGGAAAAGTAAAATTTAAATTCCGTAATTCTTCGGGGGGAGTTTCGGGAATTACTCAACTTTTTTGAATTTCAAAAAAATCCTTAAAATTAACTTTTCTGAATTTTGATGAATTGACAAATTTGACAACCGTAGAAACACTGAATTTTGGAGTAATGAAAGATAACGATCGCAAAAAACCTGCATGGAGAGATCGGCTTTTCGATCGCGCCGTCCGGTCGTCTCCTGCTGTCCTTCGGCTCGTAGTGAGGCTGGGACTCGGCAGGTCGAGAGCGTGTCCGACCCCCTATAGGGCAGAATACCCAAATTCGCCGACAAGTTTAAAGCCGTCGCCAAAAAAATAAGGCGACCCCGGAAAAGAGATCGCCCGTTGCCCGTCAACAGAGCCGTCAACAGAGCCATAAAATGCCAAAATAACGCTCAATACGAGGAAATCGAAGCCGCTCGGCGTTGCGATCGGCAATTTCACCGAAAAACAGCGTAAATTTACCGATCGCCTCCTTCAATCGCCTATTTCCAATCCTCCCAAGAATTATTGAAAATCGAAGTATTCGGGAACGCCGTCGGATTCCCCTGACGGTTCAACCGCCCTTGTAAAACCTCCAAGTCCGGTTCCTTATAGGGCAAGTCATCCACCAACTCGTAAGGCAATAAATCCTTTTCCAATAACAAATCTGCAGTAACCCCTGCAGCGACACCGACAGACCATTCAAACGAATGAACCCGATAGGCGGCGGCGGCAATGTGACTGGTAGCGATACTCTTCCCCGCCACCAACAAATTATCGATCTCTTGAGGAATCATCGACCGCAGGGGAATTTGGAACGGATAAGCCGTTCCGGCGCCCCGTCGTTCCCCTTCCCGTTCCGTATTGCCGGGAGCTTCCGGGGGACTCTCCGTCATGCAGGGATGAAAGTCGATCGCGTAGTGAGCAATCCCGACGGAATCGGGGAAAATCGTAGAACGCGATCGGGTCGGTATATTCTCCGTATCCGGTTGTTCCCGAATCGCTTCCAACGCATTCAATCCGGCGAGGGATTCCCACAAGCGACGATATTCGTCCGGTAGCAAATTCAAACGATAAAAATCCTCGCTGTAGTCGGCGCGAGAAATATCGATTTCCCAGACTGTAAACCCATTGGGATGACCCCAACCGGGACGACCGATAATCCGGCGACCTTCGCGCATGTAAGGATATTTCGACAAGCCGTGAGCCGTCGCCATCGGCGAGTCCAACCCCGCCAAATAGCGATGATTCGGGTGTTTCTCCTTCACGCCGTCGCCGAGTTGGGAATCCGTCGTCCCTTCCACCAGCCAATAAAAAAACCCTTTGGCGTGTTCTTCTCCCGCCGCGAGGGTTTCGACGCGCAAACCGCCCAACCAGCCGCCGGGTTCGAGTTGTCCGTTGGCTTCGAGTTGGTCGCGGGTGTAGATTAAATTATCGACAGAAGTCCCCGGGCGGTAGTCGTTGCCCCAGGTCCAGTTTTGCATGGAAATATCCCCCGGATTGATGGGATATTGGCGGACGTTTCCGGGCAGATTTTTAGTATATTTGGCGCTCCAGATGCGGCGGTAGGTGTAGACCAGGGTAAAGTTGGCGAGGCGTTCGAGTTCGTAGCTGTAGTAGGGGGCGTAGCGATCGTAAAAGGGCGGTTTTTCGTGTTCTTGGGGTTCCTCCGTCGCTTGCATGGCAAACGTATAGGTGAAGCCCTGAGTGCAGTAGGGATCGCCCGTTTCGCTGGCGGAGGAAGGCTCGAAGCGCGATCGCGGGTCGATTCCGAGGCGGTAGGGAATGTCGGCGAGGGCGACGATTTCTCCAGTTTCCGTGGCTTCGATGACGTACCAATCGGCTTTACGGGAGCCGCCGTTACTCGCGGGGGTGGGAACGAAGCGGACGATCGTTTTGTCGAACCGCTCGGAATCTTCGTAGCGGTAGGCGTCTTCGAGCTTTTGGGAGAGGGTTTCGGTGTTGAGCGGCGGCGCCCCTTCCGCAGCCCGATGTTGGATGCCGATGGCGGCGGTAATTTGGCGTCCGTTGCCGCGATCGAGGATTTCGAGATCTTTAATCACCGTGTTCGGATACCATTTAAGCTGACCTTTCCCGCGTTTGGCAGCTTCTTCGAGTTGTTCCATGAGCAACTTGTGGCCGTCTTCGGGAAGAAAGCACGATTCGCTCACCCAACACTGACCGGGGTTGAGTTTGCCGTAGTGGTCTTGAATGCGATCGCGAAATTCTAAATACCCGCGCGGGTAAAAGAGTTTCTGCCGTTGGGTGGGGCGTTCGTCGAGGGCCGAGGTTCCTTGAGAGGAAATTTGGCCGCCCACCCAGTCGGTAATCTCGGTCATGCAAACGGTTCGTCCGGCGAGGAGGGCTTCGTAAGCAGTTCCCGATCCGGCCAATCCGCCACCGATAATCAAAATTTCGCACGTTTCTTCGAGATCGGGCGATCGCGGTGGGGTGGCACCGACTCCAGTGGCGAAGGGAGCCAGTTGCACGAGGCTCAAGAGCAAGCTCAATAAGGATCGGCGTTTCGAGATGCGCGGTAAACTTCCGGATGGCAATCGCTGCGGTTGACGCTGGATCATTTCCAAATGTGTTCGTCGGTAAAAAACAATCGATTTTGTTCGGGGATCGCCGAGTTCGCCAAGAACGATGACAATTCCCCCGTTCTCAATCATCGACTATACGCACCGACTGCGAACCGATCGGGCAAAGAAATCGATCGCGGTTGGCATAAGCGAAACCTATTGTATGGGTCGAAAAGCGACGATCGCGACGGTCGGCCAACGAAAAACCTGTCACACTGGTAAATGAGCGGTGGCCTGTCAAGTTCCGTGAGGGTGCTATTGCGATCGCCGCTTGCGATTGCAATACTTTCTACCAAGATCCCACACTCTCCCAATCTAACCCTAACCCAAGCTTCAAGCGAAAGAGGACTTCACGGTATCGTGCAATTTCCATCTCAACCTTCCCCCCGACCTTCGAGCAACTCTCCCGAAGCGCAATCGGTTCCGTCTTGCTCGCGCGATTGTGGCGCCGACTCGGAGGATCTGTTTGCCAGTTTGCTGGTCAATTTGCCGGGGGCCGTTTACCGTCGTGCGGCAGGATCCGGCTGGCCCGTACAGTATATCAGCGAGGGCATCGAAGCGATTTCCGGCTATCCGCGATCGGCGTTTACGGGCGATCGCCCCCGCACTCTGTGCAGTCTGATTCACCCCGAGGATCGCAGGCACGTCCGGGGGGCGATCGAAGGGGCGATCGCCGCCCAAACCTCGTTTGACGTCAAATATCGCCTGATCCGTGTCGATGGCGCTACCCGTTGGGTTCGCGAACGCGGTCGCCCAATTTTTGACAGCCAACAAACCCCCTGCTACCTCGACGGGGCGATTTTGGATATTGGCGAAACCCAAGCGGCGCGAGAGGTTCAGCGCGAAAGCGAGGAAACTTGCCGTCTGCTGGTCGAACATATTAAAGATTACGCCCTCGTGCGTCTCGATCGCCGGGGCCGGGTCGTCAGTTGGAATCTCGGCGCCCAAAATATTCTCGGCTACCAACCGGAGGAAATTTTCGGGCGACATTTCAGTTGTTTCTACCCTCCCGCCGAAGTTACCCGCGATCGCGCCAACCAGAAACTCGACCGTTGCGCTACTGACGGACGCCTGGAAGAACGAGGCTGGCAACTTCGCAAAGATGGCTCTCGTTTTTGGGCGGAAGTCAGTTTTTCCCCGTTATTCGACGCGGCGGGGCAACTGTGCGGTTTTTGCCAAGTCACTTGCGATCGCACGGAACGCAAAACCAGCGAAGACGCTTTGCACAAGGCTCACGCGGATATGGTCAACCTCCTCGACAATCTCAACGAAGCCTTTTTTAGTTTGGATTGGCAATTGCGCTTTACCTACATCAACAACCCGGCGGAATTGCTGCTGGAGCGATCGCGCCAAACCTTATTGGGTCAGCCGATTTCCGTGGTCTTTCTCGACCGCGTCGAATCCTTCGCCACCCAACTCCAAGCTTGCTTGGTCGAGCACGTCCCGGTCACCTTCGAGACCCGCGATCGCTTTGCGGATCGCTGGTGGGAGGTGCGCGCTTATCCCTCGGCATCGGGAATTTCCGTGTTTTTAAGCGATATCGGGGAGCGCAAAGCGGCGATCGACGCCCTCAAACACAGTGAAGAACTCTATCGCACCCTCGCTCGCAATTTCCCCAACGGGAGTGTCGCGTTATTCGATCGCGACCTGCACTATACCCTCGCCGAAGGCACCGAACTCGAACATTTCGGCAGGTCCGGCGATCGCTTCGTCGGATCGAGCCTCGATCGCGTCTGGCCCGCTTCTGTCGCCGAAATCCTCCACCCCTTGTACCGCAAAGCTCTCGACGGCGAACCGACGGAAATCGAAATCGCCGACGGCGATCGCGTCTACGCCATGCAGATCTTACCCGTCAAAAATGAGAGTGGCGAAATTTTTGCCGGAATGGCCGTGACTCAAAATATCACCGATCGCAAACAAGCCGAGGAGGAAAATCGCCGCCTGATCGAATCCCTCCAAAAAAGCGAAGCTCAAATGCGATCGATGGCGTCGTTACTCGCCGAAGCCGAAAAACTCGCCCACGTCGGCTGTTGGGAATTCGACCTCGAAACCGCAACCATGGCCTGGTCTGAGGAAATTTACCGCATTTTCAACCTCACCCCCGGCCCGCAGACGCCGACTTACGAGGACTATTTGCAGCAAATCCATCCCGACGATCGCGAGATGACCCAGCAGTTGCTCGACCGCGCGATCGCCGAATGCGAACCCTACGAATTCGACCAACGCCTCCTCACTGCTGACGGTTCGGTTAAATACCTCGCCGCCAAAGGCGAACCGATCCTCGACGAAAATGGTCGCGTCGTCAAATTGATCGGCAGCATTCTCGACATCACCGAACGCCAAAAAGCTCAAGAAGCGTTACAACAATCGGAAGCCGAACTCGAAAAACGGGCCCGGGAACTCGAACAAACCCTCAACGAACTGCGACGCACTCAAACCCAACTGATTCAAACCGAACGCATGTCCGGTTTGGGCCAGATGGTCGCCGGAATTGCCCACGAAATTAACAATCCGGTCAGTTTCGTCTACGGCAATATCGTTCACGCCAATTCTTATATCGAAGATATTTTTTATTTACTCGAACTCTACCGCCAGCACTATCCCCAACCCGTCCCGGAAATTGAAGAAGAAATTCAAGCGGTGGACCTCGAATTCGTCCGCGAAGACTTGCCCAAATTGGTGCGATCGATGCGCGTCGGCGCCGAACGCATTCGCGAAATCGTGCGCGGTTTACGCAATTTCTCCCGCTTGGACGAGGCGGACATGAAAGCGGTGGACATTCACGAGGGGATCGACAGTACGTTATTAATTCTGCAAAGCCGCTTGAAAGGTATCGGTCGCACTACCGAGGAGAGCGAAACGCCTTTTGTCGAAGTCGTGCGCGATTACGGCGATTTGCCCCCGGTCGATTGTTATGCCAGCGAACTCAATCAAGTCTTTCTCAATTTGCTCAATAACGCGATCGACGCCCTCGAACGCCAGCAACCGCCGCGTCAACTTCGCATCCGAACCTCGCGGGTCGATCCGCAAACGGACGACTTACCGGACGGCTCGACTTCGGATTGGGTGGAAATTCGGATCGCCGATAATGGGTTGGGGATTCCTCCGGAAATCCGCTCTCGTATTTTCGATCCTTTTTTCACGACCAAACCTGTCGGTAGCGGTACGGGTTTGGGCTTGTCGATCGGCTATCAGATTGTGGTCGAAAAGCACGGCGGTCAATTGATTTGTACGTCTGAGGTCGGCGAAGGCAGCGAGTTTATTGTTCGTTTACCCGTCCGTCAGGATTACGACGAGCCCGCTTTATTTGAAGATTAATCGGCCAGTGGAGGATCGATTCCGATTCGAGTCGCTTGACGATCCGCAGGATAAACCAGCAGATTAGGGCGCTGGTAAGGGCGATTTTCCACAAGCCGCAGCCGATCGCCGTTCCCAAGGCGGCGGATACCCAAATGGCGGCGGCGGAGGTCAAACCGCGTACTTTGCGATCGCGCAAGATCGTTCCGGCCCCAATAAAACCGACTCCGGAAATAATTCCACTCATGACTCGGGAGAGGGTTTCGGGATTTTGAACGGCTAAACCCAGTTGGATCGGCAGTAAGACGAATAAGCTGGAACCGAAACAGACGAGCATGTGGGTTCTCAGTCCGGCAGGTTTATTTTTGATTTCTCGTTCGCCGCCAATGAGAATACCGACAATCAGGGCCAGTCCCAATCTCAGGTAAAGGGATGGAGCATCAATGGGTTCGAGGGAGTAAAGCTCGGGCAATTTGTATCCTAGATCACATTCATGTCTTTAAATCCCAGTCTAGCGGCTTTGGGGAAGATCGCCTCCGCATTTCGAGGGCAACGGAGCAAAATGTAACAATAGTTACCAATATTTAGGGTGAAGTTCACCTAAATATGTCTTTTGATAGATGAATGCGCGGCGGATTATATACAAGAATAAACCGTCCCCAACGTTTGGTTTGCTCCTCGTGTCCTCACCCACTCGACCGCTATCACCCCCCCAAAACTCGGAAATTCTCTGCTATTATGTCAATCCGAGCGATCGCCTTCAAGTGCTTCGCAGTAGTTCGGATCGACGATGGCATTTCAAACGGATTATTTTTCCCGGCGAGCGCCTGTTTTTTAAAGCACCTTGTGGGGCTAGCGTTCGGATCGATCGCGGCCAAAATCAAACGGAAGTGTTAGGGTGCGATCGCCTCGAAGTTAGAGAACGGTAAATAATACTCATCTCTGGATTTAATCTATAGGTAATCCCTCTATCTCACATAAGACTGCGGGCTTTAGGTTCGTTTGCTAGAACGGAGAGCCACAAGTTCGCACTCGGGAATTATTAATTATCTAGAGATGGGACGAATTCCACAAAATACCGCGATCGCCTTGACTATACTTGTTTCTCTTCAAAAGTCACAAAAGCGATCGAAATCGCGATCGACAACAAACACAGATCTCCGACCCCCATCGATTAGAGTCTTCCTGTCTACGATGCGCCCGAAGCCCCAGATCGGATCGGCACCGAATCCACAACGGTCTCTTGTCATCGCTGGAGCGGGTTTGTGCTACAAATAATTCTATCAGCTAACCACTGACCAGATTGAGAGTGAACGTCAGGCTTGGCCGAGACCTCCAAATTCTGGGAACGGGATCGAACTTTGACCACCGGAGTTAGGCAGTTCCACCCAGAAACACCGAGCGACGGTCGGTGGTTGTGGGTGGGTACGAGGTAAGTAGACACCGATCGCCAGTTTGAGGAAAGTTGTCGTGGACGCCGATAAAAATCAACAAATTCTAGGGTATTTCATCGAAGAAGCTAAAGAACACCTAGAAACCTTAGAACGGGGGTTGCTCGACCTCAAAACGACCCTCCAAGACCCGGAACAAGTCAACGAAATGTTTCGCGCCGCTCACTCCGTTAAAGGGGGAGCGGCCATGTTAGGATTTAGCAGCATTCAGAAAACAGCCCACCGCCTCGAAGACAGTTTTAAAGTTCTCAAAGAACAACCCGTCGCCGTCGATCAAAAACTCGAATCCCTGTTTCTGAAAGGCTTTGACACCCTACAAGAATTACTCGAAAGCCTGCAAGGGCCGTTCGGTCTGCGGGAAGACGAAGCCGATAAAGTCGTCCAAAAGTCGGATCCGGTTTTTCAAGAACTACAAAATTACCTCAACAGCTTAGTCGGTGGGGGCGCCCCGGACGGCGGGGGCGACGGTGAGGCGGCATCGAAAAAGATGCCAGAAGATGCGGCCTTGGCGGCGATCGCCCTGTTGCGGCAAATGCTCGATCTATTCAGACAAGCAGAAGACGACAACAACCGCCAGCGTCTGAGAACCTTTTGCAATCAACTCGCCGAAATGCATTCCGATTTAGACGGGTGGCAGCAGTTAATCGCGATGGCGGACGCGGCGATCGCCCGCAGCGAAAATAACTACAAAACCTTAGCCCCGATCGTGATTAAAGAAATCAAACAAGCCACCGATTTAATCGCCTTGGACAAAACCGATCTGGTCGGTCCGAGTCCGGCTTTACTCGATTTAGCGGGAAAATCGGTCAAACCCGGGGTCACCCTCGCCGACAATCAAGCGATTATCGACCTCGAACCGAAAGCGGCGGCAAAAATCTTATTAAAAAATTTAAACAAACAGCAAGTGACCACCTTGGTCAAACTGCTCGTCAAAGCGGTGCAATCGAGTTAAAACCATCGGGAAATCGAGCGTTCGCGGGAGGGGAGTCAACGGGCGATCGTTCCGGGAAAGAACACTTTTCCCGGTAAAAACGGTCTAGATCTTGGCGATCTCCGCGCTTCGTGGAATGAGCTGGGGTAATCTGACAAGAACGGTCACATTACATCCCCTCCCATCGATTGTCCCGTTATTTTTGCATGACGTATGCCTAAAATTCCCTTTTTTGGCGGTTCCAAACCGAATAATCCGGTCAACCCGCCCAATACGAGCGGTAGTGGCTTGGGAACCTTTGGTGGCGTCTATACTCCGTCAATTCTGACGATTTTAGGCGTGATCATGTATTTGAGGTTTGGCTGGGTCGTCGGCAATGTCGGCTTAATCGGCACGCTGATTATCGTCAGTCTCTCGACCTCGATCACCTTTTTAACCTCCCTGTCCGTATCGGCGATCGCTACCGATCGCGTCGTCCGGACCGGAGGCGCCTACTACATGATCAGTCGCTCCCTGGGCATCGAAACCGGGGGCGCCGTCGGCATTCCCCTGTACTTCGCCCAAGCCCTCTCCGTCGCCCTCTACACCATCGGTTTTGCCGAAAGTATCGTCGAATCCTTTCCCGAATCCGACCTCAAATCGGTTCAACGCCTCATTGCCTTAGTCACCACTGTCGCCGTCGCCTTCTTGGCTCTCAAATCCGCCCGCACGGCGATCCGCGCCCAATACTTCATCATGGCGGCGATCGTCTTATCCCTGATTTCCTTCGCCTTCGGCCATCCCCTGGAAAACACCACGATCGAGATGTGGGGAGCCAAACCGGAAAATTCCGAGGATTTTTGGGTGGTTTTTGCCGTATTTTTCCCGGCAGTAACCGGAATTATGGCGGGAGTGAGCATGTCCGGGGACTTACGGGATCCGGCGCGATCGATTCCCATCGGTACCCTCGCCGCCGTCGGAACCGGATATGTCATCTATATGGGACTGCCGATTTTACTCGCCACGCGCGCCGACGCGATCACCTTGATTGAAAACCCCCTGATCATGAAACAGATGGCGTTTTGGGGCCCGGCGATTTCCTTGGGAGTGTGGGGCGCCACCCTATCGAGCGCCCTCGGCAGTATTCTCGGGGCGCCTCGGGTCATGCAAGCCCTCGCCCGCGACGGCATTTTACCGGGGTGGCTGCGGGTTCTCGGAACGGGTAAAGGTGCGGACGACGAGCCGTTTTACGCGACCTTAGTGACCTTGGGCATTGCAGTGGCGGCGGTTGCCGTCGGCGATCTCAATATCATCGCCCCAGTGCTGACCATGTTCTTTTTAACCACTTATTTAGTGTTGAACGTGGCGGCGGCGATCGAGGGATTTTTGCAAAGTCCGTCATTTCGTCCGGCGTTCCGGGTTCACTGGGCCTTGTCCTTGTTGGGGGCGATCGGGTGTATCGGCGTCATGTTGCTCATCGATCCGATCGCCACCGTCATCGCCGCTTTGATCGTCCTCGGCGTCTATCTCTGGTTGGAACGGCGCGAACTCGAAAGCGCTTGGGGAGATGTCCGACGCGGCTTGTGGATGGAAGTCGTTCGCACGGGGTTATTCAACCTCAGTCCGGTTCCCGATACCAAAAACTGGCGCCCTCACTTGCTCGTCCTCTCCGGCGCCCCCACCCGGCGCTGGGTGTTGGTCGAACTGGCTATGACCCTGACCCACAACCGAGGTATGGTGACCGTTTCTAGCGTGCTGCCCACGGGGGCTCGCGATGCCGCCCAACAGGCGGAATTAGAAACGACGATTCGCGAATATCTCGAACGTCGCGGCGTACAAGCTCTCGTGCGCGTGATTACGGCGCCCGATCCGTTTGTGGGCGCCCGACGGCTGATCGAAACTTACGGTCTCGGACCGCTCGTTCCCAATACGATTTTATTGGGGGATAGCGAGGAACCGTCCCGGCGCGATCGCTACTGCGAGACGATCTCCACCATCCACCAAGCCAAACGCAATGTGGTCATCCTACGGGAAAATGTCGAGCGCGGTTTCGGTCGTCGCCGTCGGATCGATGTCTGGTGGGGCGGTTTGCAAGCAAACGGCGGTTTAATGCTGATTTTGGCCTATTTGGTTCGTACCAGTGGCGAATGGCGCAACGCCCAAGTTCACCTAAAATTGGTCGTTCCCAACGCATCTGCCGCCCGCGATGCGGAACCGAACCTCAAGGCTTTAGTCGCCCAACTGCGGATCGGCGCCATCCCGCAAGTGATCGTCGCCGACGGCAAACCGTTTAACGAGATCTTGCACGAATCTTCGGCAAGTGCGGATTTAGTCTTTCTCGGCATGGCTTCCCCCGGAGAGCAGTTCACGGAATATTACGAAAATCTGCAAGTTAAAACCTCCGGCCTGCCGACGACGATTTTCGTGTTGGCCGCCCCAGACTTCGCTTTTGAGGAGGTTCTCACGGAGGGTACGACTTAAATCTCGCGATCGTCAAACAATTAAATACTGCATGTTTACACAAAAAAGGGATGGGATTTCCCATCCCCCGCCCGGTAATCGTTCAGGCGAATGCAGACGAGCCGAAATCCGGGGGGATATCCTGAAGGCGACCGGGACCGACGGCTTGCAAGGCATCTTTGAGAGACAGATCCCCGGTATAGAGCGCGCGACCGACGATCGCCCCGCTCACGCCTCGGGTTTCGAGGGCGAGCAAACTGAGTAAATCGCTGACGGAACTGACCCCACCGGAGGCAATAATCGGAATTTCGATCGCCTCGGCAAGTTCTTTTAAAGCGTCGAGATTCGGACCGCTTAAAGTGCCGTCGCGATGGATATCGGTATAGATAATCGCCGCAACGCCCAAGGCGGCCATATCCTGGGCCAAGGTCGGCGCGAGAACTTCGGAAGTTTCCAACCAGCCTCGGGTGGCGACGCGACCGTTACGGGCGTCAATTCCGACGACGATGCGATCGCGGAATTCCCGACAGAGTTCGCCGACTAATTCGGGTTGTTCCACCGCGACGGTACCGAGAATGGCGTAGCGCACGCCGAGGTCGAACAAGCGGGCGACGGCGCTGCGATCGCGCAATCCGCCCCCCACTTGCACGGGAACGGAAACGGTTTGGGCGATCGCCTCAATTGCCCCTAAATTCTTCGACTCCCCGGCTTTGGCCCCGTCGAGATCGACCAGGTGCAAGCGGGTTGCCCCTTGTTCGACCCACTCCCGGGCGACGGCGACGGGATCTTCATTAAAGGTCTGCGATCGCGCGTAATCTCCCTGGTAAAGCCGCACGCAGCGACCTTCTAATAAATCGATAGCGGGAATGACATCCATAGAATTGTAGATTTGAGATGTTAGATTTTAGCGTTTGCCGTTTAGATTTTAGATTTTTTAGTTTTATAAATTTGAGCGTCGAGAGTCATTTTTACTGAAATCGGATTCGTATTTTCCTGCACGATCGTCACCTACTGCAGAAAAGGCGATCGCTTGCCACCCTGGACGGGCGATCGCCCTTTGGTTTGCTATTGTTAGCATCCTGTTATCATACAAGCATCTCTGGCACTCGCTCAAATGCCCGAGAAAACTACCGTCGCGGACGAACTAACCGCCGAATTTACTCCCACTCTTCCCAGGCAAACCTTGCAAAAAATTAGCAACTCCTATGTGTGCAAGAGGCATTGACGTTTCCGACTGGCAAGATCCCGTCAACTGGTACAGTGTCGCTCAATCCGGTATGGCTTTTGCATTTACCAAAGCCACCGAAGGTGCTACATTCGTCGCCGATACCTTCCGAAGCAACTGGAATGCGATCCAATCCGTCGGTTTGGCACGCGGCGCCTATCACTTCTACCGCGCCAAACAAGACCCCGGCGCTCAAGCTGATTTATTCTTATCCACCGTCCCCTTGGGCCCGGACGATCTGCCCCCCGTCCTCGATATTGAAGCCACCGACGGTGTTTCCGCCAGTCGCATTCTCGACGGGATCGGCTACTGGCTCGATGTCGTCGAACGGGAAACCAAACGCCGACCGATTATTTATACTTATCCCAGTTTTTGGGAACGCATCGGCAATCCAAAAAGCTTTTCCGATTATCCCCTGTGGATCGCTCACTACGGCACCCAAAATCCTTGGGTTCCCGGGGGTTGGGACGGTTGGACTCTGTGGCAGTACACCGATACGGGAACGGTAAGCGGGATTAGTGGGGGGGTAGATATCAATTGGTTTAACGTGTCCCGAGAAGGGGCGCGCGGTTCCCACGTCCGCTACGTTCAGCAACGGTTAAACGAACGGGGGTTTTATCGGGGTTCGATCGACGGCCATTTTAGTTCGGCGCTCAGCCAAGCGGTGCTCAGTTTTCAGCGCGCGATGAACTTAACCGCCGATGGGATTGTGGGGATTAATACCTGGACGGCGTTGATGAGTTTGAGAGCGGCGTCTGCCACTCCTTCCCCACCACCGCCGCCACCGAGTCCGCCTCCGGTCTGGTCGCCGCCACCGCCGCCGCCACCGCCGAGAACGCCGACGCCGACGCCGATTATTCAACTGCTCGACGTTTTTCGTTTTTATCAAGGATTCGAGCATCAAACGCGGGCGATCGATTGGTTGCAAGGACAAATTTCTCAAGCGGTTTTGCTGGAGTTTGCCCGTTTGTGGCGCAATCAATCGACGAGCCAACCGAGTTTAATTCGTCTGCTCGACGTTTGCAAATATTATCGCGGTTTGCCTTATCAAGACCAAGCGGTGCGATGGTTGCAAGCACAGTTGAGTGAGGGGGTGTTGCAGGAGTTTGCCCGTCGCTGGCGCAGTCAAAATCCGGATCGGGAGGTGGCGCAAAGTTCGCCGCCGATTAGTTTGATTAATGTGTGCGAATACTATCAAGGGTTTGACGGACAAAAAGCGGCGTTGCAATGGTTGCAAGGTCAAATTCAGAGTTCGACTCTGGAAGAGTTTGCCCGTCGTTGGCGCAGTTGAGGGGGTACGGTTAGTGAGGGTCGGCGGTGGCGATCGCGATCGCCGACTGATGCAGCAGGGTTCGAGGGGGTTAAAAACAGTCTGTTGCTCAATGGGAATGGTTCGGTTTCGCTTCCCTTCTCAAATCCAAAATCTAAACGCTAAACGCTCTAAAAAAATTACAACACCAGTTTGGTGCCTTCACGGGCCAGACAGGCATCGGGATAGGCGGCGCTGACTTGCGCTTCGACATCGGCGAGAAAGTCGTCGCCGTGGGCCGGGTCGTGGTGAAAAATTACCAGTTTTTTAACTCCGGCGGCTTTACAAATTTTGACCGCTTCTTGCCAGGTGGAATGACCCCAACCGACTTTGGAGAATTGAGGGTGATAATATTCTTCGTCGGTATAGGTGGCGTCGTAGATAAAAACGTCGGCATCGCGAGCCAGGAAGAGAACGTTTTCGTCGAGGCGGTCGGCGTAATGTTCGGTGTCGGTACAGTAAACTGCCGTGCGACCTTGCCAGGTGACGCGATAACCGATCGCCTCGCTAGGATGATTGAGATGGGCGGTTTCGATTAAAATATCGTCAATTTTGACGCGATCGCCCGGTCGCAAATCGTGAAAGATCATCTCCGATCGCATTCCCCGCAAGGGAATCGGAAAATTCGGGTGCAGCATCTGATCGGACAGCCGTTGTTTGATGGTAGCGCCGTTGGGGGCGATCGCCCCGTAAATATGGAAGCTATTTCCCGGAATAAATGCGGGAACGAAAAAGGGAAACCCTTGAATATGATCCCAATGAGAATGGCTGAAAAATAGGTGCGCTTCGATCGGCATATTGGGGAGTAAGGTTTTCCCGAGAACGCGCAAACCCGTCCCGCCATCGAAAATTAAGAGTTTTCCCCCAACTCGAACCTCGACACAAGATGTATTGCCACCATACTCGACGGTTTCTTTACCGGGAGTGGCAATACTGCCGCGTACTCCCCAAAAGCGGACGAAGAAGTCAGAGGAACGGTTAGTTTCCATACTGGCTGATTCCATCAAAAGGCTGTGAACGAAGGGTTCGATCTGGCTACAATCCCACTGGGGTTTCACCCGGAGCGAGTTGGAGTCCGGCTCCCACGTTAAGATCTCGATAACGGCAGACTTGTTGCAAGCGGTTGCGCTCGTCTACAAAAACGACGGTGGGGGAGTAGGTTTTGGCTTCTTCCGAGGTAAATTGTCCGTAACTCATGATAATCACGCGATCGCCTGCCATTCCCAGCCGTGCTGCAGCACCGTTTAATTCGATATTGCCGGAACCGGAGGGAGCGGCGATCGCGTAAGTCATCAATCTCTGACCGTTAGCGACGTTAACAACCTGCACTTGTTCGTAGGGTAAAATGCCTGCGGCTTCTAGCAAGGCGAGATCGATACTAATACTACCGACATAATCTAAGTTGGCGCGGGTAAGCGTGCAATTATGAATTTTTGCCAAAAGGAGCGTTCGCTGCATGATGCTCGTTAAATAAAGAGTGACCGATCGCGATAGTCCTGACAAACTTTGCTGGCTAAAAGATTGGCCGACAATGAAGTTCTCAATGCTCTAATTTCCAAGAACTTCTACGGTGATTTTAGCGTTTCGGTTTTCGATCGGGAAGTCTTGGCGCTTTCTTTTACGCGAGCCGTCTCGTTGCAGTAGGATATTCCCCTTTATTTTTTAACTGCTTGAGTTGCTCGTTTCTCCAGTATATCCGACTCCCCCTTCGTCATACCCTTCGCCGTGCAATTCACTTCACTCTCGATGGGACGCCTGACAGTTGCCATTCCAACTGTCAGGTGTTGCAAGTACGAGCTAGGTTCAAACTCAAGCGCTCGTTGGTTCGCCACGGTTGCAACCGCGATCGTAAGGTGCGATCGATGCAACATCGGGAACATCGCCCCCTTTCCCGCCGTTCCCCCCGGTTAACGCCCGTGAGGGGGAAACGGGTTGGCAAAAGGGTGGTGCTTGGTGGCAAGCGCGCGATTATTTAGCCGCCGCTTTAATGCATTGTTCTACCAACGGCATGACGCTATCGACATCCTTCCAGCCGAGAATTTCTGTTTCTTTCTTTTCCAAGTTTTTGTAAGTTTTGAAAAACTCGGAGATTTCGTCAAGACGGTGACTGGCAACATCTTTAAGAGATTTGATGTTGGTATAGCGCGGATCGGTGACGGGAACGCACAACAATTTTTCATCGCGATCGCCGCCGTCAATCATCTCTAACATACCGATCGGTCGGGCGGCAATGACGCAGCCGGGAAAGGTCGGCTGGTCCATGATGACCAGACCGTCGAGGGGGTCGCCGTCATCGGCGAGGGTGTTGGGAATAAACCCGTAATCTAAAGGGTATTGAACCGACGAATACAAGACGCGATCGAGGGCAAAGGCTTGTAAGTCTTTATCAAATTCGTACTTATTTTTACTGCCCCCAGGGATTTCAATTAAAACGTTAACCGTACCGGGTTTGGGTTGAGCTGGAATCCGCGATAAATCCACTATTATCTCCTTGGCAACAAAAATCTCGGGATGTCGAGTAGGCGATCGCCCCTCCCACGCCGATCTCCGATAACTTTCAATGTTGTTGGCGATCGCGCGGGCGATCCGTGAGTCATCGTACCAGAAAGCCAGCTCTTACACACTCGATCCGGGTTTTGAATTCGGGTTTTTAATCGCGATCGCCTGGCGCGTCGGTTCGAGGGGACGATCGCGCGGCTAACCCCCCGGGTGAAACGGTCATTAAAATAATGCCGTCGTTCTGTTTCTAGAAGGGTTAACCTCCGAAAAGATCGACGACATTTTGAATTAAGTTTGCATTGTTATGGCGGCGATCCGAGCGCGGACATCAGCGAACGAACGCCATCGAGATCGTTAAACCGAAAACCGATCTAGGGCGAAGGGCAATCAATAGCGAAACCTACCTATCGGATAATTCCGTTGGGGTAAGGGATTTTGATTGCTCGGAGAATAGTGGGCGATCGCGAAGATCGGTAGGAGTAAAGTCAGCAAAGCAATAAGGGTTCCGACAAATTGAGAGAGTCTATGAGGAGGTTTTTCAGCCGAACTAGCAGACGGACTACCTGATTCCATACCGAATTGTTATAGGTGCGCTTTAAATTCAATCAGCTAAATCACTTTAACTGGGAAGGCTAAGGTTAACCCTCTATCCCTAGTATGACCTATTTACGAGTCCAATACTGTCGTACAGCAAACAATCTCAATGTTGCGCCGTGTAGCTCGAAGGAGACCAACGGTCAAAGGCTTATCGGAGAGTCGATCGCGGCGATCTCCACTGGATCGCGGCGGCGATCGGGATACACTTGCTTGTGTTCGGTTTCGAGGACGATGCGGGATCTATGTTGCTGTCCGTGCAGATTGAGAATTTTGCGTTGATCGACCGACTCCAAATCGAATTTGGCAAAGGTCTCAACGTTTTGACCGGGGAAACGGGAGCGGGAAAATCGATTATTCTCGATGCGGTCGATGTGGTCTTGGGGAGCAAAGTACAAGGGCGCGCGATCAGAGCGGGAGCCGATCGCGCCGCGATCGAAGCGACCTTTGAGTTAGACCCGCCGACGATCGCCTGGTTGCGCGAACAAGAAATCGACCCGCTCGACGACAATCTACTGGTCGTCAGTCGAGAATTGGTGGCGACCCGGGGGGGATCGATGCGGAGTCGATCGCGACTGAACGGGATTTTAGTCAACCGCCAACTGATGGAGCGCGTCCGCGAGCGTCTCGTCGAGATTACCGCCCAAGGGCAAACGGTACAACTGTTACAGGCGGCGCGCCAACGGGACTGGCTCGACAATTTTGGAGGCGACGCCTTACTCGCCCAACGGCAACGGGTCGCGGAAGCCTTTGCGAAAACGTCCCTCGCCTTGCAAGAACTCGAACGGCGGCGTCAGTCGGAACAACAGCGCTTGCAACGGATCGATTTGCTCGAATATCAACTCAAAGAGTTGAGCGAAGCTGATTTGAGCGAAGCGGACGAGGCGGAACGACTCGAACAAGAACGGCAGCGCTTGAGTCACGTGGTGGACTTGCAACAGCAGAGTTATCAAGCGTACCAATTTCTTTATCAGAATGATACGGGGGAGCAAGCTGCCGCCGATTTGTTGGGAGAAGTGCAATCGATCTTACAAGAAATCGTCGGTTATGATGGGAGCCTACAAGCGATTCTCGACATGGTCCAAGATGCGTTAGCGCAGACGATCGAAGCGGGACGGCAGATGAGTAGTTACAGCGCTAATTTAGAAGCCGATCCCGACCGTCTCGAACAAGTCGAACGGCGCTTGGTGCAGTTGCAGCAAATTTGCCGCAAGTACGGCCCGAGTTTGGGGGAAGCGATCGCCTACGCTCAAAGCATCGAAGCCGAACTCGAACAACTGACCGGAGGCGGGAAGTCGATCGAAGAGTTAGAACAGAATTATCGGGCGTGTCAGGGACAACTGAAGGCGGCGTGCGATCGCCTCACGGCCCTGCGGCGACGAGCCGCAAGAGCGTTGGAAACCCGCTTGCTCGAAGAACTCAAGCCCCTGGCGATGGAAAAAGTACAGTTCGAGGTGCAACTGTCCGAAATGCCGCCGAACAGTACCGGAGGCGATCGGGTGGCGTTCGCGATCGGGCCGAATCCCGGCGAACCCTTGCAACCGTTGCACGAAATCGCTTCCGGGGGCGAATTGAGTCGATTTCTACTGGCGCTCAAAGCCTGTTTTTCCCAAGCGGACGACGCGGTGACGCTGGTGTTTGACGAAATCGATGCGGGGGTGTCCGGACGGGTCGCCGGGGCGATCGCCCAAAAATTACACCAACTCTCTCTCTACCATCAGGTTTTATTCGTCACCCACCAACCGATCGTCGCCGCGATGGCAGAGTGTCACTTTCGGGTAGACAAGCAACTGATCGACGCGCCGACGCCTTCGGGAGAGGCGATCGATCCCGACATGGCGACCGCCACGGAAACGCGAACCGCCATTCGCGCGACCCGCTTGACCCCCCAACAGCGACGGGAAGAACTCGCCCAACTCGCCGGAGGAGAAGGGGCCGACGCGGCGATCGCCTTCGCCCAATCCTTACTCAACCAAGCCGCAGACTTACGCCAAGACCCCGACAATCGCCGTAAAAATACCAACGGTTCGAGGGAGGGTTGACCCAAACCCCCCGTAACATTCCCTACTTCGACGAAAAAATGTTAAAAATATGAGAATTCTCCCCGCAAAAGTAAGCGTTCCTTTAGGGAGATTCGTCAATGTTCAAATCTAAGTCGCTCAATTGAGTCAAGTAGAGCCGAGGCGATCGCCAACTTTTGTAATTTTTCCCAAAGCTCCCGGCTATTGTGTGTCAAATTAGTAGAGACAGTCACATCTATTTTTAAACAAGGATGCCAAAATATTTTTATCCCTGCCAAGCGCCTTTATAAAATGAAAATTCCTGTCGGTCCGATTTAGTTCCACCGCTCTCAAAGCGCTCGCCAAACGTAGGGCAATATCGTGCATCGGATGTCCTATTCTTCTCGACAGAGTACACTGGTGAGTAGTCTTCGATCTGCTCGGCGACGTGCCACGAATCTGCAAGGCTTGCTCCAGGCGATCGCTCGCCCGTCTGAGGAGGCAATCTCATCCCTGGTCTGAAGTAAAGAGTATAGATCTATGACAGCTGCATCTCCGAATCCGCATTCTTGGGACAGCCCTGGTGGTGCCGTCATCGATGTCACCCCCCAAGTGGAAGGCAAGAATGCGAATGCGAATCCATCATCAGCTCACCAACGTGCATCTGCTTCTGCCAACAGCAGCAGCGCCCTAACGGCAACCAGTGGAACGTTTTCCCAGTTCCTGGCACCGCTTACCCAAGATACCTTCAAACAGGTCGTCACCGACGTCGAGCAGAAACTCGAAGTCGTCAATCAAACCCTGTCGATGCTCGACAACCTGCTCGACTCTCAAGGGTTCGACGCCATTCTCGACGAAATGCTCCACTCGATTACCCTGAAGACCGGGGAACTCTTGGGAGCCGATCGCACGACGATCTTTTTATTAGATGAAGAAAAAAACGAACTGTGGTCGATCGTCGCCAAAGGCGAAGGTGAAGGCTCGTTAGAAATTCGCATTCCTGCCGATAAAGGCATCGCCGGAGAAGCCGCAACCTTTAAAAAAGAAATCAATATCCCCTACGACTTCTTTGACGACCCGCGATCGGGCGCCGCTAAAGAGCAGTATAAAAAAACCGGATATCGCACCTACACGATGCTCTGCTTGCCCCTGCTCAACGAGAAAGGGGATTTAGTGGCCGTCGTCCAACTTCTCAACAAACTTAAAAAAGAATACAACCCCCAAGCCGAACTCTTCGATCGCATCGATCCCAAAGGCTTTACCGACGAGGACGAGCGGGTTTTTGAAGAATTCGCCCCCTCGATTCGCTTAATTCTAGAATCGTCGCGATCTTTCTACAAAGCCACCCAACGGCAGCGCGCCGCCGCCGCCTTGATGTCGGCGACCCAATCCCTCAGTAAAAGCAGCCTCGACCTCGAAGAAACCCTCAAAAAGGTCATGGACGAGGCCAAACAACTGATGAACGCCGACCGCAGCACCTTGTGGCTGATCGATCGCGACAAAAACGACCTGTGGACTAAAATCCCGATCGGCGACCAACTCAAAGAAATTCGCATCCCGATGGGAGTCGGCTACGCCGGAACTGTCGCCAAAACCGGAGAACCGCTCAATATCCCCTTCGACTTGTACGACCATCCCGGCTCGGAAATGTCGAGAAAAGTAGACCAAACGAGCGGTTATCGAACCTGCAGTTTGCTCTGTATGCCCGTGTACAACGCCGACGGCGACTTGATCGGCGTGACCCAACTGGTTAACAAGAAAAAACAAGGGGACCATCCCGCTTACGACCCGGCAGAATGGCCGAAAGCTCCCGATTGTTGGAAAGCCAGTTTCAACCGCTCCGACCAGGAGTTCATGCAGGCGTTCAATACCCAAGCGGGAGTGGCGCTACAAAATGCCAAACTCTTCCAAACGGTCAAACAGCAAGAGCAAATGCAACGGGATATCTTGCGCTGTTTGAGCAATGGCGTGATCTCGACGGATAAATCCGGTCACGTGATCGCGGTCAACGAAAGCGCGATGAAACTGTTGGAAATTGACGACAGTACCCAGCTCGAAGGGAAACAGTTGCGCGATCTCATTCACGTCAAAGAAGGGGATTTTGCCAAGTGGTTTGACGCGGCCTTGAAAGGTGAAAATGAAAAGGCCAGACAGCAATATTATCCGGATCAAACCTTAGTTTCCGAAACCTCCGAAGAGCAGCACAGCGTTCATTTGTTCATCAATTCGATCGCCGACGCCACGGACCCGAGTAACGTTTACGGGGCCTTGGTGGTCATGGACGACATCAGCGACGAAAAACGGCTCAAGAGTACGATGTACCGCTACATGACCCAGGAAGTGGCGGAACAGTTGCTCGCCTCGGGAGAAACGGGATTGGGCGGCAAGCGCAAAGAAGTTTCGGTGCTGTTCTCGGATATTCGCAGCTACACCACCCTCACCGAAGGCATGGAAGCGGAAGAAGTGGTGATCATGCTCAACGAATATTTCGAGTCGATGGTCGATGCGGTTTTCAAGTACAAAGGAACCCTCGACAAGTACATCGGCGATGCGATCATGGCGGTGTTCGGTTCGCCGTTGCCCCTTAAAGATCATGCCTGGTGTGCGGTGCAAACGTCGTTGGAAATGCGCAAGCGGCTGATCGAATTTAACAAGCGCCGTTCGGCGGCGGGCAAACAGATTATTAGAATCGGGATCGGGATTCACTCGGACGAGGTGGTCAGTGGCAATATCGGATCGAGTAAGCGCATGGAGCTGACTTCGATTGGCGACGGGGTGAACCTCGGTTCGCGTCTGGAAGGAACCAGCAAAATGTACGGTACTGATATCGTGATTAGCGAAGATACCTACAAGCCCTGTGCGGATCTGATTTGGGTTCGCGAACTCGACTGCGTGCGGGTGAAAGGGCGCAACGAACCCGTGAATATTTACGAGGTGGTCGGATTGCGATCGGATCCGATTCCGGATGACAAGCTCGCCTTGTTGGAGCATTACCAAAAAGGACGGGAATGTTATTTGGGGCGGCAGTTTGCCAAGGCGCTGATCGAGTTCGGTCGCGTGATGGAAATCGATCCGAATAATAAAGCGGCCAACATCCACATGGAGCGCTGTCAGAACTTGTTGGAAGCTCCGCCGCCGGAGGATTGGGATGGGGTGGAAACTTTAACCTCGAAGTAGGCGATGGCTTGGGGTCTGGCGGTTGGCTCGAACCCTCGGCCCGATCGCCGCGCGGCGCTCGAGGATCGTCGATCGGCGGTCGAACCGAGCGTGTTAGGGTTAGGAGAGGACAAATGCACTTCCCCGGATCCGACGGGGGAGCCTTGTCATAAGTGAGTTGGTTGACGTTGTGTATGGAATATGGAAGTAGGGAGCCAGTTTGAGACATCTGCCCGAGGCATGTGCCACGAGGTCTCCGTTTTATTTTCGGAGATTAGCGGTTACGGCAGCTTGACGAAAGATTTGGAAAGTCAAGAGGTGGCCGACCTCCTCCATGAGTATTTCGAGTCGATGGTGGAGGCGGTTTACAAGTACAAAGAACGGTGTAAGAACCAGATAGAAATTGCCTGTGTGGGCAATTCTTTGATTGCCGTTTTCGGTTCGCCCCAACCCCTAGAAAATCATGCTTGGCTGGCGTTACAGACGGCCATCGAAATGCGTCAAAAACTCGAAGAGGTGAACCGACGACGCCGGGGGGCGAACAAGCCCGCGATCGAAATCGGTATGGGGATCAATTCGGATACGGCGATCGGCGCTCAGATTGCCTCGAAAAGACCGTTGGAGTTCAGCGCGATCGGGGAAGGGGTGAATCTGGGTTTCCGTCTCGAAGGGGTCAGTCGGCAGTACGGCTGCGATATTGTCCTCGGGGAGAATACGTATCATTATTGTGCCGATCGCATCTGGGCGAGAGAACTCGACACGATTCGCATCCGAGATAACCACAATCCGATTGCGATCTATCAGTTTTTGGGACTGAATTCGGAACCGATTCCCGACGATCGCAAGCAGTTGATCGAGCATTACGATAAGGGACGCGAGTTATATCTCAATCGGAAATTCGCGATCGCCATGGGGGAATTTGCCACGGTTTTAGAAATTGACAGCAACGATAAAGCCGCCGCGTTTCATTTGAAACGCTGTCAGCGTTTGCTGCGCGAACCCCCCAAGGAGCCGTGGGATGGAGCCTGGACCTTGGTCGAAAATTAGAGGAGCTTGGGGTAGCGATCGCGACCGTCCGGCTTCGTCGTCGCGCTCCTTCTCCTCACTGCCGGGGGTCGGGCGATCGGGCTACCGCTTTTGACCGAAAATTGGGGTTGGAGAGTGCGAGGCGATCGCGATCGCCAATGTTCTAATTCTCAACAATTCTCAACGGATGTCGAGTATCGATCGAGCCTTCGCGAGGGGCGATCGCGCGAACTCACCCCCTTGAGCTTCACCACAAGCGGTCACGAGTCTTGAGAGAGCTTTGGGAAAGTCTTCAGAAATCAATTGTTACAATCTATTAAGCGCTCGTTTCTAGACGATCCTCCATCTATGAATGCCAAGACCGTATCTCGTTCTGCCAACCCCGTAGAATCCAACCCCCTCTCCCGACCAGACGAGGCCAAAACCGCCTCCTCCCAGAGCATCCCCGTCTCTAGTGTCGCCGTCGAAGGCGAAGCCGACCCCGCCCGGAGCACCCCCCTCAAATCGGCTGCCGCCCCGGACGAAGAACTCGTCACCGAGAGTCGAGACTACGATGCCGTTGCGATCACCAACTACTACCGACCGCGCGTTTGGCTAGTTTGGCGGCGTCGCTTTGCCATCCTCTGGCCGATGCTCAAATTGGCATTCAAACTCTGGTTCGATCGCCGACGCGGTACCCTCAAGCAACACGAGTTGCAACGAGCCGAAGAACTGCGCGAAATGCTCACCCAACTCGGCCCGGCGTTTATCAAAGTCGGACAAGCCCTCTCCACCCGTCCCGACCTCGTACCGCCGTTGTATCTCGAAGAACTCGCCAAACTTCAAGACCAACTGCCGCCCTTCCCCAACGAAGTCGCCTACCAATTTATCGAAGAAGAACTCGGCGATCGCCCCGATCGCATCTACGCCGAACTCACCCCCGACCCCGTCGCCGCCGCCTCCCTCGGCCAAGTGTATAAAGGCAAACTGAAAACCGGGGAAACCGTCGCCGTCAAAGTCCAGCGTCCCGGCCTCGCCGAAAGCGTCGCCCTCGACATCTACATCCTGCGCGAACTCGCTCTTTGGGCCCAGAACAACATCAAGCAGATTCGCAGCGATTTAGTCGCGATCGCCGACGAATTCGCCGCGCGCATCTACGAAGAAATGGACTACACCAAAGAGGGCCACAACGCCGAACGCTTTGGCGACCTCTACGGCCACCTGCGCGATATCTACGTCCCCAAAATCTACTGGGACTACACCGCACGGCGCGTCCTGACGATGGAATGGGTCAACGGCACCAAACTCACCCAACTCGAAGCCCTCAAAGCTAAAGGCATCGACGCCAAATACCTCATCGAAGTCGGCGTCCAATGCTCCTTACGCCAACTCCTCGAACACGGCTTTTTCCACGCCGACCCCCACCCCGGCAACCTCCTCGCCACCAACGACGGCAAACTCGCCTATCTCGACTTCGGCATGATGAGCCAAGTCAAACCCTACCAACGCTACGGCTTGATCGAAGCCGTCGTTCACCTCGTCAATCGCGACTTTGAAGGATTAGCTCGCGATTACGTCAAACTCGAATTTCTCACCGAAGATACCGACCTCACCCCCATCATTCCCGCCCTCGCCGGGGTCTTTAACAACGCCTTGGGAGCCAGCGTCGCCGAACTCAATTTCAAAAGCATCACCGACCAACTCTCGGAAGTCATGTACGAATACCCCTTCCGAGTCCCCGCCTACTATGCCTTGATCATTCGATCGCTCGTCACCCTCGAAGGCATCGCCATCAACGTCGATCCTAACTTTAAAGTCCTCAGCAAAGCCTATCCCTACATCGCCAAACGCCTGCTGACCGACTCCTCCCCGCAATTGCGCGCTTCCTTGCGCGACTTACTCTTCAAAGACGGTGACTTTCGCTGGAACCGCCTCGAAAACTTGTTGCGAAACGCCCGCAGCAGCGACGATTACGACCTCTCCCAAGCCTTAAATCAAGCCTTAGAATTTCTCTTTTCCGAACGCGGCGAATTCATTCGCGAACGGATCGTCGAAGAATTGGTCAAAAGTATCGATACCCTCTCCCGCGACGCCGTCGGTAACGCCAGTGCGGTGTTGAGCGAGTGGTTCGGGCTGAAAATGCACCAACCGACCCCAGCTAGCGCCGCCGATACCCAAAAAATCGAACATATCAAACGAATTTGGGAAATCTTGCAAGAAACGCGCGGTTTCGACCCCACCAAACTGCTGCAAGCCTTACCCCCCTTGCTCATGAAGCGAGAAACTCAGGAAATGGGCCGTCAAATCGTCAATGGCTTGGCGGAACGAGTGGTCGCCCGTTTGATTCGGGAACTGTTACTCGAAGACATGCCCGCCGAACGCAACGGTCAGTACAACGGTCATAAACCCCCGTTGACCTTGCCGCCATCGAGTCGCAATGGCAAATCGGCTTGAGGCGATCGCGCAATAGAATAGTGGGGACTCGTAGGGACACCAACAATCTTGTCCCTGCATTCCCATACCCATTAGCGCCAATTGCCGACTAAAAGATAAGGTGCCCAAAAATAAGGCAGTTTGAAGCGGCGATCGTTCAATAAACTTAATTGAGCGCGCCTCAACGCTTCCGCCTTCGATATCCCTACATTTTCGGTTAATTCCTGATAAAAACGAACCATTAATATTGACGTCGAGCGATCGCTGACCCGCCACAACGTCCCCAGAGTGCTGCGAGCGCCCGCTCTGAGTGCAACTCCCGCCAACCCTAACGCCGCGCGTTCGTCTCCATCTGCGGTTTCGCAAGCGCTGAAAACGAGCAGTTCAATGGGATTGGAAACATCCCATTGACGATCGCGTAAAAGACGATCTAATTCCTTTACTTTGATTTTTCGATCCCAACTTAAAATAAAAGTGCGATCGGCTTGAGAACTAAATTGACCGTGAGTGGCAATATGGACGACCGGAAAGGGAAATTGCGCGATCGCCTGCTGTAAATTATCGCTGGTAAATGCTTGATTGAAAAGCAACTGACTCGATAATTGTACCTGAATACGTTCCAATTCCTCTTTAACATTGGGAAGCTCGGGAAACCCTTGACGGGCTTCGGACATTCCCGCACTCAATACTTGAAATTCGAGATCTTCAGACCCCTGAGAAGGAAGCAGTTGCAATCCCGGGGCGATCGCCACTGCATACTTTTCAATAAAATACTGCCGTCCGTCGTTCAGAGCGGCCATGGGAACGTTGCGTAACAGTCCGTCAAGGACGAAAACAACAGTTTCAATTTGACTCTGTTCTAATTGAACTTCAATGGGGCGAATTAACCAGTCATAAACTTGTCGGGATAACTCTAAAACCAACTGATTGTTCCCCGATCTTCGCCCGATATTTTGTTGTAACTCATCGAGAACTTGGCGAATCGTCGTTTCGGATTCGAGGGTGTGGTAAAGCTGTAACGACGAGTCCGGTAATGCCACAATCACCGTCAGGCGATCGGGTAAAATAATCGGATAAATTGCCGCCGCATGAGGGTCGATGCGATCGATTTGAATAGGTTTGGCATCCAAACAAGCTTCCTGAAAAAAGTTATCGAGTTCGGCTAATTGGAGAGATTCGATCGCCTGTCGTGCTTCCCTTAAATTTTCTTCAGTCGGTCGTACAGTAGGCTGGGTCAACAGATCGACAAATTCACGATAAACAGGTTCGACCGTTTCACGAAAAGAAAACTGAACGCTAGAAGAATTGGCATCGATCGCCACTAAATCTTTTCGTAAAGATTGCAACGTACTCACCGCCCCTCGATAGGCGGCGATCGCCTCATTTCGATTTCCTTTTTTGGCTAAAATACGACCGAGTTGCCATTGCCAACGGTAGGCGATTTCCCCCGCATTCATCTTTTGAGCGAGTCCTAACGCGCCTTCGGTAAGCTGTTGGGCGTCTTCAAAATTTCCGGTTAATTCATAAAGTTTTCCCAGACTTCCCAAAGCATAAGATTCAGCTTGAGGATCTTCCAAAGTTCTAGAGGTATCGATCGCCGTAGCTAATAACTCCGCCGTGCGACCGACGAGCGATCGGCGATTGCCTCCTCTTGTTTCATCTTTTAACGCATAAAGTTTCATCAAACTTTCGGCAAAATTAATACGAGCTTCGATCGCATAACGACTGAACGCGAGACGGTCGAGAGAACCCTCGATTTCAGGCAGTAACTCTGCCGTATATTCGAGTTGTTGCGTATCGATGAATAAACTGAGTTGGTTGAGCTGCGATCGCGATTGGAGGGCGGGCGATCGGGCAATTTCTGCGGCTTTTCGATAAGCATCGAGGGCGATTTCAAATTCCTGTTTTGCCCGTTCTCGTTCTTGCAAGGCGATCGCATTTTGCGCGATCGCCCGCGCCGTATTGCCGAGGCTAAGCTGAGTTGCCGCGATCGCCTCCGTTAAATTTAAACCTCGCGCAATGTCCAAACTTTGAGATAATAATTCGCGGGAACGTTCCAACTCGCCCATCGCCCGCAAAGCATTCGCCAAACTTTGCAATCCCGTCACTTTGAGGGCAGAATCGGGTTGATTTTTCAGGGAAATAGTCGAGGCTTCTAAAACTTGACGGGAACGGCGATAGAGTCCGAGAGATTGTAAGGCTTGAGCTTGGTTGAGTTGCGTCCCGATCGCCCCTTCATTGTCGCCGAGTTGGGTATAAAGTTGGTGGGCGGTTTCCCAATTTTCTAAGGCAGCTTGCCAATGACCTGTCTGTTGTTCTAAATGTCCTTTCGTATTAAAAATTTGGGCAAGAATGGATAAGACTTCCGGAGAACTTTCGTCAGTAAGATCGCCCGATTCGAGTAAACTTAAAGCCGTGGCGATCGTGGTTCTGGCTGCGGACCACTGTCCTAATTTCTGATAGACGAGGGATAAATAATTGAAGACTAAAGCGCGATCGAGGCGATCGGTTTCGCCTTGCAATTGACTCGCCGCGCGTTCCCATTGGCGTTTAGCTTCAGAGAACTGTTGAGCTTGAAACAATTCGCGACCCTGTTGCAACGATTGGAGCGCATCCGGTGCCGTTTGGGCGTTGATTCTCCCAGAAAATAACTGAAGATCGCCCCCAATCGGATCGAAATAGGCGATCGAATGGCGATCGATGCGATCGATATTAATACTCGTAACGGTCGCTACGATCGCCATTCCCAAACAGAATTGTCCGACCCATTTGGAGCGACCTAAACATCGCTGCAGACGGGCGATCGTTTTTTTTCCCCGATTCAATCGATCCATGATGACCCCCTCCCCAAATCGTTTCGAGCTGCGAGTCGCACTTATATTCTTTTCTGGCCTGGAACGAAATCAACTAGTGTATATTACTTACCGCATCTCAAGACATCGCCGTTGCGGGGTCGAGGGATGGGGTGATGTCTTTTCGGGGGATTCGGCGACGAGTTCGACTTGTCCGTTCGCCTTGACAGTCCATCCTTGCGCCTCCACCGATGGCGATCGCTCAGTAGACGCCGCCAGAGGGCGATCGCCGAGTTGTCCCCGGTCTTGCGGTTCGCGGGCGGTCGGTCGCAAATCGATCCAAGTGGCTTCGTCGGCGATCGCCTCGATCGGATTCGGCGGCAACCCGCCTCGCCCGGTGACGACGAACTCACTTTGTTGCTGACCCGGACGGCAACTCGAATCAATTTGGTTGCTGGCATCGACAAAATTATCCGGTAACTCGACTAATCCCGAGGTCGGGTCGATGTCGGGGGTATTAATCGTGACCGTCCCACTCAAGCTGGAATTGGCCCCCGTCGCGGTAATGTCGCTGGCGGCAGTGTTTTGGGGACGAAACGCCGTACCGAAGATGCCTCGGACGTTGAGAGTGACATTGCCCCCTTGAGCTTGGGCGGAATTGGCACTGATATCACTATCTCCTACCGCCGCCAAGGTCCCCGTATCGATCTTAATATTGCCGCCCGTCGCCTCGGCGATCGCGTTCGTGGCGATATTGCTATTGCGGGTGAGGATCGTGGAATTGGCGGAAATCTCGATATTGCCTTGGCTGCCAGCTTCGGTTTCGGCGATCAGATTCGATTGGTTGTCGAGTCGAACTCGGTCGGCGCTCACCCGGAGACTGCCGGGGGAGAAGTTACCTACTGCACTCACATTCACGAAAGAGCCATCTTGTAGGGTGAGTTCGTCGGAGGCGATCGTCAAATTGCCCGCATTTCCCCGACCAAAGCTTGCAGACGAGATCGCCGATCCGTCGGAGAGCGCCAATCGGTCAGCTTCCAGGATGACGTTCCCCCCACTGCCCTCACCCAGCATCGCAGCCGCGATTTCCGATCGATCGGCGAGGGTCAGTTCCCCCGTTTTTACGGTGAGATTGCCCGCCGTTCCACTGCCTTGAGAACCAACCAGAGTGACGACAACGCTGCCAACCCCAGAGCCACTGGAATCATTCAAGGCGATCGATTCCGACGCCATCAGTGTTAGGTTGCCGCCATTGCCCCGGCCCAGGGTTGCGGCGGAAATAAGGGCTCCATCCGCAAGGGTCAATTTTCCAGTCTGCACGGTCAGGTTGCCTGCATTCCCAGTGGCATCGGGTCCGACATCCGTCGCTAAAGCGCTACTGACTCCAGAGGCATTGAACCCATTCAAGCTGACGAATTCCGACGCGAGAATCGTCAGATTTCCCCCATTTCCGCGACCTAATGTCGAGGTGGAGATCCCCGCTCCATCGAAGAGGCTCAATCGCTGCGTTTCTAAGGTGACACTGCCTGCATTCCCACTGACGTCCGGACCGACGAGGGTGAGGATCGAGGTGGCCAGTCCAGATCGATTGAAACCCTTCAAAATTGCCGATTCCGAGGCGAGAATGGTGACATTGCCGCCATTGCCTTCACCCAATGTCGAGGTGGAGATCGCCGCTCCATCAGAGAGGCTCAAACGAGCGGTTTCGATCGCGAGGTCCCCTGCGTCCCCCGTGGCGTTGAGACCGACGGACGTCCTCAAAATGCTGCCCTTTCCCGATGTATCTAAGCCGCTCAATTCTATAGAGTCCGAGGCGATCGCCGTCAGTGTACCCCCATTGCCCCGACCGAAGGTAGAAGAGGAAATTCTCGCGCCATCAAAGAGGCTCAAGCGAGCGGTTTCGATCGCGAGGTCCCCTGCGTCCCCGGTGGCTTCGGAACCGACATCAGTGCTTAAAAAGCTGGGTTGTCCAGAACCGTTGAAGCCCGATAAGATTACAGAGTCGGAGGCGATCGCCGTCAAGTCCCCCCCTTGACCCCGACTCAAGGTTGAGGTCGAAATCCCGGCTCCGTCCGCAAGACTCAAGTGACGGGTTTCTACAGTGATGTTGCCTGCATTGGCACTCGCCTCGGAAGTAACTGAACTCAACACACTGCTGCCAAATCCAGACCCATCCAACCCCCTTAATTCAACGGATTCCGACGCCACAATCGAGAGATTGCCGCCATCGCCGTTACCCGATGTCGCGGCGGAAATCATGGCTCCGTCAGCGAGGATTAACTCGGTGGTTTCGATCGCGAGATCGCCTGCATGACCGAGGGTTGAGGACGTTGTATTGGTGCGTAAGCTGCTGCTGAATCCAAAATCATCTAATCCCTTTAATTCGACTGATTCCGAGACGAGAACGCTCAGATTTCCCCCGTTGCCTTGACCGGATGTGGAGGAGAAAACGATCGCTCCGTCAGAGAGGGTTAACTCGGTGGTGGCGATCGTCAGATCCCCGGCGTGACCCGTAGCTTGTGGGGCGACTGAGGTTTCTAAAAAACTTCCCAATCCAGAGGGATCTAATCCTTTCAATTCAACGGATTGTGAGGCAAAAACGGTCAGGTTCCCCCCATTGCCCCGTCCCAAGGTCGAAGCGGCGATCGCCGTTCCGTCGGCGAGGGTTAACTGACGGGTTTCTACGGTGAGATCGCCTCCGTTTGCACTGGCTTGTGGCTCGACCAGAGTGACTAACACGCTGGGAAAGCCGAAGTTATTAAAGCCGCTTAATTGTAGGGATTCAGAGCTTCGGACGAGCAAATCCCCCCCGGCTCGATTTCCCAGAGTGAGTCCCAAAATGGCGGACCCTTCGCTTAACGATACAGTGCGACCCTGGAGGTGGATGGCCCCTGCACCTTCGCCACTGCTATCTAAAGAGGCGGCAGCTTTGAGTTGAATTTCCCGAAAATCGGCAATTTCTGAATAGTCAAACGCCCAATTTTCCTCGATCTTACTTAGCGTCACTCGACTGCGATCGCCGACGCTGCCGAGTTCGATGCTGCCGCCGTTGCTGGTGATATTGCCGCCACTCAGTTCGATCGCCCCACCCAGAAGGGCGATCGTGCGATCGTTAACCTGCAAGCCTGGCGATCGGTTGTCTCTCACGATCCCATTAGTTTCGCTATCTCGACTCAGATCGTTACCCGGCCCGTTGACGACAATTGAACCCGGATTAGACCCCATTTGCAAACCCACCGGGACGCTAATCGTCAGTATAGGCGGGGTTTCGCTGGCTAGGGTACTAAAAGAGGTTCCATCGGCGAAGTCGATCCGATTGGCACTGGAGGCGAGGAAGGAACCGCCGAGGTCGAGTTGGGCGTTGGGTCCGAAGACGATGCCGTTGGGATTGAGCAGGAATAAATTCGCGACCCCATTGGCTCGAATCAAGCCGTCGATGTCAGAGAGGGATCCTCCCGTCACCCGAGTGAAGATATTCTCGATCTCCAGTGCGTTATTGAAAAATGCTTCGCCGTTCGTCGGAAGTGAGAATTCTTCAAAACTGTGGAATAAATTCGTTTCTGCTGGGGTTCCCCCTTCAATTTGATAACGATTTCCTTGGCGAGTGACGCTCGAATTAACGGGCAGGGTGCGATCGGGGACAATTTGGGCTTGGGCTGGGTAAATGAAGCTCGTGAATAAGAGGGGTAAAAGGTAATTTTTTAAGCGATGTTTTGGAAATACATTAACTTTATTTTGATTCAAAATAGGGTTTGAGTTTCGATCGGGGTGTTGCCGTTCCATGTTTTCGATACCCCTCAGTAAAAAAATGTTTTTTAAGAGTTATTCGATCGTTCAAAAAATATTTATTTTTGAGGCGAGAGTCGGCTGCTACAATTGCCAAGAATTAGAGAATTATTTCGGTAATTCCGTCTAAGATTCGGGAGTTTCTTCGAGTTCGATTAAATTCATCGGCACTTCCGTAAACTTCTCCAACCCTGCGGATTCGAGTAAAAATTTCCACTCTGCAATGACGGCGGGATTATCGGGATTTTCAAGATAAAGCCGCGCTAGAGTTGCGATCGCCTCGTGCCAAATTCCAGCTTCTGCATATAAGTTAGAACGGGCGATCGAGTCGGCTCGCTTTAACTGATTTTCTAACGTCGGATCGAGGTCAAGTCTTTGAACCCATCCATCAATTTCAACATTTTTTCTCAAATTATTAGGATTGCAAATTAGGGAAAAATACCAGTGATAGTTTTTATTCACAACAATTTCCGGAATTTCGGGCAAACGAACGATCGCAATTCCCGATTCTCCGGAGATTTCAAAAATCCTTCGATAAAGGTCGAATTCATCTTCATCTTTTAAGACAAACTCGACTTGTCGGGCGCTGGTTTGCGGCAGGTAAATCAAAAATTCCGGAGATGTAGACAGAGTATAGCTTAAATTTACACTGTCTTCGGAACCTAAATTGGGAGTCAATCCCGTTAATGTGAGGTCGTTTGGAGCTGCATCTCCTTCGCACTGTCCTCCACGAGTTGCACCGCCAACAGGGGGCGGCGGTCCCCCAAACCCTTGTGTTGGCGGTTTGTATTTTGCTAATTCATGACGCGGAAGGTTAATCGTCGATCGTTCATTGTGCGAACTCGCACTCAAACCCGGAGGAGGGATCGAAAGCGTGACAGTGACATCGAAGGTCAGCCAAACCACGAAGAAACAGACGGAGGGTTGAAAGACTTTCACGATCTTGCACGATTGTCAAGTTTAATTCTTCCCGAGACATAACATATCAGTCAGGCGATCGTCATCTGAATTGACCCTAAAAATGTTAATTTTTATGACGAGAGTGAAATTCGCTTAATACCCGATAAACCTGCATGGGTTCTTTACGACCTTTGAGAAATACTTTACCGATAAATTGGGTTTTAAAGCGATCGTACAATAATTTTTGAGTATGTTCGGAAATCAAAATTCGACAAATTCCCCCCTCAATTGATTTATCAAAACTTTCTAAACGTGAAGCGATATTAACCGTATCCCCAATAACCGTATAGTCCTGTCTTCGATCCGACCCCAAACTGCCAACTACCACCGTTCCCGTGGTAATTCCAACTCTCATTAAAACCGATGGTTTTCCCTGGCTTTCCCATTGTTCGTTAAGGGATTGAAGGGCTTTTTCCATAGCCAAAGCACAACGCACGGCTTGACGGGCATCTCTCGCAATTCCCTCGGCAGTTTTTGAGGGAATGGGAATCCCAAAAACAGCCATAATTGAATCGCCAATAAATTTGTCAATAATGCCGTTATATTCTAGGACGACTTGAGCCATGACTTTCATATAGTCGTTGAGCCAAGACATTAATTCCCTCGGTTCCATTCCTTCAGCAATACTACTGAAGTTTTTGAGATCGGTAAACAGAACAGTTGCGGTGATTTCTTGACCGTGGATTTGGCCGTCTTCTAAAATTTGATAGCGATTTTCCCAGATATTTTCGGCCACTTTATCGGTGACATTACGCTCGAAAAGATTCATGATGATTTCCCGATCTTTGCTCTCTACTGTGGCGATATAACCGATCGCGGCGATCGCGGATATTATTAAGCTGGAAAGAGCGGGAACGAGGGGAATCCACCAGCCTTGTAAAAACATGAAAAATGAAATACCGACGAGAAAAGTTACAGATAGAAAAAGGGTGACTGTTGTCTGAAAAATTGAATAATAAAATTTTTTACCGGGAAGGTAATTCTGCCAACTCGCCAAGCTAAAACCGATCGCCGCCCAGAAGAAGATCCACAAATTCTCTATTTCCTCAGTCCAGCTTTTGATTAAAGGGCGATCGTCGAGGGCTGCACTGAGAATTTGGCTGGTGAGATTGGCGTGAATTTCTACCCCAGAAGTGCGGCTAGGAAGGCCGAGTAAGGTACTATCATAAGGAGTAATAAAATAATCTTGTATGCTGAGGGCTGTAGACCCAATTAAAACAATGCGATCGCGGGCAAAGTTATCGGGAATCTGATTGGTTAAAACATCGGTCATCGAAACTTTTAGAAATGGCTTTTTGGGCTTTCTATAATTGAGAAAAATTTGATAGCCGCGATCGTCCGATTTGATATAACTGCCATCATTAGATCGCCAGCGCTCGAACACTGCTTGATTGAGTTGCAAATAGTCGGGGTTATCCGTTGCATTTTTCGGTTCTATTCCCCGATCTTCTAAATAGATTAAGGCTAAATTTAGAGCGATACTGGGTAGAATATCGCCATTTTGAGTTTCGGCGAACAGCAAACCCCGACGGACTTTTCCATCATTATCTAAAATAAGATTGCTGGCTGCAACTCGATCGCGATCGCGCAATATGCGGGGCGGATTCACTTCAATCCCGTTTTCATCGCTGCCGACTAATTGGACGCCAATTAAATTGGGTGTGTTTTTAAAAATTTCAATTAACTCTTGATGACCTTCGCCAACAGATAAATCTCGATAAATATCGAAGCCGATTGCTTTTGGTTGTTGTTGTTTGAGGCGATCGAGTAATTGAGCGATCGTCCGATCTGGGATGGGCCACTGTCCGGCAGTTTGAATATCGGATTCGGTAATAGCAACGATAACAATGCGATCGTCGGGGGGTTCGAGGGGACGCAGACGAAAAAACCAATCGATCGCCGCCCATTCTAGCAGTTGAAATGCACCTGTAAGCCGCAATAAAATTAAAATTACGGCAACGCAGGGCGCGATTGCTAACATTTCCCAAGGACGTCCAAAATGCAGGAGCGTCTTTTTTTTATTCATCGGTTTCTATGGCTTTAAAAGCATAGCTGAATTGAGGTAATTTACAATATTTTTTTGTTATTATCCTATATGTTATAAAACATGGTATGATGTTTTTAGCCTTTTTATAAGTTACCGATCGCCGAGGTTTCAAAAAATGTCAATTCAATCGCCGTCGCCGGATCGATTGACAAAAATAGAAAAGGTAAAAATACTTGAATTTCAACAAGCACGATCGGCTTTGTTTTTCTTTATAAAGATTGTAGCGATCGCCCCACGCAAATTCTACCTTCTCTATCTTTCTGACGCGGCGATCGCCGATCGGATCTGTCCCCGATGAGGTTAAAAATTGCGAGATTAACGATCGCTACAACCTATCTACCACGGCAATACTTCCCCATTGGCGTGCCAAAATGTACCGGAATTATCTAAATTTAATTCGTCGATGCGATCGATGAGTTTGGCGGCGGCTTCTTCCGGCGGGGTTCCTTGATATCCAGTCATCCGCGTGGCAATTAAACCCGGATGCAAAATAGCAACAGCAATTCCACGAGGTTTGAGGTCGATTGAGAGCGATTTTCCCGCCATACTCAAGGCGACTTTTGACATCCGATAGGCGTAAGAACTGCCGGAAGTATTATCGTCAATCGATGCCATTCGACTCGTCATAATGGCGATTTTAGAACCCTGATTTAACTGGGTTAAAAGAGCGCGGGTAATTCGTAATGTTCCCAGGGTGTTGACTTCAAATAACTTACGGATATCTTCTTCAAAATTCGGATCTTCTAATGCCGTTCTCGACCAAATCCCTGCATTATTAATCAACACGTCTAATTGAATCCCTTGGAGGCGATCGACTAAGGTTTCAATGCTGCTAGGATCGCTGAGGTCAACTCCGGTTTCGACTCGGACGCCCAAAGCGTCTAATTCCGAGGAAGATTCGCGACAAACGGCGATGATGGTTTCGCCTCGATCGCGCAACTGCTGGCAAAAAGCGAGACCGATACCGCGATTTGCACCTGTAATTAAATAAGTTCCCATTTTAGTCGCTTGAAGTCTATTTTTCTCTATCCAAACAGGGAAGGCGATCGCCCGTCAAGAGGGTCGCAAATTGGAGAAAGGTTAAAACGTCGAACGCAAAGTTATTTTTAAAAAGCAAATATTATCGAAGTAATATGCTTTTGTTTCGGGTTTTCATGGTATATTGTGTTCGTGAGTTTTATTCTATTTTCGTCAATCGAAAGATTGCTACGGTGAAAACTTTCTAATTCTCCATTCCAGACCCGTTACAATCACCGCCAGTATTCCTAAAAAACGAGTTAGCCAATCGCCCCAACGGACGTATAAAGTTTGGGTGTCTCGGCGATAAATTGTGGCGATATGTTCTTGATAGCGATTGATTTGCGATCGCCATAATATGCGTCCGTGAGGGTCGATAACACTAGATAATCCCGTATTCGTGGCGCGGACGATCCAGCGATCGCTTTCGATCGCGCGCATCAGATCGAGGGCATTATGTTGGTGCATCTGTACGGGGGTATAATGGGCGTCGTTAGACGCACTTAAAATAAATTGACCCCCCGCCGCCGCTTGGCGCCGAAAATGCTCTGGAAAGGCGGAATCGTAGCAAATTCCGACGATCGCCCGTCCGAAAGGGGTCTCGAAAATTTGATGTTTGTCTCCGTGAACTAAATGAGCCTCTAAAGGAGAAAGGCGATCGATAAATTTTCCTAAAATCTCTTCAAAAGGAATGTATTCTCCGAGGGGAACTAACTTGGTTTTATCGTAACGGCTGTAGGTTTCTCCCGTTCCCGTTACCGTTAATAAACTATTCGTAATATTACCATCTTCGGTTTGAGCAAAGGTTCCGACCCACGCCGGGATGTTTTTTTCTAAAATAACTCGATAAAAATCACGAGATTCTCGGCTTTTTTCCGTCCAGAGATACGGTAAAGCGGTTTCGGGAGTCAGGACGATATCGACGCCGCGATCGGCGAGGGTTTCATAACCCGTGGTATAGCCGTATAATGCTTTTTGATAGCCGAAGTAATTGAGTTTAATCTCGTTGGGAATATTCCCTTGAATGAGACCGACTTTTAAAGCGCGATCGCCGAGGTCATTTAAGGGACGAGAAAACCAGTAAAAGCCGATCGCATGAACCGTACAAAATAAAATTAAAGCCGTTAACAATAACCCGCGAATCCGACGAACCGATCGCCCCTCCTCGCAAGAGTTTTTAAAATAAGAAATCAGTCCTTCCGCGATCGCGCCGTTGACCGCAACGATCGCCGCCGCGACTGTATTCGGTCCCGAGAGTTGAGATAAGTGCAAAATCGCTAAATTATTCGGACTTTGAGTATAGGCGATCGCCGTCCACCACAAGTCCCCCGCACTCCAAACCGACTCTAAAATACACCAAGTTGCCGTTGCTAAAATCAAGCGAGTCATGACGTGAGTTCGCGTGGTCGCGATCGCCAGAACCGTTGCCCAAACCACGACCAACCCCGCCCCCCACAAGCTGATAAACCCCCAACAAAACAGGGCGATCGCCAAACTCGGCCACCAGGGAACCCCCATCCAGGTCATCGGATGGATGCCCAAAATCCACGATAAAGCCACGCCGTGATAGCCCAAGCCCCACACCAGGGGAAACGCCCACAGTCGCAACCAAAACCGTAATTTTGGCTCTTGTTTTAACGTTTTTAAAATAGAAAAGAGGCGATTTTTTTGAATGGGTTTCTGGTGGGAGAAAAATGAAAGAATCGCCGAATTGCGAGATTCAAAGGCGATCGCCATCCAAAGCGGCACCAACGCCACCCACCCTAAAGGCCATACATTCATTGGGGCGGGGGTCAACCCCCCCATCACAACCCCCCCAGCAAAGGTCAACCCCAAACGGGTCATTGTGGTTAATTTCATCAGCAATTCTTGCGATCTAAAACAGTGAGAGACGCGAAATTTCGCGCCTCTACAAATTGAATCAATAATAAAATTAATCCCGTCAATTTTGGCAGAACCCCGGTTTTTCTGGCTGTCCTGTCAACCGAAAAAACCGGGAAGTTCTAGGAAAATTCGACGGGTTAAGCCTCTACGCCGATCTCTTCGTCCCCTTCCGCCGACGGAGGAACCAACGCCACCGCGACGATCGCATCTTCGCGATCGATCCGTTGCACTCGTACCCCTTTCGCCGACCGGGATTGAGACGAAATCGCTTTCGCCGCCTGACGGATGATAATCCCCCGGTTGGTCACGATCATCAATTCGTCATCTTCGGTAACCACCCGCAGGGCAGCGAGTTGGTCGTTACTCTTGCGGAATTTAATCGCGATGATGCCTTTCCCGGCGCGATTTTGGAGGCGGAATTGAGAGACCGGAACCCGTTTGCCAAAACCGGCAGTAGTAATCACCAGAACCCACGGCCCTTGCTGGGCGGCCATTTCCGGTTCTTCGGCGTCCGTTTCTTCCCCGTCGAGTTCTTCGTCGCCGTCGAGGGTGTCGAGATCGACGGTTTGAACTTCTAATTCCTCGTCGAGGTCGCCGTTATCGCCGTTGGTGTCTTCTTCCAATCCGAGCAAAGTCTGACTGGAAATGACATCCATACTGATTAACTCGTCGTCTTTACGCAAGTTCATCGCTTTGACCCCACGGGTCGATCGCCCCAACGGTCGCAGTTGATTGCGATCGGCTTTGAAGTGGATCGTCATTCCCTTGCGAGATCCGACGATGATGCTATCTTCTTCGCGAGCCCGACGAACCCAGCGCAATTGATCGCCGTCCGCTAAAGAAATCGCGATCAAGCCATTAGAACGAATATTGCTAAATGCAGACAGGGCGGTCTTTTTGATGTAGCCGCCTTTCGTGAGCATGATCAGATATTCGTCATCGGAAAACTCGCTGACCGGGACGATCGAGGTAATTCGTTCTTCCCGAGGAATCGGCAACATTTGGACGATCGCCATCCCTCGGGCCGTGCGCGATCCGGTGGGAATTTGATAGGCTTTCATGGAGAAAACCACGCCGCGATCGGTGAAGAATAGAACGCTATCGTGATCGCAGCAGGTAAAGAAATGCTCGACGCGATCGTCTTCTTTCATCTTCGTTCCCGACTTACCCCGGGTCGCCCGACTTTGCGCCTCGAAGGTACTCACGGGCATCCGCTTGATATAACCTTGTTCCGTAATCAGGATTAAGGCTTTTTCGTTGGCGATCAAATCGGTGGCGTCGATTTCCCCTTCCGCATGTTCGATGACCGTTTGGCGGGGAGTGGCGAATTTCGTTTTGAGCTCACTCGCCTCGGTTTCGATAATGTCGAGAATGCGTTCGCGACGCGCCAAAATATCGCGCAAGTCGGCGATCAGTGCCTGTAATTCGGCGTGTTCTTGTTGAATTTTTTCCGCTTCTAAGGCAGTCAACCGCCGCAATTGCATTTGTAAAATGGCGTCGGCTTGCAGTTCGGACAAACCGAAAGAATCGATTAATTCTTGTTTCGCCGTCGGCGTATCTGGGGCGCGACGAATTAAGGCAATAATCGCGTCTAAGTTTTCCAGGGCGATCAGCAAACCTTGTAACAGGTGATCCCGTTCTTCGGCTTTGCGAAGTTCGTACTGGGTTCGGCGAACGATCGTCTCGACGCGGAAATCGAGGAAAACCTGCAAAAACTCGCGCAAAGTCAGCAGTTGCGGTTCGCCGTCCACGAGGGCGAGCATATTGCAACCGAAGTTACTTTGCAGGGGAGTTTGTTTGTAGAGGTTGTTGAGAACGACTCGGGGATAGGCGTCGCGTTTGAGTTCGATCACGATTCGCATTCCGTCGCGATCGCTCTCGTCGCGAATGTCGGAAATGCCTTCGAGTCGTTTCTCGTTGACCATATCGGCGATTTTTTCGATCATCGCCGCTTTGTTGGTTTGGTAGGGGAGTTCGGTGATGATAATCGCTTCGCGATCGGGGCGTCCCCGTTGTTCGAGGGTTTCGATCGTCGCTACACCGCGCATGGTGATCGACCCGCGCCCGGTGGTGTACGCTTCGCGGATGCTGGTGGTTCCCAGGATTTGTCCCCCGGTGGGAAAGTCCGGTCCGGGGATGTAGCGCATCAATTCGAGATCGTCGATCTCTGGATTGTGGATGAGGGCCACCAATCCGTCAATCAGTTCTCCCAAATTGTGGGGCGGGATGTTGGTCGCCATCCCGACGGCGATCCCGGACGATCCGTTGAGCAGAAGCTGCGGAACCCTTGCGGGCAGGACGATCGGTTCTTGTTGGGACCCGTCGAAGTTGTCGATAAAATCGACGGTTTCCGAGTCGATATCCCGCAACATGGCGTCGGTACTCAAGGGACGCAGGCGACATTCCGTGTACCGCATGGCGGCGGGAGGGTCGTTGTCGATCGAGCCGAAGTTCCCATGTCCGTCGATCAGGGGCGATCGCATCGAAAATGGCTGCGCCATCCGCACCAAGGCATCGTAAACCGCCGTATCGCCGTGAGGGTGGTACTTACCCAGCACTTCCCCCACAACCCGGGCGCACTTCCGGAAGGGGCGGTCTGGGGTCAACCCGAGTTCGTGCATGGCGTAGAGGATGCGCCGATGGACGGGTTTGAGACCATCCCTCGCATCTGGCAGCGCCCGACCTACAATGACGCTCATGGCGTATTCCAGGTAAGACCGGGACATTTCGTTCCGCAGATCCGTCGGGACTATCCGCTCCTGGGAGGTTGTCATAAGATGAAAAACTCCAAAAATATAAGACTCAAGAAGCTATGGCACTGAAAAAAACCACAGTCTTCGACTGAACTCTAAATATGGCCTAATTACTATCAAGATTTTAGCATATTTTATGTAGCTTGGCCGCTTATTCCGTTCCGCCCCATTATTCGAGTAAAGATATATCTTTAAATACGTCTATTTTAGACCTGTTTTAAGTTTAAATGTAGAAACCAATTTTTTTGAGTATTTAGTAACGAACTAAAGTCAAAAAAAATATTGATTTAACAATTTTTTATTGCCCTTTTTTATTGCCTTTTAATAAAAAGCGAGAGCCAACCTATTTGAACTTTTAAAAAATTAAATTTTATTTTCAATTTTTAAAATTCAAGCTTCAAAAGAATCGAGCCGGGGACGATCCGGCGATCGCGCGATCGCCTCGAAGCGGTTTCTCAAAACTCTCCTCGATCGGAGCCGATCTCGAAGGAAACATCGCGAGCGAATTTCTGCAATAATCGATCGCAGATGGGTCAGTGTTGAGGTTGCCTATGTTTTCCGCGATCTACTGCGATGAATTTCTCTTACACGATACCGGGCGGGCGCACCCGGAACGACCCGATCGCCTGCGCGCGATCGTCAAAGCCCTCAAAAGCGCGCCCTGGGCCGATCGCCTCCACTGGCAACACCCCACCCCGCCGAACGAGCGAGCGGTCTCCGAGGCGATCGCACGCATCCACACCCGCCGCCACATCCATGAAGTTGAAACGATCGCCCACAATGGCGGCGGCGGCTTGGATCTGGACACCCCCGTCTCGCCGCGCAGTTATGAAATCGCCGAACTCGCCGTCAGTGCCTGGCTCGATGGCATCGATTGGATTTGCCAAACCGGAGATCCGGCCTTTGTTTTAGCCCGTCCCCCCGGTCATCACGCCACCCCCGATCGCGGTATGGGCTTCTGTTTGTTCTCCAACGCCGCGATCGCCGCCTACTACGCGATCGAACAGTGCGGCATCGATCGCGTCGGGATCCTCGATTGGGATGTCCATCACGGCAATGGCACCCAGGCGATCGTCGAAACACACCCCCAAATCACCTACTGTTCCCTCCATCAATTCCCCTGCTATCCGGGAACCGGACGGGCTCAAGAAACCGGATCGTACAACAACGTCCTCAACATTCCCATGAAACCCGGAAGCACGGGCGCCGAATACAAACAGGCATTCGAGGAAAAAATCATGCCGTTTTTCGAGAACTTCAAACCCGACATCCTGATCGTCAGCGCCGGATATGACGGCAACTCCACCGATCCGCTCGCCGGGATCGACCTGCAACCCGAAGACTTCGGCCTCTTTACAAATTACTGCCTGCAACTCACTCGCCGAATCGTGTTCGGACTCGAAGGCGGTTACGAACTCGACAGCTTGAGTCGCTCCGTCCTTGCCACGATCGCCCCGTGTTTGTAGTCGCGATCCCCGCCGAACTCGAAGGAGGAATACTACACCCTTTCCAACTGCCCTTTCCTACTGGCCGACTTGCAAATAAGGTACGTCCAAGCCAATATTTAAAAGGGCTTCGCGCCACTTGTCCAAACGCATTTGAATCCGGTCTTTATTTTTCGTTGAAGACGTAATGGCCTCGCAAAACTCCGGATCTTGGCAGACCTGTTTTAAAGCTTCGACGATTTCATCTTTCATCGCCCGAATATCTTCGGATTGAAGATGGGCGAAAAAGAGCATTACCACGTCGTAAATCGCTCGATTGAGGGATTTTTCCCAACCATTTTCGAGGGTGTATCGCCGAAAGGCACGATCTTCAAACACGTAATAAACATCGTCGATCGTCCGTCGGAATAAAGCTCGATGTTGTTCGAGCGTCTCCTCGTCAAAGTCGATTCCCGATTCCAAATAGCGATCGAGAAAACGGGCGAGAGTCCCTTTATATTCGGACAAGTGGAAATGAAAGGCAAAAAAGCGCAAAATCATTTCACAATCGTGCATCCGCTTGTCAATATCACTCACCCGTCGCGCTTTTTGAAAGACCTCATCTTCTGAAAGTTGGTGAATGAGATCGTTTAACTTGCCGCGATAGACGCTATTTCTCAACTCTTGGGCATTGAGCGGCACAAAACCGCTATTGAGTCGCTCGAACACGTCGTATTTAATATCCGGATGCGACTCTTTAAGAATGACAATGCAACGGATCGTGCGCGACAATAACAGGCGCTTGTAAGGAGTGTCGAGTTGATAAAACTTCTGCCGATTCAGTTCCGAGAGAACTTTCAACGCTCTGAGGGGATATTCGTCATGGAGAAATCGATAAATCGCGGTGAGTCGTTGTTGACCGTCGATCACGCTGTAGGTTCCGTCTTCCAATTCGGCGAAATAGCAAACGGGAATCGGAACGTTGAGCAAGAGTGACTCGATCAACCGACTCGATTTCGTCCGATCCCAAACTTGACGGCGCTGGAATTTGTCGGCGAGAATCAGCGTTCCATCGTCGATCTGATCTTTGAGGGAACGAATGACGAAATCGTAGGGATGGGTTACTAATTTACGATCGGACAAAGGAATTTCCAATTCTGGGGAGTCTTCGTCTTCTTCAGCATCAAATTTTTCTTCTACCAACACCGCTTCTTCTTCTTCACTGTTGGTATCCGCGTTCGCAATGGTCAAACCTGTTTCGATCATGGGCTGTCTCCTGTGTTTCCGCTTCGACCTGTCAGATTGAGGTGAGGGAGATTTCTTCGAGCGTCGAATTATTTCATTCTCGTCGATTGAGGTCGTCTCCGGTTGAAAGAGTCGAGCCTGTTATTATTCGTCAGTTTAACAGTTATATCATTTTAAGTTTTGAATTTGAAATTGAAGCCGGGGGAATGCTACAAAAACTACACGGCGATCTAGAGGCGATCGCCTCGACGAGATTAAATTAAGAGAAATTTGAGACGACAGGGGGCGATCCTCCACCTCTGGATCCTCTCGAATCCGTACCGATGGGAATTGTTCCATACAGTCCATGAGGGCGATCGCCCCCCATTTCAACCGGGGTTCGACAGAGGCTCGCTCCTCCCCGCCTTCCTCGCTTCGCGATCGTCGTCGAGCAATCGACGGCTAACTGTAAACTGTAAACTCCAAACTCTAAAACCTATTATAAATTCTCCTATTCCGGTTCCCCCAACATCACCAAAGATAGGGATAATTGACGCAGGAGTTGAGTAGTCAGATCGTCGATTTCTAATCCCGCGACCGTTCGGCGCCGGGTCGATCGCAAAATCGCCAGATCGTAAGGCGCCGAGGCGGTCACGATCGCCCCCACCGGGTCGTCATCGGCTAAAATCGCGATCTGCGAGGGAGTGCTTCCCGACCACTGGGCCACCAACTGGGACAGTTGCGCGCCGATCTGCTCGTGGACTTCCGGCGAGGTATGCCGATCTCCGGCATATAAAAGGGTGACTTCCCCTTGATTGGCGCTCGCTAAAATAAATGCCACCCGTACCGACAGCACGGATTGAGCGATCGCGCGATCGACCAGAACTAGAATGCGTTGCATTTGCATCGGCGAGGCGAGCAATCGGGTCACCGCCACGGGACAGTGTGCCCCCCACAACACGGAATCGATCGCATTCCCGAACAGGCGCGATCGCAAACTCGTCGTTTCCGACCATCCCATGACGATCGCGCTAGCATTTTGCTCTCGACTCCCATGGACGATTCCCAAGGCGACGTCGCTGTCAATCCGCAGGATACCTCGGGCGCTCACTCCCAAGCTGCGGGCGAACTCGACCGCCTCGTTCGCGAGTCGTTCGCCGCGCGCGATCGCCTCGTCTAAGGCGCTCACCTCCATGTAGGCGATCGAACGGGCGATCGACAACGACACGATCTGTCCGGCTTCGGCACGGGCTAACAATCCCGCCAGTTCGACCAAATAGCGCTCGGTTTCGGGATTGCAAACAGGCACCACTACTGTAAATACATGACCGATTTGTGCTTCTGTCTCGTCGAAAGTCGTGGCGATCGCCCCTAAATCCGCTTCCGGTAAAGGCAGGGCTCCCGCCACCCGCGCCGTCACCCACGGTCCGAGGGTCGCCGTCACCAACATCATCACGATCGCGCTATTTAACACCTCTTCGGTTAAAATTCCCTGGCGATAGCCGACAATCGTCGCCGCTAAGGTCGCCGCGACTTGCGGAATCGAAAGGGACCAAATGGCGATCGTTTCGGCCCGGGTGTAGCGATACAGCCATTGGGTCCCCACCGCCGCGATCCATTTACTCCCCAATAAGGCGCCGATAATGGCGATCGTCAGCCCAAAGGAGGCTAACCCTTTGGCAAATTCTTGCAAGTCGATTAACAGTCCCAAGTTAATAATAAACATGGGAATAAATAAAACACTGCCGACAAAGACGACTTTTTCTTTAACGGTTTCCGATTCGACTACTTCGTTGACCGCCATTCCTGCTAAAAAAGCGCCGATAATTTTTTCGACGCCGATAACTTGGGCGCCGACCGCCGCGACAAAAACCGCTAATAAGATAAACAAAAATTGATTGCCTTCTTCGTCTCCCGATCGCCGAAAAAATTCTTTGCCGATCCAGTTGACTCCCCAGAGGACGACGGCGGAGTAAAGGCTCAAAGATACGATTAAAATGAGTAACTCGATGGGGGTGAAATCTCCCGTTTTTACGCCCACGCAAATCGCTAAAACGAGTAAGGCGGGAATATTGGTAAAAATTGTCCCTCCCAAGGCGACGATCACCGCTTCGTTCCCCATTAAACCCATGCGACTTAGAATGGGATATCCTAATGGAGTATGGGAAGAGAGTAAGGAACCGAGTAAGATCGAAGCATTCCAGTCGAAGCCAAACCAACGACCGACGATCGTTCCGGCAATGAGGGGAAAGAGAAAGGTGAGAAAACCAAATCCCAACGCGCGATCGCGCACGCGCTGGAATTGAGCGATGTCCATTTCTAATCCGGCCACAAACATCAAGTAAACGACTCCGATATCGGAGAGCAGTTTCATCGTTTCGCTTTGGGATTCGAGCAGTTGCAATCCATGGGGTCCGAAGACGACTCCCGCGACGAGCAAGCCTACTAAACCGGGAAGTTGCAAGCGCTCGAAACAGAGGGGAACGACTAAAATAATGCCGAGCAACAAGGCGAAGGGAAAAATCGGATCTTGAGCGAATAAATCTCTGAGAATTTCCATGTTCGAGGGGTTGAAGAGGACGACCGTTACACCGCCTACCTAGAGAAAAACCCGTTTCGAGAAGAAACGGGTCGGGTTGAAACCGTGGGGGGATTTAGATTTAAGAGGAGAGTCGAACGGGGTTTTTACAGGTGGTTTCCAGTTCGTCAACGACCCGGGCGAGGTCTTCGATTAAGGGGGTCGAATCGATTTGTTTGAAGGTTTCGACGAGCGATCGGTAGTACCATAAGGTTCCGTCGCGACCGCCTTTGAAGCGCTTCCACAGGTCTTCGCCGACTTGTCGGTAATCGTTGAGGATGGAACGGGCGTTGTGGAGTTTGTCCGCCGCACAGACGAGGCGGACGGAGGGGGAAGCGCTGAGGAGGTGGGCGAGGTAGGCTTCTTTTCGCTGGCGCCAGGGGGGTTTGGGCAGGGTGTCGGCGTCGGTGCACCCTTCGACGATCGCGGTAACGGTGTCGCCAAAGCGACGGCGAATTTGTTCCCGGACGATCGCGCCGCCTTGGTCTTCGATGGCGTCGTGAAGTAAGGCGGCGATCGCTTCGTCTTCGTTGGCGCCGTATTCGAGGGCGATGCTGGCGACGGCGAGTAAGTGGGCGATGTAGGGGATTCCCGACCCTTTGCGGGTCTGGGTGGCGTGCAATTCGGCAGCAAAACTGAGGGCTTCGTTAAATCGTTTGGACAACATGACGCTCGCTCCCGATCGATCTGGCGATCGCACTCTAGCGTAAAAATGGCGCGATCGGATCTCGAGGGGAAACGTCGCCGGATCGGCCCGAATGGCGGAAACGGGGTAATGTGATATAGATTACAGTCAGGCCGAAAAAAACGTGCTAATCTGCCTATACATCAGCGTGAAAAAGCGCTGGTAACCGTAAGGAATTCCACACAGTAGCGATCGGATGTTTGATGCGCGATCGTTCGCTTTCAATCTGAAATTCCCTCAATTTCGACTGAAATCGACCCTATCGATTTACAGGTCTTCGCCGCGATCGGTCTCGGTGCGAGGCGCGATCGTCGCGTAGCTTGTCCATCCCACTCGAAAAAAAGCGGCGCTCTCCCGGTAGCGATCGCCCCAGAATTTCTCCAAATCCCTTTTATTTTCATCCTTTAAATGGCGCGATCGCCGCGATCGGATTGTTATTACCTATCTCTATCTCTCGATTTCCAACCTCCTAGAGTTACTTCCGTAATATTTAGAAATAAACAACCCTCATCGATGAAAAGTCAATGAGAATTCATTTCATTTCCAGACTTGAAATGAACTAAAAATCGATCTACAATAATTCAATATTAGCATTTTTCAAATTTCACAAAGTTTTAACATTAAACACTTTTTTAAGATTTAAACCATTGATTTTCTAAAAACTCGTGTTTATGATCGAGCATAGCGTGTCAAAGAAGAAAACACACGTTTGACAACAGTTCTTATACAGAATTGCCGTACGCATAGAGGAATAAAACCTATGGTTTCCACCGCTCCTGAAAAAACGCCTCAAGGTTCCAAAGAAACCGCATTCGTTTTGTGGTTTGAAGAAGTCGGCATTGCCGATCTCGCCTTAGTCGGCGGTAAAAACTCCTCACTGGGTGAAATGATCCAGCAACTGGCGTCCAAAGGCGTCAGCGTTCCCACGGGGTTTGCCACCACCGCCTATGCCTATCGTTATTTCATCGAAAAAGCGGGATTAGAAGAAAAGCTACGCAAACTCTTTGCCGACCTCGACCTCGATGACGTCAACAACTTGCGGGAGCGGGGGAAACAGGCTCGCGCCCTCGTGATGAACACCCCCTTCCCCCAAGACCTGCAAGACGCCATTGCCGCCGCTTACCTGCAACTGTGTAAGCGTTACGGCGGCGATAGCCAGTTTTGCGAGCGCTTCGGCCCCGACTACCAAAAAGTTTGCGAAGAATACAGCAGCGACACCGACGTAGCCGTCCGTTCTAGCGCCACCGCCGAAGACTTACCCGACGCCAGTTTCGCCGGACAACAAGAAACCTACCTCAACGTCCACGGCGTCAAAGGGGTACTCGAAGCCTGCCACAAGTGCTTCGCCTCCTTGTTCACCGACCGCGCCATCTCCTACCGCCACCAATATGCTGAGAAGCGCGAAGACTTCGACGAATTCAGCGTCGCCCTCTCCGTCGGCGTCCAAAAAATGGTGCGTTCCGACCTCGCCACCTCCGGAGTCATGTTCTCCATCGACACGGAAACGGGCTTTAAGAATGCCGCCTTAATCACCGCCGCTTACGGTTTGGGTGAAAACGTGGTGCAAGGGGCCGTCAACCCCGACGAATACTTCGTCTTCAAACCGACCTTAAAAGAAGGCAAGCGTCCGATCCTCGAAAAACGGCTCGGCAGTAAAGAAATCAAAATGGTCTACGACTTGGGCGGTTCCAAGCTGACCAAAAACGTTCCCGTTCCCGAACCGGAGCGCGAAAAATTCTGCATCAGCGACGAAGAGATCCTGACTTTGGCGAAATGGGCTTGCATCATCGAAGACCACTACAGCCAAGTCCGGGGCAAAGACACGCCGATGGACATCGAGTGGGCGAAAGATGGGATGACGGGCGAACTGTTTATCGTGCAAGCCCGTCCGGAAACCGTCCAATCGCAAAAAGCCGGAAACGTCATCCGCAACTTCAAACTCAACGGAACGAGTGACGTTTTAGCACGCGGTCGTGCTGTCGGCGAAATGATCGGTCAAGGAAAAGCCCGGGTCATCCTCGACGTTCACAAGATCGACCAGTTCAAAGAAGGAGAAGTCCTCGTTACCAACAAGACGGACCCCGACTGGGAGCCGATCATGAAGAAATCGAGCGCGATCGTCACCAACCAAGGCGGACGCACCTGTCACGCCGCGATCATCGCTCGGGAAATGGGGATTCCGGCGATCGTCGGATGCGGAACCGCCACCGCCGACATCGAAACCGGACAAGAAATCACCGTTTCTTGCTCCGAAGGGGAAGAAGGAAAAGTCTACTCCGGCTTGATTCCCTTTGAAGTCCAAGAAACCAAAATCGACAACCTGCCGCGCACCAAGACTAAAATCTTGATGAACGTCGGCAACCCTGAAGAAGCCTTCGGTCTGTCCTCGATTCCTTGCGATGGCGTCGGTTTGGCTCGCTTCGAGTTCATCATCGCCAACCACATCAAAGCGCACCCCTTAGCGTTGATTCATTACGACGAACTCGAAGATGAAAGCGTCAAGAAAGAAATCGCCAAACTGACGGCCCTCTATCCGAAGAACAAACCGGAATTCTTCGTAGACAAGCTCGCTCACGGGATCGGCACGATCGCCGCAGCGTTCTATCCCAATCCCGTCGTCGTCCGCATGTCCGACTTCAAGAGCAACGAATATGCGAACCTCCTCGGCGGTAAGCAATTCGAGCCGAAAGAAGAAAACCCGATGATCGGCTGGCGCGGTGCCTCCCGCTACTACGATCCGAAGTACGAACAAGCTTACGGATTGGAATGTAAAGCCCTCAAACGGGTTCGCGACGAAATGGGTCTGACCAACGTCATCCCGATGATCCCGTTCTGCCGCACCCCGGACGAAGGTCGCAAAGTGCTAGAGACGATGGAGAAATACGGTCTCAAGCGCGGCGAAAACGGCCTGCAAGTCTACGTGATGTGCGAAATCCCGAGTAACGTCATCCTCGCCGACCAATACAGCGAAATCTTCGATGGCTTCTCGATCGGTTCCAACGACCTCACCCAGCTCACCTTGGGTCTCGATCGCGACTCCGCGTTAGTGGCTCACATCTTCGACGAACGCAACAAAGCGGTCAAAGATATGGTGCAAATGGTAATCGAAAAAGCCAAGAAAAACGGTCGCAAGATCGGGATCTGCGGTCAAGCGCCCTCCGACTATCCGGAATTCGCCCGCTTCTTGGTCGAACTCGGGATCGACTCGATCAGCTTGAACCCCGACTCCGTGATGAAGACCTTACTCGACATTGCCAAGTTGGAAGAATCCCTCAATCGTTAGATTGTCATTAGCCTCGGTGTAGGGGGAAGTTTTGATACTCCCCCGACTCCCATAAAGCCCGCTTCGGCGGGCTTTTTTATCAACTCGCGGATGGATATTGTAGAGCGGTAGGGCTAGTCATGCCAGCCGCAGCAACTAGCTATCCCGATCGCGGCTAACCATTACAGCGTCCTAGAAGCCGCGATCGCGCGATCGCCCGTCCCGCAATTCCCTGTAAAGGACGATTCCCGGTATCATGAACAACATAGGAAGCTTCTCGTTGAATATGAATCCGGAATCGACGCTCAACCAGCTTAAAGCGGCTTTGCCCGAAGGACAACTGCCTTCGAGTTATGGCGTGTACTTCAAAAATACCTTAGTCGCGCTCTGTCACGCCCTCGAAGATCACATTCTCCAAACCTCCTCGGACAAGAGTGAAGTCGATCCCTTGGTTTTAGCCACTTTTCAGCAAGGAAAATGGTATCTTCAAGAAGCCGAACGCTATCGAGAAATTGCCGATCGCTCGCGCCACATCCTCATCAGTGCAGTTTCCGATAGCGGTTTTTCCACCCACGAAACTAGCCAACTCGATAACGTTTCCTTAGTAAATCTCGATCCGGAAGATAGCTTAGTCAACGAGTGGAATCTAGTTATTCTCGCGCCGAGTTATCAGGCGATCGTCTTGTGTCACGAACTCGACCCCGACGAATACCGACCGGAAGATAGGCCCCAAGTGGATACCGAACGCAAATTTTACGGATTGTGGACCTTCGATCGCGCCGTCGTCTCCCAATCCACAGAAATCTTACTCGATCGCCTGCATCCGTACAATCCAGACCTCATCGATCGCCTCAAAGCCACCCAGCGCCAGATCCTAGAGTGCAAAGACGTTCCCCAAACGGATATGAGTGGGGTTGTTTCTCGCATTGTTTCCTACCTACAAAGTTCTCAGCAGCAAATCGTCGCCGTCAACCGCCAAACCCGCGAACTGTGGGAACTCGAAGGTCAAGCCCTCAAAGTCAGCCGCAACCTCAACGCCAACAAACTGCAAGCCTTTTTACGCATGGCGCAACGGGTAGACGAGCGCGATTGCGCCAATCCGGTCGCTTCCTTGCAAGTGTCGGCCCTATCGGAAACCTTGGGACAACTGCTCGACTTACCCACCCTCAAACTGCGGCGCCTGCGCTTGGCGGGCTTATTATTCCGGGTCGGTTTAGTTTCGGCCCCTCCAGAGGTCTTTTCCACTCCAGCCAGTCAGTTAGATGAGGTAACCCGGTCGTTTTGGCGCGATCGCGCGCGCATCGGCGCCCAACTGCTCGCCGCCATGCCCGAACTGACGCCAGTTAAAGAAATTGTCGAGCACCACCTCGAATATTGGGACGGAAGCGGACAACCGGACGGCTTGCGCGGGGAAGAAATCCCGATCGAAGCGCGGATTTTGGGATTAGTCGCCTATTTCCAAGAACTGACCCAAACCCGGGGCGATCGCGGCGCCCTGACCCCCCAAGCCGCCTTAGAACAGTGCCAGCAGCGCAGTGAGACTCGTTTCGACCCCAAGGCGATCGAAACCCTCAGCAACGTCGTCCGCCTCGCGGAAATGGGGCTGATGCAACTACCGAACCGTCCCAGTCAACTCCCCAACGTCTGGCTCGAAGAATCTCCCCCCCCTTCCACCACCGTCAAATCGTAAATTCCTCTACTCTGAATTCTCAACTCTCCAATGATTTCCAGCTCTCCAGACCTCGAAGCCATCCGACAGGGCAAAGTCAAAGACTTAGCCGGAATCCATCTGGCAGGCGCCGATCTCTCCGGTGCCGATCTCTCCGGCGCCGATCTGTCCCAAGCGAATTTAAGCGGGGCCAATCTATGCGGCGCCAATTTAGCGGATGCCCACCTACGGGCTAACTTGCGCGGGGCCGATCTCACCGGAGCCGATTTACGCGGTGCCGACTGTCGCAACGCCGATTTACGCGGCGCCCTCTTGCTCGATAGCGAGGTCGGAGGGGCCAGCTTTGCCGGAGCCTTTTTGACTGGAGCGATTGGCAGTGGTCTCGACTGGACGGGCATCGATTTGCGCGGGGCCGATTTACGCGGCGCCAGTTTGGAACGGGCGATTTTGCGTCAAGCCGAACTCGCTCACGCGAACCTCTGCGGTGCGGACTGCACGCAAGCGGATTTAGAAGAAGCCGACCTTACCGGGGCCGTGCTGCACGGGACGAATTTGAGACGCGCTAACCTTTTGTGTGCCATAGTAGAACATGCCGATCGCGCGGGGGCGTTGCTCGACGGGACTTGTCTGGAGGGAACCCCCTGGAGTCTGTAATCTGCGAGCCGTTTCTCGATCGCCGGGACTTTGTCTCTACCTTATAAGCGTCATAAGTTCAACTTAATTTTACATATCTTAATAAATTGTTATAATAGGAAGCGTTGGCAAGCGTCCGAGGAAATGGTATCAGCTTTGTTTGGCAGCACACCCTTCCAGAACCAAGGTGGCGACGCGCTTGTAAGTCAAGTGGCAGGTAAGGCGATCGCGGCCTTGTTCAAGCGATCCGAAAAAGTCGAGGCGAACGTTCGGGCCGAACCTGTTGCCAAGTTGCTCCAGGGAAGTATCGACGGCTTCGATTTCATCGGCCAGGGAATGCTGATGTATAACGGCTTGCGGATCGAGAACATGGAACTGTACTTGCAAGCCGTGGCGATCGACTTTGGCGCCATTTTTTCGGGAAACATCAAATTGCGCCAACCCACCAGCGCCCGAATGCGAGTGGTTTTAACTGAAAATGACTTAACTACTTCATTTAATACGCCGTTTGTCGTCGAGAAATTGCAGCGCCTCCAATATAACGGAGAATCCCTACATTTTCAGAAAACCGAAGTCAACTTGACCAGCGATAAAGCCCTTCGGGTGTCGTCTCAAGTGAAAATTGGCGACGCCGACGAACCCGTGCATCTGGATTTCACCGCACAGGTGGATGTGGAAGAACGGCGCAAAGTGCAATTTGTCAACGTCAAATGTGAAGGGAGCGATCGCGCCGTAGACTTAGGTAATGCGTTAATCGAGCATATTAATAGCCTGCTCGATTTAGATAAATTCGCCTTAGAAGGAACGCAGTTAAGAGTCGATCGCATCCGCATTCAAAGTAAAGCGATCGTCTTTTACGGTTCGGCCAATATTTATCAATTTCCGTCGCGACAACTGCAAAAGAAATCGTAAATTTCAGATTCAACTCAATTCCCAAATTCTAAAAAGATGGGGAGTAGGGTGGGCATTGCCCACCCTACTTTTTCCCAATTAGATTCAATCAATCCGATTCAATTAAGAACAGCCGATGCCCACATAACGGAATCCGGCTTTTTGCAACATTTTGCGATCGAGGAAATTGCGACCGTCAATAATGACCGGATTGTTCATCACCTTCGCCATCGCCGCATAATCCAAGGTCAAGAACTGCTGCCAGTCCGTGACCACAACCAGAGCATCGCAAGCGTAAGCTAACTGTTCGGGGCTCGTTTCCACCACGACCCCACTGAGACCCTGACCGATGCCACTTTGAGAAACGATCGGGTCGTAAGCCTTGACCTTCGTTCCCAAGCGGTTGAGTTGTTCGATCAAATTGAGGGCGGGGGCGTCGCGCATGTCGTCCGTATCCGGTTTGAACGTCAACCCCAACAGACCGACCGTTTTACCTTTGAGGATTTTCAGTTCGTGTTGGAGTTTTTCGATCGCGATCGTGCGCTGGCGCTTGTTGACATCCACCGCCGCTTTGAGCAATTGGGCGTCGTAACCGTAATCGTCCGAGGTATGAATCAGGGCCGAAACATCTTTCGGGAAGCAAGACCCCCCCCAACCGATCCCCGCTTGTAGAAACTTAGTGCCGATGCGCGAATCGAGACCGATCCCCTTCGCCACTTGCACGACATCGGCGCCGACGCGATCGCAGATATTGGCAATCTCGTTAATATAACTAATCTTTGTCGCCAAGAACGAGTTGGCCGCATACTTGATCATTTCCGCCGAACTCAAATCCGTCTTGACCACCGGAACCGGAGGTAACGAAGGATCTTCCCCAAACTTGCGCTTGACAATCGGCTGATACAGTTCTTCCATCATCGAGAGGGCCTTGTCACTGTTACCCCCCAAGACAATGCGATCGGGATTAAACGTATCGTAAACCGCCGAACCTTCCCGTAAAAACTCGGGATTGCTCACCACGTCGAACTCGATTCCCAACTTCGCCGCCGCTTCATCTCCCGAAATGCTATTGCCGCCGCCAGAGGCTTTCTGACGTTCCGCAATCCCGTCGAGAACGATCATGCGTACCCAGTCCCCGGACCCAATCGGCACCGTAGACTTATTGACAATGACCTTATAGCCTTTCTCCAGATGACTGCCGATTCCTCGGGCGACCGCTTCCACATAGCGGGTATCGCTTTCTCCAGTCGGTAACGCCGGAGTCCCGACAGCAATAAATAAAATATCGCCGTGATTGACCCCATAAGCGAGATCGGTCGTAAATTCCAATAAATCTTCTTGAGACGCTTTTTGAATGATATCGGACAAGCCCGGTTCGTAAATCGGGGACTGTCCGGCTTTCATCATCTTGACTTTTTGTTCGTTATTATCGACGCAGATCACGTGATGCCCGGTGTGCGCCAAGCAAGCGCCCGTGACTAAACCTACGTATCCGGTTCCAATGACACAAACGCGCATCGGGGTAAATCCTCCAATTGAAATAGTGATGTCCTTCCGTCCAGCACCCTGATTTCTGGCAAAGTCACTTGTTTTCGGGATAAACCTGCATTTTTAGACAACAATTGGCTTTCCCGGTTAGTATTCCCAGGCGATCGGGTTAACTAGACCTCAAACGGCTGCGAAAATCTTCTATCGTTAACTTTAACCCTTCATCCAGAGGAATCGTGGGTTGCCAACCGAGGAAGGTTTTCGCTTTGGTGATATCCGGCTGGCGCTGGCGGGGGTCGTCTTGGGGAAGGGGTTTAAACTGAATTTCGGCGTCGGGATTGACCGTTTTTTGAATTTTTTCGGCCAATTCGAGAATCGTGTATTCGTCCGGGTTACCGAGGTTGATCGGTCCGGTAGACTCGCCATTCATCAGGCGAATCAAGCCTTCGACCAAGTCCGAGACGTAGCAAAAACTGCGGGTTTGGGAGCCATCGCCGTAAACGGTCAGGGGAATGCCGCGCAAGGCTTGCACGATAAAATTGCTGACCACGCGACCGTCATTTTCTAACATGCGCGGGCCGTAAGTATTGAAGATCCGGGCGACCCGGATATCGACGCCATTTTGACGGTGGTAGTCGAACGCCAGGGTTTCGGCGACTCGTTTGCCTTCGTCGTAACAGGAGCGAATCCCGATCGTGTTGACGTTGCCGCGATATTCTTCAGTTTGGGGATGAACGTCGGGGTCGCCGTAGACTTCGGAGGTCGAAGCCAAGAGGAAGCGTGCTTTCACCCGTTTGGCCAATCCGAGCATGAATAGGGTTCCGATCACGTTGGTTTTGATGGTCTTGACCGGGTTGTATTGGTAGTGAACCGGAGACGCCGGACAGGCGAGGTGGTAAATTTGATCGACTTCCAAACGAATCGGTTCGGTGATGTCGTGGCGGATCAGCTCGAAGTAGGGGTTATCCAACCATTTGAGGATATTGTGTTTGTGTCCGGTGAAGAAGTTATCGAGACACAATACTTCATGGCCTTGGTCCATTAGGCGATCGATAAGGTGGGAACCAATAAAACCAGCCCCACCCGTGACCAAAATTCTCATCGTCAACTGCCTGAAAAGGGGTGAAATTCGACTTCTAACCTAACCTGCCCGAAAGTAACTGTCTAGAGGACACTAGGAGTCTTAAGATTTGCGATCGCCCGTAGTCTTTTTTCGGTGGCGAGCTAAGAACGACCGGGTGCCAATTGTCAAGTACCCGGTCGTTAATTTATATAAAGTATTGGGAGCCGAATCGATGGCCGGATCAACCGCGATCGAGCTTGAGAACGGCCATAAACGCATCTTGGGGGACGTCCACCGTTCCGATCGCCTTCAAGCGCTTCTTCCCTTTCGCTTGCTTTTGCAGCAGTTTCTTCTTCCGGCTGATATCGCCGCCGTAACACTTCGCCAACACGTCCTTACGCAAAGCGGGAATACTCTCGCTGGCAATCACCCGCGAACCGATCGCCGCTTGCAGGGGAACCTTAAACTGATGACGCGGGATCAACTCTTTGAGCTTTTCCACTAACGCCCGTCCCACCGGATACGCTTTATCCCGGTGGACGATCGTCGAGAGGGCATCGACCGGATCGCTATTAATCAAAATATCCATCCGCACCAGAGGATTTTCGCGATAGCCGATCGGATGATATTCCATACTCGCATAACCGCGCGATCGCGACTTCATCTGATCGAAAAAGTCCGTCACCAACTCCGCCAAGGGCAACTCGTATACTAACGTCGTCCGCCCCAAGGTCAGATATTTCATATCCTTAAACTCGCCGCGCCGGGACTGGCTCAACTCCATCAACGCCCCGACATACGTTTCCGGCGTAATCATCTCCACCCGCACGTAGGGTTCCTCGATTTTCTCCCGTTCTTGCGGGTCGGGTAAATTACTCGGATTGTCTACCAGCAGCTCTTCCCCGTCAATCGTCGTGACCCGATAGACCACGGAAGGGGCCGTCGTAATCAAATCGAGGTCGTATTCGCGCTCTAACCGTTCTTGGACGATTTCCATGTGCAGCAGCCCGAGGAAGCCGCATCGGAAGCCGAAACCCATCGCGCTGGAGGTTTCCGGTTCGTAAGACAGGGCCGCATCGTTGAGCTTGAGCTTTTCGAGGGCTTCGCGCAGGTCCTCGAACTGATCCGAGTCCGTGGGGAACATCCCGCAAAAAACCATCGGTTTCGCTTCGGTGTAACCCGGAAGGGCTTCGCTGGCTTGGGCTTTGGCCAGAGTGATCGTATCGCCGACCCGCGCATCTTCCACCGTTTTAATCGCGGCGGCGAAGTAACCGACTTCTCCGGCGTGCAGTTCGTCTACGGGTTTTTGGGTGGGACACAAGACGCCGAGTTCGTCGATTTCGTATTCTTTTTTCGACGCCATCAGGCGCACGCGATCGCCGTGTTTGACCGTCCCATCGACGACCCGGAAATAGACGATGACGCCGCGATAGGGGTCGTAGTAGCTATCGAAAATCAGGGCGCGCAGAGGTTGGTCGATCGTATCTTGAGGCGGTGGCACCAAGTGAACGATCGATTCGAGAATTTCGTCGATCCCGATCCCTTCTTTCGCCGAGGCGAGAATGGCTTGGGAGCAGTCGAGTCCGATCACTTCTTCGATTTCGGCTTTGACGCGCTCGGGTTCGGCTCCCGGCAGGTCGATTTTATTGAGAACGGGGATAATTTCAAGGTCGTGTTCGAGGGCCAGATAGACGTTGGCGAGGGTTTGAGCTTCGACCCCTTGAGAGGCATCGACGACGAGTAAGGCGCCTTCGCAGGCGACCAGGGAGCGAGAGACTTCGTAGGAGAAGTCCACGTGTCCGGGGGTGTCGATTAGGTTGAGGACGTATTGCTGACCGTCTTTGCCTTTGTAGTTCATGCGGGCCGCTTGCAGCTTGATGGTAATGCCGCGCTCCCGTTCGAGATCCATGTTGTCGAGGAATTGCTGTTTCATGACCCGATCCTCGACAGTGCCTGTCGCCATCAGCAGACGGTCGGCCAAGGTGGATTTACCGTGGTCGATATGAGCGATAATGGAAAAGTTGCGAATGCGAGAAACAGGAACGTCGGTCATAAGCTTTAGGTTCGTGGCTAATTGCGTGAAGGAGTACGCGGCAAGGGGAGAACGGCGCGATCGCCGTGCGACCCGTCGAGGTCGTCTCGTCGTTGACGGCTCGAACGGTGGCAATGCTTAACACATTTTAATGGTTTCCGAGACACTCGTGCGCTAGGGGAAGCGATCGCCCCCTCTATCGGCCCCGAGTTGGCTGGGGTATCCTCGGGTCAGGCTCGCTTGGTTCCAAGCCTTGATATAATGGGTTCGGGTTCTTCTCAAAATTTCTACCGACTTCAATCCCTGTGTTCGACGAGCCGCACGGCGATCGCGCCGCTCGAACCGTCCTCCCCTTGAGGGCGATCGGTCCGTTATTCCCTCGGTTCGACTGCAATGGAATCATTTGGCGATCGCCCGGGCGATCTCAAGGTCACGAGTGCCTCATACAACAGAATCTGTTGTTCATTCTACTTTATCCTTATTTTTTGCTGAGAGAATTAATGTCCTATGAATGACCAGGTCGTGCATTCCGATCGGAAAGAAAAAGTAGAAGTTTCTATTCATTTAGATGCCGAACTACTCGAACAAATCCAACATTTAACCAACGATCCGAGCAAAGTCATCGAAACTGCCGTGAGGCAGTGGTTGCGCGGCGAACGCAGCAGAGACAACGACTTGAGTCGAAACTTATTAAGAAATCCTCCCGTTCCCCCACGGGGCGAGTGGAATGATTAGAGCGTGAAAAATCTCTAGGTTGTAGCTCGCCATAACCTAGAGAAATAGACATCTGAAGAGCTGGCGGTCAGTCTCGCCACCGCGCTGGTCGAGCAGTGTTCGAACATTGTCTCAAATCATGAGGGACAACTCCGATCCCCCTAAATCCCCCTGAAACAGGGGACTTTGCCGGGCTTGCCCCCTGTTTCAGGGGGCTTGGGGGGGATGGTCGAGGGAGGAGATCGATCTAGGAAACGTTATAGGAGCGGCGAGCGTCTCCAATAAAATGCTAGCTTGGGGTCAGAATTTAACTGCTGTTAGCGATCGCCGTCGTTTCGCTGCCATTACTTTTGGGAGGCGATCGCTTCATGCCAACCCCTGGCCGTTTACTTTCGGACTCCGCTCATGGCATCTGCCGATCGCTTTTCCGTTTCTAGTAATTCTGCGTCTGGGCCATCCCATCACTCGCAACAAGGGGATAACTGGTTAGAAGCCCTCGGCGCCCCGTTAGCCTTCACCCACGACCGCGAAGGTTATTACCGTGCATTTTATTGGGAAAGGGCCAGCGAGTGCGAACTCGACCCTCAGACCTTGATTGGAACCCGCATCGACGAACAGTTCCAACCCGTGGCGATCGTCCCCTACGGCGATCGCGTCAGGCGCGTCCTGTCCTCCGGGGTTCCCGAACGCTTCAGCTACCCCTTTCGCTATCGGGATTGCTACTTTCTTTTCGACCTGACGATCGCCGCCATACCCGATTCCAACTCGGAAGGTCAGCAAGTCTTGGTGATGGGACGAACGATTCCTGGCGTCCTGAGCGAGTGCGAACTCCCCACCAACGAGAATCCAAACAATACTCACCTGCTCGCCTCCGGGTTGAACCTCCATCAAAAATTACTCGCCGAGATCGTTGGCAGTTTGCGCCGTACTCTCCCCCCGGGATCGGAACTGTATCAAAAACTGCTCGCCCAAATGTCGCGGCAAATTCGGCGAACCCTCGATTTGAATACGATCGCCCGACAAACCGTTAAAGGGTTAGCCGAAGCTCTCGGAGTCAGCCGTTGCTTCATTTGTCTTTACAATAGCGCCAGAAACTGCGTGCAGGTCACTGCCGAATATTGTCCCGGCGATCGCCCGTCCCTCCTCGGTTGGGACTTCCTCCTCGAAGACTATCCGGACTGGCAACGCGCTTTAGACTCTCCGGACGCGATCGCCGTCGAAACTCTGATTCTACCCGGGTGCGCCCCTCAAGCGGCGCTGATCTTCGCCACCCGCTATCAAGATCGTCCGAATGCATTAGTGTGTCTGTGTCAGGAAGCGATCGCAGATGGCGAACGCCAGCGCGATCCCGACCCGGAACCCGATCGCACCTGGGGCGCCGCCGAAATCGAATTTGTCCGAGAACTCGGCGAACAAGTGGGAACGGCGATCGCCCACGCCACCTTATATCAAGAATTAGAACAAGCGCGCGAACAAGCCGAAGCCGCCTCCAAACTCAAAAGCCAATTTCTAGCCAATACCTCTCACGAATTACGAACCCCTCTCAACGGCATGATCGGCTTTTTAAAATTGATTATGGAAGGTATGGCCGAAGATGAAGAAGAAGAAAAACAGTTTATTGAAGAAGCCTATCGTTCCGCCTTACACCTGCTCAATTTAATTAACGATATTTTAGATATCGCCAAAATTGAAGCAGGTAAAATGCACTTGGATCTCAATCCCGTCAATCTCGGCGAATTGGTGACCACGGTCGAAAACCATACCCGTGCTTTAGTCCAACAGAAAAATCTAACCTTACAAATTCACCTTCCCGAAACAGAAGATGAAATTTTGCTGTATGGCAACTATCAGCGCTTGTTACAAGTGATGTTAAATATTGTCGGAAACGCGATTAAATTTACCCACGAAGGCGGAATCGAAATTCGCGCGACGATTGTTAAAAATAAAGTCGAAGTCCGGGGGGTGGAATTGCCCGGTGTAGTGCAGATTTCCGTCACCGATACGGGAATTGGCGTTTCTTTAGACAAGCAAGACAAACTCTTTCAATCGTTTTCGCAAGTCGATAGCGATCGCACCCGACAATATGGCGGAACGGGATTGGGATTGGCAATTTCACAGAAACTGATCGAGGCGATGGGAGGTCGGGTGAATTTTTACAGTCTCGGGGAAGGACTCGGTTCGACGGTGACCTTTGTCGTCCCGCTTTATCAAGAACCCGCGATCGTGTCCCTCGGATCTTCCGATTCCCTCGATTTATTGAATTGAGGGGCGATCGCCTCCCTTCGATCTCCGAACCGTCCTCATTTTCAGTCGGGGCGATCGTGTAGCGTCTCCCCAGGACAATTGCCCCCAAAAGCTCGGAAAAATAGCCCGGTCTCGCCCTCAAGCGCGGTTTTCCGTACTGGGTCGGGGAACCGCAATTCGTTAAAAATGAGGGTTAAAAACAGGGTTTAAATTTTAAATTTCTATCTAAAGTTTCCTAAAATTACTCATTTTTTATGCTCAAATAAGAATTTGAGTAAGTTTAGAATCGCCGAAGCCGCAAAAATCGCGGATTCACCATCTCCATTGTTTTCTGCTAGTCTTTATGGTAGCCGAAGTTAGCCGAACAAAAAGATTGTTGAGCAGTTAAAAAGTGAGTGAAAAGCTTTAAGACCAAACTAGACTTAAATAACCGACAACGAACGCTGATGGCGAAACACGCAGGAGTAGCTCGACCCGCTTGGAATTGGGGACTGGCTACCTGTAAGGAAATATTAGAAGCCGGAGATCGACTGCCAACCGCCATAGACTTACACAAAAGATTAGTCGCCGAGGTAAAAAGTCAGAATCCTTGGTACTATGAAGTCTCCAAATGCAGCCCTCAAGAAGCGTTGCGTCACCTCAATAAAGCGTTTAAGCGAGTTGGGCAAGTCAAAGGAACAGGTTTCCCCAAGTTTAAGAAAAAGAAGGTCAAAGACAGTTTTTACCTGGAAGGAAGCATTAAAGTTTCCGGTTATTGGGTAAAGCTACCTCGGATCGGTTGGGTAAAAAGCCACGAACAGTTACCGCCAGTCCATCCTAAAAACGTCACGATAAGTAGACGAGCAGGGGACTGGTATATTGCCTTCAAAATTGATTTTGAACCCCAGGCCACTTTAAAAGGAAGAGAGCGGATTGGGGTAGATGTAGGAATCAACAAGGAAGAGAGCGGATTGGGGTAGACGTAGGAATCAAAAGGCTACCCTGAGCGATGGTAAAACCTATCCCAATCCGAAAGCTTATCGCCAGGCCCAGAAAAAACTAGCTCAACTCCAGAAAGAACTAAGTCGCCGTCAAAAAGGAGGTAAAAACCGAGAAAAAACTAAAGTCAAGTTAGCAAAAGCCCACCGACGCATCGCGGATATTAGAGCCGACCATTTACACAAGTTAACAACTTACTTAGCCAAGAACCACGGCGAAGTAAAAATCGAAGACTTAAATGTGTCAGGGATGCTCAAAAATCACAAGCTGGCTAGTGCGATTGCGGATGGTGGGTTTGATGAGTTCCGTCGTCAGCTTGAGGATAAATGCGAGTGGTATGGGAGCCAATTAACGCTGATTGGCCCGTGGTATCCCAGTTCGCAGATCTGCTCTAACTGCGGACACCAACAAAAAATGCCCCTGGACAAAAGACAGTATGATTGTCCGAGCTGTCACGTCTCCATAGATCGTGACTTAAATGCGGCAATTAATGTAGAAAACGCGGAGAGCTCAGCCGTGTAAGCCTAGTGATGGAAAGGTCTCGGAAGATCCAAGCTAGGAACTAAACATCAAATGATTAAGTTTGAGTAAGTTTTAGAGAGCGGATAGATGAACAATATTGAGATCGAGACTCAAAAGATATGAGTGAAAATAACGAAGCTCGCGACTTATTCCGTTCGGCTTACGAAAGCCGCTACACTTGGGACGATCGCTTTCCCGGATACAGCGCCGATATCGAACTGAAACAAGGGGATGAAGTCTACACGGGTCAGATTCGGATTAATGGCGATTTGAGCGTCGAAGTCAACGGGATCGAAGACGAGGAAGTCAGCCAGAGCGTTTATACTCAATTGCGCGATGTCGTCACTCACCGCAAGCGCAACACCTTTGAGAACGCTCACGGCAAAAACCGTTTTAGTTTGGGCGATCGCGACGAAACGGGCGCCGTCGAAGTTTTAGTCGAAGGCGATGCGATGGGATCGAATTATAAAGTGCGCGGTACCGAAATTTGCCAGGTCAGCCGCGTCATGGGACGCATGGCGTTTACCATCGACACTCACGAGAGTTTGGATACGGGAAGCGGCTATGCGGCGAGCCATTACGATGCGATTTTCCGCAATCCGCAAACGGGAGAAACGATTAAAGAATTGGAATTTGAGGATCGTTACGATCGCTTCGGCGATTATTACCTCATGACGCAGCAGGTTGTCAAGGCCAAAGAGAAAGGAGAAGTGACCGTCACCGAGTTTAACTACTCGAATATCAAGCTACTCGAACCTGTGGCCGTCTAGAGAAGGCGATCGCGCCTCCCCGACCTCGGTACCGATCCGCGACGAGAGGCGATCGAAGAGTGCCGAGATCCTCGAAGACCCGTTAAAATTTTCAACAACAGCAAGCCCAAAGATTGTACGAGGAGACAACATGTCTGCAACCCTAGCCCTGACCCCCGAGAACGTCGAAACCGTATTAGACGAACTGCGGCCTTATTTGATGGCTGATGGCGGCAACGTAGAGTTAGTCGAACTCGAAGGACCGATCGTCAAATTGCGACTGCAAGGAGCCTGTGGGTCTTGCCCGAGTTCGACCATGACCTTGAAAATGGGGATCGAGCGCAAACTGCGCGAGTCGATCCCCGAAATTGCCGAAGTCGAACAAGTGATTTAGATTGGCCCGCGTCAGTGGGAATGCTTTAATGCGGGGGGAGGGCGATCGCCCCTCCCCTGTTTGTATGATTCCAGTCAATCCAGGGGTTGTCGGCTCGATGGGGATCGCAAGAGAAGCCTAAGTTTGTTGGAACTGCGGATCGAACGAGGTTGGCATGTAACAAGGAGGTAGGAGCGAGATTGCTCTTGCTTGCAGACTCTTACCTTTTCAAAAGGCATAGTATATTATGCCTGCAAGGGGAACAGCCCTCATCTTGTTGGAGTCTAGCGAACCAGAAAAGTTTTAAAACGCTTGTTGTAGCTAGAAATTCAACCTCGGGCATTCTTGCTGTTAACGTACCTAACATATTTAGGCTTCCGTGGATGAGCTTTCACAAGCCATACCTGTAGTGGTGGGAGAAATGGAAATATGACGACTTTAGGAACCTCCGGCAATGACTTTTTCGCCGGAAACTCAGGATTTGACGATTATCTGGCGCTCAATGGAGACGATACCATCTTCGGCAACGAAGGAGGGGATAATTTAAACGGTAACCAAAATAACGATGTGGTCGTTGGCGGTCCGGGCAATGATACGGCTCGCGGCGGTCAAGACAACGACCAAGTCTTCGGTAACGAAGGTGATGACCTCTTGTTCGGCGATCGCGGGAGCGATACCGTCGTCGCTGGAGAAGGAAACGATACCGTTCTCGGCGGTAACGGGATTAACATTACCGATGCGGACAACGAAAACGATTTACTTTTCGGCAATACAGGCAATGACGTCATGTTCGGCGATCGTGGAGCCGACATCATTTATGGCGGTCAAGATAACGACACCATTTATGGCGGCCAAGAAAACGACGAAATCTTCGGCGACCTCGGCGATGACTGGCTCTACGGCGACAAAGGCTCCGACAGCCTGACCGGAGGGGACGGGAGCGATCGCTTCACCCTCGGCAACGGGATCGGCGGACCCACCCTTGACGATGCAGACTGGTTCCTCGACTTTGTGAGCGGTCAAGACACCCTCCAACTGCTCGGCGATTTAACCTTCGACCAGCTCAACATCTTCCAAGGGACCGGCGACTTCGCCAACCACACCATCATCCAGCAGAACGTCACCGGGGAATTTCTCGCCATCCTGCGCGACGTCGATGCCACCACCATCACCGGACAACCCGGCTCGCCCCCGGCGCCGCCACCGCCGCCAGCAGTCACCGACCCGAACACTTTTCCCAACGTTCCGCCCCCGCCGGACGTGACTCCTGGCGCTCCCCCGCCCGTCGTTCCCCCGCCGCCGCCGCCGCCGGGAAGCATCAGCCTCGCTCCTGGAGTCACTCCCCAAGAAGCTGGCCCCGTTGCTGGAACCTTTGTCCTCTCCCGAGGCGGTGAAACGACCCAAGCCTTAACCGTCAACTACACCGTTGGCGGAACCGCCACCGCAGGCACCGACTACACGGCATTGAGCGGAACGGCGACCTTTGGTGTCGGCGAGTCTCAAGCAATTATCGAAGTCCCCACCCTCGACGATACCGACGTCGATGGGGGTGAAACCATCGACGTCACCATTGCTGCACCCACGGGTCTCACCATTGCCGGAGACGCAACTCAGAGCTTGACGATTCTCGATAATGAATCTTCCAGCATCAGCATCGCGGCGGGAGCCACTCCTCAAGAAGCCGAACAGGTCGCAGGGACGTTCGTTCTCTCGCGGGCTGGGGATGCCAGTCAAGAGCTTACCGTCAACTACACCGTTGCCGGAACCGCCACTGCAGGCACTGACTACACCGCATTGAGCGGAACGGCGACCTTTGCGGCGGGTTCTTCCCAAGCTGTCATCACCGTTCCCACCCTCGACGATGCCGACGTCGATCCCGGCGAGACCATTGAAGTCACCCTCACTCCCCCAGCAGGGTTGACAATTGACGGTGACGCGACTCAGACCTTAACGATCTTAGACAACGAAACTCCCTCAATTGCTTTAGAAGCAGCGACAGCACCTGCCGAACCTGCAACCAGTGCGACCTATACAGTCACCTTAAGTACGGCTGCTCCTGCTGGCGGGGTGACGATTCCTTACACGGTAGGAGGAACGGCCAGTGCCGCAGACTACACCGATCCCAACGGTGGAAGTCTCACGATCGCGGAAGGGCAGACCACGGGTACGATTCAACTCGATGTTGTTGACGATACGGAGTTAGATCCCAATGAAACCTTAGATGTCACTCTCGGCACCGTCGATGGTTACATCATTTCGGGGTCTCCCACGGTTTCTCAGACCATCACCGACGACGAACAACCCACGGTGACCATCGCCCCGAACGTTGCAGGTGCGGAATCCAATCCTCTGTTTACGGCGACTCCAGTTGATGGAGAATTCGTCCTCAGTCGTACCGGAGATCTCACTAATGCGCTGACCGTGAACTATACAGTTGGAGGCAATGCCACCGCCGGAACTGACTACACCGATTTTGGTACGAGTGTGACCTTTGCGGCTGGAGAAGCACAAGCGACGCTTGCCGTTCCTATCATCGACGATGCCGATATCGATCCGGGTGAAACGGTGACCGTGACCCTCGACGCAGGCGCGGATTATGCTCTCGGTGCCAACAGCACGGCTACCTTGAACATCATCGACGACGAGATTCCCGAAATCGGTTTCGATGCCGCCAACCCAGTCGTTAGCGGGGAAGAAGCGGGTGCAGTTGCGAGTACCTTCAATTTGACTCGCACGGGTTCGGCGGATCAACTCGCTGCCGCACTCACCGTGAATTATACATTCGGCGGTACGGCAACTGCAGGCACGGACTACGACAACACGGGCTTGGGAACGGCGACCTTTGCCGCAGGTTCTGATACAGCAACGATTACCGTACCGACGATCGACGATCTCGATGTCGATCCGGGGGAAACCATTGATATTACATTGGTTGCGCCTGCTGGATACAACATTGCCAACAATACGCCAACTGCAACGGCAACTATTGTTGATGACGACGCACCGACGGTAACGATTGCCGCAACCGATGCCAATGCCAATGAAAATGGCGATACAGGTGCGTTTGAGATTACCGTTGCTGCCGGAGCGGGTGTTTTCCCGGCAGGTGGGATTACCGTTGCTTATACGGTTACAGGAACGGCAACGGGTGGCACTGACTACGACAACACGACCGCCCCAATTGTAGCAACAGGAACCGTCAACTTTGGTGCTGCCGGAGCGACAGCCTTTACGGTCACTCCCATCGATGACGCGATTGGTGAGGGAGATGAAACGGTCATTATCACCTTGGATACACCAACTACGGCGTCGGGTTACAACTTAGGGGCAGCGACAACAACAACAATCACCATCGGCGACAATGATGGAACGGCTGGAGATGATGTCCTGACTGGTGGAGCCGTGGCTGGCGTTCTTGCAGGCGGCGACGGCAATGATAACATCACTGCGGGTACCGCAGGTGATATCCTTGTTGGCGGTAACGGTAACGACGTGTTGACAGGTGGTGCGGCTGCTGATTCATTCCGTTATAATGCCACGACTGAAGGAACCGATACCATCAACAACTTTACGGTCGGAACGGATAAGATTTCAGTGGCAACTGGAGCCTTTGGCGGTCTGGCGATCGGTTCTAATCCGGCTGCTGGTACCCAATTTATCTCAGGAGCGGGAACCGTAGCTGCCGATGGTGCAGGTGCTCCTCAGTTTATTTACAATACGACGACTGGCGAACTCCGCTACGATGCCGACGGTGTGGCAGGTGGCGAAGTGCTGCTCGCTACTCTGAATGGAACGCCAGCATTGGCTAACACAGATATCGAGTATGTCTAAAATTGGTGCAATCGGCGAATAAGCCATTGAATTAATTGAAGTTGAGGAGGTCAGCAAATGGCCTCCTTTTTTTACGAGTTTAAAGACTTAGCTGAGCTTAACCCGATCGCCCGACCGCAAATGTAAAGTCCCTTATCTAAAATCCGACAAATCCTCCCTGGGGGTGCGTTTTTCGATAGAGTGAACAGGGAAACCCGTTCGTTTCTCATCGGATACTTATGCCTCATCCACTCTACGTTGCGTTCATTTGGCACCAACACCAACCCCTTTATAAAAGTCGCATGGGCGGTGAGTATCGGTTACCTTGGGTGCGACTGCACGGAACCAAAGACTATCTCGATTTAGTGCTGTTGCTCGATCGCTACCCCAACCTGCACCAAACCGTCAACCTGGTTCCCTCCCTCATCCTCCAACTCGAAGACTACATCGCCGGAACCGCCTGCGATCCTTACCTCGCCGTCGCCCTCAAACCCGACGACCAACTCACCACCGAAGACAAACACTTCATCGTCGATCATTTCTTCGACGGTAACCACCGCACCTTAATCGACCCCCACCACCGCTACGCCGAACTCTACGAACAACGGCAAGAAAACGGGAAAAGTTGGTGTCTGGAAAACTGGACGCTGCAAGAATACGCCGACTTGCTCGCATGGCACAACCTCGCTTGGATCGACCCCCTCTTCTGGGACGATCCCGATATCGAAGTGTGGTTGAAACAGGGGCGCAACTTTAACTTAGAAGACCGCCAGCGCATTTACGCCAAACAGCGCGAAATCATGAGCCGCATCCTGCCCCAACACCGCCAAATGCAGGAAATCGGCCAGCTCGAAGTGATTACCAGCCCCTACACCCATCCGATTTTACCCTTGCTCGCCGATACGAATGCGGGACGGGTGGCCATTCCCAAAATGGAGTTACCCGAAAATCGCTTTCAATGGGCCGAAGATATTCCGCGCCATTTAAGAAAATCGTGGGAGATGTACTGCGATCGCTTCGAGCGATCGCCCCGGGGCTTATGGCCCTCGGAACAAGCGGTCAGCCCCGAGATTTTACCCCATATCGCCCGCCAGGGCTTCAAATGGATCTGCTCCGACGAAGCCATTTTAGGCTGGACCCTCAACCACTTTTTCCATCGCGACGGCGTCGGTAACCTCTACGAACCGGAATTACTCTATCGTCCCTATCGCTTGGAAACAGAACAGGGCGACCTGTCGATCGTCTTTCGCGACCACCGCTTGTCCGATTTACTCGGCTTCACCTACGCCACCATGAACCCGTATAAAGCGGCGTCCGACTTAATCGGTCACTTGGAGGCGATCGCCCATTCCCTGAAAAAACGCCAGAGTGAAAGCGTCGAAAGCGGTTTGCAAGACCCCTGGCTGGTGACGATCGCCCTCGACGGCGAAAACTGCTGGGAATTCTACGAACGCGACGGCCAAATCTTCCTCGACGCATTATATAGCACTTTAAGCGACGACGACGAGATCCAACTCGTCACCGTCTCCGAATTTCTCGATCGCTTCCCCCCCACCGAAACCCTACCGAGCGATCGCCTCCATAGCGGTTCCTGGGTCGATGGCAGCCTCACCACCTGGATCGGCGATCCCGCCAAAAACCGCGCCTGGGACCTGCTCGCCCAAGCCCGCGCCACCCTCGCCAAACATCCCGAAGCCACCGAAGAAAATAACCCCGAAGCCTGGGAAGCCCTCTACGCCGCCGAAGGGTCGGACTGGTTCTGGTGGTTCGGCGAAGGACACAGCTCGAACCAAGATGCGATGTTCGACCAATTGTTCCGCGAACATCTCGCCGCCCTCTACCAAGCCTTAAACGAGCCGATCCCCTCAGAAATCGAAACATCCGTCGAAGACCACGTACAACAAGGCGATCGCCGTCCTCAAAGCTTTATCCATCCCGCGATCGATGGCAAAGCCGACGAGCAAGATTGGGACAAAGCCGGACGGATCGAAGTCGGGGGCGCCCGAGGCACCATGCACCGCAGCAGCGCCATTCAAGGCATCTGGTACGGCGTCGATCACCTCAATTTCTACCTCCGTCTCGACTTCAAACGCGGAATCCGTCCCGGGAAAGACTGCCCCCCCGAACTCAATCTGCTGTGGTACTATCCCGATCGCACGATGCTCAACAGTCCGATTCCCCTTAAAAATCTCCCGGACTCCGAACCCCTGAACTACCACTTCCGCCACCACCTCGCCATCAACCTGCTCACCCGTTCCCTGTCCTTCCAAGAAGCGGCGGCCAACTTCCAATGGCACTCCCGCCAAAGTCGCGCCCAAGTCGGACTCGATCTCTGCTTGGAAATTGCCATTCCTTGGGCCGATTTACCCACCGAACCCGATTGGTTCTTGCATGTCCTGCTCGTTCTTTCTCAAGACGAGCATTATTGCGAATATCTCCCGGAAAATCGCCTGATTCCGATTCAAATGCCCTAACCCTAACGCGCGGCGATCGCCCCCGCCAGCCCTCCATGAAACCGCCATCCGTCTCCCCTATTTCTTCCCTGTGGTTACGAGAACTCAACGATCTCATTTGCGGGTCGTTGGGCGGATTTTTATTCGGCATTCCCTTACTCTATACCATGGAAGTTTGGTGGGTCGGTTCCTTTACCAAACCGTGGATTCGTTTGGGGGCGATCTCCTTAACTTATGCGGCAGTTTTTCTCTTCAACCGTACCGCCGGATTTCGTCATTACAAAAAATCCCCCATGAGCTGGCTCGATACCGCCATGGAAAGTATCGAAGCAATGGCGATCGGCTTTACTTGTGCCGCCTACATTCTCATTTTATTGCGGGAAATCAATCAAACCACGCCGCTCACTGAAATCTTAGGTAAACTGGTCTTTGAAGGATTGCCCTTTTCTCTCGGCGTCGCCTTAGCCCGCTCTTTTTTAAGGGGCGATCGCGACTCTTCTATTGCCGATCAAAAGACGATAAAATCGCCAACATCCTCCCAAACTTCTGCTAATTTCAACGATACTTTAACCGATATCAGCGCTACCTTAATCGGAGCGACTACCGTCGCCTTTAGCCTCGCTCCTACCGACGAAATCCCCATGTTGGCGGCGGCAACATCTCCAATCTGGCTGATTGCTATTATTATTTCTTCCTTGTTGATTTCTTATGGTATAGTTTTCATCGCTGGATTTATCAATCAAAACAAACGTTTTCAACACCGAGGCTGGTTTGAAAATCCCTTAAGTGAAACTTTATTATGTTATCTAGTTTCCCTGATCGCCAGTGCGATCATGCTCTGGTTCTTTCAAAATTTAACCTTTAGCGACCCTTGGAATGAATGGTTGCGCCACGTTCTCTTACTGGGACTTCCGGCGACCATTGGCGGTGCTGCCGGACGTCTGGCTGTATGAATTTATGAATTCTCAAGAGTTAAAAGATAGCGTCGAAGAAAGGCGATCGCCCGAACAAAGCGACGCCAAAAGTAACAGAACTAGAGGGCGATCGCTGCCGGAATGGTGTACGTTCGCGATCGCCTTATTCCTCGTCGGAACCGTAATCGGATTAGTGATTTACGACGGGCTGACCCAACCCGCCGATCCTCCTATTCTTTCTATTACATCCGAGGGGTTGATTCGCGAAGAATATGGCCAATTTTACGTTCCTTTTCAGATTGTCAATCGAGGCGGAGAAACCGCATCTTCGGTGCGAATCTCTGCCAAGCTTTTAGAAAAAGGAGAAATCCGAGAAAGCGGCAACCAACAGATCGATTTTCTGTCTCGGGGAGAAACAAAAGAAGGAGCGTTTATTTTTAGTTTAGATCCGAGAAAAAGCGATTTAATTTTAAGGGTGACGGGGTATCAGATCCCTTAACGGCAAAGGCGATCGCCGCTCGGGTCGTCAATCGTTAAACTTTGGGGGTGTTTGGGGGATAGTTTCGACCAATTTTTGACTAATTTTTGACCGATTGAAGCGGTTAAACGCAGTAAAAAGTAGAAAAGGATTAGAAAGAGGGCGATCGCCTCAATCGGAGCGATTGAAACTGGAGTCGAAACGCCTCCGGCGTCGCTTCGCTATCGGGTGTTATTGACCCTGTAAATCGAGTATCCCCAATACGGGTCAGGAAAGTTGAGTCGGTTGCCTGCTTTTTGAGTCGAGTTCGCAAAACATCGGCTTTGAGTTGTTAAAATCGAGCGAATCCCCTCTCGATTCGAGTGCAAAACCCGTTCGCAACCTGCTGGGACGATCTAAAATCGAGGGTCAGTGCCTTCAAACACGGAGGATTTTAACAAGTTGTTGAGAACTTCCCGATCTCTCGGTCGAGGTCTAGCAGCGTTACGCGATTGGCTCAAAACTGAGGACGGAGTTAGACAGGCGCGGGAATTAATCTGAAATCAAGAGAATCAAGGGATCCGGGAGCGAAGTATTGAGAACTTATTTACAACAGATAGAAGATCTCCAGAGGAGTAAATAGGGTGAAGTTGCGCGTATGTTCATGGCTGCTACCGACGGCGATCGCCGTATTGTTGCTGTCGTCTCCGGCGAATGCGGCGAGGCTGGAATCGTGGCGTTTCGATGCTAACGAAAACCGACTCTACTTTACAACCCAAGGGGGAGTCCAACCCAAGGCTCAATTGATTGCCAATCCGACGCGCTTGACGATCGATTTACCGGGAACGACCCTGGGACGACCGTTACAGGAACAGGCGATCGCCAAACCGGGTTTTGATTCGATCCGGGTGGGACAGTTCGAGTCAAATATCACCCGCTTGGTGATCGAATTGAAACCCGGCTATACCCTCAACCCGCAAGCGGTTAGATTTCACGGCGATTCTGCCAGTGAGTGGGTGGTCGAACTGCCCGATCCCGAACCGATCGCCAATCTGTCCGATGGTGGGTTGAACGGGGGAAATCGCGGCGCCCCGTCGAGTACGGGGGAAGGAGGCGCGGGACGGGTTGAAAATATTCAAGTGACCCCCGACGGCTTGTTTATCCGGACCCAGGGCAATGTCGCCGCCGTCGAAGTGCAGCACAGCCGCGATCGCGCCCAAGTCTACATCGACGTGCGCGGTGCGACGATTTCGACCCAACTGCGATCGCGCCAGCAAATGGTCGCCCGTCATGGGGTCAAGCGCTTCACCCTCTCGGAAACGAACAATTCTCCCCCGGTCACCCGCCTCACCTTAGAACTGGAGAACCCGGAGGCCCAGTGGGTCGCCAGCGCCAGCAATCTCGGCGGGATCGTCCTGCTTCCCCAAGATCCGAGCGCCGCGATCGCCCGAGGATCGTCTTCTTCGCCGCCGTCGGTCCCAAGCGATCGTCCCGTGACGATTCGCTCGATCGACTTGGAAAATAGCGGGTCGCAACTGTCGATTCGTTCGGACGGTCCGTTCACCTACAGCAGTGGCTGGGATCGCTCTACGGGAGTCTATCAAATCACGATTCCCGGCGCTCAGTTAGCCTCTGGCGCCAATCGCGCGGAGCGTTTTCCCAACAGTTCGTTATTGTGGGTTCGCCTCAAGCAAGCGGATCCGGAAACGGTTCAAATCCTCGTGCAGCCTGCGGCGGGAGTGCGGATCGGAACTTTAACTCAGTCGAGTCCGGAAATGCTCTCCCTGGCCTTGGAGCGATCGTCAACAACCCTCAATCCTCCCAACCGCGATCTGGCGAATGCTCCCTCAAACCGTCCTTTTCCTGCCCCAACGGCTCAAAACCGTCGCGAACGCCTGGTGGTGGTTATCGATCCCGGGCATGGGGGTCGCGACCCCGGCGCGATCGGGATCGGCGGCTTACAAGAAAAAAATATCGTTTTGCCGATCTCCCAACAAGTGGTCTCGATTCTGGAACAAAACGGCGTTCAAGCGGTGATTACCCGGCGCGACGATCGCGAAATCGATCTGGCCCCGCGCGTCCAACTGGCGAATCGGGTCAATGCGGATATTTTTGTCAGCATTCACGCCAACGCGATCGATATGAGTCGCCCTGATGTCAACGGGATCGAGACGTATTATTACGCCAGTGGCGATCGCCTCGCGCGCACGATTCACAACAGTATTTTGCAAACGACGAGAGCGGGCGATCGCGGTGTTCGTCAAGCGCGGTTTTACGTCCTCCGACACACGGCGATGCCTGCGGTTCTGGTAGAAGTCGGGTTTGTGACCGGAGCGCGCGACGCTCCTCGTTTGGCTGACCCGGCTTACCAGCAGCAAATGGCTTCCGCAATCGCCCGGGGTATATTACAGTACCTTCAACAAAATCGTTAGTCTGTCCTACCCCGATCGCGGTTCGATCGCGGCTCGCGATCGCCAACGACTTGTTTTTCTAAACCCTTGTCAGAATCACCTGTGTATAATCTGTCTGCCTCCGATCCGACTGTTACGAAGGGCGATTGTTCCATGCAAACCGATTTCTCCTCTCTCTCCCCCGACCCCCACAACCGACCGACCGCCTCGGAAGACGCGCGCTCCGCGTTTGCAGGTTCGGCGCCGGAACGCGCCAAAATTGGTATTTTCGACAGTGGCGTGGGCGGCTTAACCGTTTTGAGAGAACTCTACAGACAATTGCCCCACGAATCGATTCTTTATTTTGCCGATACGGCCCGCCTACCTTACGGCAATCGCTCTCAAGCAGAAATTATCCAGTTCGTGCGCGAGATCCTGCACTGGATGGTTCCCCAAGGCATCAAAATGGCGATTATGGCCTGCAATACCAGTTCGGCCCTCGCCCTGGATGTGGTGCGATCGGAATTTGACTTGCCGATTTTGGGGTTGATTTTGCCCGGCGCCCGCGCTGCAGTCAGTCGGGGTCGGCGGATCGGCGCGATCGCCACTCCCGCCACCGCCGCCAGCAATGCCTACCGTCGGGCGATCTGTGAAATGAATCCAGACGCCAGAGTTTGGCAAGTCGGCTGTCCCGAATTCGTCCCCCTGATCGAGCGCAATCGCATTCACGATCCGTACACCATGGAAGTCGCCCGAGAATATCTCGCCCCGTTACAAGAACAACGGATCGATACCCTGGTTTACGGTTGCACCCATTATCCCCTCTTGGCTCCGGTGTTTAAAACGATTCTGCCCCCCTCGGTCGCTTTAGTAGACCCGGCGGTTCACGTGGTCACGGCGGCGGCGCAAGAGTTGGAAATGTTAGGGATACGCGAAACCCTCCCGGCCCTACCGACGCGCTTTTGCGTGAGTGGCTCCCCCGAAGAGTTCGCCCGACGGGCGGTTCCCTGGTTGGGCTGTACGCCTCTGGTGGAAAAAATTTGTTTGCCCAGTGTCGAACAGCAGCCCTTACCCGTGGAAGCGGTGGAGTAGGCACCTCCGGACTGAAAAAATCGCTCCGTATTCCTACGAGAATACGGAGCGATGGGGTTGTCTGGGGAGTCGTCTGGAGATGGCTGTCGCCGTGGACTCTGCCGACTCCTCGGACTGACGGCGGTCAACGGGCTAGGGACGAGAACTCGATCGCCTCGACGTGCGCCCTACAAATGTCAGTAATACGTAAACCGTCAGCAAATAACCCGTGGCAAGAATTGGAATAATCAAAGGCATATCGAGATAATTCATAGTACGGCCAGAAGGTGAATGCGAGGGAGACGGGTTAACAGACAAAGCCATACACAAGCCAGACGAAGGCGATCGGCATTTTCGGCGAGCGGGTGCGCGCCCCTGCTCGGCTACGAGAAAACCGACCAGAACGGCAGCTCTGGAATGGTTCTCATCGGTTGATGGTATCGGAGCGAACCGTCCGGACTCAGGCCGACGTAGCCCGAGCGCGGACTGACCGAAACCGTTGGCTCGCTTGTCTCTGGCGATCGCCCGCTCGCGATCTCGACCCTCCCCCTCCGGGGAATCTTCCCCCGACCCGAGCCTCACCACCAGGATTGTCGTTACGAAATCGTAACCGTCTCGGATCGATAGAGTTTGATAAGTCGCCAACGCGCCACATACTCAGGCGCCCGCCAGCTAAAAACGTATCTTGCTTTACACTTAAGCTACAACACCCACTTGCGGTCTTCAAGGAAAACCCCGTCGTGTCGTGCCGCTTTATGTATGGAATTGTTTAAATTCTTAACTCCTACCCTATCACAAGATCGGCTCGTTTTGGAGTCCCCCAGCCCCTATGCTTAACAATTCTTTACAATCTCCGAATGAGTCTCTGGCATGGATTTTGACGATATTTTTTCGATAAAACTTTCCTATCCGAGAGGCTTCGCTTAGAATATATGTAAAATTTCGTAAATTTACGCCCGAGTCGGCCTATCCATGACGTCAACCACCTCCCTCTTTTCCCCGGTTGAAGCAGACCTGAGGTTGCTCACAGAGAACCTAAAAAATCTGGTCGGGGCCCGCCACCCGATTTTGTACGCTGCCGCAGAACATCTTTTCGGGGCGCGGGGAAAACAGGTGAGACCAGCGATTGTCCTGTTACTCTCGAAAGCCACCCTGCTCGATCGCGAAATCACGCCCCGTCACCGTCGCCTGGCGGAGATTACCGAAATGATCCATACCGCCAGTCTCGTCCACGACGACGTTGTAGACGAATCGGAAGTCCGGCGGGGAATTGCCACGGTTCACAGCTTGTTCGGCAATCGGGTCGCCGTCTTGGCGGGAGACTTCTTGTTTGCCCAATCCTCTTGGTATTTGGCCAACTTAGATAATTTGGAAGTGGTCAAATTACTGTCCAAAGTGATTATGGATTTGGCCGAAGGGGAGATCCGGCAGGGGATGAATCGATTTGACACCGAGTTGTCCATCGAGGCTTACCTGGAAAAGAGCTACTACAAAACGGCTTCGCTGATTGCCAACAGTTCCAAAGCCGCCGGGATCTTAAGTGAGGTCGAGCCGGAAATAGTCGAAGATCTCTATGAGTACGGACGACATATCGGCTTGGCCTTTCAAATCGTCGATGATATTTTAGACTTCACCAGTTCGAGCGAATCCCTGGGCAAACCCGCCGCGTCGGATCTCAAAAGCGGTAATTTAACCGCCCCGGCTTTATATGCCTTGGCCGAAAAACCTGCCTTAGCGGTGGCGATCGAGCGCGAGTTCGCCCAAGAAGGGGATTTAGAGCAGGCGATCGCCCTGATTCACGATTCCACGGGCATCGAGCAAGCTCGCAAACTGGCAACCCACCATGCTAAACTGGCCGTCGGACATCTAGAGTCCCTTGCCGCTTCCCCCGCGCGTCAAACCTTGATAAAGCTTGCTGATTACGTCGTCAGCCGCCTGTATTAGGGGAAGCGAATGCATCCTGAGAAATCCCGATTGAGAGCTTCTCAAGGGCGATTTCTGGGAGTTTGAAACTCAATTTCAGGCCAAATCAGGCGGCAACTGACTCTCTTGAGGGCTACTTCTCTTTTGGAGATGTTTTTGGAGTTCGGCGCGGATCGACTGTTGAAGGGTTTCGCGGCTGACTTCAATTCCGGTGGAGAAGTCCCCGGGAGTTTCAAAAAAAACGAGACTATCTACCGCATCAATGGCTACCATTTGAAACAAAATGTGAGTCACGGGTACGGCTACGGCAATCGTTCCCGCATCTTTGGGAGCGATCGCGTGGTTAGTCGCGTCCTTGAGTGAAGGAAAAGCATAAATCGCGCGTTTCTCTACATCGGGGTGGGCGCGGTTGCTCAAGGTCGTCACGACCCAACGGGAATCTAAAGATTGCAACAAGTAATATTCCCGATGCCGTAACTGTCCCGCCACACTTTTGAGAACGGGTGCGATCGCCGCGACAATTCCAGGCGTTTTACCGTCTTGGGGTGCATTCTCAGTGAGTAGCTGAATTTGTTGGTTTAAATCCATTGCGATATTGATTTTGGCTGGACGTCTTTTTCTGAGTTTAGCCAGAGTGTTGCCCGCATCTAACCGGGGAACAGTCGCTAGCTATTTAGTCATCATGGCGGAGATCGAGAGGGGCGTGGAAGATATTTTTGAGCTGCTATTTACAGAACTCCAACAGTCTACACGAGCGTCAGAGGCGAATTGCCGGGAGGTGAGCGAGCGCATTGCCGCCGAAGTCGAGCGGATTTGCCAGCAGAGCAAACGCATTCAAGCGTCCGGGGAAGTTCGCACCTGGGCGATCGCCCTATCCAGACACCGCCTCCAGCAGTGTTTGAACTACTACAAACTCGGCTCCCAAGCCGGGCGCATCGATTTACACAGCACCCTCAGTGCAATTGTCTACCGTTACATCACCCCTCCCCAAGTTCAATCGAGCTACCAAGCCCGCTTGAACCTAATTGAAGATTTTTTACAAGGATTTTATCTCGAAGCCCTCAACGCCTTTCGGCGCGAAGCCCAACTCGAAGCCACCTTTTCCCCCTCGACCTTACTCGAACTGGCCGAATACATGGCCTTTACCGAACGCTACGGCAAACGGCGGATCCCCTTACCCGGGGGGCGCTCCCAACAGCTCATCGTCCTGCGGGCCCAGACCTTTTCCCAACAACAACCGCCCGAGACGATCGTCGATATGGAGCAAGCCGCCGAGGGCGCCAGCCTCGATTCCGATCGCACCTGGAACGACTCCTCCGTGCAGCAAGTGCGCGAAGCGATGGTCGATCCCGATTCCCTCTCTGCCGAAGATTCCCTGCGCGAAACCGTCATTCAAGAACTGATGACCTACCTGCAAAATCGCGACCAGCAAGATTGCGCCGACTACTTCGCTTTAAGATTGCAAGACTTGCCCACCGCAGAAATCGAAGAAATTCTCGGCTTGACCCCGAGGGAAAGAGATTACTTGCAACAACGATTCAAATATCACTTGATCCGCTTTGCCCTTTCCCATCGCTGGGAACTCGTCCACGAGTGGCTCGAAGCCGACTTAGACCATAACCTCGGCCTCAGTCCCAGTCAATGGCAGACCTTTCAAGAAAAAATCGGTCCCGAACAAGTCAAACTGCTCGAACTCAAACAACAAAACTTACCCGAAACGCAAATCGCCCAAGCCCTCGGCTGTACCCTCAACCAAGTTCAAAAACGCTGGTTTAAACTGCTTGAGGTAGCCTGGGAAATTAGAAACCATTAAGGTTCCGGAAAACGTGCATTTACAGATGAATAGGGGGTTAAGACATGGAATCGAGGGACGCCGAAGCTTTTGAGCGCATTCAACACTCCAAAGCTTTACAACAGCAACTCCTTGAATGGTTGCTCTCAGACGATCGCCACCCGGTCGAGTTATCGCCGCCGGGGACGACCGCCGCGCACCACTCGCCCCTCGGAGTGGAGCGCACGGCGACGGACATCGACCGCCCATTCGATCCGCTCGATTCAGAAGCGTTCGACGATTTCCTCTCGGGTCCGGGCGACATCGAGGCGGGGATCGCGAACCCTGACGAATCGCCTCTCGGAGGAATTCGACCACATCAACCAGGAGAGATACCTGCCGTGCAAGACCGTTTTTACGCGCTCGTCAAGCGCAGATTGCAAACCGAAATCCAGCACCACCTTCCCCTGTTTCCTTGGGAAAACGAAGTGCTAGACTACGACGCTGAAACTTCAGACTTATCCGTCGCCCAACAAGTTCCCGATCGCCTGTGGACGGCGCAATTGGAACGACTCAACTTACCCGTTACCCTGCCCCCTGCCGTATTGACCCGCATTTTCGAGCAGTGTCGCGGCTTGGTGCGCTCCTCCCTGCAAGACGGACTCAAACTGGTGCGGGCCGTTGAAGATCTCTTTCCCGAACAAACCTACACCCTGCATCACCTCGCCGGAACCCTTATAGTCGCCGGAGCGCCGCAACGGAGTACCGACGCGATCGATCGCCTCTCCCAAGCGGCTGCGGACTTTCCCGAAACTTACGAAGCCGCCAGTCCCACCCAACAAATGGTGATGTCCTTAATGGTTGCTCGCGAAATAGTCGGCAATTTAACCTTTTCCGTGCGCGCGGGCGACCCTCCCGTCCAACGGCAGTGGCTGACCGGGTACGGCACCCTCGAACTCGACGTCGAGTATACGCGGCGCGATACGCCGGAGGCGTCGCGAAGCGATCGCCCGTCAACGGCGCCGACCTCCAAAGCCCCCTCGTGCTTGCGCGTCGCAGCCGACTTACCCTGTGGTGGCCGTTTGACCCTCGAAAAAGAGCGCACTCAAGCCAGCAACTGCCGCAGCAATGCCGGATCGTTGAGTGTCGAAGTACACGACGTCCAACCCCATGAAAAATACTTTTTAAAAGTGGAATTGGACGATCCCGACAGTCAACCCTTAATTTTCACGGTTTATCCCCTCGACAATTTCCGAGCATGAGACGGCACGCTTTTGAGAATGGATTAAAGTAGGAAGGAGATCGGCGCACTGCTGATTTTTTCCTTCCTTTTCAATCTGTTCCCCTCGCGACTGCTTCCTTCTCATGTCTCACTCATCAGGGATTTGGCATCTGTTGGACTTTCGAGGCGTTCGCCGTCTGCGACAGAAGCTCGCCGCCTTGCCGCCTCCGGTTCCGGAACACTCGATCGCCTTGCGCGTTCTCGTCCAAACCCTCGTCATTGTCGGCATTATCGCCACGGACATCGCCGCTCAAACTCAAATGAGCTTCTGGGCGATTCCCCTCAGTATTCTCGGGGCCGTCTGGAGTTGGTACCGACGCGACAAACCCGATATTCCCGTCAAATTCGTCCTCGCGATCGCCATGTTGCTCGTGTTGGGGGCGTTTTTTAATCGCCTGATTCGCGAACTCAACGACACGCGAGTCGTTTTAGCCGAACTGCTGATTCGGATCCAAATTATCCATAGTTTCGACATTCCCCGACGCAAAGATTTAGGCTACTCGATGGTCATCGGCCTGATTTTACTCGGCGTCGCGGGAACCTTGAGCCAAACCCTCGCATTTGCGCCGTTACTCTTGATCTTTTTAGCCCTCGCCCTGCCGACCTTAGTCCTCGACTATCGCTCGCGCCTGGGGTTGACGCCCTTATCCCGGCGAGGGGAAAGCCGCTCTCAACCTCGCCAAACCCTTTGGCAACGCTTGAGTCGGGATCTGTCTCCCAAACGCTTGGGCGTCTTTTTATTGGTGACCGTCAGCTTGGGGTTGCTCGTGTTCGCCCTTCTGCCCCGCTTTCCGGGTTACCAACTGCAAACCTTTCCCGTGAGCTCCGAAATCGAATTTGAAGGAGAGTTCGACGGTCGCAGCATTGTCAATCCCGGTTACGCCCGCAACGGTCGCGGCGATGGCGAAGACTTCGGGGAAGGTGAAGGGGGCGACGAACCGGGGGAAATGGATTCGACATTTTACTACGGCTTCAATTCCCGAATCAATCAGAACCTGCGCGGTCAGATGGAACCGAAGGTGGTGATGCGGGTGCGATCGCAGGCTCCCGGATTTTGGCGGGTTTTAGCTTTCGATCGCTACACCGGAAAAGGATGGGAAATTTCCCGCAACGACGATGTTAGAACCCTCGATCGTCCGGGCTGGTCTTACCAATTTCTCATCCCCCGAGACGCTCGCAGTGCGGGGACTGGACTGGCTGAAATAAGCCGGGTGGTGCAGAGTTACACGGTTGTTTCTGACTTACCCAATATCATTCCGGCGCTGTTAGAACCGCGCGCCTTATATTTCCCGACGCGAGAAGTGGCGCTCGATCCGGAAGGCAGTTTGAGATCGCCTCTGGGACTGCTCGAAGGACTGACCTACACGGTTATTTCCGAAGTCCCTCACCGCGATCGCACCGCGTTGGGTAACGCCCCGAAGGATTATCCGCCGAGTATTCGCGACTATTATCTCGACGTTCCGGCGCCGATTCGCGATCGCGTGCGTCAATTGGCACAAGAGATTTTACAAACCTCTCCCAATCCTTTAGATAACCCTTACGAACAAACCCTCTATCTCGCCCAATATCTCAAACAAAATTATTCCATTCCCACCGACCCGTTTGGCTTGCCCTTTTTTGATGAAAACGAGGATTTAGTCGAAAGTTTCCTGTTCGAGCAACAAGGCGGTTACCCGGATCATTTTTCGACGGTCTTGACCGTGATGCTACGCTCGATCGGAATTCCGGCCCGTCTCGCCGTCGGTTTCGGTCCGGGAGAGTTCAACCCCTTTACCGGACTCTACGTGGTTCGCAATACCGACGCTTACGCCATCACCGAAGTCTGCTTTCCTCAATACGGCTGGTTTGGCTTCGATCCGATTCCCGGTCACGAATTAATTCCCCCCTCCGTGGAAGAATACGAACCGTTTGGCGTCTTGCAGATGTTCTGGAAATGGGTAGCGGGGTGGTTACCGTCCCCGGTGACGGGTTTGATTCAAACGGTGGTTTCCGCAGCGATTGGCGGAATGTTGCGCTTTGCGGCGTGGTTGTTGCGCCTGTTCGGTCGCGGTTGGTTGGGGGTGGTTTCCGGGTTGGTGGTCTTTTTAAGCTTTGGGTTGCTCGGTTGGCTCGGTTGGAAGGGCTGGAAATGGTGGCGCTACCGTCGTTTTCTGGCTAAATTACCGCCGTTGGAGTCGATTTACCGTCAGATGGTGGATACTCTCGCGCGGGAGGGGTATCCCAAAAATCCGGCTCAAACGCCGTTCGAGTACGCCCGTCAGTTGCCGCCTCACTATCCGGAGGAGCGTGCGGCGGCGATCGCAGAAATTTCGCAAGCTTACGTGCGCTGGCGCTATGGCGGACGGCAGGAAAATCGCGATCGCCTCTCGCAGGTTTTGAAACGCTTGCAACGACCCCAGAAAGGCGATCGCCCCTCGGCGCGGTAAGCGGGTAGTTCAGCAGTAAAGGCTAATATCTTCGCCGCATTCGTCGGCTAAGTAGCACAAGGCCCGAAAGCGAAGGGTGACGACTTCTTCGTACAGGGGATTGAGTTTGCACATCGGTGGGATGTGAAAGAGGACTTTACCGCCGATGTGTATGTCTCTTTCAAAGGGACATTGTGCGGGGATGTGTTGGCAGAGCCAGTGGGCCATCTGGCGATCGCGGATTTCGAGGCGATCGAGCCAGCGCCGTAAAGGGTGCCAGGGATCGAACCCGGTGGGTCTGGGAGCCGCCGGGATGGCGGTTTTGGTGGTGGGGTTCGATTGATTGAATTTCCAGATTTTCGGCCAATTTGCAGAAATCAGATCGTGTATGGTATATTCCAATACATTCATCTGTCCGCTCCTCTGTTGTAACTGAGTGCAAAGCACTTGTTGCAATCTACTCGGTCGATTTCTGTCAACCCGGAAGGCTCCTTTCAGAATCTGTCGCCTTCGCGTTCGGGAGGTTTCAAAATCGTCCGTTTTGGCGATCGCAACAAGAGAATTGCTGCATCTGGATCGATCTTGACCCACGGATTCGAGGTCGCGGATGATGTCGATCGCGCGATCGGATAACTGGGTTCACTGGAACAGTGCGATCGCGATCGCTGCACGGGCAGATCGTCCGGACAGTTCATGCTGGAGAGGGAGGGCGATCGGACTTGGCGAGTGGCAAGCTGTGGGGGTGCCACGATCGCCGTTCGTCGGCGGTCGATAAGCTGGAAATTGCAATATTGTCATGAAGCCTGTACCGTTATCCGCTTTGCGAATCAGTTCGGCGTTCGTTCTCAGTGGTTTGTTAGCCCTGTTTCACCCCAACTCGACACCGGGATTGGAAATGGCGACCGAACGACCGGGGGAAATGGATCTCCCCGAGTATACCCTCGATGGAGTTATTGTCGTGATGTCGCCGAGTTCGGGGGATCCTTGTGCGACTTCTGGGGAAGGGGCGATCGTTGCAGGTATGCCGATTTGGCTTGAAAATAGTGATGGCAAAGCGATCGCCCGAGGGACGTTAGGGGAGGGTCAGCCGCGATCGTTAACGCCCTACAATTCCGTGATGGTCTGTCATTTTCCTTTTAAAATTACTGGGATTCCCAAGTTACGCAGTTACGACATTAAAATCGATCGTCAATCGACATTTCTCTACGGTCACGACCAACTCGAACAGAAAAATTGGTACATTGAATTGACGTTTATGGATCCTTCCTTTTACGAGCAGTTCCCGGCGGCGACGGCGGGAGAAAATTAAGCATTTATAGCCCTCCCCAAACAGTTGGAATCGTAAGAGGATAGAAATTCATCTCTATGCTTCAGTAGGTAAAGTCTTCGGCGGTTGCATTCTTTCCAAGGGAATGAGTCGTGGAGTGAGTCGGTACATAAACACAAGAACGACACTCAGATCGGATCGTTCTCTCAATTTCTGAACGTCGCCCCTTCAAAAGCGATTTTTAAGGGCGATTTCTCAGTTTGCGGATCTTTTGTTTGGCGACCCATTCAAAATGCTTGCTCAACCCTCTATCGGCGAGCAATAAATCGAGAGAGGCGAATTCTTTGGCTAAAGTCATCTCGTCGTAGAGGTCGTGAATGCCATTGTGGCAAAGCCGACAGATATCGAGACCCCGATTTAACTCGTCTTTAGAGTAATTTTTCTTGAAAAATTCGCGCCGATGAACTTTACGAGGAATTAGATGATGGAAGGTTAGATAGCATTCTCGCTGACAAAGCGGACACAGACCAAATTTTTCGCGACGGTTGGGTTCCATAGTCGGCGCTAGGCGATCGCAAACGTTGTAACCTGTATTGTAGTACATTTTTATAGTCGCTCAAAAATATCAAAAATATAAAAAATATAGGGGCAATTCGCAAATCGCCCCTACATTCAGATTCATCGATTCATTCAACAACCCATAGAGATTATGCAGCGATCGCCGATTCGGGGACGTGGATCGATTCCGTATCGGCGATCAGTTGGCTGTAGGTATGGGCCAAACGAGTAGCGACGCTATCCCAACTGAACGCCAATTCGACGCGCAACCGTCCGGTTTTACCCAGTTCGTCGCGCCATTGCGGGTCTGCGAGGATGCGATCGATCGCCTCGGCAAATTTGGCGTCATTTTTCGGGGGAACGAGTAAGCCGTTGACCTCGGAAACGACGGTAAACTTGAGTCCGCCGACGTTGCTGGCGACGACGGGAGTCGCACTCGCCATCGCTTCAATGGCGACTAAGCCAAAGGGTTCGTAGTGACTGGGAACGACGCAGACATCGGCGGCGGAGTAGTACAGGTGCAGGTCGTCTTTACCCAGACGTCCGGGGAATTCGGCGATCGCCTCTAAACCGAGTTCCTTGACGATACCGTCAATGCGATCTCGTTCGATTCCGTCACTCTGTCCGGGACGATACCCGCCACCGATAATCAGTTTGAGGTTACCATCGCGATGCTGCGATCGCCCGATCGCGCGCACTAAGGTTTCGATCCCTTTGCGGCGGTCGAAGCGTCCGACATAAAGCACGACTTTCGCATCGCGATCGATCCCGAGTTGTTCCCGGGCCGTGGCGCGATCGATCCGTCCGAAACGGTGGATATCGGTGCCGCAGGGAATCACTTCGATCTCGCCTTTGTGTGATACTAAAGTCCGCATGTGCGCTTCTTCCTGCGGGCTGGTGGCGACGATGCGATCGGCGTTTTCGAGACACGCTTTTTCGGTTTCCAAGCGGGTCGAGGCGATCGCGGGTAATGTTTCGACAGCTTTATACTTAACCGCGCCGAGAGAGTGATAGGTGTGAACTTGAACTAAATTATTGTGGCGTTTTTTCAGTTCCATTCCCACCCAAGAAGACAGCCAATAGTGGGTATGAACTAATTGATATTCAATTCCTTCTTGTTGTTGAAACCCTTGGAAAGCATCCACAAATTCCGGCAAACATTCAAAGATTTCATCGCGACTGATGAATTGTTGCGGTCCGGCGTTCAGGCGAATCGTGCGGCAATTTTCGCGGTGAGTGACGATCGCCTTTTGGTCGGGACTGGTTCGCCGCGAGAACATATCGACTTGCCATCCGAGTTCGGCTAAAGCCAAGCCGACTTGGAGGACGTAAACGTTCTGTCCTCCTGCTTCTTCTTTACCGATTTCAACGGCGGGGTCTCCGGTGACGGAGATTAAAGCAATTCGTTTGTTTTTGTTGTTAAACATTGTTTATTTTTTTACCTCATGCCTGACAATCTTTCTCGAAAAACGGCGATCGCCCTCGATGAATGCAATCGGTCGCTTCGAGACGGGCTGAGGACACTGATGAGAAACGCGCGCGATCGTTCAAACCTTTACAATGGCGTTCTTTCAGTCTCCTCTCAATGCCGACGGAGTTAGCTGACGGGCGAGGACTGAGAGATGTCCCTTTTCAACTGGTCAGTTATTTTGTCACACTTTTGTGAATGACTCGTGAATGACTCGTTGAAAATTAGCCCCGATACTGGTTCCCCCGCTTCGGCGTTTCACCTGGAGAAAATCTCGTTATTTTATTAAAGTTTTTCTCCGGTATTGTTACGCCGAATTAGGCTGACTTATTCGAGCTGACGTTATTTAATATATCTCGGTCGCGTTTCCGGTTCAATATATCCCGAGTGGGATTTTTTCGAGGGGTAAAAATCAATTTCATCTATCTAGGGGTAGATTTGTGACTCTTCTTCTAGATAGATTTACACCGACGCGCGATCGCCTCTAGCCCATGGTTGCGGGAGTGTTCGGGAGATCTCGACGCGATCGCACTCAGGAATCGGGGGAGATCGGACTGGAAGTCAATCTACCTCTTTACTAACCGCATCAATTTCTATTTAAAAGCATCATTATTAGCTTCAATAATTTTTACTCAAGCCACGACCGACTCGACAGTCAACCTCAGTTTGTAATTCTCTGTTGAAAATGAGTATAAAAATACTCTGTTTTTTATAGAGGTTCAGCAATTTGTAAGTTTTAAATCAAATATTCCAAGCAGAACCATCGAGAAAGCTTTCTACAGCGCTCGGGCGATCTGATGAGGTACAGTGCCGATCCCCCTATCCCCCCAACCCCCGTTTGAAAGGGGGGTTGGGGAAATTTCGGGGGGAGCGAGGAAAGTCCCCCTTGTTAAGGCGGATTTAGGGGGATCTATAGCGTTTTTTAAGCCAGTGAGGTACATCAAACTAAACCCAATCCCGAAATCAAGAGATTCCGCGATACCTCAGCAGACTGAGAAATGCTGTAATAGAGTAGAGAGTTTTCCTAGTTACTGCAATCATTCTCTATCTCAATCACTTGAAGTGACAGGATTCACACAATATTGCTAACTTTTTGTTTGCGAAGTATACTATCGAATCTCCAGAAAATCTTAATGCTTTTAAAGCAATTAATAAAAAAAACTTAAGACAATCATCTATACAAACCCAAACAAGAAACAATTGAAAAAACATCTATTATAATAAGTTGAGTTTTTGTTGAAAAAACTTTTCCATCTTACAAATTGAAACTTGAAATACTTCTTCGTCACAAGCCGACAATCTTTTGGTATTTTTGGCGATCGCGTCACCATGGTGGCTTCGATCGATTAAAAATACATAACCTTATGTTACATAGCGTACTACACTTTTCGTCAAACTTTTCGCAAAATAAACCAAAATTATAATTGAATGACTAATCAAAAAGTAAATCCTATCGATGACATTACTAACAAATCAAAAAAAGAAAAAATCACAACGATCTAGGGGGAGTAACGACACTCTACCCTTGGACCAAAGTAGCTCAGCCATTTTATCTAATTTTTGCGATTACAGTAATATAAATCACTGAATCGAATTTATAGAAACTTAGAGTCGGTAATTAATTCAGATCTGTATTATTCAGTTTTTGATGCTAAGCTAGACTTCGATCTCGACTCTTTTCTAGGGTGTCGAACAAAACATATCCGATCGCTTGTCAACTCAACTCAATTACAAATAGATACAATTGAAAACCTCTAATTGTCTCCTCAGTTGGATCTAATTCAGTTTAGTTTGTAATTGAGTATTCAATCTAACTCAAAATTGAAAAGAGGTTCAATAAGGATATGATTGACTTTTTGGATGAAGGAAAAACAGTTTTTTTGATTGACGACGATACAGCACTCCTAGAGTTATTTTGTGAAGTACTATCTGATTATGGTTATCAAGTCCGAACAGCTACGAATGGTCAATTTGCTCTGCGATCGATTCGTCAAACTGTTCCTGATTTGGTGATCTTAGATCTGACCCTTCCTGGAATGAATGGAGTTGAGATTTACAAGGAACTTCAACGAGACGAATCCACTCGAAAAATCCCGGTCATTTTTATGAGTGGAGTCGATCCAAATACAGAATCCGACTTCACGATCTTCAACGATTGCGATTATTTACTGAAACCCGTTGACTGTCACCGTCTTTTTCATCATATCAATCGAGCTTTCAAAAAGGAGGCATTTGGCAAAAAGAAAGTTTAGCAGAAGATTAATGAAGTAATCAGGCCACTGAGGCTACTGAGGTGAGGGAATTTGATTGATTAAGCCGATTTAGCTTCCCAGTCAATCGAGTTCCCTTCAAAAACACAAACTTATACTTTTTTCAAAACATTTAGAGAGTGAAGTATTCATCTCTAAAATCCAGGGGGTCTCAAGACTGAAAGAATGCAGTCTAGAAGCTGTAAGGCTAACGATTATAACTCGAAGATAAGATCGTGACCTCATCGGCGATCGCTATTGGATAAAATCAATGATTATTTATCCAAAATTTTCAAAATTCCTTCAAAATCAAATAACTGTATTTTGTTTTTTAGTGCTTCGGCGAGTTTTTCGCAATTTTCAGGGATTTGTTGGATTAAGTCAAGCACTTGATTTCGACTCCCTAAAAGCGTGGCTTCTTCCATCGCTTCCAGCCATTCAGATGGCATATCTTCCAGATAACTTCTTAATTGACTGAGGGATGTAATTGTCGATTGAGATGAAGGATCTTTTTCGGGTAAATCTCGATAAAGATAGCTAATTCCTAAATGTTGAGCTAATCGATCGAATAATTCAAAATCTCGGAAAGGTTTAGTGAGAAAATCATCACAACCAACCTGTCGAGCGCGATCGAGATCGGCTTGCATCGCTAAAGCGGTAAAGGCAATAATTTTAGTTGCGGGAATCGAGCGATCGCCTCTAGCATTTTCCCGCTTGCGGATTTCTTTAGTCACTTCATAACCGTCTAATTCTGGCATCATTAAATCCATAAAAATAAGCTGAGGATTACACTGTTGCCAAAGGTCGATCGCCTCACTCCCATTACTGGCTTCATAAACTTCTAAACCTACAGGTCTTAAGAGCTGAGTAACTAAAAGGCGATTCTCCAAGAGATCGTCCACCACTAAAATGCAATATTTTGGCTGATTGGGAGCTAAACCGATGACTTGATGATTCAAAGATCGCGGTTTTACTTCATTAGGATTCGCCGCAGTAACAGGAATGGTAAAACTGAACTTACTTCCTCTTCCGACGGTACTATCCACAGAAAGACTCCCACCCATCAATCGAACAAATTGATAGCTAATGGTCAACCCCAGACCCGTTCCTTTTTGAAAAACGGTAGTAGATTTAGCTTGAACAAAGGGTTCAAAAATTGCCTCTAGCTCTTCACTGGCAATCCCACAACCCGTATCGGTGACTTGAAAAGAAACTAGATATGAATTTTTCTTTGATTTGTCTGATTTTTTACGCTTGACTTTTAAAACGACACTACCTTCTTGAGTGAATTTAAAAGCATTGCTGAGGAGGTTGGTTAAGACTTCACTAAGTTTATTTCTATCGAGAATACAATATTGAGGTATTTTTGAATCCACTTCGATTACAAAATCGATTTCCCGAGATTGTGCTTTGATTGCGAACATGTTTTCCAATTCTTCTAATAATTGATGTAAATCGCAGGGATTCTCTTCGATTTCCATCTTTCGAGCTTCAATTTTGGATAAGTCCAAAATTTGATTAATTAAAGTTAAAAGATGTTCTCCACTATAATAAATTGTTTGCAAATTCTTCACAATCTCCGGCGACAACTTGGGATAACGCTGCATCAACTGAGTAAATCCTAGAATAGCATTGAGAGGCGTGCGTAATTCATGACTGATATTCGCCAAAAATTGACTTTTTGCTTGGTTGGCACTATCTGCTTCTGCTTTTGCTTTTTGTAGTTCTAACTCGGCTTGCTTGCGATCGGTGATATCATTTGCAATACCTAAAATTTGTTGTACTTCTCCTGTTCCCAGTCTTTTAAACACCACACTGTTATAAGAAAGCCATCGCCAGGATCCCTCTTGATGTCGATGGCGAGCTTCACATTCTAAAATGGAGTTATCACGAATTGTTTCCAGACTGTACAAATAAGCTTTGATTTTGTTTAAATCTTCTGGGTGAATGATTTGCTCGAAGAAATTGGTATCCATGTCCTGAATCGCTTCGAGCGTATAACCCAAGATATTAGTCACCGAACGGTTAAAGTAAACATGCTTTTTTTGCTCGACGTCGTAAATATAAATTATTCCGGGGCTGGATTCGGTAATTTGTTCGATTAAGTTGCGATTTTCTTGTAGCTCTTCTTGAATTTTCTTCAGTTCTGTAATATCGGCAATTACCGTTCCAACCCCTCGTTGGCCATTCAATAGCTCTACCGGGTAATAACTAGCTAACCAGTAGTGTTCCCGTTCTGGATTGGCGGCAGTTTGACCTTTAATCTCCAGATTCAGCAAAGGTGTTCCCGTATCTCTGACGCGCTCTAAAATGGGAGTAACTTGCTGAGATAACTCTGGTAATAATTCTTGTGGATGTTTGTTCAAATGCTCTTCAACGGAAAATCCATTAATGTTGGCGAGTGCTTGGTTGACTTTTAAATAACACAGATGGCGATCGTGTAAACTTAAACCGACCGGGCTCGCCGAAAATAAATTTTCCAAAATTGTATTGGCTCGATGTAGTTGATCCTGAATTTGCTTGAGTTCGTGAATGTTAATAAATGTCAACACTACACCATTACTGGTGCTACCTTCTTGTAAATACGGATTGATCCGCATTAATAGGGCTTCTCCCGTTGATAATAATGTAACTTCTTGCTCGATCGCTCGTTCAGTTTCTGCGACCTCCCGAAGCAAATGTAATAGGTTGGGACAATCCAGATTATGGGTAAAATGAGATAACGGACGATTAATATCTGACGATCGAATATTCAATACTTGGGTTGATGCTGGAGTCAGTTTACGAATATTCAAATTACGATCTAAAAACACGACACCGAGATCCGTACTGCGCAGTAGGTTCCCCATATCATTACTTAATTGGGTCAGTTCTTCAATCTTGCTTTGATACTCCGCATTAACCGTATAAAGTTCTTCATTAACCGATTGTAATTCCTCGTTAGTGCTTTGCAATTCTTCATTTGAAGCTAGCAATTCCTCATTAGTGGCTTGTTGTTCTTCGTTGGCAATTTCTAATTCTTCGATCGTCGCTTGAAGATTTTCTCTGGTTTGCTGAAGTTCGTATTCTAATTCAGTAATTTGTCGAGCTGCTTCTGTAGTGATTTCATATTGAGGAGTTTCTATTAACGCTCCATTGTTTTGAGCTTCGACCTGAAATAAAACAATTAGATAGCGAGCTAGGTCAGATTTACTTGTCTTGTAGGTAACTTGCAGTTTTACTTTCACATCTTGGTCTTCTCGACGAATTTTAATATCGGTATATAGTACGGAATTACGATCTTGTTTCGCTCGATGTAAAGCGGTTGATAATGGTAGCTTAAGTTCCGTAAGAATGAGTTGAGTAACATCTAAACGAGCTTCTCCAGACGACCAACGCAAAAATCCTGCCGTATCACAAAAAACATATCGTAAAACATTATCGAGGTTGACCAAAAAACAGCTAATTGGAGACTCGGAAAAACAAAACTTAAAAACATCTTCTAGAATTGGCTCAAAACTCATGCGATCGGATTTAAACTTAGTCGCTGAATGTATGGTTGAAACGATCGGCGGTCGATTAGAAGACCAAGGTAATTGAATATCTCGACGTTTTTTAAAAATTTTCCAAGTGCTGTTTAACACAACAAACTCCGAGCTTAAATCGCCCAAACTTTCAGAAGCTCCCAGGAATAAAACACCTTTACCTGCTAAGGAAAAATGTAGTAAACGAAGCACTTGTTGCTGAAGTTGTGGCTGCATATAAATCAGCACGTTGCGACAACAAACTAAGTGCATTCTCGAAAACCCGGCATTTTTTGTTAGGTCGTGGGGAGCAATAATCAACATTTCCCGTAAGGGTCGTTTGACTTGATATCGATCGCCAATTTTGTTAAAATATTTTTTCAATCTTTCCGAAGACATTTGCTCGCAGATCGTATGGTTATAAAACCCATACGAAGCCACTTCTAAGGCATGGGTATCCAAATCCGTGGCAAAAATTTTAACCTGAATTGGTCGATTGGCACGAGCAACTGCTTCATCGACTAACATAGCTATTGAGTAAGCTTCTTCTCCTGTAGAACAAGCAGAGATCCAAATTCTTAACTGTTCCTGGGGTTCGAGTTGGCTAATTAATTTGGGTAAAATGACTGTTTCGATCGCTTGCCAAGCTGCTGGATCTCGAAAGAATCGAGTCGCACCAATCAATAAATCTTGACGTAAAAGCTTTTGTTCTGTACTAGAATCTGCAAGCAATCGAATATAGTTTTCTAAATTGGTACTGCGGGTTAAAGCACAGCGATGACTAATGCGACGACTTAAGGTACTAATTTTATAGTGAGAGAAATCAATTTGTTCTCTTTCAGCCAAAATATCTAAAATCTTTTGAAGTTGGAGCGGATCGATTAAAGCAGTATCATCGGTATGAGAATCGCTAAAATCTGCAAATCGAACTAATCCACAAACGGCTTCTGCTAAATCTTGGGGTGAAAGAATTTCATCAACCAATCCTGAAGGTAAGGCACTGGTTGGCATACTGGTGAATTGAGCCGTTTCTGCGGATTGAACTAAAGCAATTCCTCCCGCACGGCTGATGTCTTGTAACCCTTGGGTGCCATCATTTCCCGTTCCGGATAATAGAATTCCGATCGCGCGTTCGGCGCAAGTTCTGGCTAAACATTGAAAGAATCGATTAATCGGATAATTTAATCCTCCTTCTTGCTGGAAGAGTTTGAGTTTTTCATCTTCAAAAGTCAGATTTTTCCCCGGTGGTAAAACATAAACTGTATTCCGTGACAAAGTCATCCCATCTTGAATTTGCCGAACTGCCATCTGAGTTTGTCTTTGTAGCAATTCAGTCATTAAACTGGGGTAATTTGGCGACAGGTGCTGAACTACAACAAAAGCTGCGTTGGGATTTTCTGGAAGATGTTTAAAAAATTGTTCCAGAGCTTGAAGACCTCCGGCTGATGCCCCAATGCCAACTATAAAGAGTTTTTCCATTATTGTGTACCTCTAAGGTTTTTTGATAAAAAGATAAGCGAGTGGTTGGCGTGTCAATCTTCCTGCTTATTTCACAGAATTACTTAAGGAAATAAATAGTATTTTCAATACTATGTCAATGTATTTGTACTCGATTTCAAATTTTTGTAGCAAAAGCAACAGAATTTGTTTATAATATTTAAAATGCGTAAATATAAAACTCAATTTTATCATATTTTTGGATGTATTCTAAAAATAGAAAAGATTTTGAGTTAAAATTGTAAGAAGTAATGGGTTGAGATGGCTGGGAGCCAAGGGACTAACACACCCTTATTAAGATTCTCCGATGTCAAGAATTTGTATTAGCTAGATCGCTTTTTTCTCGGTTCTCAGAAACAAACAGGGTGCTGAATGACCCCTGATGCAGGAATAGAAGTTAAAATGGGTGTAGCGCATCACGATCGGACAAAATCTAACATCTCTGTAGTTCTGCTATTTCAACTCGGATCCCGCTAAAATCAAGAGAACTCCTTCACAAAGCAAAGCGGTGACTCGCCAAATTACCCCCCCCTCGCCGAGTATCAGCACGATCGCCATCCGGCGTTATATCGGCACTTTCATGCTGACCTTAGCCGTCATTGTAGTCGGCTTTTTCTATATCACCCAACTCCCCGTAGATTTACTCCCGTCCATCACCTACCCTCGGATTGGATTGCGGATGGAGGCGGCGGGAATTTCGCCGGAAGTCGCCGTAGACGAGATTACCCGACCCCTCGAACAAGGACTCTCCGCCACGGAAGGAGTCGTGCAAGTGTTTTCCCAAACGAGGGAAGGACGCATCAGTATCAATCTCTATTTTGAACCGGGAGAAGATATCGACCAAGCCCTCAACGACGCAACCGCAGCTCTCAACCGGACGCTTAACCGACTGCCGGAAGGCTTGGAAACGCCGCGCCTGTTTAAATACGACCCGTCCCAGTTACCCGTTTACGAATTTGCGTTAACCTCGCCAACTTTAGCCGACGTGGATCTGCGGGTGTTCGCCGATGAAGAATTGGCGCGGGAACTCAACGTGATTCCCGGGGTGGCGTCGGTGGATGTTTCGGGAGGAGTTCGAGAGGAAGTGAGGGTTAACGTCGATCTCGATCGCCTCCAAACTCTGGGAGTCGGTTTAAACGAACTACTAACCGCCTTGCGAGAACGCAACCAAGATATTTCCGGCGGTCGCTTAGTCGATTCTCCCGCCGAACCCCTGACGCGAACGGTGGGACGGTTTAAAACGGCGGGAGAATTGCGCAATTTAGCCTTTGATGTCGGGAACGGACGAGTCTACTTGCGCGATTTTGCCCAAGTGATCGACGGAACCGAGGACCAGCGTGTTTTAGTCAATCTCAACAGCAATCCGGCGGTGAAAGTGAGCGTCCAGAAGCAACCGGATGCGAATACGATCGCCGTCGTCGATGCGGTCAAAGCGAAAATCGCCGAATTGCGAAATGACGGCACGATCGCCGAAAATATGGAGATGACGACGACCTTGGACGAGTCGGTGTTCATCCGTCAATCGATCGCCAACGTCGCCACCGCCGGGATTTCCGGGGCCGCGTTAGCCGGATGTGCGGTGTTGTTATTCCTCGGATCCTTACGTCAGACCTTTATTATCGTCCTGGCGATTCCGTTAGCGACGTTAATGGCGATTATTTTAATGGGACTGTTCGGATTGTCCCTCAATGTCTTCAGTTTGGGCGGCTTGGCCCTCGGGGTCGGGATCGTGGTAGACAACGCGATCGTCATGTTAGAGAATATCGCACGAGCTTACGAACGGCGCGATCGCGGACCGAACCTCGGGGCCTCTCCTCTGGCGATCGCCGAAAATAGCAGCCGAGAACTGGAATCGGCGTTAGTTGCTTCGACGACGACCAATTTAGTCTCGGTCTTGCCCTTTCTCTTAATAGGTGGCTTTCTGGCGTTATTATTCGGCGAACTGATTTTAACGATTTCCTTCGCCGTCGCCGCGTCCTTAATCGTCGCCTTAACCATAGTTCCGATGTTATCGTCGCGGTTGCTGTCGATCCGGCGATCGAGTGGGGTCAGTCGCTTGTGGTTGTTGCGGGGCTTCGATCGCACCTTTGAAGCGATAACCGGACTCTATCAAAAAGTTTTGGGCTTAGTCTTACGTTACCGCCTCATTTTCATTGCTTGCGCGATCGTCGCGTTAGGCGGAACCAGCATCCAACTCGCCGGACAGATTCCCCAGGAAATTTTACCGCGCATCAACACCGGACAAGCGCGACTGTTCGCCCAATTTCCGCCGGGAACGACCTTGGAAACCAACCAGAAAGTGATGCGAGAAGTCGATCGCATCCTCCTCGAACAACCGGAAACCGAATACGTGTTTACTTCGATCGGTGGTTTTCTGTTCGGCAATACCACCAGTGCTAATTTACTGCGATCGAGTGCCACCATTACCCTCAAACCGGGAACCAATGTCGCCGCCTTCAGCGATCGCCTCGGCAAAGAATTCGAGCAACTCAACCTCGTCGATATCCGCTTGCGCGTCTCTCCCGAATCCGTTCGCGGTCTCATTCTCAATAATTCCCCCGTTCGGGCCGATATCGACATCGCCTTGACCTCCGAAGACCTCGAACGCCTCGACGAAGCCGCCAAATTGGTTCTCGACGCCCTCGACGAACGGGTCACCCTCGCCCAATTCCGCCCGGATGCGGACCAACCGCAACCGGAGGTGCAGATTTTGCCCGATTGGGAACGGGTCTCCGAAGCGGGGTTATCCGCCGAGGAAATTGGCGACACGATTCAAACGGCGATTCTCGGGTCCGTGCCCACTCAACTGCAACGGGATTCGCGGTTAGTCGATATTCGGGTACAACTGGCCCGATCTTCGGTCCGTCAAGCCTCTCAATTGAGCGCAATTCCCCTATTTACGGGCGATCGCCGTCCGATCCGCCTCGGGGATGTCGCCCGCATCGAAACCGGACAAGCCCCCGGAGAGATTCAACGCATCAACCAGCGTCAGGTGTTTTTAATTGCCGGAAATCTCGCGGAAGGGGCCAGTTTGGGGGATGCCTTGGCCGAAGTCGATGCGGTTTTGGCCGAGGTAGAATTACCGCCAGGGGTGCGGATTTTGCCGAGTTCGGCGGCGGAAAGTTCCCAGGAATTACAGCGATCGCTCGTGGTTTTAGGACTGTTGGCAACCTTTTTAGTGTTCGTGACTATGGCCGTCCACTATAATTCCCTCGTCGATCCGTTTGTCATTATTTTGACCGTTCCTTTAGCCCTCAGTGGCGGGATCGTGGGTTTGTACGTCACCCACACCGCCGTAGGGGCGACGGCGATCGTCGGGGCGATTTTGTTGGTCGGGATTGTGGTCAACAATGCCATTGTTTTAGTGGAGTTGGCCAACCAAATTTGCGATCGCCAGGAAATCAGCCGCCGTCAGGCGATCTTGCAAGCGGCCCCGCAACGGTTGCGACCGATTATGATGACGACGGTAACGACGGTCTTGGGTCTGTTACCCTTGGCGTTGGGGGTCGGCGAAGGATCGGAGTTTCTGCAACCCTTGGGTGTGGTCGTGTTTTGGGGATTGTCCTTGGCGACGATCTTGACTTTATTTCTGATTCCGTGTTTCTATACCCTGGTTCACGAAGGGTTCATCGACAAACCGCCGTTTGGCGGTTCCGGTAAGTTCCGGGATAAAGTAGGGGGTAAGTCGCCTTCGACCCTCAAGCAGTGAAGCCGATCGCGGTAAAATTTGTAAAGCCAGATCGGGATTGAGATAGCATTGGAAGCGGCGATCGCCTATCTGTCGATCGCCTGTAGTTTTTCCATTCCTTGAAAGGTTCTATATTTTTTTTCTAATTCATTCGGCTTTATGTTGGATCTGTTGTTGTTGGATATTTTGGTATTAGTGGGTTTGTTTGCGTTGATCGGGCGAAGCGATCGCCAGCATTCGACAAGCCGCAAGGTTCGCCAGCCGGGATCGTCCTGGAGCGATCGCGATCGCTCGGACCATGGGGAAAGTCCTTTTATCTTACAGAAAAAAGCAGCGAGAAAAGCATCGAAACGAATTCAGATCGAGCCGATGTCCAAGCCTGCCGTCTGGCCTTCAGTGACGTTAAAATAACGGCGATCGGCCTTATTTCTTGCAGAAGCACTCAAGCTGCCCGCCCTACAGTGTTGCGATCGATGAGCGATCCTATTGTTGTCCATCTCAAACAAGCATTTCTCAATGCCCCCGGGTTTTGGGAAAGTACGTTATCGGAAAAATCGGGAAATTGGGGCAAAAAAGTCGAAGATCTCGATAAAACCCAAACCGACGGTTATTCGATTTTGGGTGATTTTATTAGCGATATCGACTGCGTAGCCACTCACGAACCGGGATTGTATTTATATTGTGAAAAAAAGGGGCGGCGCAAAGGTCAAGAAAATCGACTGTACACCCTTTTTGTCCTCGAAGCCCATGGCGAAGTACGGGTTTTAAGGGAGATGAAAACGGCGAGTAAGGATTGGGCGATCGAACTTTGGCCGGAGATCGAGGCTCATTTTGCCGTGCGCAATAGTGCGGTGGAACAACGACGTCAAGAGTTACTGTCGGAGATAGAAACGTTGGAGTTTCAGTTAAAGCAAAAACGGGCCCAACTGCTGGCGATCGAAATGCGCGAAAGTTGAGCAAGTATGAGAATCTGTCCTGAAAATTGCCCAAAACTTCTCGGTCGGGAATCGGGGTTATTCAAGATCGAACAGCCGTTGTATTTCTGTTAAGTTATGGCGGGCTTCTGTATACTCGGGATCGAGTTCCGTGGCGCGGCGGTAGGCAGAGACAGCTTCCTCTAGCTTGTTTTGGCGATCCAGAACGAATCTCAACCAAGTATAAGCATCAGTCCCTTCGCTCGAAGTTTGGACGAACTCCGAGGGAGAACGACCGTAGGGACACGGCACTGCCGTGTCCGACCCCCTCGATCGCCCCATCACACGGGTTGCCAAGAAACATAAGGTAACTTAGCCGCAGTCGCGCGAATCTCCTCGGCTTGGGTCACTAACTGGCCGCAGGTGTCCCAAGTCCCGGTCGTCAGCATGTTACGCGGTCCGTCGGGGAGAGTGACGGAGACCGCGAGATCCCCCGCGCGCACTTGCATTGCTTCGAGATCCACCGTTAATTCAAGTTGCGGATTGGCAGCAATAGTATCTTGCAACTGTTTCGCACTTTGTGTATCTGCGGTCAGGCAGGGTACACCGATCGCCACGCAGTTACCAAAGAAAATCTCGGCAAAACTCTCGCCGACGATCGCCTCGATCCCCCACCGGGCGATCGCCTGGGGCGCGTGTTCCCGACTCGACCCACAGCCGAAGTTTCCGTTCACCACCAAAACTTTCGCCTCTCGATACTCCGGTCGGTCGAACGGATGCTCGCCCTTGCTGGCACTGCGATCGTCCGCGAAGGCGTGTTCTCCCAAGCCGTCAAAGCTGACGCAACGCAAAAACCGCGCCGGAATAATCCGGTCCGTATCGATATCGTTGCCTCGAACGGGAATTCCGCGTCCGGTGACTGTTTTGATTTCGCTACTCATGTTTGGATACTAGATTTTAGATTTTAGATATAGAGATGTTCGGGGGAGTTCACCCCTCAATCCCCCCCTTCTTAAGGGGGGTTAGGGGGGATCCCTCTCTTCTTAAGCGGGTTAGGGGCAGGGAGGACAAGGCAGTGCCGTGTCCCTACGGGAGCAACTCGCGGACATCGCTGACCTTGCCATTCACTGCCGCCGCGACGACCATCGCCGGACTCATCAGCAAGGTGCGACCTTCGGACGATCCTTGTCGCCCTTTAAAATTGCGGTTGGACGAGGAAGCACTGATTTGATCCCCTTGAAGCTTGTCTGGGTTCATCGCCAAACACATCGAACAGCCGGGATTGCGCCATTCAAATCCCGCCTCTACAAAGATTTTGTCGAGTCCTTCGGCTTCGGCTTCTTTTTTAATCTGCTCCGAGGCGGGAACGATAAAGGCTTTGATCCCTTGATAAACTTGGCGGCCTTTCGCAAATTTGGCGGCTTCGCGCAGGTCGCTCAAGCGTCCGTTGGTGCAACTGCCGATAAAGCAAACATCGACTTTGGTGCCTTTAATCGGATCGCCGGGTTGTAGTTTCATGTAGCGGTAGGCTTCTTCCGCGATCGCCCGTTCGCTATCGGGCAAGCTGTCCGGGGTCGGGATGCTCTCGTCTACGCCGATGCCTTGTCCCGGGGTAATTCCCCAGGTGACTGTGGGCGGAATCTCGGCGGCGTCGAAGACCACCACATCGTCATATTCGGCGTCGGCATCGCTGCGAATGTTGTCCCACCAAGTGACGGCCTTTTCCCAGTCGTCCCCTTGGGGGGCGAATTCCCGGTCTTTGAGGTAGTCGTAGGTGACGCGATCGGGGTTGATGTAGCCACATCGGGCGCCGCCTTCGATCGACATGTTGCAAACGGTCATCCGTTCTTCCATCGACATCTGCTCGAAGGTGCTGCCCGCGTATTCGTAGGCGTAGCCGACGCCGCCTTTAACGCCGAGTTTGCGAATGATATGCAGGATAACGTCTTTGGCGTAAACCCCCGGGCGCAGGGTGCCATCGACCTCGATGCGGCGAACTTTGAGTTTGGACAGGGCGAGGGTTTGTGAAGCGAGAACGTCGCGCACTTGGCTAGTACCAATGCCGAAGGCGATCGCCCCAAAGGCGCCGTGAGTGGAGGTGTGAGAGTCTCCACAGGCGATCGTCATCCCCGGTTGGGTCAGTCCGAGTTCGGGGGCGATCGCGTGGACGATGCCCTGGCGCCCGGAACCGACGTTATAGAAGGTAATTTGATGCTCTTGGCAGCTCTTTTCCAAGGCTTGCATCATCTCTTCCGCCAGGGTATCGGCAAAGGGACGGGCTTGGTTTTCAGTCGGGACGATGTGATCCACCGTGGCGACGGTCCGTTCGGGAAACAGCACCTTCAGTCCCCGTTCGCGAATCATGGCGAAGGCTTGGGGGCTGGTGACTTCGTGGATGAGGTGCAGCCCGATAAACAGTTGGGTTTGACCGGACGCGAGGGTGCCGACTGTATGCAAATCCCAAACTTTATCGAAAAGGGTCCCCTTACTCATAGACTTTATTGCTCGTCGTCGATCGTGCAGTTTTCTATGATAACTCGTTTGCGGGCTTCTTTGGCGGCAGATTCCCCCGTCGGCGATAGCTTCGCGACACCGTTAGCGAAGCGACTCCGTAGGCGTAGCCGCCCCGAAGGGGCTAGGAGTTAGGCGTATCGCCCGGGAGCCGTTTCGACAGTTTTTAAATTGATTTATATTGTCTTACATTTTTTCGATCTCTAATTTACTTGATGTATATTTTGTATTTTTTCGTCAAGCAGACAATGGCGATCGCCCTCGACACGGACAAAAATCGAGGCTACAACAGAAATATAGGGATGTACGAATCGGGTCGATCGCTATTTTTGAACTCGTTTAACAAGATTGCAATCACCATGCCATTGGGAATTGACGCATCGCCAGCTTTTTTCGTTCGCGCCAGTCTGCACCGACCTCAGCAAATTCACGGTGATTTTTGGCAGCCATATAAAAATCGTGTTAGCATGATGGGGGGTGAAGCCCCTCAGTCGCGTTACCAATGTCAGTAAAACGACTGAGAAGGCCATTATTTTTTTTGATTGCTTTGGGATATTTTTGAGGTTCCAAAATCTTTGAGAAAATGCAACTCAACCGGGGTCTGACTGCATCCCCAGGTTTGCTTATCAACCGATCGCCATAATTAGGTTTCTGACCCGACCACTGAGGGAAAGAAGCACCGTTAGCCAGCCGCATTGACCTTTCTCACGGTTCTTGCCAGTCGAACGACAGGCTGAAAAAGCCCAGTTCGTACCTATACGAAGCTGGGTAGGGGGTCTTTTGCGCTTTTTTGGTGAGAACTCCCCTCAATTGGCCTCAATTCGATCCGAATTTGCTCCAATCTGCTTGAACTTGCCGAGGGTGTAACTATGAACTCCGCTTTTTCGCGCGACGCGCACTCGCGCGGTAGTTTTCCCTACCGTGCTAATTCCGACTCAACGGACTTAGGATCTGAGAAGGCGATCGTATTCGTCGATCGCGGTATCGAAAATTACTCTGACTTAGTGACCGGGGTCAATGCCGGAACCGAGGTCATTATCCTCGATCCGAACCGAGATGGGATCGAGGAAATTACGGAAATTTTACGCGATCGCCACGACCTCGATAGCATTCACGTCGTTTCCCACGGACAAGCGGGAACCGTCCAACTGGGAACGGGCTTGTTGAGCGATCGCACCCTCGACCGCTACCGCGACTTACTCCCCGCATGGGGCGACGCCCTCAACTCTGGCGGCGACCTGCTGTTCTACGGCTGCAACTTTGCCGCCAGCGACAGCGCGATCGCCTTCATCGAACAACTCGCCGACCTCACCGGAGCCGATCTCGCCGCTTCGAGCGATCGCACCGGAAATAGCGCCCTCGGCGGCGATTGGCTGCTCGAACTGACTACCGGGGCGATCGAAGCTCCCCTTGCCTTCCAACAATCCGTTTTAGACGCTTATCGCAGCATTTTCCTACCCGTTCTGCTCGGTTCCGGGGCTGAAGTCACCTATTTAAGCGGCGATCCGGCAACGGCGATCGACAACGCACTCACCCTAGAAGAAGACGACCCCGCCGCCGAACCAATTCAAGGGGCACGGGTCAATATCGAATCCGGTTTCGTCCAAGGAGAAGACGAACTCGCCTTTGACGAAACCCTCGCCGCCGCCGCCAATATCACCGGAACCTATAACGCCGATACGGGGGTGTTAGTCTTTTCCGGTAGCGCCTCCGACGCCCAATATCAAGACCTCCTGCGATCGGTCACCTATCGCAATAGCAGCGACGACCCCACCCCCGGGGAACGCAAACTCACCTTTTCGATCGGGCCGAATACCCTCTATTTCTCCGAAACCGGGCATTTCTACGAGTTCGTTCCTTACCCGGAAGATGAAGATAATCGCAACTGGACGAATGCCAAAGCCTTATCGGACAATCTCAACCTTTACGGACTGCAAGGGTATCTCGCGACCATCACTTCCGCCGCAGAAAACGAATTCGTCTCCTCCAAACTCGAAGGGGTCGGCTGGTTAGGCGGTGCAGATCGATTGCAAGGTGTAGATCAAACAGAAGAAGGAGTCTGGCGGTGGGTCACCGGACCGGAAGGACTCGAAGACGGAGGGAAAGGCTTACAGTTTTGGCAAGGCGACAAAGATGGCAATACGGTCAACGATCTGTATGCCAATTGGGACGATATCGAACCCACCCTAGAACCGAATAACGACAATAATAAAGAGCATTTTCTGCACATGCTCTACAGTGACGAACCGGGGTTTGCGCGTGGGAAATGGAACGACTTTAAAAACGAGGCGAGCACCTTAGAGAACTACAAACCGATGGGGTTTGTGGTCGAATATGGGGGGCTTCCTGGGGATCCGTCGCCGATCTTTCTGAGCATTGAAGTCACGGTTAACGTCATTAATAATAAGCCTCCGGTTCTCGATGCGAGTTTTGCCCCCACTCTGACTCCTATTGACGAAGATGCGACCGATCCGAGTGGAGATAGGATCGCCGATCTGTTGGTGGATGGGGCGATCGCCGATCCGGATGGAACGGTAGAGGCGATCGCCGTCGTTGCCGTCGATAATAGCAACGGAACCTGGGAATATTCCCTCGATGACGGCCAAACTTGGCTCGCATTTGGGGAAACACTCTCGGAAAGCAACGCCATATTACTCGACGAAGCCGATCGCGTCCGCTTCCTTCCCGATCCGGATTATAACGGGATTCTCAGCGAAGGATTGAGGTTTCGCGCCTGGGATCGAACCACGGGTGAAAGTGGAGAAACGGCGGATACCACCACCGGATCGACCCTGTTCAGCACCGAGATCGACACGGCGAGTCTGACCGTCAATCCCATTAACGATTTGCCGCAAGTCGAAGATTTCACTAAGTTCGCTCAAGAAGAAGAGGCGATCGCCTTTACTGTCACCGATTTTCAACAAGCCTATAGCGATCCGGTCGAAGGAGACCCCCTCAAAACCCTGCGGTTCGTCTCCCTCCCGGACAATGGCACCTTATTCTTCAATGGCAATCCGGTCAATGTCGGGGGAGAAATTGACCTCGCCGACGCTGAAAATTTGCAATTTATCCCCGATCCGAATTGGAACGGAACCACGAGTTTTCAATGGAACGGATCGGACGGTAGCGATTTCGCCGCCGCCGACGCTACGATTTCCCTCACCGTCGAAGCACTCAACGATCGCCCCACGGTAGAAAATATCGAAAAATCGGCGAACGAAGACGAAACGATCGCCTTTAGTGCGGACGATTTTAGGGAAGTTTACGCCGATTTGGGCGAGAATACGCCTCTGGCTAAAATTGTACTGCTCGCCCTCCCGGATAACGGCACTCTTTCCCTCAACGGCAACGTTTTAGAAGCGGGGGCGGAAATTGCCAGCGCCGATTTAGATGCACTCGTTTTTATTCCCAATCCGAATTGGAACGGAACCACTCAATTTAACTGGAACGGTTCCGACGGGACGGAATACGCGACGGAAGCGGCGACGGTAACGATAGAAATCGCCCCACTGAACGACCCGCCCACCATCACGGGGGATCTGAACAAATCTGGGGATCCCGATACAGTGATTCCGTTTTCACCGGAAGACTTCAGCGATCGCGCGATCGACGCCGACAACGACCCCCTCACCGAGATTGTCATCACTTCCCTCCCCGATAACGGCACTTTGCTCTTGGGAGGCAACCCAGTCGCCATCGGTCAGGCGATCGCGATCGACGATTTAACAAATCTCACCTTTACCCCCGATCCCAATTGGGAAGGCACCACCCGCTTTGAGTGGCAAGTCTCCGACGGCAACTCCCTTTCTACGAATAAAGGCACGGTGAATATTAGCGTTCCCCTCGTGCCACCCAACGGCGCGCCGATCGCCGAAAACGATAACTACAGTACCCCTAAAAATACAGCATTAATTCTGCCGACCGACACCGGAATTTTAGCCAACGATCGCGACCCGGAAAACGAGTCACTGACAGCAATTTTAAAAGAATTACCCACGAACGGCTCGCTGGAATTGGACTCAGACGGTTCGTTGGTTTATACACCGAACGGCAATTTTGAAGGAGTCGATCGCTTCACCTACCGTGCCGACGACGGCACGAATCTCTCCGAACTGGCGACGGTAACGATTACCGTGCGCGATGGCAATCTCGTACCGATCGCCGCCGACGACCTTTATACTCTCGATGAAGATAGCACACTGACTCTTACACCGTCCGGCGTGCTGGCGAACGACAACGACGGGAACGGCGATCGCCTGACGGCGCGATCGATCGTTTCCCCCAGTTACGGACGCTTGAGTTTCAATCCCGACGGTTCCTTTACCTATACACCCGATCCGAATTTCACCGGAACCGATCGCTTTACCTACCAAGCCAACGACGGCGCGGCAGATTCCAACATCGCCACCGTTACCCTCACCGTCAACAATACCAACGATCCACCCACGGCGAACGGGGCGATCGCCGGACAGGAAAGCTCCGTCGGCAATCGGTTTAGCTTCCAAATTCCCGAGGGAACCTTCACCGATATCGATCCCGGAGATACGTTTACCTATCGCGTCACCCTAGCCAACGGCGATCCGTTACCGGACTGGTTACAATTCGACCCGAGAACGGGAACGTTTAGCGGAACCCCGGGAACCGGGGATATCGGCGAACTGGCGATCGTCATCGAGGCGATCGATCGCGACAATGCCAGCGCTGCGATGCAGTTTGAATTAACAGTCAATCCGACTCTCCCGGAAGGCAGTTCCGGTGGCGGTTCGGTTCCGGACGATCCGCCGCCCGTTATCACTCCTCCCGATGGGGAGAATCCGCCGCCCGTTATCACTCCTCCCGATCCGGTCGAGCCGCCCCCTGTCATTACGCCGCCAGAGCCACCCGAGGAAAATTCCGGGTCGGTTCCCCCAGGGATCGACCCGGTGGATGGCGGCAATGACGGTAATGACGAGGGGACGCCCACCGTCTCCCCCGGTGAAGAAGGGCGCGATCTGGCGATCGCCAAATCGAATACTCAACCCGAACTCGAACCGTTCTCCAGACAAGGGGGCGGATTTTGTCAAAGTCCGAGTTCGGATCCGAACTGCTTCTGTCCGCCGATTCCCGCCCCAGTGCAAATTACCTTCGATCCGGCGGCCCCTCGCGAGACGGGAGGCTTGTGGTCTCTGGGTTCGAGCGAACCGGACACCCTGATCGGTGGCGTCGCCAACGAAGTGATGACGGGGTTTGACAGCCACGACCTGCTCATGGGACAAGAGGGCGACGATCTGGCCTTTGGCGATGTCGGCGACGATACCTTACGGGGGGGAACGGGAAGCGAAACCCCCGTGGGCGATGAGATCGAGCGCGATCGCCTCGAAGGGGGAGCCGGGAATGATTATATTAACGGCAATGAAGGGAACGATACGATTTATTCCGGTTCCGGCGACGATCTCGCGCACGGCGGCAAGGACGACGATCGCATGTTCGGCGATCGCGATGACGATACACTATACGGCGACCTCGGCGACGATACCATGTTCGGCGGTATCGGTAGCGAACGACCCGTGGGCGATCGCGACGATCGCGATTTACTGTTCGGCAATCGCGGTAATGACATTCTCAATGGCAACCAAGGCGACGATACCATGTTCGCCGGAAAGGATGACGATCTGGCCTTTGGCGGCAAAGATGATGATTGGATTTGGGGCGATCGCGGCAACGATTCGGTGATGGGCGATCGCGGTAACGACCGCATTTTCGGCGGGGTCAGCGATCCGGCGGTCGGCGACGAAAACGGTCGCGATTGGCTCTACGGCGGTCTCGGCGATGATTTTATCAACGGCAACGAATCCGAAGATACGATCTGCGGTGGCCCCGGACTCGATACGGTTCGCGGCGGTAAAGGGGACGATCTCCTCGGCGGTTATCTCGGCGACGATCTGCTGTTCGGCGATTTGGGCAACGATACCTTATGTGCGGACGAGGGCAACGATACCCTTTACGGCGGTTTGGGCAGCGATGTCGCGATCGGCGATCGCGGCGAACGGGATTATCTCTGCGGCGGCGGCGGTAACGATTCGCTCCTCGGCAATGAAGGGCGCGACTTCCTCCACGGTAGCGATGGCAACGATACGATCTATGGCGGCAAAGATGACGACACTGCGAGCGGCGGGAACGGCGATGACTGGCTGTTCGGCGATTTGGGCGACGATTCGCTCCTCGGCGGTTTGGGCAGCGATCGCTTTGTGCTGCATTCGGCTAGAGGAACGGATACGATCGCCGATTTTGAGGACGGCATCGACGTGCTGGTGCTCGCTGACGGTTTGCGTTTCGAGGACTTGACCCTCGCCCAAGTCGGCAGTGCGGTTTCGATTAAGTTTGGCGAAACGGCGATCGCTACCCTGGAAAATATCGGCCTCGCGGCGATCGGGGCCAGCGATTTTATGGAGTTGTAGGGAGCATCGACGAGTTCGTAGGGGGCGAGTGAGGAAGCGATCGCTCGCCACCCGGGCGATCTCGTCTACAGTTACGTCTACAGTTATGTCCCGATCTCGGACAATTTTTCAAAACCTTCCCGATTCCCTCCCAGATGTCACGAAAACTTCCAATAGTTGTGCAAGGGAAGTCCATCGTGAGCATCTCTACTTCGATTCTCGTTTCTACTCTTTTAACTGTTGCTTTTATCGATCCGGCGGCGGCGATCGCCTCTCGTTCTTCTCAAGGTTTAGAAGACACGAACAATCAAAGCGCAAATATTGAATCTGTTACTTACAAATCGCTTGAAACCCCAGATAGCTCCCAAACTCTGCAATATTCGAGTACGAGTAAATCGAGAATTAGTCGTGTGTCTGCGGCTAAAAAAGATGTTCAAAAAGATGGACAAGATAACAAGCCCCATCGAGCGAGCGGTCGGTAGTTGAGTATGATTTAGTCCAGTATTTTTGCAAGATTTGGAAAGGTCTATCTTACAAATTTTCTAACTCCTAATTTCGATTCTCCTTAGAGATTCCCCGCGATTTTAACGATCGCGGTTTTTTTTTCGCGGTTCGTTTTGCGATCGTCTCGGTCGGACTAAGAATGATTACATTGTTATGACTTTAACGAAAACTTCGTTTACCATAAAACTAATTATCGAACATTTTTTCCACTTACTCGTCCGTCAGGCGTTGAAAAATCGCGTCGTCGAGCGATCGCCCGTCGGAGAGTAAGGGTGCCATCCGAATCATTTGGGAAAAGCGCGATCGCCTGAAAAGGGGTCATCGTTCGGGCGGTTGACGATTCCAATAGTTCCGTTGCACGACGACGGTCAGCCAGCCAAGCCATCCCCTTGTTTCTTTCCGAGTAGGAGACATTTGAGAAACTGTCACTACTCGTCTGGGTTGCCCTTTTGAGATTGCATAGGATTGCGTTAACAGCCACTGAGGGAAGGTCTTCCATCCCCTCGGGGTGCGATCGCCTTTCCCGACTGTTGAGATTTATTGAAATTTATTGTGTTTTTTTAGTGATCTTAAGGAGGAGTAACGTTTTTAAAAGAAGCGTTGAGGTGTAGGCAAAAGCAATGAGGAGGATCTGCTATCGTGTGAACCAACTGATGTCATCACCCTCAGACTTCTTTAAATTTTCTCAACATTTACAGATGTCTGTTGGCTTACCGAAACTTCATTGAACGTTCAATAAAATGCTGTTGGCTGGCCAACAGTTATCGATTCGTTCCCATGTTCGTCCCCAGATTATTGTTACCGAGATCGTGGAATCGGGAATTTTGAAAATATACAACAACTTCGAGGAGCCACTGGAAATGGATGCCAACAAAAAACTGACCCGACTGTTAGAGAGGGATTCAAACTGCCAGGCGATCGGTACGATCAGTGCAGTACAACGGCGTAAAGATCGCAATCATTTAGAACGCAGACAACAACAACGAGCGATCAGTAACGAAATGATTAAAGTGGCCCTGCTCTACGGTAAAAAAGGATTCAGTCGGGGAGCCACCGTCTTCACCCTCAACGATCGCATTTTAGCCAAAACCCCTTACGCCAAATTCATCGACCTACTCAGAGGCTTGAGAGTCGTATGCTTGGACGGTCCGCCGGATCCGAAAATTCTGACCGCCTACTGGCACGAAGCGACGAAGAGAAGGGGACACAAAGTCAAAGTCTATCATTGAAGCGCGAACGCGCGACCGACGGCGATCGTCGCCCATCCCACCTTATTCACCCCAACAATCAGATGCCAATAGGAACGAGAACCCGCCATCGAGCGGGTTTTAAAATGGCAAAATTCGGCGAATTGCTTTCAATTGCTTTCAATTGCTCTCAATTGCTTTCAATTGCTCTCAATTGTGGTTCGGATACCAAAACATGCCCTTAATCCCTTCCGGGTCCGGCATAAACCCGAGCATCCGATAAAAATCGACCACGTGGGGATCGGCGAACAGCGTAATATTGCTGATGTCCTCATAACGGAGCTTTTTAATCGTGTAGTTCATCAGCGCTTTTCCCAACCCCTTGCCTTGAAAACTCGGGTGGACGACCACATCCCAAATCGTCGCATTAAACGCATGATCCGAGGTCGCCCGGGAAAACCCGATCAGACGCCGACGCTTGCCGCGTACTTCCCACATCGTCACGACTAAAAAACTATATTGAATTGCCTTTTTAACCTTGCGTAACGGACGGCGGGACCAGCCGACAGCATCGCAGAGTTCTTCAAGTTCGTAGAGGTCGAGATCGCGATCGGTACTGAAGCAGATCCGGAAGTCGGCTTCCGGGCGATCGCCCGTGCCGTCGTAACTAGAAAACACTTCCATCGAGCCGCTATTCGGGCTTGAAGGTGCCTCAGAACCGCTAAACAAGTTTTTCCAAAAACCCATCCAGGCAAGCTTGCGTGATAGTAGAACTGGTCAAAAACCTCGCGTCTGCAATCGACGGAAGTCCGTAAAAATTGAGGAGCTGCCAGTCTCGACGACTGGAGCGAGCGACGCCGATTCCCGGCTTAGAGGCCGATCGCCCGTCCGGGGACGAGCGAGGAAAGCGTCGAGAGCGATGTCGTTACTCTGCTTATCTCCTGTTACCGAGTTTAATCCACAACCGCCGATCTTCAGTAGAATTTTTAGAAGATGTTCGCCGAATCGGTTTTCTTGGCCGACCCTGGAGGAGTGCGATCGGCGCGGGTTGCGATCGCGGTCATTTCCCCACAGAAATGCGATCGCCTACAGTTATCATATCAACAGGCTCTTCCGTAACCTTCACCACTTCGAGATCGCTCCAAAATTTCCACCGATCGACCCCATCGGGATCGCCTTCCCGTTAAGAGCGCCGATGGAAGCCCCCACAGGGCCGAGTCCGGGAAGCGATCGCCCCCATGGGTTCGTGTTTAGGGTAACCCGAGCGAGGGGCTGGAAACGGGGGATCGCTCTGCGATCGTTACCTGTTCGGCGTTGCGGCGATACTCCTTTGGAGTCGCGAGCGCGAAGGCGATCGTCACTATCCCCCGAAGCTGTAGGCTTCCGCTCAACTTAAAGAGCGCGCCATTCGTCCTATAGTAGAAGGCACCCGGCTTCTTTTCGATTCTTGCTTTTGACGTGCCACGAGACTTTTTCCTTCCCCTAATATGGCAACGGGTTTAAAATCATCGACTATGGAACTGCTCAAACGCTTCAATCGGGCGTTTCCGCAGTTCTACGAACAATTTGTCAGCAGCGAAATCCAACTGCAAAATCTCAAGCTTGCCTATCAGCTCTACAGAACCAAGCAAGCAGTTATCGAACTGCGACCGGAAGGGAACAAAAGCGCGCTCCATTTTGCCTATCGCAACCAGTCTTTCTTACTCAGCGATATCTTTGGAGTCCTCGCCGCCTACGGTCTGACCATTCACAGCTTGAGTCTTTACGGCCAGATTTACCCGCCGATGCTGGTCTTTATCAAGCTCGTGGTCTCCCGAGGCGGCAAAGCCCTCACCGATAAAACCTCCGAAAATGTCGCCCGCGCCATCCGAGAAGCCCTCGCCGGACATTTTGAGGTGGAAGAAATGCTCGCCGTCGAATTCAACCTCGATGCAGGCTTAGAAGATGTCGAAACCGAATTCTACGTCGATCCGGTCTTTCATTTACCCGCCTTGCTGATCGAAGCCGACAACCAACCGGGATTGTTTTATAAAGTCATGTATGCCATCTGGCAAGAAGACTTACTCGTGGTCAACGCCAACTTGCTCGTTTGGCGCGGGCGCACTCGCCTAATTTTGTACTTGCTCGGTCCCAACGAAAGCTTGATCCCGGAATATTTAGGGCAAAAAATTGCCGAAGGCGTCCGCCAACGCCTCTTAGGACGTCGTTTTTAGCGGTTTCCCCCGCCTCGGGTGTGGATTTGGGAACGCTTCGCGATTACCATAGAAAAATGGCTAAGATTGACATCCTGGGAGTTCCTCACGCCTACGAGTTGACAGCTCCCATTCCTGGGAACCCGGTTCTGGTCTTCATTCACGGTTGGCTGCTCTCCCGTCGTTACTGGCAGCCGACGATCGCCCGTCTCTCGGGTGACTATCAATGTCTCGCTTACGACTTGCGCGGCTTTGGCGACTCCCAACCCTACCCGAATCCCACCTCCCAGTTTCACGCCGGGTACACGCCGAGCGCTTACGCCCGCGATTTAGCCATTTTGTTAGAGACTCTCGATCTGAGTAATGTCTGGCTCGTCGGCCATTCCCTCGGCGGCAGTATCGCCTTGTGGGGCGCCGCCAAAGCCCCCGATCGCGTCCGGGGAACCATCTGCGTCAACTCCGGCGGCGGGATTTACATCAAAGAAGAATTCGAGCGCTTTCGCTTTGCCGGACGGCAGTTATTAAAAATGCGGCCTCGTTGGTTGTGCCATTTGCCCTTCATCGATTTACTGTTTACTCGCGATAGTGTGGCCCGACCCATCGAGAGGGTCTGGGCCCGTCAACGGGTCGTCGATTTCGCCACGGCCCATCCCCAAGCGGCGTTGGGAACCCTCCTCGATTCCACGACCGAAGCGGAAGTCCACCGCCTGCCCCAAATCGTTTCCCAACTGGAACAACCCGTTTATTTCATTGCCGGAGCGGAAGATAAGGTGATGGAACCCAAGTACGTCCGCCATTTAGCGAGCTTTCACCCCTTATTTAACGGTTGCGGCGAGAATACGATCGAAATTCCCGAATGCGGCCATCTGTCGATGGTGGAAAAGCCGGAAGCGTTAGTTGGCCAAATCCGGGAGATCTTGAAGGCTTACCGATAGAGTTGCCCGACCTCGGTGACGGCGAGACGCGATCGCGCCGGGAGGTCGAGGGAGGACTGTTCCCCCCGTTCCCAGTGTTGGGCCGCCGCACAGCCGATCATGGCGGCATTGTCGGTACAGTATTTCAGGGGCGGGAATAAGACGCGCAAGCCTCGTTCGCCTGCCGCCGCTTGCAGGTGCGATCGCAGTCCGCTATTGGCGGCGACTCCTCCGCCGACGACGATCGTCTCGAAACCGTAATCGAGGGCGCAGGCGATCGCCCGTTTGCTCAGGGCTTTGGCGACGGTGGCTTGAAAGCTGGCAGCCAGATCGCCGACGGGCAAGGGTTCTCCCTCGGCTTCCAATTTTTGAACCAGGCGCAGGACGGCAGTTTTCAAGCCGCTAAAACTCGAATCGTAAGGATGGTAGCCTCCTTGGGGCAGGGAAATGCGCCCTTCGGGTAAGGGAAAGGCCCGGGGATTCCCGGTTTGAGCCAATTTGTCGATAATTGGACCGCCGGGATAGCCGAGGTTTAATAAGCGCGCCACTTTATCGAAGGCTTCTCCGGCGGCGTCGTCGCGGGTTTGTCCGAGCAGTTCGTACTCGCCGCAGCCTCGGACGGCGATCGCGCTGGTATGTCCCCCGGAAACGAGCAGGCATAAAAAGGGCGGCTGCAAGGTCGGTTCGCTCAAATAAGAGGCGTAAATATGGCCTTCGAGGTGATGGATTCCCAGAAAGGGTTTGTTATGGTACGCGGCCAATGTTTTTCCGGCACTCAAGCCGACGAGTAAGGCACCGATTAAGCCGGGGGCGCAGGTGGCGGCGATCGCGTCGATTTGCGACCACGACACTCCCCCTTGCGTCACCGCTTCGGCGATCGCCTCGTTGACTGTTTCTACGTGCTGCCGAGACGCCACCTCGGGAACGACCCCCCCGTACTTTTGATGCAAGGCAATTTGCGACGCGACAATATTACTTAAAACTTCACGATTCTTAACGATTGCGACCGAAGTTTCGTCACAACTTGTTTCAATTGCTAAAACGGTTGCCATTGCCTGGTAAGGTCTGATTTGATAGTTAAATTATCGTCATCTAGCTTAATCTTTTACCGGGCCGACGACGACCTCAAAGCCGTACCCGAGGCGATCGGGTCGCCCCTGTCAGGGCGCGCAACTCCCTGAGAAGCTCGGCCATACAGCCCGGAGCGGTTGTAGAATAGGCAAGATTAAGTTCTTCAGGAAAAATGCATTCCCGTGACCCCCACGGGAACTTATGCAAATCCTTAAGTACATTGATGACTTGTTTTCGAGTCCGATCCTTCAAATTATTTGGACTCGACTCCCCAACACTCTCCATCTTTTTCAACAGGAGAGTACCAAAAAATGCTCTTAAAAGAGTATGATTTTCTCGAAGTTGTGCAAGCTTGCTTGTTAAACTAACCCTTCAGTTTGTACAAAAAACTTCTTGTTTCGTAACAAAAGGAAACAATTCTATGCGACGATTGTTTGCGCTGATTCTGACGGTTTGTTTGTGGTTCAGCTTTGTCCCCTCGGCTGCGGCTGAATACTACGCCAATCTCACCCCTTGCAGCGAAACCCCTGCTTTCGTGCAACGGGCGAAAAGTGCCTCGACCCCTCAAGCCAAAGCCCGCTTTGAGAACTATTCCAGCCTGCTGTGCGGCCCGGAAGGCTATCCTCACCTAATTGCCGACGGCAACTTGGCCCACGCGGGTGAATTCTTGATTCCGAGCGTGTTGTTCCTCTATATCGCCGGATGGATCGGTTGGGCCGGACGTTCTTATCTGATTGCGATTCGCGGTGAGAAGAACGCCGAAGAAAAAGAAATCATCATCGATCTGCCTTTAGCGATTTCTTGCTCCCTCGGTGCTGCCGTTTGGCCCCTTGCGGCGTTAGGCGAAGCCACCAGTGGCAAACTCTACGCCAAAGAAGGTGAAATTCCGGTTTCCCCTCGTTAGAACAGTCTGACTCGCGAAGGTTGCGAGATCTTGGATGAGGCGCTCCAATGTCTCGATCGCTCAATTGGCGCCACTGCAATCAATACGGTTTCACAATTTACTTGGGAGAACTTTCATGGATTCTTTCGTGAAATATCTATCGACTGCTCCGGTTCTGGCCACCCTTTGGATGGCGATTACCGCCGGGATTTTGATTGAATTCAATCGTTTCTACCCGGATATTCTCGTTTTCCCCTTCGGCGGCTAGAAAAAATCCTGCGTCGAATGTCCTCAATTGTCTTAAATTAGGGCAAAAAGGCAAAAAAGACGATCGCCTCGCGAACTCTAGGGGCGATCGTCTTTTTTAGATTTTAGATTTTAGATTGGGGGAAATCTGACCACCGAGGGGGCAAGATGCTCGGCTTACGGACTCCCTACTCTCCGTGTTCGCGATACCAGTCGATCGTATTTTTCAATCCTTGGCGAAAATCGACCTCGGCGACGAAGCCAAACTCGGCTTCGGCCCGTTGGGTGTCCAAACAGCGACGGGGTTGACCGTTGGGTTTATCGGTTTCCCAGATAATTTCGCCGTCAAACTCCATCAGTTCGCAAATGAGTTCGACTAACTCGCGAATGGTAATTTCTTGATGGGTTCCCAAATTGACCGGATCGGGTTGGTCGTAGCTTTGGGTCGCCATGACAATCCCGCGTGCGGCGTCGGTGGAGTAGAGAAATTCGCGGCTGGGGGTGCCGTCGCCCCAAACGGGGAGGGTGCGATCGCCCCGTTGTTGGGCTTCGTGGACTTTGCGAATCAACGCCGGGATCACGTGGGAACTACTCGGATCGAAGTTATCCTCGGGACCGTAGAGGTTCACCGGAAGCAGGTAAATCCCGTTAAAGCCGTATTGCTGGCGGTAGGCTTGCAATTGGACTAAAAGAGCTTTTTTAGCAATCCCGTAGGGGGCGTTGGTTTCTTCCGGGTAGCCGTTCCAGAGGTCGTCTTCTTTGAACGGAACCGGGGTGAATTTGGGATAGGCGCAGATGGTGCCGACGCAGACAAATTTCTGAACTCCGGCACGATAGGCGGCATCGATCAGTTGGGCGCCCATCATCAGGTTGTCGTAGAACAGTTCGGCGGGTTTTTCGCGATTTAAGCCGATTCCCCCGACGTGCGCCGCCAGGTGGATGACGAGATCTTGAGCTTGAACGACGTGTTCGCAGGCAGTCATCGAACAGAGATTGTACTCGCGCGATCGCGGGATGGCGATCTTTTGCGGGTCGGCGCCTGCCTTTTCAAGGGCGGCGACGACCCGACGTCCTAGGAACCCCGCCCCACCTGTGACTAAAATTCGCTTGTCTTTTAAATCTAGGGTTGCCATTTTAGTTGCCCTGTCTGGATAATGCCTGCTATTGGAACGAGATCGCTGACGAGTGACGAGCGGCTCGGTCGAGGTGATAGATTGTGGCGATGCACCGCTTGAAGGGAAGCCCGACTCATCACCGATGAAGGGAAGTTTAATCGAACCTCGATCCCATTTCTTGGCGGATAAAAGCGCGATCGAGGATCGGCTTATCCGAGGGAGACTCGACGCCGAGAGCTTGCAAGTCCGCTTCTACCATTAAGCCGACCAACTGGGCGAAGGTCACCGACGGTTCCCATCCTAATTTCTGTTTGGCTTTCGCCGGATCGCCGATTAAGAGGTCTACTTCGGCGGGACGCAGGTAACGTTCGTCAAATTCGACGAAATCGTGCCAGTCTAAGTTGACGTAATTAAAGGCGAGGTCGAGAAAGTCGCGAATCGAGTGGGTTTCGTTGGTGGCGATTACGTAATCTTCCGGTTCGTCTTGCTGCAGCATCAGCCACATGGCGCGAACGTAGTCTTTAGCGTAGCCCCAATCCCGTTTGGAGTCGAGATTGCCGAGATAGAGTTTTTTCTGCTGTCCGGCGAGGATGCGGGCGATCGCGCGGGTAATTTTACGGGTGACGAAGGTTTCGCCGCGTCGGGGGGATTCGTGGTTGAAGAGAATTCCGTTACAGGCAAATAAGCCGTAAGATTCGCGGTAGTTGACGGTCTGCCAGTGGGCGTACACTTTGGCGCAGGCGTAGGGACTGCGCGGGTAAAAGGGGGTAGTTTCTTTTTGCGGGATTTCTTGAACTTTCCCGAACATTTCCGAGGAACCCGCTTGGTAGAAGCGGACTTCGATCCCGGTACGGTGTTGGTAGTCGCGAATCGCTTCGAGGAGTCGCAAGGTTCCCATACCGACGGCATCGACGGTATATTCGGGAGAGTCGAAACTGACGCGGACGTGGGACTGGGCCCCTAAGTTGTAAATTTCGACGGGTTTGACTTCTTCGAGGATGCGACGCAAGGTCGTCCCGTCGGTGAGGTCGCCGTAGTGCAGAAAGAGCTTGGCGTTTTCGTTGTGCGGATCGACGTAAATATGGTCGATGCGATCGGTGTTGAACGTGGAGGTCCGGCGGATGATGCCGTGGACTTCATAGCCTTTTTGCAGTAAGAGTTCGCTTAAGTAGGAACCGTCTTGTCCGGTGATTCCTGTAATTAAGGCGCGTTTGGGTTCGGTCATCCCTCAAGTATTTCCTCCGCACGAAGGTTAAAAGATGTTGATGTTTGTGGGGCGATCGCCCGCGATCGCGGCTTGCACGGGGCAAGGGCAATGGCGGCGGCGATCGCCGCTTCCATAGTTCCCTAGTTCCTCTTGAGAACATCAGGGAACTCACAGCTTTTTCACTCTAACTCAAATCCTTTCAGCAAATTTGAAGGAATTTTAGAGTTTTGGGAAGGAATTGATAAAGGGATGGTCGAGGGAGAATTCAACGGCGGGATAACCCAGTTTCGACCTTCCAAGTCACGGCTGCCGAGTCGAACGGTACTCGTGGGAAATTTCCCGGGGAGCGATCGCCCCTTCACCTCAGCAGGAGCGGCAAAGATTAACTGCACGGGAAAGGGAGTGCAGTTAATCTTGACTCTGGGTCTCAATAGGCTCCGTTATTCTTGGGGAAAATAACGACTCTAATGGTTTTTAAAACAATCCAAATATCCATCCAAAGATGATGAAAATTGACATAGTAAACGTCAATTTGGATCCGTTTCGGATAGGGAATGTCATTGCGACCGGAAACTTGCCACAGTCCGGTAATTCCCGGCTTGATGGTCAGCACCTTATCGATATAACGACCGTATTTCGGGAGTTCCTCTACCACCAACGGGCGAGGACCGACTACGCTCATATCACCTTTGAGAACATTCCAAAATTGAGGAAATTCATCGAGGCTGGTGATTCTCAAAAAATAACCGATCCAGGTAATTCTAGGATCTTTTTTGAGTTTAAAATTATCCTCAAACTCCTCTCGAATAGCGGGAGAAGTTTCCATCAGGTCTTGCAACATTTCGTCGGCATTTTGAACCATTGTCCTGAATTTCAGGCAATCAAAAGTCTTGTAATTTTTACCGACCCGTTTTTGAACGTAAAAAATTGGCCCTGGCGAACTTAAAAAAATGAGCAGAGCCAAAATCAGATAAACGGGAGAGCAGACAACTAAAACGCCGAGAGAAAAGACGATATCGAACAGCCGCTTGGTGAACTCGACGTCCAGGCGCCCGAGTCTTCCCAAAGGCCGAAAGCCGCGTTTCGCAACTGCCCGAATCATTTTGCCGGAGATAAGTTGGCTATCGGCAGTCATGTTACTCCTTCAATTCACACCACACACAGTCCTGATTGTAAAGCCTTCGGACGATTTCCACCGCCTCTGGCTCGGTTCGCTCGCCGCTTGTCGTCGGCGAGCGCTCAACGGCGATTTTCCTCCCAAAATTGACGGATGCACCAGTCCAAAAAGTTCTGGTAACGCTCCCGAAACAAAGCTGGGGTGAATTTGGCCGCTTGCGATCGCCCGTCGTATGGGTCGAGCGCCGTGCGATACTCCTCAAAGATCTCTACCGCCTCGACGATCGCTTCTTCGGTTTGTTCTGAAAATAATATCCCCGTGGCGCGATCGCGATGTTGGCGCAGGTCGATCACGGTTTCCCTGGCTCCCCCCTCCCCGTAAGCAATCACCGGGGTTCCGCACGCTTGCGCTTCGACTAAGGCAATCCCAAAATCTTCGCAAGCGGCATAAACGAACGCTTTCGCCTCAGCCATGTACTGTTCGACGACGCGATCGGGTTGTTCCCCCAAAATCTGCACGTTGGATCCGGCAAGCTCTCGCAAGGCATCGAGTTCCGGTCCGGTTCCGATCGCGACAAGCGGTTTCCCCAAGCGATTGAACGCTTTAACAATCAGAGATACCTTCTTATAAGGCACCAACCGGGAAACCGTCAGATAAAAGTCCTGTTTGCGCGTTTCCAACGCAAAACGATCGATATTGACTGGAGGATAAATCACTTCCGCTTGGCGGCGGTAACAGCGCCAAATCCGCCGCGCTGTATGTCGGGAATTGGCGATAAAATAATCGACCCGATTCGCCGAAATCACGTCCCACTGACGCAGGCGATGGAGCAAGTAGCGGGCGAGGATTCCCCGGATCCCCCGCCCGGCTTTACTCCCGTCGAGATAGTCGAAGGTCAAATCCCAGGCGTAGCGCATGGGAGTATGACAGTAGCAGACGTGCAGTTGGTGCGGTGCGGCGAGTACCCCTTTGGCTACGGCGTGGGAGGAGGAGAGAATAATATCGTAGTCTCGCAAGTCCAGTTGTTCGATCGCCACGGGTAATAAGGGTAAATATTTCTGAACCCCCTGGCGCGCTAACGGCAATTTTTGTAAAAATGTCGTGCCGATTTCCCGTTTGTAAAGATAGCTGTGGGGGTTGCTCGATTCAAAATCAATTAAGGCATATAAATCCCCGTCAATCTGATTGAGGAGTTCTCGGACGACCAATTCCGAACCACCTGTGGCATGAGGGGTCAACCATTCGTGAACCAATGCATATTTTTTCACAGTCTGTTCAGGTTGCTGGCGGTCTGTTAGGCGAAGTTTTCACGAAAACCCGACTCGGTCGATGACTGACGAGCGGTGTTTGCAAATTCGACATTCACGAGATTGTATCAGAATTGACTCGGCTCAATCGAGGGCTTTGCGTTAGAGGCGCACGATCGCCCCTCTCGGTCTGACGGTCGATCCGGGGGAGAATTTATACAGTTTGCCTTGATTGGGAACTCTCGCTCTCTCGCTTCGGAACAACGGTTATTCGATGAGATGTTTGCCGAATCTTCCGCGCGGCGATCGCTCCCGGGTCTTTCAACGCAGAATAAGCCCGGATGAGCAATTCACCCGAGCTTATGAGGTGGTCGATTTGAATTCTTCAGGGAAGGCCGATCGCGCGAGTTACTCGAAATCAACGGAACTGGCGATCGCTACCTCTGAGTTGAATATCGTCTTTATTGTCGAGGTCTGGCTTTGTTAACTCGCATTTGACGCCCCATCCATTGAGCGCCGTCGAGATCTTCAATCGCAGAAACTTCCTCGGTCTCAGCTTCCATTTCTACAAAGCCGAAGCCCCGGGGGCGACCTGTTTCTCGGTCTGTGGGCAAGTAGACACGTTTGACCGTGCCGTATTCAGAAAAAACGTGAACCAAATCATCACGAGTGACCTCGTAAGATAGGTTACCTACATAAATGGACATCAAACATCTCCCGACTCGTCGGACTAACTAGGCATGGAGTCGGTGAGCTGCCTGTCATACGCAATAACAAACACAATTCGCCGAACTCAAACTCTATACCGACCGACACTTTAGCATACTCGATTCACTTTGTCCAGGGTAGCGATCGCTCGGTTTTCAAAGACTTTTGTGAAATAAAATCAAGATTCAGTCTGGGTAAAATTGCTTTTATCGAAATTTACATAAATGTTATGGGTCTTTCCATCTTTGTAAATCAAACACAAAATAAGTGAACGAAATCCCCCGGAGATCGAGTGATAAAAAGGGCGATCGGTAGAATGAGATTTATTCTCATATGCGGTAAAATAAAAATTGTTCTCTTTTTTGGCATCTTGTGACTCGGAGGAAAACGCCGTGAACCGCCTGACCTGGGGAAAGTGGCTGTTAGCGCTGGGGGTTTTACCCGTGGCGATCGCCTGCAGCGAAGCCCCCCCGCCCCGCCAAACCGATCTCACGCAAAGTCAAGAAACGATCGCATCCTCCGGCGATCGCGTCCAAATCGTGGCGACCTTTTTACCCATGTACTGGTTTACCAAAGCGATCGCCGGAGACGTCGCCGATGTCGAATTATTAATCCCTCCCGGTTCTGACGTTCACGAATATCAAACCAAACCCGCCGACGTTCGGGCGATCGCCAACGCCGATCTGCTCGTCAAAAATGGTCTCGATCTCGAAAGTTTTCTCGACGAAACGATCGCCAATAGCGGTAACGCCAAGCTCAAACAGATCGAAGCCAGTCGAGGAATTGAGGCGATCGATCGCCTTTCTCCCGTCGTCGAACCTCTCGAAAAACATGGCGAAGACCACGCTCACGAAGAACACAAAAACGGTCACGACCACAGTCACGAAGCGGGAAATCCTCACGTGTGGATGGATCCGGTTTTAGCGCAACAACAAGCGATCGCTATTCGCGATGGCTTAATAGAGATCGACCCCAAAAATCGCAGCACTTACGAAGCCAATGCCGCCGCCTATATCGAGCAACTCAAACAGCTCGATCGCGAATTCCAAGAAGAACTAAAACCCTATCGTAACTGCAGTTTTATTACTTTTCACGACGCCTATCCCTATCTCGCCCAACGCTACAACTTGCAACAAATAGCCGTAGTTGAAATTCCCGAAACGAGTTTATCTCCCGGGGACATTCAAACCACTATTGAAGCCGTAGAACAGTACCAAGCCAAAGCCCTATTTGGCGAACCGGGAGTAGATAATAAATTATTAGAAAGCCTCTCCCAAGATCTCAATTTAAAACTCTATTCGATCGATCCCTTAGTTTCCGGCGATCTCGATCCCCAGCATTACTTTAAAGCGATGCAGTCCAACCTAGAAACCTTAAAAACCGCCTGCAAACCGTTGTCATGACACCCAAACCTATCGATCGCCTCGACGATCGCCCGAACCCTTCCGAACGGCGATCGTCCCTTATCGAAAACCTATCGAATCTGCAAGATTCAGGCAGGTTGACTGCTGCTTCTCGTTCCTCATTTATGGCAGAAAACCTTACAGTTCAAGTTAAAGATTTAACGGTCTATCGCGGCAACTATCTCGCTCTGCGCGACGTTTCTTTTGAATTACCCGCAGGAACGAACACGGCAGTTGTCGGACCGAATGGAGCGGGAAAAAGCACCTTAGTCCAGAGCATTTTAGGATTGATTCCTCGCGCTACAGGAACGGTGGAAATCATCGGGCGATCGCCGGAGAAATTAGGCGGATTGCGATCGCGGATCGGCTACGTCCCGCAAAACTTTAAATTCGATCGTACTTTCCCCATTTCCGTTGCTGAATTTGTCGGTTTGGGATGGGAAAAACGCAGTAAATCTCGTCAAAAATTCGCAATTTTAGACAAGTTGCCCTGGAGACAAGATCCGCAGAAAATTGCTGCAGTTGAAAAGGCATTGCAGCGCGTCGATGCCGATCGTTTGAAAGAACGGGCGATCGGTCAGCTTAGTGGCGGACAGTTAAAACGAATTTTACTCGCTTACTGTTTAGTCACGCCCAAAGACTTATTAGTTTTAGACGAAGCCTTAGCCGGAGTAGACTTACAAGGAGAAAGCGATTTTTATCGTTTATTAGAAGAACTCAAACGCGAACAAAACTGGACGATTTTACAAATTTCCCACGATTTAGATATGGTCAACCGACACTGCGATCGCGTCTTATGTCTCAATCAAACCATTGTCTGTAGCGGACACCCAGACATTGCCCTCCATCCCGATAATTTACTGGCAACCTACGGCCCCGAATTTGCCCGCTATCGGCATCATCATTGAGGCAAAAATCCCGTAGGACACACATCTAAAATCTAAAAAACTCTAAATTCTCAATTTCCCTCAATCTTTTTCGTCAATATGTTCGGCGACGGCTTCATAAAGGTTTAAAACATGATTGTCTTTCAGCCGATAAAAAACCTTGCGTCCTTCCTTGCGATAACTGACTAAACGGATGGCGCGTAAATTGCGTAACTGATGGGAAACTGCCGATTCGCTCATTTGGACGATCGCCGCTAACTCGTGAACGCACAGTTCTTTGAGGGCTAAAGCGGCAATAATTCGCAAGCGGTTGGCATCTCCTAAAAAGCTGAAAAATTCGGCCATCCGTTGGGCTTTTTCAGAATCGAGTAAACTGGTTTGAAGGTGGTGGATGCAGTCGAGATCGAGAGGATGAGTGGGAGTGCAGTCGAGATCGTCGGCATCGTCGGTGAGGTTACTGGCGCGATCGAGAGAAGAATTGGCAGGCATTGCTAAGAAAGATGAGGATTTAGATGAGAACTCGGACGGTTTAAATTCAGAGATTTCAATAATTTCAATACAATTGGCGATAAATCGGCGCTAGAGTTCGGGCGATCGGGCTTTAGCGACAGATCGAGCTCTATATATTAATTATGATAATCAGTTTATTGGATCTATTCAACATTAACGAATTCGTCGGCGTTACCCATTTCTTCGACTTGCTACAACTGCCGTTCATGCAACGGGCGATCGCCGGAGGGGTATTAATGGGGATACTCGGCGGTTTCCTCGGCTGTTTTGTCACGTTGCGGCAACTCTCATTTTTCAGTCACGCCGTGGGTCATTCTGCCTTAGTCGGGATTGTTTTAGGGGTTTTATTAGAAATTAATCCCAATTGGACGTTGTTACCGTTTACGATCTTGTTTGGATTGGCCGCACTATTTTTAATGGAAAAAACGGAACTCGCCAGCGATAGTGTGTTTAGTATTGCCGTGTCGGGGGCGTTAGCAGTCGGGGTGATTTTAACCAGCTTTTTAAGCGGATATCAAGGTAATTTAATGGGAGTTTTGTTCGGCGATATTTTGGCGATCGATCGCGGCGACATTATTTTAATAATTATCTTATTGCTGGCGAGTATGGGATTTATTTTTGCAACGTGGCGATCGCAAATTTTACTGACGCTCAATCCAGAGTTAGCCAAGGTTCAAGGGGTTGCGGTAGATACCCATCGCTATTTATTTGTTGTTTTACTGGCCTTGACGGTTGCAGTTTCGATTAAAGCGATCGGGATTTTATTAGTGAATGCTTTTCTCGTGATTCCAGCAGCAACTGCTAAGTTATTAACTCATCATTTTGCTCGGTTTATGGCCATTTCGATCGCCTTGGGAGTCCTCAGTAGTTTGCTCGGAATGCTCGGATCCGGCGTGTTTAATTTTGCTTCCGGTCCGAGCATTGTTGTGGTTCAATTTTTAGGGTTTTTAGGCGTGTTGAGTTGGCACCAGTGGTGCCAAGCTAAAGCGTTCCGTCAGCCGTAGTCAGAACACTGTATAACTCCGGACGGCGATCGCGGAAAAAGCCATAGGACGCGCGAGTGCGAGCGATCGCCCCGAAATCAAAACTCGCACAAACAAATCCGGTCTGACTGGCCCCGAGTTCGGCGACCTTGTCGCCGCGTGGGTTGGCAACGAACGAGTGACCGTAAAAGGTCTGTCCCGCTTCGGTTCCGATGCGGTTGGCGGCGACCACAGGCACCACATTGGCCACGGCATGACCGATCATGACACGCTGCCAGGGATCTTTTGTATCTAACTCAGGGTCTTGAGGTTCGCTGCCGATCGCCGTCGGGTATAACAGCACGTCGGCGCCCATGAGAACCAGCGATCGCGCGCATTCGGGGAACCACTGATCCCAACAAATGCCGACGCCGATGGTGCCAAAGTGCGTTTTCCAGACCTTAAAGCCCGTATTTCCCGGTCGAAAATAGAACTTTTCCTCGTACCCCGGACCGTCGGGAATATGACTTTTTCGATAAACGCCGAGTAAGCAACCGTCGGCATCGACGATCGCCACACTATTGTAATAGGCTTGTCCCGCTTTTTCAAAGAAAGAAATCGGGAGCACTACCCCCAATTCGGCGGCGAGTTTTTGGAAATGGGCGATCGTCGGATGATTCTCTACGGGATGGGCCCACTCGAAATAGTTATCCCGTTCTTCTCGACAGAAGTAATAGCCTTCAAAGAGTTCGGACGGTAAGATAATTTGAGCGCCGTTCGCCGCCGCTTCTTTCACCAGTTCGTCGATGCGGGCGACATTGGTCGATCGCTCTTCACAAAAGGCAGTTTGTAAGGCAGCAACGGTAATCAGATCGGTCATGGTTTTTTTGGCAAAATAGGGGGTCTTTTAGCCCTGAATCAATCCCTAAATTCATCGCTAAATTGGTATGGGGTCGGGGCAAGATGCCCGCCCCAACGGAGGTCTAAGGTTTAATGGCAGGTTGCTGTTGGGTAATGCAATGAAAAGCACCGCCACCGAGTAAAATATTTTTTGCCGGACATCCGACGGTGTGGCGATTGGGGAAGAATTGACCGATCGCCTCTACGGCTTGCGCGTCATATTTGCTGCCGTAGGTGGGAACGACGACGGTGGTATTGGCAATGTAGAAATTGAGGTAACTGGCGGGCATGATTTGGCCGTCGCGATCGCATATTTTCCCCGGAGAAGGAATGAATTTCACATCGAGTTGGCGACCGCAAGCATCGGTCATTTGCGATAAATCTTTGGCGATTTCTGCTAATACTTCGGCATTGGGATCGTCGTGGGTTTGCGGTTCCATACACAAGACCACTCCCGGCGCGACAAAACGGGCGATCGTGTCGATATGTCCGTCGGTATGATCGTTGAGTAAACCGCGATTTAACCAGAGAACTTTACGGACGCCAAATGCCGATCGCAACACCTTTTCTAATTCGGCTTCTGTTGCTTGAGGGTTGCGATTGGGATTTAACAAACATTCCCGGGTCGTTAAGGCAGTTCCTTCGCCGTCAATTTCGACGGCGCCGCCTTCCATGGTATAGGGAAAATAGATTTGAGGAACGTCTAAAATGCCGCTCATTTTTCCGGCAACATCGCGATCGCCCTCTAAGATATATTTTTCACCCCAACCGTTAAAATTAAAGCGAATAGCGGCTAAAGTTTTATCCGGTTGAACTTGGAAAATTGCGCCGATATCGCGCAACCAAATATCGCCGAAGGGGATAATATGAAAGCGGGGGGAAAGATCGCCGAGTAACGATCGCGCTTCTGCTTTTCCTGCTTCATTTAAAACGAGGATTTCTAGCCGTTCTCCCCGTCGTCTGCCCGTTTTCGGATCGAGATCGGCGATCGCCCGACATAATTCTACAAACTCTTGGCGAACCGCGTCTAAGCGGTCTTCCCACAGTTCCTCGTGACTCGGAAACGCCAACCAACAGGCTTCGTGAGGTTCCCACTCGGCGGGAACTCCCGCTTGGGTGACGTCGGGACTCAAGGTAGTCAAGCGCATTCCTCCATCATCGATTGCGATCGCTAGAATGGACTATTCTATAAGATTTTAGAGCGAAATGACTTCCGCTAAATCAAGTAAATCTGAAACCTTCGCCGCCAGTGCACGTGATGTTGTCCTTACGGTCGAGATTGACCGTTATTGTTTAGAAAGGCTTTAATATACACCAATAACCAACACAACAAAGCAATCAAGATCGGCACCGATCCGATCGCCAGACTGAAAACGAATTCTGGGGATTTTAAAAAAGCGAGATCGCCATAGTTTTTCGGTTGTTTTACCGAGACGACTGTAGCGGTAACTGCACTTAAAGCGAGGGCGCTACTGGCGATCGCGATTGTTCCGGTTAAGGCGCGATCGCTCTTGGTTTGTTCGAGTTGAACGATACCTTCAACCGTTTTAATTGCATTTTCTAATAAGCGGAAATTGGCGCTCAAACTGGCGAGGTCGCTTTCAATTTGGGGCAAGTACTTTTCACTCGCATAGTCGGCGAACGGTTCTAAAAAGTCAAAGGCGCGATCGCTCGCCTCGAGATCGAATACTTTGGGAATCTGTTTAAGCCGTTTTTTATAGTTTTCTAAATTTGTGGCGATCGTTTGTTTTTGTTCTTCTAAACGGCCTAAATAATTACCATAAATAGATAGAATTGTCAACAACTCGGCGAGATTGTTTTGTAATTCTTTAAGATTGACTTTTTTTGATTTAACTTTAGCGGGTAAAGCTTTAACCAGAATTTGAATCTTTTGTGCGGCTTCTTTCATATCCGCCTTGAGGCTGCGACTTTGATGGTAAGCCCAAATGCTTTTATTGCGATATTGAAATAAGCGGAGAAATTGCACGTGAAGCTGACGAATCATCTCGATGATTTTAGGATCGTCGAGAATCAATTTGCCGCCATTGTAGGGAAACAAATAGATTAGTAAGTGACGATTTTGGTTGAGGTTGCCGCGATCGCCCCCAAAGTGGGATAATTCATAAAAGTGGATTCCTTTAAATTCTCCCTTGTTGTCGAGGTGATTGTTCCAGTCGGGAGCATCAAATAATCTTAGGGCGTGATAACAGTTTTGAGCCGTTTTCAAAAAATCCTGGTCTTCAGCAGCAAGTTGTCCGTAAATCGTCCAACTCTCACCGATAGATGCCTCAGTATGATGTAATTGTTGGTCGATAATTGATTTAATCTTAACAATTGCGCCTAGAATACTTTGGGGTTTTAATTTTTCGTCCTTTGTGCTGTTTTTACCCGTGCAATCCATCTGCAAGGCATAAGTATCGCCAATTTTTACCGGGTAATAAAAGCCGTCGAAGGCCGAAGGAAAATCGATGAAGCCCAAAAGTTCAATATAGTTTTTCTCTTGTGCTTCTGCGGTTTTGACTTTCTGGATATATCGATCGAAGTTATCAATATCAAGTTTCTTTAAAAAGTTTTGACGATTTTCATCGACTTCTCGATCGGACTGACCCAAACCGTCGGCGAGATCGTAGATAAATCGATCGACGGTGGGATAAATTAAACGATCGCACTCAGCAGACATAACGAAATTTACCAATTTTTGAATATTGAAAATGTCGGAATAGGGCATTATTCTAAGTAGGGGTTTGGTTGCCAAACCCCTCTTCTAGGTTGAAGTTGCTCAGCAGACATAACGAAATTTACCAATTTTTGAATATTGAAAATGTCGGAATAGGGCATTATTCTAAGTAGGGGTTTGGTTGCCAAACCCCTCTTCTAGGTTGAAGTTGCTCAGCAGACATAACGAAATTTACCAATTTTTAAATATTGAAAATGTCGGAATAGAGCATTATTCTAAGTAGGGGTTTGGTTGCCAAACCCCTCTTCTAGGTTGAAGTTACCAAACCCCTCCTCTAGGTTGAAGTTACCAAACCCCTCCTCTAGGGTTTGGATTGACTTTCTATTTATCCCGACGTTAAGGCGATCGCTCACCCCAATTTAAACTCGAATTTTAGAATAAATTTCGCTTGTTTCACCGAATCCGAACTTTTACAAACATCTTTCATCGCGGGTTGGGCTTGACTTTTCCCTAATTTTTGCTTAATTTGTTCCGTAATTGTCGGTAAATCCGTCAAGTCGTCGATCGCGCTAGCAGCGTTATCTACTTCAGTTGTTTTACTATCTTCTAACTCAAAACGGGCATCGGGTAAAACATCGCGTCCCATGCGAGTGTGATTGCTACTGTTGAGCAATTGAGCATGAGCTAAACTGTAGACCTTTTCCAACGGCGCGTAGCTTTCTACCAGGCGATCGATCGCGTCGCTGTCCGGACGATCGCCGAGTTGGTTAATTTGGGCTTGGATAGAGTCCGGTAAAGGGTTTTGCTGTTGGGCGAGGGCCACCAGAAACGCTTGAAAAATCTGGAGATCGGAGTCTTTCATCGTCCACACAAGATAAACGCCGACCAATAATAAGGATCGGCAAAGGGCGTCTCTTTCATTGTAGCGATTGAACTCGACCAACTTTTGAAATTACGCAGCAGGGAACGGGGAAAATTCGGATCGTTCTCGAATCGTTCAATTTGTTGCCGATACCAATCCCCTAACCGATCTCGGGTGACGGTTTTGAGCCATTGTTGGGCGTTAGCAAAGGCGACGGGTTCCGGATGTCCTCGTTCTAATTCCTGATAAAAATAGAGGGCGAACAACGTACTTCCGAGGGACTCGACAGACCATAACGTACTCACGATGTAAGCCACCCGCGATCGCGCAAAGGCGCTGGTCAAACCGACATATTCGCTGGTGATAGTTTGGTCGCTACTGACCGCCGTCTCGCAGGCGGACAGGTAAACGAGGCGGTAGGCGCTCAGATCGAGTGAGAGAATCTCCTCGACTGCCAGCCGATCTTCCCCCTGCAAGCATAAAGCAGAGGCGATCGGATTGCTAAATTCATAATAGCCGTGTCCGCTAAAGTGAAAAGCGCTGTGAGGCTGTTGCAATGCGGCTTTGAGCGCGGCGGCGGTGGCGTCAGTTCCGGCGAGGCGGGTGTTGCGCCCAAACAGGCGGGCGACGATCGCCGATTCGACCTCGGCGGCGGGGAGGGGGGCGAGGTCTTTGTGAGAACCATCCGTCGTTTTGGTCAGACTCGGCGGATTTTCGACGCTGAGGAGGGCGTCAAACCGGGAGGCGTCCGACGGCGTGGGTGCCTCGGGACGGGCAAAGGCGGCACTCGGCAGGTAAGTGAGGGTGCAGGTGTCGGGAAAGCGATCGCTGTTGACAAATAAGCCATGGAGGGGAAGGCGATGCAAGTCTTTATGCGGAATCAGAATCAGATGCTGGTACTCCCGGCAATCGTCCAATTCGTCTAAAATAGCGTCAATCTGCACGATCGCGGCGAGGCGATCGAGTTGTGCTTTTAAGCCCTTTCGCCAAGAGTCGCTTTGGGTGGTGGTTTTGTCTTTTTTATCCTTGGGATTGCGGTGATAGATTCGATTCCACTCTTCCATCCAGTCTTCTAGGTCCGGCAAATTGCCCGTATATTCGCTTCGGTCCTGAAAGCGGTTGTGGTTTAACACCGTCGGTTCGGGCCGATCCGGTTTGAGGATAAAGGTGGTGAGGGCGTAGGGACTCCAATGCCAGTACACGGCGGCGGTGGATCCCCCCCCCGCCCCCCTTGGAAAGGGGGGTGCTGGAGGATTCTCTCCAGGGGGCGAGTTCAAATTCACCCCTTCTAAGCCCCCCTTATTAAGGGGGGTTGGGGGGATCTCTCCTGCCAGAAACTGCCGCATTTGCGCCCAGTCCAGTTCGGTCACCGCGTCGGCCCTACCGTAGAATAACCAAGACAAACAGGCATTTTTCCCCGCTTCCGCGATGGCGAAGGCGCGCCCGAACTCACCCCGTCGCACGCACAAATCGACGGTTAACTGCTTGAAATCGGCAAACTGGAGGGCGAGTTGGCGTTGCTTCCCGGGACTGGGGCAACAGTCCACCAAACGGCGCACCAGATCGGTTCCCCGCCGTTGCAACTCCTGCGCCTGTTCGATTTCGTCTAAGCTCAGCAAGAGGCGAATTAAGGGGCGTAAAACCTCTAAATGTGTTTCGGGATAGGCGGTTTCCGTAAGGGTTTCGAGGGCGAGATTGTAATATGTGAATGCGGTTTGTCTGTCCTGATGGCGGTGTGTGGCTTCTCGGCGCGATCGACTGGAATAGAGATTGCCGATCTCAAAATGCAAATAACCCCACCCTTCCGGATGGGTGTCTTTCTGGCAATACTTCAAGCCTTCTCGGTAAGTGAGCAATGCCCCTTCAAACCCTCTCCGGTTTAAATCTGGGTTTTGGAGGGCCAGCTCAGAGGGCAAATAGGGAGAATTTCGTCTGTCTTCTACCTGGTTTGCAGCCCGACCCCGCATAGCCCAAGCTTGCCATATATCGCGTTTGAGAATTAAGGCTGCATCAAATGAGGCGATCGCCTCCTCATATTTTCCTAAGTTATTCTGCGCATTCCCTCGGTTGCCATAAGCCTCGGGGAAATCCGGTCGGAGGCGGATGGCTTCGTTGTATGAGGCGATCGCCTCCTCATATTTTCCTAAGTTATTCTGCGCATTCCCTCGGTTGTAATAAGCCTCGGGGTAATCCGGTCGGAGGCGGATGGCTTCGTTGAATGAGGCGATCGCCTCCTCATATTGTCCTAAGTTACGCTGCGCTACCCCTCGGTTGACATAAGCCTCGGGGTCATCCGGTCGGAGGCGGATGGCTTCGTTGTATGAGGCGATCGCCCCCTCATATTGTCCTAACATAGCCTGCGCATTCCCTCGGTTGTTATAAGCCTCGGGGAAATCCGGTCGGAGGCGGATGGCTTCGTTGAATGAGGCGATCGCCCCCTCATATTGTCCTAAGTTACGCTGCGCATTCCCTCGCGCAAACCACACCTCAGCCTCATCTTTCTCCTTCCCCTCCGGTTCTGCAACCTTCTCCCCCGGTTCTGCAACCTTCTCCCCCGGTTCTGCAACCTTCTCCCCCGGTTCTGCAACCTGGGCTAACACTTCCCTGCCGATTTTCGCTGCAAGTGCGCCCCATTCCTCCCCATAAAGTTCGCCAAACTGCACCATCCGCCGCGCCAGTTCTCGATGCTGGGTGGGATTGTCGGACAAGCGATTGGCGAAACCTTCTAACCAACTCGTCCACTGCGAGGGTGCAATTCCTTTGGCGATGAGGAACCCCTTCATCTGTCCGCGACTGGCCCCCTGTTCCATCCAATCGAGCAAATGTAGAAACGTAGACTCCAATTCCGTCGCCGAGATTGGCGGACGCGATGGTGGGGGTGGCGGGGTCGGGGTCGGTTTGTGCCACCATTGCCGCAGTCGGCGATAGAGTCCGGTCAGCCAGCGCCACAGTCGATGCAACATAGTTGTGAGGGAAAAGTTAGGAAATTGTTTTTATTTTATGGCTTTTCCGACCTTGGTGTGTAGGATAAATGCTTGTAGCCTATATCTGGCAAGGAATTTCGCGATTTGAGCGACCTTTTTATACAGTTTAGCAAAAACTCCCGGTCTAAAACCCCGTCTTTTTAGGACGGCTTTATGTTGGAGTATAATGCAGTCGGTGACTCTGGGAACGCAAGAAACAAGAGACACTCCGTAATCCCTAAATCCCTAACTCTCTAACTGTCAACGGTAAAGCCCACACAGTAAAAGCGTACCCAAATCAAATACGGTGGGGCACATCGGAATTCACGTTTGGGGAGTAGATCCGCGCTTGTGGCCTAAATAGCGATATTTGTGTCGGACTAGAAATGAATGTGTAAGACCAAAACCACTTGAGTCGAGGAGTTGCCAAGAAAGCCTAGAAAACAGTTGGCTTTGTAAGGGGGGTTGAGGGGCATCGGGTCGGTACCGACTTGGTTTGAAACCTGCTATATCCGAGCCCTCGGCGATCGCGATCGAATCAGCATTTCCCAAGCTTGCATCACCATCGTATTCGATTCGGATTGGGGCAGGAGTTTTTGGGCGCGATCGAAGTATTTTTCGGCTTCAGGATCGCGCCCGCATAATTTAGCCACCAAACTGCAATGCAAGCAAACAAAAGGCTGATTGGGATCGAGTTCTAAACACCGTTCGTAACTTAAAAAAGATTGAGCATAGTCTTTTAAAATAAACATCAACAACCCCCGATCGCCCAAGCAGCGAACGTGATTGGGTTTGAGTTCTAAAACCTTTTCATAACACTGTTTGGCTTCCTCGTAACGTTTTAATTCCAAACAGGCGTGTCCTTTTTTATACCACGGTTCCGGGCGATCGGGATTGGCAGAAATAGCCCGGTCGTAAGCGGCGATCGCCCCGTCGTAATCGCCTAATTTTTCCACCAACCATCCCGTCACCAGTTGTCGCGTTCCCCCGAAAAAACTGGCGATCGGCGATCGATAGGGGGGCGATCCACTCGCCGCCGAACTCCCCGGCGGTGGCGAACTTTTGTAAGTAGGAAGTGGCGGCAAATTTTGCACCCGTTCGAGTACTTCCTTCGCCGAATGAAAGCGTCGATTGAGATTATTTTCGACCAAACCATCCAAAATCTCGCCGAGTTGGGGACTCATCGGTTCGTTGAGGTAATCTCGCCAGACCCACACCCCGCGATCGAAATCGTATAAATCGAACGGGGCGATCGCCGTCAGCAAGTGCAAACAAGTGACCCCCAAACCGTACAAATCGCTAGCCGTAACCGCCTTACCGATCGTTTGTTCCGGGGCCGCATATCCCGCAGTTCCGATGACCGTTCCCGTCCGTCCTAACGCCGTTGCGGTGGCAAATTTAGAGGCACCAAAATCGACTAAAACTAATTGAGATTGTTCGGTTTCGCGATCGCCATTTCCCGCGAAAATTGGACGGCGAATGATATTTTCCGGCTTAATATCCCGGTGAATCACCTGTTTCTCGTGGACGAACTGTAGAACGGGTAGTAAATCGGCTAAAACTAAGCGGATTTCTCGTTCGTTAAAAGTACCGCGATCGGCTAATTCTCGTTCTAAGGTTTCCCCCGGGATAAACTCTTGAACTAGATATTGATAATTATTGACCTCAAAATGGGCTAATAATTCGGGAATTTGGGGGTGTTTCCCTAACTCGTCCAGACGGATTGCTTCTTGTCGAAACAGTTCCGCCGCTTTTTCGGGTTGACGGCTACTTTGCGATTGGGGAAAAAATTGTTTGATCGCGCAATAAGGCTGAGACGGTTTATATTCGTCTACAGCGAGAAATGTGCGTCCGAATCCTCCTTTTCCAATCGATTTAACCGCCCGATACCGATCGCCCAAACGCAATTTTTGCCCGCAAGATTGGCAAAATTGACCATCTTTAGGATTGAGCGGTTGTTGACAATCGGGATTTAAGCAATAGGACATTTTACGATCGATATTTAAAGCGATGAGAGTCGAACAAATTCACTAATCCGCTATCGGCGATCGCCCCTCGTCAGCGATCGAGATCGGGTGAACTTTAATTTTAGCGTATGTTTTGATTCCCCGGAGTCGCCGTCACTGGACTTAAATCTTTCCGAAATGAAAACCAGGTCAGTTGACAACGGATTACAACGGATCTCATGATTTCGATTCAGCTTTCCAAACTTTAATCGTTTTATCCCCACTGACACTCATTAAATAATTGCCATCCGGGGCGATCGCCAAATCGTTAATGCGATCGGAATGACCGCGTAAAGTTTGCACGCATAACCCCGTTTCCAGTTGCCAAACTTTCATAGTTTTATCCTCACTGCTACTGATGAGAAATTCACCGTCGGGAGTGACGGCGAGGGCGGTAATTCCCGCTAAATGTTCGTTGAGTTGGAACGTTTCCGCCCCTGTTTTGCGGTTCCAGACGCGGATAGTTCCGTCACTCGTCCCGCTTACGATCGTGTCGCCGTCGGGGGTTGTCGCGAGGCAACGAACCGCCTCTGAATAGCCTTTTAAGGTTTTAATTTCCACCCCATCGTAGACTTGCCAAATTTTGACCGTGCGATCGCCACTGGCGCTGAGTAAAAGTTGTTCGTCCGGGGTAATGGCGATCGCATAAATTGCCTCGGTATGACCGCGCAAACTGCGAACTTCGCGACCGCTTTCGACATCCCAAATTTTGACGAGATGGCGACTATCTCCCGTGGCAACTTGACGACCGTTATTGACAAAATGCAGGCTATCGATCGTTGCGGATTGACCGGAAATGACCTGTAATTTTTCTCCGGTTGCGACAGTCCAAATATAGAGATTTTCCCCGATCGCCCCAGCGAGGCGATCGCCGTCGGGACTGAAGGCGAGGGCGTTAACGGTGGCAAACCATTCGTCACCATTAAAAACGCGAACTTCTTCCCCAGTTTCGACCGTCCACAGTCGGATCGTATTATCGCGATCGCCCGTGGCGAAGCGTTCGCCATCGGGAGAAATGGCCACCGCTTGCACCGCATCTACATGGGCTTTTAAAGTTTTAATACACTTCCAATGACTCGCCCCACTGTCTCCGGCGCGATCGGATCCTTTGCCCGGAATAGGAATACCTTCCGGCGTTTTAATTTTAGAAAATAGATTGCCGACAAATCCTTCGACTTCACCGACAATTTCACCGAATGAAGATTCAAAGCCGCCGAGGAATTGACCGGAGGAGGGGCGATCGCCTGAATTGCGTTTTTCTTTTCTTTCTTCGTTTAATTCATCGTCGAATTCATCGCCAAATTCATCGCCGAATTCATCTCCAAATTCATCGTCGAATTCTTCCTCATCCTTGCGGTCTGTCGGGGCCGACTTCGCCGGACTCCCAAACGTTTCTTTCCGATATTGATTGAGAACGGGGGGCGGTTGATGGGGATTGGTGGCGGGGGGTGGCGTCGGTTCCGGTTCGCTGGCGGGAGGTGGCGGCGGTGGCGCCGATGTGGTTAATTCGGGTAAAGGAGTGGCAGGCGGCGGCGGTTCCGGTTCGCTGGCGGGGGGTGGGGTCGGTTCGTTTTGCCAGGCGTCGTCCCAGTCGTCCCACTCGTCGCGAGTGACCGATACATTGGATAGATCGGCTAAATTTAAGCGGGGAGTCGGCGGGGAACTCGGTTGATTTTGGGCGAAGGATTCGAGACGTTCCAAGCGGTCTTGGATGTTGGCGAGACGTTGGAGAACGTCGGAGATCGCGCCTTGGTTATCTTCTTGGTGGGCGTCGAGGCGGTCGTTATACTGAGTGCGTTCGCGTTCGATTTGTTCGGCCTGCGATTCGAGGCGATCGAGGCGTTGGTAAGTGGCTTCGAGATTGGGAGAATTGGGGAGAGATTTAATCAGATGGTGTAATTGGGCGCTTTCGGCGGTCTCTTCGGAGAGGTTGAAAAGTTGCGAGAGTTGTTCGAGTTGCAATGCGGTGGTTTCGGCGAGTTCTTGCAAGGTCGTTTCCAAATGGTCGAGGCGTTTTTCGACGCGATCGATTGGTTCTAAGGCTTGCAGGGACTCAATTTCAGCCTTAAGCGGCCCGATCGCCGCTTGTTGAGTGTCGATCGCCGCTTGCAGGGTTTCGATCGCGCGATCGTGGTGTTCGCGGGTCTGTTTCCAGTCGTCGGCGATCGCGTCGAGTTGTTCCAAACGGCGATAAATAGCGTCTAAATTCGGCAACGGCGGTAACGATTCCATGAATTGGTGAACGCGATCGATCGCCTCTTGGGTTTGTTCGAGAATGGTTTGCTTGAACCGATCGAATTTAGCTTGAGTTTCCGCATCGATCGCCGGACGATTTTCTAAGGTGTCCAGGCGATCGCCCCAGGCAGAAAGGGTTTTTTCTAAAGTGGTTTCGAGACGTTGTTCGAGGTCTTGAGTAATTTCGGTTTTTAAACGGTCAAATCGTTCGTTCGTTTCCCGTTCGAGATCGGCGACAAATTCATCTAAAGCGTCAAAATTTTCTTGCAGGGGATTGAGGCGATCGTAAATCGGGGCGATCGCCGCTTCCAGTTCCCCGCGTAGGTCTTGTTTTAAGTCTTTAATCTCGGTTTTTCGTTCGGAAACGAGTTGTTGTGCTTCCCATTCCACCCCTTGCATTCGACGTTCGATCGCCTCTAGATTGGTGGCTTCCGGTAGAGATTGAATCGATTCGTGTAAATGGGCGATCGCCGTTTCCGTTTCCAAGCGATCGCCGCGATCGATCCGTTGTCGGTTCGCTAAATTCAAACCGACGGCAAGGGTTAACGGCGTCACTGCATAAACAAATTGTCCGGTTCCCGTCGCGGCGATCGTCCCGAGAATCGATCCGGCGATCGCGATCGTTTCGCTAATATCAAGCCAATGTCGTTTAGTCATAGAATTTTAGATTTTAGAGTTTAGATTCTAGAGTTTAGATGTCGGATAGGTTAGAGTAAATTATCAGTCAATTTTAAACGATCGTCGAGGCTGGCCTGTGGGAAGAACGCGGGGCGATCGTGGCCGTCTCTTTTTAATTTTACGACCGATCTCAGCAAGGGATAACTGGGGCGTTTGGGAAACCTCAACCCCACCGCCATAACTTCGCCGTCCCGTCGTGACTGCCACTGGCTAAAGTCGTCCCGTCGGGAGAGAACGCCAAGGCGACCACACTTTGAGAATGTGCCGTTAACGTGGCGAATTCTGTCCCCGTTTCGAGATTCCATAGTTTAATTGTGCTGTCATGACTGGCGGTTGCACAAGTTTGACCGTCGGGAGAACAGGCGATCGCCCCTACGGGCAGGACGTGACCCGTTAAAATATGAGTTAAGGCGGGCATCATGAGAGGATCGTCCCCCCACTGCCAAATTTTGACTGTCCGATCCCAACTGCTGCTGACGAGATGGCGTCCGTCACCGGAAACCGCCACTGCATAGACTTCGCCCCGATGGCCGTAGAGGAGATGTTGTAGCTCACATTTATCAATTTGCCAGAGGGCGATTTCGCCATTCGCACTTGAGCTAACCAGGCAGTGCGATCGCTCCGGGGTAGTTGTCGCCCACTGCGGGTTAAAGGCCACTGAAGTGACGCGATCGCCGTGTTCCGCGAAGGTTTGGCGGAGGCGACCCGTTTGGAGATCCCACAACTTGAGAGTGCGATCGCGGCTGCCACTGGCCAGGGTCTGCTTGTCCGGACAGAAGGCGACGGATCCCACCAAACTCGTGTGACCGGATAAAGTGCGGACGAGAAGCGGGGCGAGCCCCCGGCGCAGATCTTGGGGACTCAACTGCCACAACTGCCACAGGTCGATGCGCCCGTCTGCCTTAGCGCAGGCCAACAAGCGACCGTCCGGCGCGATCGCGATCGCCAACGGTCCCGAGGGTTGAGTGCGGATTTCCTGCAACTCTTCCCCGGTGGCGAGATCCCAAAATTTGACCGTCCCGTCACCCCCTGCCGTGGCGATCGCCTGGGCTTGAGGGATGAGGGCGATCGCACAAATACCACTCACGCTCCGATGGGCGATCGTCGTCACACATTGCCACCTCGGCGCCGGATCCGGTGGGGCGGGGGGCAGGGTCGGATCCGTTTGAACCGGGGGAAGGGGCGCCGATCCTTCGACGGACTGAGGGCGGACCGTCGGCGTCACTGCCGGGGCGGGGGGCGGCGCGAGGGGTTGTGAAACATAGACCGCTTGAGACCGTTGTCTTCGTACCGGAGGGGCGATCGGCGATCGGGGATCGACCGCCTTGAGAACCTCGCGCGCCGATTGATAGCGTCCTCGTAAGTGAGAGCATAATAACTTGTCTAAAATCTCGCTCAATTCGTCGCTGACGGGTTCGAGCAGATAATCGCGCCACCTCCATTTCCCCTCAAATGGATCGAACAAATCGAACGGCGACAGATCCGAGAGCAAATGAATGCAACTGACTCCCAAACTGTACAAATCGCTGGCAAACGTCGGATGACCCCGCAACTGTTCCGGCGCCGTATATTCCGCCGATCCGATTAACGTCCCCGTTTTCGCCAACGCCGTCGCCGTCGCCCGTTTCGCCGCCCCAAAATCGACCAAAACCAACAGTTGCGTATCCTGACGGCGAATAATATTGTCCGGTTTGAGATCGCGATGGATCAGATCGTGCTGGTGGAGGTAGTGGAGGACGGGAAGCAATTCTTTTAAAATTTGGCGAATTTGGCTTTCGTCAAACGTCCCGGTGGCGCTCAATTCTTGTTCTAAGGTTTGACCGGGGACGAACTCCTGAACCACGTAATCGCGATCGCCCCCCTGGAACGCATCTAAAAACTGCGGAATTTGCGGATGTTCGCCAATCGCTCGCAGGCGATCGACTTCCTGGGAAAATAAATGAGCTTGAGTTTCGGGGTCTTCGCCTCGCCAGCGAATTTGTTTGAGAATGCACTGCGGTTTGCCCGTTTTGGACTCGTCGAGGGCAATGAAGGTTTTACTAAATCCCCCGGCCCCAATTTGCCGTAAAGGACGATACCGCGCGATCGGATCCCCCAATAACAACCGCGTCCCGCAATACTGACAAAATTGATGACGATCCGGGTTTTCAGGATGCGGACATTTGGGATTGAGACATAGTGACATTTTTAGAGTTTATTTTTAGCGTTTAGAGTTTAGATTTTAGAGTTTAGATTCGGGGCGGGGGGATTTTAGAGTTTGGATTCGGGGTGTCGGTAACTCGATCTTTGCTCTCGACTCCACTCCCCACTCTCTATTCTTTCCTCCCTTCTTCCCCGCCCCCTCTTGTACGATAAGTTGATAAAGGAAATACCCGACACCCGAGCAAAGCTTCCTTTCACCGAGAGGGACTCGTGTTTGAATGGGAAAGAGGCCATCTCGCGATCGCGCGCGTCCGGCGCAGTGCGGTAGCTCCATCGGGATCGAGTCGAAATCCAACCAAAATTTTGCCCAGAGTGGACTGAAAGAGACTATTACATGAGCATTGCCACTTCCGTACTGGACCAGTTGCTCGAACACTGGCCCGGACTCCGGTCTCAAGTTTATTTCAAAACTTCTTTAACCGCGCTGTCTCATGCGATGGAAGATCAAGTCTTGGCTGGGGAAACGACTCCCCTGGTGATTGCTTGCTTCCAAAGAGAGCGGTTTTACCGCCAAGAAGCCCACCGCTACAAGCGAATTGCCGCTAAAAGCGATCGGGTTTTTATTTTGGCGGCGCCGGAAACGGATTTTAAAAATAGTTCTGAAGTTCACGAAACCATCGCCTTCGACCCGGATGATGCCCTGGCGCAAGAATGGCATTTGATCGTTTTGAGTTCGGCTTATGCGACCTGTTTGGTCTGTCGGGAGAAAGAAGGGTCGCCCCTCCGAGTTCCGGAGGCGCCGGGGATGGACCAAGCCCGTCGCTTTGAGGGGATTTGGACCTTCGATCGCCAGGTGACGGGTGACGTGGCGCGCTTGCTGCTCGATCGCATCCGCATTTACCGACCGGAGTTAGAGGCCAAAATCGAGTCTACGTTGGATTTGTACGGGTTGAGGGAGTCCTCGGACGATCGCGAGGTCGAAAGCGGCTTTCAAAATGTCGATCCCGGTCCGTTTGCCCAACGTTTGGTCACTTACCTGCAAGCGGGACAGCACAAGCTGTTAAAAACTTATCGATCGATCGCGGCCCAAGAACGCCGGGAACGGCTGGTCAACTCGATCGTGATGGCGATCCGCCAATCGCTCAATCCGGCAGAAATTTTCCAAGTGGCCGTCCGCGAACTCGGTCAAGCCTTGGGTTCTTGTCGCTGTTTAATTTATCGGTGCAAGTCAACGGACGCCACGGCGGCGATCGCCCACGAATTTTTAGGCAGTTCGGTCGCCTCCCTCGCGGGTCAAACCTGGCCGTTACAAGACAATCCCTTATTCGACGACGTGGCGATCGCCGCAGAGCGCATTTACGTCGAAAACACCGCCACCGACCCCCGCATCGAAAACTCGCCGACCTTACAACATTTAATCCAACAGTGGGAAATCGCCGCTTGGTTGATGGTTCCGGTTCTTTACCAAAACCAACTCGTGGGGATGGTCGAGTTGCACCAATGCGGCGACTGTCCCGGACAGTGGGAAGACGAGGATTTAGCCCTCGTGGAAGCCGTCGCTACCCAAGTCGGCGTCGCCTTGATTCAAGCGGAAGCCTACGCCAATCTCGAAGACCTCAACGAGCAACTCGAAGCCCTCGACTTGACCCGCAGCAATTTAATCGCGATTACCGGACACGAATTGCGAACGCCCCTGTCTACGATTCAAGTTTGCCTCGAAAGTCTCGCCAGCGATCCGGACATGCCCGCCGAACTGCGCCAGGTGATGCTGAGTACGGCCCTCGACGATGCGGACCGGATGCGAAAACTAGTGCAGGATTTTCTCACCCTGTCGCGGTTGGAAAGCGGACGGGTGGAGTGGAATCCGGAAGTGTTGCCCGTGGCTGAATGTATCGAATTGGCCTTGAGTAGCGTCCGGGCGCGATCGTCCCAAGAACATCCCTTACCGACGATGGAGGTCGAGATCCCCGAAGACTTGCCGTTAGTGCGGGCGGACGGCGAATGGTTGGTGGAGGTGCTGTCAAAACTGCTCGATAATGCCTGGAAATTTACGCCCCCGGAAGGTACGGTTTCTATCGGCGCCGAACCGTTCGACGAGAGTTTTTTAAAAGTGACGATCGCCGATAGCGGACGGGGGATCCCGGGCGATCGCCTCGAAGCCGTTTTCGACCGCTTTTATCAGGAAGAAGGCGCCCTGCGACGCTCTACCGGAGGTACCGGATTGGGATTGGCCATCTGTCGGCAAATTGTCAATGCTTGGGGCGGCCAAATTTGGGCAGAGTCCGAAGGGAAAGATTGCGGCAGTCAATTTTACTTTACAATCCCGACGGTCGAAAGTGGCAGCCGCAGCCCCGGCGGCGAGATCGCCTCCGATCGCGAAGTTGGCTCGAAAAATTCCGGAAAACGAAAGAAAACGGAAAAATCGCAGAAAAATTCCCGCTCCCGTCGCACGACCTTGCGCTAACAAGCAAAGAAGGGCTAAAAACGCTCTCCGACGGCTACAGGCAAGGCGATCGCCGAGTGCGGACTCGCCAAATTTCTCTAAGAACTGTAACAGTTCCTTACAAAGTCGTTAGATTTAACGGGGGTGAGTGATAGGATTCCCTAAAAATCGCCTCAGATAAGAGAGAGAGTCATTCATGGCAGAAACTCTGACAGGAAAACCACCAAAGTTTGGCGGTAGCACAGGTGGGCTGCTGACCAAAGCTAATGTTGAAGAAAAATACGCCATCACCTGGACCAGCTCTAAAGAGCAGGTCTTTGAAATGCCCACAGGTGGGGCGGCCATTATGAATGAAGGTGAAAATCTCCTTTATTTAGCTCGGAAGGAGCAATGTCTCGCTTTGGGAACTCAATTGCGGACGAAATTTAAGCCCAAAATTGAGGATTTCAAGATTTACCGGGTTTACCCCAACGGTGAAACCGAGTATCTCCATCCCAAAGATGGCGTCTTCCCCGAGAAAGTCAATGAAGGTCGTCCCTTCATGGGCAAAGTGGATCGCAACATTGGCAGCAATCCCGAACCCGCCAAACTCAAGTTTAGTGGCAAGAAAACTTACGACGCTTAAGTCTTAGGGCTTAACGCTTGAGACTGCCGCCCTCGTGGCGGTTTCTGTCGTAACTGCGCCATTAAATCCTATCGCAGGAGGGTAGCACAATTGTGTTACCCTCCTTATTATTCGCGCCCGTCCCGGCTGACAAACTCCGGCGACAGGCGATCGCTGTTTATCGGTTTGGGCTACAAAAATGACCGATAACTTGACAAAAACTAAAGTATGTGATATGGGAAATCGTCCCTACTGACTCCTGAGATCCCCGTTAAAACTATGATTTTTCCGAGTTTTTCCAAGTTTTCCGAACTGGCGAAAGAGGGCAATTTTGTTCCGGTTTACCAGGAATGGGTCGCGGACTTAGAGACTCCCGTATCGGCTTGGTATAAGGTTTGCTCCGGTCAGCCGTATAGTTTTTTATTGGAATCGGTCGAAGGCGGCGAGAAATTAGGACGCTACAGTTTTCTCGGCTGCGATCCGTTGTGGATACTCGAAGCGCGCGGCGATCGCACCACCCAGAAACACCGGGACGGGGCGATCGAAACCTTTGACGGCGATCCGTTTGCGGTCCTCTCGCGCTGTCTCGAAACGATCGATCCGGTTCAATTACCCGAACTGCCTCCCGGCGTCGGCGGTTTATTCGGCTTTTGGGGATACGAATTAATTCGCTGGATCGAGCCTCGGGTGCCCGTTTACCCCCCCGCCGAGGGCGACTTACCCGATGGATTGTGGATGCAGGCGGATACCTTGCTGATTTTCGATCAAGTGAAGCGCAAGATTTGGGCGATCGCCTATGCAGATTTGCGCGACCCGGACACCAACCGAGAAACCGCTTACCAGCAAGCGTGCGATCGCGTCCGCCGTTTCGTCGATAAATTACAAATGCCCCTCTCCGGTAAAGATACGGTACTGGAGTGGCATCCACCCACCAGCCCCACCGACGCCGAGGACGCCTTAGCTTGGACGAGCAACACTTCCAAAGCAAAATTCTGCGAAAACGTCCTCAAGGCCAAACAATATATTACCGACGGCGATATCTTCCAAGTCGTCCTGTCTCAACGACTGGCAGCCCGCTACGACGGCGATCCCTTTGCCCTCTACCGATCTCTGCGTCTGATCAATCCTTCGCCGTACATGGCCTATTTTAATTTCCAAGATTGGCAGATTATCGGGTCGAGTCCGGAAGTCATGGTGAAAGCCGAACGCTCTCCCACGGGCGATCGCCTCGGGATCGTCCGCCCGATCGCCGGAACCCGCCGCCGGGGCGCCACCCCCAGCGAAGACGAAGCCCTCGCCACCGAACTGCTCGACGACCCCAAAGAAGTCGCCGAACACGTGATGCTCGTCGATCTCGGACGCAACGATTTGGGCCGAGTTTGCCGCAAGGGAACCGTCAGCGTAGACGAATTGATGGTGGTCGAGCGCTATTCCCACGTCATGCACATCGTCAGTAACGTGCGCGGTTATCTCGACCCGGAGAAAACCGCCTGGGACTTACTCAAAGCCTGTTTTCCCGCCGGAACCGTAAGCGGGGCGCCCAAAATTCGAGCGATGGAAATTATTCACGAATTAGAAGGCACTCGTCGCGGTCCGTATTCCGGCGTCTACGGATTTTACGACTTCGAGGGACAACTCAACAGCGCGATCGCCATTCGCACGATGGTCGTCCGACCGGATCCCAACGGAGGACACCGCGTTTCCGTGCAAGCAGGGGCCGGATTAGTCGCCGATTCCGACCCGGAAAAAGAATATGAGGAAACCTTGAATAAAGCGCGAGGATTGTTGGAAGCGATTCGCTGTTTGAGTTGAGAGCAGGGAAAGCATCTGCAGTGCGGGCATCTTGCCCGCTTCTTCCCGATTCCCTCCTCTCGATTCCCTATTCCCCGGAAAGCGCAACCACTTTCTGACCCGGTTTCATGATCGTGGCTTCGTAGGGGACGACTCCGGCTTCTTCGCTGCCGATCGAACGGGCGGCGCCCAAGGCTAAATCCAAGCTTCGCGGGGGGATGTAGGGGCCGCGATCGTTAATGCGGACGATCACTTCCGATCCGGTTTGCAGGTTTTTGACTTTTAAATAGGTGTCGAACGGTAAGGTTTTGTGAGCGGCGGTCAGTTCGTTTTGATCGAAAATTTCCCCGGTGGCGGTCAGTCGTCCGTGGAAATAAGGGCCGTACCAAGAGGCAGTTCCACGCAGTTTTTGAGACGTTTCGACCAAGCCGTACATCTGCGCTTGGGCTTGGGTGACGGAGAGACGAGGGACGCCCAGGGCGAGGCGGAGATTGTCGATCCATTCGATCGCCACTAAGTCGCGATGGCGTTTGAAATGGCTCGCCAAATCGGGATCGATCGCGAATAAATAGAGATCGCCAATCCGGGCGGCGGGTAAACCCCGCACGAGGGTCGGTTCGAGTTTAGCCGCATCTTCGGGGACGTCGAGCAGTTCTTCGATGCGTTGGGCGAACATTTCGGCGCGCAGGCGATCGGGGAATTTGGCAATTAAATAGCCGTTGACCCAGACTTGAAAGGGCTTTTTCGCCGAGGAGCGCGACCGTCGGGTGCTGGGTTTGCGAACTTCACGAGTCCAAGAGACGGTTTGCAAGGCATTGGGGCGATCGCCCCAAATGACCACCATGTCCTCAATTTCAACTTCATCCGCACTGACGACGATCGCCTCGACGGGACGGCGGGGAGACCAGACGGGTTCGATCCAGCCGCGATGGGGGTCGATCAGCCGCTCGAACACGTGCTGTACTAACGGCGATCGACTCATGGGTTCGCTCGTCGGGAGCGATCGGCTCGCTTTCCCTGCGTACCAGGGATTGGCGCGATCGCCCCCGGTCCGTGCGTCCGCCGTCGAAAAGCTACAAATCCCGCGATCGGAACTAGGCTTTTCTTGGGGTTGAGCGCTCGTTTGGCGAACCCCAAACCCCTGGGAATTGCCTTGAAATAAGGAACGCGATCGCTGTTGGGCCAACAATTTGACGCGATCGCCCGTTCGGCGAATCAATTGGCGTCTCTTTCGTTTTTTCAATTGCAAGCGATTATGTCGTTCTCTGCGTCTGTCTACCGGACGAGCGATCGCGGAGAAAACATCACCCTTTAGGGGGTTGCCAAGTGGATTCGGAGAACTCAATAATTCTCCACTAGAAGAAAATACACAAGTCAAACAAGAGGCAATTCCGAGGGATACCAAAAATGACATAACCTTTTTTTCTTGATAAGAAATGATTCGTGTTTGCGGTTAATTCGTAATAGAGTATATCGATGTTTATTGAAGATCAAGAGGCACTTGGGATCGACGAGCCAGCCTCTCGCGTCCCTGTTGAGTCGGCGATCCCTTGACGGTACTCGATTTCACCCAATGAGAAGAGGCTCGAATGACGTCCCTAAATTTTTACATTGTCGATGTTTTTGCCGAAGAAAAATATAGCGGCAATCAACTGGCGGTCTTGACTGTTGCCGACTCCCTCACCGACGACGAAATGCAGCGCATCGCCCGGGAGGTCAATTATTCGGAAACTACGTTTATTCTCTGCGATCGCCCTAACAAGGGCGGCTACGATGTCCGGATTTTTACCCCGAAAAAAGAATTACCGTTCGCCGGACATCCGACTTTGGGAACGGCTTTCATTCTTCAGCAAGAGATGATTCGCAACCCCGTGGAGACGGTGAATTTGAATCTAAAAGTCGGCCAAATTCCCGTCCAGTTTTCTTATCGGGAAGGGAAACCGGACGTCTTGTGGATGCGGCAAAATGCGCCCACGTTTCACCGCCAGTTATCGATTGAGGCGATCGCCCCCGCCTTGGGATTGGCGATCGAAGATTTTGATCCCCGCTTTCCCATTCAAGAGGTTTCCACCGGGATTCCCTTTTGGATCGCCCCCCTCGCCAGCCTCGACGCCCTCAAACGGGCTAAAATCGATCTCGACCGCTATAGCGACGTCGTCGCCAGCAGCGACGCTCGCGAAATTTTGCTGTTCGCGCCGGAAGCTTACCAAAGGGACAGCGATTTAAGCGCGCGGATGTTCGCCCCCTTGTTGGGGGTTCCCGAAGATCCGGCAACGGGCAGCGCTAACGGCTGTCTGGCGGCGTATTTAGTGCAACATCAGTATTTTGGGACAGAGGCGATCGACGTGCGCGTGGATCAAGGCTACGAAATCGATCGCCCCTCCCTGCTGCTGTTGAACGCCCGTAAAACATCGGAGGCGATCGCCGTGCGCGTCGGCGGTCGGGTCGTGGCGATCGCCCGAGGAACGTGGGGATAAGTGAGTACGAGTAACTTAAGTGAGTTAAAAGCCCGGTTGCGATCGCACCTTGTCGAAGTCGCCCGCGATCGCGACCCCTACCTCGCCACGGGGGGTCATTTTTACGTGCGCCAATATCTGCGCGATCGTCTCCAACAGTGGGGAAGGGTCGAAACTCACCTTTTTCACCTGCGCGGACAACCCCACGAAAATCTCATTCTCAATCTTCCCGCCCGTCCTGACGCCCCTCACTCGCTCCCACCCCTTTTAATTGGCGCTCATTACGATGCCGTACCCGGTTCTCCCGGCGCCGACGATAACGCCACTGGACTCGCCGTTTTACTCGAACTCGCCCGCTTTTTCGCCGCCACACCGATTCGATTTCCCCTCCGTTTCGTCGCCTTTGATTTAGAAGAATCCGGACTGTTAGGCAGTCGTGCTTATGCGGAATACTTGTGGAAAAAACGCGAACCTCTACGCTTGGCGATCGCCCTAGAAATGCTCGGTTATTGCGATGAAACCCCCGGTTCCCAATCCTACCCTGCATTTTTAAACTATTTCTATCCCGATCGCGGCAACTTCATCGCCTTAATTGCTAATTTACCTGCAATTGGCGACGCGATCGCCCTCTCCCGTCAGATCCGAAAAACCGATTTACCCTGCGAGTGGTTGAGCGTCCCCGGGCGCGGTTTTCTCGTTCCCGATACCCGCCGCAGCGACCACGCCCCCTTTTGGGACCGGGGATATCGCGCTGTGATGGTGACCGACACCGCCAATTTGAGAAATCCCCACTACCATCAACCCAGCGACACGATCGCCAACCTTAATTTAGATTTTTTAGCGCAAGTTTGTCACGGATTAATCTGCAGCTTGCAGAACTTATAAAAGAGTAGGGCCAAACGATCCGATCGACCGATCGCGATCGCCCCCCTCTAAAATATAAAGATTTTTCACCTAAAAATCTAAAATCTAAAATCTGAAATCTAAAATAATCTTGTCGCGATCGCCGAGGAATATCGATCGATGCGAAGCCTGTCTATTTTTCAGCCCCTTTGTTGTGCCTTTTTATCAGCCTTACTCGGAGGAACTCACGTTACACCCACTGTTCCATTAACCCACTCTTCCTCCGTCCGTTCGACGGCGCCAACTTGTCAAAATCGCAGCCACCATTCCCCCGAGTTTTTAGTCGTCGGGGGCGGGAGTAATCCCTATTCCAACGAAATCGCTTTAGAAAAAAATGTTCTCTACTTTCAACGTACCTTAGAAACCCTCGGTTATTCGCGATCGCGAGCGACCAGCTTTTTCGCCAACGGAGATGACGGACAAGCGACCGTACGCTATCTCGACGAAACCGGAAACTATCAGCTTAAAGCCCCAGAAATCCCCGATCTCGCCGGAGCATCCACCTTAGACAATTTAAGTGAGTGGTTCTCACAATACTCTTCCCAAGACGGCGATCGCTCCTTCTTTTTCTACTTCACCGGACACGGTTTACCCCAAACCTTCCTCTTGTGGGGACAAGACGAACTCAGCGTCGGACAGTTTGTCGATTTTCTAGACCGACTTCCCCAAGAAACCACGATCGTCACGATGATGGCACAATGTTACTCCGGCTCCTTTGCCGATGCGATCTACGAAGGCGGCGATCGCGCGCGACCCGTCGCCTTGCAAACGCGCTGCGGCTTCTTCGCCACCGTCGGAACGCGCCCGTCCGTCGGCTGTACCCCAGAAGTGAACGAAGCGGACTATAAAGATTACAGTTCCAGCTTTTTCGCCGGATTGAGCGGGATCGATCGCACGGGAAACCCGGTGGCGTCCGCCGACTATAACGGGGACGGACGAGTTTCTTACGCCGAAGCGCACGCCTTCGCCAAAGTCGATGAAGAAACGATGGACTGGCCCGTTTCTACCTCGGAAGTTTGGTTGCAAGAACGCGCCTCTGAAGCGGATAAAGACGGATTTTTAAATCAGGCGATCGCCTCTTTTTTGCCGAAAGCTCGTCCCGAACAGCGCTATGTCGTTCGCGAATTGAGCGCAAAGTTTAATTTAGATTTGAATCGGTCTTATTTAGACAATTTAGAACAGTTAGACCCGGCAGAAATTAACTCCGATGTCCAAGAAGCTTATTTAATGCGCTTGGGAATGGAGTTGATTAATATTGGCATGGGCGATCGCATCCGCCACTCAAATGATGCAGAATCGATCCGCATTTTTAATCAGTTGATCGACTGTGAATCGGGCTTTCTGAAATCTTAAAAGATTCCAGCGATGGCAATATTAATTCTCGGGTTCGCTCCCTCGTTCTTTCGTTTCACTTTTCGTGAAATCGAGAGTTGCATAAATTTCTGATAAAGGAGTATCGATCGCCAAACTTTCAACACGGGCGATCGCCTCCAATCCTTCATAAGTTTGTAAAATCCATAAATTATTTTCCATCCGCCGAAAAATCTCGACTAAATATTCTTGACAACTGACTAAAATATATTCTTGTAAACTGGGAATCGTGCGATAATATTGAAACTTTTTACCGCGATCGAACGGTTCCGTCGATGGTGAAAGGACTTCGACAATTAGCTTGGGAAATTTGACCTCATAGCTATTCATATCTTCGTCATCATTACAAGTCACCACAAGATCGGGGTAGAAAAAACCTTTTTGTTCAGTGACATTGACTTTCACATCTGCCATAAAAGTTTGACAGGCAGAATTGCGTAATTTTTCGCGAAACAGCATAGCCAAGTTGAGGCTAATGGCGTTGTGTGCTTTCGTTGTTCCCGCCATTGCGTAAATTTGGCCGTCAATGTATTCGTGTTTGATCTCGCTTTGGCGTTCGAGTTCGAGGTATTCTTCGGGAGTGATGTAACCGTCATGAGATGTTACGGCAATCATGAGAGTTCCTCCTGGGTTTACTTTTAGTTTAAACCCAATTCGGCGATCTTTGGACGATCGCGCATTGACGATCGGGAAGGGTCGCTTAACTCTAATCTAGCTGGATTATTCCCATTCAGCCGAGCGATCGCGCGATCGCCTTTTCCAGTTCAGACCTGCCCAAGATCCGAACAATAGCAAACCAAAACAGAATGAAGGTTCCGGGACGCTGACTTCGGCATAAGTGCGTTTCAATTCGACCAATCGCAAATCGGTCGGTTGCTCGAAACTCCGTTGCCAACTGCCGTTTAAGGCGGCGATCGCCTGTTCTCGATTTACTTCTAAAGAGGTGATATTTTCACTGCGATCGACGACCACGCCATCGGTGAGAGTGAAGGAGAGAAAATCATCGTCGGACGTACTCGATAAATAACCGGATAAGTCGAATCGGTCTAAAATGCGATCGGTGGCCAGATCGATTAAGAAAAAGGAAAAATCGCCCCCAGCTCTTGCCGCTTCTTGACGGGGAGAATCGACGTTTGTTTCTAAAGATAAAAACCCATTAAAATTAAAACTGAAGGGGCGATCGTCGAGAATAGAAAAATCGCCGATGATTTTAGCGGAACTTTCGCCAATACCGAAGTAGTGGCGACCGGATCCCGTGGCAAGATTGCGGGTGAAATTGGCGATATATTGCTCGCTTGACGGCTCGTTGATGAAAAGACCAGTGGCGTCGGACATGGCAGTCACTTCGCTGGCCCGATCGCCTTTCACGACAAAGCTATCGGTGTTGAGCAAAACTTCGCCGGAAATTGCTCGATGGCTGAAGTTATAAAATTCTAAGGAACTTTCAGAACGGGCCAAGGTAGCGGCACCAACTGGGGAAGCGGCGATCGCGAGGGTTCCGGCGATCGCGGGGGCGAGGGAGAAGATCCGAGGGGCTTGAGTGTTCATAGTGAATATCGAACTTTATCAAGACTTTTGTATACAACAAAAGATAGCCAAATCTCCATAAAAAAACCTGCCAAAATGGCAGATTTTTTGCGATCGAATCTTGAATGGGGTTTGAACCCGTTTTAACTATTCGGGGCTGGAATGGAAATATCAATCGCCGTGACCTCGGTTCCATTGCCGAGACTGCTTAACGGCGGCTCGATCGCGCGATCGTTGCCCACCACTAAAGTAACGAGTTGCTCCGGAGTGAGATATTTCTGGGCGACGCGCTGCACGTCGGCGATCGTGGTGGCTTCGACCCCGCGACGGTATTCAAAGATAAAATCCGAGGGATAGCCGTAATATTCGTAACGCATCAGCCGCGAGAGGGTTTGGGCGGGATTGGCGAAATTAAAGATAAACGAATTGAGAGTCGAATCCTTGGCGTAGGCGAGTTCTTCCGGGGTGACGGGTTCGGAACGGACGCGATCGATCTGGGTGCGGATGGCTTCGATAAACGGAACCGTCGCATCGGAACGAGTTTGACCCCCTGCGACAAAGTAGCCGGGATAGTCGTAACGGGCGCTCCAAAAACCGTATACGGAATAGGCGAGACCTTGACGCGATCGCACTTCGTTAAACAAGCGTCCGCCAAAGCCGTTGAGGACGCCGTTGAGGACGGACAGGGCCGGATAGTCGGGACTGTCGAATTGACCGCCGAGATGGCCGAGTTGGATGTAACTTTGGGTCAGTTGGGGGCGATCGATCGCGTAAACCCCCTCAGTTTGGGCTTGAGAGACCGGGGGTAGAGAGGAACGATCGCGCTTGACGCGGCTCTTTTGCGGGTTCCAGTCCCCGAAATATCGAGTGACGAGCGATCGCATCTCGTCGGTGTCGAAATCGCCGACAATACCGAGGATGACGCGATCGGGGTGGAAATATTGGCGATAAAACTCGATAACGTCGGCGCGATCGATATTGTCGAGGGTGCGATATTCGATCGTGCGGGCGTAAGGGCTGTCATTGCCGTAAATCAACTTTTGAAACTCCCGACTGGCGATATCGTCCGGGTTGTCGTTGCGACGGGCGATCGCCCCCGCCCTCTGGGTTTTGGCCAGTTCCAATTGTTGGGCGTCGAAAGCGGGATAGCGCAAGATTTCCGCAAATAAGGCGAACACTTCCTCTAAATCTTCGCTGAGGGTATCGAAACTCGCCCGTCCGGCGGTGGTTTCGATTTCCGTTTCCACCGACGCCGCCCGTTGTTCGAGCAATTGGTTGAGCTGTTCGGGGGTGTGAAACTCGGTGCCCCCGGTCCGCAGAACCTGACCGACCATCGACGCCAAACCGACCTTGCTTTCCGGTTCGAGGCGATCGCCCGTTTCGATTAAAGCGGTCCCGCGTACTAACGGCAAATCGCGATCGCCGACCAAATAGACCACCATCCCGTTATCGAGTTGGTAGCGATCGTAATCCGGTAATTCCAATTCCGGTAACGGCGGAAACTCCAATTCCGTGTAATGTTTGGCCTCTTTCGCCGTAGCGGGTCGCAAAACCAGCAAAACGATCGCCACCGGAACCACGAACAACAAAATCAGACTTTTTTTCCAGTCAAACGACGGGGGTATGAACTTCGACATTAAGATTCCTCCTCGGGTAGCAGACGGCCCACGGTGCGATTTTCGGGGCGGAAGGTTTCGCGGGCGACTCGTAAAACATCCTCGGACGTGACGGCGGCGAATGCCTCGATTTCTTGAAATAAATTGCGCCAGGATCCGGTTTTGACTTCGTACTCGACGAGCAAACTGGCCATGCCTGAATTAGAATCGAGCGATCGCAGTAACTGCGCCCGGGCTTGGGTTTTAACCCGTTCCAATTCCTGCTCGGAAACGGGTTCGACGGTGAGGCGTTCGATTTGTTCGTGCAAAGCTCGGGCGACTTCTTCCACCGTATGACCCGGCGCGGTCAAGGCATAAAAGAGCATCAAATTGGGATATTTATTCCCCGGGAAGCCGTTAAACCCTTGGGCGTTGAGGGCGAGTTGGCGATCTTCGACGAGGGATCGATACAGTCGCGAGGTGCGTCCGTCGCTGAGGATGCTGGTAATTAATTCGTACACGGCGCGATCGGGATGATTCATGGGCGGACGGTGATAGCCTTCGAGATACCACGGTTGCGAGGGCAATCTCAAGGTCACTTCTCGCGGTTCGGTCTGCACGGGTTCGACCGCTTCGACCTTCGGCGGCGCGGGTTTGGACGGGTAGCGACCGAAGTAGATTTGTGCCAGTTCGCGCACTTGGGCCGGATCGACATCGCCGACGATCGCCACGGTCAGGTTATTGGGGACGTAATAGCGCTCGAAAAATTGCCGCACGTCTTCCCGGGTCATGTTTTGCAAGTCCTGGGGATAGCCGATCACCGGACGGCGGTAGGGGTGGACTTGATAGGCGGTGTCTAAGAAGGCTTCGATGGTTTGACCGATGGGAGAGTTGTCGGTTCGCAGTCGTCGTTCTTCTAAAATGACCTGTTTTTCTTTATAAAATTCCCGAAATACGGGTTCGAGGAATCGTTCCGATTCGAGAGACATCCACAGTTCTAATTTGTTCGACGGGAAACTGTAGAAGTAGCGGGTGGCGTCGGCGGAGGTGCTGGCATTGAGTCCGACACCTCCAGATTTTTGGACGATTTGGCCGAATTCATTTTGAACGACGAGTTCGGCGGCTTCATTTTGAATTTTTGCGAATTTTTCTTGCAGTTTTGTGACGTTTTCCGTATTTCCCGTATCGGCGGCGGCTTTAATTTCGGCGTTGAGGCGATCGAGTTGGGCGAACAGTTGGCGCTCTTTTTGATAGTTTTTGGTGCCGATTCGCGGGGTTCCTTTAAAGGCCAAATGCTCTAAAAAATGGGCGACTCCGGTGTTTCCTTCCGGTTCGTTGGCTCCGCCGACATCGGCATAGGTTAGAAAGGAGACCACCGGGGCTTCGTGTTGTTCGAGAACGATGAATTTGAGGCCGTTGTCTAGGGTAAATTCACTGACGCGATCGATGGCACTTTGGAGGTAGGGTTGGATCGAACCGGGGGAATTGGACGGGTCGGGCATCGATCGCGCCAATGCCGGAGCTGCGGGCCATTGAACCCACAAGAAAAGACATGCCAGAATAGAGGTGAAAAGGCGAGGCCAAAATTGACATTTCTCCCCAAAATTTGGAGAGGTTTGGCGAGCGACGTCAGCCGCGCAAAGCCTAGAAAATGATTTGAGAATTTGAGTCATAACTGCTTTGAAGTGTTCGGGAACGTCCGGCGAGATCGAGTTTGATTTTGGCTGCCTTTGGGCTTCGGCGAAAGGTCGAAAGCCACTCTAACTTTTGCGGGGTTCCCTGAGTTGTTGTCCGTCGGCGATCGATTCTTGCTCGGGGAGCGTTGAGAGTAAGCTCGTGACAATCTGTGAAATTTTTGCAGATTTCCCGCAAAACCGTTAGAAAATAACCCTAACTCCTCCCAATTTACGCGCTTTAGCACGATTGATTTCTTATGAGAATTCTCAGTCAGTCACAACCTGCCGAAACCCAAACGCGCACGCGGATTTTAGAAGCCGCCGGACGCTTGTTTGCCAAACGAGGCTACAACGGGACGACCACTCGGGATCTCGCCCGAGAGGCTAAGGTCGCCGAAGGAACTCTATTTCGTCATTTTGCCAATAAAAAAGCAATTTTGGTAGAGTTGGCTACCCAAGGTTGGGTAGAAATTCTGACCGACTTGCTGACGGAATTGAGCGAAATGGGCAGTTACAAAGCGGTGGCCCAAGTGATGCGGCGGCGGATGTTAAATCTGCACAAAAATGCGGATATGATGCGGGTATGCTTTTTAGAAGCTCAGTTTCATCCGGAGTTGCGCGATCGCATCCAAGAGGAGGTGATCGAGAAAATGACGGATGTGGCGGAAGCGTTTTTTGAAACGGCGATGGAACGCGGTATTTACCGCCGCATGAATCCGAAATTAGTGGCGCAGATCTTTTTAGGAATGTTCGCGATCGCCGGGTTTAGCAAAACGACGATGCTCGGCGAAAATGCCAGCGAAAAAGACATGCAGGAAATGGCCGAAGGATTGGCCGATATTTTCCTCAATGGCGTTTTAGCCAAGCCGGAAGGGGTCGAGTGAGGGCGCCTTTTACGCCGACGGTCGATTCTTCCTTTGGAGACGCTTTAGCGTTCGCCCCGGGCTTTTTGCTGGGCGTTGACCAGCATTCGGGCTTCTTGGATCCAGCGTGCTACTTCGTCTACGGGAGGGCACAGATCCCGCCTTTGCATGGTCGCCACTTGTATCCGCAACACTTGTTGGTGAACCCGGGCGGCGGGGAGTGTAGCAAGCTGCGCGATCGAACTGACGCCAGCATGAAGTAACAAGCCGCAGTATCGAGACCCCACACTGGGCAAACACGCTAATTGCGCCATAATTCCCCATTTCTGAACGTCGCGAACCGCAATTTTCAGTTGGTTGGCGATCTGCTGTTGTTGTCGGTCGGTGCGGGTTTTGCGGATTAAGGTTTGGGTCGTCGCGATGCCGCAGTGGTGAAGGTTTTGTTGATTTTCGCGACTCAGTCCCGGCAGTTGCTCGATCGGCCAGTCGAGCAGTTTGAGCGATGGGGTCGAGTTGGACGGGGAAGCCATAGGATTTTAGATTTTAGATTTTAGATTTTAGATTTTAGATTGGAATTTGGGTTGGGTCGGCGCGATCGCCGCGTTGCGTTTTGCTTGTCGGTTCCTGATTTTTCTTCTTTGACTTTATAAACTTCAAGCCCTACCTGGATCGAGGCGTGCTATGCAAATTTTGCCATCTCTTTCTACTCTCGCCCCTACGTTGCGCCAACGACGGGAAAAATTGGCGCAACGGGTTGATTTTCCCGCGATCTTGTGGTCCGGTCAGCCGAGTCCGCGCAATTTTCCCAAGAATTTATATCCCTTTCGCGCCAGCAGCCATTTTATCTATTTTGCCGGGATTCAGTTGCCAGATGCGGCGATCGCCCTCGATCGCGGCCAACTGCACCTGTTTGCCGACGAGGCGCCCCCGTCGAATACCCTCTGGCACGGGGAAACTCCCAGCCGCAGCGAAATCGCCGCAGCCATCGGCGCCGACGCTCACTATCCGAAAACGGAATTGCGATCGCGCCTCGCCGAAGCGGCGACCCTTCCCGCATCGGACCGACTCACCCAACTCGAACAAGCCGATCTCCTCGGACGGTCCGTGCTTCCCGTCGCCGATTTACCGCCAGAACACCGCGATCGCCAACTCGCCGAGGCGATCGTCAGCTTGCGCCTGATTCACGACCTCAGCGCGATCGCCGATTTGCGCCAAGCTGCCGCCTGTACCGTAGAAGCGCACTACGCCGGAATGCACGCTACGGCCCACGCCACCACGGAAGCGAAAGTCAGGGCCGCCATGGAAGGGGCGATCTTGGCTCGGAACTTTACCTGCGCCTACAACAGTATCGTCACCGTTCGCGGCGAAATTCTCCACAACGAAAGTTACGCCAACCCCCTCAATACCGACGACCTCATCCTCGCCGATGTCGGCGCCGAAACCCCGACGGGATGGGCGGCGGACGTGACCCGCACCTGGCCCGTATCCGGGCGCTTTTCGGCCACCCAGCGCGACTTGTACGAACTCGTGCGCCTCGCTCACGATGCTTGCATCGCGAAAATCGCTCCCGGGGTCGAATATCGCGAGGTTCACCTGCTCGCTGCGGAAATTATTGCCGAAGGATTGGTCAATTTGGGGATTTTGCGGGGCAAACCGGAAGATTTGGTGGCAATGGATGCCCACGCTTTATTTTTCCCCCACGGGGTCGGCCATTTGCTCGGTTTGGACGTTCACGATCTGGAAGATTTAGGCGATTTGGCAGGTTACGCCACCGGACGAGTCCGCAGCGATCGCTTCGGATTGGGCTACTTACGTCTCGACCGTCCCCTGCAACCGGGAATGTTGGTGACTGTCGAACCGGGGTTCTATCAGGTTCCGGCGATCTTGAACGATCCCGAACGGCGATCGCGCTATAGCGAAGTGGTCAACTGGGATCGGCTCTCCCGGTTTCAAGACGTGCGCGGAATTCGGATCGAAGATGACGTTTTAATTACTGAAAATGGTTCGGAAATCTTGACCGATGCCCTTCCTGTAGAAGCGGCGGCGATCGAGCAAATTGTCCGTCAGTGATATTCCCCCAGCATTACAAAGCCGTTCGTAAAACTCCGCGAGGCGGGAATTTTCCCGCCCCCCCCTTTTTGTCTCAATCGACGGCGTTAACGTTCTTCTCCACTACCGCGATGGTGATCGCATTTTTGATTGTTTTTCGTATCGCATTCGGTATCGGACAAGATCGTCGAATCGATTGAAATTCCGGTCACGACCGGAGTGTTCTCCCCCTGCCAAATGAGATTGACCCCGCTCAACGTCGTTGCCATGTAAACGGCAACACACAACGATACGGGCGTCAATGTCAATTTGGCGTTTGTTAGCATCATCATCATTCCATCCCTAAGAGTAATAATGTTAGTAGTCTAAGAAAAGAATGGCTTTGGATCTACAGCCTGAATTTGTCTGGATTTGTTTAGCACTATCAACGTTTTGCGTCCAATAGTCAACTCTTTTTTCCAGCCAGACTCAACATCGCAAAAACCAGATCGGACAAGAATCAAGATTCATGAAGTTTTGTTGAAGTTTATTTTTTTCTACAAACTTACTCGATGGCGAACCCCAATGATGTGATTGGAATCACCCCCCAACCGTAAGCGAGATTCTGCGGGTGGGGCGCCCAGGCTTGGCAATTTTGAAAAGCGATCGCCCGAGAGATTGAACTATTAACATTGTACCTTCTAAGGGTTATGCGATCGGCAGCTTGACTGGAGTGATGTTAGATGAAAAGTTGTGCGATTTTCACAAAAGTTCGATCGCCGCTTTCGCGATCGCTACCGATTGAATCGGGGTATAAATAGACGCTTAAGTGCCGAGATCCCAGCTTTCCTCGAAGATCCAGCCGATCGCGCAGGGGTTAACCGAGTTGACGGTACCTTGAAGCCCGATCGGTTTTAAAAAATATCAAAAATCGATTACACGGTTTATTTTTAGCATTTTACATCCTCGCCTTACCCTTTTCAGTCTCAAAATAAATTATGAAAATCAGTTAATAAACTTATAAGTTTGGCGTTAATTTTTATTGGTTCTTGGGAATTTTAATAATATTTTAATTTTGGGATTTATTCGCAAAAACATTTTTTTAATACGACCCTTTAAAAATTTAAAATGACTAGAGCGGAGCGGTTCGATCTCCCTGGATAGGTTTAACTAAATCACCATTGATGGGCGATCGCATCCGTCATTTAGCTTAAAAAAGATCGGCGATCCTCCGTAAGTAACGCAATCGTAAACCCTTTGCAGTCAAGACTTTCGACTGCTTCAAGGGGGAAGTTATTCGGGGGAGTGACCCACATCGGTACCTCGGGACGACGCCAGCAACGAACAGCTTTTGCGGATTAAAAACCGTCAAATGACCCCAAAAATACGGAAACATTTATAAATTTTTCATGTAGACTCCGTGAAACCACGGATATAACAAGACGACTGCGGGCGATCGAGGCCCTGCGATCGCCACGGGTAAAACTCGATAATCTCGAAAAAGTTCAATAAGAAGAACTGATGTTGAATGTCTGCCAGGTTTTAAAAACTTCTAGAGATTCCGCACGCATAAAGTCGCCGTGAAGGGCGATCGCGCTACCGCCAAGCTGTTTCATTTGTTCGCAAGAAATACTCAACTCACTAAATCCCAAAGCCTTAGCGTCGGCGATGCGCGTCCCGAATACAATTTTGTCCAATTTCGCCCAGTGACAGGCGCTGAAACACATCGGACACGGTTCGCAAGTCGAGTAAATCGTGCAACCGGATAAGTCTACGGTATCGAGGACGCGACAGGCGTCGCGAATGGCGTGGATTTCCGCATGTGCGGTGATATCGGTACTGTCCCAAACGATATTGTGTACGCACGAAACGATCTCGCTTTCCCCTCGGACGATACAAGCACCAAAAGGGGTTTGACCCTTGTGGATCCCTTCGAGGGCTTTGGCGATCGCCTGTTGCATGAAATATGTATCGTTCATCGGTCGGATTCCATCGGATAACGGATTGATTTGGGGGGATTGTCTCACAGTTGGGGGCGATCGCCTCACCTTGGCAAGGAGACCGACTCAACGCGCTCAGATCCCGCAACCCACCGCTTCCGTGTCTTCGTCAAAACTGATGAGATCCAGATATTGAGGGTTTTCTAATAAAGCATTGGCGAGTAAAAAACCCGCGATCGACCAAGTTTGATACTTGCGCGCCGCTTTTCCTACCAAACGTCCATTTTTTCCGTCATAATACTCGGGCCAGCCGTCCTCGGCGAGATTGTGCGCCGCAATGGCGATCGCCTTCTCTCCCAATTCCGTTCTCCCCGTTTTCTGTAGCGCCGCCACAAGGGGCCACAACAGGACGGGCCAACTCCCGCCATTATGATAAGACCAGGGACGATTTTTCGGGTCGCATCCCGTAATAATTTCCCACTCCAAGCCTTCCACCGCCGGGAAACAAATTTTCATCGGCATTCTACCGACTAAATCGTCCCATCGTCGTTCGATCGAATCGACGATCGCCTGACTTTGCGCCTCCGTCGCTAAAGAAGAGGTAATCGAGAGTAAATTACCGAGGCTAAAAAAGCGAAAATCCATCCGTCCCGGACCGAGATTACCCGCGAGATAGCCGCCTTTATCCGGCATCCATTCCGTCAGCCAATAGGGAATCGATTCGGGATAAATATTAAATTTATTCACCGCCACTTCCCCGAACTCTTCTCCCTTATAGCGGTGAATTTGATTGAGTCGTTTGAGATCGAGCCAATAATATTCGCGAATGTGGAAAATTAACGGCCCCAAACGCTTATTAATCCCATCAATATAGTCCTTGCCGATCTCGTTGGCAATCAGTAATTCTCGTGCAGCCCGCAAGGCGGTATAAAATAGGGCTTGAATTTCTAAAGGATGCCCGTAAACCCCCATGCGGCGGTCAATGGTAAACGATCCGTCGGGAACTAAGAGGGTCGGGTACATCTCGAACCGAGAGACCAAACACATTTCTAAAATGAGTTGAATTCCCTCTTGAAATTCTGCCCGCCGCGCCAGTTCTTCGTCTCCCGTGGCTTTGGTATAGGCGCGCAGTAAAATAATCCACCAAAAAGATGAATCAATTGGGGGAACGCGACCGATCGCGCGATCGCCGAAATCGGCGGTTAAATACTGTCCTCCACTTTTCGATTCAATTTTAAAACTCGCAGGCATCAACCCCGGCCCCGGTTCGTAACAATCCATGCGTTTGTCATGGCGCTGTAATGCGAGAGTTTGAATGAGAAAATTACGAACGATCTCCGGTTTACCTTCGATCAGAAACACTAAAGCCGAGGAGATGAAATCGCGAATAAAACATTGGTCGTAGTTGAGGGCGTCGGCGCCGACATCCCGCGCCGCGACCGTGCCGACGGCTTGTTTTCGATAGTAAACAATCGATTTATCGAGCAGTTTTCGACCTTGTTTGAGGAGGGTTTCCAGGGATGTCATATCAACCGCAATCCAATAAGTTTTTGAGTTCCAAGACAACGGGGATCGTTAAAACGATCCGATCGGGGAAAGATTGGTGCTGAATTAAGCCTTCTCTCGATCGGCGGCAACGCGATCGCCCTTGCTACAACTCTTCTTTTCAAACTAACACTTTCCCGACAAATCGAGGCGGGTTTGGAGTTCCAGAAACGGGCGATCGCCGTCCCGGTGACTCCAAAACCCGCCTCTCAATCGCGCTGCGATCGCCGCAGGACTACTTCACTTCCAAAGTTGCAGACGCCGATCGCCCGAACTCTTCGGGGGCATATTGTAAGTGAACTTCGGCCCCGGGCCATTCGTACTGACCGGGGGTGACCGATCGCACCAGGTAGTGCAACGTGTACGACCCCGGTTCCAAGCGGTCGGCGTAGGCGACGATCCGATCTTTGTAGATCTGCTGATAGCCGATTTCCCAGCTATCCGCTTGCGCTGCCATCGCTTGGGTGGAGGTTTGGAAACTCGTATCGATCGCCTCGAATCCGGCGGGGAGGGGGTCGGTAATGACCACGCGATCCACCGGGCGATCGCAGATCGTCTCCACGGCGATATCGAACACCTGTCCGACCTCCACACTCAGAGGCTTGTCCGGTTTTGCCAGACCGAGGGTGGCGATCGCCTCGTCCTCGCCGACGGGCTTGATTTGGCGTTCGACGCGCAACCCGTTAAACCGTCCCGGCTGGTTTCCGGGCAATCGGTAGCTGTAGTCCACCACATAGTGCAACGTCCCGCTACCGGATTTCGCCAACACCAACTCGGACGACCCTTTCGGGAGGCGATCGATCGCCACGTTCAGAAAGCGGCGGGGATTCTCGTAACCCCGGAACTGCATCGAATCGAGGGTTTCGCCACCTAAAACCACCGTCGCCGTGAAATTCGGCGGGGTCGGCTGAGTTTCGCCGTATGCCACCAGTGCGTTTAACGCTTCGGCGTTGGCGTAGGTACTGCCCCAAGTGCCATCCCGGCGCAAGTTGAGTAAGCCTTGCAGCAGGCGATCGATCGTCTCCGGTCGGGTATTGGCGGCGAGACCCAGGCGTAAGGTGTGCGCCTGTAGGGCCGTCGCATCACTCAGCCAACTCCAACCGCGCGGCAAATTGACCGCCGCCGATCGCGCCGTTTCCGAAACCGTCTCGAACAGTTCGTCCGCCAACGATCGCCCTTCCGGTTGCCATTCGGGGAACTGTAGCAAGTAGCGCGCCAACTCACTTTGTCCGGCGCGATCGAGATCCGCCCGTCCTTCGTAAATTTCCGCGAGAAAATCGTTGCGGGTTTCGCCCAATTCCGACAGTGCGATCAGCGTTCCCAGGCGGATTCGACCCTTGCAACTCGGCGTATCGCACCAGTCGTACTGACCGGGATCCGCCAGCAGTTGTTTTAAATACCCCTGCAATTGAGACACCATCGCCCCATCGACGGCAAATCCGGCTTGTTTTGCTTTCGCCAAACTTTCCGCCGCATAAGCACTCATAAACGGGTCGGACCGTTGGTAACCGGGCCAACTGGCAAAACCGCCGTCGGGAGTTTGCAGTTTTTGCAACTGGATTAACGCTTGAGTGGCTTGTTGGCTGGGGTTGAATTCGGCAAAAGCTTGAGCGTATCGTTCTCCCAACTGTTGCAAGTTGGCGGCGATCGCCAATTGGGAAGCGGTCGGTTCTAAAAAGGGTAAAGTCTGTTCGTCGAACACCCGCCGCGCCGGGGCCGTAATTTCGGGAATCAACGTGCTGGCGAGGTCGAGTTGCAAACCGCCGATATCCGTCATGACTTGCTCGTCAATATTGAGGGGAATCGTGGCACGATCGCCCGTGGTTCCCGTATCGACGACGTTTTCCGTAACGGGCAGTTGTAGCACGGGCAGTGGCACCTCGAAGGCATCCGCTTCCCGGTTATTCAGTTGGGCTGCAAAGCGGATGTTTCCTTCCCCGAGTTCGGTTGCGGCGATCGCGAACCGATAGGCATGGGTTCCCGCGTCTAATTTCTCCCGTCGCGAGGTCGTCTGCGTCGCCTTTTCTTCGGCAAATTGCAGGTTTTGGCTGACGGCAGCTTCAATGTCCAACCTGCCGCGATCGCTCGTGGTATTGGTCACCGCCAGACCGCCTTGGAAGCGATCGCCGGGTCGCGCGAACTGCGGTAACAGGGGATTCGCCATCACGGGTTTAGTCGTGATAAAGGTGCTGTCCGCCTTGCCGAAGCGCAGGTCTTCCGTCGTCGCCACCGCCATTACCCGCCAGGTGGTCAGGTCGTCGGGAAGGGGAAAATCGACTCGGGCTCGTCCCTGACGATCGCTGACGATCGATCCGTTGTAATAGGCGAGGGGACTAAATTCGGTGCGAACCCGGGTCTCGCCAATTCCGGCAGAAAAACCGCCGCCGTAGCCCCATCCTTTGTCCAACGGCGACGCCAAAGCTTGCAAGATTACCTCAAAACGGCTGTCATCCCACCGCGTGGCGATCGGCTGTTCGGCGTAAACGGTCTCGACCAAATCCGGCGGACGGTAACCCGTCAGTTGCAACACCGCCTCGTTGACCACCATCACCGTGAATTGTCCCCGGACGGGTTTTCCTTCGCGGTCGGTCACTTGCAGTTGCACCCCTTCCGTCGCCCCGGGTTCGAGTTGCGATCGCACCGGATCGACCGTGACTTGCAGGTATTTGTCCTCCAAACTGGTCGTAAACGGGGCAAATCCCACTTTTACCAGGTCTTCGACGCTGCCGGGTTCGACGCGATCGATCGGCGTTCCCTGGCGAACGAGTACCGCCTGCACCGCAGCATTCGGTAGCATCTCTTCGGTCACTTTAAACCGGACTTCCGGCGCGCCGCCACTCACTTTTACCGTGGTTTGATATAACGGGCGATCGCGTACCACGGCGAAATACAATTCCGCTTCCGGATAGGGAGATTGAATCAACGCCGTCGCCGTTTCTCCCGGTCGGTAACTCTCTTTGTCTAACTTGACTTCGAGGAAGTTCTCGCTGTCACTGCGATCGCCCCAGACCACCGCATTGGATCCGGTCACCCACAGTTGCAGGTCCGTCACCGCGCGATCGTCGTTCTCCGAAGTGGCACGAATCCGGTAAGACCCGGCCTCTGCGGCTTTCAGCGAGACGCTGACGGGTTGCCGACTCGATTTGACCGTTTGGCTGTCCTGGGTTTGATATTCGACCTGATAGCGTTGCTGGCGACTCCCTTCGACCACCCGGGTCACCCGGCTGTAGTCCATTTTTTGCAGTTCCAATCGCACGTTGTTTCCGGCGATCGCGTTCCCGTCCGCATCGGTAACCACCACGTCCACCGGAAAACTTTCCCCCGCTTCGGCGACGAAATTCGTTTTTAAACCGATGAGGCGATCGCTGGGTAAAGCGGTAATCGTCTGAGAATTGGCCACCGAAAGATTAGAAACGTCGCTGACTTCTGCATCGACTCGGTAAGTCGTAGTATAGGGTAAATCTTTATCGATCGTAAAGCCGAAACTATCCCACCCCGTCCCATCTAAATTATCAGTTTCTTGCAGGACATCCGGACTAATTTCCGGTTCTTCTTCCGGCCAAAACCACTGTTGGCCGAATTGATAGTTTTCCCAACCTTTCGGGCTAAAATCGGCGCGCGATCGCGTCACGTAGTAAGTGACTCGACCTTCGGAAACAGGGGCGCCAAACAAATAATCGCTTTGCGTTTTCGCTTCAACTCCTTCGTTAGCGACGACCACCTGTTTATCCACACTCAACTCAACTTTAAAGTTGGGCGGTTTAAATTCAGCCACTCGGAAATCACCGAAAATCTGCGCTTCATTCTGAGCTTTTGCTTCTACCGTATAGTAACCGAGAGATTGAGTTTCCTCTAAAGGAATTTCGAGGGAAAACGTACCGAAATCGTTAGTCGTTTGTTGTCCCAGATCGATTTCGTTGCCGTCGGGGTCTCTCAAAATCAGGGAATAAGCATCATTTTTATCGAGAACCAATTCCCCTTTATCCAGATAAGAAGCAACCCCCGTTAACTCCACCGTTTCGCCGGGTTTGTACAGTTGGCGATCGGAAAAAATCGTCCCTCGCGAAAGCGGTCGATCTTCGTACCAACCGCCAAAAAATCCATAACCGTAATTGCCACTATAGGCATAGGTACGAACAAATGCCCAATCGTTATTTTCTCGGGCAATAACTAACAATTCTGGGGCTTCCGTCGTACTTTGCCGACATCGACGCATTTGCGCCGCATTCAGTTGTAATAACCCCGTCGCATCGGTTCTTCCCGTCGCGCAAGTTTGCGGCATTGTTGTTGCATTACTATTCAGTCGCGACTGGTAAATTTCAACCGGAATGCCACTCGCTGCGGAACCGTCATCTAAATGATTGACTTTGACAATTCCCGACTCGGGGAACCATTGAGCGAATACGCCTAAATTGGTTAACTCGACCAGTCCATAATAGGTTGCTTCTCGCCAGCGTTGTCGTCCATTTTCTTGATAAGAATTGGTCTTAGCTTGGACGCCATACGCCAGCAGTCCCGTTTCTGCATTCAGTTGTTCGCGAACGGGAACGGTAATCTCAACGGTTTGATTTGTTTGACCGGAAATGGGAAAGATCTGCCAGGTATTCGGCGAGGGTAACAAATCGTTGCCTTCCCCTCGCGGATAGGCGGAATCGGCATAAACTAAATCCGTCGGTCGTATCCTTCGATAGACTGCTTTATATTCGGAGTCCGGTAAATTAATGGCGCTAAAGTTAAGATTGAGATCGGTTCCGGCGGGAAAGATATTGAGCTCGGAAGGCGCCCAAAAATCGGCGGCTAAATCTCCCGTTTCGTAAGTTAAGCTAACGGGTTCACCTAATTTTTGTCCGAAGCGGTCTTCGAGATCGGCCCCTAGAGTAATTTGATAGCGAGTATTCGGTTCAAAAGCATAAGGGTTGAGGTTAACTAAAGTTTCTTCGTCGTAAGCTTGGATGGCTTGCGGTTCCTCTTTAGGGGAAGGGGCGATCGTGATATTGTTGAGAGCAGAATCTGCATTTAACCCGTTATTAAATTGTAATTGTGCCGCCCCTCGAACGAAGCGACCGTAAGCCCCTCCCGCATCCGGTTGTCCGAAAAATTGTAATTCGTTAAAGGCTAGGGGGGCATAGGTTTGAACTTCGCTAGAGAAGGTTTTTTCGCTGGCTAGATTGCCCCGTTTCGGTTGAATTCCGGCGGCAAATTCGATCCGATACGTTGTTGCTTTCTCTAGTTGTTGTTTGGGGGTGAATTCGTAATGCCACGATCGCCCTTCACTATTGAATTCATCGATCGCGAGATCGCTGTCTATTTCTCGTTGGCGAACCCTAGCGGCGATCGCGCGATCGCTGTTTTTAGGAATAAATCGCAAATGTTGTTCGAGACTGCTTAAATCGAGTTCGACATTCGAGGTAAACTCTAAATTGGGTTCGAGGGCGATCGCCCGAATTTCATCCTCTGAATAAGGAACAGTTGAAGTTGGTAAATTACTCAGTTGTATCGGTTCCGTCGTAAAAGTCCAGGCGAGATCTTGCCCCAGTCGATTTTGATTGACATCTTCTAACCCCGCTTTAACTTTTACTTGAATGCGAGTTGCACTCGGTAAAGCTTCCGCCGCTTGAAATCCCACCATTCGAGGCGTTAAAAAGCGAAATTCACCGGGTAACTGGGGTGTAATTTCAAAATAAGTTAATTTGTCTTCTCGATTCGGCGAATCCAAACTTGCGATCGGAATCACCGGATTTTGAAAGCGAATGCGAATTTGTGCTAAATTTTCCGCTTCTCCTGTCGGACTGATTTCTTCAATCCAAGCGGGGGGTTTAGGCGTTTCTAAGGGCGCTACCGAGGGCAGTTGTTCGACTTGCGCCCCCGGATTAAACACTCCACACGCCGCAATCCCAATTGCGGCGAGAAAACCCAGGAGAAACCATTTCCAAGTTTTCCGAATAATATGCATGGTTTTAAATCGTCGGCTAATTCACGGACGGACGACCCGTAACTGTTTCAATGCAAGCATTTGAGCGTACCGATCCTCCCAATTTGGCGATCCCCCCAGTCCAGCACGCACGGGTACATCTGCAATTTAAACAAATATTTTTCAACTCCTCCGGATTTTGTAGAATTTCTTAATCCTATACAGGAGATAGTAGAGGCGGATAGTAGGGGCGGATAGTAGGGGCGATCGCCTTTCCAACAACAATGGTTTTTTCCTAAAATAGTTATTAAATAGCCATCCTAAGTAGTTAGATATTTAAACAGCATCAATCAAGCCAGTAATCCCCCTAAAAACACCATAAAATCAGATTGTCGGTAGGGGACTCCTCCGACTCACCGCGTTACTCCTTTGCATTTTAAAAAAGCAACTTCTTAGGGAGTCAATCTACTCTTTTACAGCACTCTGGCGTCTGATGAGGCACAGTGCCGATCCCCCCTAACCCCCCTTCGCACCCCTTTCAAAGGGGGGTTGGGGGGATAGAGGGGAGAACGGGCAAAGTAGGGGTTTGGTTACCAAACCCCTACCTGGCGAAGGGGATTTAGGGGGTTCTAAATGTCTTGCATAGCAGAGAAAAGTGCTATAAACATTCATTTCCTTGAGAAAAACTTAACCGCCGATCTTGGACTTAACTCCCTCCACAATTGGCTTGACATTCTATCCCTTTATTCTTCCAACCAACCAAGGATGACTATCAATTCGATATGACTATTTCCGAGTCATCCGCAAACGAGTTGACAGACAATAAACACCAGTTAACAACAGCCAGATCGACACCGAATAAAAACAACTCGGAAAGACAGAATTAACAGGACGAACAGTTGCTGCATCCACCTTGACCTCAATCAAGCGATTAACATGCAGTTCAACAAAATTGCTATAGGCATTCTCCAACGCTTCCCGTTGTTTGAACTTATCTTGTACCTCGTCCATGACTAACCTCATTGGTGTCTTTGAGGTCAGTGTTTTTTTGGGCTGTTACCCAATCAAACTTATTCCTAAAATCCTGAAACCCTTGCTACAATGGCTTTACCTGGTTTGGGCAACCCCCCCGTTTGGGCAAGTTTGCCCAAGCCAGCAGAATTTTTAGCTATAGTGCTGTCATGGTGAAAAAATCGGGTCAATCCTCCGACGGAAAGCGCAAGTATGGAAAAAGTGCCGATGACTTGCAAGACCGTCTCGATTTCGTAGCGGCATTGTTAGCACTGGCGGATGAGGAGATAACGATTTCCCCGGACAAAACACTCAAGGCTCAATTTAAGCTGGAGTGGGTGAAGGAAGATGAGTTGAGGGTTTCTGGAACTATTGAGCAAAAACAGGGCAATGGACAGACAAAACAGATAGAAAAAGGGATTACCAAGAAAGATTTAGGGGTTTTGTTAGAAACCTATCGCCACACGACAATCTTGGAATCAGCGAGAGATGAACTAATCCAAAATGCTTTGGCTTGCCTCCGAGATTTGGAAATTCTTAAAGAGCATAAATCACCCAAAAACCAAGGATTTTGGAAGTTTTCCCTCTGTCTCAAGCATCAAACAGCTACGAGAGAAGAAAATTTACAGATTATTCGAGACGCATGGAAAGAAGCGTTTGGGAAACTTCCCGAACCTAATCATCCTCCCCAACCCTCGGAAGTTCTAAATCGTTGCATCTTAGGACTGAAGGGCAACTACCAAGACGCGCAACAGAAACTCAGGGAAATCACCGAAACTCTGCAAAACCTCCTCAATGACAAAACCCTCTCCATTGTCAAAGTTGAAGAAGGTAGTATTATCCTGATTGTGGAGAGTTCCCAAACCGGGTACGAGCAACTTAAACGCCTGATTGGTCAAGAAGTTGCCGGGTTTCCGGTGGAATATGCGATCGATGAATGGCAAGATATCTGCCGTCGGATGTTGATAGACCGCAAACCCTTAACCAGCAATACGGTTTTAGGTCAGGTTTATGGGAATCGCAACTTAATCGATGATGATTTATTTGTCGATTTAGCCCTGGTGAAACCGAAACGGAGTGAGAACCCAAAACACCCCCAAGAGATTGACCCGGACAAGGGTTCAGATTTGTTCACCCGTCAGGAAGAAACAGTTGAGAAACGGTTTGCTTATCAGGAGTTTCTCGACGAAATCATCGGCAACCGCACCGAGAAAAATATTGCCATTATTGGGGAACCGGGGGCAGGGAAAACCACCTTACTCCAGAAATTAGCCTTTTGGTTATTGCAACAAACCGATGATTTAGTAATTTGGGTATCCTTGGCAGAATTGGGCAATCAACCCCTGGGAGAGTATTTAAAGCAAAAATGGCTCACAGAGGCATTGAGGCAGTCCAGAGCGGAAATTAAAGCGGACTGGGGGAATAAATTTGAGGGGGGTGCAGTCTGGTTACTGTTGGATGGTTTGGATGAGATGAGCCAGAGCGACCAACAGGCGTTAAAATTCCGAGGTTGGGTGATGAATGCCCCGATAATTGTCACCTGTCGCTTGAATTTGTGGCAAGCGAACCCCAGCCAGTTACAGGGGTTTCAAACCTATCTCACCCAACCGTTTCAGGATGAACAAGTGCAGGAGTTTATCCGGAGGTGGTTTCCGGTGGAAGCGGATGCGGAGTCGTTGTGGTCACAGTTGCAGGCGGCGGGGAAGGAACGGATTAAGGATTTATGCCGCAATCCCCTGCGGTTAACCTTGTTATGTGCGACTTGGAAAGTGGAGGATGCGCTACCGGAAACAATGGCGGAATTGTATGCGGAGTTTGTCGAGGCGATCTATAAGTGGAAGAAAAAAGCATTTACTGTGACAAAAGAGGAAAAGAAACAGTTAAATGCAGCTTTGGGAGCCTTGGCGAAGGCATCCCTAGAGGCAGAAACTAGCCGATTTCGCTTAACTCATCGGTTGGTGTGTGAGTATTTTGGAGAACTCGATGAGGATTCCTTGGTATTACGGTTGGGTTGGTTGAATGAGGTAGGAGTGGCGGAGGAAAGTCTCCGAGAAAAGGTCTATACGTTTTATCATGCGACGTTTCAGGAGTATTTTGCAGCGTTGGCGGTGGAGGATTGGGATTATTTTCTGCCTCGGAATCATGTAGATAGTCCGGTGGAGGGGAATCGGTATCGGATTTTTGAACCGCAGTGGAAGCAGGTGATTTTGTTATGGTTGGGGCGTGATATTGCTCAGGATAATAAACAAGCTTTTATTCGGGTGTTGGTTGAGTTGGAGGATGGTGTCGGAGATTTTTATCAATATCAAGCCTATTTTCTAGCGGCTGCGGCAATTAATGAATTTAAGGCTTGTTCCCTGGCAGATGAGATTGTGCGACAGGTGGTGAGATGGGGATTTGGTGAGTTCGATATTCAGAAGCAAAAATGGACAACTTTTTTAGACATGATCGCAAAAGGAGCGAGAACTGTTCTAGGTGAAACAATTAGGCAAAAGGCGATCGCCGCCTTAGTGGAAATCTTACGGGATGCTCGTGCTGATAATTCCACCCGTAGGGTAGCAGCCAAAAGTTTAGGGAAAATCGCCCCAGGGAACCCCCAGGCGATCGCCGCCTTAGTGGAAATCTTACGGGATGCTGGTGC
>NZ_JAEOXH010000002.1:117752-417207 GCF_016632315.1 Oxynema mangrovii CENA135 | reverse complement strand
CCCCACGCCACTTATCTAGGTCATCGACCCCCGACAGACCGACTTGACAGGCGGTTTCCGTTCCCCAGAGTCCCCGATGCTCCTACATTCTCTAGTCCACGATCCAAAACCATCTCTGCTGCAGCACGATCCCAATGAGTTCGATACCCACACTCAGGACAATGATGCTCTCTGACTTCCAACCCTTTGCTCGCCGTAGCAAGGCAGTTGGGACAGGTTTGACTGGTGCCGTTGGGGTTAACTTTAGCAAAGTACACTCCCCGTTTCCAGCAAACCCATTCTGTCAGAGACAGAAATTGTCCGAAGGCAGCATCAACACAATCTTTTCGTAACATCCCTCGCGTCAACCCCGTGACGTTGAGGTCTTCTGCAAAGATGGTTTGCGCCCGGTCACAAAGCTGATGAGCCGTCTTCAGATGGAAATCTTTACGACGATTGGCAATGCGATGGTGCATTCTAGCCACTTCGATTTGTGCCTTCTCCCAGTTTTGAGAACCCTTTTGTTTTCGTGCTGCTCTGCGTTGCAGCAATTTCAGCTTGCCTTGCATCGACTTGAAAAACTGGGGTCGTTCTTGGAAAGAGCGATCGGAAGCGGTCAAGAATCGCTCCAATCCCAGGTCAATCCCAATCGCCCGACCGTGAACCGGGGCATCGGGAACCGATATATCCGATTCAATGGTGACGACAACGTACCATTGCGTCCCCCGTACCCTGGACAGTACCCTTACCTGTTTCACCCCAACCCCCCTTTGAAAGGGGGGCGAAGGGGGGATGCAGGTTGATGGGTACTTCCCCGATCTTTGGCAACTTGATTGTGAAGCCATTGATGGGATTGTTCTGGAACTGGGGAAATAGAAAGGATTTGAACTGACCGAACTTTTTGAAACGAGGGAATCCATGTCCCCGTTTCTGAAAGGATTCCCAGGTATCGTGCAGTCTGCGAATTGTGGTCTGCAACACCTGAGAATGCACCTGACCCAGATGCGGGAATTGCTTCTTTGCTTTGGGCAGGTTATTCTGCTGACGGTGGTAAGACGGAAACGGTTCATCGGCAGGAATGATGTATTCCTTTTCCAACGAACATCGGTCTACCTGACACTTACGAGAAGCAATCCAGTCTTTGAGTTCGCGCAAAGCGTAGTTATATACGCCTCTGCACGTCTCAAGCCACGACCGCAGTTCAGCTTGCTGCAAGGCATCTGGATAGATTCGGTAGGTGTAGTTCATGGTCAGCATAGCCGGAGTTTACCAAAGGCTATAGCTCCCCGAACCCCTCAAAAGTTAAAACCGTAAAACTCACTGTAAGCATTTAAAGCAAGAAACATGCCCATCATTAAAATTTCCAAGCAGTATTTAATCGACTAGAATGAAAATTTTATTACGATAGATGTCCCGGCTTCAGTTGTATAAAAACACGAAAGGACAGGCGGGGTCACCTGTCCTCGTGCTATCTAGTTTTTGCCAATCAGATAACTAGCGATCGCCGATCGCGGGCGCTTGTAAGGGAGTCGAGGCGATCGAAGTCCCCTTACCCAAACTCGGCACCGAATCGCGCAATCTCGCGGTCAACTGGACCGTCGTCGCATCGTAAATCTGGGTGACCAACTTCGGATACAAGCCGATCCCGATAATCGGAACCAACAGCGACGCGATAATAAACACCTCGCGCGGTTCCGAATCGACCAAAGCTTCGTGTTCGATCAACTCCTTATTCTCCGGACCGTAGAGCATCTCGCGCAGCATCGAGAGGAGGTAAATCGGGGTCAAAATGACGCCGACCGCCGCCAAGAAGACGACGACCACCTTAAACGGGGTGCTGTAAGCGTCGCTGCTCGAAAATCCGACAAAAACCATCAATTCGGCCACAAAACCGCTCATTCCCGGCAGGGCCAAAGACGCCAGGGAACAGGTCGTCCACATGGCAAAGGACTTGCGCATTTTCTGACCGACGCCGCCCATTTCGTCGAGCATCAGGGTGTGAGTGCGATCGTAAGTCGCCCCCACCATAAAGAACAAACTCGCCCCGATCAACCCGTGGGAGACCATTTGCAACACGGCCCCACTCAGTCCCAAATCGGTAAACGAACCGAGACCGATCAGGACGAATCCCATGTGGGAAATGGACGAATAAGCGATCTTGCGTTTGAGGTTGCGTTGGGCGAAGGAAGTCAGCGCCGCGTAGACGATATTGACGACGCCGAGAATGACTAACACGGGAGCAAAAATCGCGTGGGCGTCGGGGAGCATCCCGGCGTTCATGCGAATTAAGGCATAACCGCCCATTTTGAGGAGAATTCCGGCGAGGAGCATGTGAACGGGAGCTGTCGCTTCGCCGTGGGCGTCGGGGAGCCAGGTGTGTAAGGGAAAAATCGGTAACTTGACAGCGTAGGCGATCAAAAAGGCTGCGTAGAGCAGCAATTGGGCGTTAATGGCGTAATCTTTGGCGGCGATCGCGCTCATGTCGAAGGTGACCGTATCGCCGTAAAAGGCCATCGCCAAGGCGGCAATCAAGATAAACAGGGAACCCCCTGCGGTGTAGAGAATGAACTTGGTCGCTGCGTAGAGGCGCTTTTTACCGCCCCAAATCGACAGCAGCAGGTAAACCGGGATTAACTCCAGTTCCCAAACCAAGAAAAACAACAGCATGTCCTGCACGGCAAACACGGCAATTTGACCGCCGTACATGGCCAGCATTAAGAAGTAAAACAGTTTGGGTTTGAGGGTGACGGGCCACGCGGCGAGCATCGCCAGGGTAGTGATGAACCCGGTCAGGATAATCAGGGGCATCGACAAGCCATCGGCGCCCACGGACCAATTCAGATCGAGGGGGGCGACCCAGGAGTAACTTTCAAAAAGCTGGAGGTCTGGATTGCCCAGCTCGTATTGGGTGCAAAAGGCGTAGACAATTAAGGCAAAGTCGATTAACCCGACGATCAGGGCGTACCAGCGTACCGTTTTGCCGTCTTTGTCCGGCAGGAACGGCAGGGGCAAGGTCGCCGCGATCGGTAACAGGATAATAGTTGTCAGCCAGGGAAAATCAGCCATATTTGTTCAGGATGGATGATAGTTCGTCGGTTCGAGGTTCCCCGTCCGTCGGGGAATGGGGTTCGCCGCGAAAACGAACGAAGAACCCGAAACAACTTTAGGTGATTCCAGAGAGAATGACCAATCCGAGAACGGCGACAAAGACGATCAGGGCGTAGAATTGGGCGCGTCCGTTCTCGAAGTATTTCAAGCCTTCACCGCTAATGACGGCGATCAATCCGGTGAGGTTGACGGCGCCATCGACGATGCGATAGTCCACTTCGAGGACTTGACGGGCCAAGCGGCGCGAACCGATGACGAAGAGCAAGTTATAGATTTCGTCGAAGTACCATTTGTTGCGCGAGAAGTTGTAGAGGGGGCGAATTTTGTCGGCGATCGCCCCGACATCGATCTTGCGGCTGAGGTACATCAACGACGCTACGGTAATGCCGATTAAGGCGATGCCGACCGAGGCGCCCGCTTCAACCACGAAGTGACTCAACTCGAATTCTTCCGCATGTTCGAGGACTTCGGCGAGGCTTTCGTTGGGGGCGTGGATAAATTGCTCGAAGTAGTTGGCAAACGGCATTCCCAACAGACCGATGAAGATCGACGGAACGGCGAGGGCCATCAAGGGAATGGTCATCGTCAGGGGAGATTCGTGCGGGAATTCACTATGATGCCCGTGACTGTCGTGACCGCTTTCGAGTTCTTTCGGATCCATCGCGCCCGGACCGAAGGCGAGGGCGGGTTCGGCTTCCATGGTGGCGGCTTCTTCGAGCAGTTCTTTGCGGATGTGGGTTTCGTTGCCTCGGAAGGGGCCTTCAAAGGTGAGGAAGTACATCCGGAACATGTAGAAGGCGGTCATTCCGGCGGTCAGCCAGCCAATCAGCCACAGGGCCGGGTTGGCTTCTAAGGCGGCGCCGAGGATTTCGTCTTTGGACCAGAATCCGGCGAAGGGAGGAATCCCGCAAATGGCGAGGGTTCCGATCGCGAAGGTGGCGGCGGTAATCGGCATATATTTGCGTAAGCCGCCCATCAAGCGCATGTCTTGAGCGAGAATCGGGTCGTGACCGACGACGCCTTCCATGCCGTGGATGACCGAACCGGAGCAGAGGAAGAGCATCGCTTTGAAATAGGCGTGGGTCATCAGGTGGAACAGTCCGGCGCCGTAAGCGCCGACCCCCATCGCCATGACCATGTAGCCGAGTTGGGAAATCGTGGAATAGGCGAGTCCTTTTTTGATATCGTTCTGGGTCAGGGCGATCGTGGCGCCGAGGAAGGCGGTAAAACATCCGGTCCAGGCGATCGTGTCCATGACCGCCGGGATCGGCTCGAACACCGGGTACATACGGGCGATCAGGAAGACTCCGGCGGCGACCATCGTGGCGGCGTGAATGAGGGCCGAGATCGGCGTCGGACCTTCCATCGCGTCGGGAAGCCAGACGTGTAAGGGGAATTGGGCGGACTTGGCAACTGGACCGAGGAAGACCAAGATCGCGAAGATCGCGGCAATTCCGGCGCCGAGGTTGCCGGACTGTACCAGGTCTTGGAGGCGATCGCCGATAATTTGAAAGTCAAAGCTATCGGTCGCCCAATAGAGTCCGAGCATTCCCAACAGCAAGCCGAAGTCGCCGACGCGGTTGACGACGAAGGCTTTTTGACAGGCATCCGCAGCCGCTTGGCGATCGTACCAGAACCCGATCAGCAAGTAGGAACACATGCCGACCAGTTCCCAGAAAATATAAACTTGTACCAAGTTGGGACTGATGACCAAGCCCAACATCGAAGAGCTAAATAGGCTCAAGTACGCATAAAACCGCACGTAGCCGCCGTCGTGGGCCATGTAACCGTCGGTGTAGACCATCACCAGAAAGGCGATCGTCGTCACTACGGCTAACATCAAGGCCGACAGGTGGTCGATGGTGTAGCCCATCGTCAGGTGAAAATTTCCGGCTGCCGCCCATTCGAGGGTGCGAAGGTACGGTTCGTGTCCTTGAATTTGGCTCCACAGTAAGGCGAAAGACAAGACTGTAGACATACCCAAAAGGGACACGATCGCAATGGCGTTGATTTGCCGGAGGCGATTTGTCGCTTGGTTATAAGAAATCAGACCTAGACCGACCAGCATCGCTCCTGCCAATGGCAGGACTGGAATCAGCCAGGCATACTGATAGATTGCTTCCATCTCTGATGCCTAGTTAATACTTCTTTATTTAGTACGGGGAATCGTTAACATTTTGACACACACTCGGCAGTCGGGAGTTGGAAATCCTGCGAACGGTTGTCTGGGGCTGGAATCTCGCCCGTCAGAAGTTACTCGTCAGTTTGTCGGTTGTCGGCATTCGGGATCGCGATCGCCTGGCGTTAACTTTTGAGGGGTAGCGAGAAGCCGCTTCGCGTCTACGATGCCCCGAAAATCGACACACGACCTATACTCTAACGGAAAGCTCAAATCTGTTAGACTATAGGTATGTTGAACTTGACCTACAGCTACCGAATCTATCCAGGACTTGACCAGGAAGCTCAAATGCTCGACTGGTTGGAGCAATGTCGTCGCGTCTATAACTACGCTTTGGCAGAGCGCAAGGACTGGATCGGCTCGCGTAAATGTACGGTCAATGCTTGCAGTATCAAGCAGGAATATATCATTTCTGCCGACGCACCCTATCCCGACTATTACAAACAGCAAAATGCGCTGACCAAAGCGAAAGATGAGATCCCAGAACTGAAGGCAGTTCATTCTCAAGTCTTGCAAGATGCCTTGAAGCGATTGGATAAGTCGTTCAAGTTCATGCAGAAAAGAGGATTTGGATTTCCTCGATTCAAAAAGTTTGGTCAGTACCGCTCGTTTGTCTTTCCACAGTTCAAATCGAACCCCGTCAACGGGTTTGAGATCGAACTGCCAAAAATTGGAGCCATGCCCATTAACCTGCATCGACCTCTCCCGGAAGGGTTTGCACTCAAGCGGGTACGGGTCGTCTTCAAGCCGTCTGGTTGGTATGCTCAACTGATTCTGCAAGCCGATCTTTCCGTCCCCGAGATTATGCCTCACGGTGAACCGATTGGCATAGATTTGGGACTGGAAAAGTTCTTGGCTGTATCGACGGGAGAGTTGGTAAAACGCCCTCGCTTTTTCGTGGATTTGCAAAGCAAGCTTCGATGGCTGCAACGCCAATTGAGAAACAAGAAAAAGGGTTCGGCTAATTACCGGAAGATTCAAGCCAAGATTCGCCAACTGCACGAGCATATCCACAATGTTCGCCGTGAGTTCCACTTTCTGACGGCTCACAAGCTTTGTGACCATGCTGGGATGATTTTTGCTGAGGATTTGAACCTCAAGATGACCAGTCGCGGGATCTTGGCCAAGCATTGTTTGGATGCTGCTTGGGGAAGCTTCTTGGAAATCCTCAGATGGGTGTGCTGGAAGCGTGGGGTCTACTTTGCCACGGTTGACCCCAACGGGACAAGTCAAACTTGCCCTCAGTGTGGGGCGCATACTGGGAAGAAGGAACTCGGCGAACGGGTGCATTATTGCAGTGAATGTGGATATACGACAGACCGGGATGTTGCTGCCGCTCAAGTGCTCATGCAACGAGGTCTTGTACTTGTAGCCGATGGATAGTCGGTGATGCTGCCTGTAGAGGAAGGTTACTTGGGAACCCCGATGAAGCAGGAAAACCCAACCGCGAGGAAGGGAAGCCCGCGCTCTACCCATTAGGGTGAGCGTCGGGAGGATGTCACGAACCCCACCCAAATTGAGACTGGGTGGGGTTAACGTTGCCATATCATGTCTGGTGGCATCTCGGGACTTATTGAGAGCGGACGCCTACCTCGTCGCACTCGAAGCGAGTCGAGTTCGACAGCGAGATCTGGAGGGTGAAAAGATCGACCCCTGACCTTTACCCAAACCACTAACTCGGAGATCTTGTTGACAGTCTCCGGCCTATAGGCACGGTAATTCTCAGTTCGTTGGCAGTCCATCGACGTCAATCTTAGTACATTTGTCGCCGAGGGTTGGTTGGGCACTAAACACTAATGTTCACTAAATTGGGGAGCGAACCGGGGGCGATCGTTTCGCCGAGTCCCTCCTCCGTGACCTCCGAGACCGACTCGGGCCGACAGGCAAAGCGATCGAGCGTCACGAAGGAACGCATGGCGTCATATAACTCGTCGCGGTTTTGCAATCCTTGGACGCGATGCACGATTTGACCGCGATCGAACAGAATCAAGGTGGGTAAGGTACTCAACCGATAAGCACTGGCGAGCTTTAAGTTGAGGTCTGCATTAATTCCGACGATCTTGAGCTTCCCCCCCCATTCTTGCTCGAACGCACTCAAGATCGGCTCGATCATCCGGCACGGACCGCACCATGGGGCCCAAAAATGAACCAAAACTAGGGAGGTCGCTTCTAAAACTTCTTTTTTAAACGTTTGCTCGTTAACCGACAATACCATGATCCCTCGATGTTGAATCGTTTTTTCAGATCGATACCGGGATCATGCTACCTCGATTTGGGATCGCTTGAGTGATTCCAGGGTACCAATTTTATGTAGTTTTTTATCGGGGTTGGTCATAAATTTCGTCCGGAGAGCGAGGGCAGAATTTTCGCGAGATCTTTTTAATTTTCTCGCGAAAATTCTGCCTTCAATCCATGCAGAGTTTGCACAAAGTAGCAACATTTAAGCCCTCAGTGGAAACTGGCCGATCGCGCGGCGAACGTCCTTAGAGCAGTGCCTCGCACCCCACCTCGGCGAGACCCTTACCAGGGAACGCTGGCGGTCGCTCGTAGTAACAGGGGATGGGCCCACCAAAGTAAGGCGATAAACCCGGTGACGCCGAGATAGGCGGGACGGATGAATTCTTTCCACTCTAAAGTTTGCCGTCCTTGGGCGATCGCCAAAAAGGGGACGATCGAGGTACGCGCTTTGACCGCTTCAAAGGCTTCGCCGTAGCGGGCGCCCAGGCGGCGATCGCCGTGCCAGACGCCGAACAGGTGATGTAAAACCAATCCCAAGGAGGTGACTAGGGTAAAACTGGTACCGATCCATAAAGTATGAGCAATACACCAAATCACCTGACCGACCATTTGCGGATGTCGGCAAATTCTGACGATCCCGGTTTCGTAAAGGTGAACTTCGGGTTTGGCGACGGCAGCAATTTCGAGGAGGTTGAAGGTCGCCGGATAGAGGAAGAAAAAGGAAATTGCCGATAAAATCCAAACGATCGGTTGGACCGCCGGGACTCCTTGCAATTGCCACAACTGCACGCCGTCGTAACGGTGATTGAAGAAATAGATAATTAAGATAACCGCGAGGGGCAAACTGACTAAAGCAAAGCCAATCCGGTACAGTCTCGGACCGAGGATCTTTTCTCCTTTTGGACGTAAGGCGGCTAAACCACTATGGGCGATCGCAAATAATAACAGGAGGCCCAAGATAATCAAATGGCTATTACTCATGAGGGGGAAAATCTGAAGTCAGAAGTCCGTGGGGCGGGCATCTTGTCCGCCTCCACAGCAAGCTAAGAAGTAGAGTGAGGGGTTGAGCGATCGCCGAACGAGATTCTACTCCGCACGCCGGGCGATCGCCGGGGTAAGCCCGAGTCCGAGCCCGAGTCTGAGCCCGAGTGAAAACTTATCCTGGCGAATCGCGTCGGTTCGGTCTCGACGATCGATCCTAACGGCTGATGTAATGAACCCAGAACTGATCGTCAATACACAGACGGCTAATCAGATTGTAAGAATAGTGGAGATTGGCGCCCGATCGCCAGCGATCGTAACCCGTGGGGAACCATTCTCCATAAGGGTCGTGGACGATAAAACCGTCGTCGTCAAATCCGACTAAAACAATAATGTGACCGAAACTGGTGAAATAGCCGTGAATCACGCAAGGATTGCCGCCACGCAGGTGTTCCTTACAGCGTTCGATCGTGCCCCAGTAGGTAAAATCGTCGCGGCGGCGGTAGTCGCGGACGACCCGGGCTAAATCTTCCGGACTGTGACGACTGTAGCCGCGATCGAGACACCACTGATACAACTCGTCTTCAAACTGGCTAAAGCGATAGTCATATCTGGGAACCCCCAGATATTCGAGACACATGGCGATCGACGTGACATTGCAAGAGCCGCCGGGATTGTACCAGTTGTCATTTTGGGACTTATACGGCACGTTGAGCTGAACCGATTTCGGCTTGTACGATGGCGTAGCGACTAACTTATCATTTTCAAGGATTTCGACATGTTGGTCGAAGGCATACCAAACGTAACTTTTATTAATCGGTTCCTTGACAGTAATGCGGTAGTGACTGCGATGACCTGCTTCGTAATCCGTTAAAACAAAACCCTCGCCGTCTTTGACTTCGAGGCGTTCTTCGGGTTTGAGATCGGTTGATTGTAAGGGTCTTAGCTTAAAAACGGTATTTCTAACCGCACGGATGGCGATCGCGCTGCGAGGAAACGTATCCGGATTGGCTCCGAGTAGACCCCGAGCGGTTTTGGGTCCGAGAGCATTCTCTTCCCCTTTAATCCCGGCGATAATTTGGAAGCGATGGTAAGCCGCAGTGGTCAGAGGTCCCAAAATGCCATCGACGGGCGGATCGAGAATTTTTAACTCGATCAATTGCTGCTGGATCTCGCGCGTGAGACTCTCGTCGAGCGCAACGGCGCTCAGAGAGGAAATGCGGTCAATGTCTTTGAGCTGAGCCATCTTGTAAATTAAGAATGGGCAAAATAACACCCCTATTTTGGCACGAGCGTTCCACTTTAGACGGCTCGATTTTCACTGAATTGGCACAATTGCCAGCATCAGCTTCGTGGAGGGCATTTTTCGGGGGGTACTCCGAACGGGTGCGAGTCAAATCCCAAATTTGCTCTAGGTTGGGCTCGCCGTTGGGGTCGGATGAGGCGATCGCCCCCTCTCCAACTCTACTTTGACTCCAGTCCTACGGGGAGCGATCGCCCTGCTATCTTGGAAGAGACGATCGTGCTGGCAAGGCTTTGTGACGTAATTATGACCCAAGAGACTACGCGGCGAATTTGTATCCTGGGAGGGGGCTTTGGCGGGTTATACTCGGCTTTGCGCCTGCACCAGCTTCCTTGGAGTCCATCGGAAAAACCCGAGATCGTTCTGATCGACAGTCGAGATCGGTTTTTGTTTGCCCCGTTGCTGTACGAACTAATTTCTGGGGAATTGCAAACCTGGGAAATTGCGCCCCCGTTTTCGGAACTGCTGTCTCATACCAACGTGCGCTTTCATCAGGGGACGGTGGTGGGAATCGATCTGGACAATCGCCGCGTTCGCCTCCTCGAAGATGTCGAGTTATCTTACGATCGCCTCGTTCTGGCATTAGGCGGCGAAACTCCGGTGGATCTCGTTCCCGGTAGTCGCGAATATGCTTTGCCTTTTCGCACGATTGACGATGCGTATCGCCTCGAAGAACGGTTGCGCCTGTTGGAAGCGTCGGAGAAAGATAAAATTCGGGTGGCGGTCGTCGGCGCGGGGTATAGTGGGGTTGAGTTGGCGTGCAAATTGGCCGATCGCCTCGGCGAACGGGGTCGCTTGCGCCTGGTGGAACAAGGCGATCGCATTCTCAATGCGGCGACGGAGTTTAACCGCAATACGGCTAAAGCCGCCCTCGACGAACGCGGGATCTGGATCGATTTAGAAACGACGGTCGAGGCGATCGGACCGCAAACGATTTCGTTACTCTACAAAGGTAAACTCGACGAAATCCCGGTGGATCTGGTCTTGTGGACGGTAGGAACGAAGGTAGTCCCCGCGATCGCCGATCTGGATTTGGCGAAAAATAAACGGGGTCAAGTGCTCGTCACTCCCGAGTTACAGGCGATCGATCGCCCGGAGATTTTTGCCCTCGGCGATCTGGCTGACGGTCACGACGCAAGCGGTCAAAGCGTCCCCGCAACGGCGCAAGTGGCGATCCAACAAGCGGATTATCTGGCGTGGAATGTCTGGGCTTCGATGAGCGATCGCCCCCTACTGCCGTTTAAATATCAAAATCTCGGCGAAATGATGACGTTAGGACTCGAAAACGCTACCTTAACCGGATTGGGAGTCAAAATCGACGGTCAGGCGGCAGTGGTTTTCCGTCGTTTAGCGTATCTCTATCGCTTACCCACCCTCGACCACCAGCTCAAAGTAGCGTTTAATTGGATGACCCAACCCTTGCGCGAGGCGATCGCCAAAACCCGCGCCACGGTTTCCTCTCTCGATTAATCGCTTCCTCCCTCTTCGCCCCTTTTTGATTTCTCACAACTGACTAATGGACGCGCCTCAAGTTATTTTTTTCGACGCTGTCGGCACCCTGTTTGCCGTTCGCGGGACCGTCGGCGAAACTTACGCCCGTTTAGCCCGCGATTACGGCGTTACGGTCGATTCCCAGCGCCTGGATCGCGCTTTTATCGAAAGTTTCCGCGCCTCGACTCCCCCCGCCTTTCCCGACGCCGAACCCAGCCAAATTCCCCAGTTAGAGTTTGAATGGTGGGAAGCAATTTCGATGACGACGTTTCAGCGTATCGGCGCGTTCGAGCAATTTTCTAATTTTCAAGAGTTTTTCAAGCAACTTTTCGCGTATTTCGCCACGGCTGAACCCTGGTTCGTCTATCCCGACGTTCCCCGGACTTTAGAACGCTTGAAAGGAAGTTCTACTCAATTCGGCATTCTCTCTAATTTTGACTCCCGGCTTTATCGCGTCCTCCAAGCCCTCGATTTAGACGATTTCTTCACCTCGATTACCCTGTCCACGGAAGTCGGCGCCGCCAAACCCGATCGCCAAATTTTTGAGGTGGCGTTGAGCAAACACGACTGTCAGCCCGAACGGGCATGGCATATCGGCGATAGTTATAAGGAAGATTACGAAGGGGCAAAAGCGGCGGGACTGCACGCCATTTGGCTCGATCGCCAGTGAGAGAGGAGTTGTGGGGATTTTAGATTTTAGATTTTAGATTGTCGATTGTGGAGCCATTGGCGATCGCGCGGCGATCGGATGGCTCTTTTTGCTTGAATCTTGTATTATGAATGTAGTATTAATATGGCCGGAATAATTTAAGTGATGAAAAACTACAAAAATAGTCGCGGATGAAGGCGGCGATCGGCTCCAATTTCAAGGCTCGAAAACCGCCTGAAACCCTAGTTTATAGTTTGATGCGATCGCCCTCACGGTGAATGAGCGATCGCCGCAAGCCCACCCCAACCATAGAAAATCTAAAATCTAAAATCTCAACTCTCCACCGTTCTCATGTCTTACGAAACCCTCAACTTAAAAACCCCCAGCCCGGTTCTCTCCTGGGCCGGACACCAACTCGGCGATCTCGAATCGAAAATGGCCCAAAATGTGGCCTCCTTGCCCTTCGTCTTCAAACACGTCGCCCTCATGCCCGACGTTCACCTCGGTAAAGGCGCCCTGGTCGGTTCCGTCATCGCTACGGAAGAAGCCCTGATTCCCGCCGCCGTCGGCGTCGATATCGGCTGTGGCATGATGGCACTACAAATGCCGTTTACAGGCGATCGTCTCGACGGCAAACTCAAAACCATTCGCCAACAGATCGAAGCCGCGATTCCCGTCGGCTTCAACGAAAACAAAAACGTCGAAACCTCCGTGACCAATTGGATGGGATGGCGCCAATTCAAAGATCTACATCGCGGCGCCGCCCGTCTCGAAGGCAAAGCCCTCAAACAAATGGGAAGCCTCGGCGGCGGTAACCACTTCATCGAAATCTGTCTCGACGAAGACAACAACGTTTGGTTGATGTTGCACTCCGGTTCCCGTCATATCGGCAACATGCTCGCCCAATATCATATCGATACGGCCAAAGAGCTGGCAAAATTAGCGCAGATCGAGCTTCCCGACCGCGATTTGGCCTACTTCGTCGCCAATACTCCCGAGTTTGACGCCTACTGGCGCGATTTACAGTGGGCGCAAGATTACGCCCGCTTCAACCGCAAAGTGATGATGGACCGCCTCAAACGGATTGTCGAACAACAGGTCGCTGGTGGCAAACCCCTCCAACCGAAACTCGTGGTTAACTGTCACCACAACTACGCCGAGAAAGAGGTTCATTTCGATCGCGAAGTCTACGTCACCCGAAAAGGCGCCGTACGCGCCCGAGAAAACGACTACGGGATTATTCCCGGTTCGATGGGGGCGAAATCTTACATCGTTAAAGGGAAAGGCAATGCCGAAAGTTACTGCTCTTGTTCCCACGGCGCCGGACGCCTGATGTCGCGCAGCAAAGCGAAAAAATCCTTCACCCTCGACGATCTCGTTGCCCAAACCGACGGCGTAGAATGTCGTAAAGATAAAGGCGTCATCGACGAAATTCCCGGCGCCTACAAGCCTATCGATAAGGTCATGGCCCAGCAGTCGGACTTAGTCGAAGTCGTCGCTACCCTCAAACAGGTGTTGTGTGTGAAAGGCTGAAGCTGGGGGCTTGTCTCTTCCCTCTTGCCTTCCCCTTCCAAAAAAAGAAGTTCCAAAAAAAAGAACAAAAAAAGAAGACACCCAAAACTGGATGTCTTCTTTTTTTGGCTTAGTACCCCCAGGGGAATTCGAATCCCCGTCGCCTCCGTGAAAGGGAGGTGTCCTAGGCCTCTAGACGATGGGGGCCTGTCTTTGCCACGTCTTTTACACTAACGGAAAATTTCGGAAATGTCAAAACTTTTTTTTGCTTTTTTTTAGAATTGGCATTTCTGATTGAATCCCCACTGAAAAAGGCGCTCCCGGTGGGAAGCGCCTTTAGCAATGCTGAAATGTTTCAAGTACCCCCAGGGGAATTCGAATCCCCGTCGCCTCCGTGAAAGGGAGGTGTCCTAGGCCTCTAGACGATGGGGGCTTGTGTTTCAGCACCTTTGTTAAGGTAACTGAATAAAATTGAGTTGTCAACACCCGAGCGAGAATTTTTTTGAATTTTTTGGGTTTGCTTCGCTCAAAGGTAGGCCAGACAAGGATTTGCAATTTTCTAACTTTCTAAATTAAGAGGCGGTTTCGCACCAGCTTTCGAGGATGCGAGTGCAATGGGCGATCGCCCCGAGGTGAGCAATTTCGTAGCCGTGGGTGTTTTGAGTGGGGAAGGACAGACAGGCGGCGCGGGCGACGTGACCGAATTTCATGGCGATGGACGCATCGCTGCCAAAACCACTAATCGTAGCCAGTTGTAGGGGAATGGCGGCGCGGTCGGCGGCGGTGCGAATTTCGGCGTTTAAGCCTTCGTCGTAAATGCCGTAACCGTCTTGGGATAGCAACACTGGGGCGTCACCATCTTCGATGGGATATTCCGGGGCGAGGGGGCAAATTTCGAGGGCGATGAGGGCATCTAGGCGATGGCGATTGGTGAAGTATAGGGCGCCGAGGGCGCCGACTTCTTCTTTGGCGGAGGCGACTAAATAGAGATCGACGGGGGGATGTTTGACTCGTTCGGCGAGTTGCAAGAGGATGGCGACGGAGGCTTTGTTATCGAGGGTGTAGCTGGCGATGTAGTCTTTGAGGCGAATCGGGCGTTTCCGGTGTTTCCCGACGACGACGCGGGTTCCGGGACGAACCCCTGCAGCGTGTAACTCGGCGGCGGTGCATTTGGTTTCGACCCAAGCATCTTCCCAACGGAGGGCAATGTCTTGTTGGAGGGCTTTTTGGGGCGATTCGTGGGAAATGTGACGGGATCCGAAGCTGAGAATACCACTGAGGGTGTGGCGATCGCCTAAAATATCGACGACTCCTTCGCCGTAAATCCAGGGAAAGGTTCCGCCAAGTTTGCGAACTTCGAGGCGTCCGTCAGGTCCGAGACTTTTAACGATCGCCCCAATTTCGTCTTTATGTCCGGTAATGGCGATCGCCCGTTGCGGATTTCGACCGGGTATTTTGGCGATCGCGTTTCCCGCTTCATCCAGCCACGTGTCTAAACCTAGTGCTTGAAAACGGTGCAGGAGTAAGTTATCGATTTCGGTTTCGACCCCACTGGGAGAGTGATGCAAGACGAGTTCTTCAATGAGCTGGAATAGGCGATCGTGGGTCATGATTTTAGATTTTAAATTTTAGAGACTGTTTATAAAATAAACATGAACAGCCCGTTTTGAGAGGAGGCCATCGCCGGAGCATCAAACGAAACATGGTTACCATCGAGCGATCCCAACGCTCTCGACCTTTCTATTGTGCCTTGTAGGGGTTTGGTTACCAAACCCTAGAGAAGTAGGGGTTTGGCAACCAAACCCCTACTAGATTTTTTTACAAACAGTCTCTTAGATTTCAAAAGTAATGCTCGGGTTATGAATTTTAACGGTTAACTTTTGATGGTAATTTCCCGTTATAAATCTGGATTCAAACTCGCTCCCGATCGCCCGGTGAACAACCAGAGAATCGATCGCACGCAGTCGCGTAGGACTTTCCAGATCGATTCTCGGGGTTTTGGGGATTGGTGTGAAACGACGATCGGGGTGGCAATAATGCCGCGACTGCCGAAAATAAAGGTCGCAATAGCGCGCGATCGCCGCATGTGATAGTCGGAGGTAATCAGATAAACTCGCCACATCCGATCGCGAGCGAAGCGATCGACATTGCAAGTAAAATTAGTCACTGTATCGGTCGCACATTGCTCGTAATGGATGACGCGATCGGGGATGTTTGCTTTCGCAAAAACTCTCTGTAAAGACGGTTGCGGTGTCACTCCCGATAACCAAATCTCGAGATCGCGATGGGACTGCCAAAATTCGGCGGCAAATGTCATGCGTCGGTAATGTCCACCCAATACAAAAATGGCTTGCGGTTGGCTGACTTGAACTTGAGTGATTGCCAAACGAAGGGGAATATAGCCGAGGACAATCGCCAGGAGGGCGATCGCCAACAGCAGCCACGTTTTTTGACGGTGGAACGGCCAAATTTTCAAATATTTATTCAGCCATTTATTCACGCCTTGAACCTCACTGACAACCTCATTAACGACCCGATCGCCTATCGCTTAATTTTCTTGATTTTCTTGAGTGGTTGGCGGTTCGGAGGGTTGAGCAGTCGTGCGATCGCCCGTCTGGGGATTGGCTTGAGGGGTCGGCTGACGGTTGACAACATCTGTGGCGGATAAACCCTCGTCGCGATCGCCAAAATACCACAAGGTCGCCGCCGCTTCCGCCCGCGTTACTTCTTTTTTCGGTTGAAAAATACGGGTGTAACCGAAAGCGCGCCGGAGGTTCGATAATTCTCCATTTTGATAGTCTGCCAAAATCGCCGGGAGAACCGCCGGATCGATTTTCGGGACATCTTGAAACCCCCACGCTTCTCGCACCGCTTCTACCGATGCTTTAGGTAACCCTTGGCGAAAATCGAGGGGGACTTTCCAGGCGATCGCATCTTCTCGCGATAATGGGGCGTCCGGACGGAAGTTAACCGCCGTATTCTCTCCGGTGAGCGAACTCGGGATAATTCCCGCATCCGCCAATCCCTGAATCGCCGCAAATTGCGGATGGGTGGCGGGAACGTCTTGAAAGGCAGGTTGGGTACTGGGAGTGGCGAGGCGAATTTGTTTGCTCGGTTGGTTGTCGAAAAAGCGATTGTTGGCAGCGATCAGCCATTCGGCGTATTGGGCTCGGGCGATCGCCTGATTCCACGCTTCGGCGTCGGCGTCGCTGGATGTCGCTTTCAGGGACGCGATCCCGAGTTGTTGCAAGTCACTCACGTAGGGGCGCAAGGGTTCGGGAATCGTCTCTAATGTTGTCTCTGCGGCCTTTTCAGTTGTTGTCGAGCTTTTTGGGGTTTCCGGTGTTTTAGCGGTACTGGTGGCGCTCTCAAGCTCGTAAGTGAGGGTAAATTCGGTGGGGGTGTCGCTCGGTTGGCTGACGATCGCCACTGTGACTTGCAAGTTATCTTTGCGGGCACTCACGGAGCGATCGCCTTGGGTTTCTGTGGCAGGTGTCGGCAGAATTTCCCACTGGTTGTCTTCAAAATGAGTTTGATAGAATTGCCGGACGCGATCGCCGCGATCGCCCGTTTCCCAAACAGTCGTTACCCTAGGCGTTTCCTCGGTTTGTGGCGACGATCGTTCCGAAGTGCTGCGGCTGACGCTTTGCAATTCGGCGTTGTTATATTGCGGAATTTCCCTCGGAAAATCTTCCGGCAGTTGAGTTGGGGTGACCCCGGGAGAAGGCGACGGGGTAGAATCTCCGAGCAATTCGGGGTTGTCTTTCAGTTTAGGATCGGGGGCGAGGGAGTCCTCTAACTGTTTGGATCCCGGCGTGTTCGCACAGGCGGTTAATGAAAGTAGCAGTCCCAGTAATGTCAGGAGTCGGATCGAGCAGTTCTTTTCAAACACGGACAGTTCGCGATCGCATGAAATTGCATTTTCTACGCTAGCGCAAGTTGGCAATTATGGATGAGTCGTCAACTCTGCAACAGCCTCCTCAACCATAAAACAGTCAATGCTCGGTATGACTGGCGATCGACGTTGGAAGATTAGCAACTTGCTCTAAATTAAAATCATACATTTTATCTATTCTATTCCTTTTTAAACAGAAGAGATTTGAACATTAGGCTGCTCGATTTTTACTCCAAAAAACTTTAAATTTAAATCACTATTTGTTTAGAATTGAGTACGTCTATTAACTCTCTCCATTTTGTTTTATGACAATGATTTATTTCTTTGTCAGCCTCTATCAATGTTGAATAGATTTTCAAGAATTCAGATCTAGAAGAAATTAATCTCAAATAATATTTGAGAGTAGGTAAAATACCATTAATAATCAATTCACAACCATGTGTTTTACTGATTTCAATAATATAAGGCTTAATTTCTTCATATTTAACTTCTCCTGATGAAAAAATACAGTAACGATAGGGATTAAATTTATATATTTTTTGCTGGATGTCCAAGATAACAGATATATCTATCGATCTTTTGTGTTTAATTTCAATAGCTTCTATTAGGTTATTTTGGCTATCAAAAATTTCAATATCTCCTGCAGTTTTAGAGGTGCGGTCGGATGCAGTATGACTTCCTAGAGGGTTAAGATGGCATGTTTTATATCGTTCCACTTCTGACATGAGAATTGAAAAAATTGCATAAAATGACAAAACAGGTAACTTAGAAGCTCCTCGAACATTATATTTAAAATTAAAATGTTTTTCGAGACAATCAATAATTGAATGAATTGTGATATTTTCAGGATTTATAATGGGCTTTATTTTTACATTTTCTGCTAGATTTTTAGTATCATAAACTTGTTTTAACAAAACAATTGTTATGTTTTGAACGATCGACTCATTCGATCTTTCGATGTAATCTACAATTTCTAAAAATGGCATTTTAACGCTCTTTTTAATTTTTCCTTCATAGTCAAGCGTGTAAGGATAAGGTTGTTCTAACGTACGAGTCAACCATCCACTTTCTGCCATTGCAGGCAGCCCTAATTTTTTGAGTGTTGGAGTAATGTATTTTGTGTCAATAGTTCTACCTGAAAATCCATTTTTAAGTTGATCCTGATGATATCTTACGTCTTGTTTTGGATCGATCAGCTTATGAATTAATAATGTTACTAAAACAGTGTAAGCTCCTTTTTGATTAAGGCAGTTTTTCGCTATTGCTGAAATATTCTTAATTATTTCTGTCGGTAAAGTTTTTTTAACTTTATCGAATTCAATTTCACTCATTCTTATGCCAATTTTATAAAGCTGTGTAAGCTTTTCAGCATGATTCATGATCGGTAATCTTAGTTAATTACAGTGAGTTAAATCTAAGCCTGGTATCGTAAGTTGAATCGGTTTTTCCGGTCTTTTAAAAACTCGATCTCTATTATTAGATTTTGAGCATGGAATCGTTATTTTTTGTTCCATTATTGCTTTTCCTAACTCATAAATAACATTCGTTGCCACTGAGTTTCCAATTTGTTTATAGGCTTCACTTAAGCTGGCACTTCTTTTAAAGGATTTTGGAAAACCCATAATCCGATAACATTCTTCAATCGTTAGCTTACGTACCCGATTCTCTTGTGGTAAGTAAATAAAAAATCGTCCGGAAGATTCTTGTGAAGGTAAAGTAGGATGCACTCCTTCCACTGAATAAATTCGGTTAGGTTGTCGGTGAACGCGAGATAAGTGTTCGGTATGGGGACGAATTCCCTTTTTCCAAATACTTTTATTACGATAACCAACAAAAATCAATCCTGAATCTTGTTGTTTTGGATGCTTAATTAGAGTGTATTCAGAATCATCAATATATTGAAAATCTCCAGTTTTTGACAAGAATTCTTTAAGCTGTGGGATCTCCAACTTTGGTTTAATTCGTGAAAAATCAAATGGCTTATGCTTGGAGGCGACAATAAAAACACGTTCCCTATTTTGAGGAAGTCCAAAATCTTTGGCATTGAGTAAACTATAGCGAACGAAGTAACCTAAATCTTCTAGAGTAGTAATGATTTCTTCAAAAACAGATCCTTTTTCTAAATGAAGCAAGTGTTTGACATTTTCAAGAATTGCTACATCTGGCTTTTTTGCTTGTAAGAGATTACACAGATGGAAAAAAATAGTACCTCGCCGATCGGAAAATCCTTTTCTTTTTCCACAAATACTAAAGGGTTGACAGGGAAAACCAGCCGTTATAATATTGACATCTGGAATTTTAGAAAAATCAATATCGGAGATATCCATTTCTGGCAAGTCACCAAAATTGTCAAAGTAAACTTGCCGACAAGCTTCGTTTTTTTCACAAGAATAAAGGCATTCAAAGCCCAAGCGCTCTAGGCCAATTCTAAACCCTCCTATTCCAGCAAAAATATCTGCAAAGGTAATTCTTTTCATTGTCAACCACGACGAGATATTCTCAATGCTAAGATTTGAATTATGGTGGGAATTATGATGATTTTTGTTTCATGTGATGTTTACAATGTCATAGCATCTTTCATTTTACCAGAAGTCAGGAAAATTGATTCCACGAAAATTCAAATCTATTCCTATTGATTTTAATCCCGGCTGTAGGAGAATAGCCAATCAGAAAGAATAGGAGATAGAACGGTTAGTTGCTGTTAATTTTAAAAGGGTTTTGACGAGAGGCGATCGAGGGCTAGGGCAAGTTACGAAGGGCGTTGAGAACGTCGCGCAGTTTTGTTTCTTGTCCTTGTTGTTGATAGAGATCGGCGGCTTTTTCAAAGTCGGCGCGGGCGGCTTCGATTTGGTTGAGCTGCTGTTGGGCGAGGGCGCGGTTATAATAGGCTTCGCCGAGGTTGGGATTTCGTTCGATCGCCCGGTTATAATCGGCGATCGCGCGATCGAGTTGGTTGATGCTGGCGTGGCATACCCCTCGATTGAGATAGGCGCCGAAATCGTCGGGGTCGAGTTGGAGTGCTTTACTATAGTCGGAGATCGCCTTATCGCACTGGTTGAGGCGACGGTAAGCGACGCCGCGATTGTAATACGCATCCCCTAAATCGGGATTGAGTTCGATCGCCCGGGTATAGTCTTCGAGGGCGTTTTGCCAGTTGGCTGCATCGTCGTAAGCGTTACCGCGCAACACGTAGAGGTTGGCGTTGGTCGGTTGCAGTTCGATCGCCCGGGCATAATCGGCGATCGCCGCTTCCGATTGTCGCAAGCGCGCCCGAATTTGTCCCCGTCGCTGATAATAACGGGGATTGTCGCCGTCGAGGGCGATCGCGCGGTCGTAATCGGCGATGACGACATCGTAGCGTTGCGCCGGGGCTTGTTCCCGCGTCAGTTTCTGCGATCGCGCGTCGGCGCGCAGCATGTAGATATCTGCCTGTTCGCCATCGCTTTCGATCGCCCGGTCGAAGTCGGCGATCGCGCGGTCGTAATCCCCCAGATACAGATAGTCAATCCCTCGCAGGGTCAGCATTTCAGCATCGCTGGGATTGCGTTCTAGCACTTCGCTAAAATCGGCGATCGCCCCGCTAAAATCTCGCAGGTGATGTTTGGCAATCCCGCGCGCCGCATAAGCCGAGACTAAATCGGGATCGAGTTCGATCGCCTTGTCCAAATCGGCGATCGCCTCCTGGTAAGCGCGACGGTCGAGCTTTTCGATCGCGCTTTCTAAGAAATCTCCGGCGCTGGTTTGGGCGATCGCGCCGAGGGGTAAAGTGGCGCCCACCTGGGGAACGGGACTGCCGAAGGAAATCGCCAGACTCAGGGCGATCGCTAAACTTTGAATGAATTTCACGGTTGGCAATGGGGTGTGAGGGTGTAATCACGATCTTAAGCCCGATCTCGACTTCAATCCGGATAAATTGGCGATCGCCCCGGGGTTAAAGGTCGATCGCCCACTCCCCATTCACCCCAATCCCCGTTCTTTCAAGGCTTTGAGGCTGTCAACCAGCACCGCGCACTGTTCGGGAGTGTGACTCGCCATTACGGTGAGACGCAGGCGGCTGGTCGGTACGGTCGGAGGGCGCACCGCAGCGACTAAAATCCCCGCTTTTTTGAGCAGCCGTCCGGCTTCGAGAACGGTGGCGGCGTCGCGCATCTGGATGCAGACGATCGGCGAATCCGACGGTAGTGCGCCTTCGATTCCGACCCGTTCCAGTCCTTGTTTGAGAGATGCGACATTTTGCCACAGTCGGGCGCGCCGTTCGGGTTCGTCGCGCACGATCGCGATCGCGGCGATCGCCGCCGCCGTATCTGCGGGGGAGAGGCCAGTTGTATAAATCCAGGTCGGCGCGCGGTTTCGCAAAAAGTCGATCGCCTGACGCCGACCCGCCACGTAGCCCCCCAAACTGCCGAGGGCTTTACTCAACGTTCCCATTTGGATCGAGGGGCATTCCCGACAGCCGCACGCTTCGATCGCCCCGGCTCCCGTTGCCCCTAAAACCCCGGTGGCGTGGGCTTCGTCTACCAGCAACATGCAGCTAAACTCGTCGGCGAGGTCGAGTAAGGCGGGCAGGGGCGCCAAATCCCCATCCATACTAAAAATACTGTCGGTGACCATCAAACAGCGCCGATATTCGTCTCGATGTTGTGAGAGCAACTCCCGCAAGGCTTCCAGATCGGCGTGAGGATAATCGATCGCCGTGGCCCCACTGAGAATCGCTCCATTTTTGAGGCTGGAGTGATTGTAGCGATCGCCGAGGATTAAATCCCGTTTGCCGACTAAAGCGGCGATCGTGCCGAGATTGGCCAAATAGCCGGAACTGAACACTAAGGCGTCTTCGGTCTGTTTGAGATCGGCGATCGCCCGTTCCAGTTCCCGATGTAGAGGTCGATGTCCGGTAATCAGGCGCGATCCGGTGGTTCCGGTCCCGTAGGTGCGGGTGGCGGCGACGGCGGCTTCTACCAAGCGGCGATCGCCTGCCAAGCCTAAATAATCGTTACTGGCGAAATTGAGCAGCCGTTGCCCTTGAATTTCCACCACGGCCCCGGGGGCGCTAATCGCTTGCGGCGATCGATACCAATTCGCCCGGTGAATGGCATCGAGGGCGCGGTCTATCCAAACATAGGGATCGTTGGGCATCATGGGCAAGGACGATAGCAGTCGAAAACCGGATAGGCGATCGCTCGATTCGCTCGGTCTTGTAGTATACGACAAAATGCGACCGTTCCCCGCACCCTCGTCCCCGGTTTACCTGAATTCGGAAGTAGATACACCCCAATAATTAGTATTTAGTGAGATTTCTCGTAGAAAGCTTTTAACATTTCGGGAAACCGTCGCGACCACGACGCCTCGCAATGTTCTCCCTCTGGATCTTCTCTCACGAATAAGTCGCGATCGCGACGATAGCCGTATTTATACTGTAATAACTCGGCCATTTCTCGCCCGCGCTTGGTCGTCTGCCGTTCGATGGCGCTGTTGTGGTCCGTGCCGTCTCGTACTAAGCCCCAATCCAGCCACAGACGGGGACGACGGGCGCGATCGTCCAACGCCGATCCGGTCAGTTTGAGTAGGGGCGATCGCGACAGGGAGGTAAACAGGTCTTCGTCGCGCTCCAAACCGACGAAAAATGAAGGCGACATCGCCGCCCCATTGCCGAAGCGATCGCCGTAGCGACAGGCGATGTAAAAGGCGGCCAGTCCGGCCCGTCCCGCCCCCACCACGGTCGTTTGTGAGTTTTCCGGTCGGGTGCGGTAGTGGCGATCGACAAATCCTTTGACGGAATTGACTAAATAGGGTGCGTAGGTTTCCAACCCGGAGGGTTCGAGACTGGGGGTGAGATCTGGTGTATATTCGCGATCGCGGTCGAGCGGATGGACGGCGACGACGAGCAGTTTGGGAATCGCACCGCGATCGTACAATTCCCCCAACCGTTCGGCGACTTGCCAGGACTGACGCGCCAATCCGGCCCGGAAAAAGGCGGTATGACCGTCATTCATGTAAACCACCGGATAGCGATCTTCGCTGGTTTCGTAGTTTCGGGGTAAGAAAATATGGATTTTGCGCGGGCGATCGCTGCCGTCGATGCCGCTAAACTGGTCGTAAGTATGAAAGATTCCGGCAGGATGTCCTTCGTCGTGAAACCAGGCGACTTGCCCCCCTTTTGTAAACTCAGACATGGCGATCGTCAACTTCCTCTATTCGCTAGATGGGAATGGTAATGGGTTGCCCATCAAAGGTCAAAATTATGGCAGTCCAGGTATTTTATCGTCCTTTTCGATCGCGCCCTTCTCCTTTTTTTGGCGAGTTCGATCGCGGCGATCGCCGTAGTTCGTTGAATCTAGCCTCCGAGGTCATCTTCCCCACCAGGGAACGCCCGATCGCTTCACTTCATCACAGGCGAGCCGACCGCCATCTGACTGACGGTTTATTTTAATAAGATAACGCGGCAATCATTTTTTTTTTCGGCTAGATTTAGAACTTTTTAATTTGGCTTTAAATTTATAGCGGACGGCGCGATAGACGACGTGATAATCGACTTGGACGCCGCATTCTTCTTTGAGCCAGGTTTGAATCTCTCCATAGTTTTTGAACGCTTCCGGTTCTTGCAGCTTGAGGCGCAATTTATCTAAAGCCTCTTGGGGAATTGTAATCGGTCTGCCTGCAGGTTCGTAGAGCTTGAGCAACCCGTCTAACCCTTCTTGTTTGTATTTTTGAAACCAACGATAAATCGTCGAAGTATCTCTGACTAGGAGTTTCGAGAGTTCTTCTAATGTGGTGACTTGATTGGATTTAAGTAAATATAAAGCATGGACTCTTTCTTTACGTTGGGCGTTGGTTTGTTGTTTGAGCAGGGCCTTGAGTTCTTCGGCACTTTCTTGGATATCTAAATTTAGGGTCTTTGCCATTTGATTGAATTATGCGAGGGTCATAAAGAAAAAATTAACTGATGCAACTATAACACAAAATTTATCGGCGTTTTTTCCGATCGCCTCCCTGCGATCGCCGCCGTTGCAAGGGGTCGATCGCCGCTCGTATTTCAGCGGGGGCGATCCTTGCGAAATCCTTGTCTCGTCAGGAGTTGAAGCGGCGATCGCGCCGAAGGGTTACCGGGTAGCAATCGGGGAGTACGATCGCCATCTCGCGATCGTCCCTGGGGAACAAACGAGCTAGCTTTTGTGGATCCCATTCCCGTTAGCTCCCCACAATTCAAGGCTGGGGTCGATAGTCTTTTGACCCGCCAAGGACTCGTCAATCGAGTTGAAAAACTTTACAAAAATAAAAGTTAATTGACATTAATTTTACATTTTGAAATAAAACCGGGAAGCCTACAAATACAATTGAACTCGCCCAGGGTTCGATGGGGTTGAGAGCGATCGCCGCCGTAGGATGGCGCATCGAGGCGGCGGGCTATTGCGGCTCGTGGAAGCCCTCGTCATAATAGAGTTGTACTACTTTTGGAAGTATCATGTCTAATAAAAAAAGATTATCGGATAAAGTTTTAACCATTCGCCTCCCTGCAGTCGAACTCGAACGCTTGGAAAGCTACTGCGATCTCAACAAACGGACGAAAACCGATGTCATTCGCGAACTGATCCGCAAAATTCGGGTTCCTTCCCCCTCGGAAAGTTAGGCGGCGATTCCAAGAATCGGAACTCGGATCGACTTCGTAAAAACTCGGCGGGGGAACGGAACCGAAAATCACGAGTCCAATCGTTAATTTTGACAAATTTTGAATTGAATCTCGCGAGCTTTATTTTACTCTTTTAGAAGGGTAGGGAGATCGTAAAGCCCATCCTTTTTTCATATATCTGCCATGTTTTTTGAAGTAGAGAGCGCCTCAATCCGCTCTCATTAAATATGAATAAACTTACCGATCGCGTCATTTTTAAATCCGACTTTTGCGAGGCACAATGTCGGCAAATGTACGAACTTTATCAAAAATACTACGGCGGGACGAATTGGTCTCTATTTCGGGAAGATCTAACGCGCAAACACTGCGCCATTCTTTTATTAGATCGTTCCCAAGTCTTGCGAGGATTTACCACCCTAGAAATTATTGATTTCGAGTGGGAAAATCAACCGAGACGCGCTTTGTTCTCCGGAGATACAATTATCGATCGCCCCTACTGGGGAGAGCAAACCTTACCCCTGGCGTGGTGTCGCTTGGCAGGTCAAATTAAAGCCGAATTGCCTCACTTACCGCTTTATTGGTTTTTAATCGTCAAAGGATATCGAACCTATCGCTATTTACCCGTATTTGCCAAATCTTTTTATCCCACCTGGAGATATCCCACCCCCGATTCGATTCGCGCCTTAATGGATTATTTGGCCACCTTAAAATTTGGCGACAACTATCGCCCGGAAACCGGGTTAGTTCAATTTCCCGAATCTCGGGGACATTTAAGCGAAACTTGGGCGGAGATTAAGCCGGGATATCGGCAAAAACCAGACGTTCGTTACTTTTTAGAACGCAATCCAAATTACGATCGCGGCGACGAGTTAGTGTGTTTGATGGAACTGACCGAAGAGAATATGCGATCGCACGCGAAACGCGGATTTGTTGAAGGAATCCAATCGGCAGATCCGCGCTTAAAAACGTCGGCTTCTTAAACGGGCGATCGCCCGCAATTCCTCCTATTTTTAGCTCGAATAAATCCTTCAAACGAGGGAGGGCGTCTGGAGAACGCGATCGTTTTTGAGGGGCTTTATTCCCGCTTTTGGACGTCTCGATCGCGCTTGCGGCGCCTTTTACGAGCAGTTTTTAGTTTCACTTTTAATTTGTAGCGAACGGCTTCGTGAACGACTTTATAAGACGCATCGATATCGAATTTTTCTTTCAGCCAGGTTTTGACTTCGCCGTAACTTTCAAATCCATCCGGTTCTTGGAGGCGATCGCGCAAACAATCCATCACTTCCGAGGGAATTGCAGGTTTGCGACCTTGACCTTTTTTAACTTCTAACATCCCGTCTAAACCCTTGGCTTTATATTTTTGAAACCAGCGATAAAGAGTTGCCGTATCTCGACCTAATAAAATAGCTAATTCTTTGAGGGTTTTAACTTGTCCGATTTTCAGTAAATATAAGGCTTGGATCCGTTCTCGACCGCGCGCCGTGCTTTGTTTGGCGAGTAAATTTTTCAGTTCTTCCCCACTTTCGTGAATCTTAAGTTTAAGAACTCCTGCCATAAGATTGAATTTTGAGAGAACAAAACTCTGTTATAGTTGCAAAGATTAAGTGAAGTTGTATCAATTTTAACGAGGTGGAAAACTGGCAATTTATTCGAGAAGCTTGCGATCCGTTTTGGGTCGATTTCTCGAACGCAACCGATCGCGCGATCGCCGTACAACGATCGCGCCTCCACGACCTTCTCACCCGCAACCAAACCACCGAAATCGGGCGGCGGTACGGCTTCGGGGCGATCGCCGACGACCGGGACTATCGCGATCGCGTCCCGATTCACACCTACGAAGACCTCGCCGAGGCGATCGCCCGGATGGCGGCGGGGGAAACCGGGGTTTTGTCCGCCGAGGGGGCGATCGCCGTTGAAGTGACCGGGGGGAGTACGTCCGGGAGTAAGCTGATTCCCTACACCCGAGGGAGTTTGGCGGCGTTTCAGAGGGCGCTGTTTCCTTGGTTGGCCAATTTGCTCGCACATCGCCCGGGAATCGCCTGCGGTCCCACCTATTGGGCAATTTCGCCGATCGCCCGCGTCCAACCCCCGACCGTGGGCGCGGTGGCGCTTCCCACGGGCAACGACGCCCTCTATTTTGGCGATCGCCTCGCCCCTCACATCGGGCAGTTGCTGGCCGTTCCGCCGCAAATTGCCGCGATCGCCGCGATCGATCGCTGGCGCTATCTCACGGCGTTATACTTGTTGGCGTCGCCCCAATTGGCCTTAATTTCCGTGTGGAGTCCCACTTTCCTGCTGGAATTGCTCGCGGAAATTGAGGGGAACGGCGATCGCCTGGTGCGCGAGTTGGCGCGGGGAACCACTGTTCCCGGGTTGCCGCCCCTACCGCCGAACCCGGAGCGCGCTCACTTAGTGTCACGATCGCTCGCGTCCGAGGCGATCGATACCCGCCAGTTGTGGCCGCAGTTGGATACGATTAGCTGTTGGACCGATGCCAGTGCCGCCGCTTTTGTGAGTGCTTTGCAAGGGGCTTTTCCTCACGTGTGGATCCAGGGAAAAGGGTTACTGGCAACCGAGGCGGCAGTGACGATCCCGATCGCCGGGTGTCCGTCGCCCGTATTGGCCGTCCAGAGCGGCTTTTACGAGTTTATCGGCGAGGACGGGCGATCGCGCCTCGTCCACGAGGTCGAAAGCGGCGGGGTCTATCGAGTCGTCGTGACGACCGATGGCGGTTTGTATCGCTACGACTTGGGCGATCGGGTGCGAGTGACGGGATGGTACGGACAAGCGCCCCAACTGGAGTTTATCGGACGGGCGGGACTCGTCAGCGACTTGTGTGGGGAAAAGTTGACGGAAGCCTTTGTCTGGGCGCAACTGCAGCCCCTCCATCCTGGCGGTTTCGCCATGCTGGCTCCGTCCTTGCGCGATCGCCCTCATTATATTCTGTTTCTGGACGAGGCGGCGGGCGATCGGGCCGCAGACCTCGCCCGGGACTTAGACCGGGCCTTACAAACCAATCCCCAATATCGTTACGCCCGCCAACTGGGCCAACTCGCGCCCCCGGTCGCCCGTTGCGTCTCCCGCCCGATGGAGAAGTATATCGAATATGCTTTAGAACGCGGTCAACGACTCGGCGATATTAAACCCCCCGTTCTGCGTCCCGAAACCGATTGGGGCGATCGCTTTCAGATTTAACCGCGATCGATTGTTTTTGGATCGAGGTGTCAGTTGTGATGTTTGCAAACCTCTCCAAGCTGTCATTCCCGCAAACATTCTAAACTGTTTGACATACTCCACGGGAATCACGGGAGGTGGATTTTCGACGGATCGCTACTTTGGATTTCTGATTCAACGAGTTCGCTTCAAGTAAATCGGTTGAATCGATCGAACACTCTCGAACTTCTCATTCATAGCTCGTAATGGGTCGTAAATCGTTCGCCGTTTTCTGTTTCTAAAGTTATCAACTTCGCATCGGCATCAATTTCGCTGTAGCAATCGTTAAAAGGAATTTTGCGGCGATCGCCAGCATGATTTTGCGTCAGTTCGTTCAATAAAATTGAAACTCATTCATGGAGATCGACGCCCAAAATCGGCTTTTTCATTTGACAATTCTCAGTTTTCCAGACTTGGAATAGAGCATCGTTCCCGTGCTTAACGTCGCGCGATCGGCGATTTTTTCCGCCAAACCGGGAATCTCTTGTACTGCTTTGGTTCCCCGTTCTTGTATCGAGAAATGGTCTGCTGGACGGCGATCTCTTTCACGAACTCCATTCAGCGCGCCAAAACCGCCAGGAATCCCCTGAAACCGCTTATTTTCCTGGGGTTGACTCCCTGTAGAAATCGCGATCGCCTCTAAAATAGAGAGATCGCAACAATGGCTACTGTAACATCGCACCAATCGGAGTATGCTGGCGATCGAGTGCTATCCACATCAAGGAGAACACCGATGGAAGTACGAGATTTATTAGAACGTTACGCTTCCGGAGAACGGGACTTTAAAGAAATTACCCTCTCCCAATCCAACTTAGAAAACATCGATCTTCGTAAAGCCAATCTCACCGGAGCCAATTTAGCCGGAGCCAATCTCAAAGCGGCTAACTTATCTTACTGTTCCTTATCGGAAGCCAACCTCTCAGGCGCCAATTTAGAAGGAGCCATCTTATTAGAAGCTACCTTAAACGGAGCCAATCTCAACGGCGCTAATTTAAAAGCAACGAACCTCAATGGAGCCAATTTATTTGAAGCGAATCTCGCCGAAGCCGATTTGAGCGAATCCAACTTAAAAATGGCCGATCTCAAAATGGCCGATTTAAGTGGAGCAACTTTGGAAAAAGCCGATATTTGGGGAGCGTACTTCACAGGCGCGCGTCTGGATGGCGCCGTTTTGCCTGAAGTGATGGAGCCTTCTTAACTGATAAATTAAGCGCCTTTTCAGGCGCTCGATCGAGGTTGTCAAGTTCAACAACTAATAAGGGGGTTCCGCATAGTCGAATTCATCTTCGTAGACGTAGGCGTTGCCGTAATCGGGGGTTGTTTCTTTGGGGGGTTCTTCCATTTTCGGGATATCTTGTCCGAAGTTTTGATATTCCTCGAAGGCATTACAGAGAATTTCGGACTCTTTAGAGTTCGACGGGATTAAATAATCGATCAAATTGGAGGTGGTGGGATGTTCGTAATCCGTTGTGGTGGCGACTAAGGCGGTATTTTCTCCCATGCCTTTTTCCACCGCTTCGATGAACGGACAGTAAATCCCGTGGGCGTGGAATAGGGGATTTTTGGCGACGTAAGGTTGGTTGCGGAAACTGGCGTAGGCTTTTTCGAGCTCGACGGTAAATCCACTCGGGGTTTCGCCGGAACGCACCAGGCGATAACAACTGCCAAAACTGGCCCCGGCGGCGCCACTGACACTCAGACGCAAGGGATGCGGGTGCAGGAATTTTTTATCTTCCCCGACGAGAAAGACCAGGTGACGGGTGAAGGTTTTGAATTTGACTTTGTTCGCCATGAACATATCGTAATAGTCCCCGAGTCGTCCGACGAGTTCCCCGGTTTCGCGATATTTGATGCACACTGGACCGCGCCGGACGATGACGACTTTAGGGGTGGTGGTGAGGTAGAGGTCTTTGATTTCGCCGTCGCCGAATTCGTATTCGACATGCTGCCAATTGTCATCGGGGGTAAATCCGGCGTTGGTGGCGTTTTCGGCGGAGATGGCGAAGCCGAAGGGGGTCATGCCGTTGTCAGTGTAGCGGGGATTGACGATTTGACACCACGGCATAATCTCGGAGGGAGGCGCCTGGAATTTCTCGTCGTCAAAGTCAAAAGCGGCGGTGTTGCTCGTTTTAGGCATAGTTGTGGATATGGAGGAAATGTACAAAAGCGGGGAACGGCTGACGGGGGTGCAGTTACAGCCTAAAGTTTATAAGTTTGTGGGGGTGTCACTGGAGGCTTAAAATAGTCAGTGGTTGGTAGCAGGAGGGGCGTTAAGGGGTTCATGGCGACTGGCTTGGATGAGGGGACTCAGGCTGTTTAGTGTAACAGGTCTAGCTTAGATCGATGTCAATGGCTGTTGTTTTGAGTTTGGAAATTGTCGAACGATCGCGCGATCGCCAGTATTTATAATGAAAGTATCGCACAAGTGGCAAAAAGAACGGATACTTACCGCACATTCATCCCCGGTAGTGACCGTGGCGTTTTCGCCGGACGGACGGCAGTTAGCGAGTGGTTCGGTGGATACGACGGTGCAACTGTGGGACGTGGCGACGGGGAAAGAAGGCAAAATCTTGGTCGGTCACGAGGATTTTGTCAATGCGGTGGTGTTTTTACCGGATGGAAACACGGTGGCGACGGCGAGTTTAGACGGGACGATGAAGTTATGGGATGTGGCGACGGGAGAGGAACAAAAAAGCTGGTTGGCGCATCCAAAACCGATCGAGGCGATCGCCATTTCCCCGGACGGTCGCACCCTGGCCAGCGTAAGCTGGGATAAGACGGTCAAATTGTGGAATTTGGCAACGGGAGAAGCGAGGCGCACGCTTACCGGACATTCTAAACCGATCGTGGCGGTGGCGATCGCCCCAGATGGCGAAACAGTTGCCAGTGGGAGTTGGGATTGTAGCGTCAAATTGTGGAATGTAGACACGGGTCAGTTGCGCCAGACGGCGATCGTGAATTCCCGCGCCGTGGAGACGGTGGCTTTTTCTCCGGACGGCGAAACCCTTGCCAGTGGAGACCTCGACGGTCGCGCCATCCTCTGGAATGTCGCTACAGGGGAAAAGCTGCACGAGTGGACGGAACACGCGGACTCGATTTCTGAGGTGGCGTTCTCCCCGGACGGTGAAGTTCTGGCCACGGCGAGCACTGACGGTACGATTAAGTTATGGGCGATCGCCTCTGGAAAGTCAATCGCTACCTTGCGCGGTCATTCCAGTTATGTTTTAGCCGTCGCTTTCTCCCCGGACGGCACCATTTTAGCCACCGGAAGTCAAGATAAGTCGGCCATTTTGTGGCGAGTTTCGTAAATAGATTTCCAATAGGGTCGAACATTTCCAGGTTCTTACATAGTGATGTTTAGAATTCCCGTCTCTTGAGAGTGGGGAGTACGTCAAAGTTCCCATTGAATGAAACTGACCAAACGACCCATCAAACGCTGTTCGAGCGATCGCGCCTTCCAGTCGGAGAAACTGACAGTTTGCGATCGCGCGAAGCCTTCCTCAAAAGCTTTTTGGACGTAACCAACTAAAGTGCGATCGCCACTGGAAAAATCGAGTTCGTCGTTGTGAAAAAAACTGCGCGGGTCGAAATTCGCACTCCCCGTACTCACCCAACAATCATCGATTAATAATAACTTCGCGTGCAGCATACTCGGCTGGTGTTGGTGAATCTTAATCCCAGCTTTGAGTAATTTGCCATACGTCTCGTAAGAAGCATAATAAACAAACTGTTTGTCGCAACGCTGGCTGGTGGTTAAAATTTGTACGTCAATCCCTCTGTTCCTGGCAGCGACGAGCATTTTACGAGAGTTCGGATCGGGTAAAAAGTAAGGACTCGCCAACCAGATGCGCTTTCTGGCGGCAATAATTGCCGTTTGAAATAAAGCTCTAATTCCCGACGATCGATAGCTGGGATTGGCTCCCGGCGTGACGATAAATTGTGGATTGTTCTCGCTATCTTCATGGGGAATAAACATTGCTTTAGACAGATTCCCTCGACCGCCGCAGTAGGTCCAATGTTGAAGAAACATCCCTTCTAAAACTGAAACGATCGCCCCTTCCAAGCGGAATTCGCAATCGAACCACGGTTGAGTATCGCCAATTTTTGGCCAGCCATCCCAACGATCGGAAATTCCCGCACCTCCCACTAACCCTAATTCACCATCGACAACTAATAATTTACGGTGGCTGCGTCCGGCATAATTGGCAGGCGCTTTCCAATTAAAAGCGTTGAAAATGCGGATTTTTACCCCTGCATTTTGCAAGCGCTGCCAGTAACTTTTCGGCAGTTGACTGGTTCCGTAATCGTCTACAATTAACTTGACTTCAACTCCGGCGATCGCGCGGTCGGCGATCGCGTCGGCGAAGTCATTGGCGCGCCGTCCGGGAGTCATGAAAAAGGTTTCAAAATGGATCGTGCGACGTGCTTTTTGAATTGCTTCGAGACGCGCGCGTTGAATCCGATCGGGGTCGTTCCAAAAGTCCGTACAATAACCGGAAGTCACGACCGAATTAGATAAACTGGCGATCGCCAACGGGAAATATTCGGCTTCGGGATTGGGGAGATGTTCGATTTTATATTCGACGCGATCGCGAAAAGTTCCGCGAATATAAAGCACAAAAAAGATGAGAGCGAAAATGCCGATCGCACTCCCTCCCATCCACCAAATTAGATCGTTCATGAATTTGTCCGGTTTCGGCAGTTGTTAGCTCTTGGAGCCAACACATTTAAAACCGCTAAACGCGAGCGATTTTCGCAAAATAGATGCATTGAAACAACTGCATTGTACCCGATCGCCCGCGAGAACCGATTTAAGGGGTTGCGTGCAAGGTCACCGGACTTTTATGCTCTTGGGGATTTTTGACGATGTGGCGCAAACGTGCGGCGATCGGCATTCGCCACCCGGTCCCGAAGGCGCGATCGGTCACTTTCAATCCCGGTGGTGCTTGTCGCCGCTTGAATTCGGCGCGGGTCAGCAGTTGCACCACCCGTTCGACGGTGGCGGGGTCGTGTCCGGCGGCGACGATCTCGACCGGGGATTCGTGATTCTCGATCGCGCGGTAGAGGATATCGTCGAGAATCTCGTAAGGCGGTAAAGAATCTTCGTCTTTTTGATCCGGTTTGAGTTCCGCACTCGGAGGTTTAATTAATACATTCCCGGGAATAATTTCGCCTCGACCCGCTTGTTTCTCTCGCTCGTTGAGCCATTTACAAATCGCATAAACTCGCGTTTTCGGAACGTCAGAAATCACGGCCAAACCGCCATTCATATCGCCGTAAAGGGTACAATACCCCACGGCCATTTCCGATTTATTCCCCGTAGACAATAACAAATGACCGAATTTATTGGCGATCGCCATTAATAAATTACCGCGAATGCGAGACTGTAAGTTTTCCTCGGTCACATCCGGACTCATTCCGGCGAATAATTCACTCAAACTGCGATCGTAAGTTTCCATCATCTCGGCGATCGGCAGTTGGTGAGTTTGAATGCCCAAATTCTTTGCTAAATCTACGGCGTCGGCGATCGAATGCGGCGAACTATGCGGCGACGGCATCAAAATTCCCAAGACATTCTCGGCCCCTAAAGCTGCAGTGGCGATCGCCGCAACCAGAGACGAATCGATCCCGCCACTTAAACCGATAACCACCTTACCAAAACCGCATTTCCGGGCGTAATCCCGGACGCCTAAAACTAATGCCGACCAAATCGCCTCATTTTTACTTTTTAGCGGTTCGATCGCCGTATGTAACCCGTTGGAAGGGGCGATCGCTTCGAGATCTTTGTTCGTTTCGTTAAAATCTAGAGCGACGCAATCTTTAGCAAATGCTTTGGCGCGACACAGCAACTCGCCAGATCGAGAAAAGGCCACACTCGACCCGTCAAAAATTAAATCGTCATTGCCGCCAATTTGATTGGCATAAATAATCGGAATTTGATACCTTAAAGCGCTATGACGCAACATCGCCTCGCGCAATTGTTGTTTGCCAACCGTATAAGGAGAAGCGGATAAATTGACAATTAAATCGACCTTCACTTGCGCCAGATCGGCGATCGGATTGCACGAATACGATCGCTTGCCCCAAAATTCCTCATCGTTCCACAAATCCTCGCAAATCGTCACGCCAATTTTGATCGAGGAACTGTCCAGAGTAAAAAAGTTACTGTTTGAAGCGGGTTCAAAATAACGGTGTTCGTCGAAAACGTCGTAAGTCGGGAGCAATCGCTTGTGAAAAAACTGGCAAACTTGGCGATTGTCGAGTAAGGCGATGCTATTAAATAACGGTTTACCCCCATCGACCGCATTACCGGGATTGGGATCGACCGTTCCGACCAATACCGCAATATGTGGGGGTAACTGGCGCGCCAGTTCGTGCAGTTGGTCGGACATCGCCTCGATGAAACTCGGACGCAGAAGTAAATCGCGCGGCGGATAGCCACACAGGGACAGTTCCGGGGTCAGTAAGAGGCGCACCCCCGCGTCCGCCGCCTTGTAGGCGCAATTGAGGATACGTTGGGCGTTTCCGGTCAAGTCGCCGATGGTGGGATTGAGTTGGGCGATCGCGATCTTCATTGTTAGAGTAAAAGGGAAGAGGGTAAGAGGGAGAAAGGCAAAAAGACTTCTGACTTGTTCTGTGAATCTAAACTCTAAACTCTAAATAAACACCAACGGTTTATCTTTTAACGGGGCGAAAGCTTCGGCATCGAAACGGTACAAGGTGGCGGGACGTCCGGCACCGCGCGAGACTTTTAAACCCGTATCCGCGAGAAAACCGAGTTTGAGAATCCGGGCGCGAAAATTGGAATAGTCCGCAAAGTTTTCTCCCAAAACCGTCGTGTAAAGTTGGTAAAGATCGCTCAAAGAAAACAGTTCGGGCAGCACTTCAAAGGCGATCGGACTGTATTCGAGCTTATTTCTCAAGCGACGATGACCGTATTGGAGGATCTTATTATGGTCGAAGGCCAGTTGCGGGACTTCTTCTAAGGGATACCAGGCAATCCCGCGCACGCCACTCCCGACGAGTTCCGCTTCTTCAAAGCGGACTAAGGCGAAGTAACTGACCGATAAATAGCGCACGCCGTAACTGTCGGGGGACTCGCGGGGGTCGCGTCCGAGGTCGCCGAAGGTATACAATTGTTCGAGATAGAGATTGTTGACCCGAATTTTCTCGGCGAGAATGCGATAGGCGGCGTCTTCGAGGGATTCGCTATGGCGCACCAAGGTTCCGGGTAAACTCCACTGACCGAGAAAGGGTTCGTGTTGGCGCATGACCAACAGCACCAGCAGGCGGTTTTGGGCGGTATCCACGGAGAAGATTGCGTTATCGACGCCAACTTTAAAATCGGGTGGCCCGGCGGTTTCGACGATCGTTTTTTTTAGCTCGCGTCCTGACATGCGTATAATTTTTCTCGATGGATGTATGCCTCGATCGCGGCAGTCAGCGCTTCACTTTGCTGTCGTTCTCGATAGGCGGTGGAGGAAACTGCGGGGGCGCCTAAATCCGCCACGCTGACGCTGGCGCCGAGGTCGCGCAACTGTTGCAATCCGGCGGGATCGATCGCATATCCGGGTCGGGGAACGACGAGTAAATCGACTTGCTGTAGCAAGGCTTCGACGCGATACCATTGGGGCAGTTGGGCGATCAGGTCGGAACCGATACTGAGGAAGAGTTGGGCGTCGGGCCATTTTTGGCGGGCGACTTTGACGGTTTCGAGGGTTCGACCGTGGCTCAGTTCCATATCGAGGGCGATGTTATGGCGCGGCGACGCGATTTCCTGAATGGTCAAGCGTAACATGGTTGCCCGATGTTCGAGGGGAGTTTGGTGGGATTTAAAGGGGTTGTCGGAGGCCCACACGGCTACCCAGTCGAACTGTTCCGACAGCCAAGCGAGTATTTTTTGATGTCCGGTGGTCGGCGGATCGGCGCTGGTTCCAAATAAGGCAATTTTAGTCATGGGCGTAGGGTGTCGAGGGGTGAAATCATTGAGTTGGGGAACGATCGACGATCGCTTGAGGGGGGTCTGCTGGCGCGATCGCCGCGAGTTTCGGGGGGAGTTGGGTCAGCAAATTGACCGAACCAATTGACCCTGAAGATTTAGCTAGACAATTGATGTTTTGTGGTTTCCGTCAGCGCTTGCAATTCGGCTGAAATCTCCACGGACGGGGCGATCGCTCCTTCGATGCGGCGTACTTCTTCCGAGAGCGATTCTACGGAAGTGCGCGTGCGTTCGGCGATCGCTTCGAGCATTTCTGGCGGCTGCACCCGTTTTCCTTGTTTTAACACTCGTTGTAAAAGCGCTACTTCTCCCGCTTCCGCACTTTCGTGAGCCAAGGCGAGGCGATCGCGCAGTCCCTTTTCCCCGTCAACGCGCCGGAAAATCTGCTTGCGTCCGGGATAAGTCACCTTAGAACTCGACTCTTTCATCACCGCCATCCCGTCGATTTCGACTAACTTATAAACCCCGTTAAAGGTTTCTCCAGTCACCAAGCGTGTTCCCAATCCATAGCCGTCGATTTCGGCGCCTTCCCGTTTGAGGCGGGCAATTTCCCATTCGTCGAGGTCGCCACTGGCAAAAATGGGTACTTCCGGCAGTAGCGATCGCACTTGTTGCGACAGACTCACTAAATCCCCGGAATCGAGGCGCACTCCGCCCACTTCAAACTCGCCCACTTGCAGGCGATCGGCCAAATAGCGCGCCGCCTCTACCGTATCGTAAGTATCGATCAATACTGCCGCCCCGGGAAAATAATGCAAGAATGCTCTAAATGCCTGCATTTCGCTGCCTTCCGTCGCCGTGAGCGCCATCACCAGGGAATGGGCCATCGTTCCCGAAGGTTTGCGACCGAGTTTGAGCGCCGCCAGCACGTTCGAGGTCGAGTCCAATCCCGCCGCTAAAGACGCCCGGGCCGCCCATAGGGCAGCTTGGGGACTGAAGGCGCGCCGGGTGCCAAATTCGAGCAAAATGGCCTCGGGTCCGGCGACATCGCGCAGGCGCGCCGATCGCGTGGCGATCAGGGTTTGATAGTTAATGGTATTGAGCAAGTAAGTTTCGACCAGTTGGGCCTGCCACAAAGGCGCCTCGACGCGCAAAAGCGGTTCGTTGGCAAATACGGCGGTTCCTTCGGGGACGGCCCACAGATCTCCGGTAAAACGGGCGGTTTCTAACAGCGTCCAGAATTTTTCCGGCGCTTTGGCGAAAATGCCCGTCGCTTTCAAACTCTCGATCTGGGCCGGGGTAAAACGCAATTGTTGCAGGTATTCGATCGCCTGCTGCAAGCCCATCGCGATCGCATATCCGAAGCGGTCGGGCAGCGATCGCGCGAACAGCTCGAAACTCGCCCCACGGTTGTCGAGGCCCTCGCCGCAATAACAGGCGACCATCGTTAGCTCGTACAAATCGGTCAGCAAGCTGTAATCTTCGCCTTTGAGTGTCAGTTCTAGCTCGTGGCCCATCCCGAGGGAAGGAACAGGCTGAACATTGTCCGATTGACTTCCACTGGCCATTGACCCGCTTCCTCGCGTCTTTCTTTTTAATTATAGTGGTATTTACTAAAAATAATCGACCCTACCCGGTCAAATTTTCGCAATTTTTTCCAAAAAACTGCACGAATCGTTCGTTAAAGTCCCGAATCCGGCAATTTTCTACCTTCTGGCAGACGGCAATTATAGTAAATCTCATTAAAATCATTAAAATTTGGAGCGACAGACGGCGCCGGGGTTGCCCGGATCGCCCAACCCGGGGCATCACGGCGATCTTCTCCGCGCGGGCAGGTTGTTGACCCCAACTTGGGCAAAAAATAGTAGCGATCTCCAGGGGCTTCTCTCCTCCGCCCCGCGATCGTTTCTAACTAAAATATTGCAGTTTGATAAGTTCCAATAATAAATATTGCAAACCCATTTTTAAAAGGAGGCTTTAAGCTTATCCTGAAAAGTAAGAAAGGTGATGGTATTTCCCATCGAAGCTTTCCAGTTCCCATTGCTTTCACTTTGAGGATCTTACCATGAATGTCTCTAAAGCTTTTTCAGAATTTCTGCAACATGTTTCCGAAGCCGTCGCCCGCTTGTTCAGTCCCAGTGACGATCGCTATCCGATGGTTGGAGTGCAACCCTTTGAAGGCGAACCCTACAAACAAGGCCGTTGGGCGGATTGAGATTGCCAATCTATTGAATGCTAAAATCTCCACCCACTCTAGACCCCATTTCTGGTTCCGAATGGGGTCTTTTATATCGGTAGCGATCGCCCGAGTGTTCGCAAAAAGCACTTAAAAAAAGGAAATAATAAGTGTTACGGATTCCCTAGGTCGATCGCTTCGGCGAGGAGAAGATCGATCCGTTACCTTTTGGGGTCGAAATCAAGTTATCAATCTCGAAAAGATAACATTTTGTAAACTAACGATCGCCCAAGCTTCGAGACCCACAGACCCTAGAGATCCCTGGTTCTCTCCCTCATTCTTATGATAGATGACGCGATCGGCGATCGCCCGTTAAGATAAAGACAGATGTAATATCATTTGGAGGCAGGTATTTTATGAACCTCTCCGAGTTGCTTTCCAAATTTATGCAGTCCGTTTCCGAAGCTGCCGCCCGAATCTTCAGACCCAGCGACGATTCTTATCCTGAAAGCGGCGTCCAACCGTTTGAAGGCGAACCCTACCACGGCGACGGTGAGGAAAGGTAGTATAAAACGGTGGGCGATCGCCCCCATTGGTTCGGTTTGCGATCAAAACCATTGAGATAAGAAAAACGCCAATCCCGCACTCGCGAGAGGAACGGTGAGGTTATCAATTCCCAGTTTTGAAAAAGCTTCGAGAACCGTTGCCAACACGGCGATCGCCAAACTCACCGCCCAGACTTCCCAGCTATTACCGCGCACGTCAATTAATATTAAAATACTGACAAAATAGGCACCCATCGCCATCGTTAAAGAGCCTTCCACGCTCTTTTTTTCGCCCCAAAAGCGATAGGGATGTTTGCCGAAATGTTGGCCGATTAACGCGGCTAACCCGTCGCCATACGCCATCACCAGAATTCCGATCGCCGCATATTCGGGATGACCCACGGGCCAAAACCAAGCGACGAGAACGCCGATACTGACCGCATAAAAAAAGGTGCCGAGGCTTTTACGTCCGATACTGTTAATTCCCGGTAAAAACTCGAAGTGGTAGGACAATAAGGCGACAGTGGCGGCGACGGCGGACGCCCCAATCGCCACCCAGGCGGGGATTTCCAGCCACCAGGCGAATAAAATCACATTTCCCGTACCGATATGCACGATTTTGCGGACGACTTCCGAGGAAATGTGGGTGTATTGGTAAATTCCTTCGGCGGCGAGGATGATTCCAGCTAACCACAGGGAGACGACCGCCAGTTGTAGGGAAAGGGTACCGATCGATTCAATTTCAAACACGGATGTTTAGGGATAAAATTCGTTCCCTACACTTTAGGCGATCGCCGGGTCGCCTCTCGCTAAAACTTGGAGAAAAATGAGAGAATAGAGGGAAAAATTGCAGACGGTGGCGATCGTGAAGTGGATTTTGACCGGATTAATTCGGGGTTACCGATGGTTGATTTCGCCCCTATTTCCCCCTTCGTGTCGATTTGAGCCGACCTGTTCTCAATATGCTCTAGAAGCAGTGGAACGGTTCGGACCGTGGCGGGGAGGTTGGATGGCGATCGCCCGAATTTTGCGCTGTCATCCCTTCCATCCCGGGGGATACGATCCGGTTCCCCCCTTGGAAAAAGGGCGATCGCCCGACGGTAACGGTTAGGCTTTGAGTTGGAGTCTACCGCGTTTGGTGCTGTGAAGGACGCGGTTGATGATGTCTTGATGGTCTTCGGCGATCGTGTCGGCTAAAAGAGCTTCTCGCAAGCGCAGGCGATCGCGTCGAGTGAGTTGACCGGAGAGAAAGATTTCCCCGAACAGTTCTTCCATCGTTTCTTGGCGGCGATTCCCTAAGTGTTGCATGGGTTGAAAATTCGATCGACGTCACGGTGTGCCTCATTGTGGCCGCTCGGGATATCGATCGGGGGCGATCGCCACCCCCCCTCTACCGAGATCTCGGTCACAAGTAAGAGCGATCGCGATCGCTGACAAGTTATAGGTTATTTCCATGAGGCGATCGATCCGTTGCTCGGGCGGGGCGATCGGCTCGACTTATGTCTCTGATTGGAATAAATTATCGCACGAATGGTGAGCCATGAAGCAAGCGAGGAGTAGCAATCTGTCGTCGAACATCTCTTGAGTATCGAACTCCTTTGGAAGTCTTTTGCGATCGCCGATCGCAGGAGGTTGCATTTTAGACTTAAAAGAGCAAAATTTTGCAACTGCAAGCAAGGTACCCATCAAAAATCTCATCAAAAATTAGGCGAACCATCGTTCGCCATAATTTTTGTCGATTTTATCGATTTTATCGATTTTAAAAAATTAGAAGAGTTGGGTCTCAATAGAATTGAGCGGGCTATTTTCCTCAAGATGGGCGATCGCCTTTAGTCGATCGCATCTTCGGCATCTTCTAAGGCGCGTTTGGTCGTTTTCAAATCTTTTTTAGCTTTGTTTTCTGCCGCATCTACCGTATCTTCTAGGGCGCGCTTGCTCTTTTTCAGGTCTCGATTTGCTTTCGCTTTAACCGTATCGGCGACATCTTCAGCTTGGCGCGCACTTCCTTGTAAGACATCCTCCGTTTCTTCTTGAACTTCTTCCAATCCAGCTTTAACATTTTTGCCCATCTTTTCGGCAGCTTCTTCCGCAGAATCGCCTAACTCTTCTTGAGTCGCCGATAAATCTTCAACCGCGCGGCGTCCGGCTTCGGCGGGGTTACCCGTGCGATTGTCTAAGTTTTGTTCCGCCCGTTCTTGCAGGGTTTGTACCTTAGCATCGGTGGAATTCATGCCCCCCATGGTGCCACTACTGCACGCAGTCGTTACCACTAAGAAGATCCCGGCTAGTCCGATTGCCAAAATATTCTTTAAATTATGCTTAAAATCGATAGTTGCGAACCAGTTCGTTAACTTTTTCATAAATTTTTCCTTGTCGTCCAACAGCAAGAGTGAAAAAACTGAAACTGGACGAATGATAAATTCATCCAGTTTCCGAAAGCCATCGAATTTTTTGATTCAATCTGGCCGTAAGAATTACGGAAGTCCAGATCTTTTCGATATGTCCCTCGCTATCAATTAGCTTAGGCGTGGGAGGGCGATCGCCACCTCTATCTCAAGTCTTATATTTCTATCGGTAGAAATCTTTCATTCGGACGATTGACCGTTCTCCTCTGATGAGAAATTACGATCGACTGCGTCCGGGTTTGACCCCCGTTACCCCCACGCGGGCATCGCCCCAGCGATGAACTTCCACTCGTTCAAAACCTGCTTTTTTGGCATAGGTATAAAGTTCGTCCCCGGTCGAACACATACTCAAATGGGCGGGACGGCGGTCGATGGGATAAGAAAAGCCCTCCATAAACATTTCCCAGCCGCGTTTTGAGGTGATATCGAGATTGTCAAAAAAGCAACGTCCGCCGGGTTTGAGAACGCGAAAGGCTTCGAGAACGTAACGATAGCGATCCCATTCGTACAAGTGCATGAAAACCACCGTACAGTAAACCATATCGATAGAAGCATCGGGGATTTCACCCAACCCAACCGTACTTAATTCAATCAGTTCGATGTTGTCCAATCCCGCCAAACGTTCGGCAGCATAACGCAACATTTTCCCGGAAATATCGGTGCCGATCCATTTGGCACATTTCGGGCTTAAAAACTTACCAACTCTGCCAATTCCGCAGCCAATTTCCAAACAGATATCGGTGGGACGAATCCCGACCAAGCGTTCGAGTCGATTGACGGTATTAAGTCCGGTTCGATCTAATTCGGCTTCGTCGGTATGTCCGGCTACATATAATTTAGCGTTATCACTCGACCCGGCTAAATTATCCCAGGTTTCTTTATATTGGGAACGATTTTCGATATGCACGGCAGCTCTATTGTGGTACGGCGATCGATGTCAAGCTCAAATGATAGACGATCGCCCGGTACCACAACCAACGACGATTTCGGCAACGGCGATCGCAGGTTTTGACGGAGCAATTGAACCACAGGCTCTATAATGGAGGATGCGTTTGAGTCTGTGCGGAGATCTGACGCCGATGCTAAGGGAAAGGAGCGATCGCGTTAGGGTCAATGCCACAGCCGAGCTGTCCGCGTCGATCCCGATGAAGGCAACGGCAGCAGATCGCGACTCAATCTTCGACTGTTTAGTGACAAACCATCGATAACTATGTCGTCTTCTCCTCGCCGATATCATATTACAACCTTCGGCTGTCAGATGAACAAAGCCGACTCGGAGCGCATGGCTGGTATTCTCGATAACATGGGCTTCGAGTGGGTGGAAGACCCGTTAGCGGCGGATCTAGTCGTGTACAACACCTGCACGATTCGCGACAATGCAGAACAAAAAGTTTATTCTTATCTGGGTCGACAAGCCAAACGCAAACAAGAGAAACCGGATTTAACCTTAGTGGTCGCCGGATGCGTGGCGCAACAAGAAGGGGAAGCGCTAATGCGGCGGGTTCCGGAACTGGATTTGGTGATGGGGCCGCAACATGCGAACCGCCTGCAAGATTTGCTCGACGACGTGTTTGCGGGCAATCAGGTGGTTGCCACGGAACCGATTCATATTATCGAAGATATCACCAAACCGCGCCGGGATAGTCGGGTGACGGCTTGGGTGAACGTGATTTACGGTTGTAACGAACGCTGTAGCTACTGCGTGGTTCCCAACGTGCGCGGAATCGAGCAATCGCGGACGCCGGAGGCGATTCGGGCGGAAATGGAGGAACTGGGACGTCAGGGTTACAAGGAAGTGACCTTACTCGGACAGAATATCGACGCTTACGGGCGCGATTTACCGGGGACGAAAGAGGACGGACGGCATTTGTATAATTTTACCGATCTGCTCTATTTCGTTCACGACGTTCCGGGGATCGAACGGATTCGCTTCGCGACGAGTCACCCGCGTTATTTTACGGAAAGATTGATTCGCGCTTGTCGGGATTTGCCGAAGGTTTGCGAACATTTTCACATTCCGTTTCAGTCGGGGGATAATGACGTTCTCAAGGCGATGTCCCGGGGATATACGCAAGAGAAATATCGCCGAATTATCGATAAAATTCGCGAATTGATGCCGGATGCGGCGATTAGTGCGGATGCGATCGTCGGGTTTCCTGGAGAAACGGAACAACAGTTTGAAAATACGCTCAAATTGGTTGACGATCTTGGCTTCGATCAGTTGAATACGGCGGCGTATTCGCCGCGTCCCGGGACTCCGGCGGCGCTGTGGGAAAACCAGCTTTCGGAAGCGGTGAAAAGCGATCGCCTCCAACGGTTGAATCATTTGGTGGGGGTTCGCGCCGCCGAGCGATCGCAGCGTTATGCGGGACGGATTGAAGAGGTTTTAGTCGAGGATCTCAATCCCAAAGATCCGACGCAAGTGATGGGTCGGACGCGATCGAATCGTTTGACCTTTTTCACGGGAGATATCGATCGCCTCAAAGGGCAATTAGTGAAGGTAAAAATTACCGAAGTTCGCGCCTTTAGTTTGACGGGAGAACCGTTAGAAGTCGCGCAATTGGTAACTGCATAATTGCGCGATGTTGTCAAGGTCGCGATCGCGCAACGCAGACCTTGACAACATCGCGCTTCAAATTCACCGGGAAATTGCCCTTCCGGAGGAAGCGCGATCGCGCTCAACCCCCCGCTTCGGGATCGACCACAAACGTCAACACCGTCTCGTCAATCCCTTTGAGCTGCAACGGGCGACACTTGCGAATCTCCTCGTCCGGCAAATAATCCGCCACGGCAGCCGAGACCAAAATACAATCGGGATCGGCGACTTCCTGGAGACGGGCGGCAATATTGACACTCGGCCCGATCGCCGTGTAGTCCGAGCGTTCCGGGCTGCCGAACATGCCTACCACCGCCGTTCCCTGGTGAATGCCGCAACGAAAGCGCACCCGAGGCAGACCCCGGGCTTCCCAGTTTTGGTTGAGGCGATCGAGGCGGCGGTGCATCTGGCGGGCTGCCGCCACGGCCCGCAACACCTGTTCGTTCGGCGAACATTCTTCGGGTGCGCCGAAAATGGCCATCACCGCATCGCCGACAAACTTATCCACAGTCCCGCCATTGTCGAACACCGCTTGGGTCATTTCCGCCAAATACTCGTTGAGAATTTCCGCCACCCGGCGCGATCGCACCGTATTCGCCAACTGAGTAAACCCGACGATATCGCTAAATAAAATCGCGATCAAACGGGGTTCCGGACGCAAATCGAGAGCCAGTTCTCCCGTTGCCGCCTTTTCCACCAACGTCGGCGGCAAAAAGCGCTTGAGAACCGACTCAGTTAAATACCGATTCAACTCGGCGACCCGGCGTTCGTTTTCCTTGAGCGCCAGCAGATTGCGAACTTGGGCCAACAACTCGCGATCGTTAAACGGCTTCGCCAAATACGTATCGGCCCCCTTCTCCACCCCTTCAATCCGGGTTTCCTCGTTGACCTTCGCCGTGAGCAAGATTATTGGAATGCCCTTAAGCCGAGCATCCTGACGAATCATGCGGATTAAATCCAACCCCGACACCAACGGCATCATCAAATCGCTGACGATCAAGTCCGGTGGTTGGGATTGGGCGCTGTCAAAGCCTTCGGCGCCGTTGCGGGCGAACGAGACCCGATAACCTTCCGGTTCGAGAATCGAGGCGACGTAGTGGCGCAAATCGGCGTTATCGTCCACCACCAGAACCCGCGCCCCGATCGCCACCGCCTCGCGTTCGCCCGCCGCCGTCGGCAACTCGGCGGGCAACCCTTGCCAATCCGTGGCATTTTGTAAATCCATTTCCACATCGGCCAATTCCACGGCGGAACGGCGGGGGCTAACTTCCGTCGGCACTTCCAAGACGCGATCGCTCGGCAAGTGGGCGTTACCCATCGGCAACCACACCGTAAAGCGACTGCCTTGACCGTAAACCGACTCCACCGTAATTTGACCGCCGTGGAGTTCCACCAACTCCTTGACCAGGGCCAACCCCAAGCCACTGCCTTCGTAAGAGCGATTCGCCGATCCTTCCGCCTGACGAAAGCGCTCGAACAGGTGGGGGATCTGATCCGTGCGAATGCCGATTCCCGTATCGCCGACCTGGACGATCGCGCGATCGCCCGCCTGATGCAAGCTCACCACGATGCGTCCGCCCCTCGGCGTAAACTTGATCGCATTCGACATCAAGTTATAAAGAACTTTGTCGAACTTTTCGAGATCCAAATAAATCGGTTCGCACGGCTCGATCTCGGCGATCGCCGTCAACCCTTTTTTCTCGCAATAGGGGCGGAACATCTCCACCGTTTGGCCGACGAAGGCGACTAAATCGCACGGGCGGAACGTGGCCTGCATTTTCCCCGCATCGAGGCGCTGGAGGTCGAGCAGTTGGTTGACCAGGCGCAGCAGGCGGCGACTGTTGCGCAGGGCGACTTCTGCTTGCTCGGGAGGGAGGGGTTGCTGGCGTTCCACCGCCGCTTCGAGCGGACCGAGCATCAGGGTGAGGGGGGTGCGAAATTCGTGGGAAATATTTTGAAAAAATTCGGTTTTGAGACGGTTGAGTTCGAGCAGGCGTTCCGCTTGCTGGCGGGTTTTTTGATAGAGGCGCGACTGTTGGACGGCGATCGCCGCTTGGGCCGCCACCGCCTGGGCCAAGTCGATTTCTGACGGCTGCCAGTGGCGCGGGTTGTGGCTTTGACGCAGGGAAATACTGCCGATAATTTTGCCGTCGCCGATCAGGGGAACCACGAGTAAGGCCCGGGCCGGAAGGCGCAAGGGCAGGTCTACCCCGGCAAATTCCGGGGTCAGTTGCAAGTCGTTGACGACGACGGGCGCTTGAGTCGTGAGCAAGCGTTGTTGAACCGGATTGCCGCGAATGGGAACGAGCGATCGCGGTAATTCGGACGGGAAATGGCGGCCCGAGGGGAGCGAGTCCCCTTCCTCCGGAGCGCGATCGCCTTCGTCCCCCGCCGTCAGGGAACTGTCGTGGGAGACTTCCACCGCTTGCAAGCTGGCATCGTACAGGCCCACGCACTGCACGTATTCGTCATCTTCAGTCCACAACGAGAGGGCGCAGCCGTCCGCCTGCAAAGCTTGTCCGAGTTGTTCGGCGATCGCCGCAAAAATATCTTGCGGGTTGAGACTCGACCGGATTGCCGTCGTAATCGCGTTAATTAGGGCTTCCTGTTTCGCCAGGGCCTGCACTTGCGCGTAAGCTCTCGCCTGGGACAACGACAGTCCGGCTTGATCGGCGACCATAAACACTAACTGCACTTCGTCGTCTTGCCACGAATGCGGTTCGCCGCATTGATGCAGGGCCAACACCGCCAGTAAATCCATCCGAAACATCAACGGGACGATCAAACTCGACCGGATATTTGCCGCCCGATAGGCGGCTCGTCGTCGTTCGGCAGCCTCGCTGTCGTCCTGAAACAGGGGATGTGTTTCTACATCGTCGATCGCTTCGAGGTCGTAGGTCAGCCAGACCGTTTCCGCCAAGATTTCCGGGGGTAGGGTGGGGGTGTGGCCCCCTTTGGTTTTTTGATAGACGAACGATTCCTCGTCCAGGCGGTCGTCTTGACAGGCGCGCACGATCGCGTAACTCGCTTCAAACATTTGACCGAGGGTTTGGACGATCGTTTGCAGGATCTGGCGGTCCGTCGTGCGCGATCGAATCGTATTGGTAATCGCGTTGAGCAAAGATTCCTGGCGCAAGGTGCGGCAGAGTTCGCGGGTGCGCGCCTTGAGGACGTTGTGGGTGTCGATCGCCTGGGCGACCACCCCTTTGAGTTTCTCGTCGTTCCAGGGTTTGGTGACGTATTTAAAGACTTTACCGGAGTTGATCGCATCGACGAGATCTTCGACGTCGGTGTAAGCGGTGAGGATGATCCGGATCGTGTCCGGATATTGGGTCGCCGTCAGGCTGAGAAATTCCGTGCCACTCATGCGCGGCATCCGTTGGTCGGAGATAATCACGGCGATATCCCCTTCGCGATCGAGCAGTTGCAGGGCGTCTTGGGCGTTGTCGGCTCTCAGAACGCGATAATCGTGATAAAAGGTGCGATAAAGCAAGTCGAGATTGTCCGGCTCGTCATCGACGACCAGAATTTTCGGCTTACTTTTGGCTTCCTCACTCATGCACCGATCTCCTGCTGCAAGGGGTCTCAACATTCACGCCGATAGGGATTGGGGCGTCGCGATCGCCCGGCTCGATGCCTCAAGCCCCCGGGTGTCGCCGCCTGCGGGCGCGATCCCGGCTCGTCCCCCCTGTCCGGCGAAGATCTCGGATGCTGCCTCCCACGGCGCATCCCGTTTTCAAACCCTTTAGCCCCCGTTCTATCCTCTGTTAATGGGTTGTGTCTGCTCACGTCAGCCAAAATCAGGACGCTTTCCTCGGATACAATCTTAAAGGTCAATTATCGCTCGTTCGTTCACCCACGGGAGAGTTCCCTAGCCACTCCAGGGGTGCAGTGGACGGGGGAAGCTCTTTTGAGTTTACCTGGGGTTCTGGCATGGCGGCCAACCTTTTGCTCGAATCGCCGCGATCTGCTCCCGGGGCTTCCGGATGCTCCCGGCGATCGCGGGCATTAGCAAGTATTCTCGGCGATCTCCTCAGTCTCTTGACTCGACCCCCGGCGATCGCTCGCCGTCCACAACCGACAACCCCCCAGTCAATTTGTGGCATAGTAAGAGTTGGAATGATTATTTAGGTTTAGTTAAGATTTCCATTTTTTTTGATCTTTGTTTGAATTTTTTTCTGTCTGTACGGCACGCTATTCTAAAATTCAGATGGGCGTGGCGTAACCTAAACCACCCACTTTTTTCCCCATAATTAAATGTGAACTTATCTTTCACGACCCCCCAACAGCGTCACCCCGAAACGACCCATCTAGCTGCCGGGTCGTCCGGTTTTACGATCGCGACGGCTGTACCCGAAGACTTACCGAAAATCGCCGATATTCTCACCGAAAGTTTTCACGGTCCCAACGACCCGATGTGTTGGTTGAATCCCCTGCTGCGGGTCGGAATTCACGAAGATCTGCGAACCCGCTTGCGATCGCGCTCTCCCCATTACATCTGTTTGGTCGCCGTCACCCCGTCTCCCGTGCGCGAGGCGATCGCCACCGTCGAAATGGCCTTACGCAGTCCGCATCCCTGGCCTTTGGACACTTCCTCCTTCCCCTACTTATCCAATTTAGCCGTCGCCCCTCATTCCCGGCGACGGGGCGCCGCTCGGCACCTCTTGCTCGCTTGCGAAGAAATTGCCCGCGAGTGGGGCTATCAAGAACTCTACCTCCACGTTTTAGAAAACAATCGTCCTGCCAGACGGCTTTATTTTAAAATGGGCTATCGTTTGCGTCAGGTCGATTGGAGTTGGGGCGCGTGGTTGTTCGGACAACCCCGACGCTTACTGTTACACAAATCTCTCCACTAAAGTCGCTCGACTCGCCGAGACCCCACGACCCCCGCGCCCGTCCTCTATTCTGGCTGGAGATCCGGCTATTTTTTTGAGAAAAAATATTATCGGATTTGCTTTGGGATCGCGGCTGGACTGACGAATGAGGCACGGCTGAAAGGATCGCACTCCCTTCGTAGCGATCGCCACAATTCGCCTCAAAAGCGCTCGCCACTCTCCCCCGATCTCCCTTCAGTCGTGTCAATTTTTGATGAAGTTAAAGGCGCTTTCCCTTATAATTTATCTTAGCTTTACAATCTCTTTAGAAAATCTAGGCAATTCTTTAGCCTTTCTTTTCAGAAATAAATACTCAACCCAGTGGATTACTGCATGATAGAGACAGAAGACTAAAAAGTAATCCCGAGAATTTTGGCGAGCGAAATCGCCCTTACCGGGGTCTCAATTCTGCGCTCTCAAACTTAGGTTGCCTGACCGGGAGAGAAACATTCAGATGATTGCGAATCAGCAACAGCGCACCCTCGAAGCGTCGGACACTGTAGGGCTAGTGCCAGACTCTTATCGAGTGGGCCGAACGAACGGCGATCGCCAGGGGGATCGAGTTGCATCCAACCCTTGTACGGCCTTGATCGGCGCTCCGCAACGGCGAGATTTACTCGCTCAACTCAATAGCGGTCAACTGCTCGTCGTGGATCGCCGCCGCCGCAATGGCTTAATTATTTACAAGCGCTACCACGCTGAATTTGCCGGACCGGGAGCCGCCGTGGGGGGCTTATTCGATCTCGAATGCCAGCAAGTCGTACCCGTCGGCGATGTGGCCTTAGTCTATCCGGAATCTTACGAAGAACGACAACAAGCCTTTACGATCCGCCGTCACTGGATTCGCCTCACCGAACAACTGACCGCCAATCCCATTCCCTTGAAAAGGGCGCAGCAGATCCTCACCCAATTCGGCCATTATTTCGACTGGCAGACCGTCGAAGACGTTCCCGACGAAGCGTTTGCCCGTTTGGTGGGGGTTTTACCCCGCACGGTGACGATGGTTCGACACGCGGCCACCCAAGGGCGATCGCCGATCGCCGTTTGAGAACAGACCCCCCCGCGATCGCCCCTTACTCCCACGAGTAGGGGGCTTGTCGCACGATCGCCTTCAAGAGGAGGCGCCGAGTAAACCTTGAAAGTTTTCGAGAGTGCGCTGGTTTTCGCTGGGAGTCCCGACGGTGACGCGCAAACCGTCGCAGGTGTAGCGCACCAAGGTGCCTCGGGTTTTGAGTTCGGCGGCGAGACGGGCGAGATCCAGGGGCGTTTGGCGATCGCCGCGCAGGTAGATAAAATTAGCGCTACTCGGCCATACGGTCAAACCGGATAAGTTAGAGAGAGACTGGTAGAGGCGATCTCGTTCGGCCAGGGTTTCGGGAATACTGGCGAGTAAGTGCGATCGCTGTTGCATCGCCAATTCGGCGGCAACTTGGGAAAAACTCGGCAAGTTGTAAGGGAGGCGGATTTTTTCTAACGCGGCGATTAAGTCCGGATGGGCGATCGCGTAGCCGACCCGCATCGCGGCGAGGCGAAAGGCTTTAGAAAAGGTTCGCAAGATCGCCCAATTCGGGTGTTGCTTCAGTTCGCCGACCAGAGTGGTTTGACTGAACTCGAAATACGCCTCGTCAACGACCACGAGAATATTGTCCGGAATGGCGCGCAACCAGTCGATTTCCGCCGGAGTGAGGGCGTTCGCCGTCGGCGAATTGGGATGAACCACGAAAATAACGCGAATGGGTGGATTTTTCTGAGTTTCCAGCGCCTGTTGAGCCGCATCGAGATCGATCGCGAAATTCTCCTCGTGGCGTCCGACGGCGATCGCCTCGATCCCGAGAGTTTGGGCGAGAATGGCATACATCGAAAACGTCGGATCGGCGACTAAAATCGACCCTTGTCCGTTGAGACAGGTGGCAATTAAGATCGATCGAATTAACTCGTCCGAACCGTTACCCACCGAGAGTTGAGACGGGGCGATCGCCCCCGCACTCAGCCCCGCCGATTCGTTGACATATTCGGCGATCGCCTCCCGTAAAGAGTGGTGAGTCCCGTCGGGATAGCGATTGGTTTCGATCAGTTGTTCGTAAGTCCACCCGAGTTTTTGTTTCAACTCGGCAGGCAGATCGTAAGGACTTTCATTGGTATCGAGGCGATCGCGCCGGATCGGCGTGGCGCTGACCCCCTCCATTGCCGTTTCCGGATGGGGCGTATAAGCCTTGAGATCCGACAAATCGGAGCGAATGAAACTGAGCATGAAATTGTCAACCGTTAACGTAGAACTAGACCGCTATCACCAGTATCGTCGCGGCGGTTAACTTCCCGCAATAGCGCCGGGAATCCCTCCCGGTCCACCCCCGTAACCGACTCCAAACCGGGAACGGGCAACACCCAAATCAAACCGTTAAAATGGCTGAGGAATCCCGCCTCAAGGCCCCTCCCTCTTTTTATCCCTTTGATTGGCGATCTTGGAGGAGATCGCCGCGCGATCGCCCGCTAACCGGAAACCTGGGGTTCGAGAAGACCTAAAGTCCCAAGTCTCGATACTTATTTTTTCTCCCATAGTTGTGTTATTGTGAACTTTGGCAATTGGGAGCTTCCAAGTACGTAGAAGACGGTAACTGCTTGTGGATAAAATCAAACTCGCGATTGTAGGTGTTGGTAACTGTGCTAGTTCGTTGGTACAGGGAATTTACTTTTATAAAGATAAAAGTAGTGAAGAAGCCATCGGCTTAATGCACTGGGAACTCGGCGGTTACAAGCCCTACGATATCCAAATCGTAGCGGCTTTTGACATCGACAAACGCAAAGTGGGGAAAGATGTCTCTGAAGCCATTTTTTCTCAACCAAACTGTACGACCAAATTCTGTGAAACCGTTCCGGAAATCGGCGTTAAAGTCAGCATGGGTAGAATCTTGGATGGATTCTCAGAACACATGCAAGACTATGAAGAGCGCTATACATTTACGCCGAGTGATGCCCCCGAACCCACTCGTGAAGATGTTATCGAGATCTTAAAAGAATCCGGTACGGAAGTTTTAATTAATTATCTCCCCGTCGGGTCGGAAGAAGCGGCTAACTTTTATGCCGAATGTGCTTTGGAAGCCGGAGTAGCTTTTATTAACTGCATTCCTGTCTTTATTGCCAGCAATCCTCTCTGGGCGGATAAATTTGCTTCTCGCAATATTCCGATTATCGGCGACGACATTAAATCGCAACTCGGCGCCACCATCGTTCACCGAACCCTGTCGGATTTAGCCCGCAGAAGAGGGGTAAAAATTGAGAGAACCTATCAACTCAATACGGGGGGAAATAGCGATTTTCTCAATATGTTAAATCGCAGCCGACTCAAATCGAAAAAAGAGTCAAAAACTGAAGCCGTTCAGTCCGCGTGCGAAAAACGACTGGAAGATGAGAACATTCACGTCGGACCGAGTGATTACGTTCCCTGGCAAAAAGATAATAAAGTTTGCTTTATTCGCATCGAAGGTAAACTATTTGGCGACGTGCCAATGAATATCGAATTGCGGCTTTCTGTAGAAGATTCGCCTAACTCCGCCGGGGTGGCGATCGATGCCATTCGCTGCTGTAAAGTCGCCCTCGATCGCGGTCAAGGAGGCGTTCTCTATTCGCCGTCTTCTTACTTCATGAAGCACCCCCCCAATCAATATCCCGATTCCGATGCTTATCGGATGACTGAGGAATTTATTAACGGATTTCGAGAGTATTAAATCTCGATCCGAACTCAAGGGACTGCGCGCGATCGCAGTCCTTTTTTATTTTAGATTTTAGATTGAGCAAGTTAGGAAATCGAGAATTAAGAATCGGGATTGAGCAAAGAAGCAACACCATCCCGACGCCTAACACCCCACTCCCGACGGGTATTTCTTGCCTTAACCTCCGTGTTTCCCCATGTTCGATATTTGCATTATCGGTCACGTTACTAAAGATATTATTCGGATTGACGGTGAAATTACCCGAGAAATTGCGGGGGGAACGGCGATTTATAGCGCTTTAGCCCTCAGAAGTTTGGGGGCGAATGTCGCCGTCGCGACCAAAACGGCGGGGGACGATCGCCCCTTCGTCAATCAAGAATTGGAACGATGGGGAATTACGGTTTTTTGGCAAGAAAGCGAAAAAACGACCATTTTTGAAAATAATTATCGACGGGACGATCTCGATCGCCGTACCCAGAACGTGCGGGCGATCGCCGATCCCTTTACCGTTGAAGATCTTGCTCAAATTGAGGCCAAAATTGTTCATCTCGGCCCCTTAATTCAGGGAGATATTCCCATAGATATTATTGCGACCATTCGCGATCTCAATAAGTTTAAAACTTGTCAAATTTCCCTCGACGCCCAAGGCTATTTACGAAGGGTTGATGCTGCTGAAACAGTCCGTCCCGTCGATTGGAACGAGAAAGAAACGGGGCTGCAATTCGTCGATATTCTCAAAGTCGATCGCGCCGAATCCCGCCTTTTGTCGGGGTGCGATCGCCCCGAAGAAGCGGCAAAAGTGCTGGCTAACTTGGGTGTCCGAGAAGTCGTCATTACCTTCGGAAGTGGTGGATCTTATATTTACACTGGCGATCGCGGCGATCGCGTTCCCGCCTTTACTCCACAAGAGGAAGTCGATCCCACCGGATGCGGCGATACCTACATCGCGGGTTATCTCTACCAACGTTTATTAGGGCGGCAAGGGCGCGAAGCCGGGGAATTTGCCGCGCGCCTCGCCACTCGAAAATTAGAAGGCTTCGGACCGCTTAAAACTGGGTTTGACAAGAAATAAAAGGCAGGGCTACAACACAGACTTTCTTTTACGGATCGGCGTGAGTGACTTGATAGACGCGAACGATGCGTTGTAAGGCGGTAAACAGACTGGCGATCGCCAAAATCCAGATGGCTAGATCGAGGACATCGAGGATTAAACCCGTCGCCAAGACGATGACGCGCCCCAAACGAGGAAACCAACCGACTTTGCACTCAATTCCCAAGCCTTCCGCCCGCGCCCGGGTGTAACTGACCATTAACGATCCTAACAAGGCGAGATCGCAAACTAAGACATTAATAAACTCTTGTCGCTGAATCAATAAAGCGGCGATACCGATTAAAATGGCGGCTTCGGAAAAGCGGTCTAAAACCGAGTCGAAAAAAGCACCGAAGGCGGTCGATCGCCCCAACACCCGGGCGACTGCCCCATCTAAAACATCGAGAGGCATGGCGATAAATGCCATCAAACATCCTCCGAAAATGGGTTCGCCGAAGGCAATAAAAGTTCCGGCGACCAGATTGAGGATCGCACTCATCGCCGTGATGGCATTAGGAGAAATGCCGAATTTGGCGATGGCTTTCGCGATCGGTTCGATCATGAATTGTGTGTGATTTCTAGCCCAAGTCTCCACGAACTCCTCACCCAAATTAATGACAAATTTTGGCTGTAGTTATCTTAGCGTTGAAATTTGGGGAGTTGGGAATCTGTAGTGCGGGCATTTTGCCTTCATCCAACACCGGGTCACTTACGACAAAACGAGCAAAGCAGCGCCATAGGCGGGTTCGTGTCGGGGCCAGATGACTGAGGCGAAGGGGGCAATCTGGTGTAGGTTTTGGCAAAAACGATCGCGCAGGATCTGACTTTTCCAGGCGCCGCCGATGGTGACGACCTCGAAAGGTTCGTCAGGGTTGAACAAGGGTGCAAACACGGCGCGGGTGGCGAGGAGGAGTTCGTCGGCGGCGCGATCGAGGATGTCGAGGGCGATCGCGTCGCTATTGCGGGCGCAGCGATCGACGATCGCGGCGTAGGCGGCGAGTTCTTTGACTGCCAAACCGCGACGGTAGACGAGTTCGATTAAACTTTGTAAGTTATCGAGTTCGAGGTGTTGGCGAAATGCCTCGGTTAACGCCGTGGCAGGCGATCGCCCGTCTTCGGCGCGGACGGCGGCGCGCAGTCCGGCGAGGGCGATCCAGTAGGCGCTTCCTTCGTCGCCGAGGAGATAACCCCAGCCACTCGATCGCCGGGTTGCGCCGTGGCGGTTGCGTCCGTAGGCGATCGCCCCGGTTCCCGCGATCGTGGCGACGCCGACATTGGCGCCGACGCCTCCTGTCAGGGCGATCGCGCAGTCGTGGGCGATCGCGATTTTATCCGGGGACAGTTGCCAGCGATCGCCGAATTCCGGGCGTTGCTGGAGGCGATCGACCGAGGCGCGAATCACCTCCAGATCCCGCGATCGCCCGACGCCCGCCAATCCCAAGCCGATCGCGCCGATGCGCCCCTCGGACACCCCAGCCAAGGCGCCGGAAATTGCTTGGGCGATCGCCGCTTCCGCCGCCTCCACTCCCACACTTTGATAGTTCGACGGTCCGCCTTCCCCGCGTCCGAGAATCTCTCCCGACGGGGCGATCGCCACGCAAGCGGTTTTTGTCCCGCCCCCGTCCACCCCTAAAATAAGAGTCTCCGGATGCTTCGTTACTTCTGTTCCTTGGTTTGCACTCACGCGCGCCTACTCCCTGCCCTTGGTCGGGAACCACCTGAAAGCGTTAACCTGATTAAAGATATCTCATACCGCCTCGTTCGGCACTTTTCAGTCTTATCCGTAAATCGATTACCATGTCCCACACTTACAATTATTTTGATACTGACGAAAACGGTCGCAAATCCTTTGAACTTCCCGGGGCCAAACCCCATTACAACCCCGATCGCCCCGGACAGGTCCGGCATATCTTTTTAGACCTCAGCCTAGATATTCCCAAACAACGCTATAGCGGGACTTGTAGCATCACCCTCAACCCCGTTCGCACCGGGATCGACCGCCTCACCCTCGATGCGGTCAACCTCGAGATCGCCTCGGTCAAAATCGGCGACGACGACCAACCCTTCGACTACGACGGCGAAAACCTCGACATCCGACTGAGTACCCCCACCGAAGCCGATCGCGCGATCGTCCTCGAAATCGCCTACAGTGTGGACGATCCCCAACGCGGACTCTATTTCATCGGTCCGGATAAAGACTATCCCGACAAACCCGTGCAAGTCTGGACCCAAGGCGAAGACGAAGACTCTCGCTTCTGGTTTCCCTGTTTCGACTATCCCGGACAACTCGCCACCTCGGAAATTCGCGTCCGCGTTCCCAAAGCGTACACCGCGATTTCTAACGGCGAACTCGTCGGCGTCGAAGAAGATGGGAAAGAAAAGATCTTTCACTGGCGCCAAAACGAAGTCCATCCTACTTATTTAATGACCCTCGCCGTCGGCGATTTTGCCGAATTGCGCGACGAATGGAACGGCAAACCCGTCACCTATTATGTCGAGAAAGGACGGGAAGATGACGCCCGCCGCAGCATGGGCAAAACGCCCCAGATGATCGAGTTTTTCAGCGAAACGTTCGGCTATCCTTATCCTTATCCGAAATACGCACAAGTCTGCGTTGCCGACTTCATTTTCGGCGGCATGGAGAATACTTCTACTACTTTATTAACCGATCGCTGTCTGCTCGACGAACGGTCGGTAATTGACGATCCGCGCACGGAAAGCCTAGTCGCGCACGAATTGGCGCACCAATGGTTCGGCGACTTAGTCGTGATCGAACATTGGTCTCATGCTTGGATTAAAGAGGGGATGGCGTCTTATTCCGAGGTGTTGTGGACGGAGAAGGAATACGGAAAAGAAGATGCGGCGTATTATTTGCTCAATGAAGCGCGGAGTTATTTAGCAGAAGATAGCAGCCGCTATCGGCGGGCGATCGTCACTCACGTGTATCGGGAGGCGATCGAATTGTACGATCGCCACCTGTACGAAAAAGGCGCCTGTGTCTATCACATGATTCGCGCCGAATTGGGAGATGAGTTATTTAAAAAGGCAATTCATACTTTTGTCAATGACAACGCCCACAATACCGTGGGAACCGTCGATTTGTTACGGGCGATCGACAAAGCCACCGGACGCAATTTAGCCTTTTTATTCGACCAATATGTTTATCGCGGCGGCCATCCGGAATATAAGGTCTCTTATTCTTGGGATGGAGACGCTAAATTAGCGCAAGTCAAAGTCGTTCAAGCGCAAATTAAAGACAGTAAAACCGCGAAGTTACCCCATAAAGAGTTATTCGATCTGAAAATACCGATCGCCTTCGGTTATACCGAAAAAGGGAAAGAAGCGGAGCTGAAAACCTTTACCGTTCGCGTCCACGAACGGGAGCATACTTTCTATTTTCCCTTGGAAGAGAAACCGAACTTCATTAGTTTTGATGCGGGCAACCACCATCTCAAAACGGTGACGCTGGAATATGCGATCGGCGAACTCAAAGCCCAGTTAACGGGCGATCCAGACCCGGTTTCGCGCATTGAGGCGGCGAAAGCTTTGGCGAAAAAAGGCAGCTTGGAGGCCGTAAAAGCCCTCAGTGACGCCCTAAAAAATGAATCGTTCTGGGGCGTTCGCGTCGAAGTGGCGAAACAACTCGGCACGGTGAAACTCGACCAAGCCTTCGATGGATTGGTGAAGGGATTGAAGGATAAAGATGCGCGCGTCCGTCGGGCCGTCGTCGAAGCTTTAGGGAGTATCAAAACTCACGCCAGTTATAAGGCGATCAAACCCTTGGTGAAGAAAGGAGATGAGAGTTATTTAGTCGAAGCTTCGGCGGCGAAAGCGGTCGGGGCGATCGCCGCTTCTCAACTAGAGGAAAAGCCCAAAGAAAGTAAGGCGATCGAGTTATTAAAAACCGTCCTCGAACAACGGGCCGGATGGAATGAAGTTGTTCGCAGTGGCGCCATTTCTGGCTTGAGTCAGATGAAAACCTCGGAAGCCGCGTTAAATCTGATTTTGGACTATACTGCTTCCGGTACGCCGCAACCCTTGCGTTTGGCCGCCATTCGCGCCCTCGGCAGCATTTCTACGGGTCAAAGTGCGACTAATTTAGAGCGGATTTTAGAACGCTTATCTCAACTGGCGGACGAAACATTTTTCCTCACACAAGTGTCTGTCGTCGTCGCTTTGGGACAGATGGAAACGCCAAAGGCGATCGCGATCTTACAAAGTTTAAGCGATCGTACCCCCGACGGTCGAGTTCGTCGCATCGCCGAAGAAGCCGTCGGTAAAGTGCAGAAAAAGATCGGATCCGATAAAGCCGTTAAAGCCTTACGCAGCGAAGTAGACCAACTCAAAAAAGAGAATCAAGAACTCCGCAGCCGTTTGGAAAAACTCGAAGCCTTATCCAAATCTTAGATCCCCTACAGGGACACGGCAATGCCGTGTCCTTTTACCTCTATTCTTAAAATTCAAATTTAAATTAAAGAAATGTTCCGCAGTTTTCTTGGTGAAACCGATGGTAAATAAATCGAGCCGATCGCTGATTAGAATAGCTCCTGACTTTCTACATAGGCAATCTTATCACCTTGAAGTTTATAAGCTTCAATCGAACATTCTTCTCGGGTGGATAAAGTTTGTTCCACTTGCTCGAATAAAGAAAGTTGAATAGGTTGAGTTCGATGTTCTTTAAATTCGCTAAAACCATGCTTGGCGAGCATTCTATCTTCTAAATTATGGTGAGTTTCTAAATCTCCATTTTTTAAAATGCGATCGATTTCTAAGTCGAAGTGACACAGAGACTGACAGATTAAGATCGCCCGATGACAAGTGAGCGGATCTTGCTCGGCGCACATCAGAGAAATTCGATGTTTTTTAACCCTTTTAGGAGTCTTTCTATTTCGCGTTGAAAGACATCGGTTTTAGCAATTTTTTCATATACTGCTTTTCCTTCAAAATAACAACTTCTATCGTCCGGTCTAGCTCCTAATTCTTGACCGAGAAAGACATATTTAATCCCTTCTTTTTATAGATAGGGTTGCAACATTTTTCGACTGAAATGCGGTAAGAATTTGCTATATGGATGGGAACGTACAGCGCCAATCGCATCAATACGATGGGTTTTCAAAAGATCGACAAACGCTTCGATCTCGTGATTCGAGGCCCACCCCCCATCCACCTCTCAATCTAAACCCTAAACTCTAAAATCCAAACGTCCCTCAATCCACCTCTAACGGACCGATCCCGCGATCGGGGACGTAGTGACTCATCTCTTGCACTAATTCCGTATCTTTAGACGCCGTTCGCGCCCCCGCTTCCGCCGCCCAGTGCTTGAGATCTTCGATTTGACTGCGCGCGATCGCCGCAAGCGGAACCGTTTCCTCAATTGCACGCAAGATATCTTCCGTCGAAAAATCCCGGCGTCGTCCGTTCTCCACCCGCGCGAACGCTCGATGCATTCCATCGACGATCGCCTGTTCGATTTCGGCGCCGCTAAAATTCTTCGCCTGAGTCGCCAGTAACCCCAAATCGAATTCTCGCAATCGCGACGGGCGCAATCGTTGCAAGTGTACTTTAAAAATTGCTTGCCGTTCCTCGAAATTGGGCAAATTAATAAAGAAAATTTCGTCAAATCGACCTTTTCGCAGTAACTCCGCAGGCAAAATTCGCACGTTGTTCGCCGTCGCCACGATAAACACCGGGGCGGTTTTTTCCTGCATCCAGGTAATCAACGACCCGAACACCCGGCGCGAAGTCCCCGAGTCGCCGTCGGTTCCACTGGAAATATTGCCGAAAGCTTTGTCGATTTCGTCGATCCAGAGGATACACGGTGCGATCGCTTCTGCAAGCTGGATCATCTGTCTCACTCGCGATTCGCTTTCCCCGACAATCCCGCCGAACAGGCGCCCGGTATCCAACCGCAACAAGGGTAAACGCCATTCGTGGGCGATCGTTTTCGCCGAGAGGGACTTTCCCGTTCCCTGAATTCCCACCAGCAACACCCCTTTCGGATTCGGTATTCCGTAGCGCCGCGCCTCCTCGGTGAACACGTCCCGACGCATTCGCACCCACTGTTTTAAATTCTCCAATCCCCCTACGTTTTTGAGGGATTCCCGGGCGGTGAAAAACTCTAAAATCCCCGTCTGGCGGATAGTTTGGCGCTTCTCGTTGAGAACCCCTTCGATGTCGGTTTCGTTGACTTCCTGTTTCGCCGCCAGCGCCAGGGCTAACACGCGCTGAATCCGGGCGCGACTCAATCCCTGACAGGCTTTCACCAGTTGTTCCCGCGCCACGGGGCTGAGTTTGAGCTTGTCCGGGGAGACGAGACGGGAGAGGAGATAGTCGATTTCCCGTTCGTTGGGGAGGGGAAAGTCGATGACGGTGACTTCTTCGCGCAGTTCTTCGGGGATGGCGAGTTCGTGACTGGTGAGAATGGCGGTTTTGCGCGATCGCTTTAACTCCCGGGTTAAGTTGCGCAATTCGCGCACTACCGGGGTATTACTACTGACGTGGGGGTTTTTTAAAATCGGGTGCAAGTCGCGCAGGACGAACAGGGTGTTATCTTGCGGCGGCGCCTTCGCCACGCGGTCTAACGCCGCCATCACCGACCCTTTCGCCGATCCGTTGTCACTCCAACCGCGCACTAAATCCCACCATAACAATTGTCGGCGATCGAGGCGTTTTGCCACTTGGGCGAGCACTTCTTCAACGGGTTCTTCTTCGACGGCGACGATATACAGCAAGGGATAGCGCGCCCGAATCATTAAATCCAGTCGGGAAATCAGGGGCGCGTGAGGACTGCTTTCACCGCCGAGTACGGCGTCGGAGGGGGTCGGGTTTTGGGGAGTTCGTTGCATTGAGGATCGGATGAAACCAATCCTATTGTAGGAACAGACCGGGGAAGTCAGGAATAGGAGCAATGGACGACTTTAGCGATCGCCCTCGACTGGATAGCGATATCGATTGGTTAGTTGATGTTTCCATAGATGCAAGTTTGTTCGCTCGGTTGCGCGTGCAACACTACTGATAAGACCTTTTAACTTGCTCGATTAATTTGCGAACGGTAAATACTTTAAAAGAGCATTTACGCAAACCTATATTCAATCCAATTAAATGAAGTGATTCCCATCATTTAAAACTTAACTTGAATCGACTTTAAATCCACTAAACCCCTTTAAAACCCATTTCATCTCCATTTCATATTTGTTTGTCAGAGTAAGAACAACTTGCCAAAGTTCCTCGATACCTTACTCCCGACAACAAACCGATGAAACCTCGAACTTCATGGCGTCGATGGGGTGCGATCGCCCTCAGTAGCGTGTTAGCCTTAAGCTTAGGTAGCCGCGCGATCGCCGAAAAACGCAACCTCGTTTCCCACCCACGCACCCCCTACCGCCTCGCTTTCTACAACCGCCACAACCGTAGCTATCGCGTCGCCGGGGCGCTGCACTTCGCCCACAGCAAACTGCACGACGTTTTATTACTCACTCCCTTCAAAAATCACAGCGCCGAAGACGCCAAACTCTACGCCGAAATTATCGATTTTTACAACAATCCGCCGCGTATCGAACCGTCAATGGAACTGTACGCCCCCTACAGCGCCCGTGCAAGTTGGCGGTTATTTTTAACCATCGATTCGATTCACCTCCTCCACGAGATGACCGAGGATATTATGTCCGATGCGGATATTCCTTGGAACCAGAAAGGAAAAGCCCTCTACGAAGCCTACGAATACTACAAATCCACCTATTCCGACATCGCCCTCAGTCCCGCGCCCTTAGATGTCACCATGCGCCGCGCCGCCGTGATGATGAAGCCCTACTTCAGCCTCACGCGCAACTACTATCCTCAATCGAATAACTTTTTCTATGCAGCACACTGGTGGCACCCCGCCGTTTACGAATCGATGATGGTCAGTGGGAACGACAGCGAACAGGACGCCACGATGCAACGGATGGAAGACTTATTTCAATCGCAAGTCGTCCCCGACCCGCCATTGAGGATGATTTTATCCCGCGAAGGAATGCCGCGTTACAGTCGCCTCTCTCCGGAAACGGCGAACATTTTCGATAACCTGCACATGCTGCACGGGATGACATACGATATTTTCGCCTATGACGGATGGACTGTGGAAGAAAAACGCGCCGAACTCTATCGCGTTCTCGATGCGATGAGTTATCAGCCCGGAGATGAAAAATTGGTGCGTAAATTTACGACACCCAAGCCAGAAATTAACCCGTTAGTTTATGACCAGTGGGTGAAAAGTCCCGAAGGCGCGATGAGTCAGATGATGTTAGAAATGCTCGATGAAATGATGCCGATGATGGCGAATTCTTCTGGCGGACACGGACACCAGACTCACGTCAATAGGGAAATGTCGCAACCTCATGATTACCACGATGAAGATGGCGAAAATCATGACAACCATGACGGTCATCGCGGTCATGGGAATGATGAGAATCATCATCAAGATGACGATCGAGATCGTCACGGTAACTCTAATCCTTCCGAGATGACAATGTCCGCAGAAATGCAGGAAATGCACGAGCAACTACGGACACAATTAAAACTTAAGTTAACTCCCGGAATTCAAGAGGGCGAACTTGCCGGATCCTTTGCAGATGCGATGAACACGATGATGCCAGGAATGGAGATGTCTTCTCATTCGATGAAGGCGGGAGAGTCCAATCCGATGATGGTAGAAATGATGCTAGAAGGATGGCGTCAGAAATATGGAAATTTAGCGGATATTGAAGGAATTGGTATGGATCGCGATCCGTCTCCCTCCGAGTTATCTCGTAGAGAGTAATTGGTTGCAATATCTTTTCTGTAAATAGGCTATAAATTCGGATTTGGGGAGTTATTTAAAACAGTGAAAAGCATGAAATCTCGGTTATGGCCGATCGCGCCTTCCGTGCTAGCCCTTTTAACGGGAACGATCGCAGAATTGGGAATTTTGAAAGAGGCGATCGCTGCCGACCATCTTAACTTAGAAGAAGGACTTCCCGCCGAAGTGGAAGATGCGTATTCTCTCGGTTTTGGTGGCTTTGAATTTCAAGGAGTTTTTCATTACGATCGCGTTGAAGGTGAAGATATTTTTACCCTCGATCCTCGTTTAGAATGGGGTTTTGCTCGCAACTGGCAGGCAAAACTATCGGTTCCTGTCGTCCTCGGATCGGAAGAAAATGATATCGGCGATATCTCTGCAGAAGTTTTTTATAACTTCAATACAGAGACGTTAAGCACTCCGGCGATCGCCCTTTCCGCAAGTGCCGATTTTCCTACAGGTTCCGATAGTAAAGGAGTCGATCCAACTTTAAAATTATTAGTCACTAAAAGTATTGGAACTGGCAACAATCTCGATCGCCTGCACTTAAATCTCGGTTGGACTTATAATAGCGAGCAACAAGACAACGAGCGCCAAAATGCTTTGTCTGTTACATTAGGCTACAGTCGTCGTTTGGGGTCTGAAACTATTTTAGTTTCGGATGTGGTTTTCGAGCAAGAAAAAGAGGAAGACGCCGAAATCTACTTAATCGAACTCGGCGTTCGTCACCAACTCTCTCCCCTCAATGTTTTAGCAGTTGGCGCCGGAGTCGGACTCGGTGAAGAATCTCCAGATTTACGAATTACTGCAGGATTTCAACAGTCTTTTTAAAGTAAAGTTAAGGATTTTATCGCCATGGCTGAACTCGTCCGGTATATCCTCCAATTTTTTATTCCTGTTGAGATCGGAATGACAGATTGTCAATCTTGTTCGTTCGCGCTTTGCAGTCATAAACTGTAACAAATTTTGAACTAACTGCATTTATTTTTCTCATTGTTTGAGGTATGCTTCTGGGGTATGCTCACTCGGCAGATTTATTGCAGTTGTTTTGGTGGTGTCGTGTTTATTAATAAAGCTAGATTGCGTCAATTACATCGTACTCTAGCCCCCATCATGGTTTTCCCTCTTCTCCTGACTTTAATTACTGGATTTGCTTTTCAATTTGCCGCACTTAACGATAAAAGTAGCGAATTTCTCTGGTTACTCGATCTCCATCGCGGTAAATTTGGTAGAATCGATCTACAAATAATTTACCCTTTTCTCAATGCGCTGGGTTTATTAACTTTAGTGATGACTGGAGTGTTGATGTGGTTGCAAATTCCACCGCGTCGAACTTAATTCAATCAAATAAAGAGCAATCATCACCCATCATTGTAACCATCGAAGGACGAAATTTTAACCCGATTCTCCCCTGGGTAAATGCGAGGTCGGTGGGTAGATTTTCTTATGGTAATGACAGCTTAAATCGAAGGAGTAAAATAATAAAAATTAGAGGGAATACTCGCTTTTTAGTTGAGAAAATAGGCAAAATGTCTGCACCACAGGTTTAATACTTGTGATTTTTTTATGTTTCTTTCTTGCTGTTACATGAAACTACTGTTAGTTGAAGATGAACCCGATCTCGGATCTGCGATTAAACGCACTTTAACTCAGGAGGCTTATGTTGTCGATTGGTTGCAAGATGGATACGAAGCCTGGAGCTATTTAGAAACGGACTGGACACAATATACTCTGGCTATTGTTGATTGGTTATTACCAGGTTTATCTGGTTTGGAATTGTGCAAGCGATTGCGTCGCAAAAATAGTCCGTTACCCGTGCTGATGTTGACGGCGAAAGATACGGAAGCGGATAAGGTGGAAGGATTGGATGCTGGCGCAGATGATTATTTAGTCAAGCCATTTGGGATGGCGGAGCTATTGGCGCGGTTGCGGGCGCTGCAGCGACGATCGCCCCAATTGCAGGTTCAACCGTTACAAGTGGGAAATCTAAGGTTGGATTACACCAAAAAATCGTTATTTTATCGGGAAAGCTCGGGAGAAGATCGCGAAATTTCGTTAACGAATAAGGAGTTTCAGTTATTGGAATATTTTATGCGTCATCCCAACCAAATTCTCGATCGCGATCGCATTTTATCCCAACTGTGGGAGGTCGGTGCAGAACCAGAAAGTAATGTGGTCGCCGCTCAAATTCGCTTGTTGCGTCGCAAGTTATCTCAATGTCAATATCCGGAGTTTATTGAGACGGTTTATGGATTGGGGTATCGCTTCAATTCCGATCGCTGCTAATGGTTGACGATCGTGTTAATTTTTGTAAAAAAATACGATTTTGTCGCGATTTTTTTGGTTTTGGCTCTTGTTTTTGACGGTCGCTTCTGATAAACTTTTATATTATAATGGGAATATTGACAAAAATTTGAAATTTAGTTATATTCCTATTATCTAAAATAATAGCATAAAATCAAGTCTTCCGCGCAAGAATTTTCCCTACTTTTTTAGCCGCCAAGCGCCCTAAAATCTACAATCCTATGAATCCCCATCCCTTATTCCAAAAAACGCGCTGGCGGTTGGCGTGTTGGTATGCCGGAGTTATGGGAATCATCTTGAGTTTGTCCGGGTTTGGGGTTTACGAGGCGATCGCCCACGCCCATCGGATGACCCTCGATCGCGAATTGGAATCGGTCGCGGGAACCTTGCACGACACCTTAGAAACAGTGTTAGAAACTCCAGGACAGTTAGAAAGCGACGCCCTGAGATTTTTACCGGAACTGTGCCTGAGTGGGGTTTCGTGCGCGATCGCCCCCGGAAAAGAACCGATTCTCGGATCCCTGACCCAAAATCACTACTATTTGCGCCTGCTCGATCGGTCAGGAAGACCGATCGCCGTCGCCGGAGTGCTACCGGAAGGCTTGCAGATCCCCCCACCGCACGTTCGATGGCAGACGATCGCCGATCCGACCGCGACGGGGCGCTATCACCAACTCTCGCAAATACTGCACGCCCGCGACGGCCAAAATTGGGGATACTTGCAATTGGGGCGATCGCTCGAAGAATGGGACAACTACCTGCGGGCCGTCCGCATCGTCCTCATCCTCGGTTTACCCGTCGCCCTCGGCTTTACCGTCCTCGCCGGATGGATTCTCGCCGGAGTGGCGATGCAACCGATTTACCACTCCTACCGCCACATCCAACAATTTACCGCCGATGCGGCCCACGAACTGCGAACGCCCCTCGCCGCCATTCGCGCCACTGTCGAAACCACCTTGCGATCGCCCGTTTTGAACGAAAACGACGCCCGCGAAACCCTCAACAGCGTCGAACGGCAAAACCTGAGACTGTCCGCCTTAGTGACGGATTTACTGTTGCTCTCGCGACTCGATCGCCAACAAGCACCGGAAAAACGACAACGGTGCAGCCTCGACGACTCGATCTCCGACGTGGTCGAAGAACTCGCCCCGTTGGCGATCGCCGCCGAGGTGCAATTGCGCGCCCAATTCAACGACGATCGCCCCTGTTACGTCTGGGGTCACGAACCCCAACTGTATCGAGTCCTGTCCAACTTGGTCGCCAATGCGATTCAATATACCCCCGCCGGGGGCGAAGTCGTCGTGAAGCTAGACAGTGCCCCCCACTGGGCGATCGTTCGGGTCGTCGATACGGGAATCGGTATTCCTCCCGAACAACGCGGGCACATTTTCGATCGCTTCTACCGGGTTCGCAACGATCGCTCCCGCCATACCGGAGGATCGGGGTTGGGATTGGCGATCGTGCGGGCGATCGTTCAAAGTCACCAGGGGACGATCGACGTGGAAAGCGCCATCGGTCGCGGGAGTACCTTTACATTGAAATTACCCCGCGATCGCAAAACGGCGGCGATTTCATCGCAATTTCATCCTTATTTGACAGACTAGAACTCACGACATCGTCGGGGCGATCGCCAGTTCCATTATTGTCTATCGTGGAAACATCGACCGCAATCTCGTGAACATCGAATTCAAACCATCTCCAATCCTTGCCCTCACTCTAGCCACGATCGCCTCGGGAGCGATCGCGATCCAGTCCCCCGAGGCGATCGCCCACGCCCCGAAATATCACCAGCGCTCTGAACGTGAATCGAACCCCTCGATCTCTCCTCAACCCGCCTCCCAGAAGGGATCCGAACCCTCTCAAGACCCGACAGCCACCGTCGCCAACCCTCACTCACCACAGACCCAACAGGGGAACTTACACCCGGGATGGAAAGAATCGGTTTTGGGTCTCCTGTTCGGCGGTTACGGTCTTTTAGTCTGGCTCAAACAGCACCTGCATCAACCATGAAACACTCTTGTTTACATCGAATCGCCCGCTCGACGGCGATCGCCCTGTCCGCCGGAACTCTTGCCCTGGGATGTTCGCCACTTCCGGAACTGCAGACGTTTTATCCGGCGCCGACGCCTTCTCCCTCGGTCCCGGCGACGCCGACGCGATCGCCCGCCGAACTCGCAGCGCTGACCCCCGCCCCCAACTGGCAGCAGGACAACCACGTTCACGCCGCTAGATAAAACTTACCCAAACTTACCCATCAACTCTGAAAGCTTGATGAACAATACCTTTGAGTCGATTTTACTTCCTGCTTCTACCAAGGGAGTCAGCTCGCTCTTGTCCACAGGCGTTAATTTGGCCGTAGCTCGACCTATTTTTTCCAGATTTTTGGCTGCGTTTAAATCTCTGTCTATTTTGAGATGACAATGGTCGCAACCAAACAGTCTTTCTGATAAGAGTAATGAGTCTTTAATGCTTCCACAATTAGAACAGATTTTACTAGATGGATAAAATCTGTCTACGATTATTAGTTGTGACCCATATATTTGGCTCTTATATTCCATCTGCCGTCGGAATTCATAAAACCCCATATCGGCGATAGATTTAGCTAGTTTATGATTGGCCATCATGCCTGATACGTTTAAGTCTTCTATCACATTAACGGCGTGGTTCTTGCATAATTGTGAGGTCAACTTATGTAACGTATCTTTTCTGAGATTAGCGATTTTCCGATGGAGTTTTTGGACTTGAAGCTGGGACTTTTTTCGATTGGCAGAGCCGAGACTTTTTCGGCTAACTTGTCTTTGGAGTCTAGCTAGTTTATTTGAATGCTTTTTATATGCTTTTATTCCTTCTATACTTACTCCCGTTGATAAGGTGGCAAGCGCTTTTATCCCCAAATCTATCCCCACTACATCTGTTTTCTTATCGGTGGGGGTCACGTTGACATCTATTTTAAACGAAATAAACCAGCGATCTGCCTCTCGACTAATCGTCACATTTTTGGGTTGATAATTCCCCGATAATCTTTCATAAGTTTTCAGAATTCCAATGACAGGAACCTGAATTTTATTTTCAGATAATATTTTTATGGTTCCATCTAGAGTAAAGCTGTCTTGTCTGCCTTTTTTCTTAAATTTAGGTCTAGATTTCTTTTTTTTAAAGCAATCTTGCCACGCCTGGGCGAGATGTCTGAGAGCGTATTGAGGGGCACACTTAGAAACTTCGTAATACCACAGATTCTCTGGTTTTACTAACTTATTTAACCACTTATGTAAGTCAATAGCTGTGGGAAATTTGATTTTTTCATCGGGACTACAATCGGCATTATGTGATAAAATTCCTAAACACAACCCGTGACCCCAATTGTAAGCATGACGCGCCACTCCCGCATGACGAGCGAGTTTTTGTCGTTGGGTAAGATTAACTTTAAGTTGTGTTTTAAACCCTAATAACATGGAGTTAAATGCTCTACGCTACCAATGGCGCCTAACTAGAGCTAATTTTACCACCACTGATGACTTTATTAACAATTCAGTTTCTAGAAATATTGGTCAATGCTCCGGGAATTTCTCATTATTTGAGTAAGATTGGATAAGATTGGGTAAGTTTTCGGCTTCTGTAGTTAACCCTCGGCGTCGATCCGGACAACCCCGAAGTTCTCTACATTGCCACCCATTACGGCTTGGTACGACGCAGCGAGGACGGACAGTGGTATTGGGTCGGCGACGATCGCTCGGACTATATGGGATTTGCCGTGGATCCGGGCGATCGCAACCGCTTTTATATGAGCGGACACCCGCCGACCGGGGGGAATTTGGGATTTCGAGTCACCGAGAATCGCGGTAAAGATTGGAAAACCGAGTCGATGTCCGGAGTAGATTTCCACGCGATCGCCGTCGCCCCGGCAGATCCGAAAACGATTTACGGATGGGCCACCTCCGGAGAAGTCGGCTTTTTTGTTTCCCGCGATCGCGGTCAAACCTGGACCGAACTGCGACCGATCGGCTTGGAAGAGATGCCTTTTAATTTGATCGTGGATCCCGCTCGCCCGGATCGGGTATTTGCTACGACCCGGGCGGGATTGTACCAAAGCAATAATAGCGGTCGCAACTGGGAGTTAGTCTCCAATACCGACACGGCGCCGATCGTCGGTCTCGCCGTTCTCGAAGACGGGACGGAAGGTACCCTCTACGGCTATCGCTTGCTCGACTCGGCCCCGGGACTGTATCGCAGTGGCAATGGCGGTCAAACCTGGGAAAGGTTCGGGGAAGGCATTGAAGGCATCGTCGTACATTTGGTGCAGGCGCCGGGAAATTCCCAAATCCTTTATGCTGTTAACGAGAACAATGGCATCTTTGAATCGAGAGATCGCGGCGCCACCTGGACGGCGATCGCGACTCCCTAGCCACTGAGTACCGATTGGGTTAACGGGAGGGCAACAGGTCGGCTCGATCGCCGCCCCGTGCTTGCACGCGCAACGGCTCGAATCCAGATGCGGCGATCGCCCGCGCCCAATCCGCGACCGACAGGCGATCGGCAACGGCAGGGGTCAGGGATTCGGCAATCTCGGTCTGTTCGGCGAACGAGAGGCGATCGGGCAATGTTACGCTCCGAGAAGCCGGGAACGGGGAACGGTCAATCTCGCATTGCCCCGCCGGAGCGAAGGTGATGCGGGGAGAAAGGCGGTGTTCGGTTGTGGCGATCGGACGGATCTCGATCCGGATCTGAAGGGAGTGGCGGGACAATGCGGGTAACAATAGAGTGGCCAGGACGATCGCGCTCGTACATAACGTCGCCTGGTACAGATTGCTCCAATTCATCCCCTTAGACCTCCATTGGGATGGCTTCATTGCTTCCATCCCCAATTCGTCCGATCTCGCGCCGCTAAATTCATCGGCATTTGAATAAAGTCTTGCTCAAAGTTGACCGCCATCACCGATCTCGAACGAGCGGATCGAGTCTTATTTAAGTCAGTATATAACGCCTTTCGATCGGAAATCATCCCCGATTTCTTGGATTTTTGTAAAGTTTAGATGGCAATCGACCCGTAATTTTCGACCTCTTCCATCCAGGGCAATTACTATCGATGGCGATCGCCTTTTTTCGGCGGCGCCCTAGTTATTTGGCCGTGATTTGGCCGTCGATCGCGCGGCGCGATCGACGGGAAAAATGCCCGATTCCGTGAAATAGGGTCGAGTGACTGTAGGCAGATCGGGGAACTGTTACGATGTCGGGCGGCGATCGCCCCTCTCCCTGGGTCGCTTCCGGCCTTGAGAAAGGGCGAATTGCCACCTCTTACATAAATTAGCTAACTTGAATGAGACATCGTTGAGGTTGATGGCAAAGATCGAATATTATATAGAAGACCCCTCGATCGAATGTAGAGTTAACCGATAGAGGATTAAGGTGAGAATCCAATGATGTCCCTCGACTCCAAGTTTCAGGAATTTCTCGACGCACAGGCCAAACATCACGCTTTATCTCGTGCGGAATGGGAAGCCCTCAGTTTAGCCGTAACCGGTCACGAAATTAGTGCCATTGCCGAACAACTGCACGTCCGACCGGAAGCGATCCGACAGCGACTGAGCCAAGTCTATCAAAAATTTAACATTCAAGGACGCGGCCCGGTCAAACTGGCGAAACTGCAAAAACTCCTACAGCAGCGCTACCAAGAATATTGCATCGCCCGCGAAGCGGAATTAGGAAGTTGCTGCTGCGATCGCCTCGGGAGCTCCATTCCCCAGGATTGGGGTAACGCGCCCGATCTGAGTAGCTTTTACGGACGCGAGGCGGAACTGGCCACTCTAGAGCACTGGATCGTCGGCGATCGCTGTCGCTCGATCTCCATTTTAGGACTGGGTGGCATCGGTAAAACCAGCTTGGCGATCGCCGCCGTCAAAGAGGTTCTCGAAGCGGGAAACTTCGACAGGCTCATTTGGCGATCGCTCTCCCACGCACCGACCCCAGAAACTTTACTCGACGACCTCTTGCTGCGTTTCTATCCAGAAACCCTCGATCCGCCCGCCGCGATCGCCACCAAAATGACCCTCGTCATCGAAGGGTTGCGATCGCGGCGCTGCTTAATCGTCTTGGACGACGTAGAAACCATTTTACGCCCTGGCGACCGTCTCGGACGCTACCAAAGCGGCTACGAAGTCTACGGACAACTGTTTCAACGAGTCGGAGAATCTCCCCACCAAAGTACCTTCCTGATTCTCTCTCAAGAAAAACTACGAGAAATCTCCTTACTCGCCGGATCGAATCAACCCGTTCGCTTGCTCAAACTCGACGGACTCAAACTCCAAGATGCCCGACAATTGCTCCAGGAAAAACACCTGACCGGACAACCGGAACATTGGCAAGAGTTAATCGATAATTATCGCGGCAATCCCCTCGCTTTAAAAATTGTCGCCACGACCATTCAAGAAGTGTTTGGTTGCAGCGTGGATCGCTTTATAAAATACAAAACCTTGGTCATTAAAGACCTGTTTCTCGAAGTTCTCGAACGACAATTCGAGCGTTTATCTCCCTTGGAACAAAAAATCGTTTTTTATTTAGCACAGAATCAATATCCGCATTCTTTAGAACAAATTCACCTGCAAATGAAAACCACGAACTTGAGTCATTCCGACTTAATCGAACCGTTGGAATCCCTAAGCGGGCGATCGCTGATCGAAAAAACCAAAAATCACGAAACCCACGAACCCCTGTTTACCCTCCAACCCGTGATTCGCAAATATGCGATCAAATACCACCTCGCCGAAATGGAAGTCAGCGAGAGTGAGGGCGCCGCGATCGAACCGACCCCGTTATAAGATTCAGCCGATGGCGATCCTCCCAACTGCTTTGGAGTCGTTAAGTGCAAAGCGCGAAGCCATGCCGCAGGCTATACGCGATCGCCCCTACTTTTCATTGCTCCCTACGGTTAGCCTCTCACGGTGGCTACTATTTTTTAAAACCATTAGAATAGTTATATATTTCAACCCCTTCTCGATGGTGTCGTTTCTCTAGCTGATTTTTTGGTGAAATGCTTTTGTAACCATTTCCCTTAATATGTGAAATACTGTATCAATCCAGCCTGTCAACACCGTCAAAATTCCGATGCTGCCCTATCCTGTCAGGGATGTGGCACCGAGCTGCTCGTGGGCGGACGCTATCGCCTGCTCCAGCCGTTGCGATCGCTCGAAGGCCATCACCCCACGGAACTGTTCGAGGTAGACGATCGCGGTACGACCAAAGTAATGAAAGTGCTGGTACAAAGGCGCCCAGAAACGATCGAGATGTTCGAGCGCGAAGCCCTGACCTTACAATCGATCCAGGCTCCAGGCATTCCTCGGGTCGAACTCGACGGCTTCTTTAGCGTCTCTCTCCCCGACAGCACGCGCCCGGTGTACTGCTTGGTCATGGAAAAAATCGACGGCGAAACCCTGGAGCAGTGGTCCGCGCGCTGGGGCAAACTCCCCCAACGCCTCGCCCTCAACTGGCTCAGACAGCTCATCGCTATTTTAGATTTACTGCACGGGAACGGCTGCTTTCACCGGGATATCAAACCCTCGAATATTATTTTGCAACCGGACGGTCAACTGGTGTTGATCGACTTCGGTTCGGTTCGCAACGTTACCGATACCTACCTGGCGAAACTTAAAGGCGGACTCGCCGTGACCAGCGTCATTTCCGGCGGCTATACCCCACCGGAACAAATCGAAGGGAAAGCCCTCCCCCAATCGGATTTTTTCGCGCTCGGGCGCACCTTCGTCCACCTGCTTGCAGGTCAATCCCCCGTCGATTTACCCTCAAACCCGAAAACGGGGAGGCTAATTTGGCGCGATCGCGCCGAACAGGTGTCCAAACCCCTCGCCGATTTTATTGACGAGTTGATGGCGCCGTTGCCCCGCCAGCGTCCTCAAGATACTGCCAGTATCAGACGTTACTTGAGCCGTCGGGGCTTGTGGCTGCATAGTATATTGGGGGTGCTGCGATCGCCCCAGATGAAATATACCCTTCTCGGACTGTTGGCGTTCGCGCTTTTGTATCGCTTCTCTTTTCCTACCCAAGCGCAATATTACTACGATCGCGGTCTCGAAGCCTACCGAGAGGAAGAGTACGAACGCGCCCGCCATTATTACGAAAAAGCCCTTGAATTCCATCCTACCGATCCGAAAATTTATAATAATCTAGGATTGTTGTGTGCCAAAGAATCTGACTGGGCTTGCGCTCAAGAAAACTATCAAAAAGCCTTGGATCTCAATCCAGAAAATCCATTCACTCAATACAATTTGGGGGGACTTTACGACGATTCCGGCAACTTCGAGCAAGCCGAACGCTTGTACCGTCTTGCCAGCGAATCCCCCAATCCGGTGACCGCCCACGCCCTGAGTGATTTAGCGCGGATGCGCATTTTACAAGGGGATACCGAAGCGGCGATCGCCTTGAGCGAACGGGGGTTAAAAGCAACCGACCGTCCTACAGTCAAAGCAGCTTTATACAAAAATCTAGGTTGGGCGTTCTGGATCGAAAACGATGACGTCCGCGCCGAATCGTACCTGCGAGCGGCGATCGCCGCCAACCCCGAACGAAGCGACAGTTACTGTTTGCTCGCCCAAGTTCTCGAAGCCCGAGGCGATCGCGAACCCCCCCTCATTGATTGGCAAAATTGCCTAAAAGAAAACCCCCGCTCTCAATTAGACCTGCTCACTTGGCAAACCCTCGCCCGCCAACGACTGAACCAGGCGCACGGCGATCGTTAACCGACCGTCCACTTGCTTTCCTTGTTTCCATCCATCCCATCTCTGGAGGCAGAATAGTCGATGAAACTCACTAGCTACCTCGGTTTGTGCGTCCAAACCCTTTTCGGACTGATTCAGTTTTTCGAGATCGCCCAACCAGCGAACGCGATCGGAGATTCGCCCTCGCTGGCGGATCACTTAACTGCAAATACCGTCACCGATTCCTGTCAGCGAATCGGACGGGTCTTGAAGGCGAACGAGAATTCCTTGATGCACGCCGAAAATACTTCCCTATGCGCCGAAACCGTCATCCAAACTCCCCCCGGTCGTCCCTCGAGCGCCCTGTGCTTTGCAAATCTCGAAACCGTCGTGATTCCGGCAGGTCAGACCGGGCGCGGTGGCGATCTGTGTCCCCCAGTTGCCCTCGTTTGCGACGAAGAACGCGGCTGCGCCCCGGAAGATCCGCGCAGTCCGGAAGAGCTACAAGACAGTCCCAGAATTGTCCGCCCGTACAACAACACGACCTCGATCGACGATCGCCCCACCTTCTCCTGGAAACACATCGCCGGAGTCGATTACTATATCTTGAGAGTAGAAGATTTGAGCGGTACGGACCGCAACCGAGAAGACCGCTACTTCGTTTCCGAAATGAGAACGGGGGATCCGATCGAATTTCAATATCCTTTTGAAAAGCCCTTAACCCCAGGCAATCAATACATCACCACGGTCGAAGGGGTTAGCAATAGCGGCGATCGCCGGATCGTCAGATCGAGGAGTTACTTCAAAATGATCGACCGCAAAACCCACAGCGAGATCGATCGCGCGATCGCCCAACTCGACCGTCTCGACCTTTCCCCCAGGGAACAACTGCTCGACCGCCACGCCATTTATATTAGCCACGAGTTGTTCGATCTCGCGATCGTCATGCTCGAAAACTGGATCGCAGAACATCCCCACGATTCCGAGGTCGTCGGCTTACTTGAAGACCTCAAAAAAAGCCAACAGATTTAGAGGTAAAATCTACCATCTACAATCTAAAATTCCCAATTTCTTACCCAGTTACGATCGCTCTCAATGCCAATCTCCCGCGAGAATAAACGCCGCCCAATAGTAAGGCAAATGGTAGTTTTTGTCCCGATACTGGGGATCGTGTAAAAACGTTAGTTGGGTCTGACGCAACGCCTCCGCTTTCGTAAGGTTCGACTCGCGCCAATGGCGGTAAAATTCGCTCATGAATAACGCCGTCGAACCGTCGGCGACCTTCCACAAACTCGCTAAAGTACTGCGTGCCCCGGCTTGAACCGCGACCCCGGCTAAGCCCAAACCGCCGCGACGGTCCGATTTCGCCGTTTCACAGGCACTCAAGACCAGTAACTCGATCGGGAAAAGACTGCTTTCGATCCGGCGTCGGACGAAGCGGTCGAATTGGCGGACGTTAATCGGGTCGTCGAAGGCGAGAATAAAGGTCTTTTGAGGATCCGAACTAAATTCACCGTGAGTGGCAATGTGAACGATCGAAAAATCCGCGTGATTGATTTGTTTTTCAAAAGCATCGCGGGTAAAGTCTTCGTCCAAAAGGATTTTGCTGTCGCCAATTTCTGCTTGTACTTCCTCTAATTCTCTCTTGACAGCCGGGAGTTCGTCGAACCGATCGGAAAAACTCGGACCGTTTCTCACGCCTGCCAATAAGCCCCGGGGTTCGGACAAAGGTGGGGGCGGATTCGAGTTAGGCTGCGATCGCAAACTTAAGGCTAAGCTATATTTTTCGATTAAATATTGCCCTCCTTCGTCTTGCAACATTGCCATTGGAATAGTTTGGAGCAAACTGTCGGTAACAAAGACGATCGTTCCCGAATCGGGCAAGAGATCGCGAGCGGGTTGAATTAAAAGTTGGTAGAGTTCGCGAGCGGCTTTGGTAATTTGGTCTTGGTTAATACGAGTGTTAAGTGAATGCGCTTCTATAAAATAATTTAAAGCGTTAATTTGTTGTTTGACCGCCTGCCATTCGGCTGAGTAATAGTAAAATTGTTGTTCGGAGCCATCGGGAACCTCGAGGACGATCGCGATCGAATTGTATTTTTCTAAGACGATCGCGTAAAAAGTGGCTGCTGGGCGTTCTTGGAGATCGGAGTGGCGATCGCTTTCCATCAACAAATGGCAACCGAGAAAATTTTCTAATTCGGCCAACCCAAAGCGATCGACGATTTGAGCTAGGGCGATCAGTGTCTCTTGATTGGGTTCCCATTTCAAAAGGACAAAAATATAGTCTTCATAAATATCTCGAACCGTTTCTTGAAAAGCAAACTGTACTTCGGTTTCTAGGGAGAGTAAATCTTGGCGAACCTGCTCTACTTGCTCCACTGCCATTTCGTAAGCGGCGATCGCCATCGGAATTTCCCCGAGACTGTAAGCGATATTTCCTAACTGTTGTTGCCAGCGATAGCTCAATTCTGGAGCGGCGATCGCTTCCGAGAGCAACACCGCTCGTTCGGTCCATTCTCGGGCGAGATTCAAGTTACCTTGTTGCTGGTAAAACATCCCCATCAGACCCGAGGCATAAATTTCGGTCTGAGTATGGTTCAATTGGCGAGATGCGCCCAGAGCGAACTGGATCTGGGCGATCGCCTCGCGAGCGTATTGGCGATCGCCCCATTGCATTAAAGTATGGGCAAAATTGAGCCGCGCGTAGATTTCCTCGATCGCCGATAAACCCGAAAATAATAACGGATCGGCGACTAACTGCTCCACGGTCGGTTGGATTTGAGCGTCGAGTTGGCGCCACTCCTGGGTCAGGATCGCATTGTCATCTTGTCCGGCCCCTTCCTCCTTCAACCACTCGGCGATCTCGACGAGCAAACTCAAGGAATTGAACCGTGCTTGAGAGCGGGTGCCGTTGGCAGCTTCCCCCTCACTCTCCCTTCGTGCTATACGACGATAACGCTCCAGGGTTTCCTTGCCCAATTCGATCGCTTTGATGCGATCGCCGGATTGTTCGGTACGGTCGTAAAAACTGCGCTGGCGATTGTATCGCGCTCGTTGGGTGTTCGCCAAGCTCAGTTCGATAACAGCGATCTCCCGACCCGATCTCCACGATCTCGCCAGTTTCAGGGCTTGTTGCAACACCGTTTCCGATGCTTTTAATTTGCCGATTTCGCGTAAGATTTCGCCCAAATTCTGTAAGGCGAGCTTCTCGATTGCCGTGGAAAGACCGCAGTGCGACTCCGTACACGCCAACTCGAACCCATCCTCCGTTTGAGCTTCACACAAGAGATCGCCCCCCTCAACGGGGAGAATCCCGACTAATACTTTACAAGCACGACGATATTGACCTTGAGTTTGGAAAACCACACTTTGGTTGATCTGGCTTCCTACGATCCCGTCACGATCGCCCAAATAGCGATACAGTCGTTCCGCTTCTTGCCACAACTCTAAGGCTTTTTGGCGGTTGCCCCGGGCAAACTGTTCGTGTCCCTCCCGGGTTAACAGGCGAGCTTGACGTGACCATTGGGAGGATGGCGCGATCGTTTGCACCCGAAGCCGTTCCGAAGTGAGCGGGTTCGGGATCGACGGCAGTGCGATCGCCCGTGGGGTCATTCCTTCACCAAAAATTGTCCAGAGGAACAGGGCGGTTCCTCCCGCGATCGAAATAGAACGTGTCCTAGCGCACCCCCGACGCTCCAGCCAAGGTTCTAGCATCTGAATTTTTGACAACCCCTGAATTGTTTAGAATCAGCCAACGGCGCACTTCTTAACCCTACTTGGCGCGATCGCCTCAGAAGTGACCGAACCACAGAATCGGTTCTTTACTCAAGTTGTTGACTGGCTATCAATATTTTCTCAGGCTTTTTCTGGCCTGGGGAGAACTTGCAACCCTTTGAAATGTGCGATATCGAGATCTTGCCGATTGAGAATCACGAAATCTCAACCGTCGGGAAACTGCCAGCAGCACAAATGCTCGACATCCGAACTGCCACACTCCGGACAATCCGCCTCTTCTGAAGAATCCACCCATTCGGCATCGCAACGGCGACAGTGGCAGAAAATGTTATTGCGATTGGCCTGTTCGATCCCCTGTTGCCATTCTTTGAGACCTTCGGAGTCGAACATTTTGGGAATTTCAGACATTTCTCGAACTCGCGTAGATTTTAGATTGTAGATCTAAGATTTTAAGTTTTAGAGTTTATTGATTAGATCTCAAATTTTAATTACAAATTGCAAAGCGGGCAAGGATGCCCGCCCCTTTTCTAACTCCTGGCTTCTGCCTCCCTATACCGTCAATTCCAAACAAGCGGCCAAATCTTCATCCGGCGTCGAAATTGCTTTGAGGCCATATTTTTTCGATAACAACCCAAACACATTCGGCGAAATAAATGCGGGCAACGTCGGACCCAAGCGGATATTTTCGATGCCGAGATATAACAAGGTCAGCAAAATCGCCACCGCTTTTTGTTCGTACCACGAGAGAATCATCGACAACGGCAACTGATTGACCTCGACCCCGAAGGCATTCGCCAATCCCAAGGCAATCTGCAGGGCCGAATAGGCATCGTTACATTGTCCCACGTCCATCAGTCGCGGAATGCCGCCGATCTCGCCGAGGTCTTTGTCGAAAAAGCGGAATTTTCCGCAAGCTAAGGTCAAAACTACGCAATCGGACGGCACTTTTTCGACTAATTCCGTGTAGTAATTGCGGGTCGGTTTGGCCCCGTCGCAACCGCCGACGAGGAAGAAATGACGGATTTTACCTTGTTTGACTGCTTCGACGACTTCTCCCGCCACGCTTAAGACTGCATTGCGCGCAAATCCAGTCATCACTTGACGGGAATCGCCCGTTTCGGTAAAGCCGGGTAAATTTTGGGCGATCGCAATTAACGCCGCGAAATCGTCATTTTCGATATGGGGCAAGTCGGGCCACCCCACCGGACCGAGGGTATAGACCCGATTTTTATAACTCTCGTGAGGGGGCATCAAACAGTTGGTGGTCATCAGAATCGGACCGGGAAAGGCGGCGAATTCTTTGGTTTGATTCTGCCACGCCGTCCCGTAGTGACCGTACAGGTGCGGGTATTTTTGTTTTAAACCGGGATAACCGTGGGCGGGCAGCATTTCGCCGTGGGTGTAGATCGAGATGCCCGTTGCTTCGGTTTGTTGTAACAAGTGTTCCAGGGCTTTGAGGTCGTGACCGGAGACTAAAATCGCTTTACCGACGCGCGGACCGAGGGGAACGGCGGTAGGGACGGGATGACCGTAGGTTCCGGTATTGCCCGCGTCGAGGAGTTCCATGGTCCGCAAGTTAATTTCGCCGAGTTTGAGGGCAAGATTGACCCAATCGTCCAAGGTTAGATCGTTGCGGTCGAGGGCGGCTAAGGCTTCGTGACAGAAGGCGTAAACGCGATCGTCTTCTTGGGATAATTCTCGGGCGTGGTAGGCGTAGGCGGCGATCCCTTTGAGTCCGTAGAGGACGGTTAATTTTAAGGAGAAAATATCGACGTCGATCGCCGCTTTGGAGATAAATTCGTATTCGAGGTCTCGTCCTTGTTGGATTAACTCGTCGAGTCCGGTGGCGGGTTGGAAAGTGGCGGCGCCTTCGGGAATTGTCGCTTGGGGGGCGATCGCCTGTAACTGCTGTTTTAAGCCGTCTCTCAAGGCGATCGCGCGCTCGATATAATTGACGAAGCTTTGCGGGTCGAAATTGACGTTCGTTAAGGTGGCGAATAGGGTTTCGCAACTGAAGCGGTCGGCGTCGCGATCGATGATACCGTATTCGCGGGCGGCGATCGCCACCTGTCCCAATCCGCGTAAACTATGAATTAATAAGTCTTGTAAGGCGTCGAGTTCGGGGCTTTTCCCACAGGCGCCCCACTGATAACATCCTTCGCCTCGGCTGGTTTGTTCGCATTGGGTACAATACATGGCGCTTGTCTCCTGATTCGCTTTCCTCTGCTTATCCCCACTCTAGAATCGCGATCGCGGCGTGACCTTGACTTAAGTCAAGAACTGATTTTTTCCAGGTTGTTTTCTCTCAATTTCCGATGAAACCCGCCGAATCTTCTCTTGCCGAACTCGTCCAATTTTTGGCGACCACCCAACTTTTTGAGGGTCTTCCTCTCGAAGACATCGAAGCGTTAGCGGCGATCGCGGTTCAAAAAATGTATCGCAAAGGTGAGATTTTATTCTGGGAAGGCGATCGTGGGATTGGCTTTTTTGTTTTAATTCGAGGTCGGGTTAAGGTTTTTAAACAATCGGCGGAAGGCAAAGAACAAATTTTAGGCATTTTTGCGACCGGGGAGCATTTCGCCGAAGTTCCCGCTTTTGACGGCCAAGCTTTTCCGGCTTCGTCGGCGACGTTGGAGCAAACTCACGTTTTATTTTTTCCGAGGGTTGCGTTTTTTCAGTTAATGCAAGATCGACCGACGTTAGCGATGAATTTGTTATCGGTTTTTGCTCGAAAGCTGCGCCGTTTTAGCCGCGCGATCGAGAGTTTATCGTTAAAAGAAGTTCCGCAACGGTTGGCGGCGTATTTACTTTATTTAAATGAGTCGTCGGGCGATCGCACTACGATGGAGTTGGATATTACCAAAGGACAATTAGCCGCTTTTTTAGGCACGATTCCGGAAACGCTTTCCCGGGTTTTCGCCCGTTTGGTCGCCGAAGGGGCGATCGCGATCGACGGTTCGACGATTACCTTATTAAATCGAGACAGGTTAATCGCTCTGGCTGAGGGTCGGGTTAAACTTAAAAGTTAATGATTCTTCGATCTTTTTAAGTCATAAGCTGCTTCTCTTTTAAAATGCACAGGTGTAAGGAGGCGATCGTGTTTCCCGCAACCCCGCAAAAACTAGATCGTGTTTTTAGTAAAATTATTGACTTTAATCATGTATTTTCAATGTCTAACAACGGAGAAATGTAGGTAGGAGTTCATCGAGTTTGCTCCTGCCTACATTTGTTCGATCGCTCGCTCTCGTTTCTCAATCGACGATCGCGCCTGTCTAGTCCGAACTTAAATCAAAATTGTTCAAACTTCCGGACGAGAAGCGGCGAGTTCGGCTTTGGCTTCGGAAACCAGTTCTTTACTGCCTTCATAAGCGACAATACCACCTTTAACTGCCGTTTTGGCGATCGCCTTACCTGCTTTCTTGACGGCGGGAATGGCGACCGGAGCGACGACGAGGGCGCCGAGCGTTCCTAATAAAATCCATCCCATCCCCGGCACCGGACAGCGAAGCCCAAACGGACAAGTTCTCGCTAATTCTTCGCCGAATTCATATTCCCATTTCATCATGTCTTTATCCTCAAATTAGTCCTCTTTTTACGGCTTAATTCTCCCTACCTTTAAGTAAGGGGCGCAGTCCGTTGACCCCAGCCGCGATCGCCGATCCGTTATGGACCACCGCCGCCGCTAAGGGATGAAGTCCTACGGTCGTTGCTAACAATAACGCCGCCACATTTGGAATCACCGAAAGTCGGGTATTTTCACCGATCAATTGCTGGGTTTGTTGGGCCAGGGCGATCGCCTTGACCAGACTCTCTAAATCGTTTTCCATCAACACCACGTCCGCCGTTTCCCGGGCCACTTCGGATCCTTCGCCAAAGGACACGGAAACATCCGCATACGCCAAGGCTGCCGAGTCATTAATCCCGTCGCCGACAAACGCCACCGTTTTTCCCGATTCGTGCAGTTCGCGAACCACCACAGCTTTTTGTTCCGGGAAGGCGTCGGCGTGAATGTTCTCCGTGGCGATCCCCAATTGTGAGGCAACGGTAACGGCTCGTTGGCGGCAATCTCCGGTGAGAATGTGAATGTCGATCCCTTGCGCCTGCAAGGCTTGAATCGTCGCTTTCGTTTCGGGACGCAAGGGGTCGGTATATTCGATCGCCCCGAGTAATTCACCGTTGCTGGCGACGTAAATTGCCGCCGATCCGCGCAAGTCGGGATATACTTCATAGATCCGTTCTAGGTCGATCTGTTCCTTCGCCATGAAGCGATCGCAGCCGACGCGAACCTCTTCTCCCTCAATTATAGCCCGCACGCCGAGACCGACTTGATAATCCCAGCCATCGCGCTCTAACGCCTCTACCCCGCATTCTTGGGCGTAATTGAGCAGCGCACAGGCGATCGGATGCGTGAGGCGTCGTTCCGCAGTGGCGGCGAAAGCTAACAACCGTCGTGGGTCGGCACCGTGGATCGTTCTCACTCCGGTGACGACGACGTCTCCCTGAGTGAGCGTCCCGGTCTTGTCAAACACCACGGCATCTACGTGAGCCAGTTGTTCCAAACTGCGCCCGCTTCGGATGAGGATGCCGCGCCGTGCTGCCGCACTCATTGACGCCAGTACCGTAGTCGGCACGGAAACGCGAATCCCGGTCATGAAATCGAGGGTCAGAATCGCTGCGGCTCTCGCCATGCTGCCCGTCACGACTAAGACCCCGGTCGAGAACGCGAAGGCGGGCAAAATCGCTTTGTCGGCCAGTTGGGCCGCGTAGTTTTCCATGCGCGTATCGCCGACGGGAGCCTCTCGGACGAGGGTGATACTTTGTCCGGCGCGAGTGTCCAGCCCGGTTTTCTCGGTCAGGATATACAAATGGCCTTCGCGCACCAACGTAGAGGCATAGACCGGATCGCCGACCGATCGCCGCACGGGAACCGACTCGCCTGTGAGTTTTTGCTGGTCGATCGTGGCTTGGCCCCGGAGGATCGATCCGTCGATCGGGATTTGTTCGCCGGGATAGACAATAACTGTATCCCCGGGACGGACGCGATCGAGGGCGATTTGGACTTTCATCCCGTCCCGTTGGACCCAGACGACGCGATCGAGGGAATCGATCAATTCCGAGGCGTGGCGGGTCGTACTGCGGGCGGTGCGATCGCGGATCAGGTCCCCGAGTTTGTGCAGTAACAAGATCGTCGAAGGGGTGAGCGGATTGCCCTGTAACGTCGTCAGGGTCAGGGCCATCAAGTCGAGACAGTCGATGTTAATCCGCTTATCTTGCCACAAACTTTCGAGGGCTTTTTGCGCTACGGGCAGACTTCCGACGGCGATCGTCCCGACCACGGCTAGGGTCGGAATCGGCAACCCCATCGGTCCGGCGAGCAAGGCGAGGAGGCTGGCGACCAGGGGCAATTTCAGTTCGGACCAGGCGCTTTCCGCCTCCCCGTCGCCGTCAGCTCCCGGCGCCGGGACGATTGCCGTCGCCGCCAAGTCGATCAAGTTGCCCAAATGCTGCTGCATCTCCTCTACGGAAACGCGATCGCCGTGATAGTGGAGGGCGACGGACATCGCCTGGGGTTTCATGCGGATCTCGGTGATGTACTCGTCAGCTTCGAGCAACATTTGCAATCGGTAGACGTAATGAGCGTCGCAACCGAGGCGAGGCAACCGCAACCGCAACCGCCCGGGAATACTGTGAATCACTTGATGGGGAATCCCCGGGCGCGCAGTCGATGTTGACGGAGTTTGAACGGGGGAAATCGGTGAGTGCAGCGCTTCGCTATTGTCAAGGGCTTGGTCGATGGATTTGACCAGTGCGAGTGACCCTTTTTGCCTTACGACTTTTTGTTGAGACTTGAAATGGACTGCGAGGGCTGCTGCCATGATTTCCCCCTAAGATTTGTCAATTGAACTTAGGTTAACTGAAGGTTAATTTCTTCTGAATTCAGTTTAATTCTCTGGGCCATAGAAAAGCGATTTTGTAATAGTTTGTAAGCTTTGATTTTTATTAAAAATCATTTTCGTTAACGGGCGATCGTTCTCGTTTGTCTCCCCTTGAAATTTGGGGTCGCGACGGGCGACTTGACGGCACAAAGCTAGATTTATCGAGGGTTTTCAGCCAAGCTCCCCCTAAATTTCAACCCCGGCAAAAGACGATCTCTTCTTCGGAAAAATTGCCTCCATATGGGGTTGTTGCGTCATTTTTTTCCCGAAAATAGAGAATGATTGCAAATAGAAAACTTTGTCAATAACTCTGAGATTCCAGAGATTTTCTTAAAAATTCTATAAGTTTGGGGTTAGGTTCGAGGGATTTTAACCGAAGCGACTACGATTTACTCGACCCCCTAAACCTTGCCAGTTATCCCCAGTTTTCGGCTTAGTGTAATTTGGCGATCGCCGATCGCTCTACCAGTAATTCCCCGGTTAAAATATCGCGAACCGTTACTAACAACACCCGCATTTCGTCAATTTCAAATTGAACGGCGATGCGATCGCAACCGACTTGTCCGGGGGGGTCGAGATGGGCAATACAAACGTCGGGATCCCGTCCTTGTAGGGAGCGAAATTGAGTCTGTTTTTGCAGCGCCGTGCTGCTCATTTGACCTTCGGGGTCGAAAATAACCTCTGCTGCAGTAATTTCGGCGACTTCGCCAATATCCAGGCGAATTTCCCGTTGTCCTTCCACGGCGACTTGCAAAACCAACGGGCGATCGCCTGCGGTGGGATAGGACGTTCCTTGTTCAAAAATCGGCCAATAAGAATAACTTTTACTATACGGTTCCCACAGTCGGATCGCGTAACTGTGGCGCAAATAGTCTTCAATTTTAACGTGACGTTCGAGGGCTAAAGCACCGTGGGCGACCGCTTCAAAGGGCTTGTCTATTTTGACTTTCTGCCGTCCGAAATAAGAAACGATTAATTGAGCGATCGCGGGAATCAAACAACTGCCGCCGACTAATAAAACCCGTTCGATCTCCCGTTTGCTAATCCCTTTACTCGTAGCGATCGCCAGCACTTCGTCGATCGCCTCGCGCAAGCGATCGAGTAAACCTTTGCGCTCTAAAAGCTCTTCTAACTGCTGGCGGCTCAATTCAATTTGATAGGCTTGAAAGGTTTCTTCATCAAACCAACTTTCTCGAGCAGTTGCTGTTTGAGAGAGCCGAATTTTCAAACGTTCGGCAATTTCGAGTAACTGCAACCAACCCATTTCGCCGACTTGCGATCGATTCGATCCGATCTGACGCAAATAATCTTCCACGATCCAGCGATCGATATCTTCTCCACCGAGATAGGCGTCGAACTTGGCGATCGCTTGCGCCCGAACCGTGGACGGGTCGCGATCGCGGGCGCCCCATTCCACCGTGCGAACTAAGCTCAAATCCAGAGTTCCGCCACCGAAATCGACGACCAGGACGACGGCGCCGGGGGTTTGTAGGGCATATCCCAACGCCGCCGCCGTAGACTCGTCTATCACTTGCACCGATCCGACGCCGAGGACTTCCCCCATCCCTCGAATCCATTCTAAATAGCGGTCGAAGGCGCCGACGGGAACGGTAAAAATGGCGCGGGTCGGGTCGATTCCCAGGCGGTGCAGTTCTTCCCAGATGCCTAAGAAAAACCGTTGGGCGATCGCCTGCGGGGTGTAGGCGATGCCGTCAATTTGGCGCGGGGGCGGCTGAAAATCGGCCACCAGAGCGCGTTTGAAGCTACGAAACAGGCGATCGGGGTCGGCGGCGTCCAAGCGGCGCGATCGCACGGCTTGACCGAAGGTTAGTTGTTGGTTCTCGCCGCAAAAAACCAGGGACGGAATCACGGGAATTTCATAGCGATCGCCTGAGCTGCGATGGAGGACGAAGCGGCGCGAAAGTCCTTCAAATTTAAGGGTTTCTGGGGTTTGGCGGTCGGGGCTGAGAATGCTGACGACGGTGTTGCTCGTGCCGAAGTCGATCGCGACTGCTGTCATGACAAATGTCTGGATGGTTTAGTCGATCCCTGGCGGTAAGGTCCGGCTGACTTTCGCCGGACACAAGATGCGATCGCCCTGACGGTACCCGATAAAGCGAATGTAAACCAGTTCCCCCGGTTGGATGCTGTCGGTATCGGCTTGATGCCATTGAGGATTGTAACCGACCCGTTCCCACGGCGTCCCGATCGCCTCGTATCCCCAGTTTTCTAAAACCGTTGCTAGGGGAGTAAATAAAGCGATTAAATTTCGCGCCGGAAGTTCGGGTTTTTCGCGGGCGAATTGACACGCACTCGGGTATTGAGTCAGCAAACTTTGCAATTCCTCGAAGGTGTCTCGATGCACTTGTCGGGTAATCTGCTGTTGTTGGTCGGACAATTGAGCGCGCAAGCGCTCGCATTGTCGTCGCAACTGCTCGACTTCGTCGGCGATCTCCGTTGGGTCGGGCGCGGGTTCGCTTTCTTTTTTTAACGCAGAAATAAGCGCCAAACTGATAACAAACAGAACTCCACCGAAGGCGAACAAATTCGGATCTTCAACCACGGAAATCCCTTATTCCTCCTGCCGGATCGAGGCGGTGCGATCGCCCGTCAAGTTTTCATAATTTTCATAAGCATCTTGGCGATCGTCATAGTATTCTGGCAATAATTCCCGCGATTTCACCTGACCGAGTGCCGCTTCTAATCCGGCAGTGATTTCCGTACAACTCGTCCCGGATCCCTCGATCGCGGTTTCGATCGTCTTGCCGTCTTTCCCAATCCGATATTCAATTTTTTGATATTCTGCCATAGAGAGAACTCCCAAACTTTCTGTCCCCTTCGCCCTCGCCGACGAGGGGAAAGGCTGTCTCTAGTTTACGAAAGTTCTCAGGATTTTTCACGCCCAAAAGCCGCCTTCAGGAAAGAAGGGAACCGCTTTCCCCTGTTTTTTCTCCCGCTTGCGGTTGTGATTTTCCAGTTCGCCGTGGGCGTGAGTTAACAACTCAAAAACCGATTCCCGCGAGTGGTTGAGCTTGAAAAATTTGAGATCTCCCGCTACCGTTAACGGCGCGACAAAGGCAATGGAAGCCACTAAACTTCTTTGAATCGGTTTCCAAGTGAACAGTGAAAACATTTTTAAAACGTCCCTCAGATCTAAAGTGCCAACCGCCTGCAAGGCGTTCGATCGGTGGGCTGCAGCTTTTTTAAATATTGATTGAAGAATTCTTATGATTAATATTAGAGTATCTTTATGTACCCTTCAAGAATGGCACAAAATTATTCACAATCCTTGACATTTGTTTACAATGTGAGCCGTGTTCTGGAGTGCGATTTAAGGTATAATTACAAGTTCACTCTCTAGGAAAGAGCGATTTAGGGGGTGGGGTGACCCTGGCACGGGATTTCCCAAGGGCGAAGCTGGCGGGTAGTTGGGGTATCGGGAATCGGCCACCCCACACAGGTCGGCTGACGGTAAATTTGTTGCAGGGTATTGAGATCCCGTGGCGAAATTCCCGGCGGTCGGGAGACTTGCGAGAAATACATCACGTCGGACGGGCGATCGCTGTGTCCCCAGATTCCCAAAGCGTGACCGAGTTCGTGGCGGGCGGCAGCTTTGAGATAATCCCCGGTTTGAGTCGGACTCAGGAAAATTTCGCAGTGATGGGCGAGGAGGCGCCTCCCGGAGTCGGGGCGATCGCCAATTTGGTAGCGGGTTTGTGCCGATCGCGCCCGCAACAGTTCCCCAGTCGGCGACAGGCGCACGGGAGGACGGCGCGACCAGATCGTAATATCGGCGCCTTCGGGGTCGCCGACGAGGGTTAAGGGAAAATAGGCGCTCCATTCGGCCACTACTTCGCCCACCCCCTCGTTCCAGTCGCGCGATCGCGGCAAGTTCGGCGCCAGGGGTTCGATATAAACAGTAACCGGAAAGCGGGACCAAACGAGATAGCCGACATCGAGGGGGACGACTTCGGAGAAATAGTCACCGCCCTCGCCGTCGTCGTGCCATCCGGCGAGGGCTGGGGGCAGGGGATGGGGACGGGCAACGATCGCCCCGGACGCCTCGGAACCGGGAACCCGCAGGGCCGCCGCCGCGATCGCCCAACTCCAACACACGAGAGCGACCGCCAGGGCGGCGATCGCCGTCTTCTTCCTCAGCCAACTCATTGCACGAAGCCGCGATCGCCAGACTTGGCAAAACCTAGCCCAACCATCCGGCGCTTAACACGATCGTCGTTCCCATAAACACGATCGTCAGCCCCCAGGTAATCCGGTTGAGGCTCGTTTCCGCACTTTTGGCGCTGGTAAACAGTTGGGCTTGTCCGCCAATCCCACCAATACCGTCGCCTTTGGGGCTGTGCAGCAACACCAAAATAATTAAGGCGATCGCCGAAACCAGCCAAATAATTTCTGTCAGTTGGGTGATGGTCATAATTGCTACTGCTCAACAATGCTCGTTATCGATCTCGATCCACCAGGGGTCCAAACAGCCCGAGCCTCCCCAGTTTTGGGAGGCATCACGAGCCACTCGCTCGGTTCGCGATCGCGCCTACAGCGAAATCTCGACGGGTTCGCGACTCGGTTTGAACTTAACCCGACTCGAAACAATCATAGAACGTCCCGTCATCTCTGGCGGTTGCGGCAGACCCAAAATCTCCAAGATCGTCGGGGCAATATCCGCCAGACAGCCGTCCTCGCGCAAGGCGACTTCCGTTCCGTGTCCCGGAATCTTCAAGCCTTCCCCTTCCACCAAAATAAAGGGAACGGGATTGGTCGTGTGGGCGGTCCAGGGATTACCTTGTTCGTCTTGCATATATTCGGCATTGCCGTGATCCGCAATAATAATTGCCGTTCCACCCCGACGGGAGATTCCCGCCAGTAAGCGTCCGATATTGCGATCGACCGTTTCGATCGCCTGAATCGCCGCCTCAATTTGCCCCGTATGACCGACCATATCCGGGTTGGCGTAGTTGATCGCCACAAAAGAATAGATCCCGCGATCGATCGCGGCGAGGGCAGTGTCCGTCACCCTATCCGCCGACATTTCCGGCTGTCGGTCGTAAGTCGCCACCATCGGCGAGGGGATTAATTCGCGGTCTTCCCCTTCAAACGGTTCTTCCAGACCGCCATTAAAGAAATAGGTGACGTGAGCGTACTTCTCCGTTTCTGCGGTGCGGAATTGCCGCAAACCGCGATTGGAAATCACCTCGCCGAGAATCTGACTGAGATTTTGTGGCTCGAAGGCGACCAACACCGGGAGTTCGCTATCGTATTGGGTGAAGGTGACGAAGTTCAAGGGCTTAATCTGCTCGCGCTCGAACTCGTCAAAGGTCGGATCCACAAAAACTTGAGTGAGCTGTCTGGCGCGATCGGGTCGGAAGTTGAAGAAAATGACGCCATCCCCCGCTTCTACCGCCCCGGGTGCGATCCGCGTCGGAATGACAAATTCGTCGGTGATCTCCTCGGCATAGGATTGCTCTAACAGCTCGATCGCCGAGCGCCCGGCCCCCGGTCCGTCTTGGGTCATGACCCTATACGCTTTTTCAGCTCGATCCCAACGGCGATCGCGGTCCATCGCGTAGTAACGACCGCTCACCGTGACGATTTTACCCACGCCAATACGCGCGATCGCCTCCTCAATTTGCCCGATCGTCTCTATCCCTGACGTCGGCGAGGTATCTCGACCGTCCGTAATCGCGTGAATGCAAACGTCTGAAATCTGCTGTGCTTTTGCTAAATCCAGCAATCCGATTAAGTGGCTGATATGGGAATGAACCCCGCCTTCGGAACACAGACCGACTAAATGGAGTTTTCCTCCGCTTGCTTTGACCTCATGACAGACTTTCACGAGAGCCGGATTACTCAACAAGGAACCATCTTCGACAGCATCCGTAATCCGCATCAACTCTTGTTTGACAATCCGCCCGGCCCCGATGTTCATGTGGCCGACTTCCGAATTGCCCATTTGACCTTCTGGCAGCCCGACAGCTTTCCCCGAGGTTTTGATTAGGGTACTCGGGTAGGTCTCCCAAAGGCTGTCCATCACGGGTGTATTGGCAGCAGCAATGGCATTTCCTTCAGTTGAGTCACTGTAGCCCCAACCGTCTAAAATGACTAGCACCACCGGAGATATAGGTGCTTGCGCCATACTCAGTCACCCTTTCTTTTGTGATTTCTCCGCAATGATAGCATCTCCTCCGGGCATCCTCCAATCGGCTCGGGTTCGGTGGCGTCGGTTCCTACAGGTCGGGGAGGTCGGTTGGAACGGCGAACTGTACGGTTCGGATCGGGGAGGGGGTTTGGGCTTGCATCGGTTTCATGGCTCGGCTGCTCCTCCTGATTTTGGCTGAGTTCCCTCGCGGTTTTTTCAATTGCTTTAACGGGAAATCTGGTGCGTCTCGCTCGACGCGCGATCGCCTTCAAAAATGAACCGATCGCGGCGATTTTTTGGTTCTTGCCGATTCGATTTCGGGGAAAACAGAATCCATTTTAAGGTTGAAATATCGAGATTAAAGCGTATTCCTTTCGAGGGCGATCGCTCTCCAAACAATAGATGTTTTTCTTCCGGCTCGATCGCCCGTCATTCTTAGAGTTTGGAAAGGAGGAGATCGGCGAGTCTCATGTCGGATCCCACGGGTTTAAAATAGAGTCGTCGTTCGTTGAATTCTCAAGGGAAATAGGAACCCGGATCGGGCGCTCATGGGGCGATCGCCCTCGGGCTAAAGGTCAGGGGGGTAAGGGAGTCGATCGCCCTCCCCTCCCGGCGATCCCCCGGGCGATCTCCGCCCCGACGGTTGCCAAAAAAGACGCCACGATTTTATTTTGACTTGCAAAACTATCGAGTTTTAAAAAGCTTATAAAGTAGGATTGAAGCGGGATTTAAACCCGAATAAACCATGACCTCCCGTGCAAAAAAAAACGGCTCGACCGCCGGGGAGACGGAGACCGGATCGGGGGGAGGAGATCGGCTCGGAACCGCAGCCAGCCAGAGATCGAAGCCGACCCTCAACCGGAGCCAAACCCAATCGATTCGATCGCAATCCTTACAGATCGGGAACGAGATCGCTTCAGATTAATTGACAAAAATGATTAAAACTTCTAATCGATCGAAATTTTCCTCGATTCCTATCGGTGGGTTCGGTCTGAAATCGCCGCCAAGCGGTCATTTGCCGAGAGAAATCTTATCCGTTGTAACAGACGATCGCCCCCGATTGAAGGGGGAATCTTTAAGAAATTGCGATCGCCCGGTACGATTCCAAGATAGGATCGATGTTAATTTTAATTACAGCCTCTTGTCTGATGATGTCCATAAAGAAAATATTCTCCCGCCTGTTCGCCTTAGTTTTAGTCGTAGCGATCGCTTTAGTCGGTTGTTCCAGTAGTGGCAGCCTCACGGGAAACTACCAACAAGATACCCTCGCCTTAGTTGACAGTCTGCGAACGGCGATCGAACTGCCGGAAGACGCCCCCGAGAAAAAAACTGCCCAAGCCGAAGCGCGCGATCGGATTAACGAATTTTTCTCGCGTTACCGCCGCGATCCTTCCGTTTCCAAACAGGTATCATTTACCACCATGCGAACGGCGATCGACAGCTTGGCCGGACATTATAACTCTTACCCGAATCGTCCGATTCCGAGCAAATTAAAAAAACGACTCGAACAAGAATTCCGACAAGTTGAATCTGCAATCCAACGAGGCGCCTAAAATTGAGGGCGAGGGAAGCGCCCGAAGCAGCCGCTTGAGTGCCTTCTCTCCCTCGAATTCGTTCGTCCGTCGTCGGATCGACCCATCGAGAGCGAGCGTGCTGGCGTCATTCGGTTCGACCTTCCTCACACCGAGCCAGTCTTCTCCATCGCCACCTGCAGCCATCGAGTACATGGCTGAACTCCAGATCGAACAATCCGGTTTCGATCGCAAGCAGTGGGAACAGATCGACAGGAACTCGGGGTGCTACCGTTCATTAAGTTCATCAAGTTCATCAATTTCATCTGTTCGATCGCGCAAAACAGCTTTTCCCTTGCTCGAAGCCGCCACCGTAAGGGTGGCGATCGTCCATCGATCCCTCATTGCGGTTTGTCGCACTGGCGTCCGACCTCAATCGGGTTTCCTCCCTGGGGAACAAACGAACAAAGAAACAAACTAACAAGATGAATCGGTTGACGATCTCTGGCATAACCGAACGACCCCATTAAATTTTCCCGTGTCCTTCTCGTTCGGACGCCCCGAACCCAGCAACTGGAGGCGATCGCGAACCTCCCCACCCCCACCGTTCGGACATCGACCCGATGGGTGCGATCGTTGTGGATTCCCGAATGCTGCGACGGCTGCGCGATCCGAGCGTCTGCCCAAATCACTCAATTGTTTAACTGCGATGCAACACTGGCGATCTTTGTACGGCGCTCTCGCCGGACTCCTCATGAGTACCTCCCTCATCCCCCCGGCATTCAGTCAAGTCTCGAATGCCCAAGGTGGCCCGACCTGTCAAGCCACTGCCGAACAAATTGCCGAAAAAGATCGATTGCGGCAAGCCGCCCTCTCTGGCGACGAGACAGCCCGCCAAGCTTACCAAGCCTTTCTCGAAGCCGAAGGCAAACGCCTCGACGAATGCCGCAATAAAACTTGGCCCCAAGATCAAGCCCTCTGGTTGCGGCTGTATCCGTGTGACGCCCAACCCGGACAACTTGACGCCTTACTCGATCGCGTCGTCAACAAAGGATACAACAAAGTTTTTGTCGAATATTTCTATGACGGACAGGTCTTATTACCTGCCACCGACAACCCCACCCCTTGGCCCTCGGTCATCCGCACCCCGGGCTACGAAAATGTCGATTTATTAGCCGAATCCATTGAAAAAGGCCGGGAACGCGGTTTAGAGGTCTACGCTTGGCTGTTTACCCTCAATTTCGGCTATACCTATTCCCAAATGGAAGATCGACAAGGAGCTCTGGCGCGCAACGGCGAAGGTCAAACTACCCTCAGTATCAACCAAGACCCCGCCTTACACGACCAAGTGGGAGCCAGTCACGCCAATCATGCTTTTATCGATCCCTACAATCCTCAAGCCAGACAGGACTATAGTTGGCTGATTGCCGAAGCCCTCGAACGTCAACCCGATGGCGTCTTGTTCGATTACGTCCGCTACCTGCGCGGTACGGGTCCGGCTTCTGTCGTCTCCAAACCTTCCGATTTGTGGATTTACAGTCAGGCGTCCCAACAAACCCTCCTGCAACGCGGCATGAATCAAAAAGGACGGGAATTAATTCGCCGTTTTATCACTCAGGGATATATCAGTGCTGGGGATATCGAAGAAGTCGATAAAATGTACCCCAACGAACTCGAACCTCTCTGGCACGGTCGCACCCCACCGACGACCAAAACCCTCGCCCCGCCTGCCGAAAGGCAGCCGCTTTTGCAATGGGAACTGTGGTATCTCAGTGTAGCCCACGCCGTCCAAGGGATTCTCGATTTTGTCGATGCGGCTGCCGAACCGATTAAAGAGCAAGGACTCGCCGCCGGAACGGTCTTTTTCCCGGGGGGCAATCGCCCGGTCGGCGACAAAGGATTCGACTCTCGCCTCCAGCCTTGGGACCGCTTCCCCGCTTGGATGGAGTGGCATCCCATGGCCTATGCCAATTGTGGCGATCCCTCCTGCATTATGGACGAAATTCAGCGCGTCGTCAGCATGGCCCCTGAAGGCACTCAAGTGATTCCTGCCTTAGCTGGGGATTGGGGCCAGTCCGTGAGGGAGCGTCCGTCTCTGGAAGCCCAAATGTTTGCCTTGCAACGTCAGTTTGGGTCTAAAATTAATTCGGTCAGTCACTTTGCCTATTCTTGGCAAGAACCGGACTCCGATCGCGATCGCAAATTCTGTCAGCTTCCATCGCCTCAATAATATATTTTCCTAAATTGAACCCTTAAGGAGGTCGATCCGAGGGAGGCTGTCGCTCTCCCTTGGTTTTTTGCGTGAAAACTTCGCCAAAGGCCGATTTTAGGCTTAAATCTGGTAAATTATCAGGTGAATTACATTTCAAAAAGTTGACGCGATCGGCTCATGCGCTTGACCCACAATTTCTTAAAAGTTGAAACGGGCGAAGGAATTTGCATTTATAATATTACGCCGCAAATTCAAGAGTTCGTCGAAAAACACGGCATCAGACAGGGAAATGTCACCGTCATTTCTCAGCATACAACTACGGCTTTAACCATCAATGAAGCCGAAGAACGATTGCTCGAAGATATTAAAGCGTATCTCAAAAAATTAGCTCCTCCCGAAGATAAATATTTACATAACGACCTCCATTTACGCGACGTTCCCGAAGACGAACCGATTAACGCTCATTCTCATTTAATGGCAATGACGATGGGAACGACGGAAACCATCCCGATTCTTAACGGTAAATTAGCGTTAGGAACCTGGCAATCGGTGTTGTTATTAGAGTTAGATGGACCGCGTACCCGCAAGGTTTTATTACAATTTTGGGGAGAATAAATCGATCGCCGTTCGCGATCTAAAAAAATAAAGGTTCAACTCTAAAATCACAATGTCCAATTAAAATATAAAACTAAACTGCCCCATTAAAATTCCTACACTCACGATGAATCACGTTCGCTCCTGGGTCGCGCGTTTTCCCCACGCCCTCTTGAAAGTCGGATCGATCGCCGTGCTGACGATCGCCGCGTTGGGAGTCGCCAGTTGTCAGGCTACACCGGAAGGAGGCTCCACCCCACGGGGACGAGGTAACCCGGAACGCACCGAGAACAACCAACCGATCGCCGTCGATATCGCGATCGCCGAACGGCGGCCCTTACGAGAACCGATCCAATATACCGGAACGACGCGCCCGGTGGAGGAAGTGAGCTTGCGATCGCGCGCCGAGGGACAATTACTCGACTTGAGGGCCGATGTCGGCGATTTCGTCACCCAAGGCGAAATTCTCGGGCGCATTGACGATACCTTAGCGGTCGCCGACGTGGTTGAGGCGGAAGCGGAACTGGCGGCCCTGCAAGCGGAAGTCCAACGGTTGCAAGCGGCGGTCCGCGACGCGCGATCGCAAGTCGAAAGCATCCGCCTCGACCTGGAACAAGCGGAAAACGACGCCGAACGCCTCCAGTGGCTTTACGAAGAAGGGGCCTTGTCCGAACAAGAAGCGGAACGGGCCGGAACCTTAGCGCGCACGACCCGCCAAAATTTAGAAGCGGCGAGAGAACGGATCGGCACCCAGGAAAAAGCGGTAGAAGCGGCTCAAAAGCGGGTTTTGGCGCAAGAAGCGGTGCTGGCGGGATTGCGATCGCGCCGAAACTACAGCGTGTTGACGGCCCCCATCTCGGGTTCGGTGGTCGAACGGTTGGTGGATCCCGGGAGTTTGGTGCAAACGGGCGGCGAAATTCTCAAAATCGCCGATTTCAGCCGCTTGGAGGTCGTCGTCAACCTTTCCGAACTCAAACTCAATCAAATTCGTACCGGACAAACGGTTAACGTGCGTTTAGATGCGTTTCCCGAAGATAGCTTTTTCGGCGAGATTTCGCGGATTTCTCGCGCCGCCAACACCGAAACCCGTCAAATTCCCGTAGAGATTATCTTGGATAATACCGATCGCCGCCTCGCTAGTGGGTTGTTGGCGCGGGTGACTTTTGAAGCGGGCCGAACTCAGTCGGTGGTGTTACCCGAAAGTGCCTTACAGACTGGAGAGACCCGGGCGCGATCGCTGCGCGAAGGCAGTGAGGCGACGGTGTTCGCGATCGTCGAAAACGAGCAATCACCCCAGGTTAAGGCGCGTCCGGTAATCCTTGGCGAGCGGGTCGATGGCAAAGTGGAAATTCGCGCGGGCTTGGAATCGGGGGAACGGGTGGTCGTCAGAAGTAGTAAACCGTTGAAGGACGGCGATCGCGTGCGCCCCAGTATCCTGTCCGAATGAGCGGTCTGGACTCGAAGTAGAGGGCGATCGCTCGGATATTTATGTAAATCGCGCATCGATTATATTTTTTTTTGCATAATGACGCCCGATTTTGCTACTCTCGCTACAAATTTTTGCAGGAAAAAATGGGATTTCTACAAACATTAAGACGGGGTTAAAACAATTCTTGAGCAATCGATAACCTTCCGCTCGAAAAGTTACCCAGATTTCGAGCGTTCAGGGATCGTTGACGGCGGTTCGCCAAAGCGATCTCAAACTAATTTTCAACAGCAAAATCGTTGAATCATTGGCGATCCACTCGGCAGAAAGCTGCCTTTATTTTTGTAGACTTCCTCTCATTTACACTGTGGAAATTTGTCGCACTGCAATGTCACAATTCTCCCTAAAATTTTTGGCCACTCCTCTCTCGATCGCCGGATTTGCTCTTCTAGGTGCGACTGCCGAACTCGATGGGGCGATCGCCGCCGCCTCATCGCCTAACCGTGCAACTCAATCGCAAAATGTGTTCCGACAAGGCGATCGCTACTCCCCCATCAGCCAGGAATTCGCTCCCTGTCTCCAGCCCTTGCTTTACCAGATTTGGGTAAACAAGGATCTCTCGGCGGCTCGATCTTCGGCGCCGAACCGTATTTAAGCGATCTCGACGTGCCGGGAAATCCCGATTTTTCTACAGATATCCCGTTTCATGTCGAAGGCTTTTATAAATATCAAATGAGCGACAATATTACTATTACACCGGGTTTGATTGGGTTGAGCTCTCCCCAGCAAAATAATGACAACGATGATGTTTTTATGGGTACGGTGAGGACGACCTTTTCATTTTAAAGAAAAACGCGAAGGGGGGCAGGAGTCGAGAGTGGGAGGCAATACGAGCGCCATATTTCTCCCTGATTCCTCCTCTTTATTCCCTCAAATTATATGTTTTAAATGTTTTTAACCTGTGTTCGACATGGGTTCAAAATGTAAGAGGATAGAATTGTAACCCAATTCTCAATTAGATGAAGTTCGAGTGCTGTAGGTAAATTTGCTGTTAATTCTCTTATTGTTTGATGATTGTCGGATATGGCTTATCTTGCTCGCTTCGTTATCTAAAATCTAAAATCTAAAATTCAAAACCTCCCATTGTTGTATCGATTTGTACTGTATTTGACGCTTAATTCAGTTATAGTTGAAAAATTGACTTAAAATGGAATTGAATTGATAACAATGCGCCTAGAGCAGTTACAAGCCTTTCTGGCTGTTGCTGAGACGGGAAGCTTTCAGCAATCCGCGCGTCAATGTGGGGTGACCCAATCGACGATCAGCCGACAAATTCAGGCACTCGAAGCAGAATTGGGTTTGCCACTGTTTCATCGGGCTGCTCAGGCTAAGTTAACATTGGCGGGCGATCGCTTTTGGCCGCGCGCCCGTAAAATTTGCCAAGAATGGGATAACGCGCGTCAAGAATTGACGGATTTACTGGCAGGAAAACAACCAGAATTGTGCGTGGCAGCCATTCATTCGGTTTGTGCGTATTATTTACCCCCGGTTTTACAAAAATTTTGTCAAAGTTATCCGGAAGTGCAGTTAAGAGTGACGGCGTTGGGAAGCGATCGCGCACTGAAGGTTTTAAAGGATGGGTTAGTGGATTTGGCGATCGTCATGAACAACCGTTTTTTAACCGCCAGTCCGGAAATGGTGGTCGATATTCTTTATGAAGAAACCATCGAAGTATTGATGGCGGTGGATCATCCCCTCGCCCAATACGATCGCATTCCCTGGTCGGAATTAGCTCGTTTTCCTCAAGTGGTGTTTAAAGATGGTTACGGGATGCAACGGTTGGTACAAGATTTGTTTTTAAAACAAGGAATTCCCTTGCGTGCGGTGTTGGAATTAAACACGCCGGATGCGTTTCGCGGGGTAGTACGTCAGGGGGACACGATCGCCCTGCTGCCGGAATCGGCCCTGGTGGAAGCCCGACACGATCCGACTTTGGCAGTGCGATCGCTGGCGCCTCTATCGTCGGAGGTGGCGTTTGAGGCGGAGAAAAACGGGGAAAATAGCCAGGTTCCCTGGAATCGCCAAGTGGCAATCGTGACGACGCGCGATCGCTTACAAATTCCTCCGATTGCATACTTTTGGAAGTTGGTTCACGAGTGCGTCCCCGAACAGCACCCATTTCATCCCCGGGAAAGTGCGACTTCTCCCGTGTCTTGAAGGAGAACAATCGTGCGATCGCGGGTAAATCTTTGTAAAAATGAGAAAAAAATAATTTTTAAACTGGATTCAGCATAAGATCTCAAATCTAAGGACATCTAAACTTCTATTTTCGCCATGAGTGATGCTTTTCGCGAACTTCTCAAAAAAATTGGCAGTGGTCCTCATACCGGACAATCTCTCAACCGGGAAGAAGCAGCGAGTGCGATGCGAATGATGCTCCTCGGCGAAGCAACTCCGGCCCAAATCGGCGCGTTTTCGATCGCCCATCGAATCAAGCGTCCGACGGGGGAAGAGTTAGCGGGAATGTTGGATGCTTACGACGAGTTCGGACCGCACTTAGGGGCGATCGCGGGAATCGAGGCGATCGTTTTGGGGGTGCCTTATGACGGGCGATCGCGAACGGCCCCCGTAACCCTCCTGACGGCATTAATTTTAGCCAATGCGGGGGAGTCGGTGGTCATGCACGGGGGCGATCGAATGCCGACGAAATACGGCGTCCCTTTAATCGATCTCTGGCAGGGATTGGGGATTGACTGGCGATCGCTCGATCTGGCGCAAACTCAGGCAGTCTTTGAAAAAACCGGGATCGGTTTTGTGTATGTACCCGCTCATTTTCCCGAAGCGGCGAGTCTGATTCCGTACCGGGAGCAAATCGGCAAGCGCCCCCCGATCGCCACGTTGGAGTTAATCTGGTGTCCTTATGCCGGAAATGCCCAGATCGTCTCGGGTTTCGTCCATCCTCCCACGGAAAATATGTTTCGCGAAGCGTTCCGGTTGCGCGGACAAGCCCATTTTACGACGGTGAAGGGGTTGGAAGGCAGTTGCGATTTACCGCGCGATCGCGCCGCGATCGTCGGGGTGAAGCATCCGGAACGATCGCCCCACGACGAGTTAGAACGGTTGCTGCTGCACGCGCGCGATTATGGTTTTAGCAGCGTTAACGTGCCTCTGTGTTCGGAAGCCTTTTTAATCGAGCAAATGCAAGATATTCTCAAGGGCGAGGAAAGCGATTTGCTGCCGTCAGTGTTGTGGAATGCGGGCTTTTACTTGTGGCATCGCGGTATTGCCTCGAATTTGGAAATCGGCACGCAAATTGCTAAAGAAGCGTTGAGCGAAGGTCACATTCTCGCTAAAGTGGGGGCGATCGCCGAAGCCATCGCCGCCAGTTAAAATGTAGGTTCAACGCAAAAAATAACTGGTACTCTACAATCTACAATCTACAATGCTCAAAAATCGCCTCACTGCCTTAGTTCTAGCGGGCGGTTCGAGTTCGCGGATGGGGCAGGACAAAGCCCTCCTCACTGTTGGAGGTCGGACATTTTTGCAGAAAGTCTGCGAAGTCGCGCGCCACTGTTGCGATCGCGTCTGCATCCTGACCCCGTGGCCCGAACGCTATCAATTTTTAAATGAATTGCCCTCCTGGGGAGCAGGGACGATCGCCTTTCTCGACGAACTCCATCCCGGAGAAGGACCGTTAGTGGCGTTATGCGACGGTTTGGCGCAGGTCGAGAGCGAGTGGGTACTGTTGCTGGCGTGCGATTTGCCGTTCTTGGACGGAGCGATCGTGGCACGCTGGGCCGCCCAATTAGATGCCCTTTCCCCGGAGATTCTGGCGTCGGTCCCGCAACAGGACGGTTTGTGGCAGCCGACATGCGGTTTTTACCGATCGCCGATTCTGCCGCACCTGCAAGGGTTTGTCGCTCGGGGCGGGCGATCGTTCCAACGGGGGTTGAGCGAGCTTCCCGTGCAGGCGATCGCCTTGAACTCAGCCGAATCACAAATGTTGCTCAATATCAATACCCCGGAAGCGTTTCGAGCGCTGCAAAATTAGGGTTTTGGGGGGCGATCGCCCCGCCGAGGATCCTCAAATGAGTAAAAAAACTGACTTTAGCTCCGAGTTCCCAGGGATTCTTTGGAAAGATTTTGGAATCCTTGCTTATAATCTGTACAGGAATCTATAGATTTCTCAATAGGTTACTTGCGAACCTTTACAAACTCAGTAGTTCAAACCCTTGAATGATGCCCCGGATACTCGTCATCGACGATGACCCTGCGATTTCCGAATTAGTTGCCGTCAATCTCGAAATGGCTGGCTACGAAGTCAGCCAAGCTGAAGATGGCATCAAAGGTCAGGCTCTAGCGCTCCAGCTTCTGCCCGATTTGATCATGCTCGATCTGATGCTGCCTCGCGTGGATGGATTTACTGTCTGTCAGCGTCTGCGCCGCGACGAACGAACTGCCGACATCCCCGTATTAATGTTGACGGCTTTGGGTCAAACTCAGGATAAAGTCGAGGGCTTTAATGCAGGGGCTGACGACTACCTGACGAAACCGTTTGAAGTTGAGGAAATGCTCGCTCGGGTACGCGCCTTGTTGCGCCGAACCGATCGCATTCCCCAAGCGGCGAAACATACGGAAATTCTCAATTACGGCCCACTCACCCTGGTTCCGGAACGATTTGAATGTATTTGGTTTGCCCAAACGGTGAAATTGACCCATTTGGAGTTTGAGTTACTGCATTGCTTGCTCCAACGTCACGGTCAAACGGTGTCGCCGAGTGAAATTCTCAAAGAAGTGTGGGGTTACGATCCCGACGATGACATCGAAACGATTCGCGTTCACGTCAGACATTTGAGAACGAAGCTCGAACCGGATCCGCGTCATCCCAAATATATTAAAACCGTTTATGGGGCGGGTTATTGTTTGGAGTTACCCAATACCCCCGTTAGCGAACGCCAGGAAGATGTAGAAGCCGGATAGGGCGATCGAGATAGAGAAGGGAAAGGCAATGAAAGATAGCTTTCACGGCGATCGCCCGGATCGATCTCGGTCGAGCCACAGAAACAAATACAGCTAGACAGATTGGTCTAGCTGTATTTTACGATTTTATGGGGGGTCTGGGCGATCGCCCTTTGCCTGCCTTGGCGCGGCGATCGGGCGATCGGCTTCCAATTCGGTCTGTTTTTTTGAAGGTTTTATACACAATCTATAGTTCAAGCGAGCAGGCAAGCGAGCAGGATTCAATAATCAAGCTCGAAAATTGCTCGCCTCCGCTCGGATTCATCGGCGACCCGCGATCGGCGATCGGTCGGAACGACAGGCGCTAAAACCCGCATTCCGACCGATCGCTACCGAAAATATGACCGATGGAGAAAGCGTTCCCAAGCCCCTCTAAGGCGCTAACGCATTTCCTCGCAGCAAGCTACCGATGGTTTTCGCCGTAATCTTGAGCTGTACCAAAGGATTGGCAGGAACGACGGTTTTGTAGAGGTAGCTATCAAAGGTCAGCTTCTGTACGTCGAGGTCGGCGCACATTTCTACAAACGCTTCCCGGGTGGCGTCGGAACGGTAGAAGACCCGTTGCAAGATGTCGAGCACCTTGTAGGTCATGCCGTATTTCTTATCCCAACGCTTGATATAAAGCTGCAAGTCCGCTTCCGTCGGAATGCGCTGTCCGGCGTTGGTGGTTTCGACGATCGTTTCGGCGCACATCCGGGCGGATTTGGCGGCGAAGTAGATCCCTTCTCCCGAGGATTTGGTAACGGTTCCCGCAGCGTCGCCGACGAGAGCCACGCGACCGCGAACCCGGCGCGGACGGGGATGTTCGGGAATCGGGTGCGCTTCGACTTTGATGATTTCGCCACCTTCGAGGCGTTTCGCGGCTCGGGCGCGGATTCCAGCTTGAAGCTGTTTGATGCGCGCTTGGTTGACCTTCATCGTCCCCGTTCCCACGGCGACGTGGTCGTATTTGGGGAACACCCAGGCGTAAAAGTCCGGAGAGACATCGTTACCGACGTACATTTCCGCTAAATCTTGGTAATACGCCATTTTGTCTTCGGGCAGACGAATGCGCTCTTGGAAGGCGATCGCGTAGTTGTAATCTCCGGCTTCGATCGCCTTGGCTACCCGAGAGTTGGCACCGTCCGCACCGATGACGACATCGACTTTCAGGATTTTTTGAGTGCCTTCTAAAGTGCCGTCGGAATGATCGGCGTAGTGAATTGTATAAGGGTCGGTATTATTGGAGGGAATCTCAAGTTTGTGAACGGTGCCGTTGATCAGGGTGGCCCCTAACTTGGCGGCGCGATCGCGCATGAAGCCATCGAGAATTTCCCGGCGGCACATGCCAATATATTCGTCTTGATTGGGTAAATGAATATCGACTTCGATATTAGACGGGGAGATCATTTTCATATTTCTCACCCGCCGATCCACGATTTCGGGAGGTAGATCGAACTCGCTGACCATGCACAGTGGAATTGCACCGCCACAAGGCTTGGCATTATTGAGCTTGCGCTCGAACAGGAAGGTTTCAATACCCGCTTTTGCAAGTGTCTCGGCGGCAGAGGAGCCTGCGGGGCCTCCTCCCACGACAGCAACCCTTAGTCCCAAAGCTGTTCTCCCTATGTCTGTTTGCGGTTACCGCCAGCCATGGTACCACGGACTTCTAAGTCCCGCTTCGCTCCTCTCGCAGATATGACAAAAATGAAACAGACCTTAATATTTCGATACAATTCTTGGAGTCCGTCAATCTCGACCATCAGCAATTTTGAACGACAGGCGATCGCATTTGTGGTAAGAGGACATTAGGCGGGCAAAAAAAAAGGCGACCGGGACGGTCGCACTCGGGAAAATTGGCAAGCTTGCGATTCTGGAGAAAATGCTAGGGTTGCATCTTCCTAGAACGGGGATTTTTATACTCCGATCTGTTGCTGTCAGCCAGGTCAAGATTTATATAAAACGAACTTAGTTTTCAGTATAAGCTTTGACCGCTTTTTTAACCTTCTGTTCTACAGAATTATCCTCTTGCGTATCTTCCGGACTAATCATTTTATTTTTGCTGGCGGCGCCTTGAACCTCATTAATCCCTTTCTGCGCCCTTTTCTGAGTTTCTTTTAAAGACATCGGACTATCTTTGGCGACTTGTTCCGATCGCTGACGGATTTCGTTCAAATTCGCTTCGCCTTCCGTCGGCTGACTTTTAGCCGCAAAAGCCGGAAACGCACTACTCAAAATGAGTAAGCCCGCGATCGCGATCGCCAACAAAAAGCGGATCGGGCGGACGATCGCAAAATTAAAAGCACTAAAATTCATCCAAAAAACCTCCAAAATTTCAAAAATAAAATTCGCTCGGGCAGCGATGGTACCGACGGCCAACCCCCACTCGGGGAATTGAGTTCGATACAACTGAACTAACTTTAATTTAACGGAATTCGTGCGATCGCCAATCCCCCTAGAGAGAGATTTGAAGGGGCGGGCGATCTCTCTGTAGAGTGAGACCGATCGCCCTAGGACGATCGGTCTCCCAGCGCCAAACAGTAGCCGAGACGAGCGCCAACCGATAGAGTAAAAGCAATTTCCCTGTTTTCACCATCTCTATTCCATGTTTCCCAAGCCTTCTCGTCACTGGCAACAATGGCTCGCTTCCCGCCTCAAATGGGGACGATGGTTCGCCCTGGTTTGCACCTGCTGCTTGCTGGCGATCGCCTGTAACCCGCAACCTCAAGCCGATTCGCCCTCACCGACTCCTCCCCCCGAGATCGGCGATCGCATCGTCCTGGGAACCACCTCCAAACTGAGAACCCTCGATCCTGCCGACGCTTACGATCTCAGTTCCGGCTACTTACTCAATAATTTGGGCGATCGCCTCTACGCTTATCCCCTCGGAACCCAAGACATCCAACCCCAACTCGCCACCGCCTTACCCACCGTCAGCGACGACGGCTTGACCTACACCGTACCCCTGCGCCAAGGGGTAAAGTTTCACGACGGCACCCCCTTCGACGCCGAAGCGATGGCCTTTTCCCTGCGTCGCTTCATGGAAAATGGCGGTCAACCGTCCTTTTTACTCGGCGATATTATCGACTCCGTCGAAGCGACTGGCGAATACGAATTAACCTTTAGCCTCAAACAACCCTTTGCCGGATTTACCGCCTTGCTGACTTTTCCTGGCGCTTGTGCGGTGTCCCCCCAACATTACCAAATTGGCCCCGGTGCGTTCCAACCGGATACCTTCGTGGGAACGGGTCGCTATCGACTGGCGAATTACGGTCCCGATTCCTTAACCTTAGAAGTGTTTGAGGACTATTGGGGCGAAAAACCCGCCAACGACGGCATCGACCTGCAACGGTTTACCAGCGAAGGCAACTTATATAATGCCTTCCGAACCGGGGCGATCGATGTCGGTTACGAAACCCTCGACCCCGACCAAATTCGCTCCTTAGAAACCATGGCGCCGGAACGCGGTTGGCAGGTCATTTCCGCCAACGGCAACTCGGTCACCTATTGGACTCTCAACACCCAAACCCCGCCGTTAGATAACGTTAAAGTCAGGCAGGCCCTGGCGTTTTTGGTCGATCGCCCCGCCTTAATCGATCGCGTCAGTCCCGGACAAGCCGAACCGCTTTACAGCCTGATTCCCAATACCTTTGACGTGTCCGAAGCCGTCTTTCAAACCCGCTACGGCGACGGAAAAGCCGAGGAAGCCAAAGCCTTACTCGCCGAGGAAGGTTACGATGCGGACAATCCTCTAACCATAGAAGTGTGGTATCCGTCGGGGTCTCCCGTTCGGGTGATGCTGGCGAGTACGTTAAAGGCGATCGCCGAACGCGAACTCGGCGAAATCGTCCAACTCGAACTCAAAAGCGTCGAATTTACCACCGCCACGGCAAATATCGATAAAGGGGTTTATCAGACTTTTCTCACGAACTGGTTTCTCGATTTCTTCGACCCGGACAACTACGTGCAACCCTTTCTCAGTTGTAGCGAGGGGTCGCCATTGAGGGGATGCGTGTCTGGCGGCAGTCAGGCGCAAGGATCGTTTTATTATAACGATCGCGCCAACGCGGCGATCGATCGCCAACGCCAAGAACGCGACCCCCAAAAACGCAAGGCCATTTTTAGTGAAATCCAACAGATCCTCGCCGAAGAGGTTCCGTATATTCCCTTATTTCAAAATAAGGAGTACGCTTTTGCTCAAGCCGGAATAGAAGGGGTGCAGTTGCAACCCGCCCAACCGTTCCCCTTGTGGGAGATTCGCAAAACGAATGCCTCGGATTCTTAGTCTCCGGTTGGATCGCGGCGATCGCCGTATCTAGGGGAGAATTTGGGTTGCCGGGTCGATCGACGCTGTGCAATTAACGTCTATATCATAAGATTTAGAGTTCGAGGTTTATGGATCTGGGGGATATGTCAAAGTTGAATTTCGTTCGTACAATCTGCGCTTGGGGAATGGCGATCGCGCCGAAGTCGCGGCGGCGGCGATCGCACCTCCAATTTGTCGCCCTGTTTGCCACCTGCTGCTTGCTGGCGGTCAGTTGCGGATCGCGAGAAAGCGCCCAAGTCACTCAATCTCCGGGGGAACCCGGACGAATTACGATCGGCACGATCGCCAAAGTGCGAACTCTGGATCCGGCAGATGCTTACGAAAATGCGGCGGGAACCTTTCTCTATAATTTGGGCGATCGTCTCTACACCTACAAAACCGGGACGACCCAGATCGAACCCCAACTCGCCACCGCACTCCCCACCATCGGCGAGGACGGTTTGACCTATACCATTCCCTTGCGCGAAGGGGTGAAGTTTCACGACGGAACCGCCTTCAACGCCGAAGCGATGAAGTTTTCTTTAACTCGGTTTATCGAAAATGGCGGGATTCCCTCGTCTTTATTGGGGGAAGTCGTCGAGGCGATCGAGGCGACCGGAGAATACGAGTTGACGGTCACGTTGAAAAAGCCGTTTGCAGCTTTTACTTCCCTCTTGACATTTAGCGGAACTTGTGCAGTTTCTCCCCAGGCTTACGAAATTGGCGACGGTAAATTCCAACCGGATCGATTTGTCGGAACCGGACCGTATAAATTAGCCAGTTACGGTACTGATTCGATCCAATTCGACGTTTTTGAGGACTATTGGGGCGAAAAACCCGCCAATCTCGGCGTCGATGTTCGGCGCTATTCTAGTGCTTCCAACGTCTACAATGCCTTGCAAACCGGGGCGATCGATTTAACCTACGGGACGTTAGATCTCGATCAAATTGCTCAGTTAGAAAAAGAGGCAGAAGCGGGTAAGTTTAAAGGCGTTACCGGACCGGGAAATGGCATTTATTATTTAAGTTTGAATTTACAAAGCGAACCGTTAAACCGTCCCGAAGTGCGACAGGCGATCGCCGCGATCGTCAACCGTCCTTTACTGCAACAACGTGTTTTTCGCGGACAAATCGAACCGATTTACAGTCTGTTACCCGCCACCTTAGACGAGTATTACAAACCCGTCTTTCAAACTTACGGCGATGGCAATGGTGAAAAAGCCTTAGCAATCCTCATTCAAGCGGGATATTCACAACAAAATCCCTTAAATTTAGAGCTGTGGTATCGCTCTAATATTACCAGCAATGGTTTAGTCGCTACTACGATTAAAGCGGCGGCGGAACAGCAATTAAACGGTTTCGTCAATATCGAACTGAAGAGTGTGGAATCGGCGACCGCTTACCAAAATTTGGATAAAGGGGTTTATCCCATCTTCTTATTAGATTGGACTCCCGATTTTCTCGATCCGGATAACTACATCCAACCGTTTATGGATTGCGATCGCGGATCGGCGGAAACCGGATGTCAGGAAGGGGCGAGTAAGTTACAAGGGTCGTTTTATTACAGCGATCGCGTTAACGAGTTAATCGACCTCGAACGACAAGAACGAGACCCGGCAAAACGTCAGGCAATTTTTGCCGAATTACAAGATATTTTAGCCCGCGACGTGCCGTTCGTTCCTTTATGGCAAAGTCGGCAATATCTGTTCGCCCAACCCAATCTTGAAGGGGTCGCGCTTCAACCCACCCAACATGTCAATTTTGCGACAATTCAAGAGTAGCGATCGTCGTGGATTCCCGCTTTTGTGGGAATCCATAACTTCGTTTATTCGCCAAGCGATTCAGAACTTTTGTAGCGAACATCAATCATCTAGACGCGCGATCGAATCTAATCATCTAAAATCTAAACTCTAAACTCTAAACTCCCAACATGTCTCGTTCAAAAGCCTTACAATCTTATATCCTCATTCGCTTATTGTTGGCGCCGTTGATGTTGTGGACGATTACCACTTTGGTTTTCCTCCTCCTGCGGGCGACTCCCGGGGATCCCATCGATGCGATCCTCGGACCGAAAGCGTCGGACGAATTTAAAGAGCAAATGCGCGAACAGTTGGGATTGGGCGATCCGTTGTGGTTGCAATATGTTAATTACATGGGACGGTTGCTCAGTTTTGACCTGGGGACTTCGATTACCAGTCGCGGACAACAGGTGTGGGAAATTATCGGCGACTTTTTCCCGGCGACGGTAGAATTGGCGGTGGTGAGTATGGCGATCGCCCTGATTGTCGGAATCGGGGTAGGGATGATGTCCGCTTCCCGTCCCAATACGGTTTGGGATGCGGGGGGACGCTTGTTCGGGATTTTGACCTATTCGATTCCGATGTTCTGGTTTGGGACGATCGTGCAATTGGTGTTTGCGGTTCAACTGCGTTGGTTTCCGTTGGGAACCCGCTATCCCACCGAGGTTCCCGTTCCAAAAACGATTACCGGACTTTACACGATCGACAGTTTGCTGACGGGTCAGTTCGACCAATTTTTCGCCGCCTTGCACCATCTGGCGCTTCCCTGTCTGACCTTGGGAATTCTGATTAGCGGTATTTTCGAGCGCATTGTCCGGGTCAATCTCAAGCAAACGTTGCAAGCGGACTATGTAGAAGCAGCACGGGCGCGTGGTATCCCGGAAGGTCGCATTTTAGTCACCCACGCGCTCAAAAATGCCATGATTCCAGTGATTACGGTCATGGGATTGACTTTGGCGGCGCTCCTCGGCGGTGCGATTTTGACGGAAGTGACGTTTTCCTGGCCCGGATTGGCGAATCGACTGTACGAGGCGATTTCCCTGCGCGACTATCCGACGGTGCAGGGGATCGTGGTCTTTTTTGCGGCGATCGTGGTGTTGGCGAGTATTCTCATCGATATTTTAAATGCGTATATCGACCCGCGCATTCGCTATTAATTGAAGGGGTTAACTATCGGGACGGGCGATCGTACTCAAGATTTGCTCGACGCGATTCGCCGATTGGGTATTGCCTTGGAGTTCAAATAAATCCCGGGCATTGGTTAAAACCATTTGTGCTTCTTGCTCTTGACCTTTTTGATATAAAATAATGCCCAAATTGGCGTGAGCTTCGGCAAATTCAGGCTCGATGCGAATGGCATCGCGATAGGCGGCGATCGCGGCGTCTTCTTCGCCTAAATTGACCCAAGCATTTCCCATGTTGTAATGAGCTTTACTGTAGTTGGGCAAAATTTCGATCGCCCGTTTGTAGGCTTCGATCGCCTCGAAAAAGTTTTCATTTTTAGCCAGGGCGTTGCCTAAGTTATAATGGGCGGCTGCCAATTCCGGATCGATTTGGATCGCCGTTTCATACGCTTCGATCGCGCGATCGATTTCTCCTCGATTAACAAAAATAACGCCGGAATTGACGTGAGCTTCGGCTAAATTGGGATTGAGGCGGAGCGCTTCTCGATACTCTTCTAACGCCCCTTCTAAATCCCCTCTTTCTTGTAAGGTCGTACCGAAGTTATAATGTTCTTCGGCTTCGTCGATTTCGTTATTTTCGGACTCTTGGGCGACGGTAGCCGGGAAATTCTTAAGTAACCCTTCCCGATCGCTGGTGGGGATGTGAGGCGGCCATTGTCTTTGAGAAAGAGGCGTAAAACGGGCGATCGCCGGAGTGGGAATCGCACAACTGAAAGCAAATATCGTGGCGGCAAACCAGTAAAATTGACGCAGCATTGGGTGGGAATTTTTATTGTCTATAAAGTTCACTATTGTAGCATTTTTTAGTAAAAATTAGAATGCGACTTTGGCGAGGAATGATTTTCTCTTTGAGTAAATTTATCCCCACAATTCAAGGGTTGAAAAGTGACAGCGATCGCCCTTGTCACCCCGGCGAGGCGATTCTCCTGGGGAGACGCTTCACTAAGGTGGCGATCGCGCGGTTTCTCTCAAAAACTACCTTGAAAACTTATAAAAGCGACAAACTCTTGGAAACCATCTCGCGATAGAATTTTCACAGCAGTAATCTACACGAGCGACCCTACTCGAACCCATGACCGACCTGGCCTTCCCTTATCTTCTCGTTCGCGCCGATCGCGAGGAACCCCAAACCGTATGACCCGAGTCATTGGCGCCATTAGTGGCACGTCGGTGGATGGAATCGATGTTGCATTAGTAGAGATCGCGGGAACCGAACTCGATTTAGAGGTCAACTTACTAGCCGCTCGTACCCATCCCTATCCCCACACCTTACAAGAGGAAATTTTAGCCGTTTGTGGGGGGAAACCGTTAACGATGGCCGCTTTGGCGGAACTCGACGACGCGATCGCGGGCGAATTCGCCCGGGCTGCCCTCTCCTTGCTCCCCCAACAGCTCCCGGTAGACCTGATCGGCTCCCACGGTCAGACCGTCTATCACCGACCGCCTGTCGGTTCCCGGGATAATGGCTCGCGCCGTCTCGGCTACAGTTTGCAACTGGGACGGGGGGAGGCGATCTCCCAGTTGACTGGAATCACCACGGTTTCTAACTTCCGGGCGGCGGATATTGCCGCAGGCGGGGAAGGCGCGCCCCTCGTCCCCAAAGTCGATCGGGCGTTATTGGGCGATCGCCAGAAAACGCGCTGCGTCCAAAACCTCGGCGGGATCGGCAACGTGGCGTATTTGCCCCCGCGATCGAATCCCCACGAGACCCCGGAACCGATCCTCGGTTGGGATACCGGCCCGGCGAATAGCCTCTTAGATCTCGCTGTGCGGCGTTTGAGTCGGGGTCAACGGACTTACGATCGCGATGGCGCCTGGGCGGCAACGGGAACCCCCTGCGAACCCCTAGTCGAACGGTGGTTGCAAGAACCGTTTTTCCAACACCCTCCGCCGAAGTCTACCGGACGGGAGCTCTTCGGCCCGGACTATCTAGACCGATGTTGGCAAGAGGCGCAATCCTACGCTCTCTCCGACGAGGATTTCCTCGCTACCCTCGTCGAACTCACCGTCGCCTCGATTGCCGTCAATTACCGTGCGTTTCTCCCGGTTCAACCGGATGAGGTCTTGCTTTGTGGGGGCGGAAGTCGCAATCTGTATTTAAAACAACGCTTGCAAGCGCGCTTGGCGGCGACGTCAAACAAACCCGTCTCGGTGCTGACCACCGATGATGTCGGTCTCAATGCGGATTTCAAAGAAGCGATCGCCTTCGCGGTTCTCGCCTACTGGCGGGTGCGAGGCATTCCGGGAAACCTCCCCGAATGTACCGGGGCCGAAACACCCAGGCTGCTGGGTGAAATCCATCGGGTCCCTCGGCGATCGCGTGCTAGCATAGAATGCCAGTAACGGCAGTCAGTCGTGCAATTGAAGGAATTGTGCCGTGACTCACACCTTTTTATTAGAACCCGGTCGGTGGACTTTGGAAGGCACTTGGCTCGAACGAAACGGAATGCTCGTGCCTGTCAAGGGTAAAACTTTGGTCGCCTGGTCGCGGGAAGATTGGTTTAATATGGTGACCAAGTTAATTTTTCCCGGCAGCGATCGCCACGAAATTACACTACAGTACCGGGGTCATTTCGATTTAGGGGAGCGTCAGTATACTTTTGTCCTCCAACACAGCGATCTCGGTCGGGTCGAAGGGGAAGGCTGGATCGCCCCGGAGTCGATCGTCCAACGTTTCTGGGTTCTCGGCGATCGCAAACACCGCCGCAGTGGCTTTGAAACCCTGCACCGCCTCAGTCCGAATACCTATCACCATTCGAGCGGTCTGATGGCGGGGCATTACTTGGTCAGTGCGATGGAAGCTACCCTAGAACGCATTGCCAGCGAACAAAACTAGTGAACTGGGACTCCCGGTTTAGTCCCACCGACAAATCAGGCGACTGAGGGCGGCGATCGTGCCGTTTCAGTCGCCTGATGGGCGATCGTTAAGAATAACGCCGAATTTTCAATTTTGATGGGCGGGGAAGAAAATAATCGGTTCGCAACTGCGGCGCAGCAGTTCCCGGCGGAAGGAGGGCAGCCAGTCCCAAAGATTGCTCAGGTTGTCTGCGGACACGGCGATCGCACAGATATCCGACATCTGCGCCAATTCCAAAATATCGACGATCGGCTCGCCCAAGCGCACTTCTACATCGACTTGCAAGCCGAGGGCTTCGAGATCGGCTTGAATCGGGACGAGGGTTTCGTTCGCTTTGCGCAATTGTTCGTCTTTGGGGATTTGATGCAGGACGCCCGCATCGACGACCCAGGCCAGCAAACAGCGTTCTAGGGAGTTGGCGGGTCGATCTTTTGCGTAATACTTGAGCCGTTCCACCGTCTCGGTAGAGCGATCGCCCCCGTCGTAGGGAATCGCAATGTAACGCAATAAGTGTTGGCAACGTAAGGCTAATTCTTCGCTGGTCAACGCCGAAATTAACTCGGTCGGGAAGGTCATCAAGGGAATTCGCGTCCGTCCCGACAGCTCGATGGTCGTGCTACCAAATAGGTTTTCGCTGAGGGAATTGCGGTGGGACGTACCGAGGACGATTAAGTCACTTTGGTACTTTTTAGCGATTTTGACAATTTTGTCGCTCGCCGGACCCGAGAGCAATTCGACCGCGACTTCTATACCCTCCGGAACGGTTTCGGGGATCGAACGGCTCAGGCGATCGCGCGCCCGCTCCATTTTTTCCGTATCTTCGCGAGGGATTTGACCTTTTGTCCACAAGGGAACGGCGTGTAGAAAAACTACTTGCTCGATCCCCCCTGCCGCCAAGTTGGGGAGGAAGTTCCCCAAACGATGCAGACCATCCGCAAAATCCGTACAAACTAAAAGCCGCCTAAACATTCTGTTTTGATTAAGATTTAACTTTGAAGCTCTCAAATGCAGACATCGAGCGACGCCTGAAATCGCTGGGTCATGCCACGATAGGACTCGATTCGATCGCCGATCTCTTGCAGATCTAGGCGCGATCGGGGCGATTTGTTTCAAATTCTAGCACTTCTCATTGACGCTCACTCCGGTTCCGGTTCGGGCGATCGTCGCTCGTGGCGCTCTGATTACATCCGCGATCGCCCCGACTTTCAGCGTCCGATTGTCGGTCAAAACACTTAATTTGCTTATCTTTTGAGCGCAAAAACCCTCAGTTTTCGCCGTTTTTAATCCCCGTAGCAGCTTATTGGTTTTATCAGATATTTTTAGAACAACTCTCGTCGGCCTCGATCGCCGCGATCTTCACCGACTCGCGACTCGATTCTCTCAAAAAGATCGACGGTCGATCGCCAGGCGTCCGTCCCACGTCCCGTTCTCCTTTTGAAGGGCGATCGGAGAACAATAGCCGTTACAACAGTCAAATTGAGCCATGAAAAGGAGCGATACTCGATACCCGATCCCCGTTAACTCTCTCGGCAGTAGGCGCCGTACTTCTGACGCGATCGCGGGGAGTTAAACGCCCCGACATCCCCAGCTTTAGGTTCTCGCAAACAGAGAACGGAGCAAGAGAAGGAGGTCGTTGACTCGGTTGACCCACGTAAGGGATGACAACCCGTAAACCGGGTTATAATTCCCACTCTTGTTTGAGGAAATGCCGATACATATTTTCGCGCATCAACATTTGCTTGTACAGTTCTTTAAGGAAGTATTGGGCTTGATCGCGGCTCATGCGATCGACTTGATCCTCAAAGCTGCGGACGTTAAATTCTTGTTCTAAGGAGAGTTCTAAAGGTACTTGTTCCATTGGTAACCTCCAAGTTTTATCGGTCGGTTTTGACAAGCGCTATCCAGCCGGATTGACTGGATTTGTCTCTTGTTTCGGGAGTCCTTCTTAGGGGTCAGGATTCCCTGTTGGCCCTACGGCGGTTTCCCGATGTTACAAATTATAACAATCGTTTGACAAGTTGCCCAGTTTAGGGCGTCGTCTTGTGAATAAAAGATGACACGAATCGCCGAAAAGTTTCCGAACAGAGGGGTTCTGATGTCCTTTTATCAACTCGACCCGAGTAAAAATGCTCGGATTGAACGGAACGGGAGTAAATCCCGAGGCAAAGCGTTAACAATCCCGGACAAAAGCGGGAAATCAAATCGCGATTCCCTCGCCATCGGTGCGAGAAGTGAAAGGGTTATCGTTTGGGAAAAAAATAAACGCGCGGCGATCGCCCGACAGACGATTTAAGCGATCGGGCGATCCGGATCTCCCTACGAAAGCAGGACGATCCGAGTCGAATGCAGCGTTTTCGACTCGGATCGAGGGGAGAGGCGATCGGCGCCCCTAAAATCGGGGGGAATACGACCGTGGGGGGGGAGCGAAATTCCGTTTAAGTGACATTTTCGAGGGTAATGGCGATCGCGGTAATATTATCCCGCCCGCCTTTATCTTTAGCGGCGCTGACGAGATTTTTAACCGTTTGGTCCCCGGCGCGAATCGATTTGAGGATCGATTCGATCTTTTTATCCGAGAGCTCTTCCGTCAAGCCATCACTGCACAACAACAGGCGATCGCCCGGCTGTACGTCCAACCTCTGCACCTCAATTTCCTGAATGTCCTGTCTGCCCAAACATTGAGATAACACGTGGCGCCAGGGGTGAGTCCGCACCTCATCCGAGGTCAAATGTCCCGCCTTGAGGGCTCGCGCCACCCAGGTATGATCCTCGGTAATCTGTTCGAGGTTCGCCCCGCGCAGGCGGTAGAGGCGGGAATCGCCGATATGGGCGCACCACGGGCCGTCTTCGTCCCGAAAAATCACGGCGACGGCAGTAGTTCCCATATCCGACCGTTCGGGATGGTCTAACTGATCCTGAATAATCGCTTCGTTCGCTTTTAAAAAAGCCGCTTTCAATAACTCTTCGGAACTTTCCGACGAATCCCAATGCTCGATTAAATAGGTTTGAATCGTTTCAGTTGCAATTCGCGACGCTTCTTGACCCCCAGCATGACCGCCCATACCGTCGGCGACGATAAAAAATCGTCCTTCGGAGTCGTCGATGTAATATGCATCTTGATTAACGGCGCGAACGAGTCCCGTATCCGTGAGACCCGCAAAATATCGTTTCATAATCAACTGTAGGCGTGAAAATACGTGAAAACTAACCAAAATACGCCACGCGCAGCTAAAACGTGCGATCGCGGTGCGCCCGAGGGAAACCCCCTCTAAAACATCTTATCGGAGCGCTCGACACTCATGAGTAAGCGAATCAAGCTCCCCGCTAGGGCGATCGCCACTAAAGCCACCACCAACGCCAGCCAAATTTTATCGTTGACTAACAAAATTGTCGCCGACAGGGTAAACGCACTGACCAACAAAGCTAAATTCGTTCCCATTTGGATGCTACCGAGGCGACGCAGCACGCGATCGGTTTCGATCGAGCGTACCCGTACCCGGACGTCACCGCGTTCGAGTTTTTCGATCGTATCTTCGATGCGACCGGGTAAACCCAGGGCCGTACTACTGACTTGAGCAGCTTGGCGTCCGAGTTCGTCGAAAAAGGTATTGCGATCGCTGGAATTGGCGTTACTCATAATTTGCATTGCAAAAGGTTTGGCAACCTCCATAAAGTTGAAGTCCGGATCTAACCCTTTTCCGACCCCTTCTAACGTGGAAAAGGCGCGCATGACAAACGTAAAAGTGGCGGGAAACCGGAAAGGTTGGTCGTAGGCGATCGCGTAGAGATCGTCGCTAATCGCCGTCACCGACTGTTCCTCGAACGGCTTATCCATCAAGTAATCGAGAATGTATTGAATCGATCGCCTCACCGGACCCATATCGTCCATCGGCGAGAGGGCTTCCAATTCCACCAACGCCGTCACCACATCTTCGGCATTTTTCTTGGCAATCCCAAAAAACAAGTCGAGCATTTTCACCCGGATATCCCGGCGAACCCGTCCCATCATGCCGAAATCGTAGAAAATTAACGCCCCTTCCGGACTGACCGCCACATTACCGGGATGGGGATCGGCGTGGAAAAAGCCGTGATTGAGTAACTGCCGCAAATAGGCTTCGGCGCCGAGTTGGGCGAGGACTTTGCGATCGAGTCCCGCCGCTTCGAGGGCTTCGTAGTGGCTGATTTTAATCCCGGGAACATATTCGAGGGTGAGAACCCGGGGGGACGTGTAGCGCCAGTAAACGCGCGGAACCCTCACCCAGTCGCGATCTCGGAAATTCCGCCGGAAAGTGTCGGCGTTTTGTCCCTCGTTGAGATAGTCGATTTCTTCGTAGAGGATTTTATAACATTCGTCGTAAATGCCGATCCAATCGCGGCCCCGTCCCCATTTCGGGTGGTTGTCGAAATAGCGCACCACCGTTCGCGCGATCGCCAGATCGATTTGAAACAAGCGCTTCAGTCCGGGACGCTGCACCTTGACGACCACTTCTTCCCCGGAATGTAACTGCGCCTTGTGAACTTGCCCCAAACTGGCTGCGGCGAGGGGGATGGGCTCGAAGGCGCGAAACAGTTCGCCGACCTTGCGCCCGAAATCTTGCTCGACAATCGCTTCGGCTTGTTCGTAGCTAAACGCCGGAACTCGGTCTTGCAGTTTGGACAGTTCCTCGACATATTCCGCCGGGAATAAATCCGATCGCGTCGAGAACAATTGACCCAATTTGATAAACGTCGGACCGAGTTGCAACATCGACTCGCGAATCCAAATCGCCTGTCGCCTGCGCCGTCGCGCCCGTTTTTCCTCGCTGTAACCGCCACGATAGGTCCACGGTTTGCTGTCGTACCACAACTCGAACAGAAAGCGCAAAACGAACGCCCAAATTTCCAGGCGTCGCCGATTGCGCGAGTAGTTCGGGCGATTCCAGCGATAAGCCCCTTGTTGATGTACGCTCAGTTGTATTTGTTCTATGGGTTCGATTTGAGATGAACTTTCTCCACTGACCGAACGCGCATTCTCTCGGGAATGATGCTGCCGGGAATGCTGGCGGTCGAGGGAATCGTCAGAGATAGCAGACACGCGGGTTTCCAACTTGATTGATTCGGGCGATCGGAATGGATACGGAGAAATGGAGCAATGCGGGGAGTTCGCGGCGCAGTTGCCAGTAAAATTCGGGGATTGAAGTCTTCCTAAATAGAAAGGAAAACCACCCTACTGCGATCGACTGCGATAGCGTTGCAATTCGGCTCTGACCCGAGCAATTTCAGCGCGCAATTCGTCGATGGTCGCTTGCAAGTCCCCTTCGGGTTCGTTTGCAAAGTTAAAGTCACCTTCAGCAGCGTTAGCACTCGGGTGGGTCGCCGCCGCTTGCTGTTGGGCGCGTTGCATGACCTCTTCCATGAAGGCGTGCAAGCGCTCTCGTTGTTCGGCATCGAATTTGCCTAAATCGCTGAGGGCTTGGGTCAGCGTTTTTTCTACTTGTTCGCCAATGGCTTGAGCCAGGGCTCGACCGACGAAAAAGGCGTTGACTTCAGGTTTACTCATGCTGACCAAAGCTCCCTACATGCATCTCGCCAAAGATTATAACTTGGTTGCTCGATCTGATGTCGGCTTTGCGACCGAGAAGTACGGATCGATCGCCTCTAAAACAGTTTGATGCCAATTTGTCCGTTAATTCCGCGAATGCTGTGATACCCGGCTCCGAAAAAAATATTACCTTCCGGGAAGACCTGGACGCCTCCAGAAAAGGCAAGGTCGCGATCGTCGGAGTCGGGATCGTCGTAGAGTCCGACGCCGACATAACCGGATACTTGACTGATAAATGGCGGGTTGATGAATTTCATCACATCGACGCCGACGGTACTGTCATTGGTCAAGCCGAGTTCGGCGCCAAATCCGAGGGCGCGAACGCCGACGGAAAAGGTCGGTTCGCTGTCTTCAATGCCGACGGATACCCAGGGACGGGGGGCGAGTTGGGCGATCGCCCGTCGATCGGATCCGAGCACGATCGCGGCGATCGCGGCGATCGCCATACTGGTGTTGGCGAGGGATTTCATTGGGGATCTTCAGAGTTTGTTTAGAGTTTAGTTTAGATTTTAGATTCAGAGACGATCGAACTCGCCAAAGGTAATCGAATCGCGAACGTGCTTCCTTGCCCGAGTTCGCTGTCTACCTCAATAGTACCGTGGTGGAGGCGAGCAATTCCTTCGGCGATCGCCAATCCTAAACCCGTCCCTCCTGTTTCGCGAGACCGATCGCTCCCCACCCGGTAGAAGCGATCGAAAATGCGCCTTTGTTCTTCAAGGGAAATACCGATTCCCGTATCTTTGACTAAAATGAGTGCGGCCCGATCGCGGGATCTCAATACGACTTCTACCTTACCTCCAGCAGGGGTGTAGCGGATCGCATTAGCAATTAGATTCGAGACCAGACGGTAAAGCTGCGATTCGTCACCGAGAATGTAGAGATTGTCGTCCGGAATCTGTTTCGTCAAAACAATGTCAGAGGCGATCGCCAGTTCTAAGAATTCTTCCGTTAAATCGCTCGCTAAATCATTTAAACAACACGACTGAAACGAAGTTGAAGCAGAATTAACATCGAGACTGCTTAAAAACAATAAATCGGCGATCAAATAACTCAAGCGTCGCCCCTGTCGTTCCACGGTATTGAGCATCACCGAGAGATCGTTGCGATTGGATGGAGACAGGCGCAGGATCGCCTCGACGGTAGCTAACAAACTGGCTAGGGGCGATCGCAGTTCGTGAGCGACATTCGCCGTAAACTGTCGTTGCTGCTGATAGGACTGGTAAATCGGTTGCATCGCCAATCCGGAGAGCCACCAACTCGAAACCCCAACTAAGACGAGAGCTATGGGAAAACCAGCCCCGAGAATCCATCGAATTCGGCGGATTTGCGTATCGAAACCTTCTAACGTCCGTCCGATTTGTAAGTAACCCCAAGATGAATGGGTATTGAGTCGAGCGCTCGGATCGGACTGAGGGGTGCTATGTAAAATAGTCGTGAATTGGTGGTAGCGAATGCCCCTCGGCGTGCGAAACGTCTGCCAGGGAGTGGGATTGAAGCGGTTCGGGAGCGATCGCGGTTGATTCGGAGAGAAAGCGAGCAGCTTGCCGTGGCGATCGAACAGACGGATGTAGTAAGTATTGCGATCGCTAATGCCAATTGTATGCCGTTGAATTAACGTCGGGGTTTTCTCACACAGTTCGCCCCTCAAACACAGATCGGGAAAAATTTGCTGCAGTACCCGACTCGGATTTTCACCGACAGGCAATAGAGGTTCGACGCTATCGTGCAGGGTTCCGGCGATCGATTCGATTTCGCGCTCCATCGCCAACCAGCTCGACTCGATCGCCGCTCGATAGATGCCGACCCCTGAAATACTCAAAATCAGACCCATAATGCCTGCATACCAGAGCGCCAACTGCAAGCGACTGCGCCGAAACACAGAGTAATCGTTCATGACTGGGAAGCGAAGTCCGAGTTAAATCGATAGCCTGCGCCGGGAACGGTCTCAATCGGACAGGGACAACCATGATGGGCTAACTTGCGACGCAGCAACCGCATGTGAGCCGCGACGACATTACTGCTCGGTTCCGCATCCATATCCCAAAGCTGATGGCGTAATTTACTCCCCGGAATAATCCGATCGGGATTTTGCATCAGATACATCAAAAGCTGAAATTCTTTAGGCGTTAAGGCGATCGTGCGAGGCTCAGACTTGTCGGTACGGACGTAGAGGGTATTGTTAGCCGGATCGAGAGTAAATCCGGCGACGGTCAGGGTAAGCGGTTGAAAATGAGGCGATCGCCGTTGCAAGGCCCGCAAACGGGCGAGCAGTTCTTCCATTACAAACGGTTTGACGAGATAGTCATCCGCTCCGGCATCCAACCCCGTCACCCGATTTTCCGCCTGACCCAACGCGGTCAACATCAGGACGGGTAAAGGATTGTGCTGCGATCTCAACTGACGGCAGATCTCCAATCCAGACAGTTCGGGTAACAACCAATCGACGATCGCCACCGTATAATCCGCCCATTGCTGTTGCAGACAATCCCAAGCATGAGCGCCATTTTGCACCCAGTCCACCACATAATTTTCGTTGACCAACACCTGCTTGATGGCCGATCCCAAATCGATTTCATCCTCGACTAACAAAATTCTCATGGTTTTGCAGACATCGATCGCAACCTCGATTTTAGCCAAAATCTTCAGATTTCACCTGAATTTCATCGACCCCGTGACACACTTTGAAAGATTGTTTTCTAGAGACTTTAGTTGTGAGGAGATCTGATGAAACTATCGGTATTATTCGGTTCGATATTGGCGGTCGGTTTGTGGACGATCGCGCCAACGGTGGTGTTCGCGCACGTCGGTCACGGCGATGAATTTCAGGCCACTGGGGGCGTCAATCGCGTTCAGGTCAATCCCGAAACGGACTCCTTATTCGGGATTGAAGTTAGCGCGATCGCCCCGGCCCCCGATGGCAGTGCTGCGGTACTCATTCCGGTTACGGCGTTGGTGGACGACAACGGTCGGCAATTGGTCTTCGTACAGTACGAGAGTTTTTACGAACCTGTTGACGTCATTACTGGCGCCACTCAAGGCGACGCGATCGAAATTACCGAAGGCTTATCGGTTGGCGAACAACTCGTGACCCAAGGGAGCCTATCTCTATACGCGGAATCGCGCAAAACCCAAACGACCGATACCGCAACCCCTCCGGAAGCGATCGCCTCTGCGGAACCGAACCCCAGTCCCCCTCGGGCCGAGACCCAAGCAACGGAGGGCGATGACGAGACTTCCGGTAATACGGTAACCGCCTCTGGAGAACAAGGCAGCGAAACGACGACGGAATCGGCGACGTTGCCCGTAGGAATTTTAGCGACTATTGGCGGTGTAGCTCTAGTTGTCGTGGGGGCGATCGCTTTTATCGGTAACTCTCGCAAAAAAAACGACCTTTTCTCTGACAAATAAAGGCCAATTTCCAACCGAAGATGTTAAACTCCATCCTCAACCAGACGCTCAAAAACTCCATTGCCCAACGGTGGTTGATTGTCATCGCTGCGATTGTCGTCACGATTTGGGGAGTTTTTAGCATCACCCAAATGCCCCTCGACGTCTTCCCACCCTTCGCCCCGCCTCAAGTCGATATTCAGACCGAAGCCGTCGGATTGGCTCCAGAAGAAGTGGAAACCCAGATTACCATACCCATTGAAAGTGCGGTCAATGGTTTACCCGGGGTCACCACGGTGCGATCGTCGTCCAAAGTCGGACTGTCGATGGTTCATGTCGTCTTCGACCGCCAGGTTGATATCTACAAAGCACGACAATCGGTTTCGGAACGTCTCCAACAGGTGAGCAACGAACTCCCGCAAGTCGCCCATCCGCCGGAAATCTCGCCCCTGGTCTCGCCGTTGGGAACGATCTTGCAATATGCCTTCACCGTAGACGGACAGGGACAAACCTCCCTGATGGAGTTACGCCGCTTGGTCGAAGTCACCCTCACTCATCAAATTCTCTCCGTACCCGGGGTCTCGCAAGTAACCGTTTACGGCGGAGAACGACGACAAGAACAAGTTTTAGTGGATCCGGCCCGACTCAAAGCTCTCGACGTTTCCTTTTCCGAAGTCGTCGATGCCTCCAGGGGGGCGAGTTCGAGCGCCCCGGGGGGATTTTCGATCGGCGGCGGTCAAGAATTACTCGTGCGCGGGATCGGTCACCTTCAATCGATCGCCGATTTGCAGCAGTCCGTCGTCAAAGTAGACAACGGCGTCCCGATTTTGCTACAAGAGGTCGCCCAGGTACAAACTGGAAGCGCGCTCAAGCGTGGCGATGCCAGCTTTAACGGTCAACCTGCGGTTGTCATGATGATTAACAAACAACCGGAGATCGATACGCCCACGGTGACTGAAGCTGTCGAACGGGTTATCGAACAGTTAAAGCCAACTTTTCCCGCCGATGTCAACATCGTGCGGACATTTCGCCAGTCGAACTTTATCGATGCGGCGATTCGTAATGTCAGTGGTTCCCTGGTTCAAGGCATCATTATCGTGTCGGCGATTATGTTGCTGTTTTTGATGAATTGGCGGACGGCAGCGATCGCCCTGAGTGCGATTCCCCTCTCTTTATTAATTGGTTTGTTATTGATGCAAGCTTTCGGCTTGGGCATCAATACCATGACCCTCGGGGGCTTAGTCGTGGCCATCGGTTCGGTGGTCGATGACGCGATCGTCGATATGGAAAATTGCGATCGCGGACTGCGGAAAAATCAGGCTCAAGGCAATCCCAAACACCCGTTTCAAGTCGTTTACGATACCTCCGTGGAAGTGCGTTTAGCCGTTATTTTTTCCACGGTGATTATTATCGTGGTATTTGCCCCCATTTTCACTTTGACCGGAGTGGAAGGACGGATTTTCGCGCCGATGGGTTGGGCCTACTTACTCTCGATTGCCGCGTCAACTCTCGTAGCGATGACCCTTTCCCCTGCCCTCTGTGCGATTTTACTGGCCAACCAAACCTTACCCGAACAAGGCACGTTCATTTCTCGTTGGATCGAGCGATTGTATCGTCCGTTGCTGGAAACTTCCCTCCGAGTGCCGCAACTGATTTTGGGTTTGGCTCTTGCAGCCTTAGTGGCGGCATTTGCGATCGTACCGTCTTTGGGGCGCGTCTTTTTACCCGAATTTCAGGAAAGATCGATGGTCAATTCGATGGTCTTGTTTCCTGGGGTATCTTTGGAGATGACGAATCGAGCGGGAATGGCACTGTACGCTTCGCTCAAGGATAATCCGCTCTACGACTGGGTGCAAGTCCGAGCCGGACGGGCTCCCGGGGATGCCGATGGGGCCGGGGTCAGCATGGCTCACGTAGATGTGGAGTTGAGCGATCTGGCTCTCGAAGACCGGGACGCGAGTGTTAAAGAATTGCGCGAGGCGTTTTTAAAATTGCCGGGAGTTGCCCCGAATATTGGCGGTTTTATTTCTCACCGGATGGATGAGGTTCTCTCTGGGGTCAGAAGTGCGATCGCGGTGAAAATTTTTGGGCCGGATTTAATCGAACTGCGCCGGATTGGCGAACAGGTGCGCGATGCGATCGCCCCGATTGCCGGAGTGGTAGACTTGCAGCTCGAACCTCAACTCCCCATTCGTCAAGTCCAAATTCATTACGATCGCGCGGCGGCGGCGAACTACGGTTTAAAGATGGCGGATATTTCTCAAACCGTAGAAACGGCCCTAAACGGTAAAGTCGTCGCTCAAGTCCCGGAAAATCAGCAACTGATCGATATTTGGGTGGGTTTACCGGAATCGGCGCGCAACAATCTCGATGCAATTCGGGCAATTCCGATCGCGACTCCCACGGGGGAAATGATTTCTCTCGGTACGGTGGCTACAGTCGATTACGGTATGGGCGCGAATGTCGTCAATCGGGAAGATGTTTCTCGGCTAATTGTGGTTTCTGCCAATGTTGCAGACCGCGATTTGGGCAGTGTGGTCGGAGATATCCAAGCAACGATTCGTCAAAATGTCGCGTTGCCCAATGGGTATTTTATCCAATATGGCGGGCAGTTTGAAGCGGAACAAAATGCAACGAACAATCTGGTCGTTTATAGTATTTTGGCGGCGATCTCGATTTCGATTTTAATGTTTTTCTCGGTCAAATCTCTGCCCGCTACGATCGCCATCACAATCAACCTACCTCTAGCGTTAATCGGTGGAATTATTTCGATTATTTTGACTGGAGGTGTAATTTCTGTAGCGTCTTTAATTGGATTTATTACCTTGTTTGGTGTGGCGGTTCGTAATGGGTTGTTATTGGTAGACAACTACAACAATAAATTTCTTCGAGGAATGCCCCTGAAAGATGCGATCGTTAACGGTTCTCTAGACCGAGTCAATGCTATTTTGATGACGGCTCTAACGTCAGCGTTGGGGATGTTACCGTTGGCGATCGCCAACGGGGCGGGAAATGAAATTTTACAACCGTTAGCGGTTGTGGTTTTAGGCGGATTATTTACGTCTACTGCTTTAACGTTATTGGTCATTCCCGCTCTATACGCTAAGTTTGGGAAATGGCTGATGCCCAAACCAAAAACGGCGAAAGTTCGCCGGAATGTTTCGATCGACGAAATTTCGCCATCGACTGCCGATTCGATTCGATAGTCTTAGTGTGAACGTGAATCGGTGGGGCGGGTGTCAGTTGGGCTAACGATCGCCCGCCCACTGTAGCAAGAACTTGGCGGCGCGATCGCAGACCCCGACTTCCCCCAAGGCTTCCTTCATGCGGGCGTAATCGGCGAACATGACCTCGCGGGTTTCGCGATCGCGCAATAACTGCAGCCCTTCCCGGGCGATATTTTCCGGCGTCGCTTCTTCCTGCAACAACTCCGGAACCACGGATTTCATCAACACCAAATTCGGCGGCGACATGAACGGAATCGAGAAGCGCAACAGGTGGCGGGCGATCCACGCCGTAAGCGGACTGACGCGGTACAGCACCACTTGAGGCACCCCGGCGAGGGCAATTTCGAGGTTGACCGTACCGGATTTAGTCAGGGCCAAATCGGCGCAGGCGATCGCCCACGGCGTGTCCTCGCGGTCTACGACGGTCGCCTGCAAGCCGTAGCGGGCGATCGCCCCTTCGATCGCCTCCCGGTACGCCCCCAGAGACAGGGGAACGTAAAAGCGCGCCTCCGGTAGGGTCGCTTGAATCCGGCGCGCCGCCTCGAACAGGGGGGGCAGCAAATAGCGGATTTCTTGAATTCGAGATGCAGGTAATAGGACGATCGCGGGAGTTTCCGGGGCGATCGCCCATTTTTCCCGGGCGCGATCGCGTGCGGGCCATTGGGACTGGCGATCGAGCAAGGGATGGCCCACCCAAGTCACCGAAGCGCCTTTCTCCCGGTAATAGCGGGCTTCTTCGGGGAAAATCGCCAAAATGCGATCGCACAGACGGACGATCTCGCTGGTGGTGCGATCGCCCAGAGACCAGACCCACTCTTGCGGCGCGATATAGTAAATCACCTGAACTTGGGGTAAATGCCGCTTCACAAAATTGGCGATCGCCAAATTCGGCCCCATATAATCGATCGCCACGACCACATCCGGCGGATTCTCCCTCAAATACCGTTTGGCGCGCCGTTGAATCTGCAACGTCGGCCACACAAACGGCAGCGACTCCCACAATCCTACCGATCCGATCGCCGTCGTATCGGCGAGCACTTCGGCCCCCGCGCGCGCCATTTGCGCCCCGCCTAACGCCACGATTTGCAAGTCGATCCCCTGCTTCGCCGCCTGCTCGTATAACGACTCGACCAGCATCGCCCCTTGTAAATCCCCGGAGACTTCTCCGGTACACATAAAAATCCGCACCGCGCGCCCTCGATCCATTCCTGTTAACGCGACCCCTTCGATCCAGAGGTCGGGCCGCGCCGTCCTTCGCCGAGCGAAGCCACTAAAAAGCCCTGCAAGTGGGCGACATATTCGTTATCCGGGAGTAAGTCCAACTGGTCGATACCCTGCCGTAACGTGTCGCCACTGCGGTAAAGGATGCGAAATGCCTTTTTTAGCAATTGGTGGTCTTCTGGGGTCAATCCCGCCCGTTTTAAGCCCACCAGATTGAGCGATCGCACCCGGCAGGGATTGCCTTCGACGAGCATGTACGGCGGCACGTCCCGGTCTACCCGACTCATGCCGCCGATCATCGCCAACCGACCGATATGCACGAATTGGTGAATCCCCAAAACCCCGCCGAGAACGGCGCGATCCTCAATTTGGACGTGGCCCGCCAGGGCGACATTATTGGCAATCACCACGCGATCGGCGATGCGACAGTTGTGGGCAACATGAACGTAAGCCATCAGCAAATTATCATTGCCGATCGCCGTCACTTCGCCTTCTCCCGTCGCCCGGTTGATCGTCACGTATTCCCGAATCGTATTGCCATCGCCAATTTTGGTCAGACTCGGCGCGCCGTCGTACTTTAAATCTTGAGGTTCCAGACCGATCGCCGCCCCCGGATAAATGCGATTGGCTGCCCCGATTTCCGTCTGACCGTCCAAAACGACATGCGCGCCGATCTTCGTTCCCGGACCGACCTTGACTTGCCCTGAGATCGTCGCGTAAGGACCGACCTCAACAGTGGGATGAATCTGGGCATCCGGATGGATGACCGCACTCGGGTGAATCAGTGTCCTCATAATTTTCAAGAGTAAAAAGCCAAAAATAAAAAGAACCCGTTATCAGCCGGGGTCTTTTTACCTTTGCTCCGGTCAATCCACGAGGGAAAACATTAATTCCCCTTCTACAGCCAGTTGGCCCTCGACTTCGGCACGCGCTTTCATTTGAGCGAACCGCCGCCGCATTCTCGTTAATTCCGTGGTCATAATCAGTTGGTCGCCGGGAACCACCGGACGACGAAAGCGGACTTTATCAATTCCGGCAAAGAGGAACAAAGCGCCTTCCATTCCCGGCAGTTGGGTTAAAACGACGCCGCCGACTTGGGCCATCGCTTCGACCATCAGCACTCCCGGCATAATCGGGCGTTGGGGAAAATGCCCTTGGAACTGGGGTTCGTTAAAGCTAATATTTTTCAACCCCACGGCCCGTTCGCCGGGGACGTATTCGAGGATGCGATCGACGAGGGCGAAGGGATAGCGATGGGGAAGGAGTTTGTGTATTTCTTCGATCGATAATTGGGAAGGCGTCGGCTTGCTCTCCTCATCGGCTTGAGGTTCGGTTTGACGGTGGGCAGAATTGTTACGGTCGGTGGAACTGGACATGGTAGATCGATTTGACTTGCGACGCCCGTATCAGGTGAGTTGGGCTGTGGATTGAGTTTGAGTTCAACGGTTGCGAGAGCTGCCGGACTCGGCGATCGCCCGCGCGAGCCGGACGTGCAGCTTGTGACTGGCTTTGTAGGCGACGATATGAGCTTGGGGAAGCCCCCCGAGCAAGCTGAGATCTCCTACTAAGTCTAAAATTTTATGACGCACGGGTTCATTTGCAAATCGTAACGGTCCGTTGAGCCAGCCGTCGGCGCTGCAAACGAGGGCGTTGTCCAGGCTGCCGCCTTTGATTAAACCTGCATTCCGTAAGGCTTCGATTTGGTCGGCAAAACCGAAAGTCCGGGCCGGGGCGATCGCCCGTGCAAAGTCGGACGGCTCGATTTGACCGGGATCCGGGGACCAACTGTACCACTGATTGCCGATCGCCGCATAGGGAAAATCGATCCCGTAACTGATTCGCACTCCCTCGCCGGGAAACGCCGCCACGAACGCATCGCCGTCGCGCAGGACAATTGGTTCGTCCAACACGACGGGTTCGACGATCGCCTCCGGAACCGCCACTCGTCCGACTCGGGCGATCTCCTCTACCCAAGGTTGGGCGGAACCGTCGAGCAACGGCACTTCCGGGCCGTCGATTTCGATGCGGGCGCGATCGACCCCCATCCCGACCAGGGACGCTAACAGGTGTTCCACGGTTCGCACCTCGGCCCCGTCCGCTTTTAATTCCGTCGAAAGGGTCGTTTGGCTCACCGCTTCCACCCGAGTCGGGATCGTCGGTCCGTCGGGGCGATCGCGGCGCACGAACACCCGCCCCGGGGTCGTCCACTCCGGTTTGACCGTCACCGTGGTGATTTCGCCGCTATGCAAGCCGACCCCGGACAGGGTAAATTCCCCGGCCAAAGTGTACGCACTCCGGTGCTCTGTCCGTTCTGCTGTCATTCCCCTTAAAACCGCTCGCCGATGCCGAAGTGAAAGCGGCTTTCGCCCTCGTCGTTGAAGGCGTAATCGACGCGGATCGGGCCGAGGGGAGATTGCACCCGAACGCCGACGCCGTAGCCGAAGCCGCTACCGGGTTTGTCCCGAACCCCCGCCGGATCTCCGGGAACGTCGCCTCCGGTGCCCAAATCGGTCGCGGCGTCGAAAAAGAGCGCGCCGCCGACGATCGCGTAAATCGGGAACCGATATTCCGCCGTGGCTTGCACGAAACTGCGCCCGGTTCCGAGTTCCCCTTCCCCGTAACCGCGCACCGTGGTACTGCCTCCCAAGGAAAAGGCTTCGTAAGGGGGCAGATCGCCGATCGTCGTGCCGCCTTGCACGCTCAGGGCGAGGGTTTCGGCGCCGTCGGAGAATTTGACGATATCGAGGGGGACGTAGTAGCTGTAGCTGCTACGCAGTTGAGTCATAAAAATATTGCCGAGTCCGATGGGAACCGACTGTTCCGCACTGACTCGGAAGAGACTTCCGGCGGTAGGTTGCGCTCGGTTGTTGCGGCGATCGCGCGAGGCGGCTAACTGCACGGTCAACAGGTCGTCTTCCCCGTCGCCGCTAAAGCTCAAATCGTTGCCGAGTTCGTCTTCCGGTTCGATGTCGCCGTCGGAATCGCGAATGCTGACGCGCTGGTATTTGGCCCCGAGGGAAGCCCGCCAGTCGTTTTCTAAGGGACGGGAGAAGGTGACGCCGCCGCCCAACCGCAGCACCCGAGGGCGATCGCCGTTATCGAGTTCGACGTCGTTGTCGCCGCCGTCAAAAATCAGGGAAATCGATCGCCGTCGGAAGGCGTTGACCGTGTACGAGGTGCGATTTTCATCCCCGGCAATCCACGGGTCGGTAAAGTTCACGTCGAACAGCAATTCGCGCTGACCGACTTGCAATTCCGCCCCGAGTTTGAGGTTGCGTCCGAGTAAGTTCTGCTCTTGATAGCTGACCGTTCCAAATAACCCGCTTGCGGAACTAATCCCGGCCCCGGCGGCGATCGATCCGGTATTTTTCTCCAGAACATTGATCACGACCACCACATTACGCGGGTTTTCCCCGGGATTGAGGGAAATCTGCACGTCTTCAAAGATGCCCAAACCGAACACTCGTTGCAAATCCCGTTCGACTTGCGCCCGGTTGAACACTTCCCCGGGTTCTAACTCCAACTCCCGGGTGATGATATATTCCCGGGTTCGCCCTTTAATCGGTTGCCCTTCTTCATCGACAGTTTCGCCGTCTTCGTTAATAAAGCGAATTTGGATATCTTCGACCACCCCTTCGGCGACTTCGAGAATTGCGGTGCCTTCCGGGGTCACTTGGGGGGCGTCGATCACCTGGGCCAGCACGTAGCCGTTGGCTTGATACCACTCGTTGAGTTCTTTAATCCCGTTTTGGAAGCGGCGCAAGTTGAGGATTTCGCCGTACTGTTCGCCGAAAATTTCGTCGATGACGGTTTGGGGTAAAACTTGATTGCCGCGAATTTCGACCGCTTGCAAGACCGGATTCGGTTCGACGACAAAGGTGACGCGCACCCCTAACGGCGTGTCTTCCGGTCGGGCTCGGACGTTGGAGAAATATCCGGTGGCAAAAATGGCGTTGATGTCTTCTTGCAGTTGCGATCGCGTCGTGGTCCGTCCCGGTCGCAGGGAAATGGCCCGGTAAACTTCATCTTCGAGTTCCGGTTCGCCTTCGACTCCTTCGACGACCACTTCGGCGACGAGGACTTCGGGTTCGCTCGTTTGGCTCCCTTCCGGTTGGGTTTCCGGTTCGTCCCTCGGAATCGGTAAGGGCGCTTGCGGACGCGAAGGGGTCGGTTCGTCTTCCGTATCCCTAATCACTTCGGGGCTTTCGGTTCCGTCTTCCGTCGCGTCCGGCATTTCGGTTTCGGTCTCGGCTTCCGGTGGGATCCCTTCAGGCTCTCCGTCGGCTTCCTCCGCCGCCGAGGGCGCGTTGGTAGGGCTCTCGCCGGGATCGTCGGGAACGGGAGGGTCGCTGACTTGTGCTTGCAGCCTCGGGGACGCTGAGGGGGGTAGATGGCTCTCCCCTGGGGCGTTCTGGGTGGCTTCGATCGCTTGCCATTCCCGGGAGATCGCCGCCCAATCCACGCTCCGAGCGCTCGTTGCGGGCTCTGGGGCGATCGCGGGATCGGCGTCGGCGTTCCCGGCGGCGACAGGGGTTTCGGTTCTACGGCCCCCTTCACCGAGGGATTGGGTTTGACCCGGTTGGGAGAAACTGAGAAGGGCTGAGGCAGCCAGAAGGGCTCCCCACACTGGAGATAAGCGCATTTGTCGAGTTTTTGGCACGTCCACACACCACAGACAGAATACTATTGGGCTGCAAAGTCTGCATTCTTTACCGTTTAATGGGGAGCTGACGGGGGCGTTTGAGCGAGAACCCGCTCTAACACTTTTTGATAGGCTCCTTCAACATTGCCCAAATCTTGCCGGAATCGGTCTTTGTCCATTACCCGCGCTTCGGGATCGCTTTGGCTGTCGTCCCACAACCGACAGGTATCGGGACTGATTTCGTCGGCTAAGATGAGGCGATCGCTTCCATCAATGCCGAATTCTAATTTGAAATCCACCAAGGTAATACCACATTGGTGGAAAAAGTCTTTGAGGATCTCGTCGATCCGCAGGGCCATCGTTTGGAGTTGTTGAAGCTGTTCGGGGGTCGCCAGCTCTAATAGGAGCAGTCGGTCGCGCGTCAGGAGGGGATCTCCTAACTCGTCTTTCTTATAGAAGAACTCGACGAGGGGATGTTTCAAGACGGTGCCGACGGCTAACCCGGTTTGTTTGCACAAACTTCCGGCAGCAATATTCCTGACTACAACTTCTAAGGGCAAAATCCGCACGCGCCGGACTTTCATGCGATCGCCTGCCGTTTGCTCGACGAAATGGGTCGGGATTCCCGCCGCTTCGAGATGTTTGAATAAGGCGGCGGATAGGGTGCAGTTGACTTGCCCTTTCCCGACGATGGTTCCCCGTTTTTGGGCGTTGAAGGCGGTCGCGTCGTCTTTATAGTACGCCAATAAAATCTCTGGATCGTCGGTGGGATACAGGATTTTGGCTTTCCCTTCGTAAAGTTTTTCTGGCACGGACATCGGTGATAGTGCTTGATTTTGGTAGAACTGGGGTGGGGGTTGTCTCGCGATCGCGAGCCGTCATTTTTCCCCAATCATTCTATCGCTAGCTGGCGATCGCCCGATCGTCGGCGATCGCCAGCCGGATTTTTGGTTTTTTTTTCTCTTTTTTACCGGTTCTCCGTTCTGGGTTCCCTGACGGCGTTGGATAGATTGTTTTTTTTGAGAATTGGCGCTGTTATGGGGACAATTGTTGCGGCCCTCATTGCCGGATGCTTTTCCCGGGCGATCGCCCTTCAATCTTAAACCATCGAATTGACGATTCAACCCGAAAGGGAAGGCGATCGATACCGATCTCCTCCGCCCTCGATCGCCGTTTTTAAAAGGTCGTATTTCTGTAACTTCTGTTACCTTAGACTCTCTATTTCAAGAATAAACTAGAGATCGAACAACCTATTTCTCTGGCTCGTTAATCGATCTTATAAAAATGTAGATTTCGTTCTCCCGATCTGACTAACTTCACCTTAAAACGCGATCGTCGATCCTTAAAATACTCAATTAAAGTAATTTTAGCTAGGATTTAAACCTAGCAGAGAACTCTATAAATCGAGAAGCGATCGCCCAAACCATCCCTAGATCGCGCCGATGTTTCCAAACTTTTCTTAACCCTAGATCTTGCACTTGTAGCGGCTACGCTTCTCCAAAAAGAAAAACTCAGGACTTGTCAAGTTTCCGTGACCCTCGCGATCCCCATCCAAATTCTCTATAAAATCCCTACCGAGAGTTATTTTCCCTCATCGTTCTCGTCGATGGAATCGTGGGATCGGCAGGGGGCGATCGCCCGTCGCCCGCCAAAGTGCAAAGTACAAAAATCTTGAGATCGAGCCTGGTAACTTTTCAGCGCTTTAGGTTAAGATTGAGTTAAAAGGCGTTAACCTTCAGTTAAAATACCGAGAAGACAGGTTTCAAAAGAACCTAGATTCCATAGATTTACCCAGAAAAAATACCCACGATATCGAGCATTTTGATAACCGCCAGTTCCCGGGATCGTCGCGGCGAACACAACGAACAAATAGGAATTGTCAAATCAGTATCGAGCGGGTAAATCCAGGGGGTCTGAAGCGCGCTCAAGCACTTATCAAGGAGACATTGCCATGAACAGTTATGACTTCTTCTGCCCTCGCAGTCGCTATCGCGGACCGTTCACCCCAGAAAACCTCGTGTTTGATGCCAACTTGCAAGAGTTTGCCCAAAAAGTGACCACGATTAGCTGTCTGGAAACTGGGGGAAAATTATCCCCCGAACAAGCCTATAACGAAATCGAGGCACTCTGGCAAAAATTGCAAACCGCCAAACAAGAATTAGGCATCGGCGATAACGGTCACGACAGTCGAAGCTAACCCGGGGGAATGGCGCCCCGTGACGCGCTCATTTCGTAGTCATCGTATGCACCCCATCCCAATCTTCGGCGGGGGGATGTTCGAGATAATCGAGGGCACGTTGGAGGTGGATCTCGGTAGCGCGATCCTCGGGAAACAAGCGCGCCGCAGCGCGAAACTGCTCGATACAGGCGTCGAAGTCCCGCTTGATATAAGCGTCCCGTCCGGCGCGGTAAAAGTCTAAAAAGCGCCGTTTCTCGTCGCTGAGGGGCATGGAGCGATCGCCGATCAACTCGTAAATACTGACGGCTTCATTTTTGCCTTTGACCCGAATTTTATCTAACTCGCGTACCCAGAGGCGATCGCCGCATAGGTGATACGTAAACTCGCTCAAAATAATATCGCAATGATATTCCTTAGTGACGCTTTCCAACCGGGCGCTGAGGTTCACCCCGTCGCCAATCACCGTATAATCCATCCGTTTTTGGCTGCCAATATTGCCCGAAACCACCTCCCCCGAACTAATACCAATCCCGATCCGGATTTTATGTTCCGGTTGGCGGCGGTTGAACTCGCGCAGGCGACGGCGCATGTCCAACGCCGACTGAACCGCCATCCAGGCGTGTTCCTCCAAGGGTAGGGGCGCGCCGAACACCGCCATCAGGGCATCGCCGATAAACTTATCGAGGGTTCCGTCGTGGTTGAACACCGCCTCGACCATCGTCTCGAAATATTGGTTGAGTAGGGAAACCACTTCCGACGCTTCCAAGTTTTCAGTCAACGTCGTATAGCCGCGAATGTCGGAGAATAGGATCGTCACTTCCTTGCGTTCGCCGACCATCAACGAATCTTCTCCCAGGGCCATCACCCGTTCGGCGACCCCGGGGGTCATGTAACGGTACATGGTCGTCTTCATCCGTTTTTCGCGGCTGATATCTTCCAACACCACCAAACCGCCGCGTACTCCCCCTTCGGGGTTGGTCAGGGGATTGACGGTCAAGTTGAGACTGCGTTCGATTTCCTTGACCTGCTGTCTGGGAATCGGCTCGACCCCTGTGTTGGCGGGGGTTTCGTTCCAGGGAATGTAAAGATTGGGGTCGGCGCGATCGCGGATCGCCAAAATATAGCGATCTCCATGCCGTTCGCCCTCGGACTCGCCCTCGGAGGCGCCCGTCGCCGCCCTCGAACTCGGCTCTAGATACAACCCTACTGTCACACTCTGTTCCGGCACGTAGTGACGCGCCGCATGGCGCAAGCTGTCTTCTAACCGAAATTGCAAATTTTCGATCGGCACCACATCCCACACCGATCGCCCCTGTAATTTTTTCTCCCAAAGCTGTAACTGAGACTTATTCGACCCTTCCGCCGTCGGACAACCGAGCAGTTCTAAAGCCGCCTCGTTAATCGTCACGATCCGTCCTTGCATGTCCGTCGAAATCACCGCATCGGAAAGACTTTCGAGCATATCTTTCTGATACTGTTTTTCCAACAGCACATTTTCAAACAGTTGGGCATTTTGCAGGGCAATCCCCGCTTGAGCGTTAAACGCCCGTAAAAAGGCTTCGTCGGCGGTGGTAAAACTGCCTTGATGCTTGTTAATCAATTGGGTGACCCCGATCAAATCTCCGGCAGCATTAAAGACGGGCATACAAAGAATATTGCGGGTTTGATATCCCGTGCGGCGATCGGTGGTCGGGTCGAAGCGGGGGTCGAGATAGGCGTCGGGGATGTTGAGCGTTTCCCCAGTCGAGGCGACGTAACCCACAATCCCTTTATTGGCGGGGATGCGAATTTCGACCATCGTTTTGCCGTCGGCTTTGGCGACTTTCGTCCACAACTCCTCCGTTTCTTTACTCAGGAGAAACAAAGTGCTGCGATCGGCCTGCATCAAGTCTTTGGCCCGATCCATCACCGCGCGCAAGGTGGTTTCGAGGTCCAAACTCTGACCCAAGGTCGTCGTCGCTTCTAACAGAGCGCTGGCGGCGCGTTGGTTGCGGGCGGCGACGTAGAAAGACTGACAGCTTTCGAGGATAATACCGATCGCGCTGGCGAATTCGCGAAATTGCTGCTCGTCCGCCTCGTCGAAGGGGATGCCATTTTCCTTATTGAGCAGTTGGACGACCGCCACGGCGCGATCGCCGTCCTTACTGCTGAAAATAGGAATACAGAGTATATTGCGAGCCTCGCATCCCGGCGGTTCGTCTACTTCGCGATCGAACAGAGGATGGTTCGCCGCCTCGGTAATATTGAGTTCCTCCCCCGTGTTGGCGACGTGACCGAGAATCCCCACATTCATCGGCAGCCGAATTTCCGTGGTCTTACCCGTTTCGCTGTCGCTAACTTGAGACCACAATTGCTCGCGATTCTGGTCTACTAAAAAAATGGTCGTCCGTTCCGCTTTGAGAATTTGACCGATTTTGAGGGTTAACGCATCGAGAATCTGATTGAGAATCGTTTCCAGGGCTTCGTTACCGATCAGATCGATCGCCCGAAAATACTGTTGAAATTCCGCCGTGATAAAGTCGAGCAGGCAGACAAATTCACCAACTGGCAAATTACTGACCAGATTGGCGAGGACGCCACTTTGATTAACTTGCGTTAACCTAGCCAGAATGCTACCAGTCGGAGAAAATTGCATGTTTGCGAGGGTTTAAGGGGCATTCACGGGGGGACGACCGGGGTGTTGACAGGTGAAAACTCGTAGAACATCCCGTCTCGATGGAGAGGAAGCGAAGCCAAATCTTTTCGACGTTCTTGCTTGCATTTAAATCGCCGTCAATTCGGGCTTTTCATATCTTTCAAAGGAGCGAGTTTAGAGAGGAGTACAGGAGGTGCATAAAGCAAAATGACTTCAATCCGCGAAGGACGCCGTATATTTCGCCAACTGCTGTCAGCCTTCCAATATAGTACCCGAGCTGTCGGCTTGGTGTGGTCGAGCAGTCGTGCGCTGACGGTGGCCCTCGCCGTTTTGACCGTACTCGCCGGGTTGTTACCTGCTGGGGTGGCTTACCTCGGTAAGCTCATCGTCGATAGTGTGGTACGCGCCGCCGAAACTGGATTGACGAGCGATCGCACCACGGCAATCGCCTACGTCGCCCTCGAAGCTGCCGCCGTTATGCTTTTAACCCTAACCCAACGGGGTCTGAATGTCTGCCAGTCGTTGCTACGGGTTCTACTCGGTCAACGGGTCAATGTTGCCATTTTAGAAAAAGCCCTCACCCTCAGCCTCCGTGATTTTGAGGATTCTGAATTGTACGACAAAATGACCCAGGCGCGCCGCCAAGCCTCCAATCGCCCCCTGTCCTTGGCGAATCGCACCTTTCGCCTGGTTCAAGATGTACTGGCGTTAGGCAGTTTTAGCGGCTTATTAATTCAATTTTCGCCGTTGGCGGTGGCGATCCTGGCGATCGCCGCCGTTCCGCCGTTTATCGCCGAAACCCGCTTTGCGACTGAAGCCTTTCGCCTGTTTCGCTGGCGATCGCCCGCCACCCGCGCCCAAATCTATCTCGAAACCTTAATCGCCCGAGAAGATTACGCCAAAGAGGTTCAACTCTACCAACTCGGTTCCAACTTCCTGCAACGCTACCGCAATATTTTCGACGAACTCTACGGCGAAGACCGCGATCTCACCTTGCGTCGCGGCTTTTGGGGCTATTTACTCAGTTTGCTCAGTACGATCGCCTTTTACGGCGCCTATACCTGGATCGTCCTCGCCACCATTTACGGGCACATTTCTTTAGGGGAAATGACCATGTACTTGACCATTTTTCGGCAAGGACAAACCACCTTTTCCGATGCCCTGACTTCGATCGGCGGCATGTACGAAGATAATCTTTATCTGTCCAATCTTTACGAATTTCTCGAACGACCGACCCCGCCGGAAGCCGGAATCTTTACCCGGGGCACTCATCCCCAAGATGGCATTCGGTTCGAACAGGTCGGGTTTACTTATCCGGGGAGCGATCGCCGCGCCGTCAGCGATCTGTCTTTGCATCTCAAACCGGGCGAAAAATTAGCGTTAGTCGGTAAAAATGGTTCGGGAAAAACGACGTTAATTAAACTGCTCACCCGGCTTTACGTCCCCAGTGAAGGGCGCATTTTACTCGATGGCGTCGATTTACAAGACTGGGATATCGATGCCTTACGCCGTCGCATGGCGGTGATTTTTCAAGATTTCGTTCGCTATCATTTCACCGTCGGCGAAAATATCGGCGTCGGCGATGTCGATCGCCTCCAAGAGGAATCCCAATGGCACGCCGCCGCCGAAAAAGGGATGGCGCGATCGTTTGTCGAGACTTTGCCGGAAAAATTTAAAACCCAGTTAGGACGCTGGTTTAAAGGGGGTTTTGAATTGTCGGGGGGTCAATGGCAAAAAATCGCGCTTTCGCGGGCGTTTATGCGAAGCCACGCGGATATTTTAATTTTGGACGAACCCACCGCCGCGATGGATGCGGAAGCGGAAATCGCCGTGTTCGAGCGCTTGCAAGCATTGGCGAGCGACGCAATAGTAATTTTAATTTCTCATCGGTTTTCGACCGTTCGCATGGCGGATAAAATTGCGGTGATGGAAGGGGGAAAAATTATCGAACAGGGAACTCACGAGGAATTACTCGCCGCCGACGGACGCTATGCGAAGTTATTCACGATGCAAGCGTCGGGATATTTGTAGGACGGGAATTCGCGACGATCTCCGTCGCGATCGAAGTCGCGATAACATAGGGGCGAGAAGTTGCCAGAAAAAATAATAAAAATCGATGAATTCCCGAAAAGCAAACGACCGACAAAGCCAACGAGTTTTAATTACCGGAGTCAGTCGCGGTTTGGGTCGGGCGATGGCGGAAAGATTTATTGAATTGGGACATACGGTGTGGGGATGCGCGCGATCGCCTGCGGCGATCGAAGAGTTACAAAAACAATTCGATCGCCCCCATCATTTTGCGGTTGTCGATGTCTCCGACGATTCCCAAGTGCGCGACTGGGCCAGGGAATTATTAACCGAAAAAATTGCGCCGGATTTGTTAATCAATAATGCAGGAGTGATTAACCGTCCGGCTGCATTATGGGAACTCGACGATCGCGAATTTTCCCAAACGATCGATGTCAATATTAAAGGCGTTGCCAATACGATCCGGCATTTCGTGCCGTCGATGGTGGCGAACGATCGCGGGATTATTGTTAATTTTAGTTCGGGATGGGGACGCTCGACTTCCCCGCAAGTCGGACCGTATTGTGCCACAAAATGGGCGATCGAAGGGCTGACGCGATCGCTCGCTCAAGAATTACCGACGACGATGGGGGCGATCGCCCTCAATCCAGGAATTATTCATACCGAAATGCTCGAAATTTGTTTTGGAGAAAGTGCGGCTTCCTACACTCCGATCGCCCGGTGGGTCGATCGGGCCGTTCCCTTTTTATTGGATTTATCTCCTCGGAATAATGGGGCTGCATTGACGGTGGGGGTGTAGGGAGAAACCCGTCTATGACAGCTAGAAAACTGGCAATTTTAGCTCCCGGTTAACGGTTTTTTTCCCTGAAAATATGGATAAGTGGGATAACAGAGGAGTGTGATTCAATGGACGAGAACATGTCACCCCAACCGGATCGAAAACCATCGGAGGTTTCGCCAGAGTCGGCAACGCCTACGGAACTCGATCGCCTGTCTAAGGACTTAGCCCGGGCTTTCACCGTTTATTTTACCTGGAGAACTTCCGGATTACTCGACGAGAAGCGACCTTCTAGGGAGGGTCAAAACCCCGAACGCACCGAGTGAAAGGGAATAGAAAAAGGGCGATCGCGCAGTTGTCGAGTTCGAGACGCGATCGCCCTTTTTCTATGTTTATGACTATTTTATAGCTATTTTATGGCTATTTTACGGCCACGATCGGGCCTGGGAGTTTAGCCGATGGTAGAGAGGTCGTCCACGATTTGAACGCGACCCCGGCAGATCGAACGCAGGAGGCGGTCGAGACAGCGCCGATCGTCTTCCGCTAAGGATTCGTCTAACACCGCAGCCATCAAGCCGTAGCGGTCGGCTTGGGCGATTTGTTGGGTTTCGCGGACGCAGGCGAGTAATTCAGGAATGGCGCCGGGGAGAAGATTGAGCGTAATCATGGGACGATCTCGAACTCGATATTTATATCGTCGCTGGAATTCAAGGCGATCGCCGCGATCGCGCGACCCTCGAAGAGGCGATCGACTTCGGCAAGGGGAGCGATCGCGCTTAGATTATGACGCGATCGCCATCACAAAATCAATCGGCATCCTTGCGGGTCTCGGCGAACGAGATCGGCAATTTTTATCGGGAAGTTCCGGGAGAGGCGATCGACGGGCGTTTCCGAAAAACTACGGAAAAGTTATTGGCAGGCATTTCTACCAATTCGTCCAAATCGAGACAGGCGCCCTCGGCGATCGCCACCACTTCATCTAAATCGCGTACCCCCCAACTCGGATTTTGCTGCTGCAAGATTTCGTCAAACGCCGCATTACTCGCCGCCGTATGCCGACCGCCGCGTTTAAATGCCCCGTAAATGTAGAGAACGCCATCCGGAGGTAACAGCCGATTCGCCCCCGCCAGCAAGCCGAGGGTCGTTTCCCAGGGGGAAATATGCAGCAAATTAATCGCCACGATCGCCGTCAAAGGGGGTTTTCCCGTCGCCCATTCCCGATCGGTTTCGATCGCCCATTGCGACGCCCGCGCATCCACAGCTAACGGCGGATATAGACTTTTACAGGGACGGGCCATTTGCCACGCTTCGATACTGCGGCGCAACACGGCTTCCGGTTCCGTAGGCTGCCAGCCTCGCGGCTGCAACTGGGGCGCGAAATAAACCGCGTGTTCCCCCGTTCCACTGGCAATTTCCAACACCGTCCCCGTCGGCGGCAGCACTCGCTTCAAGACCGTTAAAATCGGGTCTCGGTTGCGCTGGGTCGCAGGGGCGTATTTTCTGGCATCTTCCGAAAGTTGAGTCATTGGGGCTTGATTTTGCCTCGGGCAAAATGCGAACGGTTCGTCGCGATCGAGCTTAGAAGCCGATGGCACAATTGACAATTATCTGGTGGAAATCGCGCCACCTGCATGAGGTTCACCCAATTGGGGGATTGGCGATCGCCCAGTCGGTCGATGTTGGAGTCCCCTAGATTCGGACACAATGAAATCAATCGCGGTTAACCAAACAAGCGAACCTTTTCATACCCCTGGAAAGACCCCCCGGTTTGGTAATAGGAAACCGCTAGCTTTGGCTAACCCCCCCTTAGCCAATTCAAAAATCCTACCCTATTTCAAAGACAGCCCCAGTGATTTAAACATTGGGGCTTCTCCTTATTTAAGGCTCCTTTTTAACCTTGAGAAGGGGGACTTCTCGAACGACTTGGCTTTAATCCAACAAGTTCGGGTCCTCATGACGATCGAAAAGGCTATAACTGAAAGAGTTTACCCGCGAATTCCGAAATAGGTTACGACTAAGTTTTCTTGACTATCATTTATGAGTTCGTGAATTTCTCCGGGTTCCACGGCGATGCAGGTTCCCGGATCTAAAGGATAGGTGCGATCGCCGATCCGAATCGTTCCCCTCCCTTCACTAATAAAAAACACCTCATACATATCGGAATGAACGTGACCGTCGGCAATTTCTCCTGGCGGAAAGGTTGCTTGAGAAAAATAGACTAAATTAGGTAATTCCCCCGGTTCGATTATTACTTTTTTGTCAATTTTTTGATTATGAGAAACGGGCTTTACCGCTAAATCTTCGAGACGAATGTATTTCATATCTTGAGATTGATTTAACTAAAAATAGTTTTAATATTAAACCAATAGAGAGCGAAAGTAGGGGCAAAATATGTTTCGCCCCTACATGAACTTGTTCCCGATCGCCGGGAAATTGAAAAGATCAAAGATACTCTCGATTCTCTTCATCTTCCAAGGCTTGAATTGCCAATAATAGCTCTTCCTCCTGGGCTTCAAATTCTTCCTCAGAAAGATCGCCGAGGTCGAAAGCTAACTGTAAAGATAACAAGCGCTTTTGTAGGTTTTCGCGATCGTCGAGTTCTGCATTGGCGCGGTCTAAAATTTGTTCGCCAATCCAGGTAATGCCTTCGAGTGGGCCGAGTACGGGGAACGTGAGCAAGCGCAATAACATAATGACAATTGGGGATTCTAACGAGACGGATAGACCAGCTAATTTTCGTTCAATTTTCGCTCAAAACGATCGCCCCTGGGGGGATTGGGGGAAACAATTTCGCCCAATACAGGGGTGATATGTAACAAACTTTGGCAAAATGTCGATTTATTTCCCAATGCCTTCAAAATAGCAAGTAACCCACATTAACGCAGTGCATCGGACTCGCCGATCTCGATCCGCGAAGGCGACGATCGCCACTGAGGGCTGGAGACAGGAAACTCCCCCAATATGCCGCGAGTTCGCTGCAATGTCTCATCCAACCTTGCGCTTTTGAATCGTTCGATGAATAACTCGGTGCAACTCGATCCCCTTGACAGTCCCCATCCGATCCCGTGGAGTTGGATTGTCGCCATTCAAACCCAAGCGTCGGCGAGAGAATTGTGTGCTGTTCGTCACTATCGCAGTAGTTCTCTGATCTCGCCGGACGGTTGTTATGCTGCTTACAGTCGCATTTCGATGAAAGTCGATCCGGTGATGGTTCGTTCTCGGGTCAGCAGTGTGGCGATCGTCGAAAATCTGAAAACGGGTCAGTTACGAACCCTCTGTCCGACGTCACCGCTAGCAGAGAATCCGTTCGATCGCGAGAAGGGGGCGCCTGTCTCGGGGACGATTTCGATCGCCGTTCCGATTTCTTGGTCCCATCGGGGCGATCGCCTATTAATCAGAGTCTTTGAATCTTTATTCTGTTCCGATATAGCCTCGGATTACGCCTTAGTTTGGGATCGAGCGTCGCTCAAAAGTCATACGGTAGCGCCTACGGAAATTCACTACACCCATGCGGTGTTATTGGGGTGGAGCGATCGCGCGCCGGATTCTATCTTATTCCGTGCGGGTAAAATTGGCGGCGATTTGTGGTCCGAGTGGCGGGTAGAGGTCACCGGAAAAACCTCGTTGGCGAAAGGCGATCGCCCGGTCGTCATGGGGGAAAAGGTGAATACAGTCTGGAGTGGACCGCAATTGGGCGAGTCGTGGGGTGTGGGCCATGGCTAGGTCTACCGGGAGGATGTCGCCATGGTGCAGATTTTATCCCAAAAGTGGACCACGGCAACTTAAACTCTAAAAGCTCAATAAAAGCTCAATATCCCTATCCAAAATGCCTCCTCTCGAATGGAATACCCTACTGATTGTTGTCGCTTTATTGGGATTGACGGCAATTTTAATGGGGGTTTATCGCCGTCGGTTTTATATCGTCCCCAAACCGCCGTTTTCAAAACGCCCCCCTCCAATTGCTGAAGACGATGTAGGGCAATTACTCGATCGCGACAATCTCATTGCAGCACAAGCACTTTACCAACCGATCGCCCCGTGGACGGGTCGGCTGATTTTACCGACTCCGGACCGCCGTCAACCGGATGGGGCGATCGCCGTTGAAGTCCACAACAGCCCGCCGGAGTGGGCATTTTTGCGCGATCGCGTGGTGACGTTGAAATGGAGTGACACGCCGGAAGTCCGCGATTACCTGCAACGAGTCACGGTGGACGTGCGCTTCGGTTCTCAACTCAAATTGGCGCGCAAACTCGGGGCGATCGTCCCGAAGCGCCTCGACGGGTGGGATCGGGTCGGACCGTTGGAATCGTTGGCGGGGGGACGACCGGAAAACGATGTCGTGGTCAAACTGTGCGATCCGCAGGTCGAAAAAGACGCCGAGGCGATCGCCTTGACGATCGATCGCGAACCGATCCAAATTGCGGGTCGCTTGAAAGCCTTAGTCACGTTAATTCAACCGTTAGAAGCAGGGGAGAGCGATCGCTTTTTAGTACGTCACTACGATCGCGAGACGGGAGGATTCGACGGCCCGTTCGAGGCGATCGCCATTCCCCAAGTTTCGCGCAACCGTCAGGGGGTGTATCCCTCTACGAATCGGGATTTAGAGCGATCGCCGTTCAATGCAGGGGGTTGGTACGTTTACGGGAATCGAGAGGCGGACGGGATCTTTGTAGTCGAGGCGATCGAACCGCGCGCCCTGACTCGGGTGCAATGCGATCGCGCGATCGTCGCGGCTAAGGCGGCGATCGCCCATTTACGAAAGCACAACTGGTCCGATACTCCGGCGAAAAAAGGCACGGGGTCGGCGGTGTTATTGGATACGACCTCGGATCGAGCGCAAGGGGCGATCGCGCGGTGGCGAAAGGGCGATCGCGCGATCGTCATCCATCTGTTTGGTGGAATCGGCGGTCAAAACGCCGAACCCGCGCCCTTGGGTCTGGTGACGGGTCATTTTGCCTACGGTTTCGCCACGGCGATCGAAGATTCGTTGACGGGAGAATTGCGCTTCGCGATCGAATACCGCCAAATTTACGCCCACAATCGCGAAGGCATTATTTCCGGGGCGATCGATTGGTCCGAGTACATGGGCAATTTGCGCCGGGGATGGTTGGGGTTGCGGCCCGTATCCGATATTTTGGTCAAATTCGAGACCGTGACCGAAGCGTTTGAGTTTGACGCGATCGAACTGTCGCCGATCGCCTATCTCGACCGGGAATTGACGGCGATGTGCGCCCGCTACCGAACCGGAGACGGGACGGGGGTTTCCTTGGTCGATCCGGCGAGTTCGTGCGTGCAGGACTCGAATCAGGCGCTTTACGTCACCATCAAGCGTCTGGAAGAGGCGATCGCCACCAGCGCCCCGATTCAAAATTGGCTGGCGCGCCACCTCGACCACCCGCAAAGGGTACAACTGAGTCAATTAGACGATTTAGCGAAAGTTCTCGAACGCAATCTCGTTCCGTTCGGCATCGTGCAACCCGACTGGCGGCGCAATGTCGAGCGAGTGGCGGCGAGTCGGGGATCTAAAGGCCCGATCGCCGTGTTGCTCAAAACGATCGCCACCTGGCGGACCTTGCTCCCCCGTCGCGCCCACGACGAAATCGCCGCCATTTTGCTCAAACGGGGAGCCGCTTTGTGGATTTTGCGAACCAATCAGATCGGCGGCTTCGATCCGGAGATCTTGCCGGAAGCACCGACGGCGTTACTCGGGCCTCGCCTGCGCTAGAAGCCGTCCCAGGGGCTGACTTCGGGAACCCCCGTGGGTCTGAAGACCACCCGAAATTGAGCGATCGCGGCGGGGGTGACGGTGTTGTTGCGGCGATTGGCCGGAGGCGTCGCTTCGCGCACGACGGCGGCGGAGGGTTGGTGTAGCTCTTGAAGGGGGGTTTTGTCCAAATTCTCCTCGGAGAGGCGGTCGACGGCTTCGTAATCGACAATCGTGCCATCTTCGATGACGCCGACCCGATAGGTGAGGGGGCGATCGAATTCCCGAGAAGCGGGCAAGGCATCGATTAATTTACCTTGGAGGGTGTAAACGAGATCGTCGATGACGGCGCGATCGGTAATTTCCGGGGCGTCGCCGAGATCGATGGCTTCCTCTCTCTGTTGGTTTTGCCAGGGATCGACTTGCAGTCTGCCGTCGGGTTGAAAGACGACTTCAAACAAGGCGACGGGTTCCGGGGCGCTGCCCCCTTCGACGGGTTTGTAAACTAGTTGGCTCAAGGGGGTCGCGTCGCTGTACTCGCGGGCGAGATCGTTTTGAGCTTCGTAACCGACGATCGCCCCGTCTGCACCGACGCCGACTCGATAGAGTAAATCGCGATCGAAGTCGGGGCGGGTTTGCCACGCTTCATCGATCTGGTCGTAGAGTTGGTCTTCGAGGGTTGCTAAGGTTTGCGGGTCGGTAATTGCCGGGGTCTCGGGGGCGCTGGTGCGGCTCAACTCGTCCGGAGACGGCGGCGAGGGGGTATCGTCCGGCGGATTGCTCCCGGCGGGGGTAGCGTCTTGAGAGTCTTGGAGTTGTTCGGAGGTCGGTTGCGGTTTGGGATCTTCGACGGGTCGTTCGATGTCGGGGACGGGGACGAAGAAGAACGCCATCGCGGCGATCGCCAAACTGGAAACCCCGATCGCCGCAGGTAAGGCGCGCTGGCTGACGGGGATTTGAGTTTTGGCTTCGCTTTTGGAGACCGATCGCAACTGAAGCGCAAACTGGGGCAGGGTTTCGCGATCGGCTAAGAATTGATCGACCGCTTCGACGAGATCGAACAACTGTACCGAGTTGAGATCGACGGTCAGGGGAGAGCTTCCGCCACGGTCCGGCGATCGCACCAGCAAGCGATGCAAGTTCGTATCGAGGGGTTCAAACTGCACCAACGCCGACTCGCTCTCGTCTTCGTCGCCGTGAGGATCCCCCAAACGCTTGTAAGCTCTTACCCCACTTAATAATTCTTGCGCGTAACTACTGACGGCCATCACCAAGGCTTGGAAGAATTCCATCCCCCCGGAAAGCGGTTGGTCTTTCCCTGCCACGTAACAGTCCGCATTGACTAAAATTGACAGGGTGTTCGCAGAGGTCGAACTTCCCGACCCGGAGCCTTTCTCGTCACTCAAGCCTTCTAAAATGAGCTTGCAATTGGGCAGGATATATTCACGTTGAATGCTCATCAGACCTCTCCATCAAACAGACTCGTCCACAACCGTTGCATTCCTGCAGTTCCCGTACAAAAGAGCAGTTGACCGAGCAGGGAAATCGCCAGTTCGTCGAGCTTTTCATCGGAGTTATAAGCCATCACTCCCGCCCGTCGGGGATTCATGCGACTGCGAAAGTGGGCTCGAAATCGTTCTAAATAGTTCGACAGGCGCAGGTGCTGCTCGATCGGGATCTGCTTGACTTGTAATTGGTGGTAGTCGAGTAAGAGTTGGCGGATCGTTACGGTCAGTCGCCGGGCCAGGGAGCAGGCGATCGCCACGAGGGCTTTGGCTTCGAGCAAGCTTAAGGGACGCCGTTGGCTGTAGCGTCTGAGGGGATTGCTACTGCGAAGTTGCCACAGAAATACCCGGTTTTTAATAATGTGGTCTAGCTGTTGTTCTTTCGCCACCGCCAAAATTGCCTCGGAACCTCCTAGATATAAGGCTTCAATGGCCAGTAAAATCAGGTCGATTTGCAACCGGGTACTGCGAGGACAGCCGATTTCCCAGTGTCCTGGCGGATCGGGCAGACTTTGTAGAAGATCTGGGATAGTTTTGTCTGGTGGACTCTTAGATTGCATGAGGGTTACTGGACCATTCATTCCTAACGGATTCGGCACGCGATCGGCACTAAGTTGACATCCTCTGCGGCCTCAAGGCGCCCAGATCCCCAGACCTCACGATCTGAGTTTCTGTTTCGTAGCACCAGCATAAGCGAGATTTACGCTCTTCGGGTCTTACGATCGCGACCCAGACTGACACCGCTTGCCCGGCAGCCAAGACATTGATAGCAGCATTGACATCGCGATCGGGGTTGCAACTACATTCAGAACATTCCCATTCCCGGATATTCAAAGGCAGTCGTTCGACGACCTGCCCAAAAATTAGCAAACGCTGTTTGGAGGTGCCGCAAGCCTTGCTGCAAGGGGACGCAGCTAACTTCGTTCGAGAAGCTGAGCTCGTCTTCTTTTTTCCAATCGGCGATCGTGGCTGACGTTTCTTCGTGCCCGATTCGCTCTTGCCTTCGATACCAACCTTCAGTCCGGGCGGCCCAAGATCGGTTATAGACAAGACGAGCACAACCCAACGTTCTCCGAAGCAAATTTGCTGGCTCCGCAGTTGGATAGAAACGATATCGGAACGCCTTTTTAGTCATGCTCACATTATGGCGCGGACAATGTACAGCCGCCCTACAAGGCTTGCCCTGAGCTGAGCCGAAGGGGCGGGGTTTCAGAACCAGGAGTTTTGATGATAGCAGAAGCCGTGTAGATTTTAGGTTTCGGGGGATTGAACCCCTCAATTTACGCGGCCTACACCACCAGCCAAATCAAGGATTATAGCTGGAGTACGGGTCGGTTCTTGACCGTTGATTGTATCAAGATCGCCGCCAACCCCTATCGCAACAACCGTTTTCAGCTATAATTTGCACTTTAAAGCTTAGAGCGTCCGGACTTCAAAATCTTCTCCCGATCGCTGCTTCATTCTGTGCTTTGTAGGGACGGCTGAATCCAAACGAGTTTGATATGGATCTTAAATCTCTGATTCGCAACATTCCAGATTTTCCCAAACCCGGTATTGTTTTTCGCGATATTACTACGCTGCTGCGCGATCGCGAGGGTCTGCGATTCGCGATCGATGCCATGGCTCAAACCTGCCAAGCTTGGGAACCCGAGTTTATCGTCGGGATGGAATCTCGCGGTTTCATGTTTGGCGTTCCCCTCGCCTACCAACTCGGCGTCGGCTTTATTCCCGTTCGCAAACCCGGCAAACTCCCCGCAGACTGTCACTCGGTCGAGTACGACCTCGAATATGGTAGCGATCGCCTCGACATGCACAAGGATGCCCTCGATCCCGGTCACCGCGTCGTCGTCGTCGATGACCTGATCGCCACTGGAGGCACCGCCAAAGCCACCGCCGACCTCCTCGAACGCGCGGGCGCCCACGTGGCGGGCTTCTGTTTTGCTGTAGAACTGTGCGAGTTGGGCGGACGGGAAAAACTGCCGTCCAACGTGCCGATTGTCAGTTTAGTGCAGTATTAAGAGGATTAAGAACCCTCTTAATACTGTCGCATCGAACGCTACGACGCCGTTAGCGCAGCGACGCCGGAGGCGTTAGGGGAGGCTGAGGTTGTCGGACTGGGCTGATTATTCCGTGTCCCTCGTGCCCAACGCCTCTCCGGATTGAGACTATACGCGATTGCCTTATGACTTTTTCGACCAAAAAGAGCGCCGATTCACGCGAGGGATTGTCTAATTTGAAAAGTCGCCTCCTCGGTTTAGCTCAAAGCGAAACCTTTTTCTACATTCTCAAGCGATTATTACAAGCGCTCTTGACGCTGTTTCTCGCCTCCGCTTTGAGTTTTTTTATCATTCAATTAGCCCCCGGAGATTATTTAGATAACCTCCGTCAAAATCCCCAAATTTCCAAAGAAACTCTCGACCAACTTCAAGCTCGATTCGGCTTGGACCGATCGCCGATCGCTCAATATTTTCTCTGGCTGAAACAAGTCCTGACCCAAGGCGATTTTGGCACCAGTTTCGTCTACCGTCGCCCCGTCGCCGAACTCCTCTGGGAACGCATTCCCAATACCCTCTTACTCTCGATTTCTTCCCTCGTCCTCACTTGGGCGATCGCCCTCCCCCTCGGTATCGTCGGCGCCGTCAATCAAAATCGCTGGCTCGATCGCGTCCTGCGCGTCCTCAGCTATACCGGACAAGGGTTTCCCAGCTTCATCACCGCCTTACTCCTCCTCCTGTTCGCCCAAATCACTTCCCCTCTCTTCCCCGTCGGCGACATGCGCAGCGTCTATCACGACCAACTTACCCCATTTGGCCAAATCGTCGATATCGCTTGGCACATGATTTTACCGACTCTCGCCCTCAGTATTACCAGTTTTGCAGGATTGCAGCGCATCACGCGCGGCGAATTACTCGACGTTCTCCGCCAAGACTACATCCAAACCGCCCGCGCAAAAGGTTTACCCGAAAATCGAGTGATCTACGTCCACGCTTTACGCAATGCGGTCAATCCTTTAATTACCCTCTTGGGGTTTGAATTTGCTAGTTTACTCGGCGGTGCATTTATTGCCGAATTTTTCTTTAACTGGCCCGGTTTGGGGCGCTTGATTTTACAAGCGGTTCAATCCCAAGATATTTATTTAGTCATGGCCAGTTTGATGATGGGGGGGATGATGTTAATTGTCGGTAATTTATTGGCCGATTTATTACTCAAAGCTGTCGATCCTCGGATTAAGTTGAGCAATCTTAAATAAGAGCTGAGGTGAGGTCAGATAAAAGCCAAAAGGGTTAGTTTTTTAAGTGAAATCTAGGGTCTCCTCTTGGTAAACTCATCAAAAATACTCAGGAGTAGGGGCGTTGGCGATCGCCCCTGTTGGGACGAGTACGGGGAGACCACCCGAGTAGTACATCCAATGAATAAACGCTATAAAATCTAAAATCTAAAATCTAAAATTCCCAAACATGTTATCGCAAACTTATTATTTAGTTCGTTCTAAAGTAGACGGGCAATATTTAACCGCGCATCCCGATCGCCCCTCAGAACAGGCCGACAAGATAAGTTATCTGCTATTATTTTCAGAACATTTTGACGCTTTAACTTATCTGAATAAATATGGGGAAGATTTGCGCGATCGCCTCGCCGTGGAATCGATCCCCGGTTTGCAACTTCCCGGACTACTCAAACGTTGGAGTTATTCGGGAATTGCGATCGTTCGCGATCCGCTTTTACCTCAAGTTGAGTTTTTAGAAATTACTTAATTTTTCAAATATCAGCAATTTAAAATAATTTATACAGCATTTTCTTCTGTTATGCAAGACATTTAGATCCCCCTAAATCCCCCTCGCCAGGTAGGGGTTTGGTAACCCAACCCCTACTTTCCTCATTCCCCCCCGGATCGGCACTGTACCTCATCAGACGCCCGAGTGCTGTAAGTCAACCAGGGAGCCAGATGCTCGCCCTAGTTAGTCCCTTTCTCCGGAGGCGATCGCCTCCAAACTGTCACGATCGCCGATCGTAATTTTGCCGCCGCGACGGTAAGCGATCGCGGGTTTCATTGTTTTAATTAAGCGCACGCATTCTTCATAAGTAATCCCGACGGTGCGCGCCATTCGATAGTAAGATAACTCAATTTTCAATTGCTCCCCCCCCGAAACGCGATCGGTCCCGTGGAGGGTAGCAAAATAAAGAATTAAGCGCGCCAAACGGACGATCGCCCGTTCCGAAACCAAACCGTGTACGGTGTCGTGTAACTGTTGCAAACGGCGGTTAAAAACGACTAATAAACGTAATGCTAATTCTGGATTTTGGGCGATCGCGTCGAGCAATCCCTGACGGTCGAGCAGCAGCACTTGAGTGTCACATAAAGCGATCGCCGTCGCCGGAGCGTTGCGATCGCCAAATAACGCCGGAGCGGCAAAAATTTCGCCAGAATGGATATTGCGCAAAATAGTTTCTTTTCCGGTTGGAGCAATTTTTTTAACTTGCAATTCTCCCGCGATCAAAGCATGTAAAGCTTCTGGGAGGCGATCGCCTTCATGAATGACAATTTCACCACTGTGATAGTCTTGAATCCGCGTGTGGGGTTGCAAGCGTTGCAGTTCGGCGGGTTCCAACCCACTGAAAACCAAAATTTTTGCTAATGTTTCGACAGTCGCCTGCATGGTCGAGCTTCCCGATTCAATCGAGGGATCTCGAAACGATCGCCGCCGGGATCGGCCCGATTGCGATCGGATCGCAGCACCGCCAAACAAGGCAAAAGCGCGATCGCATCGCTTTTACCTTGTCCACGCACTCGATCGCGCGGCAGACGCTAAGCGCCGACCTTGCAAAACCCCTTGATAATATTGACTTAACTGACGGGTCGCGGCGGCCCAACTCCAGCGTTGCGCTTCAGTGCGCGCGTTGTGGCGCAAACTGTCGCGTTCCGACCCATTGGCGAGCAAGCGTCGAGTCGCGGCGATCGCCCCATCGTCGTCATCCGGGTCGAACAAGTAACCATTGACGCCGTCGGTGACGATATCGAGAATCCCACCGCGTGCGGCGGCGACCACCGGACACCCGGCAGCCATAGCTTCCAACAACACTAACCCCAGGGTTTCCGTGCGCGACGGGAAGATAAACGCATCCGCCGAAGCAAAAGCGCTGGCGAGTTCTTCCCCGTGGAGGTAGCCGACAAAATTGGTCGCCGTTCCGGCAAAATGGGCTTCGAGTTGGGCGCGATTGGGCCCGTCGCCGACCAAGGCCAGACGGGCGCCGGGAATCGCTTCGAGGACGGGTTTAATCCGATCGATTTCTTTTTCCGCCCCCAGGCGTCCGACGAACAGCAGTAAAGGACTGTCCGGGTGACCTTGAGAAAGGCGCGATCGCATGTCGCGGCTGGCTAATTCCGGGCGGAACAGTTCCGTATCGACCCCCCGTTGCCACAAATCCACCCGCTCGATCCCGTGAGCGCGCAACTCTTCCACCATGGCCATCGACGTACACAAATTGAGTGCGGCTTGATTGTGCGCGCCTTTGAGCAGTTCCCACAACAACGGTTCGAGCATCCCGAATCCGTAGTGATGGAGATATTGGGGTAAATGAGTGTGGTAAGAGGCGACTAAGGGAATTTTGAGGTTTTTCGCGTAATAGATACCGCCAAGACCCAAAATTGCCGGGTTGACGACATGAATGAGGTCGGGGTCGAACTTTTTGAGAACCCGTCGGATCGAGGGAGTCGGCAGGGCAATTTTGAGTTCGGGATACATCGGTAAGGGATAACCCGTTACCCCGTACACCTTCGCCCCTTGGTACTCGTCGATGCCATAATCGGGGGAGAATACGAGGACGCGATCGCCAGCACGCTGTAAGTGTTCGACGGTTCGGCACAGTCGCGTCACGATCCCGTCTACTTTGGGATAAAAGGTTTCGGTGAAAAGGGCTACTCTCATAAAAAATTTCCAGACAACCGACGGTCCGAGCGGCTGGGTAACACGGCTCACGAACGACGCAAACGAGCGATCGTGGCCCTTGAAAAGCTAGAGGGGAGGGGGCGAATCGCGATCTCGAACCCGCCGGAAGATCGCGAAATCGGCGATCGCCCCGAGAAAGCCCCTCAACGGTCAATGGCGGATGTCTACTTAGTTCCGACTTCCCGACGCCAAGAGACCTTGGGCAGAATTTGAGTTTTATCGACGCGATGCTTGTATTTGATCGCAAAATTCAACAGCGAATCGATGAGCGAATCCGAGAGGTAATGGGGGTCCAAGCCGAGATCGAGGAGTTTTGTATTTTTGGCGTTGAAATAATGGTCTTCGAGTTCGACTCGGGGATTGTCGAACTGACCGATTTCGACATCGAGACCCATTCCGGTCGCCGCCTGCTTGACCATCATCGCCAAGTCGCGGACGCCGAACATTTCCGTGAATTGGTTGAAGACCCGCAATTGTCCAGCTTCCGCCGGGTGGGCGATCGCCAATTCGATGCAGCGAACCGTATCGCGAATGTCCAAGAACCCGCGCGTTTGTCCGCCTTTTCCGTAAACGGTCAGGGGATGTTCGATCGCCGCTTGAATGCAGAAGCGGTTGAGTGCGGTTCCGAAGACGCCATCGTAGTCGAGGCGGTTGATCAACATCTCGTCCATCCCGGTTTCTTCGGTCAAGACGCCGTAGACTACCCCTTGATGCAAGTCCGTGGCGCGCAGACCCCAGATCTTGCAGGCAAAGTAAATATTATGACTGTCGTGTACTTTGCTCAGGTGGTAGAACGAACCCGGTTGCTTCGGATAGGGTAGGGTATCCTTGCGCCCGTTGTGTTCGATGGTGATGTAGCCTTCTTCGATGTCGATATTCGGCGTGCCGTATTCGCCCATCGTTCCCAGTTTGACCAAATGACACTCTGGGAAGTGTTCGCGCATGGCGTAAAGGATGTTGAGCGTTCCGACCACGTTATTGACCTGGGTCAATACGGCATGTTCGCGATCGATCATCGAAAACGGCGCCGAACGCTGTTCGCCGAAGTGAACGATCGAATCCGGCTGGAATTTTTGCAAGGCGTCGATCAGGAAATCGTAGTGATTGATATCCCCGACAAAGAGATCGATGGTCTTGCCCGTTAGGTCTTTCCAACGCTGGAGACGTTGTTGGATCGGGGCGATCGGAGTCAGGGTATCGACTCCGAGTTGTAAATCCCAGTGCCGACGCACCAGATTATCTAAAATTGCGACATCGTAACCTTTGTTTGAAAGGTAGAGTGCGGTTGCCCAACCGCAATAACCGTCACCGCCAATAACCAGGACTCTCATAAGGGTGATGAATCTTGCTTGCCAATACTCGGTAAATTTATCAGGTTTATGTCCCCCATGACATACATACTGGCTGACCGATTCTGATTTACCTTCACAATCGGGTTACGGGTGGGGCGATCGCTACAGGGGTCGTCGAGATCCCGGTACGTCTACCCTTTGAGGATCACTTCGTCGCCAAAATCTGCCAGTCGCTTTGTGAACACAAAAGGTCCGGCGACCGATCCCCAAACATGTTCGTCTGTCTCGGGATCGCGACCCCGGTCGTGGCTGATAAATACCTCGGGGGTAATTTCAAATTGACTGTCGAGATAGGTGGTTTTGCCCTTACGGACGACAATACATTTTTTACCCGGTTCGATCGCCCCTTTAAAGCCTTCTCCGGTCCATTCGGCGATAAACGTCGAACCGGGGATTTTTTCCAATCGTTCTCGGGTCAGTTCTTGCAAGCGTTCCACCTCTCGGGCCGCGCCGAAAAACTGTTCTTGCTCGTCGATTTTATAGTTCTCGATCTGGATGCGATCGCCCGTGGGAATTAACTTCAACACGCGCACTCGATAGGGTTGACCGAGCATGTAATCGTAAGCTTGTTCTAAATACAAGCTCAACCCGTCGAGGAGTTCCCAGGGAAGCGGACGCATACATACTCGAATGTGGGCGAAAAACGGCGGATTTTCGATCGCCTGTTCTTGATTGCTAAAGTCGGCAGCCATCCAACGGGCTAATGTTTCAATATCAGTCGAATGAGTCATTTCTATGCTTAAACTTCAATTAACCAATCCATGCTTCCCCATCGTTGAGGCAGCATGGAAGACGAACATTCCCCCTATTTTAGAATGATTGGCGATCTCCGATCCCCTTTAGATCCCGATCGCCTCGTCGGTTTTCACCCGCAATAACAAAAACTGGCTGAGGCGATCGTCGCTAAAATTATCGTCGCTGACGACGATCAAACTTGGCGACCCATCGGGCAATCGCGGACCGAAACTCATCCCTTCCAAATTGTGAATCGGAACCCCCAATTCGGCAAAATCTAAGACTAACTTCTTCTCAATCGGAGCAACTTTCGTTAACTGCCCTTTCAAACTGGCAATTCTCGATGTATCCGTCGCCGAACCCAGGGTAATTTGAAAGATCTTCGCTTCGTAACCGAGAAAGCCAAAAGAACGCTCTAAACTCAACAAGTGACCGCCGCGATCTAATGCCAGCAAATCGGTTAACCCCGTAAATAAACTCCATCGTTCGTCCGTGTCGAGTTCGTAGAGGTGTTCGGCGATCGGAATCGGCGGTCCGTCGCTGATGAGATAGTGCAGCAGGCGATTTTTCGGCTTCAATCCCGCCTCGGGATCGTCTAAATCTTGGACGAGGGGGGCTTCGGTCGCCGTAAATAACCGAATCGGATCCACACTCGGATCGCCGAAACTGCGGGCGTTGAGGGTGAGCGATTCAAACCCTAAATTCTCTTGCACCCCTCGGGTTTGGCCGTTTTCGGTCTCGTCGGGGAGATAGGTCTTCGGAATCGGGACGCCGCGTTGCCACTGTCCGGTTTCTAAGTCGTACTCGGCGACAAAGGGCGCGATCTGTTTGCGATTGACCCCTTCGCTGGAGATGTAGAGTTGGTGGGGGGGGGCGAAGGCGATCCCTTCCGGATTGATTTCGCCGATGGGATAGGGACGATTGTTTTCGTTGCGGATTTCGGTAACGTTCTCGATTTCGAGCTTTTGAATGCCGATCGCGTCAGGATTGCTAGAATCCAGGGTAAGTTTGAGGGTGTAGAAACGGGCCGGTCCGTAGTTCCCGCGATCGTCGGAAATGGCGTAGAAGCGATCGCGCCCGCGATCGTAGGTTATCCCGGATAACCCGCCGATTTGGGTTCCCTGAAAACTGCTCCCGGTTAATTTATATTCGTCTAAGAATTCTAGGGAAAGGTCGAGAAACATCCGATCTTGCGCGGAGACTGCGGGCAACGTACAGCCACTCAAGAGATTGGAGATCGCTAAAACTAATGCGACTAGGGCGATCGCCCCTTTGCGAAAACCAAATTTTACGAACTGCTTCCCTTGCTGCAACACTCGAACCTCTGAATTGTTACCCATTAGCTATCTTACCGAAAATTTGGGTTTAAAGCCCCGGCCTTCTAAGACCGCTTTTCTTCTTGTAATCTGTCAATCTAATCCTCAATCATCTGAGTCATTTTCTTGCGTTTTTGCTTGGAAATTCTTCTCAGTTTTGTGAGTCTTTCACTGTCAAAATACTCGATCTTTCCTCGATCGTCCTACCCACTGGCTACCCATCCACGTTATCATAAATCCCATGAAGATATTGAAGTTTAAGTTATACAGCCACAAGCACAATAGGCACCTCAAGCGGTCAATTAATGCGGCTGGGGTTTTTTATAACCATTGCATTGCTCTCCATAAACCGTACTAGCGTATGGGGGGTAAGCACTTGAACTGTGCAAAACTTCAGTCTCATCTGGTCAAGTTGCGAAAGCGTAATCCCTGCTGGAAATGGGTTGGCTCTCAGGCGGTGCAGGAGAGCTGTCAACGTATTGAGAAAGCCGATGGATGGTTCTTCAAGCCTCATAAAAAAGGAGTTAGCCCCCCGGATTTAAGAAGGTTAAAAAGTACAATTCCTGCACCCTGAAGCAAGTTGGATACAAGTTTCTAGGCGGTAATCGGGTCAAGATTGGGAATCGAGTCGATCGGTTTTGGAACTCCGGAGAAATAGAAGGGGTGAAGCTGTCTTGAAGAGTCACAATTTGTTTCAATTCGCGTTTTTCTGGCATGATTTAGCCCATTTTGCCAAATTTATGTATAAATTACCCCCAATTTTGACAAAAACCCGTTTTCAATGGTTTACAGGCTGTTTTGGTTTCGCCCAGATTCCCGTTGGTCTGCTGGCGATCGCCCTATGGAGTTGGGCGCCCGCCCCGGTCGGCGCCCGTTCGGAAACGACGGAACCACCGCCGATTCCAGCGCCGGAGTCTTCGGAAATGGCGCCGGATCCCCTGTTGCCCAATCCTCCCGAAGACGGTGTATTGCCTCCAGAACGCCGTCAATCTCTGGAATTGGCCTTGGATCGCCTCAATGCGGAAGCGTTGGCTCAATTGGCGGCGGGAAATGGGAAAGAGGCGTTTAAATTGTGGAATCGGGAATTACGGTTGCGTCGCTATCTCGGCCCGATCGCCGAAGTGCAGGCGTTGAGCCGGGTGGGGGCGATCGCGTGGCAGCAGGAGGAGTTAACTCAAGTCGAAATTGTCGAGACCCGCTTGGAGGCGATTCACCAGGAGTTTTGTCCGGGGGGTCAGTTATGCGATTTGGCGCTTTTGCGGGAATTGGGAGGAGCATTCGAGCAGGTGCGATCGCGCGATCTGGCTATTCGCGTCTACAGCAAACTGTTGGGCAATGCCCGTCAACGGGAAGATATTGAAGAGATTAAGGTTAATTTAGAAAAAATTGGAAGATTACAAGTAGAAAATCTTGACTATCGCGCTGCTGCTCCCTATTACGAAGAATTGCTTGTTCATGCGACAGCACGGGACGATCGCGAGGCTCAAATTGGTTATATCGAACGCTTGATTTTCGTGTACGCCCAAGGACGCGATCGCGAACGGGCGATCGTCATGCGGCAACAATTGATCGCCCACTATTTAAACGTGCAGGATTTACGTAAAGTCCCGCAGTTGAAAGTGGCTGTGGGCGTCGATTCCCAACTGCTGGGCAAACTGCCGGAGGCGATCGATAATTACCGCCAAGCTTATACGATGGCTTGGTCGCTCCAACAATTCCAAGTGGCTCGCGAAGCCCTGCAACAATTGGCGGACTTGTATTATTCTTTAGAGAAAGTTAATGAAGCATTGCAAGTTTACGAGGCGATGTTAGTCGTCGATCGCCGCGCCACAAATCTTTACGGATTGATGGAGAGTTTCGATCGCATCGGCCAAATTCAGCGCGATCGCGGGGCCTATCCGGAAGCGCTCGCCGCCTTCCAAAGCGCTTTAGAATTGGCTCGACGCCTCGATGCCCCCACGGATCGATTCAGCCGCCAAATCGAGGAAATCGTCCGCCAATCGGCTGAATAATAAGCGGCGACGGGCTAAAAGTTTGAGTTTATTTTAAGAATGATGGGTTACACTTTTCGGCGATCGGGTTGGGTGGCGCTCAGGGGTGGGCGATCGTTGCCGAAGGATGCGTACACCACAGCCTGTTGAGTGGCAATCTAAAATCTAAAATCTAAAATCTAAAATTCCTCGTGTCATCTACCCACAATCCTAAAAAAGCTCCCATTCTCGAAACCCTGCAAGCGTGTACTCAGCGTTGTCATGCGCCGTTTTATACCCCCGGTCACAAGCACGGGCGGGGAATGCCGCAGGAGTTGACGGCGTGGCTGGGGTTGCCCGTATTTCAGGCGGACTTGCCGGAATTGCCGGAACTCGATAATTTGTTTTCGCCCCAAAGTGTGATTCAAGAGGCCCAGGAGTTGGCGGCAGAAGCGTTTGGAGCCGATCGCACCTGGTTTTTAGTCAACGGATCCACGAGTGGGATTGTGGCGGCGATTTTGGCGACTTGCAGTAGTGGGGACAAAATTATTTTGCCGCGCACGGTTCACCGTTCGGTGATTTCCGGTTTAATCCTTTCCGGGGCGATGCCGATTTTTATCAATCCGGAATACGATCCCGGGTGGGATCTGGCGTGGGGGATGGGGCCAGAGGCGGTAGAAGGGGCGTTAAACGAGCATCCTGATGCTAAAGCCGTGATGGTGGTTTATCCGACCTATCAGGGGGTTTGTAGTGACATCGAGGCGATCGCCCGTATTTGCCGCGATCGCGACGTTCTCCTGTTGGCCGACGAAGCCCACGGGCCTCATTTTACCTTTCATCGAGACTTGCCGATGGCGGCGTTGGCGGCGGGGGCGGATGTCAGCGTGCAGTCGATCCACAAAGTCCTCGGGGCGTTGACCCAAGCTTCGATGGTACACGTGAAAGGCGATCGCCTCGATCCGGACCGCCTCAGTGCGAGTTTGCAACTGCTGACATCGAGTAGTCCGAGTTACTTGCTGTTGGCGTCCCTGGATGCGGCGCGGCGACAGATGGCCCTCGACGGCGAGGCGCTGATGGAGGAGACGTTAAAATTAGGGCGATCGGCCCAAGCGCAAATTGCGGCGATTCCCGGGTTGAGGGTCTTGGACGGGCCGAGTGCGCCCACATCGGGATTTACGGCACGCGATCGCACCCGCATCGTCGTCAACGTCAGCGAGTTGGGATTGAGCGGTTACGAAGCGGACGAAATTCTCGACGAAAAATTCGGCGTGGTTTGCGAATTGCCGTTACCGAAAACAGTGACCTTTATCGTCAGTTTGGGCAATACTCAAACCGATATCGATCGCCTCGTGGCGGGATTGCAGGGATTAGCGCGGCAGTTTCGACGGGAGGGGGACGGTGGAGGCGATCGCCCCCCACTCGCCTTTCCCAAATTGACCCCGAAACCCTTGCGCCTGTCTCCGCGCGATGCCTTTTTTGCTCCGGTGGAAACGATTCGCGCGATCGATGCCGTCAACCGCATCAGTGCGGAGTTGGTCTGTCCCTATCCGCCGGGAATTCCGATTTTGATGCCCGGAGAGGCGATTGGTGCAGCCGCGATCGATTACTTGCACGCCGTCAAGGCCCGAGGCGCCCTGCTGACCGGATGTAGCGATCCGAGCTTTCAAAGGGTGCAAGTCGTGCAAGAGTAGGGAATTAGCCCCGTATCGAAATTTTTCACCTGCCGTAACGATTATGCCTTCTACTTTGTGGCCCTACATGACCCCTGGAATTCCGGACCATCTGTTCGAGCGACTGCCGGGAATTCCGATGAGCAAGCGCGAAATCCGCGTGTTGTTACTCTCCCACCTGAGATTGATGCCGGATTCGGTGTTGTGGGATATCGGCGCGGGAACGGGGACGATTCCGGTAGAGGCTGGATTGAGTTGTCCTCAAGGGCGAATTGTGGCCGTAGAACGGGATGAGGAGGTGGCGGCGCTGATTCGCAAAAACTGCGATCGCTTCGAGGTGACCAATGTGGAAGTGATCGAAGGCAGCGCGCCGGAATGTCTCGCCGAGTTGACGACTCGACCCGATCGCGTTTGCATCGAAGGGGGGCGATCGATTTCCACGATTCTCAAAGAAGTCTGGCCCTATCTCAATTCCGGCGGTCGCGTCGTCGCTACTGCGGCCAATTTGGAAAATCTCTACAGCATTTCCGAAAGTTTCGCGCAGTTGCACGTGCGTAACGTCGAAGTGGTGCAATCGTCGATCAATCGCTTGGAAACGCGCGGTACCCATCAAACTTTTGCTGCGGTGGATCCGATTTTTATCCTGAGTGGAGAAAAGCTCGACTGAAGTCGGTGCGAGTTCCGATCGCTGTTGACTCGACCGTGGAACCTCCCCCGACAGGGAAGGTTCTATGGTTGAGGACGACTCGAAACCCGTTGCGTTAGGAAGGCGATGCCAACGATCGCGGCATCGAACCCCTGAATTGGCTTGAGGGAGTTCTTGTATCCCCGCCCTCAAACATTGCTTGTCCGAATGAGTCGCTCGTTTTTGAGGACGGGTTTATGGCTCCCTCAATCTCCCTGGTTCGGATAAAATTAAGCTTCGGTTAACTCCGATTTTCGCTACGGTTAATAGAGTAAGCCGGATGGGTCGGTCTGGCTCACCTTGCTTGCTTAGCTGGCCGATCGCCTGACTCAACGCCAACTCTACTCGAACAACCCTTTTTATGCCTTGGTCCCGGATTCTCAGTACGATTGTCGCTAGTCCCCTCGCTTTAGGGGCGATTTGGCTGGGGGGTTGGTACTACACCCTCGGTTTTGCCATTCTCGTTTACCTCGCCCATCGCGAATATCTCAATTTAGTTCGCGCCAAGGGAATTATTCCGGCAGGAAAAACGAGTTTATTTTTAACGATTTGTCTGGTCTGCTGCGCCAATATCAACCCGCAGTTTGCCGATGCACTCTTGCCTCTGGCTGGAACGTTTATCTGTTTTTATTTATTGTTCAAACCGAAAATGGCGACGATCGCCGATTTGGCGGCCTCCATTCTCGGTTTGTTTTATATCGGTTATTTACCCAGTTTTTGGGTCCGTCTGCGATCGCTCGGGCGCAGTCTGACCCTCAACGATTCCGTGTTTCCTTTCCCGGAAACCTGGCAGTTGGGCGCCGATGGGGTGCGCCACCTCTCGGAAGGCTTGACCCTGACCTTAATCGCGTTCGGCTGTATTGTCGCCGCCGATATCGGTGCCTACGTGTTCGGCAGGTGTTTCGGTCGCACGCCGTTGTCCGATATCAGTCCCAAGAAAACCGTAGAAGGGGCGATCTTCGGCATTGCTAGCAGTGTGGCGGTGGCGACTGCCGGAGGCTGGTATATCCACTGGCCTGCATGGCCGGAAACGGGGGTAGCCTTGGGGCTGTTAATCGGGATTGCCAGTTTGCTCGGGGATTTAACCGAGTCGTTGATGAAGCGCGATGCCGGGGTGAAAGATTCGGGACAGTTGATTCCCGGTCACGGCGGCATTCTCGATCGTGCCGACAGTTACGTGTTTACCGCGCCGATCGTTTATTATTTCGCGACCTTAGTGCTGCCGTTGTTACGAGGTTGAGCGTTCGCCCCTGGAGGGGATTGTCCCCGGTGCGATCGCCGGACATCGAGGCGGCCCGAGGGTCGCCCGATTTACTTGATTCTCGATGGGCGAATCGCTTAAGACGGTTGGCTTTGGGAGTCCGGCGCGACGAGCTTTTCGCCGATGCGCGGTTCGGTTCCGGCGAGCAAGCGCTCGATGTTGCTGCGATGCCGCCAGATCACGTACAGCCCTCCGACGATCGCAAAGGCACAGTAGGGCGCGGGTTCTCCGAATAACAGCATCAAGCCGGATACGGCGATCGCTCCGGCGATCGAACTGAGGGAAACAATTCGGGAAATGGCGACAAAAACCGCAAACACGCCCAAGGTTCCCAAGCCGACGGGCCAAGACATCGCCAGCAAGACGCCGAGGCTGCTGGCGACGGCTTTCCCGCCTTGGAAGCCGAGCCAGACCGATTTACTATGGCCGATTAAGGCGGCAAAAGCGGCGATCGTCGTCATCCAGGGCAGCCACAGTTCCGTGTCGGCGGTCGGCGGTACGAACGGGGCGATCGCCTCCCAACCGTAGACGGCGCGCACGAGGGCGATCGCGGCGGCTCCTTTTAAAATATCCACGAGTAAAACGGCGATCGCCGGACCTTTGCCGATCGTTCTCAACACGTTGGTGGCTCCGGTCGAACCCGATCCCTCTTGTCGCAAATCGATCCCTTTGAGCAGTTTGCCGACGAGGTACCCGGTCGGAATCGAGCCGAGTAAGTAGCCCGACAGCCATAATCCAGCATTAAGTGTCAGCCAAGCAATCATGTTTTTTGTGTTTTGTCAACTGTATTGAAGGATTTGGGGGAGTGGAGAATGAGGATTAAAACTGCCCTCCCGGCATTTCCGGATCCGGGGCGAATGCCAGCCATAAAGGAAATTGCAAGAGTGCCAAACTGATGCTGTTTTCCGTTTCGTCGATCGCTATGAATGGTAATTGACCTTGTTTGACCAGGCGATCGGCTCTTTGTGCTAGCACTTCGGGTTCTTCAAATAAAATCACCCCGCGTTCCGGTCCGAAATCGCCGCGCGAAATGCCCAGACAATCTTGCAGACCGCGCCGCCATTCCCCCAGGCGTTCGGGACTGTTGGCTAAAATTAACGTCCGAAAACGGTTCCCGTAAAGGGTTTTGAGGACCGACATCGCCGCCGAGGCGATCAAGATATTTTGCAGGCGAGAACCCATCGTGCGGATGGCCCCGCGTCCCCCTTGCACGAAAAACCAATCGGAGAGGCGATCGGCATGAATCGGCTCGAAGGTTCGCCGCAACTGCCACGCGGGCCCGTAGTAATCGGGCATGGTGCGATATTGGTCGAGCAGTTGGCGAATTTGCTTGACCCGATCTTGAAACCGTTGTTTGGCAAATTTCGGGGCAGCGGTCCGTTCGGGGGGTTCCGGGGTCGGACTGGGGGGGGCGCTTCTTTGTCCTTGCCAATTGGGCGCTTGGCTCAATTCCAATTGTTCGGCGGCGGTGGCTAAATCTTGCAAGCTGCCAACTAAATATTCTTTAAATCCTTGGACGCGAATCGCTAAATCTTGGGAAACTCCGGCGAAGCTGGTTTTCATTTCTTCGCGGATTCGTTCTTGTCGCCGTTCGAGTTGCTCGACGGTAATCTGTAGGTTGTGTTTGCGCTGTTCGAGTTCGCTGAGGGACTCTTGAATCAGGCGTCCCATCGCCCCTTGAGTTTGGGCGAGTTGGTCTTGCAGCAGTTGGGCGCGGCTGTCTTGCAGTTGGGCGATTTCTTCTTGAAGGGCGCGGTGTTGGGCTTCAAGCTGGGCAATGCGATCGCCCCACTGCGCGGCGATCGCCTCTTCTGTAGGGACGCTTTCCGGTTCTGCCGGGGGTTCGTGGTCGGTGTCGGTGTCGGCTTCGTCCTCGGCGGCGGTGGCGGCGGCGATCGCCTCTGAAGCGTCTGTTTCTGGCGCGGATTCCCGTTCTGGCGCGGGTTCTGCCTCGGTGGGCGCTTCCGCGATCGCCGGATCTTCCTCGGTCGTTTGCTCTTTCGTAGCTTCCCCTTGGGGGTCTAAGGCGTCTGGATTGTGGATATCGTCCGAACTCATAGCAAGTACAGTCTCATGTTCAAGCTTTTTTAGCGTACCAGTCAGCCCGAATTCTCCGCGATCGGGCGATCGGGCGATCGCCTGTGGTTTCAACGGGAGTTAACGATAAGGACAGCGCTGTTCCAAGCAATTTTGCAAGGTTTTCGGGTCGAACAAGACCGGGACGAAGTGAATGCTATTCACTTCTTTGAAATAGAGCAGAATCGGCACGGGCGGCCAAAAAATCCGCCAATTTTCCCACTCCCGATAGGGAAAGCGCCGAATCCGCTTCTCTCCGCGATAAATATCCAAGTCGGTCGCGGTAAATTCCAAGCGCAAGGTCGCCGCTTGCAGCAGTAGAAAGATCGAAAAGGCTAGGATGACAAAGCCGATCCACAGGTTGAGTAAGGCGACGGGAATCGAGCCGATTAAAATGGCTAAGGGTAAGACGTAACTGGGTTCGAGTCGAACGGTTTGGGTCGGTTGTAAGCCAGAAGTGGTAGTCACGAGATTAAAGTCCTCCCGAATGAGCGATACGATCCGAGTGAATGTGAAAGCACGGATTTTATAGCGGTTCTCAATTGAGTCGTGTTGAGTTGCAGTTGAGTTCAGGATAACGATCTCGGTGGATTCCCGTAAACCGGGAAGGGGCGATCGTCTCTAAATTGCCTCTATTCTATAAGCTTCATCGATCTGTCCCAACTACAAGCCGCCTCCCTGACCCATCCCTTGGAACATCAGCCAGGATAGGAAGAAATTCGCAATAAAAATGGCGAGTAAGGAGGTGACGACGGCGGTGGTGGTCGATTGTCCGACGCCTTTCGCCCCGCCTGTGGTGGTCAAGCCCCAGCTACAGCCGATCGTGGCAATTAACCCCCCAAAAAATAAGCCTTTAATTCCGGCGCTGAGGATATCCCAAATATCTAAAAAGTTGCGAATCGATTCGAGAAACATGGTTTGGGACAAGCTGTAGAGATTGGTGGCGATGAACAGCCCGCCGACTAGACCCGTGACTAGAGAAAACAAGGTCAAGATCGGCAACATGATGCAACAAGCGAGAAAACGCGGAATGACGAGGTAATCGATCGGATCGGTTTTGAGGATGTAGAGGGCGTCAATTTGTTCGGTCACTTGCATGGTACCGAGCTCGGCGGCGAAGGCGGAACCGACGCGACCCGCGAGGATGACGGCGGTCAGGACGGGGGCGAGTTCTCTGGCGAGGGCGATCGCGAGGACCCCACCCACCGCACTCCCGGCGCCGAAGTTAATGAATTCTCGCGATACTTGGATGGTGAAGACCATCCCGACGAAGGCGGCGGTAATTAGGGCGATCAGCAGGGAGTCCGGACCGACGGCGGCGAGTTGTTCGAGGGTGTTGCGACGGTGGATTTTACCGGAGAGTAGGTGATAGATGACTTGACCGCCGAGCATGATCGCCGCGAACGATCGCCGCATCCATTGGGTCAAGCTGGATTGAGATTTCTTTTTATTCAAGGCGACGCCGAACGTACAACGTTGAATTGTAGCGAATTGAATTGACTCATCTGCAATAATTTTTTTGATTAAAACTTAAGATTTGCGATGGAGACGCCCGCCATCGGCGATCGCGCGGATCTGAGCGAGGTGGATGTGTGGGGTGGATGGGTATCGTTCCTTTTGTACAATTTCTTGTGTATGAGTGCTTCTGCGATCTTCTCTCGATGCAAATGCTCCGATCGCTGGGCTTAGAAGGGAATATTCTATCGGCTGTGGATGTTTATTTCTCCTTCTATACTTATCTGCTTCATCTCCTCTTACATCATCCCAACTTTATGAAATATCAGATTGATTTGATTTGTATTGTCTGTAGTAACATGCTATTCATAGACTCTCAACCAAAAAACAAAAAATTATTATTTTTGCGACCGATCTTGATACAATTTACTAACAATTTTGGCATAGCTGCGGACAAATGTTTCCATAGAACGCGGTCGTTCTTCCAATTCTTCTGATAAGACATCAAATCCCCCATGAGCGTAAGCATTCATGCGCTTGATTCCATCGAGAGACATATAAGAGGGTGATTCGGGATCGACAATTTCCTTTATCACTTTATAAACTGCATCTCGCTCCTTTAGATCGATGGCTAGGCGACGCAATTCTGCATGAATTAACAAACCGACTAACAAACGCCCTTGGCTCTTATAATCTCCAGGAAAATATTCGACAAAATCATCTACCTCATCACTTTTGACCGAATCCCGATGACCGGAAGCGAAGCCAGCAGTTAAACACCAATAATAGGGATCGAACAATAAATCGTAATCCTTTTCAAGATATTTAAACCAGCGTCGAGCATCTTTGCGAATTTGAAATCCCATAAACTTAAATCTCCTTATCTAAATCAAAGCGATCGAAAAATTCTTTTCCTTGAATTAAGATACCATTCGATGTTTCAGTTACTAGACGATCGTCGATATTTTGCCAGAGATCGTTCATTTGTGGTGTTTTACGAAATATTGTTAAATATTTTATATTTTGCGGTTTACTATATTCTAAAACATCAACAAAATTTTGACGTTCACTGGAAATTGTAAAAGCCACAAATTGATCGCAAAGCTTTGGGATTAAACGGGCAACTTCAGGACGAATATTAAGATCCAATGGTCCTGCCGGACTATCGACAATAAAAGGAAGCTGATGTTCAGTGCGGTTAAATAAGGTTGCTAGAAAAGCATAACTGACCGACAACGTTTGACCCACACTAGCACCTTCTTTCCCCTGTAATTTCAAGGATTCCTGAATATCTTCTAAAAAAATAGGGTCTCTCGATAAGAGTTCAGCTATGCGATCGTTCGTTTGCTTGAGAATTAATTCCCGTAGTTCTTCCCTGGCTTTTCCATGCGCTTGATTCAGAATTCGCGAGAGTATATCGATTTGCTTTTTCAGTTTGATAGTATTTGTTGCTTCTGCTACCTCGTATTCTTTATCTTGAATGAGTCGATTTAGCTCTTTCAAGCATTCTGTATTCTTGTCGGGTTGAGGGGAAGGAGACCTTTCTATTTCTTCAAGATCTTTAATACATTTTTTTTGTTTTTCTTCAAGCTCTTGTAGTCTTTCTTTCTTCTCTCTGATTTCCGAGTCACCTTTCTGTTCTCTCAAATTTTCAAGACCGCTTTTTTGAGTTTTCAAATCATCTCTATCTCTAATGAATTTAGATAAATTATTTAATTCTTGTTGAAATTCTTGATGATAACTATCAGGATTTGAATCGTAACAATAGTCAGCAATATCTGATTTAATACTATTTAAAACTCCAACTTCATCTTCTCCTAGATACTGTTGTGCGCGATCGCGAATCGCTTGACGTGTCAAATCGTCTAAATGACGACCGCAGACACATTCATCCGCCGCAGCAAGTTCGTCAAAAAATTCTTTAGAAGTTGAAGTGGGTAATTTTAGCAAATCTAAGTTACTTTTTAAATCGACTAATTGATGAGCCAAACCGGGTAAAAGTTTGTGGGGCGATCGCATGGAACGCATTACTGTTCCTATTTGTTCCTTTACGAGGTTTTCTGCCGTTTGAAGACGCCCATTTAAATCATCCAGATCTTTACCAAGATTTTCATCCTTTTTGAAGGCTTTATCATATTCAGCTTGCGCTTGCTCAATTTGTGATTTTAACCGAGATTTCTCTTTGTTTAATTTGGTTTGCTTGTGTTTGACATTCTGACGTGTTTGATTGAGTCCTTTTAACTCGTTTTGTAACCTAGTTAACCATTGTTCGCTTTTAACATTTGTTGTCTCAGTATAACTCTGCCAATATGATTCAAATTTGCCCCGAACTTTCTCTAGCAAAAATAGTTGAAATAAAGCATCAATGGCTTCACGGGCGCGAGTACGATTGGCGTCAAGTAAGTGATTGGCTAGTTCGCCATCAAAGACAAAAAGATCGGCAAAAGTAGGATTTAAAAATTTTGAAATTTGTGGAGGGGGATAGAATCCATCTTTAACTCCCGATCTAAAAGTCGTGCGATAATCTACTGTAAGTTTTTCAAAGTCTAAATTGAGTTCAAAAGTTAACCTTTTTTCATTTAAAGCAAGGTGAACAATGAATTGACCAAATGAAGGATTACCATTGTTGCGGAAAGCCAGAATTTCGTCGGGATTCCAATTTTTGGCCGAACCGGATAAAGTTGCTCTTAATAATTTTAAGGTTGTTGTTTTTCCCGTACCATTAGGCATTTGAATTAAGCTAACTGGATAGGGGACTAGAGAATTATCTTGACATAAATTTATTTCGTGATCCGGACATCTTAAGTTTTCGCTAGACCACCCTAGAATGAAAAATTTTAGACTCATTTTAGTCTCCACTCACTAAAGAATAGATCGAAAGAATTGGTGACTGAATAGAAAAATACGATTGTTAATCACTTAGTAGAACCGTATTTAGAATACTTTCAACAAATTTTTCAGCTTCATCATCGTCGTCTAAATTAGTATTAGATTCTGATATTTCATTTAAACAGTTAATCAATTCATCTGCAAGATTATCCGGCTGATTGTTATCTTTTACTACTTCTTTAATTGCTGATTTTATAATTTGATCTAATGCCATATTTAGTCTTCCTCTCGATTAATTTTAGACAAATCTTCCAACCATTGTTTTCTTTCTTGGTCGCTATTGAGTTCTTCTTTATCTTCTTCTTGAGTACGGATGAAATCAACAACGATCGCCCGTTTGTCCGGATTAGCTGGATCTTTTCTCAAACAACGACCCATCCTCTGTATTGTCTCTAATTTTGCTCGTGCTGACGACAGTAAAATTACAGAACGCAGGGACTGAATGTCAATACCTTGGGAAATTCTATGGCAGGTAATCAGACAGTTAATTTTTCCTTCAGCAAAATCGATCAATTTTTGGCGATCGTCATCAGCATAATAGGTATGAAAATCATGACGGTGGTGATGAATAAGATCCAGAACTTCTTCTCCATATTGACGATCTTCAACAAAAACAATCGCGCGTTCGAGAACTTCAGGATATTCATCTAAAAATGCTTCAAAATAGGGTAATTTAGCCTTAGATGTTTTATAGACTCTAGCCAATGCCGTCCAAAATTCTTCATTAGACATCGGGTTTCCTTCCTTTTTACGAGATTGTTTTTGAACGTAAACTCCTCGAATGCGCTGCCGATCTTCTTCTGATATTTCATATTCAATCCCGTGGTAGTCAAATTCACATAAAATTCCTCGCTTAATTGCATCTTCTAAACTAAACCTATAAATTACAGAGCCAACATTTTGTTCGATAAAATCTGTTCCTTCACGATCGTACTCTCTTTCTGGGGTTGCACTCAAACCCAGACGATAAGCAATATCAACGGACAATCCATCTAGATTTTCAATATTAGCAGGACTTCCCAATCCATGAACTTCATCATGGATAATCAGTAACCGACTCCGGGTTTGGCGATCGAGACAACGCAATACGTAACGTAACGCATTGCGGGAAATCACTAAAATACTGCAATCCGGATCTAAGCTATATTCTTCTCTTTGATGGTGTTGTTCGTAATGTTTAAGAACGCGAAATCTTGGATTTAAACGAGTTGCGATGGGATATAGCTGTTTAGTCCATTGATCTAAAAGATCTGTGCCGATAGTAGTAATGATAACTGAATCAATTGCATTCAAATCGACAAGTTTTTGTAAAATTGTTAATGCAGTTCGCGTTTTCCCGGTTCCTGTTGCCATTTCTAAAACACCGTGACAGTGATCTAGAAATATTTCAATTGCTTCGCTTTGGTGTCGCCAAGTATTCTGTTTTTTAGATGATTTTAAATTATAATTATCCCGAGCTTCAGATACCGAAAACTGATTGAATGTTACCTCATATCTTTCCTCAGTCGGTGGGCGATCGGGTGTCATTCTCAGCAGCGATCGCCGCGCGGCTTCCGGAAATTCAATAACTTCTACATTGTCAGTTCTATTATTCCAGAGGCGATCGAAGTCTTGAACTTTTCGTAAAACTCTCGATCGCACTTCTGAAGACCAAGAGCAAAAAACATCGATACATTCAAAATTGGCAATTAAACCGGAAGAGCTTTCATTCGCAGAACCAGTAAAAGCAACACTGTCATTGTTTCGATCTGTAAAAATTCCCAGTTTTTCATGATAAATTCCATAACCATTGACAGCTTTGGTAATCGCTAATTTGATTTCGAGAATATCTCGTGCTAACAACCAAGCCAAACAAGCCAGACGATCGCCTACAATGTTTTCAAATTCTCGATCGAGTTCTCTCGCGATCGCCCGCGCAATAATTTCTTCGCGTTGTTGCAATCCCATCGCGATCGCGTGAGTATCTTCTGAAGATAACTTCGGAGACGTAATTAATTGCATTTTACCGCCCGAACGAATTAAAGCCGTCAACCCTTTGGCAGCAATTGCCATCGAACTGCTTGAAAAAAAACCGACGGCGCGTCGATAAAGTGTTGCTTTTGCCAAGCAAGGGATGTAAAAATCGTCAATCAAATTATCGCGATCGCTCCGATAATCTTCTTTAAGGTCTAACTCAGCTAAATTCAACTCGGATACTCCTCCTGTTGAGGCGATCGGTCACCGCGCCAATTGAGTGAGGTTAGACCAAGCTCTAGTTGCACGAAAATGACCGATAAAAGCCTTGTAAAAATCTACAATTTATTCCTTGAGATCGAGCTACAAAAATCGACTTAAATCGAACTCTTTTTGTCCGTGTTCGTCTTCCTTAAAACGTTCTCCAATCAACAACAACCCTAACTTGTCGGAATAATCGATCGCCCCGCGCAGTTCTTCACGCAAGATCTCCAAACCTCCATTGGCGTATTCCTCGAAAATCTGACCGCGTTGAGCTTCCGCATTCGGATCCGTGGGTGAAATAATATTGGGGTCGCCCAGTTCGACGATCGCCAGTAACTTGAAGAGAAAATCATAGCCACGGGAAACGAAAATTTCCGTCGGAATGGGGGAGGGTTCGCGCTTCGCTGCTTGCTGTACCGGGATGCGTTGGCGTCGCTTGGCGCCTAACGCCGCCGCAAAAGCTAACACGTCAGCATAAGTGGAAAAAGGCCCCTCTTTATTGTCGTCGTCGGTGAGGGCTTTGACTAATTCGGCTTTATCTTTCGCCACTTTAACGCGATAGGAACCCATGAGGATCGAAATCGGGCTGAACCGAAGGGCAGATGCAATAATAATATATTTACCATATTTGCCGTAATTGAGCATAAAGAGCATAAAATAGAGCGATCGCCAAAACAAGCGATCGCTCCGATATTGTAACTCTCCTCTAAATCGACCTAACTCGATATGCGATACACCGCCACATCATCGACAATAAACTCCGTAGCCCACTGGCCGTCATTGCTACCGAGAGAGAAGAAGACGTAATCTAAATCCTGGAATTCCAGTCCGTAAGCTTTATATGTCGCTACCGCACTTTGCGACCCCGCCCGATACGCGAGAATATCGCTCGCTTTGAGGTCGTCTACTCCCGGACTGGCATAATAACTAATCGATCCGTCCTCATTAAATGCCATTCCTAGGGTCCACCAACCCCCGCGCGTGTGGCGGCGATCGCTCGCAAAGGCATCTTCCCCTTTTTCATTGGCTCGAACCACAAACTGATAGGATTGTTCCCCGGCTTTATTGTTAAACCAAATCCAAATTCCCGGCCAATAATTCTCGCTTTTGCCATTTTTTTCGCCCGTCGCACCGACGCGAAAACCGATGTGATAGCCTTGGCGATTTTCCCATTCACTTAATGGCGGTACGTAAATCCGGGTGACGACACTAACCCCCTTACCCTTTGCTAAATTCACACTCTGATTTCCCGGACGCAGCAACAAGTCATCTTGCTGTAATGTTCCTCGGGTTACATTGGGCGTCCCGCAGTCTTTAGTCGCCAATCTCAACGCATATTGACTGCCCGGTAAACCGCCAGAAGGGGTGGGAACTTGTTCGACAATATCCGGTTGTCCGCGTACTTGCCCTTCATGCCATTTATTATTCGTGGACTGACCGAAGGGAGCATTTTTGGCGGGAATTTCGTTGACCCAGCCCGAACCGGGATTGTGGTAGCGATTGTAAACTTTGGGGGCGTTATAGGTGTAACTCCAGTTACGGTCCTCAAAATTGTCACTAAATGAATCTACACGGGTACCCGTTCCTGGCGGTAAATTAACGCTGCTGGCAGGAACAAAGGCGATTAAGGCCAGAAAATTTGCGATCCAATTCATAAGATTTTGGGGGAGAAAGTAGGGCGGGCATTTTGACTGGTTCGGTTCACCTTTAACTGTCAGACGATCGCCCCCAATGTTAATCGTTAATTATTTGAGAATTAAGGAGACGATCGCTCGGTTTTCAGGAAAGTTCGGGAAATTAGCAATCGGAAAAATGGCTGTAAGATCGCCGATCGCCCGTCAATTACAATAATCTTGATAGCCCTCGATATAACCCATAATAATATCTACGGCTTCAGGGCGCATGTCGGTCTCGAAGGGATACTTTTTGAGAGCGGTATCGACCCCTTGATAAACGCCGCACCAGCGTTCGACACGATCCATTTCTTCCTGGGCGCGCACGAGACTTCTAACCAGAAAAATTGAGAGAGATTTCGGGTCTTTATCGATCGCCGCTTCCACCAGATTTAAAGCGTCGGTTTGCATCACTTCGCCTTCACCGCCGATCGCTTTCATGGTGAAATAATCGTCCATTGCCAATAAATAACCGAGGGCAAAGGTTTCCTCCGCCGTCAAATCGGCGATCGCCAATTCCGAAGCGGGGCGATCGTGTTGTTCGGCGACATATTGCAAATACTGACGGGCGTTGTAGGTCGTTTCAAATTGCCAGCCGAGGGCATTGACGATCGCCGCTCGCACGTCGTGAGAAACATCCGGGTCGCTCAACGCCGCCATCACGCGATCGTCGAGTTGGGCTTCCGACGCATGACGGACAATTTCCACGTCGTCATAAGCTTCCCAAAAACGGGTACTGGTCAGGGGACTGTCGGCGCGGGCGACTGGGGCGACGATCGCGATCGAAGCGACGGCGGCGATCGCCGGAAAATAAGGATTAAACTGCATACAGAAAGATAGACAACAGCACGATTAACTTTATTCTGGCACGAGGCTAGCCGTCGGGAGTGGGGACTCGCAAGAGAAAGCGTCAGAATCGTCCCTCTAGCGTTTGAACTCTTCCCTGAATCTACAATCTAAAATCTACAATCCAAATGCATCTCCAGCGCCTTAGTGTATTTTTCAGTATCTTGTTACTGACTCTCGGACTGGTCGGGTCATTTGTATTGAATCCGATCGCCGAAATAGACTCGGAAGCGTTGAGTATTTCCCGGGATTCCCAGGGTCAGTTAATCGGTCGCTTATACGTTCCGAAAAACACGCCGCCACCCTATCCCGTGGCGGTCTTGATGCACGGGGTTAACGCCTACAAGCAAATGATGGCGCCGTTGGGGGTGGAACTGGCGCGGGGGGGAATGGCGGCGATCGCCCTCGATTTTGGCGGGTCTGGGGAGTCTTATCGGATCGAGGAGGAGAAGGTCGAAGAAACGGAGGATCGGCAACTGGCGGACGCCGGGGCGGTGGTGGATTACCTGCGCGATCGCCGAGATCGGTTCGATCGCGATCGCATTGCGGTGGTGGGACACTCTCTCGGGGGCAGGATTGCCCTCAAATTGGGCAAATACGATCCTGAAATTGCCGCGACGGTGGTTTTGGGAATGGGAGGAGAGGCGACGCCAACGATGCCGAAAAACTTATTTTTAGGGGTGGGATTGTACGAACAACTCAATCCGCCGTCGGAGGCGATCGCCCTGTTGCAACAAGCAGCGCCGCAGAATTATGCGGTTTGTATCAATTCCGAGCATATTTGCGGGAATTTCGAGCAGGGAACCGCCCGGGCGTTGCAAATTTCGCCGAGTACGGACCATATCGGCGAACCGTTCGATCCTTATTTAATCCGAGGGGTTACACAGTGGTTGCAGCAGGCGTTCGGTGTGTCGCAACCGTTGAGATTTCCGAAAGCGCCGCCCTTGATTGTCTGTTTTTTGGCGATATTTGGCGGTGGAGTGGCTTTGGGAACCCACCTATTTTGGCGGACGGGGTTACCCGTGCGATTGCCGGAAATTCGGGAGATTTATCGTTATTGCGTCTCTTGGCTGCTGGGGTTGGCGATCGCCCTACAGTGGGGGTTGGCATTATTAGACGTGGCGCCGAGGTCGGGGGCGGCGAATATGGTGGGGTTCAGCTACATGCTGTTACTGACGAGCAATTACGCGATCGCCCGCAATCGCCCGATCGCCCGTTGTTTCGGGGTTCCTTTGCTCTATCTGGGACTGCTGGCGATCGCCTTTATCGCCCCGGCGCTGATGAATGGCTTACCCCAAGCGTTCGCCGATCCCGATTATCTGCTCGCTTTACCCCTATTTTTAATCCAGTGGCCGTTATTCTGGCTTTACAACGGCTTGCTGAAGCTGAAACTCTTGTTTTTTCCGATTTACAGCTTCGGTTTGCAACCGAGTTGGCTATTGGTTCTGCTCGTCACGATCGAGTTATTGTGGCCGGGAATAACCTTGACAAAATTTGAAAAATGTGCGTCGTTGGCGATCGCTTTAATGCGGCGTCCCTTGACCTTTACGGGGATGGGACGCTGGAACCGCCGCCAGGGGGCGATCGTCTTGGGGTTGTCCGTGGTGTTGATGCTGGCGGTGTACTGGCGGCTCTCCGATGGGTTGCTGGCGATCGCGGCAGGTCAACTGTATGTGACCCTGTATTTGGTGGGACAGATGCTGTTTTTGCCCCTATCGATCCTGGCGATCGCGGTGCGATCGCGCCCGTTCCAACGCTTAGAAGGGCGGATCGCCGCCCTAACCGCCGATGCCCAAACGTCCGGCCAAACCGGGGGTTAAGGGTAACAAGGTGGCGATCGTCAAGAACAAAGCGAGCAGGGCTAAAGCCGCCCGGGCGTCGTCCGGTTCGGTGATGTCGTTCAAACTGGGACGTTCTAAACCGCGTTGCAAGAAAAAGATCAGCACGGCCCAATAGAGGGCGAGGGGATTGGCAAACGAGGCGATCGCCAGAAAAATTAAGGTGGCGATCGTCGTGCGTCCCGCCATTCTACGACCGTAGACCGCTTGAATGATGCGCCCGCCGTCCAACTGACCCGCAGGTAAGAGGTTAATCGCGGTAATCACCAACCCCAGCCAACCGATGACGGCGAGGGGATGAACGGCGACGAGTTGCTGTTCCAATTGGGAACCGAGGACGACTTTCGCCAACGTCCCGACTAAAATCGAGCCTTTGAAAAACTCCGAGGGGACTTGAAATAAACTGCCTTCCCCGGACAGGCTAAAACCGATTAAGAGCATGGCGAGAGAGACCAAACCTCCCGCCGCCGGTCCGGCAAAAGCCACGTCAAATAAGACGCTGCGGTTCGGTAACAGGGACTCGAACCGATCGATCGCCCCAAACGAGCCAATTTGCCATGTAGGGATTAAAAACGGCCAACTGAGGCGCACGTCGTGGCGTTTGGCCCAGACCCGGTGACCGATTTCGTGGGCGAGGAGGACGCCCCAAATTCCGGCGGCGAGGGGCAGCACTTCCCCGAGGCGATCGAGATGGCTATATAAATCGAAGCCGAGGAATAAACCGCCCGTCTCGCAACTGGTTAAAATCGTCGCCACCAGTAAAATTCCGGCGAGGGCTTTTTGTCCGGTACTCAGGGGTTGGGGGTCGTTTTCCTGGGGCAGGACGATGACTACGGGCTTGTCTTCCGGATCGCAGACCAGGAACAGGCGGTAGCGATCGCCGAGACGGTCGTGGAGGCTTTTGGAGAGGCGCTGGCGCGATTCTTCCGGGTCGCCGCGCAAATTGCCTCTAAAAATGGCCCCTTGTTGGTAGGGAATGGTTTCGGTCGAGAAAAAGGTGTCGATTCCGAAGATTCCTTGAATTTTTTGCAGGTCTTCTTGAGGGATGGGAACGAATTCCGGTGGGGCGATCGTGGAATCGCCGCCCTCTTTCGGGGCTTCCCCATTTTCGGCGACGTCTTGCTGTTGCAGGCGTTGCGCGGCCCGCTCTCGCAACAGGGTTTCCTGTCCTTCGGCGCGTAACTTTTTGCCGAGGAAGATATAAACGGCAGCCGATCCGATCACGAGGAAAAGAATCCCGACCAGATTGAGGTAAATCCCCGCCGCAAATAGCCCGAAAAAGAGCAGCCACGGGGCCATGAGCACGACGGACTGCAGCCACGCCAAAATCCCCAATTTTCCGAAGGATCGGGCGCGATAATATCCCCATCCCAAGACTCCCAAGGCGAGGAAGACGATCGCGATCGTCGCCACGTTTTCTGTTGCAATATTCATCAAAACTCCTGGGTCTGAAACCCCGCCCTTCTAGGGCGGCTTTACATTGTACGCGCTATAACGGGAGCATGACTCAAAAGGCGTTCCGATATCGTTTCTATCCAACCCCGGAGCAAGAAAATTTGCTTCGCAGAACGTTGGGTTGTACCCGTCTTGTCTATAACCGAGCTTTGACCGCAAGGACTGAAGGTTGGCATCAAAGGCAAGAACGAATCGGGTACAAAGAAACATCGGCCATGCTCGCCGAATGGAAAAAAGAAGACGAGCTTAGCTTTCTGAACGAAGTGAGCTGCGTCCCCTTGCAACAAGGCTTGCGACACCTCCAAACAGCGTTTTCTCATTTTTGCGCAGGTCGGGATCGAGCGCAAAAGGCGCTGTCTCGAAAGATAAAGGGTTCCAATAATCGGTACAAAGCAAGGCTCAAAGTCGCTAAGTTGCAAGCCGAAATTGCCGATTCCCGCAAAGACTTTCTTCACAAGCTGACGACTCAACTGGTGCGCGACAACCAAACGATCGCCATTGAGGAGTTGGTGGTGAAGAACATGGTGAAAAACCGCAACTTGGCTCAATCCATTTCGGATGCCAGTTGGGGTGAATGGGTCAGGCAGCTTACTTACAAGAGCGAGTGGTACGGTCGGGAATTGGTCAAGATTGACCGTTGGTTTCCGTCTTCCAAGCGCTGCTCCAACTGTGGGCAGGTCGTCGAACGACTGCCTTTGAATGTTCGGGAATGGGAATGTACTCAATGTGGGCATGAACATGACCGGGATGTCAATGCTGCTATCAATGTTTTGGCCGCCGGGCAGGCGGTGTAAGTCTGGGTCGCGACCGTAAGACCTGAAGAGAGTAAATCTCACAGGGCTGGTGCTACGAAGCAGAAACTCAGCTCGTGAGGTCTGGGAATCTCCGTGCCTTTAGGCCGGAGAGGATGTCAAGCTGTCGTTGTAATCGTGCAGACGATTTTAATGCGACGGTTTACTATTATCGGACGTTTGAGAGTCGCGATCGCGGTAACTGTCGATCGCCGATCGCAGTTGACCGTGATGTTCGGCGAGGAGGGTTTCGCTGCTGTCGCGATCGAGTCCGGTCCAGTGCATCAATAAAGCCAATTTGACCGATCGCCCGCTCTTTTCGAGCAAATAGCCCGCCTCATCGCGATTTAATCCGGTCAGGTCGCGCAGAATGCGCAAGGCGCGATCGTGTAACTTGCTGTTGGTCACGGCAACATCGACCATGCGATTGCCGTAAACCTTACCCAGCTTCACCATCATTCCCGTCGAAATAATATTTAAGGCCATTTTGGTGACCGTTCCCGCTTTTAAGCGCGTCGAACCCGCCAAAATCTCCGGTCCGACAATCAGCCGAATGTCGATATCGACTTCTACGGGAACTTGCGAGACGGGCACGCAGGCGATCAGGGCCGTGGTTGCCCCCCGCCGCCGCGCCGCTTGGATCGCCCCTTGCACGTAAGGGGTCGTCCCCCCTGCGGTAATGCCGATCAGCATATCCAACTCGGTGACGTGACGGCGGGCGATCTCCTGTTCGCCATCTTCGGCCCGGTCTTCGAGGTCTTCCGAACTGCGGATTAACGCCCCGGCGCCTCCGGCAATAATGCCCTGAACCAGTTCGGGAGGGGTGCAGAAGGTGGGCGGACATTCCGCCGCGTCTAACACGCCCAAACGACCACTGGTTCCGGCGCCGATATAAAATAAGCGACCGCCGCGCCCTAACGCTTGGGCCGCGCGATCGATCGCCTGGGCCAGGGATTCGCGCGCCCCGGCGATCGCGTCTAGGGTTTTTTGGTCTTCTCGATTGAATAAATCGACCAATTCTAGGGAACTGAGGCGATCGAGATTCGCACTCGAAGGATTGATTTGTTCGGTCAGTAAATGTCCGCGTTCTTCCATGTTTTGGGGGAGTAAGGAGTAGTGCGGGCATCGGGCCCGCTTGGAATACGGGCATCGGGCCCGCTTTGGGTGGGCGGTTAGATCTCGGAGTTGAGCGGGGCGCCGAGCATTGCGAGCGCTGTTGCTAGGATCCGATCCAGGTTACGCTATCCATCTCAAATCTCAAATCCTCACAACAAGCCTTCTAACTGTCGGCGGATGCGATCGAGATCGTCAGAAGAGATCTCTGTCTCGTCTGTGGCTGGGGTCTGTTGGGGTTGGTCGGCTTTCCAGTCCGTATCCTCGATATTGGTTTCTGGAGGGACGGCTAATTCCCCTTCGGGGATTAACTTGCAATCGTAATCCGCCTCGTTACAAAAGGCTTCCACCTCCTCCGAGTCGATTTCCTCGGCAACCGGGGCGGGAAAGTCTTGTGCTTCTAACATCAAGGCGTAACGGGTGGCGTCGTCTTCCGACTCGAACATCAGAACCGTGTTGCGATCGCCGATCTGCAAGGTATGGATCCCTTCGTTTTCAGTGCGTGGATTGAAGAGTAAAACGTAAACTCGCATAGTTGGAAATCGGTAATTTTTTTTGGGTTTTAGGGTTTCAAGTGATTCGAGGCGATCGCGCCGTCGCTTCTTGGGTGCTTTGTCGGTCTCGTCCCCGTCTCAAGTCTAAAGTCTCCCCTCGCAAGACTCAAGTGATGGTTCTCCCCTTGCATCTCCAATCTAAAATCGAAAACCTACAATCAAAAATGGTACGACCGCCTTCTCCCTTGTTGGAATGAGTCCGTCTCCCATGCCACAGCATCCCCCCGAGTCCCCCGCGCCCGATCGCGAAGCGTCTCCCAAAGAGAATCGCCGCCGATGGCCCAAACGCCTCAAACGCCTTATCCTCATCGTCACGCCGATCGCCGCGATCGCCGGGACGGCGGGTGCTGCATATTTATGGTATTTTGTCAACACCGAATTATCGCCCCTGGTCGGTCGGGAATTGAGCAAACTGTTCGATCGCCCGGTGAACGTCGGTCCGGTGCAACGGGTTTCCCTCACCGGGATTCGCGTCGGCGAAAGTACGATTCCCGCCACCGCGACCGATCCGGATCGGGCGATCGTCCCGGCGGTGGAGGTCGGTTTCGACCCATTACAATTCCTGCTGACGCGCACCCTCAGCCTCGACGTGACCCTCCTCGACCCCCAACTGTACCTCGAACAACGTCGGGACGAAGCCTGGTTAAAAACGACCCTCCACACCGAAGATGACGGCAAAGACAGCGCGATCGAAATCCAACTCGACGCCATCCGCTTTCGCGACGGACAACTCACCCTGCAACCGAACGCCGAAGTCCGCGCCGAACTTCTAGACACCGAACCCAAACCCATCCCTCCCGTCGTCGTCACCCCTCTCGACGGTCAAGCCCTATTCCTCGACAACCAAAAGCGGATCGCCTTTGAAGTTACCGGAACCCCCGCCACCGGAGGCGAACTCGACATCGACGGCGAAGTGCTCGTCGATACCCTCGACATCAAACTCGGTGTTCGCGCCCGAGACCTTTCCGGGCCGAATATCATGCCCCTGATTCCCAATTTACCGATCGCCGTCTTCGCCGGAACCTTGGGCGCCAATCTCACCCTCACCTTACGCGAAACCGAGGTTTTACAATGGCAGGGCATCGCCAGCTTTAACGACATCACCGCCCGACTGGCGACCCTCGAACCCAATTTGACCCAAGCGACCGGACGGCTGCGCTTTTGGGAATTAAAAGTCGCCCTCGAAGACACCCGCGCCTTTTACGGAGAACTGTTCGGAACCGCCGCAGGTACCATCGACACCACCGCCGACTATAACTTAAACATCCAACTGCCCCCGACGACCCTCGAAAAGGTCACGAACACGTTGGATTTAGCAACTCCCGTCCCCGTCGCGGGGGAAATCGCCGGGGACTTTCAAGTCACCGGACCGCTAGAGGCGCCGATTTTCTCGGGAACCGTCGCCAATACCAAAGTTGCTCGAATTGACAAGATCGATTTCGATCGCCTCCGAGGAGAAATCCGCATCGACGCGATCGCCGGACAGATGGTTTTAGAATCATTTATTGGCGAACCTGTCGCCGGAGGGCGCATCACCGGAAGCGGCGCCATCCCCCTCGCCCCGGACGAAGGGATGAGCCTCAATTTCACCGCCCGCAACCTTCCCGGCGATGCCTTGGGCGAAGTCTATTCGGGCGGTCCCTTGGACGTGGCGATCGGTCCGATTCAAGGCCGGGCCCGGGTACGCGGAACCCCGGAAAATCCGGTCACGTTCGTCAACTGGGACGCCCGCGAAGGCGACTATCCCGCCTCCGGGGAAATCGTCGTCACCGGGGCAATTTCCAGCTTTCGCAACACCCGCATTCAAGTTCCCGGGGGGGAATTACAGGTCACCGGAAGCGCCAACCAACAGACCCGCCTCTGGCAAGCTTTTGTGACTGCCGACGAGTTGGCCCTCGCCCCGTTATTGCCGCCGGGTTCGCCTTCTGTCGAAGGGGCGATCGCCGCTAACGTGCAGTTGTCGGGAACCTTGGATAGTTTCGAGTTAGGGGAGATCGACGCCGAAGGGGGCGGTTTCCTCAGTTTGGGCGATCGCGGGACCGTCGCCGCCACCGGAAGCTTGCAAAACGGTCGCTGGACCGCCCAAATTGCCACCTCGGATCTCTCCCTCAACCCCTTCGTTCCAGATTTAGCCGTTCCCGTGGGGTTGCCGAGTGCGGAAATCGACCTCGCGGGTCGGATCGACTCGTTCGATCCGGCGCAATTGGCTGCGTCGGGTACCGCCACCGTTCGGATTGCCGGAGGAACTCTACAGACCGAGGGACAAGTCGATCGCGGCAACTTCCAACTGGCGATCGCCGCTTCCGAGATTCCCGTGGATCGCCTCGCCGAGGACCTCCCGGTTCCCATTCGCTTAAACGCTGGCAAGTTAAGGGTTTCCGGCAATTTGGCCGATCTGAATTTGGGGGCGATCGCCGCGCGCACTGAATTTGACGCGATCGTTGCCGGGGCGCCGATTCGCGGCAACGGACAACTCGATCGCGGCGACTTCCAACTCGCCCTCGATACCGCTAACTTGCAACTCAATCCCTTCGCCCCCGCTTTACCCGTCCCGGTGGAACTCGTCGAGGGAGAATTGACCGTGTTCGGCAATGTCAACCGCCTCGATCCGGCGCAAGTGCGCGCCACGACCCGGGTCGCCCTCGATGTCGCCGAGACCCGGATCGCGGGGACGGGTCAGTTAAATCGCGGGGATTTTGAACTGTCGTTGCGCGGCGATCGCCTCTCCCTGAATCGCTTTTCTCCAGACTTACCCGTCCCGGTGGAAGTGAGAGACGCCGAGTTAACCGTTCTGGGCAATCTCGCCGATCTCGACCCCAACCAGATCGCCGCCTCCGGATCGGCCCGGGTCGATCTCGCCGGGGGCGAACTGCTGGCGAATGGCACGGTGAAAGCAGGTGGGTTTCAAGGGGCGATCGCCGCCTCCGGCCTCGATTTAACCGCCCTCGCCCCGGATCTGCCCGTTCCGGTCACTTTGGTGGGCGGTCGCGCCGAAGTGGCGGGGCGACTCGACGATCTCGACCCGCAAAATATAGACGGCACCGCAACGGTGGCGTTAGCGGTGGCCGGGGGGCGGGTCAAAGGTGAGGGCAGTTTACAACAAGGACAGTGGCAAGGGGCGATCGCGGCGGACGGTCTCAATTTGAACGCTTTTGCGCCCCAACTCACCGAATCTCTGGAATTATCGACGGGAACGGTGAATTTATCCGGTTCTTTGGCCTCGTTCTCCCTCGCCGATCTTCGGGCGGATGGAAACCTCAGCGCCGCATTGAGCGCCCCGGTGGGGACGGATTCGCCTTTATCTCCCTTTGCCACCAGTGTTTCTCCGTTTCGCACGTCGTTTCGATGGACGGGCGAGGTTTTGCAAATTCGCGAAGCGATCGCCCCGGGCTTGAGCGCCAATGGCTCGATATTCGTGGATGTCGCGGGGGTGGATTTTCCGCAAATAAGCGGATTTGACTTTAACTTGCAATTAAATCGGTTTAATTTAGACGGCTTGCCGATTCCCGGGGGCAATCCCCTCGCCCTGATGAGTCCACCCGGGGAACCCGTTCCGCCGTTGGTGGCGGGGTCGGTGGAGTTTGTGGGGCGTTTGCGCGGGGAGGCTACGCCGACGGAAGCTTCGCCGTTACCGAATGTACCCTTTGCCCTTTCCCTAATGGGAGAGATGCAGTTGCACGATTTTGCCCTGGCGACCCTGCAATTTGAACCCCTGTTATCCGGTCCGGTGGCGGTGGATACCCGAGAAGGGGTAAATGTGAGTTTGAAGGGGGAAAATGACGAAATTGCGGTGAGTTTGAATCGGCAATTTCTGCCCGAGTCGTTCTCGTTGAGACAGGGTGAGATCGTGGCGCGCGGTCGCTTGCAGGGGGACGAGTTTGCGGCTGTAGCCCGTAATTTTCCGTTGGCGTTGCTCAATTTAGCCCCGGCCCCGGATTTGGGCTTCGATCGCGTCGCCGGGTCGTTGAGTGGTAGCGTCCGCTTCAATTTGGCGACGTCGCGGGGGTTGGCGGATTTGGAAATTACCGATCCGGCGATCGGGTATATCACGTTGAAGCGGTTCGCGGGACGGATTTATTACGAGGATGGCATTGTCGCCCTCGATGAGGGGTCTCTCGCCCTCGGGGAAAGTTTGTATCGCATGGAAGGACGGTTGGCGATCGCCGACAATCCCCAATTTCAAGGCAAAATCGCGATCGATCGCGGACGCATCCAAGATTTACTCGAAGCGTTGAAGTTATTCGAGATCGACGATTTCTTACGCGCCGGAAACCCCCCCGAATATGCGGATGCACGGGCGATCGTCGCCCAAGCGGTAGGGTTGCCCCAGGCATCTTTAGAAAATCAGTTGCGGCGCTTTTCTGAAATTACCGCCCTGGTACGACAGAACGCCATTTTACGCCAAGCCCCCGGCATTCCGGAGTTGGCGGACGTGCGCGGCGAAGTGACCGGAGCGTTGGCATTTAACGGTTCTTTGGAAGCGGGACTACAGATGAGTTTCGACCTGGAGGCGCGACAGGTCGAGTGGCGTCCCCAACGTCCCTATCAAGAAGTGGTGGGCGATCGCGTGGTTTTACAGGAAAATCGGATTATCAATATCGATCGCGCCCTACTGCGGGGAACGTTAAACAACGAAGTTCTCACGTTAAATCCCCTCCGCATCGAAGCGGAAGATACATTAGTCTCCTTCGTCGGCACCGTCGGCGGTCAAAAGCAGTCCGGCAGGTTGGAAGTGAGCAATTTATCGGTGGCGGACTTGCGAAACTTTGCCGAACTTCCCCCGGGAATCGCCCTGACCGGATTGCTCAATTTAAAAGCCAACTTGGCGGGGAGTTTGGAAAATCCCCAAGCACGCGGCGAACTGAGTTTTCTGGAAGGAACGATCAATCGCGAGTCGATTCCGGGGGTTCGCGGCGGCTTCAGTTATGCCAATTCCCGACTCACATTTAGTAGTTTCGAGCCGTCGGCAGTACAAATTACTGGCAGCGTCCCGATTCCTCCCTCTCCGGGAAATGACGCCATTCGCCTCGATGTGGATATCGAAAATCGCGGCTTGACTTTAGTCAATTTGCTCTCGGCGAACCAAGTCGAATGGGTTGACGGTACGGGAAAAGTGCAGTTTGAAGCACGGGGTCGCTTGAATGCAGAACGCGGGGCGATCGAAGAATTGGTCGCCCGAGGAACCGCTACCATCGAAAATGCCACGATTAACGCCCAAGCGTTGCCCGAACCCCTCACGAACGTCACCGGAACGGCCCGCTTTGAAACCGATCGCATCATCGTCGAAGGGGTACAAGGGGAATTTAGTGAGGGTCAGGTGGTCGCCTCCGGCGTCTTACCGATTTTTCTGCCCCTGGAACCGGAGGATAAAGACCGCCAAAATCCTTTGACCGTGGGACTCGATCGCCTCGCGGTCAATCTCAAAGGTTTGTATCGCGGCGGCGTCGATGGGGGCTTGTTAGTCGGCGGAACGGCCCTGGCCCCGGAAATTAGCGGCGAGTTGCGCTTGGCGGATGGGGTGGTGTTATTGCCGACTGAAGAAACGCAAACGGCGCCGCCGCCTCCCGCCGAAGGGGACATTTCCGAAGCGTTCCCCGGTCCGGAATACAAGAATTTACGGGTGATTTTGGGTCCGAATTTAGAAATTGCCAGTCCGCCGTTATTGAGTTTTGCCGCCGTCGGCGACTTGACGATTAATGGCTTTTTGGACGATTTGCGCCCCCGGGGAACGATTCGCCTCGAACGCGGTCAGGTGAATTTATTTGCGACTCAGTTTAGATTGGTTCGCAGTTACGAGAATATTGCGGTATTTCAGGGCAATTTAGATCCGTTTTTGGACGTGCGTTTGTTGGCCACGGTTCGCGAAGTCAATCGCGCTAATATTACTTCCGATCCCAATTCTTCGGAAATTAATGAGGCGATCGATACTAATATTTTAGGGTCGGTACGCACCATCCGCGTGCAGGCTCAAGTGACGGGAGACGCCAGTCAACTCGACCGCAATTTACAATTAACCAGTTCGCCCAGTCGGACGGAACAGGAAATCGTCGCCCTCATTGGCGGTGGATTTATCAATACGTTGGGTCAAGGAGATACGACTTTGGCTTTGGCGAATTTAGCGGGAGGTGCGTTATTGAGCGGTTTTCAAAATACGATCGCCAATGCTTTACGCTTGAGTGAGTTTCGTTTATCTCCAGCCATTGTTAAGTCAGGCAGTTCGGATCAATTGGCCCTGGAAGCGGAAGCGGGACTCGATATTACTCGCAAGTTTTCGGTTTCGATCCAGCGTATTTTATTAGATAAGCAACCGACTCAATTAAATTTACGTTATCGCGTCAACGATCGCATCATGTTACGAGGTTCGACAGATTTTGACGAGGACAATCGTGCTTTAGTCGAGTACGAATTTCGCTTTTAATCGTTTGGCTTCAATCGAAAATTAGCTCATCTATCGCGATCGTATATAGCCTTCCTCAATCAGTCGAGTCAGGACGATCCACCTTAAATCCTTGGAAGTGGGAGCATCTTGCTCCCTAGTTCGGTTACAAATCATTTAGGATGGCTATATAGAGTCAGTTTCAAATCAAAGAGTTTCAAATAAAAGAGTCGGCGGTTAACTGTTCTGCGGCGACTCCTGCAACGATCGCCAAATATTCTTGAGTGACGGTATCGCGAACGATCGCACTGCCCGCACGATCGCCCGTTCCTGCCATAATCGTCAGGCGATCGAAGGGGAAGTTATCGATTAAATCGATGCGGTCTTCTGCTACGGTAAAATCAGTAATTAAATTCGTCGTTTCTAAACTCATTCCCCCGGTTCCCAAGCCGATCGCAAAGGCATCGTAACCGCTTCCTCCCGTCAAGGTATCTACTCCTGCATCGGCGAATAAATGGTCATTTCCTCCATCGCCGACGAGCAAATCGTTGCCGTCGCCGCCGTGAAGGCGATCGCCATGTTCGCCACCGTAAATGACATCATCGCCGCCCCCTCCTTCGATAAAATCGGTTCCCAATTCTCCCCAGAGTAAATCGTCGCCGTCGCCGCCATCAATTCCGTCATTTCCTGACTGACCGTAGAGCAGATCGCGACCCGATCGCCCGAAGAGCAAATCGTTACCGGGTCGGGCGTGAACGAGGTCGTCGGCGTCCGACCCCCAGAAGCGATCGTCTTTCTCACTCAATCCCGTCGCCGAGGCGGACATCAGATCTAACACTTTGCCGGGGCGGTCGGTATCGCTGACTTCGACGATCGCCGCCGGGACGGACAACCCATTGTAATTCGGATCGGAACTGGCGACGGTATGGGCGATCGCGCTACTGTGCGCGCCTTCGATCGCGTCGTCTTCAACCGCCGTCACTTCAATGGTTTGCGGTATATTCCAATTGTCCGGCGTAAAGACAACTGTGGGGCGATCGATCGTCGTTTGTCCGTCCGTGGCGATCGAGATCGTCACTTCAGCCGTGGGGCGATCGCGCAAGACGAGTTTGTAGCGATCGCTGCCAAAGCCTTCGAGAACCGACGTATTGCCCACGGGTTGGACGATCTCGACACCCGGATTGCCCGGGGGCGCGGGTTCTGGGGCGGGCGCCACTTCGTTATCGATAATTTCCACCCACAAACTTGACGTTTCCAGACCGTTATACTTCAGATCGTCACTTTCAACGGAGTGGGCGATCGCGCCGCTATGCACCCCTTCGAGTTGGGCATCGTCGATCGCCCGCACGGTAACGGTTTGGGGAATATTCCAATTGCGCGAATTGAAGGTCAACGGGGCGATCGCCTCTAGCTGGGAACCGACTGTCGGCACGATCCTCACTTCCCCTTGCGGGACGGTCGTCAAGTTGAGGCTATACGTAGTATTTTTACCGTCTTCCGAAACCTGCAAGCTTTCCTCACTCGGGGTCAGGACAACCCCCGGGCTGTCATTATCCGTAATTTCTGCCCCGACCGCCGCAATGCCCAAGCCGTCATAGTTGGGGTCGGCGCTACTGCTGGAATGGGCGATCGTGCTGAGGTGCAGTCCTTCGGCGATCGCGTCGTCGATGGCTTCCACGCTGACGGATTGTGCCACATTCCAGTTATCCGGGGTGAATGTGAGTGAGTTGGCGGAAACCGTGGTTTGGTTGTCGGGGGCGATCGCGATCGTCACTTCGGCGGTCGGTTGGGCGGTCAAAACCACTTCGTAGCGATCGCCGCTTTCCCCTTCGATAAGGTTGGTATTGCCCCCGATTTGGGCAATGGAAACCCCCGCACTGTCATTGTCGATCGCGTCTACTACGACGCTATCCGTGGCGAGTCCGTCGTAATGGGGATCGGCACTGGCGATCGAGTGTGAGATCGTTAACATCTGGTTGCCTTGGGCGATCGCATCGTCGATCGCCGTAACATCGATCGCCTGGGGAAGATTCCAATTCTCGGGGGTAAAAACGAGCTGGGATGTGGTATTCAGCCGGGAGTCGGCAATAACATTCACCGTTGTTTCTGCGGTGGGTCGTGCGGTGAGAACGACTTGATAGGCATCGCCGGAACCCCCTTCGGCGACCGTCGTATTGCCCCCGGATTGCATCACCGAAAGTCCCGCGCTATCGTTATCGGTAATGTGAGCGGTCACTTCGCCGACGACGAAGCCGTTATAATTGCGATCGCTGCTGCCGACGGTATGGGCGATCGCGCTGGTATGGTTTCCCTCGATCTCGCCATCGTCGATCGCCCGCACGGTAACGGTTTGGGGCGTATTCCAGTGACTCGGCGTAAAGGTCATCGGCGCGATCGCCTCGATCTGCTCATCCGTGGTGAAGTTAACCGTCACCTCTGCGATCGGCTGACTCGTGAGAACGAGAGTATAGGTATCGGTGACGCCGCCTTCCGTAATCGCCGTACTATTTCCCGGCGGGGCGATCGCGATCCCGGGACTTTCATCGTCGGTAATCGTCAATTCCGCCGCGTCGTCAGGGCCGATGATATAAGCGCCGCCAGGGGCGAGGGTCAAGGCGACGGTTTCCGCCGGATCGATCTCAAAATCGTCGAGAATATTAAGTGCGATCGTTCCCCTGTCCGACCCCACGGGAATCGAAACCGTTCCGCTTAAGGGTTGATAGTCGGCGCCTGGGGTCGCGCTTCCGGCGATCGTATAGTTGACGGCGATCGGATTTGGGGTGCTGTTAGTCTCGTCGAGCACAACGGTAAAACTGCCGTTGACCGAGGGTTCGCTGGGGTGATTTTCCGCAGCGATATTGACTTCAAATAAGCGCGCAACGGTATAGTAGCCGTCGGCGATCGTGGTGCCATCAATCCCCGAAAATACCGCGCGATCGCCGTCTTCCAGAGTCGTCGTTGTTGCTACAACTTCAAATTCGCCGCTTTCTCCAGAACGGTATAAGAGAGCGTATGTTCCCAGTTCGGCAGCTCCCGACAGTCCGGATTCCGAGCGATCGAATTTGAGAGAGATTTCGCCACCATTATTATTGCTGTCGGTGCGATCGAGATACCAAATGCGCTGCCAGCGATCGATCGCCCCATTGGGTAAATCTGCACTCACTTCGCTGTTGGCGTCGGGGCGATCGTGTCCGAACAGCAAATAATCACCGTTATCCTGTAAAAATCCACTATTTTCAAGAATAAACCCCGCCGATTGGCTACTTTCTTGAGTTCCCGACGCACTGCGACCAATTCCGGCCACATCTTCGTCATAGTCGCCATTTTCTGGTGTATCTCCGAGATAAACATCTCCCGCACTTAGGGGCGTGTCGTATTTGGCACTTAAGTAATTCTCGACGATCTCCCGTTGAGCTTCATTGAGGCTTTCACTATAGAGAATAATCTCGGAAATATCACCCTTAAAAAAGTCATTTGCCGTTCCTTCCGTTCTCCCAGCTCCTACACGCAGGGGTTGAGTTGTGTTGGCTACATAAGCAGAACTATTGCTTCCTTCAATTGTTCCATTAATAAATAGTTGATGGACTTGGCTGTCACTATTATAATGACCGGAAACGAGGGTAAAATTATTCTCGACAACCGGGGAAGAACTACTGATTTCATTCCAGACAATCGGCAAGACGCCACGCCCAGTTTCGAGCAACCAGCGATCGTTATCTTCCGCATATAGAGAATAGCCACCGTTTGCCAAAGGAAGTAATGGAAACTCGCTGCGACTGGAAATAATCGACCGCCGCGAACCGCTATCTCCTGTTGCCTGACCGATAAAAAATAAGGTAAACTTTTCAGGGTTGAGCGCCGCCAAAAAAGCGGTTTCTAAATAATCGTTATTTCCGTCAAAACTAATCGTCCCGCGATTATTTTTAAATCCGAGATTATAGATAGGTTGCCGTCCCGTTATCCCTTGAGTTAACCCTACTCCATTCCCAGATTGGTCTTGCCAACTGCTGACTTTTCCGCCCGTTTCTGTGACTCCTGCATCGGCTTTCAGCCACAGTTCTAAACTCGAACTACCATCTCCCGTCCCGACCCCACCGGGCCCGTTGCCCAAAATGCCCGGATAGGCTTGCAAGGTGGCGCGATCGAAGACCGAAGTGAGATCGGGCTGACCGAAGTACTCTTGTAATTGCCAGTCTCCACCGCGAGAAGCGTTCCCAGTCGGCGTGGTGGAAGCGGCGATCGCGGCACCGGACGTTTCTCCTAAAGTGCGAACAAAGTGACGACCGAATTCTCCGAGGCCGACCCGACAACCATATAAGAGGAGGGAAAGGCGAGATCCCCTCAATTGCTGCAATATAGGGGCGTAGCGGGCGATCGCTGCAATGTCGAGGGTCGTGTTGCCGAGGGTCACCCCCCCCGGTTGACCGTGAGAAATGAGGTGAACTCTCGACAGCCAAGGACGGGCGAGGATGGTACGGATAAGCTGTTCGACCCCATCGCTTCCCGGGTTCAAGGCGATCGCCTCGACGCTTAAAGGTTTACCTCTCAATAAGTAGTGGTAATCTTTAACTTCGGGGTCAATTAAAATCAGGTCGCTGCAACGATCGCAAAGTTTCATCAGTAGAATCTCTAGAAATATATTTTTGTAAAGCTGTCGATCTCCTTTCTGAATTTGCCCTAATTGATTTTATCAATTTTACCCTTAATTAGGTTTATCCAAAAAAAATCTAAATCCTCCAACTGTAAAACTACCTAGATAACCCCGCAATTTTATAGACTCTAAAGCATGGATGAAAGTTTCCTAAATGATGTAAAAATCATGTAAAAAACTAAAATCATTATAAATTCACGTTAACCCAGAAAAGTTTACCAAGGACTGCCGACTAAAGTAAATGCCGACCAATAGTAAGGATGACTTAAATCGGGATCTGTGCTGTGCTGGAGTTCCGGCGGTAAGTCCACCTCAAAGTTACCACCATCCGCAATTAAATGGTTGTTTTCAATTTTCAATTCACCGCGAATAGCGGCAATTTGAGCCTTACGTAAAGCATCGACTTTAATAGGATTTCGACGTAATTGAGCGTAGAATTCCGTCATCAACGCTAAGGTCCCGCGATCGCTGACGTACCACAAACTACCCAATGCGCTTTTCACCCCAGCTTGTACCGCCAATCCGGCGAATCCTAATTCAGCTTGGCGATCGCCCAACGCGGTCTCACAAGCACTTAAAACTAATAAATTCACCGGGGGATCGTTCCAACCGAATTGGCGGATGCGCTCGATCGCCAATTTTCCATCCCAAAATTGAATAAAAGACTGTTCTGGTTGACCGGAACTGAAAGAAACGTGGGTAGCTAAATGAACGATCTCAAAGCTTCCTGTTTCTCGTTGCTGTTGTAGATTACTTGGGGTAAATTCGTTATTTAAAAATACTTTGCCCGACCAAATTTTTTGTAAATTTGCCACTTCTAAAGGAACTCCGGGTAAAGGAATTAATTCTTCAAAATAAGAGGCTCCCATTGCCAAAATACTTGCATCTTTTAAGTCGTGGTAACGTGTGTCTGTAAGGTTGATACTGGGAACTAAAGCTACACCGTATTTTTCGACAAGAAAGCGATCTCCATCGTGCAAGGCAGCCAGAGGAATCGATCGCAATCCTTCATCCATTGAAAAGACTAAGGTTTCGATTCCCAAACGATTTAAATCATTTTCTAAGGGACGAACGATCCAATCGTAGAGTTGTTGCGAATCTTGTAAGTAGCGGTCGAGATGTAAACTTTTTGGATCTGTAATTTGATTACGAAATTGATTGACAACTTTTTCAAGGCTGGCGCGATCCGCAGATCGAATGACTTTGTGAATGGGAAAACCCCGGGGAGGAACTAAAATTAGATCGAGTCGATCTTCGCGAGAAAAGGTGTAAATAATCGCAGGCTGAGTTCCGATTTCTCCAGAAATTTTGCTAATTTTTTGCTGAACCGCAGTAAATGAATTAAGATTGCGAGGGACTTCTCGATTGAGATAGCCTCCGAGTTCTTCACTAAAGAAAACATCGAGAAATAGAGTGGCTTGAGGAAGATCCCCTTCATCAATTAAGCGACCGATTTCTGGAGAACTGACAGTTTTTAAAGTGAAGGAATTTTGTTCGGGTAACGGCCCGCGATCGTGATTTTCGCTCCCTAAAAATGTACCCAAATTCACCCGATTTCCTATTTGGTTCAAGACGTTGCCGATCGAAAGTTCTGGCAATCGCACTTCTGTCGATTCCGGAGTCACAATCGGAGAATCTGGACGGTTGGGAGCGATCGCCTCTCCACCGCGATCGCCGGAATTGGGCGGTTGTTCGTTGCCGATTTCGCCGCCATCGTCGGTGATTCCAGGGGATTGAGGGGCGATCGCGGGCGGTTGGATCGGTTGTGCGAGTGTCGGTGTCGGCTTTCTCTCACTGTTATCCGGAGATTCATCGATCGCGGGGGTCAACGTTGGCGGTTGGGGATTATTGGGCGGTTGGGGATTATTGGGCGGTTGGGGAGGACTGACAGCTTCGCCATTGGTAGAATTGACCCCAGGACTGGGACTTTCAGGTTCCCTGGGAATTGGTTCTATAGTTGGGGATGAGATCGGTTCGCTAGGTTGGACGCTAGGTTCGCTAGGTTCGCTAGGTTGGGCGCTAGGTTCGCTAGGTTGGACGCTAGGTTCGCTAGGTCGATCTGCAGTCGTTTCAATGGTTAAATTCCCTTGATTATATACTTCTGGAGGGACGGGGATTGCAAATTGAGGTGAGAGAGTTTGCGATCCCGTCGTGATTGCGGCTGTAGTGCCGTTAGTGCTGGAATCTCCGACAATAAAGGGTGTCGTCGTACTCCCTGCATGGCGAATGAAAATCTCACCGCCACCGCCATTATTGTCCGCACTTGAAATACTGGCTTCAATGCCGTTGGGGGCGCTAAAACTGTTATTGACCCGTAGAAAATTCCCGGTGACGATCGCGATCGAACCGCCTGCAGAGTCGATCCTTCCTGTAGCGACGATCGTATCACCCGCCGACAGATCGATCGCGCCGCCTCCACTGGCGATCGAGTCGAAAATAATTTGACCGGGACTATCGAGAATGACCGGACCATCTGCAGTGGCGATCGTCCCTACAGAAATATTTTGGTTGAGTCCGGGAACGGCTGTAAAAACCGTCCCTTCCTGCATTTGGAGGGGGGGAACATTCGCGGGATTCTCCAAGTTAGCGACCCCCGATCGCAGAATCAAACTGGGACGACTTCGCAAAATCTCCACGTCCGGATCGTCGGAGTCGGACAAACTCAAATCCGGGCGGTCGATCGTAATATTGCCCCCCGAGATCGAGCCTCGCGCTTCTACTTTGAGTGAGGCGCCTTGGTAGTCACCAAAACTCACACTTCCCTCGGACGTAATAATCGGATCGTATATACTCAAGAAATTGGCCGCTTCCCCGTTGAGTTGAGCGATCGCGAAGTTCCCGCCAGTCTCGAAGTGAGCGTCACCGGAAACCAGACCGTCACTGAGTAAGGTGATATCTCCGTCCGCTTGGAAGGTCGCCGCCGAACCGGGGAGGGGCTCAAAGGCGAGGATGTCGATCGCCCGATCGCCCCTTAAAGTGAGATCGTTCCCCGCGATCGCGCCAAATCCGGCGCTTCCTGCTCGAATCGCCAGAATCCCCTCGGCGTGAAGGTTGAGATCCCCTGTGGATTGAAGGCGAGCGCCTTCGATCTTGAGATTTTGTGAGCTAAATAAGCTCACTTCTCCGGCCTCTATTTGGGCGCGATCGCCGATCGCTCCATTCCCCGGGAGGATCGTCAAACCCGACCCGATCAGTGTCGGTTCTCCCGCCGCATTGAGAGCGATCGCCGTTGCATGACCGATAGGATTTCCTGTCAGTAATTCGGGCAAATCCAAAGGTTTTAAATCAATAGGAAACGAGTTAAATGCAGTGTTTTCTATCTCTAAATTGAGCAAGTAACCGGGTTGTGAAAGACGTACAAATGGCTTACCCGCGATCGCCGCAACGGCGACCTTCCCTTCCGGGGCGCGTAAATTGCCCGCGATCGCGATCGTTCCCGCCACTAAGAGTAAAGATTGCCCGGATCGAACGTTCAAATCCCCGAGACTGACCAAATTTCCCGATGAATTTGGATCGAAATAAAAGCCGCGCGGTTCGGATACTAAATCGGTATAGTTATTATGGCCAAATACATGAAATGTTCCGCGATCGAAACCGATTCCCGTTGCAGTCGTCGCCGCAAAAGAACCCGGCAAGTCTAAGGTGGCATTTCGACCGAAAATAATACCCGATGGATTCATTAAAAATAAATTGGCATCACTTCCACTGACTCTCAGTTGTCCGTCAATAAAAGAAGGTTGACCACCAGTAACACGCCCGAAAATGTTTCTAATTTCGGGTTGAGACATAAAATTAGCAATTTGACCCGTCTGCAATCCAAATTCTTGAAAACTATGGAATAGATTTTGACCGTCGCCAGAGGTTTTACCCCCTTGAATTTGCAGTTGATTCTCTTGTTCGATAATCGTCGTTTCGGTGCGATCTTCCGCCGGAATAATTTCTTGAGATCGCCCTGCCATTGTTCGATCTAAAGCGATCTCGAAGAATAAAAATGCAATAATAGTTTGACTGGAAAGATAGAGAATTGGTGGAATAATTTTAAGGGGGTGGCGATCGCCTCTCCTAAGCATTTTTGCCGATTTTTGTGATTTCATAGTTTTAATAACGTGCAAACACGGGCTGTAATTTCCAGAAGATTTGAAGTAGGAACGCCTTTCAAAATAAAATAATAAAATAACAATAGAAGCGATCCGACATTACGGAAATTTTTAGAGCGATCGCCCAGTCCCTGCAAGAGCTACTTGAGTATTTATAACTATAGTTAGTCGCGAAAATACGGCAATTTATTTTTGTGTGTACGGGTCAAACTAAATATCTTAACCCGAACGAGCGATCGGCAATTTTTGGACGGACAACAACAACATAAACGTTGTTAATTCTAACGTCAAGGTCGATATCTAAAATAAGCGATCGCCGAGAAACAGCGCCATAAAAATGTAGTGATTTATGGTGGCATTTCTGTGTCTGCGAGGATCGATTCCCTAAAAAATTCCCTACAATCGATTGAAAATTAGCCGATTGATTCAGGCGAATGGGATCTTAACGGGACTGGCGATCGGCTTTTATCGAATTGAGCCTAATTTTATTCCTCAAAATAAATATAGCAACTCTGAATTTCGTGACGGATATATAGACGTAAAGAAGTACTCTTGTTGCGGTGGGTCGCGCAAGATTCCCGCCTATTTACACCTATGCATTTTAAAAGAAAAATAGCTTATTGATGTTGTTTAACTCTCTAATATTTTATAAATTAGTCTAATAAAAAAAGACAGATCGCGACAATCTGCCTTCTTTGGTATTTACGAGAAAATCTGGTTGCAAATTAAAGTAAAATTAAAGTCAAATCAACTTATAAATTCAGAGAGGCGATCGTTTCACCCATGACCCGCGCTGAATTTTGCAGCATTGTTTGCTCTTTTTCCGTTAACGATAAATTCACAATTTGTGTAACTCCCTGACGATTGACTACGGCGGGAAGGCTCAAACAAACATCGTTAATACCATGAATCCCATTAATCAGCGTACTCACGGTTAAAACCCGATTTTGATTTCTCAAAAGTGCTTTGACAATTTGGGTTACCCCCAAACCAATCGCGTAAGAGGTAGCGCCTTTGCGTTCGATCACTTCATAGGCGGCATTTTTAACTTGATGGAAGATTTCATTTAATTTATCGGCTTCTTGTTCGAGACAGTCCTCAATCCCCGTCCCGCATAAATTCATCCCGGCAATATTTACCTTACTCCAGACCGGAACTTCAGTGTCACCATGTTCGCCAATAATGTAAGCGTGCAGACTACGCGGATCGAGATGTAATTTATCTGCTAATAAATAGCGGAATCGTGCCGTGTCGAGAACGGTTCCCGATCCGATCACTTGATTGTTAGGTAAGCCGGAAAGTTTCAAGGTCACGTAAGTCATAATATCGACGGGATTTGTGACTAAAAGGACGATCGCACTCGGGCAGTTTTCGACAACTTCTGGAATTAATTTTTTAAAGATTTCGACATTACGATGAACCAAATCTAAACGGGTTTCGCCTTGTTTTTGTTTGGCTCCGGCTGTAATGACAACAACATCGGGGTCTTGACTGTCTGCCAAAGTTCCCGCACGCACGGCGGTCGGTTCGACAAAGGGCAACCCGTGCAGTAAGTCCATTACTTCCCCTTGCAATTTTTCCTGGTTGATATCCACCAGCAACATATCATCGAGGGTATTTTGAATCAGCATGGAGTAAGCACAAGCCATTCCCACTTGTCCCGCACCGATAATCACGCCTTTAAGCGGTCGGCGGTGACTTAACAGTGCTCCATCAGCCGTTTGTTGGGGAGTAAATAATTGTTCAAACATGAGAGATTTTGGGTGTTTTTCAGATGTCTATAGTTAGGATAGGATGAATTGGAATAGTTGCCATCCTTCTTAAGGAGAATATAAGAAAAGTTTTGAGTTAAATTTGTCATAATCGATCCTCTGCCAGGATCCTATTTGTCTGTCAAGGGAAAAAGAATCGAAAAATTGAGGATGGAGGGTCGAATTTTTGTTCTGGGTGGATTTTTTTAGGGTTAGAAATTTATATCAAGAGGTGAGTGGGGTAGGGACGAAGGGTCAGTGTCCCTACGGATTCGATGCTGCTTTGAAAAACGATTCTCCTTCGGAAATGCTATGCGATCGCACTCCTTGACTGATACCGTTTCAATGTGTAATAGCTGATTTCCATGTGTTCGAGCAATTTGGTCTGCGGATCGATTCTGGTTCGATCCTCGGGACTATAGCGATGGAGAATATACGATCGCCGAATGCGATCGCGAAGTTGGTGAAGTAACTCGGCGCAGTCCAGACGTTAGGGATGATGGAGGATTTGGGCGATTTCATGGGAGGCGATCGCCCCGAGGAAATCGACGATCGACGATGTGAGTTTTGGGGACAAGGGGACAATATTGACAGCGTTAAATATTTCTTCGCTGTCAATCCTGGATTGACAGCGATCTTTGTTCGACGATCGATTAAAATTCACGGAAAGGCATTGCAAACTAGAGGGCTTGGAATGCTGATTTCAAGACCCATCAAAACGTGCGCTATTGAGAAAACAATCATTGGCTCAAACCAGCATGAGTTTAATTGATTCTCGACATTCTAGCCTCGCCACTTTAGGTGCTGTCTTAGTCGCCGTCTTTACCCATATTCCGTTACCGCCGCGACTCCCGAACCTCGGTTCGATACGGTCTCTCGTTCAAGATCCAGAAGCGCTCAATTATGTTTATAACGTGGGAGACGATCTCGATCGCCACGTCGATTTAGAACGGGATATATCCGCGATCGAAGCGGGGGAGGGATCGAAACAGTAAAGAGGCGGGCAGGATTTCCGCCCCAGCGAAAAGCTGATTTCATCGTCGTTTTCGCAAAATTAGAGCCTTAACTGATCCCGTTTCACTGTCTAACCGTTGACTCGGCGGTGCAATTGCGATCGCGCCCGGATCGGCGCAAATTTTTGGGACATTTTCCCTAAGACATGCCCTCAAACGGGCCGAGAAAGGTGGGACGGGGGCGACTGATGTGGACTTCCCACAAAGCTTTAATCCCGGCGAGGACTTCTCGGAAGGTATAGTAACGCATCGAATCGTCGCGAAATTTGCCCCAATCGGGAGTTCCCAAGCCAACGGCTTCGATGCCCATCGTGTGGCAGGTGTAGACGGCGCGGGGCAGGTGAAAACGCTGGGTCACGAGGACGGCGTGGGTAATGCCGAAAATTTCGCGGGCGCGGTAGCAGCTTTCGTAAGTACTGAATCCGGCATAGTCGAGGGTAATGGCTTCGCGGGGAATACCTTGCCCTTCGGCATAGCGCTGCATGGCGGCGACTTCGTTGTAATAGGGAGTGCTGTTGTCCCCGGTCATCAAAATTTTGCTGACTCGTCCATTTTTATACAAATCCACCGCAGCTTGCACGCGATCGGCGAGCATCGGGGTGGGGGAACCATCTTCCCAGACTCCGGCGCCGAAGACGATCGCCACGGGTTGATTGGGAACGAGATCGAGGTCGTAATAGCGATCGCCTCGGGTGGCGAGGCGGATGTAGGCGCTAAACATCAATGGCATTAAGGTGAAGGCGATCGCGCTGGCAATCGCCAACCCAATTCGCCAGTCCAACCATCCAGTCCACAACATTTTAGTTTTTAGAGTTGAGATTTTAGATTTTTTGCTTAGGCTTGATTGGCGATACCGACCGCTTGGGACAGATGGCTGAGTCCTTCGGCGTCGAGTTTTTCGAGCAATCCTTCGAGGATGCGGCGCACCATTGCCGGTCCTTCGTAAATCAAACCCGTGTAAACTTCGAGCAAACTCGCCCCCGCCGTAATTTTTTCCCAAGCGTCCTCGGCACTAAAGATGCCGCCAATACCGACAATCGGAAAATTCCCCTCGGTTTGCTGCCAGATAAACCGAATAATTTCCGTCGATCGCGCGCGCAAGGGGGCGCCACTCAAGCCGCCCGCTTCTTCACGGACCGGATTTCCCGTTAAATTCAGCATTTCGGTCACCAGTCCGTCCCGGCGGATCGTCGTGTTCGTGGCGATCGCCCCGGCCAGATCGTAGCGTCGGGCGACGGCGATCGCCTCGGCAATGGCCTCCCACTCCAAATCTGGGGCAATTTTAACTAAAATCGGTTTTTGGCCTCGATTTTCCTGTTGTAAAGCGTCGAAAATCCCCGCCAATTGGCTCCCTTCTTGCAGCGATCGCAGTCCCGGCGTATTCGGCGACGACACGTTGACCACGAAATAATCGCCTAAATCTTTTAACAGGCGAAAACTGGCGAGATAATCTTGGGGCGCCTCATCCAGGGGCGTAATTTTCGACTTGCCCAAATTAATCCCAATCGGAATCGGGAAGGGGCGATCGCCCGGTTCGCGCGCCCCTTGCAACCGTCGGGACAGCGCCTCGGCCCCGCCATTATTAAACCCCATCCGATTGAGGGCGGCGCGATCGTCCGGCAGGCGAAACATACGCGGGCGCGGGTTTCCCGGTTGCGCGTGCAACGTCACCGTTCCCAACTCCGCAAAACCGAACCCCAGACGCGACCACACCCGCGACGCCACCCCATTTTTATCGAATCCCGCCGCCAATCCCAGAGGATTGGGAAACGACACCCCCCACAAATCTACCGATAAGCGGGAATCTTCGATGCAGTAAGCTCGTGTTAATTGAGAGGCGATCGCCCCCGTGGGAAAACGATCTCCGCCGCGATCGAGCCAGCTCAACACTTGCATCGTTTGATGATGCCACCATTCCGGATCCGGTTGTACCCCGGAAAAAATAATCGGACGCAGGACGCTTTTATAAATATCCACGAAACTCAATCACACAAACGGATCACTTAGCGGTCTCATCAAAAACCCCGACAGCATGGAACAATCCGTCAACTGCCGAGGTTGTTTCAAATCGATCCTAAACGTTTTGGGACGCCGTTTGTGCCGCAGGTTGAACCTGGGGCTGGAATTGGAACAGCGAGTAAACCACATTGCGGCGAATGTCGGTCATCATATCGAGGAACAGTTCGTAACCTTCGCTCTTGTATTCGATCAACGGGTCTTTTTGACCGTAACTGCGTAACCCCACCGACTCGCGCAAAGCGTCCATCTGCTGCAAGTGTTCCCGCCAGAGGGTATCGATCTGCTGGAGGATAAAGAAGCGTTCCGCTTGACGCATCAAACCGGGTTGGATCTGCTCGACTTGAGCTTCTTTGATGTCGTAAGCGATCCGAGCTTGTTCGTGGAGGAATGTTTTAATTTCGTCTACATTCAAATCTTCGAGTTGACTCGCTTGCATGTCCGCGAGCAAGTAGACGAACTCTTTAACCTTACTCACCAGATTTTCGAGGTCCCATTCTTCCGAAGGCAATTCCGGATTGACATAGTAATTGACGATGTCATCCATCGTTTGTTCGGCGTACTTGATCACCTGTTCTTTGAGGTCAAGACCTTCGAGAACCCGGCGGCGTTCGGCGTAGATAGCGCGACGTTGGTTATTCATCACCTCGTCGTACTCGAAGACCTGTTTGCGGATGTCGTAGTAGTAGGTTTCCACCTTTTTCTGAGCGCCTTCGAGCGATCGCGTCAGCATTCCCGACTCGATCGGCATATCTTCTTCCACATGGAAAGCGTTCATCAGTCCGGCGACGCGATCGCCCCCGAAAATCCGCAGCAAGTTATCTTGCAAACTCAAGAAAAACTTCGTCGAACCCGGGTCCCCTTGGCGTCCGGCCCGTCCGCGCAACTGGTTGTCGATCCGACGCGACTCGTGGCGTTCCGTTCCGATCACGTGCAGACCGCCGAGTCCGACCACTTCCTCGTGTTCGCGATGGGTAAATTGTTCGTACTCTTCCAAAATCCGGTTGTACACTTCGCGCAGTTTTTGAATCACCGGATCGCTCGTCGGCGCTTTCTCCGACGCCACCGCCACCTTATCTTCCGCTTCCAATTCCGGCAAACTTTGTTCCCCGTACTGATTCACGGCAAACTTGACCGCTTCTTTGAGCAGTTTTTCCGTTTCCGCACTCAGTTCCGTCGGGAAAATTTGCGGCGACGCCTTCCAGCTTTTCACCTTTTTCCCGGGGGTAAAGCCTTGAGCTTTGTCCTTGCTTCCGGCGCCGGGAACCCCACTGGGAGCCGCAAACGAGTCGTCCTCTTCCGGGCGCACGATTTGGGGCATCAAATATTCGCGCACTTTCAAGCGGGCCATATACTCGGCGTTCCCGCCTAAGATAATGTCCGTTCCGCGTCCCGCCATGTTCGTCGCCAGGGTTACCGCGCCTTTGCGTCCCGCTTGGGCGACGATTTCCGATTCCCGTTCGACGTTCTCCGGTTTGGCGTTGAGCAGGTTGTGGGGAATTTCGAGTTGGTGCAGCAATTGGCTGAGGACTTCCGATTTCTCGACGCTGGTGGTTCCCACCAGTACCGGGCGTCCGAGTTCGTGCATTTCGGCGCATTCGTCGGCGATCGCCTTCCACTTGCCCTGTTCGGTCTTATACACCACATCGGACATATCTTTCCGACGTAAGGGGCGGTTGGTCGGAATCACCGTCACTTGCAAGTTGTAAATCTTCTCGAATTCCGCCTCTTCCGTTTTGGCAGTTCCCGTCATCCCTGCCAATTTGGGATAGAGCAAGAAAAAGTTTTGATAGGTAATCGTGGCCAGAGTTTGGGTTTCCGGTTGAATATCGACGTGTTCTTTGGCTTCGATCGCCTGGTGCAGTCCGTCACTCCACCGCCGTCCGGGCATCACCCGTCCGGTAAACTCGTCAACGATCACCACCTCTCCCTGACGGACGATATAGTTAACGTCTTTAATAAACAGTTCTTTCGCTTTAATCGCGTTAAACACGTAGTGCGCCCACGGATCTGCCGGATCGTAGAGGTCGGTGACTTCGAGCAGTTCTTCGGCGCGGGCAAATCCTTCGTCGGCGAGAATAATATTGCGGGCTTTCTCGTCTACTTCGTAATGTTCGTCTTTGTTGAGCGACGCCGCGATCGTCGTGGCTTTCGTATATTTCTCCGTAGGACGTTCGACTTGACCGGAAATAATCAACGGCGTGCGCGCTTCGTCGATCAACACCGAATCCACTTCGTCGATCACGCAGTAATTAAAGGGTCGTTGCACCACGTCCGCCATCGCCGTCGCCATGTTATCGCGCAGGTAGTCGAATCCGAGTTCGGAGTTGGTGCAGTAGGTGATATCGCAACCGTAGTTTTTCTTCCGCTCGCTCGGCGACATCCCCTGTTGGATCAGCCCCACGCTCAAGCCTAAAAAGCGGTGAACCTGACCCATCCATTCGGCGTCCCGACGGGCGAGGTAGTCGTTGACGGTCACGATATGGACGCCTTTACCGCTCAGGGCGTTTAAATAGGAAGGCAAGGTAGCGACGAGGGTTTTACCTTCCCCCGTCTTCATTTCGGCGATTTGGCCGTCGTGAAGGATAATCCCCCCGAGTAACTGAACGTCGAAGTGACGCATCCCCAGCACGCGCCGTCCTGCTTCCCGGACCACCGCAAAGGCTTCCGGAAGCAGCTCGTCCATGATTTCTCGTTCTTCACCGTAGGATTTGGCTTGCGCCACTCGCTGTTTGAACTCTTGGGTTTTATTTCGGAGTTCCTCGTCGCTGAGAACTTGAATATCTTCTTCCAGGACGTTGATATCGGCGACGAGCGGCTTGTATCTTTTCAGCTTGCGGGCGTTCGGATCGCCTAGCAGATTTTTAAGCATGGCAGGAGAGTGACGGTACTTTAAAAGTATTTTAAGGGAGCTTGGCGGGCGGCCAGCTTGACTGAGGTTGATGGCCCGAGAAAGATTGCATTATCTTCATCCTATCACCCGAGTCTCCGGTGACTGACTTCGGAGGGCGATCGCCCGCAACCCGCCCGTTATTCGGCGTTTTGCCATTCTGGGGTCAGGGTGCCGAAGTTATAGGTTTTGGCGCCGGGATGGCAAGTTGCACAACTATTGAGGGTGACGGGGCTGGCAAACTCGACCCGGGGATGGATCGCGCGGAAGGGTTGGGATTCGGCGAGGCGATAGGGAACGGGTTCGTCGGCGCTCAGGGGGCGGGAGTACAGGTTGAGGTATTTCCAGACGAGCAAGCGGGTCGGATCGACCAGGGGTGTAATTTGCTGCCCGTAGTGGTTGCTATCTTCGAGCAGGGTTTTCCAAGTTTGGGTGGGCAAGACCCCGGGAGGGACGGCGAGGTGGCAGTCGGCGCAGGCTTCGAGATAGAGGTCGCGACCGAGGGCGAGTTGGGATTGGGGCGGTACCGGATCGATCGCCCCGGGTCGTTGGGGCGGTTCGATCGCCCGGGCTAACCCGACCGAGATAATTAGGCTCCAGAAGAGCAGGAGGAGTAGCAGGAGGGCGGGCGATCGCCGCCGAAACTTGAAAATCGGTCTGGAACTCGGTTTGCTGGACATAGCGGCTCGACGAGGAGGACGGACGGACGATCGGAGTTTAGGGTATGGCGATCGATTGCAACAACTGCTCGACAATGGTTTTGGCGCGTCGCCCTCCCGCCGGGACCATGCGATGGGCCAAGACGTGGGGGCTTAAAAATTTGACGTCGTCGGGAATGACGTAATCGCGCCCGTCGAGAAAGGCGAGGGCTTGGCTGGCTTTTTGGAGGGCGACGGCCCCGCGCGGGCTGACCCCGAGGGCGATCGCTTCGGAAACCCGGGTGCTGCGGACGAGGTTGAGGATGTACTGCTGTACGGAGGTTTCGACTTCGACTTGCTGGCAGGCCCGTCGCAATTCGAGGACTTCTTCTAATTCAATACAGGGTTCGAGGTCGGCAACGGTAATGTTTTGTCGCTTTTGGTCGAGCATTTGCAGTTCTTCGGCTTCGCTGGGATAACCGAGGGACAGCGACAGGGTGAAGCGGTCCATCTGGGCTTCGGGAAGGGGAAAGGTACCCTGATATTCGATCGGATTTTGGGTGGCGATCGTAAAAAAGGGTTGGGGAACGTTGCGCGAGACTCCATCGACGGTGACTTGCCGCTCTTCCATGACTTCGAGTAAGGCGGACTGGGTGCGCGGGGTGGCGCGGTTGATTTCGTCGGCGAGTAGCACGTTGGCGAACACCGGGCCGGGGAGAAACTCGAATTCGCCGCTACGGGGGTTCCAGATGTTGGTTCCGGTGATGTCCGTCGGCAGCAGGTCGGGGGTACATTGGATGCGCTGGAAGCGTCCGGCAATCGAGCGGGCGAGGGATTTAGCTAATAAGGTTTTCCCGACGCCGGGAACGTCTTCGAGCAAGACGTGTCCCCCGGAAAATAAGGCGACTAAGACCAGACGAATCGCGTCGGATTTGCCGACGATGGTACGGGCTAAGTTTTGTTTGAGGCGATCGATTCGTTCTCTCATTGCGATCTCAGTTTCGGCGACAGTGACAGACCGATCGCCAGTTCCCGATCGTTCCCGGGCTTTGGGGGTAGGGGCGATCGAGCGCGGAGCTAGCTTCAGTCCCCCCTATTTTGACACTTTCTGCCCTAGAAGTGCGGGGATTCTCGGGCTGAATCTTGCCTCTATCGATCTAGGTCAACTTTGGTCTTACAGTTTCATGTCTGACTCGACTACACTCTCTCAAGCAAGCTTCTTAAGGAGTCACTCCCACCAGCGTAAATTTGGGTAGGCTCTACCCTATTTAATGGCTTGGCGTCTTTACAGTTTGGACTGACTTTTACCCCATTGACTGTTCGGCTTTTGAGACCGCCCAGTAGGACGTTAAACCGTTTTCCTCACCGTTCTCACGGTCGGCAACCTGTTTTTAACTCTAACACCAAGCCGTCCTAGAAGGACGGGGTTTTCAACCCAGTTTTTTTGATAACCAGTTTTTTTGATAATCTGTGCCTTTTAGATCCCGACGTCTCACCTGTCGGCGTTTTCTAAGATTTGGCGGGCGCTGTCACAATCGGCCTGTATTTGCGCTTTGAGGGCGTCGAGGGAACCGAATTTTTGTTCGGGGCGCACGAATCCCATCAGTTCGAGGGTTAGGGTTTTTCCGTACAAGTCTGCGGAGCAGTCGAATAAGTGAACTTCGACGCTCACGTTTAAGTTGCCTTCTACCGTGGGACGACAGCCGATGTTGGTCACCCCGGAAAGGGGCAATGGCACGCCGTTGTCGCACTCCCAGCTCGCACGGACTGCATACACGCCGTATTGCGGTAAGAATTTCTGGGGGGGAACCTGCACGTTGGCGGTGGGAAAGCCCAAGGTGCGACCGAGTTGCCGACCGCGCACGACCGGACCGACGAGGCTGTAAGGCCGACCGAGCAGTCGATTGGCTCGTCCGACGTTGCCGTTTTGCAGGCAGGTGCGGATTGCGGAACTGCTGATCCGTTCGTTTTCGGCAATTTGTAGGGGGACGACAAATACGTCGATGCCGTGACGGGCGGCGATCGCCTCTAAGTCGCGGACGGTGCCGGATCGATGCCGACCGAAGCGAAAATCTTCCCCGACGGCGATCCGCTTGGCTTGCAGGCGTTCGACCAGAATCTCTTCGACGAATTCTTCCGGGGTCATTTGCGCCAATTCGCGATCGAAGGGCAGTAAGACGAGCTGCTCGACCCCCATCGCTTCTAGCTGTTTGACTTTTTCGTTGGGTGGGGTCAACAGGATGCGACGTTGACCGGAAAAGAATTCTTGCGGGTGCGGGTTGAAGGTCACCACGCTCGGGTAGGCCCGATCGCCGCCCTCGCGCGATCCGCCTGCCGACTCGCGATCGCCGGATTCTCCCTCGCTTCCCGGCGATCGGGCAGCAAGCTCTTGACAAGACGGGTTTTGTATGCTTCGTTTTTCCCGGATCGACCCTTGGCGCGCCAAGTCTTTATGTAAAATCGGCTGCACGACTTGACGATGCCCCAAATGCAAGCCGTCAAAGTTTCCCAGGGCAACCAAGGTTGGAGTTAGAGCCGTTGATAAAGAAGATGTTATCCACACGCTTTACATTTTGACACATAACCGTCTCTTCTCAACGGCAGTTCGGAAAAAGTCATCTGGAGATCGAGGGGGATCCGACGGCAAAGCAGCGATCGCTAAATCCCCCGACCCCGCCTCCGTCGGCGCGATCGCCCTGTGATTGCCGGACGGGATGCCCATCGGTGAAGTTCGAGCGTCGTTTGAGGCTGAATCGATTTATGCCGAAACTTTGGCTTCTTTCACCGAGGACGAATCGGACGCTTCATTATGATTGTCTTCCGACGGCGGAATTAACTGAATCGAGAGTCCTTCGCGCGCCATCACGCAGTTAGGGAATTGTTGCGCCGCCTCTTCCCCCACCCGGTCTAAAAAGTCGTCGTTGTGCAATGGATCGTGGTGGAAAATAACCAATTTTTTGACTTTCGCCGCTTTGGCCACTTTTACTGCTTCTTGCCATGTAGAATGACCCCACCCCTCTTTCGAGGTCGTCTTCGAGTAATACTCTTCGTCGGTATAAGTGGCGTCGTAAATCATCACGTCGGCATTGCGAGCCAACCAAGCGACATTTTCATCGAGGCGATCGGGAAAATGTTCGGTATCGGTAATGTAAGCGGCAGCATAGCCTTTCCAGTTGACCCGATAGCCGACGGCTTCGCCGGGATGGTTTAACAAGGCGGTTTCGACGACAATATCTCCGATTTCAACCGTTTTACCGATTTCGAGGTCGTTAAACGATAATTGGGCGCCCATAATTTGCAAGGGAACCGGAAAGTTGGGATGGAGCATTTGATCGTTGAGGCGCTGCTCGATGGTCGAACTGTTGGGAGCGACGGCCCCGTAAACGTGAAAGCGATTTCCCTTGACAAACGCCGGAACGAAAAAGGGAAATCCTTGAATGTGATCCCAATGGGAGTGGGTGAAGAACATGTAGGCTTCTACGGGCATTTGCGAGAGTAGGGATTGTCCTAAGACTCTCAGTCCGGTGCCGCCATCAAAAATCAGGCGAGTCCCACCCACGCGCATTTCAACGCAAGGCGTATTGCCTCCATAGCGGACGGTTTCGGCACCGGGACATGCAATGCTCCCACGCACGCCCCAGAAGTGAACGGTGAATTGGTGTTGGATGCTAGACATGGGTGTATTTCGCTTTCCTTCCTTTGGCAGTCCGTTAATCAGCTTTTGCTTTTCGGCTTTATAAAGATGCAGAAATAGGGGTAACTATATTCAAACTCAGATCGCAGGTCAGTTTCCGCGATCGCGATCGCCGGGTGACACGGGACGGATTCAAGTCGGACTCGTTTGGATCCGAGTCTACTCTACCGATTGAGTCCCTTTCCACCCTCTCGGGGGGAACTTGGGGGAGCAGGTGACCTGCCGAGTCTGTTTTGTAACCGCGCACGCCGTTGACCCGTGCGACCCTTGGGGGGATGGCGATCGATGCCTCGCGCTCCTGCATCTGAGGGTCTCTATCGGGGGGATCGAGCGGGGGCGATCGCCCCTCGGCAGTCCCGTCGAGAAGGCGTGGAGGAAAGGGGATCGGGAGAGGCGATCGGGAGCAAGGGCGGTTGCCGATCTGTTGATTGGTATAGTCTAGAAGATCGCTCTGGGTCAAGTCGGCCATTTAGGTACCAAAACAAATGTTGGCCTCTAAAACAAAGAGGAATTTAAGAGGAAGTCTTTCGGTCGAGGTCAAGTGCCTTGTGGCGTCGGGGGGCTGAAAGTTAGACCGGGTTGAGTTGGGAAAAACCGCCCCGTTCCTTCCCCGTCTCCGAACTCGTTCCGGCGTTCGACCGGACCCGATCGCTCGGAGCGGACTGCCTTCTCGGTTGGTGTTCGGAATGTGGATCGAACCATTGCTACGTTGCACCCGCGAATGGGCGATCGCATTCCCCGGCAACGGTCTGAGGACCCATTCCAGCTACCGATCGCCCGTTCTCAATTCGCACGCGCGCCGAGCCTAACCGCAGTCTTCCCTGTAAATATTCAACGAGAAATGAGTTCGGCAGGGTTGAAATTTCCCTCATTGGCTCGGGAAAATCCGAAGATTCAGTTTCTAGGTTTTGAAATTCAATTGTAACTTTTTACTAGCTTAACCTCTCTCGGGAAAAGATCCAGAAGGACAAGCTCAATTCTGTGTTTCTAAATTTTAAGTATAGTTAAATCTTTGTTGCCCGTAGGCGATCGAGATCGGCTCTAAGCGTGTTTTTACTCACTTCTTAACTCGATCTGTCTGTTCTCCTGGATTGGAATCCCGTTGCGGTTCTGTCGCTGCGCAATTTCCCGGCGAATGTCATCATTCCTCAATCGCCGATCGCCCTTCCCGCGTCATTTTTATTGATTTCTTGAATTATTTCTTTAAAAAAGTATAGCGGTTCTCTTCTTTTTCGACGCCGATTCCCACAGCAATTTTCCCCAGAGATCGATTTGAAACGGCGATCGCTTCCCTGGGGTTTCGATCCTCTTTCCAGCTCGATCTCGACGGGTTGCTGCGGGGGCTTTCGAGGGAAGTTGGCCGATCTCACAACACGGTCAACGCGCAACTGACGCCCCCGAGTTCCTCAATTGTACCCCGGACACTTCCGGCAGTTTGGACTCAGCTCGACCCTCGGCCTCTCGGGAGATCCTTTCCCCAGGCTCGGTCTAATTGTTGAGGCGAATAAGTCGTCAGGGGCGACCGCTCCCCTCCATTCCTGCTCGGGAAAGCGATCGCCCCATTCGGCGACGACTGTAACTCGGATTTTGAAGTTCTCAGGTTCGGCGATCGCCGGGAGCGATCGCCCGTTCTGCCGCTACGATGCCATTGGCGAAAAGGCAATCGAGCGATCTTCCCGAGCGGCACGCGATCGATCCTGGAAAAGCGATCCCATTCTCCCTTTCCATCCAACTCCGATTGCGTTTTCTGAAGTTGAATCTCCCCTGGCGGATGCGATCGCCCTTTTCCATCCAACTGTCCTCTCGAAAGCGACAAGATTTTCCGTGGAACGACCGATCTAAAAACAGTTATAGCGTTAAGATCCCGTCAATTGTTGGAGAATCTTTACCGAACTTGGCGATGGTTCGAACCCCTCGTCCAGATTCGGATTACGCGACTTCTTCCGCCTCAGCTCCGATTTGTCGCAGGTGAATGTGTTTGCGTCCCAGAGAAATTTCAAACTCATCTCCCGGTTGCAGATTCATCTGCTTCGTGTAAGCTGCACCAATCAGTAAGTTACCGTTGGACTGCACGGTAATCCGATAGCTGGCACTGCGTCCGCCCCGTCCGTTACCATTCGGTTTGCCGTCGAGGGGTACGCCTTCAGCATCGATTAAGGCATTGAGGAACTTCATCATATTGACTCGTTCCACGCCATTTTTGGTGACGGTGTAGTAACCGCAAGCTCTCGCTTTTTCTTCTTTACTGAGGTTTTCTAGCTCTTTGACTTTCTTGAGTAGCTCTTCGCCAGTTAGAGGTTCCATTTTTTTCTTTTTACTCATGAACTTAGAACTGCCGCCAGGAACGATAGATAGATCCGGTTCTCTGCGCTCTGAGTCTTGCTAGAAACCATAAATATTTGGGTTCGACTCAGATAACAAGTCCATCTTACACTAAGAAAGCAAATAATTCGATCTCATTCCTAAAATTCAGACGCACAAGATCGAGACCGATCGCTTATCAAAGGAGATCGGCGATCGCTCACTGCTTTCCCCCAGAAAATGCACCCACCTCTCCACAGCTTCGATTCCTTTCGCGATCGCTTCACGACTTGCGTGGAACGAGATTTTTAAGAACCCATCTTGACCTTCAATCCCCTTAGAGCAACACAGAGGCCCTCCATCGGGACGCGGCGCTTCGCTGTCAGTAATTCCTCTGATGCGGGTTGACAAATTTTATAACCACTCCTCGTGCTTTGTGGCTCCAATGCAATGAAAATCCCTCCAACGAGAGCGCGATCGACCGAATTTTAGAAGGGGATGGGCGGCAGCTTCCCGACAACAGCCTCAAGAGGAGATCGCCGCTCGATTTCTGTCAGTGTTGATAAACGAACCAAAGTAGAGAAACAATCGCGCCCCTTCTCCCCCTGTCCCCCCCAATCGTCGAGGGTCGTTGCTTCGTACATTCAGCCGGGAGACCCGTGCAAATCTCGGGTGAATTTAGGGTCGTAAAAGTACGATTCGCTCGAACATTCACACCGGGATTCGGAGTGACTACAGTCAGTAAGATGAGGCGCCCTCAAGATAGACCTGCCCCCTATTTAGAAAAGCGATCGCTCCCCAGACGTCGGACAAGTTTCGTGGCTTTCGTTCCCGGCACCCGAAGCAATTCTCGAGGGGTGAAACCTCCTCCTAAAATATCTCTCGCTACGATCCGCCAAGCCCTCGCCACAGCCCTCGATCCCCGACCGACCGACACCGGGAAAGACCGACAGGCAGGAGAGTCGATCGCGCTTCCCAGGTGCTATCGATCGGATCGAAAACTAACATCGTCACTGCACCGTATTGTTCTCGAAACCCTCTAATTTCGACCCCCTCGGTCGGCGTCTCGACAGACAAAAACGACCTTGACGATCGCGATCTCGGCGGCGAAATTTCCCCCAAAAGATGCGATAAGATCGGGAATTTAGCTCGCGAATGGGGAACGAAACTCTTGACAGACTATTGGTTTTTGCCGAGTGGGGCGCTGATTTTGCCGATCGCGGCGCTGTTAGATTATACGATCGGCGATCCCTGGGGATGGCCCCATCCGGTACAGGCGATCGGTGCCTGGATTACCGCCGGAACCGAGACCGCCTTAAAACAGTGCCAAACCCCACGATCGCAGAAAATTGCAGGGATCTTCCTCGCCGTTTCGACGATCGCGATCGCCAGTGGCTGCAGTTGGGCGATCGTGCGCCTCGCTTCCCAACTTCACCCCGGTTTGGGAATCGCCTGCGCCAGTCTCTTACTCGCCAGTTGTTTTGCCGGACGGAGCTTGCGCCGCGCTGCCGAAGACGTATTGCAACCCCTCCTCGCCGGGGATCTCGACCGGGCGCGCGATCGTCTGCGCCTCTACGTCGGTCGCGATACGGACAACCTCTCCCCCCCGGAAATCTGGCGCGCCGTCCTCGAAACCCTCAGCGAAAATGCCGTCGATGGCGTCACCGCTCCCTTATTTTATGCCGCCGTGGGGGCGACCCTTCCCGGTGTCGGTCCGGTACCGATCGCCTTCGCCTACAAAGCCGCCAGCACCCTCGATTCGATGGTCGGCTATCGGGACGCTCCTTATACTCACCTCGGCTGGTTTAGTGCCAATCTCGAAGATCGCCTCACGTGGCTCCCCTGTCGTTTGACCGTACTGACCTTGGGGGCGATCGCGGGTCAACTGCGGCACGTGTGGCAGACCTGCCAGCGCGACGCCACCCAAGACCCCAGCCCCAATGCAGGTTGGAGCGAGTGCGCCTATGCCGCTATCCTCGGCGTTCGACTCGGCGGTGTCAATACCTATCGCGGCGTCGCCAAACCGAAACCCCTGCTCGGCGAGCCAAAACGCCCCATTTCCGAAGAAGTCGTTCGCGAAGCCACTCAGCTAACCCGCAGTTGTTTTTTAATCTGGTTGGCGATCGCCGTCGGCTTGGCGATCGCCCTCGCCGCGCCCTTGTCCTAGTTACGACGAACTCACAAGAGTCCCTCGTAACTAATTTGATTAATTTAACATACAAACATGACCGTCAATCTCTTTAACGAAAACCTCTACTTGAGCAACTATCCCGACGTGCGAGCCGCCGTCGAAGCCGGAGTCTTCTCATCCGGTCGCCAACACTTCGATCGCTTCGGCTTGAACGAAGGACGAGTCGAAATTTCGCGCTTTTACGACGAAACTTATTATCTCGCCAACCAAGCCGACGTAGCCGCCGCCGTCGATCGCGGCGCCTTCGTCTCCGGACTGGCGCACTATCTCCAATTCGGACAAGCTGAAGGTCGTCCGGCGAGTCCCTTATTTGACGAAACTTGGTATCGCCGACGCTATCGGGATATCGCTCAAGCGGTGAGTGCGGGCGCCTTTGCGTCGGGATTGGAGCATTACATTTTATTGGGCGAAGCCGAAGGGCGCTCGGGAACCCCCTTTAATGAATTTGCCTATAAAGACGACTATCCCGACGTTGCCGAAGCGATCGCCGCCGGAACCGTCGCCTCCGGATTGGCACACTATCTCGATTTCGGACGAACGGAAGGACGCGAAGCCCTCTTTAGCGGCACTTCCGGCAACGATACCGTCACCGCCTTCGGTCAGATCCCTACCCTCGTCGGGGTCGATGTCTTGCCGGGAGAATGCGTCGTCGGCGGGACCCCCGTCGGTGGGGAATGCTTGCAATTCGTCAGTGAAGGGGTGGACGAACGAGACGTTCTCGTTGGCGGCGAAGGGGTCGATCGCTTCGTCCTCGGGTCGTTACTCGTCACGCGAGTGGGGGTGGTGGAGCGCAATTTTTACGTGGGGAACGGCGATCGCGACCGCGCCGAAATTCTCAATTTCGAGGTCGGACGCGATCGCCTCGTACTTCCGAGTCGCGAAAGCGACTATCTATTTGAAGCCGACGGCGATCGGATCGCGATTTCCTACAAGGGGAATTCTTTTCAGGCGATCGAGCCGCCGGATCTGATGGCGGCGATCGAGGGAGTCCCTTCCGTAGAAGCGCTCAAAACCCGCATCGACTTTCAAGGATCGGGAGACCTCTAAAACTCCCCCTCCTCAGTGCGATCGCACTAAGCTAAGAAAATATCCGCATTATCCGACCCTTTGAACTCCACCCTGTTTAACTATGTCCCCTAAAATTGTTGAAATTCTTTCAGAAGAAGAGTTACGGCGCACTTTAACCCGGTTGGCCTCTCAAATCGTCGAAAAAGCCGGGGACTTGTCCGATTTAGTCCTCGTCGGCATTTACACGCGCGGGGTGCCTCTGGCCCACTTGCTAGGGGCGCAAATCGAAGCCCTCGAAAATATCAGCGTCCCCGTGGGGGCTTTGGATATTACCTTTTATCGCGACGACCTCGATCGCATCGGAATGCGAACCCCCGCCAAAACCAAGATTCCCTTCGATCTAAGCGGCAAAACGGTGGTCTTGGTCGATGACGTGATTTTTAAAGGACGCACGATCCGCGCCGCCTTAGATGCGATCAACGATTACGGACGTCCTGCGGTCATTCGCCTAGCCGTTTTGGCCGATCGCGGACACCGGGAGTTACCGATTCACCCGGATTTTACCGGGAAATGTCTGCCGACCGCCAAAGAAGAGCAGGTCAAGGTCTACTTAAACGAAATCGACGGTCGCGATGGAATCGAATTGATCGATCGCCAGAATGATTGAGGATTGTCCTCGATCTCCATTCCGCCGCTATTCTAGATCTAGAGTGGGGATTTCTTGTCCACGGTTCACCTTTTTAACTGTAAATATCGATTGTGAATCCTTCTTTGAGTTCGTCTACCCAAACTCAGAACCGCAAAGCCGATCACTTGCGTGTCTGTCTGGAAGAAGACGTGCAGTTTCGCCAGATCGCCACGGGTTTTGAACGTTACCGCTTCGAGCATTGTTGTTTGCCAGAGTTGGATTTCAGTGAAATTGATTTAAAAACGTCCTTTTTGGGCAAATCCCTGAGCGCGCCGTTATTGATTTCTTCGATGACCGGGGGAACGGATTTCGCCAAGACGATCAATACCCGACTGGCGAAAGTGGCGCAGGACTATGGAATCGCGATGGGAGTCGGTTCCCAACGGGTGGCGATCGAAAAGCCGGACGTGGCGGATACATTTGCGGTGCGATCGCACGCCCCGGATATTCTCCTCTTTGCCAATCTCGGAGCAGTTCAGTTAAATTACGCTTACGGGATCGACGAGTGCCGCCGCGCGATCGACTTGCTCGAAGCCGATGCCCTGATTCTGCACCTGAACCCGCTCCAAGAAGCGGTCCAAACCCACGGCGATCGCAATTTTAAAGGATTGCTTGACAAAATCGACAAATTATGCAAAGAACTTCCCGTGCCGATCGTGGCGAAAGAAGTCGGTAACGGCATTTCGGCGAAGATGGCGACTCAATTGCTCGAAGCCGGGGTCGGGGCGATCGACGTCGCCGGGGCTGGGGGGACCTCCTGGGCGAAAGTCGAAGGACAGCGCGCCAAAGATCCGCGCCAGCGTCGGTTAGGCCAGACGTTTGCCGATTGGGGACTGCCGACGGCGGAATGCTTGCAACAGATCCGCGCCTGCCATCAGGAGGTTCCTTTAATTGCGTCCGGGGGATTGCGTAACGGCTTGGATGTGGCCAAGGCGATCGCCCTCGGAGCCGATCTGGCGGGATTGGCGATGCCTTTTTTGCAAGCCGCCTCGGAATCGGAAGCGGCGGTCGCCGAAGTGGTGGAACTGCTGATGGCGGAAGTAGCGACGGTGTTGTTCTGTACGGGAAATGCCAACCTCGAAGGGTTGGAACGATCGCTCGAACGGATTGATTGAAAAATATAGGGGCGATCGCCTCGATCTGCTGACTTTTTACCCCCTCGATTTGATATGCGCGATTTTCTTAAAAATACCTTTGCCAGCATTCTCGGCACCTTAATCGCCCTCGGGATTCTCGGCGGTTTGGGGATTGGCGGCGCGATCGCCCTGATTGCCTTACTCGCCTCTGGAGAGAGCGAACCGGAAGTCGAAAACCAATCCGTTTTGGTGTTCGACCTTTCCATGACCATTACCGATACGCAACCGGAATCGTCCACCGCCGAACTGCTCTCCGATGCGGTCTCCGACGATGACGTTCCCGCAACCATCACCCTGCGCCAAGTCTTAGAAAGCCTCGAAGCCGCCGCCAAAGACGATCGGATCGTGGGGTTGTACTTAGAAGGGAGCAGTAGCGGCAATACGACGGGTTACGCGACCCTCAACGAAGTCAGAAACGCCCTTGAAAAGTTTGCGGGATCGGGCAAACCGATCCTCGCTTACGATCTCGACTGGTCCGAACGGGAATATTACCTCGCTTCCGCCGCTAGCGATCTGGCGATCGACCCCTTGGGGGTGATGGAACTCAACGGTTTGGCGGCGGAAGGGATGTTTGTTGCGGGAGCTTTGGAAAAATACGGCATTCAGGTGCAAGTCACCCGGGTGGGTAAGTACAAATCGGCGGTGGAACCGTTTTTGTTGAAAGAACGCAGTCCGGAAGACGAACAACAGACCCAAAAGTTACTCGGCGACCTCTGGGGTGAGTTTTTACAAGTGTCCAGCCAAACCCGCGAGATCGATCCGACCCAGATCCAGCAATTGGCGAATAGTAAGGGGTTGTTAACGCCACAAGAGGCGAAAAATAGCGGTTTGGTGACGGAATTGGCGGATTACAATACGACGATCGCCAAGCTCAAAGAACTCACGGGAAGTGACGAAGACGATCGCGCGTTCCGTCAGATTCATTTACCGACTTACGCCCAAATTGCCGACGCCAATCGAGACGAAACTTATCGAACCTCGAACAATGAAATTGCGATCGTCTACGCCGAAGGGTCGATCGTTCAAGGGGCCAGCAGTCCCAATCAAATTGGTAGCAGCACGTTGTCGCAACAATTACGCAAACTGCGCCTCAATGAGGAGGTCAAAGCAGTGATTTTGCGCGTCAACAGTCCCGGCGGCGGGGTGACGGCGTCGGAAATTATCGAACGGGAAGTGGCGGCGATCGCCAAAGTTAAGCCGATCGTCGTTTCGATGGGCGATTATGCTGCTTCCGGGGGCTACATGATCTCGACGTCCGCCACGGAAATTCTCGCCCAACCGAATACGGTGACCGGATCGATCGGGATTTTTGGCTTGTTGCCGAATATTCAAGGATTGGCGAACAATAACGGGATTACCTGGGATGTGGTTAAAACGGCGCAGTATGCCAACTTAAATACGATTACTCGTCCGAAAACCCCCCAGGAAATGAATCTCATTCAAAATTTGGTCGATCGCAAATACGATAGTTTTTTAAATTTGGTGGCTCAAACTCGGGAATTACCGAAGGCGAAAGTCGCCGAAATCGCTCAAGGTCGGGTGTGGTCCGGTCGCGAGGCGCAAAAACTCGGTTTGGTCGATCGCCTCGGCGGTTTGGAAGACGCGATCGCCTCGGCGGTGAAGTTAGCCGAACTCGGCGACGATTGGACGTTACAAGACTATCCCAAACCGCGCACCTGGGAGGAAATTTTACTCGATCGCCTTTTCAATTCCGTGCGACGTTCTCCCCGTTCCGGGGTCGTTCCCGACGCCCTCACCCGCGAGTTTGAGAATGTACGCGCGGATTTACAAAGTTTACAAGGCTTGAACGACCCGATCGGCGTTTACGCCCGTCTTCCGTTGAATTTACGTTTCGATTGAGGGTCGCTTTGGGTTGAGGGCGATCGCGTAAGCACATCGGCGATCGCCTTCCATGATATGTTCTACCCGTTCGACGCTGACCTCCGGACCGAGCAAGGTTTGAAAAACTTTCATTTCCCAATGGCACAATAATTGACACGTATGCGCTGCGGTCTGAATCGGACAGTGGTTTTCGACCAGTAAAAAGCTGCCGTCGTCTCGGGCGATCGCCCGGGCCATATACCCTTCGCGATCGCGGATTTCGGCTAAATGGCGAACCCGCCGCCCTAACTCGCTTTGGCGGTCGGCGCGTTCGCGATCGTCCTCCCGTTCGGCTAACTCTTGGGAATAGGTCTCGACCTGTTGTTTCGCCCGTTCGGCTAACACTTTTTCTAACGCCGACGCCCCAAAAAGTTTCTCGACATTGTGCAGCATATCGACCATTAAATCGTCATGGGCGTTCGGGAAAAGATCGGCGGATCGTTCGGTTAATTGCCACAGTTTTACCGGACGTCCTAAAGGTCGGCGATCTTCTTCGTAAGTAACTTGGGCGTAGGCTTTCAGGTTTTGCAAGTGCTGGCGAATCGCCATTGGCGAAACTTGCAATTGTTCGGCTAACTCTGCCGCACTTTGCGGACCGTACATTTTCAAAAGGTAAAGGATTTGATGTTTGGCTTTTTGTTTTTCCTCCATCACCGAAAACTCGCTTTATCTTTGAATTTAACTGACACTCTTGGGGGATTTTAGATGTTAGATGTTAGGTTTTAAATTTAGGGGATTTTGAGACATTAAAGTGCCTGTTTTACTGACTCGCACTGGTTCTCTTTCGGCGATCGCCGTCTTCGAGTTCGCGACGAGAACTTCTAGGGATGCGTTCCTCTACGAGCGATCGCGCCCGGTTTCGATTCCGGTTTGCACTCCCTTGTGAGATTTACCACCACCGAATCTTTTCCATTGTAACAAATTGTCAAATTTCGCAAGTTTGGGAGAAATTACACTATTTTTGTTGAAAAAGCTACAGTATTATTCTCCCGATGGCGATCGCGACCAAGATCGGCGCGAGATGCTTAAAACTGATACTTTTTGCCGAGTACCCACAAACTCACGGGAATCGCTTTTCCCGCGCGATCGACTTTCACTTCTACGACAAATGAGTGCGTTTGCTCTTCAGATTCAGCTTCCGCAAGCTCGATTTGATTTTGACGCTGCTGTTGTTGCGCTTCCCAAATCGCTTGATTGAGTTCGTCCCGTTGCGCTTCCGGAAAATAAAACGTTTCCAAACCGTATTCAACCCCGTTCCAATTCGCATCCCCTTTAATCGCAAGGCGATCGCCTGTTAAATTGTCCGGGAGTTGCGGACTGACCGCTACGGGTTGCCACGGCGCCGGGGGCTGACCTTCCACCTCTTGTGGCGGTTCTAAAATGACGTAAATATCCGTCCCCTGTTCGATATTTTTCGCCAGCAAATCGCATTCGGAATCGGTATCGTTCCCCGGATCGGGACAGGGAATCGGTTCCCCGGGAATATCCCCCCAACCGGGGAGGGTTTTGAGGGTATCAAATTCGGAAATTTGATAGCGCAACGTTTGAGAATAACCGCGCAGCAAATCGTAAGGATCCACGGGAACGGTTTCTAAAACAAGATTCGACCCGGTAGCGAGAACGTAAATCGACCGGGCGGGAATCGTAACGAGGACGACGGTTTGGACGAGTAAAGGAATCCAAAATCGCCACTTTGAAATGGATTGTTCGGATTCGGAAGTCATTGAATTTTAGATTTTAGATTTTATCGTTATTCTTAATAACTTTGGGTCGATGGGCGGTGGATAAGTTTGTTAGCTATACGGGAATCAAGGTAGGGGCGAAAACTTTTTCGCTCCTACCTTGTTGTCTGAAAATAAAAAGTAGATCGCTCAATTCAGTCGATCTTTTACGCTTAGAGCAGTTTTCGCTGTTGTGTACTACATTTCGATCCCCCTAAATCCCCCTTAAAAGAGGGGTTGGGGGGATAAGGGGGGTTGGGGGGATCTTTGCCTCTTGTACCTCATGACAGCGCCAATTGCTGTAGAGCAAATAAACAAGTTTAACGCCGATCGCGAACGTAGTTGAGAATGCCGCGCGCGATCGCCTCCGCCATGCGCGATCGTTGTGCCGCATCGGCCAAAATGCGCGAGTCGTCGCGTCCGGTGACAAACCCGGTTTCGACCAACACCGCAGGCATTCGCGTATGGCGCAGCACGTAAAAACGAGCCTGTTTCACACCCCGATTGGGCATGGTACTGAAACTCTGAATCATGCTGTTTTGAATATACCCTGCCAGCTCGCGCCCGCTCGAATAGTAAAAGGTTTCGAGACCGTTGACTTCCGGACGTTTTCCGGCGACAGCGTTGGCGTGAATGCTGACAAACAAATCGGCATTCACCCGATTCGCCAGTTGGGTTCGCGGCGCCAAATCCAGGGTGCGATCGTCCTGGCGAGTCATGACCACCGTGACCCCATTTTGTTCTAAAATCTGGGCGACTTGTTCGGAAATATCGAGAACCACATCTTTCTCTTGCAACCCACCGATGCCGACCGCACCGGGGTCGCGTCCGCCATGTCCGGGATCGATAACAATCGCCAATCGGGTTTGAGGAACCTGGGGGACACTGCTGGGTTTTTCGGCAGGGGGAGCGGTGGGAATGGGGGGACGATTGTTGGCATTGGGTAAATTCGAGGGCGTAGGGCCGCGACTCAACTGCAAGGAGATTTCGCGATCGCCGTTCTGAGTAATATTGCCAATTTGCGCTCCGGCGGCGGGCAGAATGCGGATCGCCACGGTTTCGGGATCTTCTTGACTGCCGCGCACCCACAGGACCGGAGAATCGGAATTCGGGCGCGTCAGACTGCCTTGCCATGCGAGTTCGGCGGAATAAATCGTCAGCATGTAGGCGGAAGTATGGCGGTCCCAATTACTGGTATAGGCGATCGGGCCGTCGGCTTTGATGGTGACGCGGGAACCGTCCTCACTCAACTCGACGCCTTCGATACGGATTAATCCCGATTGACCCCGGGCCAAACCCGGAGGGGCGGATCCTTCGGGCCACACCAAGACCTGGCCGGATCCGTTGCTGCGAGCCTGCCAGTTGGGGGCAGAGTCGTCCAAGCTGAGGGTTACCCGGGTCATCGGCGGCGTACTCGACAGTTGGATGACCTGGAGGCGTTCGACGCCCCAGCGTTCGACGCTGAGGGTGCGGCGGGCCAGTTCTGGGGAGAGACTGACCCCGGGCAGGTCGATGCTCACCCACGAGCGATCGCTGCTGGGTTTGAGGTCGAATTGGGCTTGTTGACCTCGGGTGTGGAGGATAAAACCTTCGTCTTTGATTTCGATGTCTTCGAGCAGGGTAGCGGCTCCGGTAGCGGCGATCGCGCGATCGCCGGACTCAGCCGTGGAGTAATCCTGCTCGGGGCGATCGAACCCATCGGAGAGGGAATGGGGATGGGCGTGAGCGGGACTGCTCAAGAGTAAAGCACCGAGTAGACCGAGCCACAGGTTTCGATGGGGTAGATGGGATTTGCGGGCGAGTTGAGACATGGGCAAGTAATGAGTCGGTGAAATCACCTTCTTTAGGAATCGGTAAGGAACGATAGGGACGACGGAATTGAGTAATTTTGGGATTTCGCGGCGATCGCCCTTGGCAACCTACGGAACCCTCAAGCGGCGGCTCCCCGGATCGATTCCGTGCAGTTTAGCACGGGAGCCAAGCTGGCAAATTCGGGCAGTCGAAGGGACGCCGTGGGAAAATCAGCCATTATCGCGGATGTAGTTGAGGATCCCGCGAGCGATCGCCTCCGCCATGCGCGATCGCTCTCCCGAATCCGCTAACATGCGCGCGTCGTCGCGTCCGGTGACAAACCCGGTTTCGACCAATACCGCAGGCATCCGCGTGTGACGCAACACGTAGAACCGCGCCCGACGCACGCCGCGATCGTTGACATTTAAAGAATTGAGAATACTGCTGTGAATATAATCGGCCAATCGCCGACCGCTTTCGTAATAGTAAGTCTCGATCCCATTCACATCCGGGCGACTCATATTAATCGCGTTGGCGTGAATGCTGACAAATAAATTGGCATTGATGCGATTCGCCAATTGGGTTCGCGGCGCCAGGTCGATTTCGCGATCGTCGTTGCGGCTCATAATCGCGCTGACCCCATTTTGTTCGAGGATTTGCGCCACCTGACGAGAAATATCGATGACGACATCTTTTTCGCGCAAGCCGCCAATCCCGATCGCCCCGGGATCGCCGCCCCCATGTCCCGCATCGATCACCACCACCATTCGTCCGTTCGTCGGGCGCGGCGTCGGTGCGGGGGTATTGTTCGGTACGGGTAACGGCGCGGAGTTATTCGGCGAAGGGACGGCGATCGCCACGTTATCCCCTTGAGACGTCATCCGGTTCGGCTGCAAGCTCAAGGCAAGTTGTTGGGAATTGTTGCCTTGTTCGACTTGGCCGATTTGAACTCCCGCCCCCGGTAACAAGCGGATGACGACGGTCTGGGCATCTTGCTGAGTAGCTTTAATCCACAACACCGAAGGATTATTTTCCGGGCGAGTCACTTTGACGCCGTCGCCCAAGCGTGCGGAATATAAGGTTAATTTATACGCGGACGTTTCCGGATCCCACCCATTTTCGTAAGAGATCGGCCCGTCGGCGTCGATGAGCAATTCGGTGCCGTTATTTTTCAGCTCGATCGCGTTGACGGTGACGGGTTCGCGATTGGCGGCAGTGAGGCTCGGGGGTGGGCTTCCCTTGGGCCAGAGGGCGATCGCCCCGGAATCGTTGCTGCGAACTTGCCAGTCGCTGGCGTTCTCGTTCAAACTCAGAATGATGCGGGTCAGAGGTTGGGGCGAGGAAGTCACTTCCATCACTTGCACGCGATCGACGCCCCAGCGATCGACATTGAGCAAACGCGGCGACAGTTCCGACGAAACCGCCACCCCAGGCAGGTCGAGACTGATCCAGTTGCGATCGCCTCTCGCATTGAGGTTGAATTGCGGTTTTTCCCCCCGAGTCTGCAAGACGAAACCATCGTCGGTGATTTCGATCCCTTCGAGCAAGGTGGGGGCGCCATTGTTGGCGGCGATCGCCGTTCCTGAATGGCCCTCGGTCGTCGAAGCTGTAGGAATTTCGTTCAATCGTTGCGGTTCGGGCAGTTGTACGGTCCACTGACTCGGCGAGATCCCTTGAAATTGAACTTGGCGCGGATCGAGGGTGTAACCGTGCGCCAGTTCGACCACAATGCGAGTGGTATTGGGATTGAACTGTCCGACGCGAATCTCGCGAATGTTGCCGCCGACCGATTCGCTAAAACTCGGGCGTCCCAAGGTGGTTCCGGGTAAGTCGATCGCCAGCCGGGTAGGATTCGCTAAGAGCTGGGCTTGGGGCTGAACCCCGGAAGCGGTCGTAAATGAGAGGCGATCGCTGTCGGCGTCGAACCGCCACGAGAGCAGTCGCGCCGCTTCGGCGGGAGTCGCCATTAGAAAGGCACCGACCAGACCGGGGAGTAACCACCGCGCCACGATGCCTGTCTTCCTGAGTTGGTTGTGAGTGTTGAGCAAACCAATACCTCGGGTCACCGTTTTAATATCCAGTAAACGACTGTCTGTCCTTACAACCTGATGGCTCTGGCGTTTGCCCGGTCTCGGCTCGGACTCGGGTTGTGCCGGACCTGTCAAGATCCACCGCTACGGGAGAGGCTCGATCCTCCATCGGGTGGCCTCGCTTGCGATCGCGCTCCTATTTTTCAATTAATAAATTGATTGGAGCTTTCGGGAATCGAGGGGGTCGGCTGTTGTAGTTGAGAAGAGGATCGATCGCCCAAGTGGGTTAAAGGTCCTGAGTGGCCGCATCGGAGGAATCGAGGTGGAGCGCTAGGATCGCACCGGGAGGTTCCTCGGTCGGGCTTCTAGGATAGTACGACTTGCCTCAACTCCAATCCGGATGGAGTCTCGCGATCGGGGGAGAGTTCGGGTCAGCCGATCGCGGCGCCCTCCAGATGCACCCTAGAGGGTATTGACTCTCGCTCTGGCGATTGGGTTCAAAATCCGGGAGCGGTTTGCCAGTCCGCGCCAGTATTGCCCTTCGCGATCGCTCCCATCGAGCGCTGTTTGTAGATTGACCCCAAATTTGAAACAGGTTGTTATAGTTCGATACAAAACTTGACAATCATATCATGTCCGATCGCGCGGCGATCGGCAAGATTGGCGATGCCCCCGAGGGGGGGATCGCGGTTCGACGACGGCTTAGGGTTCAGTTTCCGAAGGGTCGATCTCCAACCAGTCGCGAATCTCTTTCGCTAAGCCGAGACATTCTTGTTCGCTCAATTTACGACCGGATTGACCGAAATAATATTCGCCGATCGCCTCGTCGGGCGATCGCGTCAGGAGTTCGACGCCCATCACGAAACGGCGATTGTCGTAAAAAATCGAGACCTCTTCAATTTCGGACAAGACGCCGGACTCGGTGCGATAGTTCAATCCGAGACGTTTGTGCTGGATCTCGAACCGATCGCGATCGCGATCGAGCAGCACTTGAGTTCCCTCGAAATAATCGCTAAAACTGGCAAACAGGGCCACGAAAATCAATAGGGGAAAAACCCCCACGGCGACCTGCAACAGCAGGGAGAGCAAGGTCAGCAACCCAATCCCGATCAGGATGTAAACCAGCAGTTGGGCGGCGACGTCGGAGGCGCTGAGGCTTTCTTGTAGGGAGGCGATCGCGCTTTCGATCGTTTCTTTCACTCGGTCGATCGCCGTTTTGCCCCATTTCATGATTTTCAATCCCGGTTCGGGGATGTGAATCGCCAGTTGACGCTGGGATTCTTTGAGGTGAATTTCGGTTAAATTCGACCAATCGATCGCCCCCGGGGTGTAGGCAGCGATCGCCCCGGGAGTTTCTAAAGCGGCGATCGCCTCTTGGGTACTGCCCAAACGGCGGTCTAACTGCGGTTCGACCAGCATTTCCAGCCAGTCCAAGAACGTCGGCGACAGGGTGCGACTGACGCGATCGCGAAAATCGAGGCGTAAATCTTTCTGGAGCAATTCGGCGGGAGCAATCCCCACGAGTAAATGAATCAGGGTGGCGCCGAGGGCGTAGAGATCGGACGCCGGAACTGCCTGTCCGCCAAATTGTTCTAAAGGGGTATAGCCGTAAGTCCCGACCACCGTAAAGCTGCTGCCTTCAATGGCGGCCCGGTCTTGCACCGCCCCGAAATCGACTAAATAAACGGCCTCGTTCTCGCCGAGGATAATATTGCTCGGTTTGATGTCGCGATGGAGGACGGGGGGATTGAGTTGGTGCAAGTAGCTGAGAATGTCGAGGACGGCGATCGCGATTTCGCGCACTTGAGTTTCGCTGAACTTTTTGCCGCGATCGAGTAATTCCATCAACGAGGCCCCGGGGATGTAGTCTTGAACTAGGGCCGACCACAAGCGATTTTCATCCAGGAAAAAATAGTCCCGATAGCGGGGGATGCGCGGGTGGTCGAGATTTTGCAAGACCTTGGCTTCGCGCTCGAATAATTTAAGGGCTTCCCATTGTTTCGAGCCTCCCCACACCAGCAATTTGACCACGACCGAATCGGAAGAGTGCAAATCTTCGGCCAGCCAGGTTTGGCGTCCGGGATTGTCGCTCAACGGCTGTTTGAGTTGGTAGCGTTCTTGTAAGACCGACTCGGGTTCTAACATAGGGCGATCGCCTCGGGCCGACCCGCGAAGCGCATTCCGGCGCGATCGTTCCGGGATGGGGGGCGCTCCAGTGGATTCGGTATTCTCCTTTCAGTTTAGCCAGATTTGCCGCCAAAAAACGAGGGGGACACGCCGTTACGTTCCCCCTGTTAGCGGGCTTGGGATGGGCTTGGCTGTAGGCACGCCAGTTAATAAGCGTCTTGTAATTCGTAAAAGTCCGGGGAGATGTAGTCCTTACGCAAGGGCCAGCCGATCCAATCTTCCGGCATCAGAATTCGCTTGAGGTTGGGATGACCTTCGTAGATGATGCCGTACATGTCGTAGGACTCGCGTTCTTGGAAGTCGGCAGCTTTCCAGATCCAGTACACCGAGGGAACGCGGGGGTCTTCCCGGGGGAGAAAGACTTTAATGCGGACTTCTTCCGGGCGATCGGCGTCGTCACTCACCTTGATTAAGTGATACATGCTCACTAACGGTTGTCCCGGACCGGGATCGTAGCCGCACTGGCATTGCAGGTAGTTGAAGCCGTAGGCATACAAGGCCGTGGCGAGGGGAAGCAGATATTGCGGTTCGACCTTGACGATTTCGACGCCGAGACTATCCGGTTCCATCGCTTCATGCTCGAAACCGTTTTCGGTGAGCCATGCGGAGATTTTACCGCCTCGGACGATTTGTTGTTCTTCTTGTTCTTTTTCTTCTTCAGGCACGGCTTTTCTCCTTCTGACTGGCCTTGAGTGCAGGAGGGACGGGCATTCCCATCGCTTCGGTCAATTCTTGGGGCGGGGTTTGGCGCAAGGCCGATTGCAGGTACTCGCCCGTGAGGATGGGTTCGGTGGTTTGCATCCCGTGCTTGATGCTGTAGAAGCGGTGAGTTTGTTTGAGTTGGCCGCGTTCTTGCATCGACTCGTTGGAGATTTTTTTCCGCAGTTTGATAATCGCATCGATAATCGCTTCCGGACGGGGGGGACAGCCGGGGATGTAGACATCGACGGGGATGAGTTTATCGACGCCGCGCACCGCGCTGTGAGAATCGACGCTGAACATGCCTCCGGTAATCGTGCAGGCGCCCATGGCGATTACGTATTTGGGTTCGGGCATTTGTTCGTACAGACGCACGAGAGCCGGGGCGTATTTCATGGTGATCGTGCCTGCGGTGATCAGTAAGTCCGCTTGGCGCGGGCTCGAACGGGGTACGAGACCGAAGCGGTCGAAGTCGAAGCGCGAGCCGATCAGGGCGGCGAATTCGATGAAACAGCAGGCGGTTCCGTAGAGGAGCGGCCACAAACTGGACAGGCGCGCCCAGTTGTACAGGTCATCGACAGTGGTGAGGATGACGTTTTCCGAAAGTTCTTGGGTAACTTGCGGGCGCTCGATCGGATTGATGATTTGGCGATCGGAATCGCTGAATTTGGGCAAGTTAGAGTCTAAGACCATTCTAAAGCTCCTTTACGCCAGGCATAAACTAGAGCAATAACGAGAATTGCTATAAAAATCAGGGCTTCTATAAAGGCTAACAGTCCCAATCGATGGAAAGCGACAGCCCAGGGGTAGAGAAAGACGGTTTCGACGTCGAAGACGACGAAGACCAGGGCGAACATGTAGTAACGAATGTTGAATTGAATCCACGCTCCACCGATCGGTTCGACACCGGATTCGTAGGTGGTGACACGTTCGGGGTAACCGCCTCTGGCCCGCAACAAGGCCGAGGCACCCAGGGCGATCGCCGGGACTAGGCTGCACACTAAGAGGAAGCCTAGAAAATACTCGTAGCCGCTCAGGACAAACACGATAAATAACGGAATAGATAGTGGACAATCAGACGCAATCGTTTACATTTTTACACGATCCGGGGAATCGCCGCTAAAGCGATCGCCGGATTTATTCGTTTTTGCGGCTGCGATCGGGTGCGATCGCCCCGTCTGAGGTGGATATTTTGAATTCTGATAGTAAAGATAACGGTCAGTTGATGGCTCAAATGAGGGTGGGATCGAGGTTTACGCCGATCGCGTCCGAAACCGGGGTGAAATCTTTCGAGGGGGAGAACCGTTTTCCTTTATAATCTGTAACATAGATTTTAATCTTAGCGATCCCCTTGCCCACTTTGTACGAAGCAAGCCATGAGTAGCGAAGAAGCGGTTGAATCTCAACAGCTAGACCGTTATGAGTGCCGCGCCTGCGGCTACGTTTACGAACCGGAAAAGGGCGACAGTCGGAAGGCGACTGCCGGAACGCCGTTCGACGAACTACCGATAAGCTGGCGCTGTCCCGTTTGTGGGGCGAAACCGTCGGCGTTCCAAAACATCGGCCCCAAAGAAGGAGCCTCCGGCTTTAAGGAAAACTACAGTTATGGGTTGGGAGTCAATACCCTCACCGCAGGTCAAAAAAGCTTGCTGATTTTCAGCGCCTTGGGGTTGGCGGTTTTATTTTTTCTCAGCCTCTACGGCTTAAAATAAGCGGCGCGATCGCGCGATCGCCCGATAGATTTTGAGAACGACAAAGATTAAAAAGGTGATGGACTCCATCGTGAAATTTTGGAAACGACTCGTTCCCTTACTCGCACTCGTCTTGCTGTGCGTGGGGTGTAGTAACGTTCCGTCCTTGAGTTACAACCCCTGGGAGACGATCGAGTTGCCGACCGAGGCGAACTTGATCGGTATTGGTTTCGGCGACGATCTCGAACACGGATGGGTTGTCGGGGCGAATGCTACCCTGTTGGAAACCACCGACGGCGGGGAAACCTGGGAACCGAAAACCCTCAAGCTCGACAGTGACAACTACCGCTTTAACTCGGTCAGTTTCAAAGGACGAGAGGGGTGGATCGTCGGCGAACCCGCCTTGTTGTTGCATACGGAAGATGACGGTCAAACCTGGGAACAGATCAAACTCAGTGAGAAGTTACCCGGTCAGCCGAATAAAATTCTCGCCCTCGGCCCGCAAACCGCAGAAATGACCACCGATGTCGGCGCGATCTACCGTACCGAGGACGCCGGAAAACACTGGAGTGCGTTGGTCGAGCAGTCCGTCGGGGTGATTCGCAACCTCGAACGGGCGCCGGACGGCAAGTATATCGCCGTTTCTGCGAAAGGAAACTTTTATTCCACCTGGGAGCCCGGTCAAAAGTCTTGGGTCGGACACAACCGCAACAGTTCGCGCCGAATTCAGAATATGGGATTTACGGAAGACGGACGGTTGTGGATGCTCGCCCGAGGCGGTCAAATTCAGTTTAGCGAATCCGCGACGGGAGAAGAGTGGCAAGAGCCGATCTATCCGGAGTTTTCGACCAGTTGGGGTTTGCTCGATTTGGCGTACCGCACCCCGGATGAGATTTGGGTGAGCGGGGGCAGTGGTAATTTACTGTGTAGTTTAGATGGCGGTCAAACCTGGAAAAAAGACCGGGAAGTGGAACAAGTGCCGTCTAATTTTTACAAGATTGTATTTCTCGATCGCGATCGCGGATTTATTATCGGACAACGCGGTATTCTCTTAAAATATCGAGGACAACCAGAAGCGGCCTAAATTTTGGCTCCATTGCTCTCAAAGCTAATAGGAAACAAGACTGAGCCGGGGTTGTCCCCTCGCGTCGATTACTTGTGAGTATTTCTCAAGTTTCGTATCATAATAACCAATGAGTTCGCAGCGATCGCCGTCGATTTGTCGCCGATTCGTCGCGTCATTCTCTGTCGATTCCGATCGGATTGCTCGGAGAACGGACGCCGAACTCGACAAATGCAAGAACCGAGGATCGCCAAGGGGTTGGCGATCGATGTAAACTCTCCCCATCATTCGCTGTTGTAGTTAGGAGGAACGTCCATGTCAGGCTCTACTGGAGAGCGTCCGTTTTCAGATATTATTACCAGTATTCGCTACTGGGTCATTCACAGTATCACCATCCCCGCTTTATTTATTGCCGGGTGGCTGTTTGTCAGTACGGGGTTAGCGTATGACGTTTTTGGTACGCCCCGACCCAATGAATACTTCACTCAAGACCGTCAAGAATTGCCCGTGGTTCAAGGTCGCTTTGAGTCGAAGCAAGAAATCCAAAAATACATTGGCAATTAGTTGAGAGGAGGTAGGAGATCGTGACCAGTAACAATCCCAACGAACCCATTTCTTATCCGATTTTTACCGTCCGTTGGTTGGCGGTTCATACCCTCGCCGTTCCCACAGTCTTTTTCCTGGGAGCGATCGCGGCAATGCAATTTATTCAACGATAGAAGCGAACCATGCCAACTCGTAATCCAAATCCCAATAAGCAACCTGTTGAATTAAACCGGACTTCCCTGTATCTGGGTTTGCTGTTGATTTTCGTTTTGGGCATCCTCTTCTCCAGTTATTTCTTTAACTAAGCGAGAAGTTTTGGAGCGATCGACTGGTTTTTAAACGAGTCTGTTTTGTATTGAATAGAGAGGTAAAAGCTGTGTCTGGATCTGGTCGTATTCCCCTTTGGGTCATTGCAACGGTTGCCGGAACGGGTATTCTGGTGGTTTTAGGTCTGTTTTTCTACGGAGCTTACGCCGGAGTCGGCTCTTCTTTGTAAAAACCGATCGCTAAGTCTATCCCACTACACCCAAAAAACCGCCTTTCTCCAATAGATGGGCGGTTTTTTAGTGGGGTAGAGCTACTCGCCATCGAGGGGAAGGCGGGGCGGTTCCGGGGGTAAAACCCGACGTTCGAGAACGACTTTGTGACTTTCGCGGTCGGTTTGGACTTCGACGGCGATCGCCTCAAACTGGACTTCCAAACAACCGTAAGGAACCAATACCTCCGTCGTCGCAAATTTATCGCCCGATCCCGACGGCCAAAATTCAACCACCCAATGGGGGCCGTCTAAAATTTCGCGAGTTTGGCGATCTTCCAACCATAACTTGACGTACAAGCGGGGCACGATATCCGGTAAGCGCAACGTCACCTTCACCGGACGTCCGGAAACCAGTTCTTTCTGATAGATCTCGATCGTCGGCGTGGGAACGGGTTCGTCTTCCGCCAACACCATACCTGCCGGGATTTCCACGGTGCGATCGCCCCGTCCGGACGGGGGAAGGACCGGGGTGAGGGCCGAGGAACTCGGATCCGGGGTCATTTCCTCCTCGTCGATCACGATTTCGCTGGCTTCCCAATCGGGTTCCTCACCGACCGTCGCCTCCTCCCCATCGAGATCCCCCGTTTCCGTCACGAGGCTTTCGCCGCCACCGTGCCCTTGAGAACGGGATAAATTCGTCTCCAACCATTCCGACAGTTCCGCATCGTTCGCCAAGGCGTTGAGACGGGAGAAAAAGCGGTCTTCCAGGTTCAAAGATGCGAAAGCGCGATCGACCCGGGATTGAGGGGGTACGGGTTCGGGGGCAACTTCGGGCTGTCGTTCCTCTGGGGTTTCCGTTGGTGGGGTCGCTTGCGCGCCGTTCTCGGCGATCTCGGATCGGGTCTGTTCTGGGTCTGCGCTGCCGTCCTCGGACTCCGGCGCCGGGGTGGCGGCAGCTCGATCCTCGCGATCTCCCGGTGGGGGGGGCGCGGGGGGTGGCGGTGCGGGCGATCGCCCGAAACTGGGCAAATCCAGGGGTTTTTTCGCCCGAGGCGGACTCGCCGGACTCGGCGGCGCCAGTTGGGGCGGTAGTACCGGATGGTTCGACGGTTGGAACGAGATCGGCTGACTTTTAGAGATCGTCTCGATCAACTCCTCGAACGACTGCCCGAGAACTTCGGCATTGCGTCTGAGGAGGGCTTCTTGGGAATACTCTAAAACCTCTTCCGCTTCCATTTCCAGGGGAAGGGTGCCGAGCAAGTCGTATAAATCGGCGGTAATCGTCAGGGAACGACTGGCAAGTTCCCGGGGGGTGTCTTCAGCTTCGCCGCCTCGGGTATCGTAAAGCTTGACTTCCCCTAAGACGAGGTGAGTGTCGCATTTGCGCGGGATGGTGAGGGCGCAAGCAAAGGAAAACGGCAGCGATCGCGTGGTGAGGTCTTCGCGACGTTCGACCACCACAGTTCCGGTTTGGGGGTTGCGTAACTCGACGTAGAGGACGACGCCATCGAGGGGGGAGCGATCGCCGGGATCGACCCCTTCGATGCGCCCGCCGAGGGTAAATTCACTTCCCCACCGGACTGTTTGGGTTTCGCGATCGAGACTCAAACGCAACAAAAGCGGCGCCACCGGGGAAGAAATCGGGCGATCGCCTGTCGGTAAGGATTTCTCCGAGGGAGCGGTTTTCGGGGTCGGTTCGGTCGGGGCTGCCGGGGGTGCGGGACTCGCCGTTGCGGAGGCGACCGCTTCGACGACGATCTCCTCCGATGGCGGTTCGGGGGTGGGTGGCGTTTCCGGGGTTTCGGCGTCGGCGGCGATCGCGCGATCGACTGCCGAATCTTCCGGATCCGAAGGTTCTGCCGCGTCTACACTCGGGCTGGGGGTCGGGTCTGGGGTCATTTCGACATCGACCGCCAAGACATCGAGCACCACACTCTGGTGAAAGGGTTTGCCGTCGGCGGGCAGTTCTTCGCCAATACAACTGAGTTCCCACAGGCCCGGTTTGAGGCGGGTAAAGGGAATGACGACGATCGCCCCTTCTTCGTTGGTGCGACCTTTGCGTTTCTGCACCCGGCGTTTCGGTGGGAATTCCTCCATGCAGTGGTAGGTGACCCGGATTTCGACGGGGCTGTTTTTGTGGCTGGAACGGGCCACCACGCGATAGCGACCTTCTAGAATTTCTACGTCGGCAGTTTCTAGAGGCAGCCAAGAGCGATCGCCCTCTTTCTGAATCAGAAATTCCCAATATTCCATCGGTTGCGAACTCGTTCGGGCCTGAGTTGTTGCGAAGCTTTTGTAGACAGTCTAGCTCAGCTCGGGAAATCTGCGCGGCGGCGATCGCCTTCGATCGGTTGCGGGAGGGAGTCGGGAGGGACTCGGGCGATCGCCGCGTGGGTTCAGCGATCTAATTGACCGCGCAGTTGTTCGATTTTGTCGAATAAATCGGCGCGGGCGATCGCCTCTTGTTCTCCGGTGGCGAGCCATTTGAGCTGGACCCGGTCTTGGGCGACTTCCTCGTCGCCGAGAATCAAGCAGGCTTTGGCGCCACTGCGATCGGCCCGTTTGAACTGTTTGCCGAAGGCGCTGCCGCTCAAATCGAGTTCGGCGCTCAAGCCATGCTGGCGCAGTTGACAGGCGAGCTGGAGGGCGACGGCTTCGGCCCTAGCTCCGCGCGAGACGATATAGAAATCGAGGGCGGTTTCGACGGCGCCACCGAGTTGTTGCAGCAGCAGGATCAACCGTTCGACCCCCATCGCCCAACCGACGGCGGGGGTGGACGGACCGCCGAGTTCGGCGACGAGTCCGTCGTAGCGACCGCCGCCGCAGACGGTGGCTTGGGCGCCTAAGTCGTCGGAGATGATTTCAAAGGCGGTATGGGTGTAGTAGTCGAGTCCGCGTACCAGGCGGTGGTTGAGTTGGTAGGGGATGCCCAAATCGGCGAGCAGTTGCTGCACGCGATCGAAGTGCTGGCGGGAGCGATCGCCCAAATGCTCGAAGATCTTGGGGGCGTCGGCGGCAATTTCTTGGGTGCGCCGATCTTTGCTGTCGAGGATTCGCAAGGGATTGCGGGTCAGGCGATCTTGGGAATCCGGGTCTAACTCTGCCCGATAGGGGGTGAGATAATCGACGAGGGCTTGACGGTAGCGCTGGCGGTCTTCGAGGTCGCCGACGGAGTTGAGGTCGAGGTGGAGGTTTTGCAGGCCCAAGCGCTGTAGGATGTCGTGGGCGATCGCGATCGTCTCGACATCGGCGCGGGGGTCGTCGCTGCCTAGCACTTCGACGCCGATTTGATGAAATTGGCGCTGTCGTCCGGCTTGCGGGCGTTCGTAGCGGAACATCGGCCCGGCGTACCACAAGCGTTGGACGCCCCCGGCGGCTTGGAGTTTGTTTTGGATGTAGGCGCGCACGACTCCGGCGGTGCCTTCCGGTCGCAGGGTAATCGAGCGATCGCCGCGATCGCTGAAGGTGTACATTTCTTTGCCGACGACATCCGTGGCTTCGCCGATCCCGCGTTCGAACAGCTCGGTTTGCTCGAAAATTGGCGTGCGAATTTCAGCATACCCCGCTTTGGCGAGGCGATCGCTCGCAATGGCTTCGATCTGTTGCCAGTAGCCGATCTCGTCGGCCAGAATATCCCGCGTTCCTCTTAATGCTTGAATTTGACCCATGCTGAGTTTGACGTTAACTGACAATTAGGGGCGGATGGATGGCGCGATCGCCTTGAGGATCTCTCCAAAAAAAGGAGGCGCTACGATGACGCCAACTGAAGCGAAAGCACGCCCGGCGCCTTTCGACTTAGTTCGCGGCGTAGCGCTGACGATAGTGGTTTAAAATTTGCTCGATCCGTTGGCAAGCGCCTGTTTCGGCTCCTTCGCCAACCCGAATCGACGCGCCCCCGATTTGGCTGCGCTCGTAATCGAAATCTGGAGCGGTTTGGGGGATTAAATCCACTTCAACCCCTCCGATTTGCTCCAAATGAGCCGCCAGTTCTCGATAGACGGCTAAGGGCATTCCGGGAATTTTACAGGCGAATTGAGTGGTTTCCAACCCTCGTTTCCTCATCTGGTTGATTGATATTGATTAACCCAGTCCTTCTAGATTGCGATCGTCGCGATCTGGTTCGAGGTTTTGGGCTTCTGGAGTGGGTAAGGTACAACAATTGACGTCGTTAATGCAAACTTTTCCCGATTGCAAAGCCCACCGTACCAGGGCCACTCTATTGCTGGTTCCCGTTTTGGTCAGGATGTTGCTGATATGGTTGTCTACCGTGCGCTTGCTAATTTCTAGCTCTTCTGCAATCTCCTGGTTGGTCAAGCCAGCAGCTACCAGTTCGATGACTTGTATTTCGCGCTCGGAAAGGGATGCATTACTCTGAGACTCGCCGCCAGCCATAATGAATTCCTATCTCTGTATATCTACCTATATTGTAATGATTCTAATAGAATCTTGCTCAAAACTAATTTTTAGTTATGGCTGGTTTGGGGTTGCGATCGCCCATCGGCCACGACCAAAATTGTCGATTCCCACAAGTTGACGGCCAGGAATGACCCGATCGCCGACGTTGACGAAACCAATCCACAGCAGCATATACCATAAAAAATGAGAATAGTCAAATCTTTAAAACGTGCAATCCAGTGTTTTTTTGAAGGTCGAAGCCTTCGAGTCGCGCCAATTTTGGGGTGGGTTGCCGCGATCGCCGCGACGCTCTTGTTTATGGGCGGCGACGGCGCGATCGCCCAAGAATCGGCACCAGAACCTTCGGAGGCGCCCCCGGCGATCGAGGAGCCGTCCGCGACCCCTCCTCCTCTCGATGCGAGTACGATTCCCTCGGCGAAAGTCAGCCAATTCGTCCAAGCTTACGTGCGGGTTTTGGACTTACTCGAACAGCGTCAGGGGGAAGTTAAAGGCGCTGCGAGTCAACTGGAAGCCAAACAGTTAGAAGGAGAAATCGAAGCGCAAGCCCTCGACATTATCGAAGGAGCGGGACTGACCCAACAAGAATATTTACAACTGTTGAGTTTGGCGAATGTGGATCCGGAATTTGGGGAACGGATTGCTAACGGGTTGGAGGAAGCACGGGAAACGGAAACTGGGGAAGAGTGAAACCCTGAAGCGACGAACCGGGGAAAGACTTTAAACGGGGCGAAAAACGCCTATCCTGTAACCTGTAGGCTTGTAATCAATCTAATCAATCAAGGAGGGCGATCGTGAGCGATCCACGTGTTTTGTGTCTGGGTGAAATCTTGTTTGACTGTCTCGCCGACCAAGCGGGAAAAAGTTTGGAAGCGGTCGAATCTTGGACGCCTTATCCTGGGGGGGCGCCTGCCAATGTCGCTTGTGCCCTGGTCAAATTAGGAACTCCTGCGGGATTTGTCGGTTGTGTCGGCGAGGATAAACCGGGAGAAGAGTTAGTTAGTTTGCTCGGGGAAATTGGGGTAGATTGTAGCGGAGTGCAACGGCATTCGAGTGCGCCGACCCGGCAAATTTACGTGTTGCGATCGCCGAGTGGAGACCGCCAGTTTGCCGGATTTGGCGATCGCGCCACCACCGAATTTGCCGATACTTATTTGCAAGCCGATCGCTTACCTCGGGACTTATTTGAAAATGCCGATTTTCTAGTGCTCGGCAGTCTGGAACTGGCGTATCCGGAGACGCGATCGGCCATTTGGCAGGCGATCGCCTGGGCCGAACAATATGATGTCAAAATTATGGTCGATGTCAATCGTCGCGATATGTTTTGGCCCGATCCGAGTGAGTGCAAACCCCTGATTGAAAAACTGATCGAGCATGTCGATTTTCTCAAAATTACCGACGAAGAAGCTCAATGGTTGTTCGGTACTGCTGACGCGGGAGCGATTACTTATCGCATCGGCAATCTCGAAGGGGTTTTAGTCACGGCTGGAGAGAAAGGATGTGCCTATTGTTTGGGCGAAAATGAAGGCAAAGTCCCTGCTTTTTCCGTCGAAGTAGTCGATACGACGGGGGCCGGCGATGGATTTGTCGCCGGGTTCGTCCATCAAATTTGTCAATTTGGGATTCAGCCTTTGGAGGATCCAGAAAAGGCGAAACAAGTGGTGCGTTATGCGAGTGCGGTGGGAGCGTTAACGACGATGAAACCGGGGGCGATCGCCGCTCAACCGACTCACGCCGAAGTAGAAGCCTTTTTAGGCGATCGGTCCGAGTGAAATACTCAAAATAACCAGCAAAATCACCAGGAAAACAGTTAGAACATTTGGCACGGATACGAACTTATGCCGACTGAAATAGAGCGCAAATTTTTACTAAAAAATGAGAGTTGGCGGGCGATGGCAACGGGAACCCTTTACCGTCAGGGGTATATTCCCACCGATCGCGGTCGTTCCGTGCGCGTTCGCATTGTTGGCGATCGCGGTTTTTTAACGATTAAAGGACCGACTGAAGGCAATTCTCGGGCGGAGTTTGAATATCCAATTCCCCTCGAACATGCCCGAACTTTGCTCGATAATTTATGCGATCCTCCCTTAATTGAAAAAATTCGATATCAAATTAAAGTCGGCGATCTCGTCTGGGAAATTGATGAATTTTCTGGAGAAAATGACGGTTTGATCGTTGCTGAAGTCGAATTGACGGACGAAAATCAGGCGATCTCGCTCCCGGATTGGGTCGGTCGAGAAGTATCGGACGATCCGCGTTACTTTAATGTGAATTTAGTGCGCAATCCTTACCGGAATTGGTCGGCTACGGTAGAATGAGCGATCGCGCTTTTCAAATCGGGTAATTACGGTTTGTTCCTGTAAAGAACCCGATTTTATCCTTCTTTTGTCCTGAACTTACAGCACTCGGGCGATCCGATCGGGTACAGTGCCGATCCCCCTATCCCCCCTTCGCCCCCCTTTCAAAGGGGGGTTGGGGGGATTTCGGGGGGAACGAGGAAAGTGGGGGTTTGGTAACCAAACCCCTACCTGGCGAGGGGGATTGAGGGGGATCTAGACGAAAGTCCCCCTTTTTAAGGGGGATTGAGGGGGATCTAAATGTCTTGCATAGCAGAGGAAAATGCTATACCAGGATTTTACCCCCGTTTGACAAGAGAGTTATCCCTCTTCTGTCCCTCTAGGAGAACCCTTGTCTTGACTGAATTCTAAAACTCTTATAAGCTCGGCGATCGCGACGGATTTTCCTAATAAAAACTCAAAAATAAGGTCGCAGCCGCCTAAATGTCTCCCGATCGGGGATACGGCGATCGCGATTTCCGAAAACGACAGAAGAGGGATAACATCAGTTTAAAATCGAAAAAATAGCGATCTTTCTTTGACTTTATCGCGGAAAGATCGCTTTTATTTTACTTGTAAGCTCTGAGTTTAAAAATGCCCTGCTTAAAAAGGGGGACTTGAGCGGACTCCCCCCTTTTTTAAGGGGGTTTGGGGGGATCGTCGATCGCGGCGATCGACCTAGGAAATCCTATCATCGGTGAAAATTAGCTATACATTACGTAATTTATCGAGGACGCTGCGGTCTTCGAGGGTAGAAGTATCGCCAGAGACCTCTTCTCCGGCGGCCAGCGATCGCAGTAAACGCCGGACAATTTTACCCGATCGCGTCTTCGGTAATGCCTCGCAGAACTGAATATCTTCCGGACGGGCGAGGGCGCCGATTTCTTCGACGACTCGATTTTTCAGTTCTTTTTTCAGTTCTTCCGAGGGAACGTAACTGTCTTCTAAGGTAATAAACGCAATAATTTCTTCACCTTTCAGTTCGCTGGGTTTGCCGACGACTGCCGCTTCCGCGACGGCGGGGTGAGAGACTAACGCAGACTCCACCTCCATCGTTCCGAGGCGGTGTCCGGCAACGTTAATCACGTCGTCGATCCGACCCATCACCCACAAATAACCATCGCGATCGCGGCGTGCGCCATCTCCAGTAAAATACATATACTCACCATTTTTAGGGGGAATGTTTTCCCAATACGTGCTGCGGTAACGATCGGGATTTTTATATACCGTGCGAATCATACTCGGCCACGGATATTTGATGACCAAATAGCCCCCTTGATTCTCGCCGACCGGGTTGCCGTCCAAATCGACGACATCGGCAATAATACCGGGGAAGGGGAACGTCGCCGAACCCGGTTTCGTTTTGGTCACGCCGGGTAAGGGAGTAATCATAATCCCCCCGGTTTCCGTTTGCCACCAGGTATCGACAATCGGACAGCGTTCGCCGCCGATGACCCGGTGATACCACATCCAAGCACTGGGGTTGATCGGTTCGCCAACGGTGCCCAACAAGCGCAAGGAGGACAAGTCGCGGGCTTTGGGCAGTTCTTCCCCCATTTTGATGAACAAGCGGATCGCCGTGGGGGCGGTATAAAAGATCGTGACCCGGTGTTTTTCGACTAAATCCCACAAGCAGCCGGGATTCGAGGGTCGCGGGGCGCCTTCGTACATCAAAATGGTGGCGCCGTTGGAAAGCGGACCGTAAACGATGTAGCTGTGTCCGGTAATCCAGCCGACATCGGCGGTACACCAGAAAACATCGTTTTCTTGCAAGTCGAACACCCATTGAGTGGTGATGTGGGTGTACAAGTTGTAGCCGCCCGTGGTGTGGACGACGCCTTTCGGTTTGCCCGTGGTTCCGGAGGTGTAGAGGATGAAGGCGGGGTCTTCGCTGTCCATCGGTTCGGCGGGGCATTGGTCGGAGGCTTCTTCTTGGAGGTCGTCCCACCACAAGTCCCGTCCGGGTTCGATATGAATCGGGTGTCCGGTTCGCCGGACGACGATGACGTGTTCGATGCTGGGAACTTTATCGTCAGCCAGGGCTTTATCGACTTGTTGTTTGAGATGGACGATTTCCTCTTTACGCCAGCCACCATCGGCGGTAATCAGGACTTTGGCGTTGGCGTCGAGGAGGCGGTCTTTGAGGGCTTCGGCACTAAATCCGCCAAAAACGACGGTGTGGGGGGCGCCGATGCGGGCGCAGGCGAGCATGGCGATCGCCGCTTCCGGAATCATGGGCAGATAAATGCCGACCCGATCGCCTTTGCGGACGCCCAAGTGTTTGAGGGCGTTCGCCATCTCACAAACTTCGCGGTGTAATTGGGCGTAAGTGATGATCCGGCAATCTCCCGGTTCTCCTTCCCAAATTAACGCGGGTTTGTCCCGGCGATCGCCGTCTAAATGGCGATCGAGACAGTTGTAGCACAAATTGAGCTGTCCTCCGACAAACCACTGCGCGAATGGAGGCTTCCAGTCGAGAACTTTGTCCCACTTTTTAAACCAATGTAATTCTCGTTCGGCGATCTCGGCCCAGAAGCTTTCCGGATCGCTTCGTGCTTTTTCATAAAGTTCTTGATAAGCTTCCCAGGTTTGAATTCGGGCATTTTTTGAGAAATTTACAGGAGGTGAGAAAAGACGTTCTTCTTGTAAGACGGATTCAATCGTATTTGGAGACATTGTTCTAAATCCAACCCTATGCTAAACAACCGTAAAATCGAAACGTTACCGATCTCGATGGCCGGGATGAGTCGATGCGATTACAGGTTGACAATTGGAAAACAAATGGAAACATCGAATCGGAAATCTACTCCGACACCAAAACCCCCGATCGCCCTCTTAGGAGACGAACGGTGCGATCCCCCACCCACCTAAAACTGCTCGACAACAACGATCGCTCGGGGGGCTGATTTGTCGGAAAACGCTGCGATTTTTGCTCGACCCAAACTCCCAATCTCGAAGATTAAGCCCTAAGCAACTATAGGAACGAGATTTCAGAGAAATTTAGGCCAATTTTTCTCTAAATTCTCCACTAAATTAATGAAAACAATCTTCTTTATCTATGATAAAGGAATCCTCTGACTCCGATCCCAAGCCTTAATATAAAGAAACAAAAATGGGCGTTCGAGTCATTAGTTAAAGGGAAACTACAAAGGGATTTCACGGCGCGGAGATCGCCAATTTTCCCTGGTATTGCCGATCTCAGCTTTGCGAAAAGCGCTCGTTTTGCTTTACAGTGGATCGACCCAAAGGCACGATCGCCCTTTTTGTTGCTGCTTCCCCTGTCCCCATGTCCGAGAATTCCCCCAAAGTACACGACGCTTTGCGCCTCGAACCCGGTCGCTTGTGGACCCGCGTCACCGAACAAACCGCAATCGCCCTCGACCGTGGCGCCTTGCAATCGATTCCCACCGATTGTGAAATCGTCGAGGAAAACGGCATTCCTTTCCTGGTGCGTATTCTCCAAAATCTCGCGCGCAAAGAAGCCGCCAAACGAAAGCAGCAGCGAAAAAGTGAAAAAACTGGAAAATCTTTCAACCCCTTTTTACCTTACGATCGCGATTTATTTGTCGCCGACCTCTCCGAAACCCACCTGTGTCTGCTCAATAAATTTAACGTCGTAGACCATCACCTGCTCGTGGTCACCCGCGAGTTTGAAGACCAACAAGAGTTACTCACTCGGCGAGATTTCGAGGCGATCGGAGCCTGTCTCACCGAGTTTCCCAGCTTGGCCTTCTACAATGGCGGTCGGGTGGCGGGGGCCAGCCAACCCCACAAACATTTGCAGTTAGTTCCCCTGCCTTTAACTCCCGACTCCTCCACCCCCCTGCCGATCGCCTCGGCGATCGCCCGCGCCGAGTATGACGGCGAAATCGGCACCGTTGGGGACTTTCCCTTCGTTCACGCCGTCGGCAAACTCGATCCCGACTGGGGCAAATCTCCCGACGAAGGGACGGTCGAAGCCTTGCAACTGTATCGCAAATTGTTGCGAGCGATCGGCCTGGAAGTCGAAGGAAGTACAGGAGAACGCCAATCCGAACCGTATAACTGGTTGGCGACCCGAGATTGGATGCTCGTCGTCGGGCGATCGCACGAATGTTTCGAGTCCATTTCCGTCAACTCCCTCGGATTTGCCGGGGCCTTACTGGTTCGCAACGCCGAACAACTCGCCCGACTCAAAGCCCTCGGCCCGATGCAAGTTCTCGCCGCCGTGGGACGGGCGCCCCTTTCTTAATTCAGTGCTTTGACGGGTAAGGCGATCGCAAATTCGGTTCCTTCACCCAGGGTCGAACGACATTCGATCCGACCGCCGTGTTTTTCGACCACAATTTGATGGGAAATCGACAACCCCAACCCGGTTCCTTTCCCTTGCGGTTTTGTCGTAAAAAAGGTTTTAAATAACTGCGATCGCACAGTTTCACTCATCCCGGCCCCGTTATCTGCGATCGTCACCTCTACCTCATTCGGGGCGATCGGGTTCAGTTGAATGCGAATTTCTGGCACGAACGAACGTTCCTCTAATCTCAATCGTTCTAGTTTATCTTCCAAAGAATCGATCGCGTTGGCGAGCAGATTCATAAACACTTGATTGAGCTGTCCGATGAAACATTCGACTAAAGGAACGTCCCCATATTCTTTGATAATTTTAATTTCCGGCTTCGTTCCTTTAGCCTTAATCCGATTCGAGAGAATTAATAAAGTGCTGTCGAGTCCTTCGCGTAAGTCCGCCGCCATTTTGCGGTCGGTTTTTTTGCGCGAAAAATTCTTTAAGGATTTGACAATTTCGCGGATGCGATCGGTACCTAACTTCATTGAAGAAAGTAATTCTGGCAAATCTTCGATCGCGTAGTCGAGATCGATTTCTTCCGCGTGTTCTTGAATGTCCGCCACGGCTTCGGGATAAAATTGGCGATACAGTTGCAAGTGGGTTAATATGTCGTCAACGTAGGCGATCGCGTGGGTTAGATTCCCAGAAACGAACCCGACCGGATTGTTAATTTCATGGGCTACCCCTGCAATTAACTGCCCCAAACTCGACATTTTCTCGTTGTGAACCAATTGCAATTGAGTTTGTTGTAACTCGTGCAGCGATCGCTCTAAATCTTGATAGAGCAGAGCATTTTCTAAAGAAATCGCTGCTTGAGAACACAACAATTGCAACACTTCCAACCGTTGGGCGGTAAACACTCCCGGCGATAAGTTATTTTCTAAATAAATAATCCCCAAAACTTTGCCCTTATGGACGATCGGCGCGCACAACAGCGATCGCGGCTTGACCCGCATTACATAAGGATCTCCGATACAAATTTCTTCGTGACGGGCATCGTTGAGAAGTAGGATCTCTCCGGTTCGTTCCACATAACGGACGATTCCCGGCGAGAGATAATCGCACTGTTCTAAGGGAATAGAACCCGATAGTAAATTCTCAGATTCCATTCCTAAGATTTTCGCTGCTTCTACGGTTAAACGACGATCTTTTTCTAAAATTAAAATCCCTTTTTGGGCGCCTGTAGTTTCTAAAATCGCCTCCATCATTTTATCGATTAAGTTTTCAAGAACTAATTCTTCCGATAAAAATAAGGCAGTTCTCATCACCGTCGTCCAATCTAAAACCGAGGTTTCAGAAGTATTGATACTCGTACTGGTGTTCGTCGTTACGATCGAAATCGTTTCGGTGGTATCGAATACGTCAGTCGAAACCGTACCGCGATTTTTTAATAGAAATTGCGAGTAACGTCCGTCTAAATCGTTCACTTTTGCCACCGCCCCCCACCGGGCATAACCGTAGTAGGCATCGGTGAGATAAAGACGGGCGATTTTTACTCGTCCTAGTTCTAAATAAAACAGTCCCGCCCGTTCGGAGGCGATCGCTTCTTCCTGGATGTAATCGCTATCTCTGGCTTCGGCGATCGCGCGATCGTAAAGTTCCATGGCTTCGGCAATTTTGCCAGAAACTCGTGCTAATTCGGCGGCAATTAAATCGGCCTTATGCTGGTAATTTTCTGGGGCATGTTTTGCCCAAAACTGAAGTTTTTTTACGTTACTATCGAGTCGAATTTTAACCTCATTTTCTAAGGGAGAGGGAGAGGGAGAAGCACAGGCAAGTAAAGCGAGGGATTCGTAAAAATAATGCTCGCCGACGGTCATGGAAGCGGGAACGGAATCGATATATTTGCGAGCTTCGGTGGCGGCGGCAACGGCGCGATCGCCTTCGCCAAATAAGTAATATAAAATAGTTTTAGATAAGTAGATGAAAAATAAAGTGGTTGCATTGTTACGCGCGATCGCTTGCGTAATTGCTTTAGATTCGTCCAAAGTTTCTCCCCTCAGTTCGCACGGATTCGGGGATTGTCCGAGTAAATTTAAACTCAATTGATGGAAAACTTGTTGCGACTCCATCGCATATTCTTGTTTGAGTTTGCGCGTCAGATTGATAAACTCTCCGGTTTTGTGCGCGAACCCTTCTAAATCCATGCCGGAAAACCAGCTATTAATCGTGTAATTAATTGCACTGTGACCGACGTATTCAATATCCCCAGTTTCCAGTCCCGATTGCAGGGCAAATTCTAAATCTTGTAAGGTATCTCGCGCATGTTTTTTCCACGGTCGGACGAATGCATTAAATAAATTAGTGACTTGACAGTTGAGGGGTTTGGCGTTGAAGCGTTGCAGCACTTTTAAGGCTAATTTGCCATAGCGATAGCCCATATCGATATCGGCGATCGGACCGCATAAAATGAGGGCATAAACTGCATAAGCATAGGCGGAAAGCGGACAATTGCCAAAGGTTAAAGACAGATGAACCATCGTGAAAATGACGATCGGCAATAACTCCGGTTTGGCGACATAAGCAGGAGAGAAAATTGTCCTTAAAATTCGCATCGCTGCGAGTTTGTCCGGATCGGTCATTTCCGGGAGGTCGATTAAGGTTTCGATCGCCTGTTCTTTTGGCGGGGTTGTGATTAAATCGATATCGAGAAGTTGGAGAACGTGCAAACCTGTTTGTACCGCTTCTAAGAGTTTGAGTTGAGCGATATTCATCTGGATTTGCAGTTCGTAAACCCGGACGCGATCGCGCAAATCGAGCGATCGCTCTAATAAATATTCGGCAGTTTGACTGGCGGCGTCAAAATCTGTACTTAAATATTGGACTTCTAGCAGTTCGAGATACAGTTCTAAGGTAAACGAATAGCGATCGCTCCAACGGCGATCGTCGAGACAGTCGATCGCCGTTTCAAAGTAGCGAACTGCGGTTTCGTAAGCGGTCGCTAATTTAACTTTTCGTCCCGCTTCTAGATTCAATTCGGCGAGATGTTGTCGTTCGGCGGGATTGACGATCGCCGCGCTCGCCATATTCAGATGGTTGACAATTTCAAATAGCTTTTCTTCTCGGCTTTCTTCTGAGGTATTGGCTAATAGCAATTGACCAATTTTGTAGTGATTGGCAGCTTTTTCCGTATGACTTAAAAATAAATAGGCAGCTTGTTGGACGCGATCGTGAAAAAATTGATAATTGGGAAAGCGATCGAAAGCAGATTCGGGTTTGCTCGCAGCGATCGCCGTCGAATTGTATACTAATTTATCCGGTAGATTTGCCTCTTCAAACACGTGATAGGTCTCGTCGAGAGCGACGATCGAACTCGCCTCTAAAGCGGGGGATAAATCTGCCGCGACTTGGCTGGGAGGATGTTGGGAAACGATCGCCAATGTTTCGAGATTAAAGGTATTGCCGATACAAGCGGCTAAGGTCAGTAGTTCGCGAGTTTGACTGGGGAGTTTGGCTAATTTTTTGCTGGTAAATTCGACTACATCATCGGTTAAATCTTGCGTTTCAATCGCAAATAAGTCGTAATTCCAGCAGTCGAGATCGGGGTCGTAAGTAAATAGTCCTTCAGAGGCTAAAGAAATGAGTAACTGACTGGCAAAAAAGGGATTTCCTCCTGTTTTTTCATAAATTAGTTCGCTGAGTTCTGCCGTTTCTGTAAGGGAAGACTTGAGGGCGTCGGCAACGAAAAGATAGAGGTCGCTTTTGCCAATGGGTTGCAAATGAATCCGTTCGATCGCCCCTCCTTGTTTTTCAATGCGATCGACGGTTAACATTAACGGATGAAGGGGATCGACTTCATTACTGCGATAGGCTCCTACAATTAAAAAATAGCCGATATCTCGATCCAACATCAGCCGTTCGATTAACTTTAAAGACGCCGCATCGACCCACTGCAAGTCATCGAGGAATAAGACAATCGGGCGATCGCTATCGCTGAAGCTACGGATAAAGTTATGAAAGGCAAAGTTAAAGCGATTTTCGGCTTCGACAGCGCCGATTTCTTCGACGACGGGATCGATGTTACCGAGGAGTAATTCTAATTCGGGAATGACGGACACGATCGCGCTGGCATTAATTCCTAAAGATCGCATCAGTCTGCGCTTCCATTTCTCAATATTTTCGCTGCTTTCTGTTAAAATAAGCCGCAAGATTTGGCGAAAGGCGTCGAGGATGGGAGCAAAAGGAATGTCATGTTGAAATTGGTCGAATTTTCCGGTAATAAAATAACCCCGTTGGCGAAGAATGGGACGTTGCATTTCCGAAATTAGCGCCGATTTCCCCGTTCCCGAGGTACCACTGACCAGCACCATTTGCTTGTAATCGCCGATCTTGCGATCGCCTGTTTGTTCCGGTGTTTCTGGGGTTGAAGGGGGCAGAATTCGGTGAAAAGCATTCGTTAACTGGATAATTTCCAAATCCCGACCGTAGAGTTTTTCGGGAAGTTGAAACTGTCCGGCGCGATCGTCACAACCGAGGGTAAAACTGTCAATCGTTCCGGAACTTTGAAATTGGCTCGAACAAGTTTTGAGATCCCGAGATAATCCCCGCGCGCTTTGATAGCGATCTTCGGGATTTTTTGCCATTAATTTTAAAATAATTTGGGCTAAAATTGGGGGTAATTTGCGGTTGAGGCGATCGGGCGATCGCGCTTCTCTGGCAAGATGGCAGTAAACTAATTCGACGGGATCGTTAATTTGAAAAGGGACTTGTCCGGTGGTCATTTCATAAAAAGTCACCCCGAGAGAATAGAGATCGGTTCGACGATCTATCCCACGATTGATGCGACCTGTTTGTTCGGGAGCAATATAGTTTAAGGTCCCTTGTAATTGTCCGGCAGTTTTGAGAGAATGGGTGTCTTTTGGCAGGCGTGCGGAAATACTAAAATCGCTGAGTTTGACTTCTCCGGTTTGCGGATTGATGAGGATATTATCCGGTTTGATATCTTTGTGAACGATATCGCGATCGCTGAGTTGTCGGAGAATTTGGCTCAGTTCGAGAGCAATGGTTAAAAATTGTCCGACGGGAAGGGGAGATCTGTTAAGATATTCTTTTAAGGAAATGGCGCCAAAGTCTTCGAGGATTAAGGCAAAACTATTTTGATAGGCGATTAAGTCCAGGGGTTTGACGACTCCAGGAATGTCTAAATTTTTGGCGATCGTGTATTGATTTTTAAAGCGAGAAATTTCATTGAGGCTCGGATAATCTGGGGTGGGAACTTTGATGATCGCCGAACGATTCTGTTTGGGTTGTACGCCTCGATAAACTCGGGTATGCTGGCTCTCGTAAATTTTTTCCGTTAAAATATATCCGGCAATTTCATTCATCGGTCGTTCCTCATCGTCGCTCCAGTCGCGTTCCTTCTTTCCCCAGGGTGGAATTGCACGGTAATTTATCCCCCATTCGTTACACGGAGATGGAAAGAACGCGGATTGAATTTGATTCCATTCGAGCTAATCAAATCCTATCGAATTTTTCTCGAAAATGTCTCTCCCCCAACTGGAGGATCCGGCGAGTCCTCGTGCCTGGGTTGCTCGACCGGGGGCGATCGGCTGTCGTACTGCTTTTATTTTCCCTCTAAAAAGTTTAAAAATGGGGCGAAACTTCACCCCATTTGTAGCCCCATCGAACAAAGATCGCAGACCTTTTTAGGTGGGAATTAATTCACCGGGACGCAGGCGCGCCCATTTCCCCATTTCTTCGGTAAAACTTTCGCAACCGACGACATCCCATTCCATTTCAATTTCGTTGTCGCGATGGCGAATATTGACGTTTATCGTCGGTTCGACGGCTTCAAAATCGGGGGTTTCCGTTAAATGGGGTTGTTGGTGTTGGTGTTCGACTGCATGGTAGGTGGTGCAGCGATCGACGTAATGGCAGTTAATGCAAATACACATCGCAAACTCCCGTATGCTTTCTTGATACTTTAGCGTAGGGATCGCCAAACTGGAGGATTTAGCGCGGTTTACATTTTCCGGCACGAATCAATCCCACCCGACGGGCGATCGCCGCATCAGGAGACGGAAACGGCCCCCATTGTTCGATAATTTCGGGCGGTGGCGAGGCTTCTAAATCATTTTCGGAGACGATCGCGCAATCGCCGCCATCGGACTTGACGATATACCAATTTTGTCTGTTATCCATCGGTTTTTAACCCTATTTAAGGTTGCAAAATCACGGGAGGCGTACCGGAATCGCTCACGCCTCCTCCCATAATCACCACTTTACTATTGTTAGAATTTGCCAAATTTTGAGTCGCTTCGATGCTCTTCCACTGCAAAAATTGCGAGGTCAAGCCTTGAGAGACGATCGACTGGAAATCGGCAATTCCTTGGGCTTCGATCTTCTTGCGTTCGGCTTCCTGACGCTCTTTTTGCAAGACAAATTCCATGCGCTGGCTTTCTTGTTCCGCTTGCAATTTTTCTTCGATCGCCGCTTGCAAGTTTTCCGGGAGGGCAACATCTCGCAGTAAGGCGGTTTCGACTTCAAACCCCAACGGCGTTAAGGAAGCTCTCATCTCCTGACGCAAACGTTGGGCGATTTCTTGCCGTTTGTCGGTATAAATACTGCGGGCGTCGTAGGCGGCGACGATTTCGCGGATGATGGCGCGAAAGCGAGAAATGAGGATGTCGGTTTCGTCTTTGCCAATTTCTTGATAGACATCCGGCGCCGTTGTCGGGTCGAGTTTGTATTGCAAGCTGACGTCGATGCTCAAGCTCAACCCTTCTTGGGAGGTGGCGGTTACAGTTTCTTTGATGTCGCGCAAGCGGGTCGAAAACTGCACGACTTTCCCCAAGGGGTTGACCGGGTGAACCCCCGGCCCTAAGGCGCGCGGCATCACGGTTCCGAAGACTTCGACGACGCCGACTTTGCCCGCCGGAACGATCGCGAGGGTTTTAAAAACGGATGCGGCGGCAGCGACGAGACCCACAAGCAGGGCGATCGCGCGGATCGGGGTTCGATATTTCTCTTCAGCCATTTTCGGCCCGACGAGAACGACGAGAATGGAAATTAGAGTCGTGAGAGTAGTCGCAATAAAGGTCATTGACTTCCCTATAGTGCTTAATAAAACGGGTCTGGCGATCGATTCGGGATCGAGGTCGCCGTTTCGATCGCCAAACTCTATGTTCTCTCCATTTAAAAGGGTTGGCGTCCCAATTGGATCTCGACTTTGGAGCGATCGCCGCCTGATTCACACCGCGCCGACCCAGAAGCGGCAGATCTCCGAGCAGCATTCCCGAAGCAATTGCCGCTAAGATCTTAAAGATGAAAATCAGCGATCCCCAGGGACTGCTCTCGGGGGGATCGACGGAAACTTAAGCTAATAGTGTTTTAAATGAACGCGATCGCACGGGAATTTAAAAAAATTTTAGATGACGATTCGGCGATCGAGTGGGATGCCCTCGATCGCGACACGCGAGCGTCCTTCCAACGGGCTTTTCCTCCCGATTCGCCCCCCGATTGTATTTTGTATCCCCACACGGTCGAACAACTCGCCGAGGCGGTCGCTTGGGCCGCCAAACAGCATTGGCCCGTGTTGCCGTGCGGTTCGGGGACGAAGTTAGATTGGGGCGGCATTCCACGCGGGATTCGAGCCGCGATCTCCACCCGACACCTCGATCGCACGATCGAGCGCGCCGTCGGCGATCTGACGGTGACCGTGGAAGCGGGGATGAAGTTGAGGGACTTGCAAGCTTTACTGGCGACGGATAACCAGTTTCTCGCCCTCGATCCGAGTTACGGCGATCGCGCCACCCTCGGCGGGATCGTCGCTACTGCCGATACGGGCAGTTGGCGGGCTCGCTATCGGGGGGTTCGCGACCAACTGCTCGGTCTCTCGTTCGTGCGCGCCGATGGCGAATTGGTCAAGGCAGGCAGTCGGGTGGTCAAAAATGTGGCCGGATACGACTTGATGAAGTTGCTGACCGGATCGTTCGGCACCCTGGCGGCGATCGCCCAAGTGACGTTTCGGGTCTATCCCAAACCGCCGACCTCCAGAACGGTGGTGCTTTCCGGCGAGGCAGACGCGATCGCCCAAGCGACTCAAACCCTGTTCGGTTCGGCCCTGACGCCGACGGCAGTAGATTTGCTCTCTCCCGGCTTGGCGCGATCGCTCGATCTCGGCGAACAGGTCGCTTTGTTGATCCGCTTCCAAAGTATCCCCGAAAGTGTCCGGCAGCAGGGCGATCGCGCGATCGCCGTCGGCGAAACCCTCGGCTTGCACGCCACCGCTTACCCGGACGACTCGGATGCGGCTTTATGGCAACAATTGAGAGAACAAATCGATAATGGTTCCCGAGAGGGGGCGATCGCCTGCAAAATAGGAGTCAGACCTTCGGCTGCCGTTCGCACTGCCGTCGCGATCGATGAAAGCCTCGGGCGATCGTCCTTCGGCTGGATTCATGCCACCACCGGGATCGGTCGTCTTTGTACTCACACCGAAAGCACTTCTAGCCTGCGTCAAGTGCGATCGCACTGCGAAGCGAACGGCGGTTTTCTTAGCATTCTGTGCGCCCCGCTCTCGGTCAAAACCCAGCTCGATATTTGGGGTTATACCGGGAATGCTTTAGAAATTACTCGCAAAATCAAACAAAAATTCGATCCCGACTCGATTTTGAGTCCCCATCGCTTCCTCGACCCCCTCTAATTCTTTCGATTCTTTCTCGTCCTTCTTTGTCTTTACTGTTTGCCAGTTAACGATCGCTTATGTCCCCTTCCAACCCGACCACCACCGATCGCGAAACCCGAATTCCCGCTAAATCGAGTACCTTTCTCAACGATAACCCTCACTTAACTCGGGAACTTCCCGAATCCGAATACCCCGGATTCGACCGCCACCACCCGCCGCAACCGGAGTTAATCGATACCTGCGTTCACTGCGGCTTTTGTCTGGCAACTTGTCCGAGTTATCGCGTCATCGGTAAGGAAATGGACTCCCCACGAGGACGCATTTATTTGATGGATGCCATTCACAAAGGAGAAGCACCATTAGCCCAAACCACCAGCCAGCATTTCGATACCTGTCTCGGCTGTTTGGCGTGCGTCACGACCTGCCCTTCGGAGGTCAAGTACGATCGCCTCATTGCCGATACCCGTCCGCAAGTGGAACGCCAGATCGAACGACCGTTAGGCGATCGGGTTTTACGCAGTTTGATTTTTAATTTATTTCCCTATCCCAATCGTCTCAGGGTTCTGTTACTGCCCCTGTTTTTCTATCAACAATCGGGCTTGCAAAAGCTGGTGCGATCGAGCGGGATCCTCTCGAAAGTTTTCCCTCGTTTGGCCGCGATGGAATCGATTTTACCCCGAGTGCGTCTCGATGCTCTCCGCGACGATCTCCCGGATTTGATTCCCGCTCGAGGAGAAAAACGCTATCGCGTCGGCATGATTTTAGGATGCGTTCAACGCCTGTTTTTCTCTTCCGTAAACGAGGCGACGGCGCGGGTACTGACGGCGAATGGCTGCGAAGTGGTTATTCCGCGATCGCAGGGCTGCTGTTCCGCACTGGCGGCCCACCAAGGACAGGAAGAACAAGCCCGCGCGATCGCCCGCCAGACGATCGAAGCGTTTGCAGGCACCGACGTCGATTTTATCATTATTAACGCCGCCGGATGCGGTCATACCCTCAAAGAGTACGGCCATATTTTACGCGACGATCCGGCTTACCGCGATCGGGCGATCGCCTTTTCTCAAAAAGTCCGCGACGTGCATGAATTCCTCGCCGAAGTTGGCTTGAGCGCCCCCTTATCTCCGGTGAGCGATCGGCCTTTAACCCTTGTTTATCAAGATGCCTGTCACTTACTGCACGGCCAAAAAATTAGCGCCCAACCTCGGCAAGTCTTACGACAAATTCCCGGCGTTGAATTGCGCGAACCTCTCGATGCGGCTTTATGTTGTGGCAGTGCGGGAGTTTACAACATGTTGCAGCCGGAAATTGCCGACGAATTAGGTCGCCAAAAGGTCGATAATTTACTGGCGACGGGAGCCGAGTTAATTACTTCTCCCAATCCCGGCTGTTCTTTACAGATTAAAAAGCATTTGGAATCGAGCGATCGCGCCATTCCGTTGATGCATCCCGTGGAGTTATTAGATTTATCGATTCGCGGGATAAAGTTGGACTCGTAATTAGTACAATTTCATCGGTTTAAGGGACGCGGCAATGCCGTGTCCCTAAAGGAATTTGGTTATTTCCAAAGGTCGATCTCAGAATACAATTTCAAATTTCAAATCTAATTACATTTTCTGAATCATACTCGGTTGAGAACCGGAGAAGTCAGAATCGGAAGTATTTTGCACTCGACTGGGAGATTCACCCCCAACAAACAGGTTGAGTAATAAGGTAACGATCGCCGCTAAAATAAGTCTTTCCATTGTTCGTACACTCCCCTGGCACCTGTAAATCGCGCCTGTCAATCGCGCTGTGTGACCCTGATGGTTCTATCTTGAACCACCGAGCTTGGCAATTCCGCGATCGCAACCCGAGGGAAGGTGTGACGGCGATCGCTCCGCAACAAAAATCGCGGTAAAATATGGGCGATCGCCCCCTAGTTTGCTTAACGTTTCTACAACGTTTCTATAATTTTTCTACAATTTTTCTACAATCTACAACATCAACCGCAAAATCGAGATTCCGATCGCCCCCACGGTCCGCAGGAACGACCCCCCTTGACCTTGGTTTTGTCGTTCCGGATCTTGCAGCGCTTGTAACTGCGCCACCAACAGGCGCGACGTGTCGAACGCTTGCGGGTTATTTTCGATCGCGAATAACTTCGAGGCGATTTCCGCATCCCCGATCGCCCCGTTTGTATCCCCCGTTTCTGCACGCACGACCGCTCGCGCCAAGTATGCCGGAGCAAACTCCGGATCCAGAGATAGGGCGCGATTGAAATAGGCGATCGCCTTTTTGTGGTTTTTGCGCTTCGCTTCGGCCACTCCCCAGTTATACACTTCCTCCACACTGAGCAGCTCCGACGGCATACCTACGGCATCCTGCACGTAGGCACTGTCAACCAGAGCATCGGTGAAATCGACATCGACTAAATACGCTTCTCGCAAATCCGTCCCGCGCAAATTCGCCCCAGTCAAATTCGCCCCAGTCAAATTGGCGCCAAATAAGGACGCCCCACTCAAATTCGCCCCACTCAGATCCGCCCCCGCCAAATTCGCCCGACTGAGATTAGCCCGGGTTAAATTCGCCCCACTCAAACGAGCCCCCGCCAGATCGGCCCGCACTAAACCCGAACCACTCAAATCGCAGCCCGTGCATTCTTTGGTAGACATCAATTGTTGCAGGTGTTGGAAATTTTCGGCGATCGCCGGGGTAGCGATCCAAAAACTGCCCAACAACATCGTGGAGGCGAGAGCAGTGCGTTTGTTCATCAGTCCTTCTCCTAAGTGCAGACTCAATCTAGCGCGGCGATCGCGGCTGACCCTATGATAGTTTACCGATGCTAGTTTACGGCGTCCTCACCCCGTGACTCGACCCCCGCTCGCGCGATCGGCAATTGACAATCTATTATTAAAATAATTTCTCAATAATTTCCCGAGACCGCCTCGGTTCTCGCGGGCTTCCCCAAGGGAAACGGGGTCACCGTACTTGTCCTCAACACCCCGATTTGAGCCAACGATCGCTTAAACCCCCATTGAACTGCGATGAGTGAATTTTTTTGTTCCGATCTGGCGCGACAGTCGGGAATATTTCTCGGCGGAACCGCACGCCATTACGAGACTTATTTTTTAATTGAATGTCCGCCCCCTTGGACGAGTTACGACCTCGATTCCCGACAGATTCCCGAGAACTTACGCGCGCTCGGCGATCTCTTTTACAGGCGATCGCAACCGATTACCCGGCGAATTTTGCTAATTTACAATCCAGCGTATTTTCAACCCGATCGCCGTCGCGTTATTATTTATCACAAATCTCAAGGATTTGCCAATCGATACGAACATTACGAGTTTTTTGTTTCCGATCTGGCCGAAGTTGCCCCCGCGATCGAACGTTTTCTTAAAACCCACTCTCTAGAATTAGAAAATAGCAATTCTCAGGTGCGCGATCTTCTCATTTGTACCCACGGACAAAACGATCGCTGTTGCGCCAGATATGGCAAACCACTTTATTATAAAGCTTTGAAAATGAGCGATCGATGTGACCTCGCCAATCTGCGGATTTGGCAAACGAGTCATATCGGCGGACACCATTTAGCACCGACGGCGATCGATTTTCCCCAAGGGCGCTACTACGGCCATCTCGATCTGAATCGTTTACAAACAATTTTAACGCGATCGGGGTCAATTCTCGATCTTTATTCCGTTTATCGTGGTTGGGGTTTGTTACCCAATACCGTGCAGGTTTTAGAAAAAGAATTATTGAAACAATGGGGCTGGGACGGGCTAAATTATGCCGTGCAATTTCGATCGCTTAAAGCAGGCGATCGCGTCGAGCTAGACGTTCGCGATTCGAGGGGGGCGATCGTCACCTATCAAGCAGATATTACCCTGGATTCCGAGCAACACTTTACCCTTCCCGGTTGCTGTTGTCAAACTTATCAAGTAGAAAGTCAACCCTGGAGAATCGAAAACCTGATTAAAATATCTCTCAAAGCGACAGGCTAAACTCACCAAAATACCAATTTTGGCTAAACATTGGAGTGACCAATCCCTCTTCTATTAAAAAGGGGTAAAATCCTGTTAGAAAACCGTCCTAAATCTTTTGCAGAATTTGAGTTAGGGAGATGTGATTAGCCAAAAGTCTACAAATTGTAGCATTCGAGTCGAAAACTCTCTCAAAACTGCTACTTGAGAAGCATTAAACGGCGGCGATCGAAAATTTTATCCCGAGAAGGAGAGAAGAGGCATACGAAGCGATCGACGCCCTTTTAGCAGCCCACGGACGATCGCCCTCCAGGAACGCCGACGCCAGGAACGCGGGGGATTCGAGGAACAAATTGAGCTCGTCTGGGTCAAACGTCACTCGCCGCCCGGATAAATTTAATGTCTTCATCCCCAAAAAATCAGTTCCGAGGCGCTCCGAGGCGCTGTTTCCTGCTTTTTTAACGATGAATTATCCGATCGCGATCGCCTCGGAATGTACTTTTGGGAAGACTCTTTTCAGAATCCACTTTGCGGAAAATACGATGAAACTTGCCATGAAACGATCGCTACTTCCGTTTTCCCCGACGTTCCTGCTTCGATTAGCAACGATCGCCGCCAGCGCGTTACTCGGCGTCCGGGGAGTTCCCGAACCCTTACTCGCCGTTGCGACCCCCGAGAACGGGACGAACGTCGCCCAAAAGATCGCTCAATCCACTGAAGCAGACGACGCCACCCCCCTAGGGGAAGGAATAACCACGGGAACGATCGCCCCCGGACAAGTAAGTTTATATAAAGTAACTCTCGGCGACCAAGAATATATAAAATTGGCGGTCGGCGGACCGGAAATCGAGATCGAGCTTCAACTGATGGCACCGGATGGAACGGCGATCGCCCCAGTCAATACCGAAACCACCGCAGACGGTCACGTTCTCGAAGCGATCGCCCCCGCTACAGGAACCTACACCCTAGAAATTACGGCGATCGCGCCTACTGGGGAAGCGAGTGAATACCAAGTGAGAATTGTCGGACGGCGATCGGCCACGGAAGCCGACCGCGATCGCCTCACTTATATTCAGTTCGTCGGTGAAGGGATGGAGTTATTCGAGCGAGCGACCCTCGAATCTTACCGGGAGGCGATCGCCAAGTGGGAAGCGGCGATCGTCCTGGCGGAACGCCTCGGCGATCGCCTCGGACAAGGCTTGTTACTTCAAGGAATTGGCAAAGTTTACCACGAAATCGGCGAAGTTGATACAGCTTTAACTTATTACCAAAAAGCTTTAGAAATAAGACAAGAAATCGGGGATTTATCGGGAACCGCCCAAAGCTTAAATAATATCGGCGCAATTTATTGGTTTCGCGGAGACTACCAGCGCGCCTTGGAAAACCTCGAACGATCGCTACCTTTATATCAGCAAGTAGAAAATACTTGGGGAGAAGCAGAAGTTTTAAACAACATCGGTCAAATTTATGCAGATCTACGAGAGAGCGATCGCGCTTTAGAGTATTTGAATCGAGCGCTAATACTGCGGCAAGAATTGGGCGATCGTCGCGGGGAAGGATCGACACTCAACAATATCGCCGGGGTCTACAGTCATATCGGCGAAAATGAAACCGCATTCAACTATTACCAACAAGCTTTAGAGATTCGACGAGAAATCCAAGACCCTCAAGGAATCGCCAATACGCTGACGAATTTAGCGGTCTCTTATGCGATCCAGGGGAAACTTCAACAAGCGTTAGATCTGTACGAACAAGTATTGCAATTGCAACAGACGCTCGGCGATCGCCTCGGCGAGGCAGTGACTTATATTAATCTCGGTCAAACATATTTAGATTTGGGCGATCGCGAGCGCGCCTTGGCGTTATTCGAGCGCGCCTTACCGATGACCGAATCCACAGGGTATCTAGTGGGAAAAGGAGCAATACTCAACAATATTGCGGGAATTTATGCTAATGACAATCAGCGCGATCGCGCCTTACCTCTGTACCGCAAAGCATTGGCGATTGCTCGTCAAATCGGCGATCGCGCGGAAGAAGCAAATATTCTCAGCAATATCGGCAGCCAATATTTAAATCAACAAAATCTAGAGCAAGCTTTAGACTATTACCAGCAAGGATTAAGTTTAGCTCGTGAGGTGAGCGATCGGCAAAAAGTTGCTATTATCACGGCCAATTTAGGGACAGTTTACCAGAATTTAGGTCAGTGGGACAAGGCGCGGCAAAATTTTAACCAAGCCTTGGAAATTAATCGCCAACTCGGGAATTTTGGCAAGGCGACTTTCGTCTTATTTGGATTGGCCACTTTAGATCGACAGCAAGGGGATCTCGAAATGGCTTTAGAACGAATTGAAGAAGCATTGAACGAGATTGAAGACGTGCGATCGCAGGTCAATTCCGAACAGTTGCGAAGTCTATTTTTTGCCGAAAAACAGGATTATTACGAACTTTATATCGATATCCTCATGGAACTGCACCAGCGCCATCCGGACAAAGGTTACGACATCAAAGCCTTTGAAGCCAGTGAAGCGGCGCGCGCCCGTTCCTTGTTAGAAATTCTCAATGAAACCCAAGCCGATATCCGCGCCGGAGTCGATCCGCAATTGCTCGATCGCGAAACCGAAATTAAAGCCCAACTCGACGCCCGGGAACGACAACGGATCGAACTGCTGGCCCTCGGCGACCCCCGCCAACAGGTCGGCAAAATTGAAAGTGAGATCGACCGTCTGTTAGAAGAGTACAACGCCGTTCTCGCCGATATCCGCGCCAATTCTCCCCGTTATGCCGCGTTGACCCAACCGCAACCCCTCTCTCTCGAACAAATTCAACGGGAAGTGCTAGATGACGAGACGATCTTGCTCGAATATTTTCTGGGAGGAACCCGTAGTTACCTGTGGGTGGTGACGAACGATCGCATTGCGAGTTACGAACTGGCGTCACGGGAAACGATCGAACAGCAAGCCCGTATATTTAGCCAAGCACTGACCGATCCGCGTTATCGCTTCAATACCGAACGCATTCAAGGGGTGGGAGCCGAATTAAGTGAGACAATTCTCGCACCTGTGGCCGAGGAGTTGGGCGATCGCCGCTTGCTCGTCGTCGGCGACGGCGCTTTGCAATACGTCCCCTTCGCCGCTTTGCCCCATCCGAACCGAACGGGCGATCGCCCGGTCTTGTTAATCGAAGAACACGAAATCGTGACGTTGCCCTCGGCGTCTACGTTAGCCCTGTTGCGGCGCGACTTTGACGGACGGGCGATCGCCCCGAAACGGCTGGCAATTTTTGCCGATCCCGTCTTTAGTGCGACCGACGATCGCGTGGTGGCCGGAAGGCGCCCCACAGTTGAAGAGGATAACTCGTTCACCACCGCCCTGCTAGAGCGATCGGCCCGCATGGCTGGGGTCGATTTTGCCCGCCTTCCCTACACGAGATCGGAAGCGGAGGCGATTTTAAACCTGGTTGCGCCGAACCAACGAGAAGCGGCGTTTGATTTTGAGGTCAATAAAAACAGTGCCACGAGCGATCGCCTCAGTCAATACCAAATCATTCATTTTGCCACTCACGGCATTCTCAACAGCGAACAACCGGAGTTATCGGGATTAGTCCTCTCCCTGGTCGAACCCGATGGCGACGTCCAAAATGGCTTTTTGCGCTTGCATGAAGTGTACAACCTCAATTTACAAGCTGAATTAGTAGTGTTGAGTGCCTGTGAAACCGGACTCGGACAGCAAATCCGGGGAGAAGGAATCGTCGGTTTGACGCGCGGTTTCATGTATGCGGGGGCGAAACGGGTCGCGGTGTCGTTGTGGAGTGTGGACGACCGGGCGACTGCGGACCTGATGGCGCGATTTTACCGTCAAATGTTAGGCGGCGATCGCGCCCCCGCCGCCGCGTTACGGGCCGCCCAATTAGAATTGTTAAACAGCGAGGAATGGCGATCGCCCTACTATTGGGCGGCGTTCGGGATTCAAGGAGAATGGAGGTAGGGAGTCCGTCGCACGAGCATCGGGTCGCCTTTTGCCTACCCCTTCCCTCAATCTAAAATCTAAAACCTAAAATCTACAATCTAAAAACCCCCCATGACAAGCGGGAACTGGGCAAGAACTGCTATCTTCATTGTTTGGGAGGATCGTCGATGGGTTGGCTGGAATTTCTGTAAAGAGGGACATCAGCCCCCTCGGGCTGGGGTTGTCCGTCGCATCCATAAGTCATTAATAATTATATAAAATGAAGCGCTTTTCTACTGTTCTGTTGACCGCTTATTACCGAAATCGGGGGCATTCAAACCTTGGAAGCACGGGCGGTTTCCGCCAAGGCGCGATCGCCGTCAGTTTATGCTTGGGTTTGTCCGGACTGATGCCGATCGCCCTTCCGGTGTCCGCCAGACCTGCCCCGCCGTCGGAGGCGATCGGGGAAACGCCACAAGCGGCAGCCCAGCGTCTTTTTGACGAAGGGATGGTACTTTTTCAAGAAGGAAGCGAAGCCTCGCGGCGGGGGGCGTTACAGAAGTGGAAACAGGCGCGGAATTTGTATCGCCAAGCAGGCGATCGCCCCAAAGAAGCTTATACCTTAACGGCGTTAGCATTTATCTATCAAGGGTTGGGAGAGCGCGATCGCGAGTTGGCGGCGTACCGAGATGCTTTACCGATTTACCGCCAACTCGGCGATCGGAGCGGTCAAGCGGATATCTTAATCAAAATGGGGTTAGTGTATTCGCGCTGGCGGGATAACGAAAAAGCCCTCGACGCTTTTAACGAAGCCCTTCCCCTCTGGCGCGAACTCGGCGATACCCAAGGGGAAGCGATTACCCTGACCGAACTCGGGGTGGTCTACGACGCCCTCGGCGAATACCAACAAGCCCTCGACGCTTACGATCGCGCCTTATCCCTGTGGCGAGACCTCGGGGACGCCCAAGGGGAAGCGACGACCTTAAATAATATCGGTTTTATTTACGACGCCTTGGGACAGTACGATCGCGCCTTGGAAGCGTACAACCGGGCTTTACCGCTCTACCAGGAAGTGGAAGATCGAGCGGGAATGGCGCGCACTCTCAACAATATCGGCTTATTTTACGACGCGGCGAAACAATACGAACGCGCCCTCGACTATTTCGATCGCGCTTTACCGTTGTGGGACGCGGTGGGGGATCTGTCGGGAACGGCGACGACGTTGAATAATATTGGGTTTGTTTATGCCAATTCGGAACAATTGGAGCCTGCGTTAGAGGCTTACCAGCGCGCTTTGGACCTGTGGACGCGATCGGGGGACGTCAAAGGGGAAGCGAGTACGTTGAGCAATATCGGTTTTGTCTACGCGCAGATGGGGAAAGCCGATCGTGCTTTGGATTATTACAATCGGGCCTTACCGATGCGGCGGGCCGTAGGCGATCGCGCCAAAGAAGCGCTCACGTTGTATCGAATTGCCTCGGTGCGGCGCGATCGGGGGGAATTGGAGCGGGCGAAACGGGAGATCGAAACCGCGTTGCAAATTGTCGAAGATTTGCGAACCAAAGTCACCAGCCAAGAATTGCGGGCGTCCTTCTTCGCCTCGAAGCAAGATTATTACGAGTTTTACATCGACCTGTTGATGCAAATGCACTCGCAAGCGCCCGGGCAAGGATTTGACGCCCTCGCCTTGCAAGCGAGCGAACGGGCCCGAGCCCGGTCTTTACTCGACATTCTCAACGAAGCCGGGGCGGATATTCGCCAAGGAGTCGATCCTCAGTTACTCGAACGGGAACGGGCGATCGAAACCGAACTGGCGAGTTTGGAAGAACGGCGCATCCAACTGCTCGGCGGCGAACATACTCCCGAACAAGCGGCCCAACTTGAGGAGGCGATCGATCGCTTAGTGCGTCAATATCGCCAAGTCCAAGCGGACATCCGCGCCACCTCGCCGCGTTATGCGGCCCTGACTCAGCCCCAACCTCTGAATTTGGCGCAAATTCAAGCCCAAGTTCTCGATGAGGAGTCGTTGTTATTGTCCTATTCTTTGGGCAAAGAGCGCAGTTTTTTATGGGCGGTGACCTCGGACGGAATCGAGAGTTACGAACTGCCCCCCCGGGCGGAAATAGACGCGGCGGCGCGGGCGTTTCGCGATGCCCTGATTACGCCGAGTATGCGGATTCGCAAGCAGAAAGCGGCGCAAATTGCGGCGCAGTTGAGCGAGTTGGTGTTGGCCCCGGTGCGCGATCGCCTCGAAGACCGTCGCCTGTTAATTGTTGCCGATGGAGCTTTGCAGTACGTACCGTTTTCGGCCCTGCCGATCCGCGCCAATGAGGGCGCCTCCGAGGAAGTGGTGCCGTTAGTGGTGGAACACGAACTCGTGACCCTGCCTTCCGCATCGGCGATCGCGGTTTTGCGTCGGGAAATTGACGGACGCCCCCCAGCGCCCAAAACCCTCGCGGTGTTTGCCGATCCGGTGTTCAGCGCCAAGGACGAGCGCCTCGATGCCTCCTCGAATGCGTCGAATTCGCTCAAACAAAATAGCCCCGCTTTACCCGGTCCGCTTCAGTTCAACCGCCTCCCATTTACCCGGGACGAAGCGGAAAAAATTCTCGCCCTCGTTCCGCCTTCCGAACAAACGAAAGCGTTCGGACTGGCGGCGAACCGCGATAAGGCGACTTCGGAAGAACTCAGTCAGTACCAGATCGTTCACTACGCCACTCACGGGATTCTCGACAGCAGCAATCCGGAGTTATCCGGTTTGGTCTTTTCTCTGGTAGACGAACGGGGCAAACCTCAAAATGGTTTCGTCCGCCTCCACGATATTTTTAATCTCGATTTACCCGCCCAATTGGTGGTGTTGAGTGCGTGCGAAACCGGACTCGGGCAGAATATTCGCGGCGAGGGTTTGGTCGGTTTGACCCGAGGGTTCATGTATGCGGGGGCGGCGCGGGTGGTGGTCAGTTTGTGGAGTGTGGACGACGAAGCCACTTCGTTGTTGATGGTGGATTTTTATCGGGGGATGTTGCAAGAGGGGTTAACTGCGGCGGCGGCCCTGCGACAGGCTCAAATCGCCATGTGGCAACGGCAGCAGTGGGAGGCACCCTATTATTGGGCGGCGTTTACGGTGCAAGGGGAATGGCAATAAGAATAGTTTTATTGAATTGAATGGTAGGCTAAAAACGTGCAATGATAGCAATCTGTGTCAGGCGTTAAGCATGGCGCACCTTTGATTCTCCCGATCGCGATCGTGCGATCGATCTGCGAGTCGGGGAGTTGGGCAAAAAGGCACGATCTAAATCGACCTAAGCCACCGTACCCTCAATACCTTCGATTGCCGTTAGGCGATACTGCTGCTCGGAACGCCCATTTCTCACAGTGTTATTTTGATGAAAGGGACTATATAAAACAACGCGAAATCAGGAGGGTGATGGAACAGCTAACTTTGCTCAACTACGCGACTCAGCTTCTATCGGAGCGATATCTTTTTTGTCGAGAAGTCTCGACCCGTGCAGCCTCCGAGTTGCTCAACGTGACGCCAAACCAACTTAATCAAGCCAAGCGTGACGGAAAACTTCCGTTCCAAGTCCCCGACGAACAGGGAACCCTAGAGGCGAGCTTTATCCGACGAAACCGTTGGAAAGTGGGATTCAAGCCCACCTTTAACCGCTCGAAATAACTCCTCGAAAAACTCATCCTTTGATGCCGTCAGGCGCTGAAGTCCATTTACCCAAATCTTTGGGAGGTATCACTATGCTGGCTCAACCATCCAACCAATTTGCATCAGCGCCCATGCCATCGTCTTATATCGAATTACACTTTCCAACACGGGGAAGAACTTGGTTTGCCGACCAAAATCACCGCTTGTTAGGAGCCATCGCCAAACAACATCCAACCCTTCATCATCTCGAGGGTTTAGCAATTAACACTATTTCCGGCATTCCCGATAAGCAAGGGAACATCGAACTCACAAAACGTTCGCGGCTATCGCTACGCTGTCCGAGCCAATCGCTTCTTCCTGTTTTAACCCTAGCTGGAACGACACTCACCATTGACGGACGTTCTCTATCCTTGGAAGATCCAAAAATTCGTCCCCTTCGTCCGGTCAGTGAATTAAAAGCTCGCCTCGTAACCATCAAACATCCTTCGGGCAAATTCAAAAACGTCACGCCAGAGTGGTTTTTAGGCGCGTGTAACCGACAGTTACAAGCACTGGGAATCGAAGCATCCGTAGGAATTCCCGCAGACGAAAAAGAAGAACCCGCCCGAAAAACTTTGCGAATTAAGCGACAAACCATTGTGGGTTATAGCGTCATTGTAGCGAATTTATTACCCAAAGATTCAGTTTTACTTCAAGCTAAGGGGATTGGTGGAAAACGACGGATGGGTTGCGGTTACTTTGTACCGTTTCGTCTGAACGGCTAAGGTGTGAGGAAGAAAATATCGATGAAATACGAGCTATTGGCGAAAAGTAAGCCTCAACGCAGCCTCCAAGAACACTTGACAGATACAGAAGAAGCGGCTCGTTCTATTTTTCGCGATCGCATTTTGGAAAATTGGTGTCGTTTTTTCAAGGCTGACTCCGTTTTCTTTCTACGGCTTCTGCGCGTGGCATCGCTGTTCCATGACGTTGGGAAAGCCAATCCAGAATTTCAGGAAATGTGTCGTGGTGCAAATATTAAACAAACCTTGCGACATGAATGGCTTTCGGCGTTGATTCTCCATTTAGAAAGTGTTCGAGAGTGGTTATTAACTGCGAAGGATGTCGATATTGAAGTCATCGTGGCTGCCGTCCTCGGTCATCACATGAAGGCTGATGTTAAATGGGCAGATACGTGCCAAACTGAAGTTCGACAACTGACCCTGGATTTAAACTCAAAACAAATCCAGTCGATCTTGAACGAAATTCGCCACCTTTTAGAAATCGATCCCTCACCGCCCCAACTTCCCAATACTTGGAATTTCAACGATCGAGTCTGGGTCGCCGCTCGAAAAAATGCGGGTTTGGCGGGTAAGAAAAAATTTCGCGATGCAATTCGACGCGACGCTTCCCGCCGCAGCTTACATTTAGCCGTTAAAGCGGGTGTGGTTGCCGCAGATACGGCAGCTTCTGGACTCGTTCGTGAAGGTCATTCAATCCAAGAATGGCTCGACAATCATTTGCATAAACCGAGGTTAACGGTTGAGGATATCGATCGCGACATTCTCGAAGCCAAGTATCAGGAGTTGGAGGAACGATTTGGGCATCCGTTTGGTTTTGATGATTTGTTTAAATTTCAAAGAAACGCTCAAAACTTGGGCGATCGCGCTTTGTTGCGGGCGGGTTGCGGTCGAGGAAAAACCTTAGCAGCGTATCTTTGGGTACGTGGCGTAATCTGTCGAGGAAGCTACAAAATCGGTCGTGTCTTGTTTCTCTATCCCACTCGCGGCACCGCCACGGAAGGTTTTAAAGATTACGTGCAAGCGGCACCGGAATCCGATGCGGGTTTGTTTCACGGTACGAGCGAGTACGAACTCGAACAATTGATGGAGTCGCCAGAAGACTCCGATTATCGAACTGACCCGCGTTTGTTTGCCTTGGGATTGTGGGGAAAGCGTTATCTTTCCGCAACGGTCGATCGATTTTTGGCGTTTCTATCATTCAACTATGGGTCAACTGTATTGTTGCCGATGTTGGCCGATTCAGCAGTCGTTCTCGATGAAGTTCATGCTTACGATCGACGAATGTTCGATTGGGTTGTTGCGTTCCTCAAAGCGTTTGACGTTCCAGTTTTGTGCATGACGGCGACGTTACCGGAAGTGCGACGAACGGAACTCGAAGACCTCGGATTGGAACTCTATCCCAGCGATCGCAGTGAATTGGAAGCTTTAGCCGAAGAAGAAGAGCGCGATCGCTACCACGTTCAAACCTGCGATCGAACGACAGCACTGCAAAAAGCGATCGAAGCCTATCGAGACGGAAAACGGGTGCTGTGGGTCGTCAATACTGTCGATCGCTGTCAGAAAACTGCTCGCGACCTCAATGATGCTTTAAAAGGAGATGGCGCTAACGTGCTGTGTTATCACAGTCGTTTCAAACTCGTCCATCGCAACCAGCGTCATAAAGAAGTTGTCGAGGCGTTCAAACAGTCGGAAAAACGAGCGATCGCGGTAACGACTCAGGTTTGCGAGATGAGTCTCGACCTCGACGCAGACGTTTTGATAACGGAACTCGCGCCCTGTAGCGCCCTCGTGCAGCGATTTGGGCGCAGTAACCGACACGGTAAGTTAGATTACTCCAAAATCTTCGTCTACGAACCCGAAACCGAAAAACCCTATACCGAGGAATTGCTCGATCGCGCTCGCGAATTTTTGACAACAGTTACAAACGCGCAACCCTACGCCAGTCAAAAGTTACTCGCCGAACAGTTAGAAATTTACGGCGAACGGGAAACTCTCGCAGATGGAAACGCGCCTTTTCTAACCGGAGGCTATTTCGCCTGTAGCGAGCCATTTCGCGATATCGACAATTGGACACACGACTGCGTTTTGGAGGAAGACGTTAAAGCAGCGATCGAACGCATTGAAGCAACAGATGCCAAATGGCACGAGTTGGTACTTCCGGTACCGAATTATGTCACCACTCAAAAACCGAACGATTCCCAGGCGAAGTTTCTCAAATATCTTCGCATTGCGCCAAACAGTAAGTACTGTGACACATTTGGATTTCAATCATGGTTGAACTAATCTATCGACTCGGGCAATTGCCCAGTCCAGCCTATCGTGCCGGACTCGCCGGACTGGTGTTTTTAATTCTCTACTTGCATCGGGATCGACCAGAAACCCGAACTCAGATTCAGGTTGAATTTGATTCGTTAGGCGCGACATTGAGATGCGATCGAGAAGGGTTACAAGCCCTAATAAATCTCGCCTTTGATGCCCGTTACGAACTGAAATGGTCTCAGAATCGAATTCAAAATCCAGTTGAAGTTCGGGAAACTGAAGATGGAAGACTTTATGGCTGGAATCTACTCGTTGTAAACGGCGCACCGTTACGGGAACGAGATTCGTCTGGAATTTGGACTAACTTGTGGTCGGAATGGTTATTAAATACGATCCGGGCAATTCCCAAATCGCGAGAACCGTTTAAACTACGAGCAAACCAGGAGCCTATTTCGATCGAAAAACTTTGGACCGCCTTGCAACGACCCAATTCCAAAGTGGGTTTAAGCTCGTCGGCACTCATCGGTGCTGAAGCGAAAAATGCTGAAGGCGTATCCCTTGACGATACCAACGCACAGCAATTTCTCTTGAATTTTTGGCCTTACGTCAGTCAGCCTTACGTTCCCTGTCGCTTCGATACTGATGGAAAACGCGAAGATTGGGGGTACGCTGTTGCGATTCCCGACGTACAAGATTTAGAAGCCTTTGTCGCAACGTTTCCCGATCTCCTCGATCGCCGCCCTCAAAATCCACCTCAATATAACGGCTACCGACCGTTAGGTGCGCTTGTAGAACTTCCTGAAGAGGCGGCACTTGATTCGCTAAGGCTGATTCGAGAGCGGATGAAATTAACTGATATTGCCAGCACTCTGGAATATGATGTTTTGGGATTTGAAGTCTGTCACGCAGTTCGCTCCGACCCGAAACGTGGAGCGGATCTAATGGCGATTGCCTATATTCAACCAGACTGGGAACGAGACGATCGCTACGCCAAAATTCGCAATACTTTTCGCTGTCCTTGGTTTCGCCGACATTTGCTTCAAAACCTTCTCAAAAATCGTCATTGGACGGCACGTTGGGGAGCTTTGCTCTCAACAGCTTCTCAACAGTGGTTTGAAGACCGCTTCTTTCCTCACGACTGTAAACTTATCTTTAATCGGGAGAAAAACGCTGTGGAACTCTCTGAACTCGCTCAAATTCTCAAATCTCTGTGCGATCGCTATTTGATTGCCCGTTTGGTCAGTAAAAATCAAGAGATTACATGGGACAACAAACATAAACTCGCGCGTCAAGAATTTTTGGCAGTGCGATCGCGAACGGAGAAAACTGCCTTTCGGGAGTATTTCTTTGGAACGCTGTGCAGTCAGGTGACTCCGGTTGTCTCGGCGGTGTCAGATGAGTCATTAACCAAACAAGAAAATTCTAAAAATCGAGAGAATGAGAAATTACGGCAAACCATTGCCTTAGCGGAAGCACTAGAAAAAGATCCAGAAACTGTTCGTGGATTGACGATGTTGGCACTGGCAAGCAACTTCAAAATTGCTGAAAAGATTGATTCGTCTTCAGACAGTAAGTCTCAAGCGTCTCAAGCTAGCTAAACCGTTCGATCTTTAACCTCAGAAACCCGTTAGGGAAACTTTTACCGATTGTTGTAGTGAGGTGTCAAAATGACCCAACACGAGAAACCCCTCAATTTATTTGCCACGGTTTTAACCCATGCTGCCCCCAGTAGCAACTATCGCGGTGAGTCAGAGCAGAACCGCACGGTTTTACAAAAGATCGCACGAGGAGACGAACAATACGCGATTGTTTCTGCCGACTCGATTCGGAATGCTATGCGGGAAACTTTGGCAGAATTGGGATTTCCTTGCAACCGCGAGCGCGTTCAGGATGAAGGACAATTGGCGGTTTCCTTTGAAAGCTTACCCAATCCTGACGAGTACGCTGATGATTGGGCGTTTGGCTACATGGTGGCCAAGGAAAAAACATACGCAGACCAAATGAAACATCCGGCTAAACGCGACAGCATCGTGCGACTCAATACGGCGGTGGCTCTGGCTCCCTATCGATTTGAAGCCAGTCTGCACCAATCTCCCGCGAATGTCGATCGACAACCGCGAACGAAGGTGTTTTGGTTCAATTCTAAGGATTCAGCATTGCTTCATCGCGAAGCCAGTTATACGGCGTTTCAATATCCGTTAGCGTTGTCAGGGCGCGATTGTCAGACGAATCCGAACTGGACGCGGGGACTTTTGCAGACGATCGCTCAATTAAATAATGTTGCTGGCGCACACGCTCGCAGCTATTTCGAGTTTGCACCCCGCTCGATTATCGTTCGTTTAACGCCGAAATTGGTGGCGGGATTTGACACCTACGGCTTTAATGCAGACGGACATTGGTGCGAACTGCACCGTTTGAACGACGAGGATTTACCCGCCGAGGAATTTTGGCTTGGGGGGGCCCTCGTGCGCGATATGGCGATCGAGCGAGCGGACGCTCTGCGCGAAGCAGGTGCGAAACTCTATGCTAATCCCGATCGACTGTTTGAAGATTTGGCTGAGGCGTTTTTAGGGGGGTCGGATCGTGCTGCTGCTTAGGTTGAAAGCTCCTTTTGCGGCGTTTCGGTTGTTGCAAGCGGGTCGGTTTCGATCGACGGCTCCAACGATGTCTCCCACAGCAGCTTACGGTTTGTTACTCAATTTAGCAGCGATCGAAACCCGCGACTGGCGTAAGATTGCTAAATCGGCGACACCAATGCTTAAAAATTTGCCAAAAGCGGAGATTGCGATCGCCAATTTGGTTGAACCAGAAACTGCAACGCTATTGCAACAATTGCATAATGTCCCAGTGGGAAAAGTTCCACCGGAAAATTGGGAGCGCACGAAGGGCTGTAAGCCGAATATTAAACCCGTGCGGCGAGAAGTACTCGTAAACTTTAAAGCAGTTGTTGCTGTACGCTGTGAGGAGGAGTTGCGATCGCGGATCGTGGCAGGTTTGAACGGGGAATTCAACAGCGATCGCTATGGTTTACCGTTTGCAGGGGACAACAACTTTTTGTTTGACGAGATCGAGGTCTTTTCCGGGAGCGAACCCTTACATTGGTACGCTCGGATGGCAGATGACGACTTGCCGCGATCGGGCGTTTGTCGGCTGACGACGTGGATCGATCGCGATAAATCTCACCAAACTAAAGTCGAGCCGTTCGCACCTATTTTAGAGCCAACGGTAGACCCTCCACGGGAAGCCTGGACGACTTTGCCACCGTAATCGTTATTGTCCGGTGGCGAGATCGCCTCTGCTCGTCGGCGTCTCTCGATGTTCGTTGGCGATCGGTTAACCTAAGTCTATGCGTGATTCCGATAGAAATACCGAATCCATCGATCGAAGGGGGTCACCGGACTCGAACAAGAACGGCGATCGGATTTTGCAAGCACTATTCGGTGTAGCAATCAATCGGTGGTCAAAAAGTGTTGGAATCCTGAGTAGCTCGGCATTTGAGGATATTAGGAGACTCGCCCGATACTTGTAATTTTTGAATCGTAGTCTGGGTAAGGGTTTTGGCTGTCGGAGTTTTTAAGGTTAAGTGTTACATACCAAATTTTCGCGTATTTGCACGAGGTGCTTGTAAAATAGTCTGCGGATGGGGAGTCAGTCTGGGATTCCGACCCCGCTGTGCAATTCCTTCGATCGCCGTTAGGCGTTGAGCACACCAGTTGGATCCCTTTGACAATTTGGGTCGTGGCGGTGCAATTCCTTCGATCGCCGTTAGGCGTTGAGCACGAGATGGAAGTTGGGGCGGACACGTCATTTCTTCCAGTGCAATTCCTTCGATCGCCGTTAGGCGTTGAGCACGGCAAAGTCGGTGAATTCTTCTCCGGCTGGGGTAAAAAGTGCAATTCCTTCGATCGCCGTTAGGCGTTGAGCACCATAGACCCGCAGAGAGCAACCCACTTGAAGGTTTATTGTGCAATTCCTTCGATCGCCGTTAGGCGTTGAGCACATTGTTGGCAAGCTGCGTAGGGAAAATCTCACTTATTCTGTGCAATTCCTTCGATCGCCGTTAGGCGTTGAGCACTTGGGAGAAACCATTCCGAGAGCGATAAATTCCTTGTAGTGCAATTCCTTCGATCGCCGTTAGGCGTTGAGCACTCGTCTCGGTAGGCTTGCTTCGCTTTCGGATCGATCTTGTGCAATTCCTTCGATCGCCGTTAGGCGTTGAGCACGATACTGGAATCGAAGCTAGATCAACTGCACTTGAGGCGTGCAATTCCTTCGATCGCCGTTAGGCGTTGAGCACGATCGACTTTTAAGCTTGCCTCTCGACAGCTTTTCCTCGTGCAATTCCTTCGATCGCCGTTAGGCGTTGAGCACCCGAGTAGGTAAAAATAGTGGCACCTCAAGGGTGCCGGTGTGTGCAATTCCTTCGATCGCCGTTAGGCGTTGAGCACGAGGAGTCACCCCCACACCTCACCCAGAGAACCCCCAGGTGCAATTCCTTCGATCGCCGTTAGGCGTTGAGCACAGAGTAACACCACTGAGATTGGCGCCATATAAATCTGTGCAATTCCTTCGATCGCCGTTAGGCGTTGAGCACCTTCTCCGGCCAACATGATGAACTTGGTCGGAAAGTGCAATTCCTTCGATCGCCGTTAGGCGTTGAGCACCGTCGGATCGCCCGCGCGACGGGGGTGACTTTTGTTGCCGTGCAATTCCTTCGATCGCCGTTAGGCGTTGAGCACTGCCACCTCAAGGCAAAATCGTCGAGACTCGTGAATTGCGTGCAATTCCTTCGATCGCCGTTAGGCGTTGAGCACTCTCAATTTACGTTGATTGGGTTGCTCGACTTCCACCTCGTGCAATTCCTTCGATCGCCGTTAGGCGTTGAGCACGAACCAGTATTACGATCCCTTTAGCGGCCCTCCCCGAAGTGCAATTCCTTCGATCGCCGTTAGGCGTTGAGCACAAGGGGCCTGTTTCTTCGATTGGAAAATCTCCGTGCAATTCCTTCGATCGCCGTTAGGCGTTGAGCACACGCTATCTCAGCTCGTCAGCCACGTCCTGCTTCGGCAGTGCAATTCCTTCGATCGCCGTTAGGCGTTGAGCACGCAATCAGTTCCCGGACGAAATATCGTGTTTTGTCCCCGGTGCAATTCCTTCGATCGCCGTTAGGCGTTGAGCACTCGTCGGATGCTCGCTTTTTCAAAGCGGGTGGGGTGTTGGTGCAATTCCTTCGATCGCCGTTAGGCGTTGAGCACGACAGACAGGGCAATTCGCAATTTGCCTGAGCGCCGTGCAATTCCTTCGATCGCCGTTAGGCGTTGAGCACGTGCTGACGCGAGTAGACGTCAATACGCAACAAGTCGAGTGCAATTCCTTCGATCGCCGTTAGGCGTTGAGCACCGGAAGTCGGTCGAATGGATCGACTGCCTCGAAATCGTGCAATTCCTTCGATCGCCGTTAGGCGTTGAGCACGAGGAGTACGCAATGGGCAATCCTATTCTCCCCTATGTGCAATTCCTTCGATCGCCGTTAGGCGTTGAGCACTTATGGGTTCAACTGTCGAAGGTGTTGATAAAAGTCGTGCAATTCCTTCGATCTCCGTTAGGGGTCGAATACTAAGAATATCCTGGAAAATTTTTTTAACTCTAACCCAGCACGATCCCCCGTCCCTGGAATAGGCGACGATCGCCCCGTGTCAAGTAAATGTTGCATTTTTTTACAAAGTCTGTTACATTTATTTACAAAGCAACCCGACGACGACCCCCTCAAGGAATCGTCCGGAGGGGAGCCGTCGAAGTTGCTAAATAACAAAATCAATTAAAAAAGCACGATATTTTAGATTTTTCTCTCTCTCTTAAGTCAAGACCTCGATTCGCACTAGCTTGGGCTATAAGCTAGTGCTTTTTATTGGGCTTTGATTGGGCTTTGGATGGGGCGATCGCCGCCACGGCGGGGGTTCAGGACTGCTGCATCGCTTCTCGGTCGGGCGCCGCCGCCGCACCTTTGCGCTTCAAATAAATCGTGCGGATATCGATAGGCAGCAAATTTTCCAAACGGTGATAGCCCTCGTCGAGCAAAGCGCGCACGTCAGCCGGGGAGAGGGTTTCGCCTTCCGCTTGCAGGTAAGCGCCGATCCGAGTTTCGCTCCAATGAAACGTTTGGGCCATCAACACCGTCAGGCGCAAAATTGGCGGCAGTTGGTCGAGGGTTTGTTCCAGATAGCACCACAACGGCGGGGGCGCCGCCTCCAGGGAATAGTGGATCGACTCCACCGGGGGAACCTGGATGCGTTGCAAACATAAAGCAGTCGTTTCGATCAGCCAGGTTTGTAACGTAAAACCGGGAGTACGTTCCTGCGCGGCGCGCAAATCGAGACCGCGAAGTTCGTGGAAAATATGGCGCCAGGTCAAGGCAAATAGGTAATCGCCTTGAACCGGGGATTTAGCTTGATGTTGGATCAGGGTGTAAACGAGGGTGTGGTAGCGGCAAAAAATGGCGACGAAGTATTTACCTTCATCCGGGTGGATTTGAAACAGATTGAGCAATTCGCGATCGCTGTAGTGAAACAGCGCTTTGACCAGGGAGTGGTTGCATTCAGGAAAATTAGGCGGTTGCACGGTTTGAACTCACGAACTAGCTGGATATGGAAACGAACGGCGATCGCGTGCGGGCAATCTGCCTGTTGGCGCGCGGCGATCGCCGTAACCTATTATTGTTAGTCATTCTCGGCAAAAGTTCGCCGTTGCCCGAGCGACCCCGATGGGATGAGGTCGATCTCGGCTTGTTACAATTAAACTTGGCACTCCCACGCCTAAAGACAGTGGGATTCTTGGTTCGACGACAAGACTTACACATTCAACCCGGAAGCCAAATGTCTAGAGATCTTTATCTCCCCAAGCGTTCGCCCCCATTTCAGGGAACCCGTTCCGGTCTGCCCCACCGTACAAAGGAGTCCAAAAATCTTGAGTCTGCGGACTTGAAGCTCGAAGCTTTTACCCACACGAGCGATTTTCCATGTGGAAGCGACAAGCTTCAGTTTTCAAGGTTCCGACCTTCCGATGCCAGGGGGTTAACGAGGTTCGTTACCCGTACCTCAAGCGCAATTTTAGCCAGCAATGCAGCAGTTGTGCCACATCTCCAATCAAGCTCCCCTGGAAAGACCCGGTTTTAGACCCCAAATTTTCGATAAATTGCTTCGAGCTTTAACGAGTTTTCGGCGATCGCTCAACGGCAATATCTTGATTGCTAAATTCTAGCTTTGCTTTCCCCTCTGATAAATACATGGATCTAACCGTTAGTTTTAGTTTGACCTCAAGCGCAATTGTAGCGGCGTTCCCCCTCGATAGTTTGTTTTCGACTCAGGGGATCATGATTATGCTGCTGGCAGCTTATGCCGTAGCAATGTGGATGTTTTTGACCAGCGCGCCCAAAGTCTACACGATTATGGTGTCCGACTTAGAAATTGCCCGTCAGTTTTACGAAGGGATGCTAGAGTTGCCTGCGGCGGACGTCCCCTTGCACTATTACTACAACTACGAACAAACATTAGGGGGGGCAGGCATCGATCCACTCTACCTCTCTTCCGCCAGTCTCGGCGCCCCGACCACCCAGGGATTGGGCGGATCTGACGGACTGTGGTACACCCTCAAGAAGAATACCCAGCTTCACGTCATTTCAGGAGCGAGTTTGGGCCACAAAAATCGGCAGCGTCACGTCGGTTTCGATCGCGACGGCTTAGAAGCGATTTTATTGCGCGTACAAGCCTTGGGCGTCAAATACAAGATTCGTCGGGAAAAACCGCTCAACTTTTTGGTCAAAGATATCGAAGGACGGACGATTGAAATGGCTGAAGTTTCTAGTTAATGCCCACAAAAGCGCACAAAAGCCCACAAAAGCCCCCAGATGGGGGCTTTTCAATTTGTTTCAATTCGATTGAAAGATCGGGAACTTCGGTATATTGCTGCAATTGGTCACCCCCCTCAATTGACACTCCCCGCCCTAGAAGTGCGGCGATCCTCGGGCTGAATCTTGCCTCTATCGATCTAGGTCAACTTTGGTCTTACAGTTTCATGTCTGACTCGACTACACTCTCTCAAGCAAGCCTCTTAACGAGTCACTCCCACCAGCATAAATTTGGGTAGGCCCTACCCTATTTCATGGCTTGGCGTCCTTACAGTTTGGACTTATTTTTACACCGTCGAAGGGACGGGGTTTTAAACCCAGTTTTTTTGAGAACGCCGATCTCCCCTCGTTTAACCCCCGAAGATTCTAAGCCGCGCGATCGCCCCAATGGCGACCTGATTCAATCGGTAATTTTAAAGTCGGCGGTCTCCTGCGCGACTTTGCGACCTTCATTGAGCAAGTAATCGAAAAAGGTTTGCGCCACCACGGACAATTGTTTGCCCGCCGGATAAATAACGTGCCAGTAGCGGCGAATCGGGAAGTGTTGGACGTCGAGAATGGTCAGGCGCTTCATCGACCCTTCCAGGGCTAGGGTATGGCGCGAGAGAACCGAAATACCGAAGCCTCCGGCGATCGCCTGTTTGATCGCTTCATTACTGCCGAGATCGAGACGCACTTTGACATCGACTTCTTTTTGATCGAATAACTCTTGAACCGCACTGCGCGTTCCCGAACCCGGTTCGCGCATGATAAACGGTTCCCCGTTCAGCCGTTCGATCGGGATATTTTTCTCCTTGGCGAGGGGATGATTGGTCGGCGCCAAAACCACCAACGGATTTTCCAAGAAGGGCTGACAACTGATATCCTTACTTTCAGGCGGATTGCTCAGGATGTAAAGATCGTCCAAGTTTTGATTGAGGCGATCGAGAAGTCCCTCGTGATTCATCACGTTGAGGGAAACTTCGACCCCGGGATAGCGCTGGCAAAACGGCCCGAGTAAGCGCGGAATCACATACTTCGCCGTCGTGATCACGCTCAAACGCAATTGACCTTGTTTCATGCCTTTGAGATCGGCCACGGTCATTTCAAATTGAGTCAAGCGCTCGAACACATCCCGACAGGTTACGAGTAATTCTTGTCCCGCTTCCGTGAGATATAACTTCTTGCCGACTTGCTCGAATAGGGGCATTCCCACTGCTTTACCGAGCTGTTTGACTTGCATGGAAACGGACGGTTGCGTCAGAAACAGCTCTTCTGCGGCACGAGTAAAACTCCCATGTCGGGCTGCAGCTTCAAACACTTTAAGTTGATGCAGTGTTGCCTGCTTCAAAACCCTTTCTCCTTTACCCAAAAATCTATAAACTAAAACTTATTATAACTATCAAAAGCTGTGACTTTTCTTTATAGTAGGCTTGCGTTAATATAAGTTTACGTTAAATAACTGTAAGACTTCCTTCCTTCATCGGGGCGTTGCCCGAGAAATCGATTTTCTCAAGGGAATACCTGTAGTCATTATCTCCTGCTTACTACCCTGACGAACGTCGGTGACCGCGCAACGCTTTTTTACTGACTCCCTTTAAAATTGCAGGGGAGGCGATCGCCTCCTTCGGGAATATCCTCCCGAACAGCGCTTTCCACTTGACTTTTCTCCTTTACCGATTAGATTTGGCGGCAGGAATTTTCCCGAGTGATTCTACTCGCTAGTAGCTCAGTGTTCCTTACTCCTGTTACTGGTATATTTCCTGCTCGTATTTCCGGCTAGCCTAGGGGTTTTTCCCCTAGGTTTTTTATTGAACCGAATTGCTTCTGTAGTTCTTGCCTTTCCGAATCCACCCAGGCAAGCTATTTCCGTACAAACGGCAATCCAGCCACCCAGCAATAGCTCTCACCAAATTGAGGATGGCTAGATCGCCAATGATTATAGAATTCGTAAAAAAAATTAACGTTTTGAGGGGTTGGGGGAGCCATAAGTCCCCCTCAAAAATTTTCAATTGAGCGTTGGGATCGGTGGACTCCCCAAACATGCTAACCTACTCCCTAACCGAGACCGAAATAGCGAAAACTAAGGTAGATCCATACAAGTTTTTTGTGGACAACCTGTAGTTTCTATAAATCTTAAGAACTAGGATAGCGCCGATCGCCTAGATCTAAGACCAAGAAGTTCGCTTCCAAGCAGTCTATTGGGTTGTTGCCCGAGCTGTCCGAGCTATATTCTTTGAATCGGCGTGGGTCCTTCACGAAGGCAATCCAGGGCGGGGTAAATCGAAATGATTGCTAGATGAATGAGAAGGATGTGAAGAGTTCAGAAAAGTTACGTAAGACATATTGGCATGTTGTTTCGGTGGGGGACTCGGTTCTGGCGATCGCATTCCCGGCCCGTGTTCTTGATACAAACCGATCGCCCCTTCCAGTTTTGCCTGAGCTAAATTGGCACCACTTAAATCGGCACCACTTAAATTGGCTCCATTTAAGTTAGCATTTAATAAATTGGCATTTCTCAAGCTCACGCCACTCAAATTAGCATCGCTTAAATCCGCTTCGACCAAACGAGCATCACTCAAATCCGCATTGGATAAATTCGCTCCCATCATTTGAGCGTGACCGAGATTAGTCCCCGCCAGATTCGCCCCACTCAGATTCGCCCCACTTAATTCAGCACCAATTAAATTCGCCCCTTCCAGAGAAGCCCCGCTTAAATTAGCTTCTTCTAAATGAGTATTCACCAAACTAGCAAACACCAAATCCGCACCTCCCAAGTCGGCGTGATGGAGTTTGGCATCTAACAGATTGACGCCTTTCCCATCAATCCCGCTTAGATCGCTATTTCCTAAATCCGTAGCGACCAAGTTCGCAAAACTGAGATCCGCACCACTTAAGTTAGCCCCGGCGAGATTGGTTCCATTGAGATTGGCAAACATTAATTTAGCCCCACTCAAATCCGCCCCACTCAGATTGACCCGAGTCAGATGGGCATCTCTAAGGTCGCCTCCCTGACATTGTTTGGTTGCCAGTAAGCGTTTGATATGGGAGTTATTGGCAGACATATCCTTATCCTCCGATCCTAGAACTGCCGATTTCTCGCGTTAGAAACCAGCAGGTAAAATGCTTCGTAACAATGCACAGGGCGTTTTACCCGCCGCAAAAATTTAAAAACCCACTGTTATTTACACGGAATCTGAGAAATTTCAGGACAGTTCGCCAGAAAATCGGGCTTCCAGTAGCCAAGTCTCGCTTAACTTCGCAGAACATCGGCTTTAATAAGTATGTATGTATTGGCATTAATCCAAACAGTTGTAAGGATAAGCAAAACAAAAGTTACTCCCGAATAAAGACAGGAGCGATTGAAGGCAAGAACCATGTTTCTTCCGATCCAAAAATCGATCGCCTACCCATCGGTAAACATGAGTCTACTTGCTCGTTGGGGGGAGGTGGAGATCGGGGGTCAATGCAACCACTTGAAAGAGCAAGAAAGCAAAAGTCATCGAACGATTGAAATATTGACCCTATATTCTTTGTTGATAAAAAAACCTCCCAGTCAACTGACTAGGAGGAAGTCAGGGTGCAACTGGTTTATTTCTTCCTAGATTGACCGATAACTCCGGACTTGTTTTGAGCTTTTTGAGAGAATCGGGTCGCGCGAACCCCAGTACTAACCGATTCACGGGATCGAAAGACCGCTCAAAAGCTGGCCCCTTGACCGTTTGATTCTAAATGGCTATATTATGTGTTAGATTTAAAGTCATATTATTGTTGAGATTGATATACATAATTTATTTTTATGCCAATAACTCATCGGGCAATTGAGTTGCTGTTCGCCCCTCTCAAAAGTTGATTGTTTGTCTCAAATCAACTTATTTATAAAATTATGATTAACCGACCGATTAACTTCGCTGTTTTTCGTGTAGATCGCAACAATTCGAGGATAATATTTTAATGCGATTCTCAAGTCCTTATCCGGGCGAAAAATAGGCGGGTTCTCATTTTATAATTTGGCCATCGTAGGGAATCTATCAATTCTAGACAAAAAAATAGCCCCGATCGCGGGGCGTAAAAGTAAGCGTCAGAGTGAGTCTGTCGCCAATCGTCGCAAGTTTTGATTAGCGATTGCCCATTTGGTTAGCCATTTCCAGGAAAGAACTCATGTTCGCACCGGGACGACGGCGAGGGGTGCTCGCCGTGGGAACCAGGTATTCAGTGGCAAAACCGCCGACGGGTTGGGGTTCGCTTTTCGGTGCCGCAGGAGCTTTGGCGGGTTGCGGCTTGGGTGCGGGGGCAGGTGCGGGCTTGGCTTTTTCAGCTTTGGCAGGTTCGGCTTTGGCTTTTTCAGCTTTGGCGGGTTCGGCTTTGGCTTTTTCTGCTTTAGCAGGTTCCGCTTTTTCAGCTTTAGCAGGTTCCGCTTTGGCGGGGGCCGGACTGCTGCTGTCGGTCTCCCCTAAGTCGAGGTAGTAGTCGGATTTTTTGTTTAAGCCAAACAGTCCACCGAGGAAACCGAAAATGCCACCAAACAATTTCTTAATAAAACCGAACATGGTGATTGCTCCTTAAATTACTGCTGAACGGACTTGAGTGATTTCACTGGAGGGCGAACGACTCAAGTGCGACTCGAAAAATTAAGACTGTCATGAACAATTATGAAGTTACGGGGGCGATCGCCACAACATCTCGCTATTATTTGTTATAAAAATTTACAAATATGCGAATTTTTGGCAATTTTGGCGGGGCGATCGTTCACGGATCTAAACAAAATTAAGAATTGCAATCGAAGTGTGGCCCACCTGAGAAACTGTCCCGAGCCGATCGCCCTTCCCGGGTGGGGCAACGTACACTAAACTCACAGCCACTGAAATGACCTACGCCGGGAGTCAAAAACCCATGCAGAACTCTATTCGGAAAAACCCCGTTCTCCTCGTTCACGGAATCTGGGATAAAGGAACGATTTTTAAACCGATGTCGGCTTATTTACGACAATACGGATGGGAAGTTCACACCGTCGATCTCGAACCGAATGATAGTTCCGTCGGACTCGACCAACTCGCCCAACAAGTGCGCGACTATGCGGACTGTCATCTCTCGGACGATCGCCCCTTCGACCTTCTCGGTTTTAGCATGGGCGGCCTCGTCAGTCGGTATTACTTGCAACGGTTGGGGGGGGTCGATCGCGTCGATCGCTTCATCACAATTTCCTCGCCCCATAATGGAACCTGGACCGGATACGCTTTAGCCCTCGAAGGAAGTATCCAAATGCGTCCGAATAGCCCCTTTTTGCAAGACCTCAATCGCGACGCGATCGAAACCTTGAGTCGGGTTAATTTTACCTCGATCTGGACTCCCTTCGATTTAATGATTCTCCCTGCCAACAGTTCGCAATTGCCCGTGGGCGATGAAGTTAAAATTTCCGTGGGTTTGCATCGCTGGATGGTCAGCGATCGCCGTTGCCTCGACACGATCGCCCGTACCCTTTCCCAACCGTGCCCAAAAGCGGCGAAATTGGCGACGATCGCCCGTTAAAACCGCGATCGCGAGATTGTCATCGGGCGATCGCCCCCCTACAATAAAGGATTACCTGAAAAATCCCGATTGCCGATCGCTCATGCCCTCTTCTCGACCTCGAAAACGATTCGCCCAACACTGGCTCAGAAGCGATCGCGCCCTCGCTTCGATCGTCAAAGCTGCCGACCTCTCCCCGGACGATCGCGTCTTAGAAATCGGACCGGGGACGGGGATTTTAACCCGACAATTATTGAGCGCCGCTCGATCGGTGGTCGCCGTCGAAATCGACCGCGATTTATGTGCCAAATTGACGAAAAAATTGGGCGATCGCGACAACTTTTTACTCCTGCAAGGCGACATCCTCGAATTAGATCTCGACCAGATCTTGCAAACCCTCCCCGAACCGTTCCAAAATCCCAATAAAGTTGTCGCCAACATTCCCTACAACATCACCGGACCGATTTTAGAAAAACTGCTCGGCACGATCGCCGCTCCCCATCCCCACCCCTACAAGGCGATCGTCTTGCTCGTCCAGAAAGAAGTTGCCCTACGCTTGCGCGCCAATCCCGGCTCGAAACATTTCGGCGCCTTGTCCGTGCGCGTCCAATATTTAGCCGATTGCGAATTTGTCTGCGACGTGGGCGCCAAAGCCTTTTATCCGCCGCCGAAAGTCGATTCCGCAGTAGTGCGCCTGTTCCCTCGGGAAATTGTCACCGCCGCCGACAACCCGAAACAGTTGGAAACCTTGGTAAAAGTCGGGTTTAGCAGCAAGCGCAAGATGTTAAGAAATAATCTCAAAGCGCTCGTCGATCGCGATCGCCTGACACAATTGTTGGAACGATTAGAAATCAACCCGCAAAGCCGCGCCGAAGATCTCGGCGTCGCCGAGTGGGTGGCTTTGAGCAATTCTTTGCAGCTCGCCCCGGTTAACTTGCAATCGTAAACGAAAAGATGCGCGCGTATACCCTGCTTGCCCCTGCAAAAATTAACTTGTACTTGGAAATTATCGGCGATCGCCCCGACGGCTACCACGAATTGGCGATGGTCATGCAAAGTATCGGCCTGTGCGATCGCGTCAAAGTGCGCCCCAACGGCATCGAAGACTTTCAACTTCACTGCAATCACCCGCAAGTTCCGTGCGATCGCACCAACTTGGCCTATCGCGCCGCCGCATTGCTCAAAGATGAATTTCCCGACAGCTTCGCTCAGTACGGCGCCGCCGAGATCGAAATCGACAAGCAAATCCCCGTCGCTGCCGGACTCGCAGGGGGATCGAGCAACGCCGCCGCCGTGTTGGTCGGCTTGAATTTATTGTGGCAAATCGGCTTAACTCAACCCGAATTGCAAGAATTAGGTGCTCGCTTGGGGGCAGACGTGCCGTTTTGTATCTCCGGTGGCACGGCCTTGGCGACCGGACGGGGCGATCGCCTCGAACCCTTGCCAGATTTGGACGATCTCTGGGTCGTCGTCGGCAAATACCGCACTCTCGCCGTCTCCACCCCGTGGGCGTATAAAACCTACCGCCAAGAATTCGGCAATACCTACGTTTCCCAACCGCAAGATCTCGCCCGCCGCCAACAGCGCGTCCACGCCGGACCGATGGTCGCCGCTATTTCTCATCGCGACGGCGAGGCGATCGCCCGCGAGTTATATAACGATTTAGAAAAAGTCGTTTTACCCGCCTATCCCCACGTCGCCGAACTGCGCGAAACCTTTAAAAAATTCGAGATTTTAGGAACGATGATGTCCGGATCCGGTCCGAGTGTCTTCGCCCTCACTTCCACCCCAGAAACCGCCGAACAAGTCCGCGTAGGGGTGCGTCGGACGATTACCGATCCGGATTTAGAACTGTGGGTCGCGCCATTGAGCAGCCACGGTATTCACATCGCCCCCTAACACTCGGGTCGTCGTGCAGTGAAAATCAACATCGAGACAGTCATTATGAATAAATCCACTGAAAACACCCCCCTCAAAACCAGTGACGGTAAAGAGATTACCCCTTGGCGCTGCTTTACTGGGGCGATCGTCTCCGGCGGGATCGGCTTTCTCTGTTATCTGATGACCTCGGCGATCGCCCAAACCTTTGCCAACAAACCGATTACCTCCACTAAAGTCGCCACTCTCAATATTGCGGCGGCGGTCCGCACCCTCGTCCTCGGGATTAGTACCCTGGGAACCTGCGTTTTCGCGATCGCCGCCCTCGGTTTAGTCGCCTTGGGACTCCAGTTAGCATGGCAGAAAATGAGGGATTCCAGCGCCAATTGAGCGAACTCGAACCTCTGAAGTGCGGGCATCTGGCCCACGAACTCCCGTCCTACCTTTCTCAGTAAAAATTCATCTGGCGATCGTTAAATAAAAAGAGAGCAAACGCCAAATTTTTCGGATCTATGAGCGAGATTTCAACCTCCAACCCCCTCAAACCAGAAAGTACCTATAATGTCGAACAAGCGGTTTTAGAACGCTATCAAGCCGGAGCCGATCGGGTCGAAGCCACCTTGTGCTGTCCCACCGATTACGACGGGCAATATTTAGAAATTCTTCCTCAAGAAATCCTCGATAAAGATTACGGTTGTGGCGATCCCAGTCGTTATGCCAAACCCGGTGAAACCGTCGTCGATCTCGGTTCTGGATCCGGGAAAATTTGCTATATTCTCGCCCAAAAAGTCGGGGCGTCCGGTCGCGTTATCGGCGTCGATTTTAACGATAAAATGCTCGATCTCGCCCGTCGATATCGCGGCGAAATTGCCGATAAAATTGGCTACGATAACGTCCGTTTTGTCAAGGGTAAAATTCAAGATTTAGCCTTGGATCTCGATGCGGCCCATCGCTGGCTGACCCAACATCCGATCGCCTCGGTGGACGATTGGGGAGCCTTTGAAGCCGAGTGCGATCGCCTCCGGCGAGAACACCCCGCGATCGCCGATAATAGCGTCGATTTAGTCGTCTCCAACTGCGTCTTAAATTTAGTGCGATCGGGGGATAAAAAACAGCTTTTTTCCGAAATTTATCGCGTCCTCAAACGCGGCGGTCGCGCGGTGATTTCCGATATTGTTTGCGACGAAGATCCCACCCCCAAAATTCTCAACGATCCGGACTTGTGGAGTGGCTGCATTGCGGGTGCTTTCCGCGAAGATGCCTTTTTAGAAATGTTTGAAGAGGCGGGATTTTACGGCATCGAAATTCTCGTCCGTCAGGAGGAACCCTGGCAAGTTATTGACGGAATCGAGTTTCGTTCGGTGACGGTACAAGCTTTTAAAGGGAAAGACGGGCCGTGTTGGGAACGCAACCAAGCGGTGATTTACCGAGGACCGTGGCAGCAGGTTCTCGATGATGACGGCCATCGGTATCGACGCGGGGAACGAACGGCGGTCTGTGACAAAACTTTCAAACTGTTAACCGCAGAAAATGGCCCGTATTCCGGCGAGTTTATTGCGGTCGAACCCTATCGGGAAATTCCTTTAGAAACTGCGCCAGTTTTTGACTGCGATCGCACGAGTGTACGCCATCCGCGAGAAACGAAAGGTAGCGACTATCGCTTGACGAAAACGAGCGAGGGAAGTGCGTGCTGCGAACCGGAAGGCGGGTGTTGCTAGGGGGTTGAAAGGGTGAAAATCTAGCCGATCGCAAGAGCAACGAGAAAGGCGATCGCCCATTCTTTCATCGATGAATGGCGATCGCCTAATATTGAGATAGAGCGTTAATTTAAAAACGGCATTGAGAGAACAACTCTACAAACAAAAGTTATAGACCTTGTTTTCTTCTCAATCCCCCAAATAATCCGAAACTTCCTATCCCTAATAAGCCGAGTAGTAGACTCGGTTCGGGTACGGAGACGCCAGGATCGGTAACGGGTACCGTTCCCACCGATCCGGCTTGGATGAATACGGCAGAATCTAACAAGCCATCGCCGACATCTTTAATCCGAATACTTAAGGTATTGCGGCTATTTTGAGCGAGCAAGCCTTCAAATCCTAATGTTCGAGTGTAGCCATCCAGTTTAGTGTTCACCCCAGAACCGACCGGATTATTAATGTAGTCGGGATGGTCTAAACTGGGATTGTCATAACTGGGAACGAGGTTGTTAATCGTGACGTTTTGACCGTCGCTGAGTTTGGCAAGATTAATGCCATTTAATAGCAGTTCAAAGGAATCGTTAAATGGACTGCCACCGTACTCGCGAAATTCTTCGGAACCGAAGACGTAGTTAAAAAATAGTTTTTCGACGCTACTATCGGCGAAAAAACTCAGATCGAGTTGAATATTATCCCCCAGTTCGCCGCTAGAATATCCAGGGGGGGCGGTCGGAGCGAAATCGTGGTTCAAGTCAAAACCGTATACAGAAAGGGTATTCTCGCCAGGAATTTCTGCTACTTTTCCCGTACTCAGAACGATCCCGCTTCCCAACCCGAAGGGATCGTCTGTAAACTGACCGAACGCTTCGCTCGATCCGATGGTGGTCAGGGAAAAGTCGCTGAGACCCGTGGTATCCCCGAGGAGAGTATCTAAGAGGTTAGAGGTTCCTGGGGTAATCGAAAACGCCATGACAGGAGTCGCCACAAAGCTGGCGATCGCGCTGAGGCTGGCGATCGCACCTCGATAAGCGTTATACATGATTTTGTTTATTTCCCAACACTAACGAACCAACGATTGAATAGATGACCCCCTTTCGTCTGCTTGACCTGAGACGATCGCAGACTGACGCGCTCCGCAAAAACCAGCTAACCTCTCGTAACGATTCTCGCGCGCGATTTTGTTGCGGTTACATCCTTCAGAACGACTCCCTACTGAGTGGAACGATTCCTGAGAAGAAGGTCTGGTTATTGGCCAAGAATCGATACGATCGCGCGATCGTCTCCAGTCTATTCCAGCTTTATGCAGTTTTCAAGGGGGGATCGCCCCTCAGCCGGATTTACGATAATTGTCTCCCTCGAAATTGCATCGATCGTCCCCATCTCACCTGTTGCCAAAACAACGCCCCTCGGGTCTTGTGGCGATCGACGTTAGTGTTGCTCGATCCGATCTTTAAGATCGATTAAATTTAATCAAAATACTCGAAGAATTGGGGAAAATCTCTCAAAAAAAAGGTGGCTGTACTGGGAAACAGTACAGCCCTATCAAGGAAGAGTATTAAAAAGGTTCGTTTCAAATTAATCTATCGCTTCATTGGGATCGGCAGAATTTTCGAGATTGTCGGGATCGACGTAATGACAGGAGTTATCAAAGCAGATTAATGCCCACCCCGATGCGTCGATGCCCATCAGTTTGTAGGGAGCTTCTTGCACGAAAAATCCCTTGTGGTTGCGGGTTTCCGGCTTGATGGAAACGTTATCAATAGTCATTTTTGCTCAACTCCTTATTTAATCAACAATCCGCAAGAGCAGTGAATTAAAATTGCTCGTCGTCAAGTTCATCAGATCTTATCATTGAAATAAGAAATGTCTAATAAAGTTTTCTAAAAAAATATTAAGGTAGGTAAATAAAAGCGATCTTTCTGAGGATAACGATCGCCGAAGCCTTGAATAATGGTAAAGACAGCTACAAAGAAGTGAATGGAGAGCCGTTAGTTCTTAAGTAATTGTACTCGATTTCGTCAAAAAATAAGTATTTTTACTAAAGTTTTCGACAATTATTTTCGGCAATTAAAAAAAGTGGGGACTGAGTGGGGTTGGCGATCGCGATCGCTCCCCCCACTCAGTCCCACCGTAGACGCCTGCGAAAGAGGAACCTAACTCGACGATAAAACCTCTTCGAGAGCGATTTTCAGGGTTGGATACCGATATTCAAAGCCGTACTCTAAAGGACGTTTCGGTAAAACTTGCTGACCTTCGAGAACGACTTGGGCCGCATCGCCTAACAATACATGGAGGGCAAAATCGGGGACGGGTAACCAAGACGGACGGTGCATCACCTGTCCGAGGGTGTCGCACAGTTCCTTCATACGAACGGGATTGGGGGCCGTTGCATCGAGAACCCCTTCAATTTCCGGACGTTGCAACGCCGCTAGGATCAAATTGACCAGATCGTCGCGGTGAATCCAGGAAAACCACTGGCGTCCGCTTCCAATCGGACCGCCTGCAAACAAGCGGAACGGGGTAAGCATTTTGGCGATCGCCCCACCCATTCCGAGGACAATTCCGGTCCGAACGATCGCCAAACGGGTGTCACTCTCCTTAACTTGGCGGGCTTCGTGTTCCCATTCCCGACAGACGTTCGCCAGAAAATCGTCTCCCGGGGGACTGGTTTCGTCAAAGGTCGCCGTTTCGCTGGTTCCGTAGTAGCCGACCGCCGAAGAATTCACTAAAACCGAGGGTTTTGGGTCCGCTTGGGCGATCGCCTCGACCAGTTTGCGGGTTCCGAGTTTGCGACTGTCGAGAATCGACCGCTTGCGTTCGGCGGTCCAGCGTTCGTCTGCGAGGGGAGTCCCGGCTAAATTGACCACCGCATCACAACCGGACAGTTCGTGTTGCCACTCCCCGGACTCTTGGGGGGTATAGCCGACAATTTCCACGTGAGGAAATGCCGATGGGGGAAAAACGCGCTGGGCTTTCGTGGGATTGCGCGTGAACACGAGGATCTCGTGACCCTCCTCTTGGGCCCGTTCGACTAAACGACTCCCTACAAATCCGGTCGCCCCTGCGATCGCAATTTTCATTGATTTATATCCGTAAAAGTGAAATCTTTTGATTATTCCCCGCGTCAAGGGATGTTCAGGCCCACCTAGCTTCGGGTCTTAAAGAAAGTAGATTCGATTGTACCATTGGAGCCTGGGGCTAAAGCTGCACGAGTCGCTTTTTTGCGCCGCTTTAACAATGGGAGCGGGAATTCCCCGATTCTACCGAAGGTGAATCGTGGGATGAAAGCGACTCTTCGGCAAATCAGTGATAATCCGATCGTCTGGCTATATCGGCGATAATGTTCAAGGCGTACAAATACCGCATCTATCCAACCCACGAGCAACAAGCGACTTTAGCCAAGAGCTTTGGTTGCTGTCGTTGGTATTGGAACTATGCGTTAAATTTGTGCCAAGAGACTTATCGATCGACCGGAAAAGGTCGATCGAGGGGTTATCTTCAGGGATTATTACCTGCCCTCAAAAAGGAATACCCTTGGCTTAAAGAAGATGTCTATTCCCAATGCTTGCAAGTCGTGGCGTTGAACTTATCAACCGCTTATCGAAACTTCTTTGAGAACCGGGCAAAATTACCCCGATTCAAATCCAAGCAGGGAAGGCAATCTATCAGTTATCCTCAAAATGTTAAGGTTGAGGGAAATTACATCAAACTGCCTAAAGTTGGGTTAGTGCGTTGTCGTCAGCATCGAAGTTTTGAGGGAAAAATCAAAACTGTAACCCTCTCCAAAAATCCAGATGGTAAATATTATGCTTCAGTTTTGGTAGAGGGTAAAAAAGAACCTCCCCTTCTCTCAACTGAAGGAAAAGCCATTGGCATTGATTTAGGGCTGACCGATTTTGCGATTACCAGTGAGGGGTCGAAATATAATAATCCCAAGCATTTTAATAAACACGCGCGAAACCTCAAAAGAAAACAGCAAAAACACGCTCGAAAAAGGAAAGGCAGCAACAACCGCAATAAATCGCGGGTAAAAGTTGCCAAGATTCACGCCAAAATAAGTCGCTGTCGTGAAGATTTTCTCCACAAGCTATCCCGTAAGATAGTGAACGAAAACCAAGTGATTGTGGTCGAGAATCTCAATGTTAAAGGCATGGTTCGCCATCACAAACTCGCCAAAGCGATTAGTGATGTCGGTTGGGGAATGTTTTGTACGATGTTAAAGTACAAGGCTGAATCAGAAGGAAAAGTTTATCTAGAAGTCGATCGATTTTTTCCTTCTTCTAAAACCTGCCATGTATGTCTCAATCAAATCAAAAGCTTGTCTCTTGATGCGAGAAGCTGGACTTGCGAACATTGCCAAACCCATCATGACAGGGATATCAATGCCGCCATCAATCTCAAAAATGAAGGCTTACGGATATTAGAGTTAGGAACTCGCTCTACTGCCCTTGGAGGGGATGTAAGACGAGGTGGTAGAACTTCAGTTCTATCTAGCGCAGTCCCCAGTGAAGAGGGAAGCCGCTATTGTAATCTTTGATTCAATAGCGGTAGTTCACAGATTAAATAGGATTGAAAGAGGATCGTTAGTTGACCGACTGATTCGACATTCACCTGCGGGGGTCGAGTGGCTGTGAAAACTCATAACCGAGTTGGCGATGAGAACGATCGCCGCCATGGGGAGGGGATCGACGACGAAGCGATCGCCCGCGATAGCCGTCTTTTTGAACATGCTCGCTTTATTAACCGGACAAAATTTACTCGAAGCGCAACTGTCGCGCCCCTGCGATCCGTGCGATCGCCCGGTCGCCTGGGCGATCGCCGATTTAACGCGAGGCGCAGAACCGGGGAGTTCCCTCGATGCGGACCTCGAAGCCGAACGGGTCGAGATCGCGCGATCGCGAGGGGACGAGACCCTGTTGATGTTTTGGTTTACTCGTTTGACGATCGCCTATTGGTTTGGGGATTTTCAAACGGCGTTTGTAAAGGGGGAACGGGCGGCGATCGATCTCGATCGCCTTCAAGATCCAGCCTTGTTATCTTGGTTTAGTTTTTACCGCATTTTAGCGGGACTGGCGAGTTATCCGAATTTGTCGAAAAAACAGCGTCGGGCCGTGGTGCAACAAGCCGATACTTTCCTCGAAACCCGTCCTCAACTCCCCCGTTTGGATCGCCAATTTGCGGGCAATTTCGCCTTAGTCGAAGCGGAAAAAGCGCGGGTTTTACAACAGCAGTGGCAAGCGGCACAAAGTTACGATCGCGCCATCGAAACCGCACGCGATCGGGATGTAATTCACGAACGCGCCGTCTGCTACGAACGCGCCGCCGACTTTTATAGCGCCGAGTCGATGAGGGCGATCGCCCGAGATTATCGGGGGCGATCGCTGCAATGTTACCAACAGTGGCAAGCGCGCGCCAAAGTCGTGCAACTGCAACAAAAATATCCCGAACTGGCCACAGACGAAGACGACCCAGCCGCCACCGACCGCCTCGGGAAAGTCGGCGAGATCGTCTCCACAGAAGCGATCGCCTTACAAGAAAGTAAAAAACGCTTCGATTTATTTTTCAATCAAGCCATTGACGGTTGTTTCTTTTTCAGCTTCGACTTTGGCGTCGCCTGGAACGAAGGCGCCGACAAAGACGCCTTACTCGACTACACCTTCAGCCACGAACGCCTCAGTGAAGTCAACGACGCCTTTGTCAAGCAATATGGCGGCACCCGAGAACAATTACTCGGCATGACTCCGGCAGAGTTTTTCTCCCACGATCTCGACTATGCCAAACAAGTGTGGCGGGAGTTATTCGATCGCGGCATTTTAGAAATCGAATCTCGGGAACGCAAATTAGACGGAACCCCGATGTGGGTGGAAGGAACCTACACCTGTCTCTATGACGAAGCGGGACGCATCGTGGGACATTGCGGCGCCCAACGAGAAATCACCGATCGCAAACAGGCGGAAAACCAACTCAAAATCCGGGAACGCCAACAAGCGGCGATCGCCGAGTTAGGTCAAGAAGCTTTAGCCACCGACGATCTCGAAGCCTTGATGCAGCGCGCCGTCAATGTCGTGGCCGAAATCTTGGCCGTCGAATATACCAAAATCTTAGAATTGCTGCCCGACCGCCGGGAATTGCTGCTCAAAGTCGGGATCGGCTGGACACCGGGTTTGGTAGGAACGGTGACGGTGGGAACCGAACGGGAATCGCAAGCGGGCTATACTCTGTATGCTGACGAACCCGCGATCGTGCGCGACTTATCGACGGAAACGCGCTTCAACGGGCCGGAATTACTGCACCAACACCAAGTCGTGAGCGGGGTTAGCGTCACGATCGGCTTACACGATCGCCCCTACGGCGTTTTCGGGATTCACACCCGACAATATCGGGAGTTTAGCGAGGATGACGTTCACTTTCTCCAGGCGATCGCCCATATCCTGGGGGCGGCGATCGACCGCCAGCAAACCCAAGCAGCGCTCGAACGCAGCGATCGCCTTTACCGAACTGTCGCCGAACACTTCCCCAACGGCGCGATTTTCCTGTTCGATCGCGATTTGCGCTATCTCGTCGTCGGCGGTCAAGCCTTGCAGGAGTGGTCCGGTTACACCCCGCAAGATTTGGAAGGGAAAACCCTCTGGGAAGCGCTCACCCCAGACGAAATCGAGCTGATCGAACCGATTTATCGAGAATCCCTCGCCGGGATCGAGACCCCTCACGAAATCGCGTACGACGATCGCGCCTTGCTCTTGCAAAGCGTCAGCGTCAAAAACGACGCCGGAGAGGCGATCGCCGGGATGGTCGTCGCCCAAGATATCACCGAACGCAAGCAAGCTCAAGCGCAAATTGCCTTTCAAGCCTCCTTACTCTCTCAAGTCCGCAATGCGGTCATCGCCACCGATCTAGACGGTCGGATCACCTATTACAATGCCTTTGCCCGCGACTTGTACCGCTTTGCGGACGACCGTATTCTCGGTCAACGGATCTTCGAGGCGATCGTTCCCCCCTGCGAGTACGATCGCGCCTGCGAAATTTTCGCCCGGGTGCAACAACAAGGCTATTGGGAAGGGGAAATCATCGTGCAACGCCTCGATGGCAGTACCTTCGCCGCTTACCTCATCAATACCCTAATTCGCAACGCGGATGGCGAACCCGTCGGCTTTCTCGGGGTCAGTACCGACATCAGCGATCGCAAACGGGCCGAAGAACAACTGCGCCAGAGTGAGGCGCGCTTTCAAAAGCTCGTCGCCAACATTCCCGGAACGATCTATCAATTTCGTCTCGGTTCCAACGGAACCTACTGCGTCCCCTATGCGAGTCACGCCTGTCGCGAAATCTTCGAGATCGATCCCGAACTCATTCGCGAGGACGCTTCGGCAATTTTCGCGCAGATCGACCGCCAAGATCTCGTCGAGGTCAAACGGGCGATCGCCCAGTCCTCACGCACCTTAGAACCGTTTTACTGCGAGTACCAGATCCGCACTGCCTCGGGAAAAACAAAGTGGATTCAGTCGATTTCGCGACCGGAACGCCAAGCCAACGGCGATTTACTCTGGGATGGGGTGGCGATCGATATCAGCGATCGCAAATTGACCGAAGAAGCCTTGCGACGCAGCGAACGGCGGTACGAACTCGCCACCCGCGCCGCCAAAGTCGGCGTCTGGGAGTGGAATTTACTCGAAACCGAATTTTATCTCGATCCGAATATTAAAGATATTTTGGGGTATCGTCCCGAGGAAATGCCCGCCAATCTCCAAGCGTGGATGAGCTACATCCATCCCGACGATCGCCCCCAAGTCCTCGAAGCGGCCCGGGCTCACTTGTGCGGGAAGGTCGGCGAATACATTCTCGAACACCGTCTGAGTCACAAAGATGGCTCGTTTCGCTGGTTTTTGGTGCGCGGTCAGGCCATTCGCGACCACAAGTTTAAAGTCGTGCGCGTCGTCGGAACTTATACCGACATCACCGAACTCAAACAAGTGCAAATGGCGTTGTCGGAAGCGAAAGAAGAAGCGGAAGCCGCCAACCGCGCCAAAAGTCTGTTTTTAGCGAATATGAGCCACGAGTTACGATCGCCGCTCAATGCGATCCTCGGCTTTACTCAACTGCTCGAACATCACGATAACCTCACCGAGGCACAACAAACTTATCTCAACGCGATCGCCCGCAGTGGCGAACATTTACTCGCCTTAATTAACGATATTTTGGATTTCTCCAAAATTGAAGCCGGACGCACCCATCTCAATGAAAATGAATTCGACCTCTATCAATTACTGGCCGATATCCACCAAACCTTTCAACTGAAAGTCAACGAGAAAGGGTTGCAATTCGAGTTCGTCCTCGCCCCGGACCTCCCTCAATATATTTGCAGCGATCGCCTCAAATTGCGCCAGGTTTTAATTAATTTGCTCAGTAATGCGGTCAAATTTACCGATCGCGGCAGGATCGCCGTGCGCGTGAGCTGGCGGGCCGTTGACGGGGCGATCGGCTCTCCTCCCCGCCAGTTCGTGGCTTTCACGGTCTGCGATACGGGCATCGGTATCGCCCCCAACGAACTCAAACAGTTATTCGAACCGTTCGTACAGACCCAATCGGGAATGGAAATGCAAGAAGGAACTGGGTTGGGTCTGGCAATTTGCCAGCGTTACGTCGAACTGATGGGCGGACATATCGAGGTCAGTTCTCAACTCGGCGAAGGCAGCACGTTTCATTTTCAGATCGCCATTCGCCGGGTTTCTCCGACCCAGTTGCACTCGACCACGCCGAGCGATCGCATTGTCGGCGTTGCAGGCGACGGCGAGACTTACCGCATTTTAGTCGCCGACGATCGCGCCAACAACCGCCTGATTCTCGTCAATTGGCTGTCTCGGGTCGGTTTTGAGGTCGCCGAAGCCGTCAACGGTCGCGAGGCGATCGCCGTGTGGCAACGCTTCGACCCTCATTTGATTTGGATGGATATGCGAATGCCCGTCATGGACGGTTACGAAGCCACCCGCCAGATTAAGGCGACCGCCAAAGGTCGGCAAACCAAGATCGTCGCGGTTACCGCCAGTGCTTTAGAACAAGATAGACCCGCTATTTTTGCCGCCGGATGCGACGATTGGGTTCCCAAACCGATCGTCGAATCGGTCATTTTTGAAACGATGGCCAAACATTTGAAGTTGGAATATATCTATGAAGACCGTCCGTTTCACTCGGTCGAAAGTCCGGCCATTCCTCAAGTTTTGACGGCAGCCAATCTCGAAGGTTTGCCCCCATTCCTCATCGATGAATTGAGAGAAGCCATTTTAGATCTCGATCCGCGCGCGATCGAAGCGGCGATCGTCAAAATCGAGCCGGAACATCACCGTATAGCCCAAGTGCTTCGCAATTGTGTCGCTCAGTTTCAATACGATAAAATCTTGAAAGTTCTACCGCAAACTGACCAGGAGCAATCCTCTTAAGACGATCGCCCGGAACCGATTCCGGTTAATTTTTCTAACCGCAAGGATTCCGGTTTGACGGGTTCGATCTCGGTACCCGGATAGCGATCGCGCAATCCCTCTTGCAAACCTTTGGAAGGATTGAATAAATAAATATCGCTAAACGGTTTACTGTCTTTTCCTTCTCTCTCATCCCCTAAGTTGGGGACTTCTCCCTCAAGCACTAATTGGATCGTGACGTGGCGATCGAGTAAGTGCGCTAAAGATAGTATTTCGCCGCGATTGAAGCGAAAATCACTGGTGATTAATAACGGATGTTCTGCCGCATTAATTAATCGGGCAGCTTGCGGGTGATTGTGGCTATTTTTCTTATTCCACCACGTTTCCGAATGGACGATCGCCCCCCCGGAAATCATCCCCGCCAATAAAACAGTGAGGGCGATTCCTTGCCACAGTCTTTGTTTGAAAATACTTTTAGCTGTTGCTAATTTTAACGATAGCAAGGCAGTAACTGCCAATTCCATGCCTAAATAAGAAGGAATTAAATAACGGCTGACCGTAGACCGACGACCGCCGAGGATGAGATCGGGAAGAATCAGGGTTAAAGCGGGAATGGCAATTAATAAAATTACAAACAGCCAGACTTGTTTCTGAGTATGTTTTATCAGAAAATAAAGGGAGTATCCGATTAAGGCGATCGCCAAAACTAAAGCGGGAATGCTGTAAATCAATGGCGAATCAGAATCTAAATTTAGGTCGAAGAACACCCGGCTACTATTGGCAACCCAAGCGATCGCCAAACCGATCGGCGCCATCGGCTGTGCGGTCCACGCCGTCGTCCCACGCACTTTAGAAAACTGGTTGAATACGATAACGATCCAGGGGATAAATAATAAGACGGCTCCCCATGAAGCGAAGAAATAACTCATCTTTTTTTGAGTTATTTTGAAGCCGTCGATCGCCAGTAAGTAGCTCCCGTGGGCGATCGCTACTAACGCGGAAAAGAGAAAGCTGTAAAAACTGGCCGCTAAAGTAACGGTATAAATGGTCCATTTTTTAATACTTTGATTCTCTGAAACTGCTTTTAAAAATGCCGCACTCGCCAGTAAAATTGTCGCCGTCCACAATCCGTATTCTCTAGCTTCTCGGGCATAGAGAATATGAAAGGGAGAAACAGAAATGAGCGCCATTCCGATTAATCCGGCGAATTCGGAACTCAATAATTGATAGCAAAGCCAATACATCGCCGGAAGTGCAATTAAACTGAACAGTGCAGAAACCGTGCGAAGGGAGGCGATCGAATCCCCAAATAGTTGCGCCCACCATCGGGTTAATATGTAATACAAGGGAGGATGTTGGGCGTCTTCGCGAGCTAAGGAGTTGAGGCTATCGCTTAAGTTTTTTTCAGGAGTCAGTTGTTGATAAATTAAAAGGTCGTCGCGATCGAGGGGTTCGTTGGTAAAGAGGTTTTGAATTAACTCAGTTTCCGTATATCCCGAAATTCGTAAAGCCGTATAAGCTTCGTCATGCCAAAAGATTTCGCGATCGAGATCGGCAAAACGGAAAACAATCCCGGAAATTGCGATAGCTATCAAGAGAAAATGCCAAACTCCTCTCGGGAGGAGGATGCGCACGAGGGGGTGAGCTTTCAAGGTACCCGTACCTTTGAGGAAAGGGAGATGCATGATTGACTAAGCGAAGATGTTGGACCGATTCTGGCATATTTTTCCCGCAAGATCGGTTGGGGAAACATTGAAGCAGAAGCCCGGGGAAGTACGAGGACGCCAACGATCGCGCGATCGGGTGAAGAAGGGAAAAACAAAAAACTTTACAATGATTGCAAATCTAGATATTTTACTCAACTTCACGGCGTTCAAAGATGCAAGAAATCGAACAACCCACCTTCTGGGAACAACGTTATCGGGAAGGAAGCGATCGCTGGGATCTCGGTCGCGCCGCACCTCCTTTTGTCGAGTTTTTGAAACCTCCTCAATCCCCCGCGCCGGGTCGGGTGGCGGTGTTGGGATGCGGTCGCGGTCACGAAGCGCTGTTATTTGCCAAACACGGCTTTGAGGTGGTCGGTTTTGATTTCGCCCCCGCCGCGATTTCTGCAGCGCGGCAGTTGGCCCAAAAACACGGCGTTGAAGCGACGTTTTTACAGCGCGATATTTTTGATTTGACCCCTGAGTTTTCGGAGCATTTCGATTATGTGGTCGAGCATACTTGTTTTTGTGCGATTCCACCGACGAAGCGATCGCAATATGTCGAGGTCACCCATCGGTTGCTGCGCCCTCGCGGCGAATTGATCGGTCTATTTTTCACTCATTCTCGTCCCGGCGGTCCTCCTTTTGGCGTCACGAAACAAGAGATCCGCCAGTTTTTCCATCCCCGGTTTCAAGAGATCGCCCTCGAAATTACCCCGAATTCGGTCTCTAGTCGTCAGGGAGAAGAGCATTTAGGGCATTTTCAGAAGTCTTAGAGGTTTGGGTCGGCTCAACTCCTGACTCGTCCCCCTTCCCTACTCCCGTTTGCACTCTATAATGAATGGAAACAAATGTAAACTTTTGTAAAAAACCTTAAGCGATGACTCAGATGACCTTAGCGGAAATTTCCCAGCAGTTGGAGAGTGAAAACGCGCGCGATCGCATGTTGGCGCTGGTTTCGCTCAGATACGTATCTGCGACCGAGGCGGTGCCACTGATTAAGAAAGTCTTGGATGACGAGAATTTGCAGGTGCGATCGATGGCGGTGTTCGCCCTGGGACTCAAGCCGACGGAGGAGTGCTTTCCAATTTTGGTAAGGATGCTCGAAGCGGAACCGGACTACAGCATTCGGGCGGGGGCTGCGGGGGCATTGGGCTATTTAGAAGATGGCAGAGCCTTTGAACCGTTGGTGCGATCGCTCTACGAGGATACGGACTGGTTGGTGCGCTTCAGTGCGGCGGTGGCGTTGGGGAATTTGAAAGATCCGCGCGCTCACGATGCTTTGATTCAGGCGTTAGAGACGGATCAAGTGGTGTTGCAGCAAGCGGCGATCGCGGCGTTGGGAGAAATCAAATCGGTCGCCTCCGTCGATCGCATTCTCGATTTTGCCCAATCGGAGGATTGGTTAGTACGCCAGCGTTTGGCGGAAGCGCTGGGGAATTTGCCCCACGAGAAAAGCCGCGCGGCGCTCAAGTACCTGCAAAAAGACAATCATCCCCAAGTGGTGACGGCGGCGACGATTTCCCTAGAGCGTTTGGATGGGGAATTCCCGCCGTCGCCGTGAGGGGCGATCGTGTTTTCGACGCTCCCATTTTGAAACAGCAGAGGCGCGATCGCGCCGCGCCTCTATATCAGAGAAGCTCGCATCATTGAGTACGGAGCGATCGCCCCAACTTGGCTTATTTGAATTGAAAATCCGGACAAACAAATTCAACGATAATACCATGCTGATTCAGTTCAAATTCAAAATTTTTCCAATCTGAATCAACCGCATTTAAAATTGGTGGATTTTGAGGATGAACCCGGGCGATCGCTACCCATTTACGATCGCTGCGATCGAAGTTGGCTAATTGCGGATCTTGGGGAAATTCTGCAAAATCATCCCCAGGAATTGGCGTAATTTTGACGCGATCGCACCGTTGAGAATTATATTGATAGTCGTGAACCCATTTCACAAATAAATCCCCGACTCCGGGTTGACCGGACAATGAAAGATTGCGTCGGTATTCATCAAAAACCAAACCGTTGTCATCGATAACTAATTTTTTCACTCCTTGTCTAATCGCCATTAATTCTCGAACGCAATTGATAACACATTGCGGTGAAGCATTTGGCTGTTTTTTATTGGCGACCAGTGCAATATTAGTATCTACGATAACAGGTTCCACTAAACTTTAGCCTCCATCCTCCGCCTCATTTCTGCCTCTGTTTTAGCAGCCAATTCACCCATTTCATCTCCGAAAAAGTCTTGTGGCCAATTCATAATATTCCCAAATTCATCTAATTGCAGCGATTGTAAATGAGATTGGCCGCGATCGTCGAGTTGGCAAAAATATAAGCAGGTCTGTTCGTGAGAAAAGACTTCTTCCGCAATACGACGCTGCAAACGACGTAATAAATGCTCGCTATGACTTTCTAAAATAATTTGTACCTTACGGCGATTGATAACATCAATAAAAACATCGGCCAATCCAGCTTGAGCGAAGGGATGCAAATGTATTTCTGGATGTTCTAAAATAATTGTGGAACCTTCCGGGACGTAGTAACACAGGACTAAAACAGGTAAAATTTGGGAGACGCCAAAGCCAACATCAGTAATTAACACTTCAGGGGTATTGGGAGATCGTCGAACCCAAACTTGATAACTGCCCCGATCGCCTTGAATGGCTTCGATTCTTAAATTGTGGATGAGTCCGATCTCGCGTAATTTTTGCGCAATATCCTTTTCGATGGAGTTCTCTCGATCGCGCCAACGAGAGGCTAAAATAGCAGCAATTGTCAATTCTCCCCGGGAGCCGACATCTACCGGGCGATCGCCGGACCAAGCATAATTTCGTCGTGGATATTCTCGCAAGGGTCCTAAATAATAAATATTTTTAAAACATTCTTCAAAAGCCAGAACTAAATCGGATAAAAAGCTTGCATTTTGATAATAATTATTTACTTTATCCGGAAAGCTATAGTTTTTGATTGGGGCAGGAAGTGGCCAAACTCGCCCCCGAAATCGTCTGAGTTCATAACCTTGGGCAATTAACTTATATTTTAATGAATTTTCAGTCTCTGAGGGAGGATCCCATTCCATCCCAAAACGATATGGGCGATCGCCCTGCTTAAATTGATAAACAAATTCTCGAACCCATTTTACATCGTCTCTTTCTTCGATATCGACTTCAAAATTTAATTGAGGGATTGAAAAGAGAACTCGATCGGGTTCACCTTCTGGATCTAAAATTTCTAAGTTATTCCTTAATGTCCATCCGATAGATAAATTGAGATTTGGTCGATCTTCGCCTTTGTGGAGCAGATCCCTAAAGCGACCTAGATCGATATCCGATCGTTCGTCTCCGAGAGCCAAAATTTGCTGGCGATCGCGCGCTTCTACAGTTTGTTTTAACATCAACAGCAATTGCAAAATTGCCGTTTTTCCCGAACTATTCGTACCAAATAATCCAGTTAAGGGAGCTAACTGAATTGACCCCGTATCTGGCCAAGATTTAAAGTTTTGCGCCCTTAGTGCATTCAGCATCTTTCCCTCCCCTTAAAAGCGTAGAAAATAGCAGAGGCGCGATCGCGCGCGCCTCTACATTCAGTCTACGAAACCGTTAGAACTCACCCGCCAATGCAGAAACGCAGCGTTCGCAGATCGTCGGATCGGCTGCAAACTCGCCGACATGGGTGGAATAATTCCAACAGCGATCGCATTTCTGACCGTCCGCATTGACGACGCCGACGCCCAACCCTTCGGACTCGGCGGCATACGATAACCCGTCGAGTGCTGCGGGGCTGTCCACCAATTCGACACCGGAGGTGAGGAACAGATAGCGCAGTTCGTCTACGCCATTGCTGCGAACCGCGATCGCGGGGGGCGCCGGAGTCGAGGGGGTCTCCACCGTCGCCACTTCGCGCACTTCGACCGTTTCCGGTTTTTGCCGACCGACTACCTCCGCCGCCGTTTGCTGCAAGGTCGCGAGCAGTTCCTCGCGGGTAGCGGCTTTGAGTAGGTAGCGGTTGGTAAACCAGGCGCTGTAACCGATACCGACGAGTTCCAAGACGCCCGGTAATAAAGGGAGATCGTCGATCGCGTCGAGAATGGCGGAAATCACCATAAACGAGACGATCGCGCTGAAAATTAACACCAGGGACAATAAGGGACGGCGATAGTCCGAGAAAAACAGGGTGAAATAGCGAGGGAAGTCTTCGAGGAAGGCGATCGCGCGATCGAGGATCTGCCGCCATTGGGGGATCTCGCCGTCCGCCGGAGGTAAACTACTCGCTGCGGTGCCCGGTTCCGGAGGGGCGATCGCCTCCACTGCGGTCGTTTCGGGCTGTGGCAGACTGGCGAAGGTACTCGGGTTCATCTTGGCGAGGTGCGATCGTGCCTTTTCGTCGGCGACGTAGAGTAGCACCTTCGCCTCCAAAGACGACCCGATCGCCTTATCCTTGCGCGCTTTTTCTAAAACCTGGTTCACTTCGGCGCGAATGTGGCGCCATTGCTGCCAAGTTTTACCCAACTCCGGATTGGCGAAGCGATCGTCCAACTGCACCCAACCGGACTCGAACACCGAACGGTAGGGCGTCGGATAGGGCAGATTTTGCCAAATATCCTCCGCCATGTGACACAAGACCGGGGCGATCGCCTTGGCCAGATTTTCGAGGGCGATCGCGAGAACCGTCTGACAACTGCGACGGCGGGCAGCTTCCGGCGCGCTGATATACAGCCGATCCTTGGCGATATCTAAATAGAAATTGGACAAATCCACCACGCAGAAATTCTGCACCGTTTGGAAAAAGCGGAAAAACTGATACTTCTCAAACGCATCGGTCACTTCCGCAAACACCTCCGTCATCCGGTGCAGCATGTAGCGGTCCAACTCCGGCAAGTCGTCGTAAGCGATCGCATCTTTCGCCGGATCGAAATCGTGGAGGTTACCGATTAAAAAGCGCGCCGTATTGCGGATTTTGCGATAAACATCCCCCAATTGTTTGAGGATATTCCGACCGAGGGGAACGTCGTTAGAATAGTCCACCGACGACACCCACAAGCGCAACACGTCGGCCCCGTAGGGCGGTTCTTGCTTGTGATTTTTGCCCCCATTAATAATCGTTTCCGGATCGACCACATTACCGAGAGACTTGCTCATTTTGCGGCCATTTTCATCGAGGATGAACCCGTGAGTGAGTACGGTTTGATAGGGCGCAACGCCGTTATTGGCGACGCTGGTGAGCAAACTCGACTGGAACCAACCGCGATGTTGGTCCGATCCTTCTAAATAGATATCCGCCGGATAGCGCAATTCTTCCCGTTGTTGCGCCACCGCCGCCCAGGACGAACCGGAATCGAACCAGACATCCATGGTGTCGGTTCCTTTGCGGTAGGTTTTACCGTTGTCGCGGTAGGAGGGGGGTAAGAGGTCTTCGACGGGCAGTTCCCACCAGGCGTCCGAACCCTTTTCGGCGATAATGGCTTGGACGTGGGCGATCGTTTCTTCGGTCAGCAGGGGTTCTCCGGTATCTTCTTCGTAAAAGACGGGAATGGGTACGCCCCAACTGCGCTGGCGGGAGATGCACCAATCCGATCGCTCGGAAACCATCGCCCGAATTCGGTTTTCGCCTTGGGCGGGAATCCACTGCACCTGGGAAATCGCCTTGAGGGCTTCGTCGCGGAAGCCTTCGACGGACGCGAACCACTGTTCCGTAGCGCGGAAGATCGTCGGTTGTTTGGTGCGCCAGTCGTAGGGATATTTGTGAACGTAGGGTTCTTCTTTGAGCAGGGATCCGGTTTTTTGGAGGGCTTCGATCACGGCGACGTTCCCTCGGTCGAGGACGTTCAACCCGGCGAATTCCCCTGCGTCTTCGGTAAAGTTGCCGTTGGCGTCTACCGGGGCGAAGATGTCGAGACCGTAGCGCAGACCGACGCCGTAGTCTTCCAGACCGTGACCGGGGGCGGTATGGACCAAGCCCGTCCCGGATTCGGTGGTAACGTAGTCGCCGCCGACGACGATCGGACTGTGGCGATCGTAGAGGGGGTGTTTGTACTTACAGTGTTCGAGGTTTTTGCCTTTAATTTGGGCTTTGACCGTCAATTTACAGCCGAACGTGGTGGAGAGGCGATCGACCAATTCGGCGGCGACGATCAGGAAGCAACCGGGGGCGATCGCACTATCTTCGGGCATCGCGACGATCGCGTAGTCTAAATCGGGATTGACACTGACCGCCAAGTTCCCGGGAATCGTCCACGGCGTCGTCGTCCAGATCGCCGCGTACAGGTTGGGAAGGAAGCGTTTGAGGTCCGCCGCCTTTTTCTCCAGTTCCGTGACCGGGAAAGCGGCGTAGAGACTGCGGGAGGTGTGACCTTCCGGGTATTCGAGTTCGGCTTCGGCGAGGGCAGTTTGGGAACTCGGGCTCCAGTGGACGGGTTTGCGTCCGCGATAGATGTAGCCTTTGAGGACCATTTGACCGAAAACGCCGATTTGAGCCGCTTCGTAGGCGGGATTGAGGGTGAGGTAGGGATTGTCCCAATCGCCCCAGATCCCGTAGCGTTGAAAGCCTGTTTTTTGTTGTTCGACGGTCTTGAGGGCAAAATCGCGGGCTTTGTGGCGCAGTTTGAGGGGGGTGAGCGATCGCCTCTCCTTGTCTTTCATCGCTTGCAAGACTTTGAGTTCGATCGGCAACCCGTGGCAGTCCCAACCCGGGACGTAGCGAACTTTACGCCCTTGCAAGAGTTGGTATTTATTGATGATATCTTTAAGAATTTTATTGAGGGCGTGACCCATGTGCAGCGCGCCGTTGGCATAGGGCGGCCCGTCGTGGAGGATGAAAATCTCCCCGGGGTTGTTCTGCGACAGGGTTTCGTAAATGCGGTGTTCTGCCCAAAACTGCTGGAGTTCCGGTTCGCGCTTAATCGCATTGGCGCGCATGTTAAAGCTTGTTTGGGGCAGGTTGACGGTTTCTTTGTAACTCTTTGCTTCTGTCACAGCCAAATCCCGAAAGGTCGTAGAACGATTTTCCCCTCAATTATAGGGTTCGGCGTCGTCACGAGTCACGAGATCCGGTGAGGCGATCGGGTTTTGGGGTAGATGGGCTTTGGCAGAAAGGTAGCATTCCTAAATCAGCGAACAGGGCAATCCACTCATTCCCTGCGTTGCTCATTCCAAAAACAACCGTTAGAAATACCGTTAGAAATACCGTTACAAACTACTATTCCAGTATTCTAAACCCGTGACGAGCGCATCTTCCAGCCATCCTCGAAATCGCTCGATTAAATGATGTTCTTCATCCGCATAAGAAAACTGAAACGGACTCTCGCTCAACGCTTGAATATCGCTCGGACTCGTGTCCCCCTCTTCTGTCACATCTTTATGATAAGCACAAGCAGAACAAACTAATAAACCGCGATATTCGTGACCGAGAACGTGGAAGGATAGCAAAATAATCGTAGAAGTTTGGAGATCGATCGCCAGTTGCATCCAGTCATGATAGGCGTGAATATTCGCAAAATATCCTAACTGCTTTGCCGTTTGGGCAACTTGAAAGCGATGGTAATATGATTTCGAGCCATCCCTCGGAGGCACAACCGTAAAGACATCAAATTCATTCACTAATTCTTCGATAGAAACTTTGATATCTTCGGCAAGCTTATCCAATCTTTCTATAGCAATTTCGTACAATAGATTGGCAAAGCCTTCCACTTTATTACAGCGATCTTGTCGAGTTGCAGATTGATTCTGTTTGAGTTTTTCAGCGATCGCCGCGATCGCAATCTGGGTTCGCCTCCCTTCCGCTAAAACTTGCTCCGACAGCCCCAGACTTCTAATAAAAGCTTGTTTTTGTCGTTTGGAAAACAACTGAATTAATGGTGATAAATCTCCGCGATCGGCTCGTTCTAAAGCATCAAGATAAACCACTCGTTCGTCACGAGTTAAAGATAAAGGAAACCAACCTGCCTGTAGAAAAACCAAACTCGCCAAACAACGAGCCACTCGCCCGTTACCATCTTGAAACGGATGAATTTGTGTAAATCGATGGTGCAACCAAGCTGCTTCCACCTCCGGTGGAATCTTGTTTTCCTGATGTTGCCGATGCCAACTAATGAGATTGTCCATTTCCGATGCCACTTGTTCCGGCGGACAATGTTCATGAATTAATCCATCCGATCGCATCGGGTTGTTAACTTGTCGTTTCCACTCTCCGCGAATCAGAGGAACATCGATCGTTTCTCCAGTCGCCGGAATCAAGGCTTCTGTCGTCTCTTGATTTTGCGTTAAAACTTGATGCAATTGTTTGATATAATAAGTTGATAAACTGCGGGTTTTACCGACAAAACAAATAGTCCTTCAATCGCCGTTTATTGGTCTTTAATTAAAGAAATAACTTGTTTGACCGAGCCATCCGTAGCCCCATGCGGAATCAGAGCTTCATCAATTCCCTGTTCGATCGGTAACCGTGTAATTCCTCGATCTAAATTATAGAGCCGTTCGATAATCCCAGTTTCGATCGCAATTTCCCGGCAGAGTCTTTCCATAAAGGTTTGAAACTCCCCAGAATTCCTCAATCGTTCCGCTTGTTCGTTCCAAACGGTCACTAAGGGAGGCAACTCAGTATTTGCCAGTTTTTGCCAGTCCGGTTCTAAATCTGGGCGTTGCATAATAGAGAATGATGAAGCGTTGAGGGAAGCATTATGAACTGTCCTTATTGTGCTAGTGACCACATAGTCAAGAATGGTCATCGCAATGGCAAACAAAGCTAGGCGTTGCATAATAGAGAATGATGAAGCGTTGAGGGAAGCATTATGAACTGTACTTATTGTGCTAGTGACCACATAGTCAAGAATGGTCATCGCAATGGCAAACAAAGCTACCTGTGCCGAGATTGTCGTCGCCAGTTCCGAGACAATCCGCACCAAGGCTACACTCCAGAGGTCAAAGCCCTGTGTGTAAGCATGTCACTCAATGGCATGGGTTTTAGAGCAATCGAGCGAGTGAGTGGCATCAACCATAACAGTGTGATCGACTGGGTGCGCCAAGCGGCGGCAGCGATTCCTGAGGAGAATTACGAGATCCCTGAAACGGCTCAACTGGATGAACTGGAAACCTTTGTGGGTCAAAAAAACAAGATTTGGTTGTGGACGATTGTCAACACCAAACAGCCTGGCATCCTCAAGTTCGTGGTGGGAGACCACGCCCTAGAGACTTTTAAACCCTTATGGGAGATGGTGATGGGCTGGGCTTGTTTTCTGTACATCACTGATGGCTATCCAGTATATTATTGTGTGATTGAAGAGGCCGATCGTCCAGTCAGTAAAACAGCGATGACACGGGTCGAAGGGGAGAACTGCCGACTACACCATTACGTAGCTCGATTGCATCGTAAGACGTTGTGTTATTCCAAATCGGTCGAAATGTTAACCACCTCAGTCCGGTTACTCATCTAATATCTCAAGCACCATCAGATTCCAGCATTCACTTAAATCATTCTCTATTATGCAACGCCAAAATCTGAAATTGGTTCCCACAGCATTTCGGATTGGCGTGAACTACCGCTATTGAATCAAAGATTACAATAGCGGCTTCCCTCTTCACTGGGGACTGCGCTAGATAGAACTGAAGTTCTACCACCTCGTCTTACATCCCCTCCAAGGGCAGTAGAGCGAGTTCCTAACTCTAATATCCGTAAGCCTTCATTTTTGAGATTGATGGCGGCATTGATATCCCTGTCATGATGGGTTTGGCAATGTTCGCAAGTCCAGCTTCTCGCATCAAGAGACAAGCTTTTGATTTGATTGAGACATACATGGCAGGTTTTAGAAGAAGGAAAAAATCGATCGACTTCTAGATAAACTTTTCCTTCTGATTCAGCCTTGTACTTTAACATCGTACAAAACATTCCCCAACCGACATCACTAATCGCTTTGGCGAGTTTGCGATTGCGAACCATGCCTTTAACATTGAGATTCTCGACCACAATCACTTGGTTTTCGTTCACTATCTTACGGGATAGCTTGTGGAGAAAATCTTCACGACAGCGACTTATTTTGGCGTGAATCTTGGCAACTTTTACCCGCGATTTATTGCGGTTGTTGCTGCCTTTCCTTTTTCGAGCGTGTTTTTGCTGTTTTCTTTTGAGGTTTCGCGCGTGTTTATCAAAATGCTTGGGATTATTATATTTCGACCCCTCACTGGTAATCGCAAAATCGGTCAGCCCTAAATCAATGCCAATGGCTTTTCCTTCAGTTGAGAGAAGGGGAGGTTCTTTTTTACCCTCTACCAAAACTGAAGCATAATATTTACCATCTGGATTTTTGGAGAGGGTTACAGTTTTGATTTTTCCCTCAAAACTTCGATGCTGACGACAACGCACTAACCCAACTTTAGGCAGTTTGATGTAATTTCCCTCAACCTTAACATTTTGAGGATAACTGATAGATTGCCTTCCCTGCTTGGATTTGAATCGGGGTAATTTTGCCCGGTTCTCAAAGAAGTTTCGATAAGCGGTTGATAAGTTCAACGCCACGACTTGCAAGCATTGGGAATAGACATCTTCTTTAAGCCAAGGGTATTCCTTTTTGAGGGCAGGTAATAATCCCTGAAGATAACCCCTCGATCGACCTTTTCCGGTCGATCGATAAGTCTCTTGGCACAAATTTAACGCATAGTTCCAATACCAACGACAGCAACCAAAGCTCTTGGCTAAAGTCGCTTGTTGCTCGTGGGTTGGATAGATGCGGTATTTGTACGCCTTGAACATTATCGCCGATATAGCCAGACGATCGGATTATCACTGATTTGCCGAAGAGTCGCTTTCATTCCACGATTCACCTTCGGTAGAATCGGGGAATTCCCGCTCCCATTGTTAAAATATACAAACTTCTCAAAAATAACAACTATCGCCTACACCTTAAAAGTCATAGGGTGGGCAATGATTGCCCACCCGACTAACCCATCACTTTTGCTCATCCGTCTCATTGGTCGGAGACGGCGACTCCTCAGTCATTGGCGGCGTCGCCGATTTCGCTTCCCCCGGCTGTTTCGGCATCTCTACAATCGCCGGATTGTTGCGATTCGGACGCATCGAAGGTGAGATCTCCTCCGAACCTTCCACCGTTTCCGCCTCAACCTCGATCGCCCCTTCCAACTCCGAAATCTCCGGTAAGTCTTCAGCAACAACCGTTTCCATCGGTTCCGGCTCCACCTCGACCTTCGCTTCCACGCTCTCACTTTCCTGCGTTTGGGCATCCGGCGCCAGATCCGTTTCTGGCGGCATCTCCTCCCCAGAACTCCGAGTTTCCGAACTCTCCGTTTCCGAACTCTGAGTTTCCGCTTGAGCGTCCTCCGCGACTGTTTCCGGTGGAGGTTCGGGCTGAATTAACTGCTCGAATCCCTCCGCTTTGCGAGTTTCGGCTTCCGTCGCCGTCGCTTCATCTTCCGCTAGATCTTCTACAACGTTTTCCGCCACCGTTTCCGTTCCCGCCACCGTTTCCGTCTCGGCGACGGCGGGAGACGCTTCGGAAACTTCGGCTTCCTCGAATTCCTCAGTCACTTCCGGTGGCGCTTCAACCTCCTGCGGTGCAATCGTTTCCGCCATGGTCTCCTGCGGCTGCGACTCCTGCGGCTGCGACTCCTGCGGTTGCGACTCCTGCGGCTTTGGTTTCGACTTCTTCCCTCTACCGAGAAGACCTTGTAACCCAGACAGCAAACTTGTCAGGGGCGCTAATAGACCTCCCTTGTCAGCCTTCGCCTTCTTCGCCGGACTCGTCGAAACTTTAGTTTCCGTCGGCGTTGCAGGCGCTTTTTCGGGACTCTCCAACTCGTCTAAATCGTCAAACTCATCAAACTCCCCATCACTCGATCCTTCCGTCCAGTCTTTCGCCCCTTCCAACGCGGCGGCTGAAGGCATTTCCTCCATCGTCTCCGGGTTAGTTTCAGTAGGCGACTCTTCCGCAACCGTTGCACTCGGTTTCGTTTCCGCTTCCGATGGCTCACTCGGCGTCTGCGCTGCTGGCCCTTCACTTTCTGCCGATACTGGGGACTCCACCGGAGTCTGAGGCTTGGCTTCAAACTCTGCACTCACCTCAACCTCTACATCCGGACCCGTCGAGGGCGTCTGAGACCGACTCGGTTCGGCTTTCGGTTCCGGTTTGGGTTCGGCTTTCGGTTCCGGTTTTGCTTTTGACTTACCCTTGAATAAATTCTGAAATCCGCCTAAAGGAGATTTTTTCGGAGTCACTTTTTGAGGCGCGGTCGGCGGCGTCTTCTGGGTCGTCGTCTCTTCCGTACTCGTTTCGCCAGAAGGAACGGCTTCGGTTTCTGGCGTTTCCGGTGCGCTAGAAGGCTCGGCTGTCGGCGCTTCCGGCACTGCGGTCACCGATTTTTGTGCCGATTTACCTTTAAACACATTCACCATTCCTCCCTTGAGTGCGGGGGAACTTTCGGCGGCGGATAAATCGGTTTGTTCGGCGAGGGGCGTCACTTGGCGGCGTAAGGCGAGGGTTTGCCACCCCAACCAACCCAAAAGAGCGACGCTAGCGGTTTGACCGAGGAGTACGGCTCCGGTAATCCGTCCCGCACAAAACCACAAGACTAAAGCATAGAATAGCCCCACTCCGCTCCAAATTAAATCGCCTTTACGATGAACTTCTGGAACGAAAAAGGCGGCCATGTAAATCGCGAAACTGCCCAAGGCGACGGCCAAGGCCAGAATATATGCAAGCATGTTCCCGGTTCTCCCTGCGGTGTACTAATGGGGACAAAGGGCTTATCGGTTCGGGGAAGTGGAGGTTGGGAATCCGTGCTGCGGGCATCTGGCCCGCTTTTCTAGGCATTCGGGACTTTGCTACTGCACGGATGCATTTCCTTGTTTGCGGCAATCACAGGAAGTCAACCTCGTTCGCCGAACCAATGCTCTAGGATGTCCCTTAATACGCTAATTCTACCGTTGTGGCTGTTGCTTCTCTTGGGGGGTCGCTACAAACGATCGCCCGATGGGGCCATTGAGACGTGAAATGCCAAACGTCATAGAGCTGAACCCCTGCTAGGGTACTTGCTAGCATCGCCTTGTGTTCTGTAACACCTTTGCCATGACAAGAGAGTTTTAATTTTTGAGGGGTTCGGGGAGCGATAAGTCCCGCACTGTACCTGAAAGGTCAGTGTCGGGATAAACGGACTCCCCACGTCGATTGAGGGGTAGCGAGAAGCCGCTTCGCGTCTACGATGCCCCGAAAATCGACACACTGCCGATAGTCTAACGGAAAGCACAAATCTGTTAGGCTGTAGGTATGTTGAACTTGACCTACAACTACCGAATCTATCCAGGACTTGACCAGGAAGCTCAAATGCTCGACTGGTTGGAGCAATGTCGTCGCGTCTATAACTACGCTTTGGCAGAGCGCAAGGACTGGATCGACTCGCGTAAATGTCCGGTCAATGCTTGCAGGATCAAGCAGGAATATATCATTTCTGCCGATGCACCCTATCCCGACTATTACAAACAGCAAAATGCGCTGACCAAAGCGAAAGATGCGATCCCAGAACTGAAGGCAGTTCACTCTCAGGTCTTGCAAGATGCCTTGAAGCGATTGGATAAGTCGTTCAAGTTCATGCAGAAAAGAGGGTTCGGATTTCCTCGATTCAAAAAGTTTGGTCAGTACCACTCGTTTGTATTTCCACAGTTCAAATCGAACCCCGTCAACGGGTTTGAGATCGAACTGCCAAAAATTGGAGCCATGCCCATTAACCTGCATCGACCTCTCCCGGAAGGGTTTGCACTCA